>NZ_CP109473.1:2476161-3714242 GCF_036227405.1 Streptomyces sp. NBC_01460
CGCCGGGCGCGTGGGGCCGTCAGGCCGTGAAGGCGGTGATGCCCGCCTCCCAGGCCGCCGAGAGGTCGGCGCCCGGGGGGAAGCGGCCGTTGAGTTCCAGGACCACCATGCCGTGGGCGAAGGCCCAGGCCGCCCTGGCCCGGTCCTCGTCGCCCCCCGCCGCGCGGAACAGCGGGGCCGCCGCGGCGTCCGCAGCCGCCCCGCCGGGCAGGGTGCGCCCCATGGTGAGCAGGTAGAGGTGCGGGTGGGCCAGGGCGTAGGTGCGGTACGCGGTGGCGAGCGCGGAGAAGGAGCCCGGGGCCGCCGCCTCGGCGGCCGCCAGGACCCCGGCGGTCTCCCGGAGCATCTCGGCCGCCAGGGCCGCGACCACGGACGACTTGTCCGGGAAGTGCTTGTAGAGGGACGGCGCCTTGACCCCCACCCGGTCGGCCAGCCGGCGCATGGTCAGCGCTTCGGGGCCCTCCGCCTCGAGGAGAGCGCGGGCGGCCGCGATGATCTGCCGGGGCCTGCCGGCCGTGGGGGCGATGGCGAGGTCACTCACGCATGAGACCTTCCCTGGGACGGAGTCGGTACGCAGCCCGTAACCGAGGACGTGATCGTACGAGAGGGGGACAAGCCGGTCGCCGGGGGCCTCGGCGACCGTGCGTACGCGCCCGTCCCTCCCTGTACGAACGCGTCCGCTCTCACCCCGTACGAACGCACCCGCCCCGGCGGGCCGGCGGCGGTCCGGCCCGTACCCTTGCCGGGGGGCTCCCACGCGCGCGGAGCCCTGTGCCGCGTGTGAAGGAGAAGCCCCGTGCTCGTGCTGTTGCCGCCCTCCGAAGGTAAGGCCGCCTCGGGGCGCGGGGCACCGCTGAAGCCGGAGTCGCTCTCCCTGCCCGGCCTCGCCGACGCGCGGGCCGCGATCCTCGACGAGCTGGTCGAGCTCTGCCTGGCCGACGAGGACAAGGCCCGCGACGTGCTGGGCCTGAGCGAGGGGCTGCGGGGCGAGATCGCGAAGAACGCGGAACTGCGCACGGCCGGGACCCGGCCCGCCGGGGAGATCTACACGGGGGTGCTGTACGACGCCCTCGGCCTGGCCACGCTCGACGCGGCGGCCAGGCGACGGGCCGGGAGGTCCCTGCTGGTCTTCTCCGGTCTGTGGGGCGCGGTACGGGTGGGCGACCGCATCCCCTCGTACCGCTGCTCGATGGGGGTGAAGCTGCCGGGCCTGGGCGCGCTGAACGCGTACTGGCGCGCCCCGATGGCGTCGGTGATGCCCGAGGCGGCCGGGGACGGGCTGGTCCTGGACCTGCGCTCGTCCGCGTACGCCGGGGCGTGGAAGCCCGCGGGCGAGGTCGCGGGGCGGACGGCGAGTGTGCGGGTGCTCCAGTCCCAGGTGGTGGACGGGGTGGAGAAGCGGTCGGTGGTCAGCCACTTCAACAAGGCGACGAAGGGCCGGATGGTCCGCGATCTGCTGCTGGCCGGGGCCCGTCCGAAGGACCCCGCGGCTCTGGTGGAGGTGCTACGCGACCTCGGTTACGTGGTGGAGGCGCAGGCTCCCGGGCGGGCGGGGCGGCCGTGGGCCCTCGACGTGGTGGTCACCGAGATCCACTGAGCCGGGCGGCGTGCGCTCGACCCACCCCAAACGTTGCAGCATACGCAACGCGCGTTGCGCAGTGTGCGGTTCTCGCGGCAGGATGAGCGCATGACCTCCTCCGCGCCCGCCGCCGTGTCCGCTTCCGTCCTGGACCTCGCCCCCGTCGTCCCCGTCGTCGTCCTGGAGGACGCGGCCGACGCGGTGCCGCTGGCCCGCGCCCTCGTCGCGGGCGGGCTGCCCGCGATCGAGGTCACGCTCCGGACGGCCGCCGCCCTCGACGCGATCCGGGCGATCGCCTCGGAGGTCCCCGGGGCCGTGGTCGGCGCGGGCACGGTGATCTCCCCGGCGCACGTGGAGGCGACCGTCGCCGCCGGAGCGCGCTTCCTGGTCAGCCCCGGCTGGACGGACGCCCTCCTGGACGCGATGAAGGCCTCGGGCGTGCCGTTCCTCCCGGGCGTCTCGACGACCTCCGAGGTGGTCGCGCTGCTGGAGCGCGGGGTCACGGAGATGAAGTTCTTCCCGGCCGAGGCCGC
The DNA here is from genome assembly GCF_036227405.1 of Streptomyces sp. NBC_01460. NCBI lineage: Bacteria > Bacillati > Actinomycetota > Actinomycetes > Kitasatosporales > Streptomycetaceae > Streptomyces > Streptomyces sp. NBC_01460. The sequence continues at coordinate 2,478,274 of NZ_CP109473.1, forward strand.
GGGCGGCACCGCCTATCTCAAGGCGCTCTCCTCGCCCCTCCCCCAGGCCCGTTTCTGCCCGACGGGCGGCATCTCGCTCGCCTCGGCGCCCTCCTACCTGGCCCTGCCCAACGTCGGCTGCGTGGGCGGCAGCTGGATGGTGCCCGGTGACGCGGTGGCGGCCAAGGACTGGGCGCGTGTGGAGCGACTGGCGGCCGAGGCGTCGGCACTGGGCCGCCGCTGAGCCCCGCCGCCCGCCGCCCGGCCCACGGCCGGCCCGGTGGCCCGAGCCGTCGCGCTCAGGCCACCGTCCTGACCGCGTACAGCAGGCCGATGCCCAGGGCGAGGGTGCCCAGCAGCAGGCGCAGTGCCGTCTCCGGGAGGCGCGGCTGGAGCCGTGCGCCGAGATAGCCGCCGCAGAGTCCGCCGAGGCCGCAGGCCAGGCCGAGCGCCCAGTCGGGAGCGATGTCGCCCGTGGTCGTCAGGGACAGCAGCGCGTAGGCGCCCGCCCCCACCAGGGACGTGACGAACGTGCAGGCGAGCGCGGCGGGAGCGACCTTGGCGACGGGGACCCCGCGGCCGACGAGGATCGGGCCGATCAGGGAGCCCCCGCCGATGCCGTAGACGCCTCCCGCGACGCCGACGGCCAGGGCGAGGGCCCGGGTGGCGCGGGGCGACGGCTGCGCCGCTTCGCCCGTACGCCGGGCGGGCCGCAGCGTACAGGCGCACAGCCACGCACCCAGCGGCAGCAGCAGGACGGCGACGAACGCCCGGAAGACCGTGGCACCGGGTACGGCGAAGACCCTGATCACCGCGCCGATCAGCACGCCCGGCACGGCGCCCGCCACGAGCAGCCGGGTCAGCGGCCCGCGGAGCCGGCCGCTGCTGCGGTAGCGCAGGAGGGCGCCGGGGCACGACACCACGTTGTAGAGCAGATTGGTGGGGGTCACCGCCGGGCTCGGCACACCGAGGACGCTGACCTGCACCGGCAGCAGGAAGACCGCTCCGGACACCCCCACGGGGGCGGTCGCCACCGAGATCAGCAGACCGGCGACGAAGCCCAGCAGGCCGGTGGACCACGTCACGCGCGCTACCGCAGGTGCGAGGTGTCGTTGAGGAGTCTCAGCGACGGGTTCCCGTCGGCGTAGTACGCCACCGTCGAGACGGAGGCGGGTGAGAGCTCCATGCGGAAGAGGGACTCCGGAGGGGCGCCCAGCGCGAGCCGGACCAGGGTCTTGATCGGCGTGACGTGGGTGACCAGGAGCGCGGTGCGGCCCGCGTAGCGGGCGACCAGCCGGTCACGGGCCGCCGAGACCCGCTCCGCCACCTCGGCGAAGCTCTCACCGCCGCCCGTGGGGGCCGCGTCCGGGGACGCCAGCCAGGTGGTCAGGTCGGCGCCGTACCGCTCGCTCACCTCGGCGAAGGTGAGGCCCTCCCAGACGCCGAAGTCCGTTTCGCGCAGGCCCTCCTCGATACGGACCTCCAGGCCGAGCCGGTCGGCGACGGCCTGCGCCGTCTCACGGCAGCGGCGCAGCGGGGAGCTCACGATGTCCTGGACCGTGCCGCGGGCGGCGAAGGCCTCCGCCGCGCAGGCGGCCTGGTGACGCCCGGTCTCCGACAGTTCGGGATCGCTTCCGCCGCTCCCCGAGAAACGCTTCTCGGGGGTGAGGGCCGTCTCCCCGTGCCGGAGCAGGACGAGCGTGGCGGGCGCGCCCAGGTCGGCCGCCCTCCCCCAGCCCACCTGCGGGGCGGCCGCAGGGTCCGTCCGCGGGGCGGCCGTCGCCGGGCGGGCGGCGGCCATCGCGGCGCGGACCTTCGCCGCGCCCGCCGCAGCGTCGCCGGGCGGGCCGGACGGGGGCTGCGGCTCCGGGAGGACCAGGGTGCGCGTCGTCTCCATGTCGGCCGTCGAGGCCGCCGGGTCCCACTGCTCGCCCCGCCTGCCCGCGTCCATCGCCTCGTTGGCGAGCCGGTCGGCGTGCTTGTTCTGCGCGCGCGGGATCCACTCGTACGTGACGGAGGAGGCGGGCAGGATGCCCGCGGCCTCCGCGGCGAGCGGCTTCATGTCGGGGTGCTTGATCTTCCAGCGGCCCGACATCTGCTCGACCACCAGCTTGGAGTCCATCCGGACACGCACCTCCACGGGCGTGTCCGGGAACAGCTCCTTCACCGCCTTGAGACCGGCGATCAGCCCCTTGTACTCGGCGACGTTGTTCGTCGCGACCCCGATGTACTCGGCGGCCTCGGCGAGCGTCCCGCCGTCGAGGGGGTCGATGACGCACGCGCCGTAGCCGGCGGGTCCCGGGTTGCCCCGGGAACCACCGTCGGCCTCGACGACCAGGCGGCGGGGAGCGGTCATTACAGGCCCGACTCCGACGTGCGGACCAGGATGCGGTGGCAGTTCTCGCAGCGCAGCACGGTGTCGGGGGACGCGGACTTCACGTCGTTGACCTCGGTGATGTTCAGCTCCAGGCGGCAGCCCTCGCAGCGGCGCTGGTAGAGCCGGGCCGCGCCGACGCCGCCCTGCTGGGCGCGCAGCTTGTCGTAGAGCTTGAGCAGGTCGGCGGGGACGGCCCCCGCGACGACCTCTCGGTCCTTGGCCACGGTGGCGGCCTCGGCCTCGAGCTCCTGGGTCGCGGCGTCACGACGGGCGGTGGCGTCGTCGACCTTGGCCTGCACGGCGGCGACCCGCTCGGTCAGCTCGGCGACGCGCTCCTGGGCGGACTCGCGGCGCTCCATGATCTCGAGGACGACGTCCTCCAGGTCCCCCTGGCGCTTGGCCAGCGAGGTGATCTCGCGCTGCAGGCTCTCCAGGTCCTTCGGCGAGGAGACCGCGCCGGAGTCGAGCCGCTGCTGGTCGCGGACGGCGCGCTGGCGCACCTGGTCGACGTCCTGCTCCGCCTTGGTCTGCTCGCGGGTGGTGTCGCTCTCCTCGGTCTGCGAGGCGACGAGCAGGTCGCGCAGCTGCGCGAGGTCGCTGCCCAGCGAGTCGAGCTCGGCGTGCTCGGGAAGCGAGGTGCTCCGGTGCGAGAGCTGCGACAGACGTACGTCGAGTGCCTGGACTTCGAGGAGTCGGATCTGGTCGGCGGGCGCGGCGTTCAGTTGGGGGCTCCAGAAGAGTGGTGGGTGGTCCAGGGGTCGGTGACCTGCTTCGAGACATGGACCCGCAGGTCCCATCCGTGGCGGTCGGACAGTGCGTCGAGCTGCGCGGCGGCCTGCTCGCACCAGGGCCATTCGGTGGCCCAGTGTGCGGCATCGACGAGGCCGAGCGGCGAGTGCTGGACGGCCTCGGAGGCCGGGTGGTGGCGCAGGTCGGCGGTGAGGAAGGCGTCCACACCGGCGGCGCGTACGGCGTCGAAGAGGCCGTCGCCGGAGCCGCCGCTCACCGCGACCCGGCGCACGACCGCGTCCGGGTCGCCGGCCAGCCGGATGCCCTGCGCGGTGGCGGGCAGCCGGGCGGCGGCGCGGGCGGCGAAGTCGCGGAGGGACTCGGGGTGGTCGAGCTCGCAGATCCGGCCGAGGCCGCGGCGGCCCTCGGTGTCGGTGGCGTCCGGCACCAGCGGGCCCGTGACCCGCAGGTCCAGGGCGCCGGCGAGGGCGTCGGAGACGCCGGGGTCGGCGGTGTCGGCGTTGGTGTGCGCGACGTGCAGGGCGATGTCGTGCTTGATGAGCCCGTGCACGACCCGGCCCTTGAAGGTGGAGGCGGCGACCGTCGTCGTACCCCGCAGATAGAGCGGGTGGTGGGTGACGATCAGCTGGGCACCGAGGGCGCGGGCCTCGTCCGCGATCTGCTGGACGGGGTCGACGGCGAAGAGGACCCGGTCGATCTCCGCCGAGGGATCGCCGCAGACCGTGCCGACGGCGTCCCATCCTTCGGCCCGCTCGGGAGGCCAGAGGGCGTCGAGCTCGGCGATGACTTCAGACAGACGGGGCACGGGGGAAAGGCTACCTGTCCGCCACGCCCCGCCGCCCCTGGCCGCCGGACCCCGCACGGGGGGAACGGCGGCCGGTGCGAATCGTTACGCGACGAGGTCGGCGCGGAGGTCGTCCAGGACCAGGTTCGCCGAGGTGACTCCGAGGCCCAGGACGGCCGCCTTCTTGTCGCCGCCCGTGGCGTCGTCCGTCGCGGCGGCGCCGCACGCCGAGAGCGAGAGGGCGGCCGCCACCGCGAGACCGATCGCGGCGGCGCCGCGGCGTCTGAAGGACATGTTCTGCTCCGGTCCGGGTCGTACACAGGAAATTCTTAGGGAAGGCTCACCTTGGATGCATAGGGAATACACAGCACAGTCACCCTTCCCTCCGCAGGGGAACCAGGGCATCGGCACCCTTATGTGTGAAGTGACGTGGCTCGTGTTGTCCGGTGGGGTGTCCGAAACCTAGCTTCGGTAGCCGGAGGTGACCGGACCATGACTGCCTGTGCCATCGAGGACAAGACCACCGGAGTCGCAGGGGTGGCCGCGACGGCCGAACCCGCACCCGGGCCCGCTGAACCGGACGGGCCGGACGGACCGGGAGAACCCGGCGCCACGGGTGCGTCGGACGAGGGCGCGGATCCGGTCAGAGCGGTGCCGCCCGACCGGAGCACCGATCCGGCGGCACCGGACGACCCGGGGAGGCCGGCTGCCGACCCGGGGACGCCGGGCGCCGTGGCCGGTCCCGGCGCGCGGGCCGCGTACGGAGAGGCCGCCGCAGTGCCTCCCCTCCCTTCCGTCCCTCCGCTCCCGCCTGTTCCTCCCGTCCCGTCGGCACCGCCCACACCGCCGCCCTCCCTCGCGCGGACGGAGGAGCCGCCCCGCCCGGCGGACGAGGAGACCGGCCCGGCGGACGAGGAGACCAGCTCCACCGCACGGCCCCGCCCCGTACCGCCCCCGCTCACGATCGCCGCCGACCACTCGTACGCGGCGCGGCTCACCGCGACCGGGGAGTCGGCCGAGCCGGCCTGGTTCCCCGAGCGCTGGACCCTCGACGGGCCCGAGCCCTACGCCGTGCGCCTCCCCCTCGACCGGCCTGAGCGGGCCGGCTCCGACGTGCTGCCGCTCTCGGACGGGCGGGTCCTGATCCGGCGCGAGGTGGCGGCCGGCCGGCACACGTTCTCGCTGCTCTATCCGACCGGGCCGGGCACGGGCGAGCTGCCCCTGGGGGGACTCGACTGCCCGGAGCTCACACTCCTGCCCCCCTCCCCGGACGGCATGAGCGCCTTCGCCCTGCTCCCCGGCACCCGCTCCACCGGCGTCTGGCTGGTGGCCGGCGGGGCGTTCGGCCCGGAGCACGTCGCCGACGTCCCGGGGCGCTGTTCGGGCGGCACCTGGCTGGACCGCGAGGGCCGGCTGCTCGCACTGGACCGGCAGATGCCCGGGGGCGGCCCCGTGAAGGCGGTCGTCGTGGACCTGGAACGCGACGGCGAGGTGACCCCGCTGCTGCAGATCGCCCCGGAGAGCAACGACCGCCTGCTGCTGGCCGACCCCGACAGCGGCCTGCTGCTGGTCCGCTCGGACGCGCCCGGCCAGGACCGGCTCGGCTGGGGCGTGCTCGGCAGCTGCCTCCCGGTGCGGTTCCCGGAGTGCCTGCGCGTGCCGGACGCGACGCTGACCCCCTTCGCCGTCCAGCCGGGCCAGATGCTGATGCCGGAGAGCTGCGCCGTGGCGCTGCGGATCGACGGGCCGGCGGGCAGCTGGGTGGGGCTGTGGCGCCCGGCGGGGCGCCGGCTGCACCAGTTCGCGGCGCCCGGCGGATGGGCCGCCGGATCCGGGTTCTGGACCCGGGACGGCGTGCTGCACCTGCCGTACGCGCAGGAGGGCGCGCCCTGTGCCGTGGCGCTGCTGGAGGCTCCCGTGGACGAGCCCCACCAGGCCGTCGCGAACGGAACGGACGCGTCCGCAGCCGCCCCGGTTCCCGCCGCGTGCAGACCCGTCCCTCTGGGGCAGGCGCCTCTCACCGGGCGCACCGCACCTGGATAAACTCTGGCCCGGGCTACGCAGCCGTTCCGCGCGGGCGCCGACGGTGACCGCGTCGGGAGGGCGGCAGGGCCGCGACACACACGTAAGCGATTGCAACGGGGAGACTTCCCACATGTCTGAAGCCCGAACCGACACGACCCAGACGCGTCCGCCCCGGGCGGACACGGAACGGGCCGAAGCCGGCGGCTACGGAAAGCACCGAGGAGGCGCATCCGCGGAGAGCGTGACCGCAGAGCCGCACGGCCGTCACCGCCGCCCCTCCGAAGGGGGTGGCAGCGCGGCAGCCTGACCCGCTCCGCACGACACCGAGGGCCGTCGCAGCCACCTGGCAGCGGCGGCCCTCGTGTCGTACGGCGACGCACCGCCCCCAACAGCCCGCGCACCCATGACATTTGTCCTCGTGGACTCCGTACACACGCCCCTGCTGCGGGGAACGCCCGGCCCGTAGCGTCGTCGTCATGACACGGACGACGGGGACCAAGGAGAACGGACCCGCGGTGGAGTTCACCGCGGTGGTCAAGACGTTCGGCCGGGCGGGGAGCACCGTCCGGGCGGTCGACGGTATGGATCTCATGGTGGGGCGCGGCGAGACCGTCGCCCTGCTGGGCCGCAACGGGGCGGGGAAGTCGACGGCCATCGGTCTGCTGCTCGGCCTGAACGAGCCCGACTCGGGCACGGTGCGCCTCCTCGGCCGCGCCCCCGGGCGGGCGGTCCGCGCGGGGCTGGCCGGGGCCATGCTCCAGGACGGCCGTCCGATCCCCCGGGTGACGGTCGGTGAGCTGGTCCGCTTCGTCGCGTCCCTCTACCCGCGCCCGCTGCCCGTGGCCGACGCGCTGGCCCTCGCGGGGGTGACGGAGTACGCGGGCCGGCGTGTGGACAAGCTGTCCGGTGGTCAGATCCAGCGCGTCCGGTTCGCCGTCGCGCTGGCCGGCGACCCCGAACTGGTGGTGCTGGACGAGCCGACATCCGCGCTGGACGTGGAGGCGAGGCGGGCGTTCTGGACGTCGATCCGGTCCTTCGCCGAACGCGGCAACACCGTCCTGTTCTCCACCCACCATCTGGAGGAGGCCGACGGGAACGCCGACCGGATCGTGGTCCTGCACGGAGGCCGGGTCGTCGCGGACGGCAGCGGCGAGGCGATCAAGCGGTCGGCGGGCGGCGGTCTGGTCTCCGTCGACCTGGCGGGCCGCCCGGCCGCGGGGCTCGAGTCGCTCCCCGGCGTGCTGGGCGTCGAGGTGCGCGGGGGCCGTGCCCTGCTGCGTACGGACGACTCGGACGCGACGGTCGTCGAACTGGCGCGGATCGGCGCGGTACGCGGTCTCCAGGTCGGCAGGGCCACCCTGGAGGACGCGTTCCTCTCCCTCACCGCACCGACCACCGACCGAGTGAAGGAGGCCGCGTGATGTTTCCCTACATCGCACTCGAGATCCGGCGTACCCTGCGGGATCCCACGTTCCTGATCTTCGGGACGGGCATGCCGGTGATGATGTATCTGCTCTTCACCAATGTCGGCGGGAGCGACGGCTATGACGACTGGAAGGCCGCGTCGATGGTCGGCATGGCGGCGTACGGGGCACTCGGCTCCGCCATGGCGATCGGTACGGGCATCGCGTCGGACAAGTCCCTGGGCTGGCTCCAGCAGTTGAGGATCACACCGCTGGACCCGTGGCGCGCCGTGACGGGCCGGGCGATCAGCGGTTCGGTGACGGTCCTGCCGACCGTCCTGGCGGTGCTGCTGGCCGGGGCGCTCGTCAACGGGGTGCGGCTGGCGGTCTGGCAGTGGGTGGCGCTGGTGCTGCTGCTGTGGATCGGCGCGCTGCCGTTCACCCTGCTCGGCATCGGCAACGGGTACCGGCTCACCCCGCAGGGCACCGGTGTGGTCAACGTGGCCTGTCTGATGGGCTTCGCGCTCGTCGGCGGGCTCTGGTTCCCCCTCGGCGTGCTCCCCGGGTGGCTGCGCGCCGTCGGCGGGTTCACCCCCGCGCACGGGTTCGCCGACCTGGGCTGGTCGACGATCGCCGGGCACGCCCCAGGTGCCGGCTCCGTGGCCGTACTGGGCGGGTGGCTGCTGCTGTTCGGCGGCTACGCCGTGCTGTCCTACCGTCGGTCGGCGAGGACCGTGTGAGTGGAGTGACCGTGTCCAGGAAGACGATCAGGAAGACGAAGAAGAAGTACGGGCGGCCCGGTCCGCCCGGCCCCTACGCCCTGCTGCCCACGCTGCTGATGGGGCTCGGCGCGTTCTCCAACCTCTGGCAGGGCGAGACCTCGAACCCCTGGGTCGGCGGCCTGGGGCTGCTGGCCTTCAACTCCCTCTACATCTCCGTGGTGTTCCGGGGTTTCGACAGGAGGCGGCGGGAGAGCGCCACGTCCTATGTGCTGCTGGCCGCCATGGCCGCCCTCACCTTCGGCCTCGCGATCGGCTACGGCGGCAACTGGCTGCTGTTCTTCCCCCTGCTCTCACTGGCCTGCGGCACGATCCTGCGCGGACGGCGGCTCGGCGTCGGCCTGTTCGTCCTGGCGGGATGCGCGTGCGCGGTGGCCGTGTGGCGCGGCGACCACGTCTCGGAACCGTGGACCATCGGCTACGGGACCTTCATCTCGGGGGCCGTGACGGCCGCGATCCTCACCCTGTCCGAGACGGTGACGGAGCTCCGCGCGACCCGGCAGGAGCTGGCCCGGAACGCCGTCGAGCAGGAGCGGCTGCGCTTCTCGCGCGATCTGCACGATCTGCTCGGCCACACCCTGTCGGTCGTGGTCGTCAAGTCGGAGGCGGCGCGCAGGCTCGCTCCGCACGACATCGACGCGGCGATCGCGCAGGTCACGGACATCGAGTCCGTGGGCCGTCAGGCCCTCACCGAGATCCGCGAGGCGGTGACGGGGTACCGCGAGGGCAGCCTGGCCACCGAGCTGGACCGGGCCGGACCGGTGCTGGCCGCCGCCGGGATCGAGGCGGCCGTCCACCGCTCGGGCCCGCCGCCCGGTCCGCAGGCCGACGCGCTGCTGGGCTGGGTGGCGCGGGAGGCCGTCACCAACGCGGTGCGCCACAGCGGCGCGGCCCACTGCGAGTTCGTCCTTGACTCCACATCCGAACGGGTCCGGCTGACCGTGACGGACGACGGCGCCGGCCCGGGGGATCCGGAGGGCCCGGTGCGCGGTACGGGGCTGAAGGGCCTGGCCGAGCGGCTGGCCGCCGCGGGCGGTTCCCTGGAGTCGGGCCCCGGGCCGGACGGCGGCTTCGCCGTGACGGCGGAGCTGCCGGCGGACGCGGGAAGCGGCACGGAGGGCGCCACCGGCACGGCAAGCGGCTCCAGGCGCCGGGACCGCTGCTGACGTAGGCCCGACCGGGCGGCCGGACCGCTGCCGGCGGACGCCGACGGACGCCCGACCGGGCCCGGCGGCGGCGTCAGGGCCTCCGTCAAGCATCCGGCGGCCTACGCTGACCCCGTGGACGAGATGCCGCAGGACCACCGCCCCACCGGATCGGTACGCATTCTGCTCGCCGAGGACCAGGGCATGATGCGCAGCGCGCTCGCCCTGCTGCTCGGGATGGAGCCGGACTTCGAGGTGGTCGCCCAGGTGGCCGACGGGGTGGGGATCGTGGACGCGGCGCTCCTGTCCCGCCCGGACGTGGCGCTGCTGGACATCGAACTCCCGGGCCGCAGTGGCCTGGACGCGGCCGCGGATCTGCGTACGGAGGTCCCGGACTGCCGGGTGCTGATCCTGACCACCTTCGGCAGGCCGGGCTATCTCCGGCGAGCCATGGAGGCCGGGGCCTCGGGCTTCCTGGTGAAGGACGGCCCGGTCGGGGACCTGGCGAAGGCGATCCGGCAGGTGCTGGGCGGCGAGACCGTGATCGATCCGGCGCTGGCCGCCGCCGCCCTGGGCGCGGGCCCCAGTCCCCTGACGCCGAGGGAGCGGGACGCGCTGAACGCCTCCGTGGACGGCGCGACGGTCGCCGACATCGCGGCGAAACTGAGCCTGTCGGAGTCCACGGTCCGCAACTACCTCTCCTCGGCCATCGGCAAGACCGGCACCCGCAACCGCATGGAGGCGATGAGGGCGGCCCGCGGGCAGGGCTGGCTCTGACGGCACCCGGTGCGCCGGCCTCCGCCCCGCCGGGGGAGGCGGGCCCTCAGGCCTCCGGGGCGTGCAGCGCCGGCGTCACGGGCTCCTCGCCGGACCGGTCCGGCCGTCCCCCGTCCGGTGCGCCCGGACGCGCCGCCGCCTTCGTACGGCTGCCCGGCAGCCAGAGCAGCATCATCGCCGCCCCGGCCACGAGCACGACGGTGGCCGTGCGGAAGGCAAGGGCGTATCCGGCCGTGATCTCGGCGGCCCCGTCGGATCCCCCGGTACGGGCCGCGGCGACGGTGGAGAGCACGGCGAGACCCAGCGCGCCGCCCATCGTGCGGGAGGTGTTGACCAGTCCGGAGACGAGTCCGGCGTCGCCGGGTGCCGCGCCGGAGGTGGCGAGTGTGGCCAGTGGGGTGGAGGCCAGTCCGGATCCGGCCATCATCAGGATGCCGGGGAGGCAGACCGAGGTGAGGTAGGAGCCGTGCACGCCCATGGTGGACTGCCAGCCGAAGCCGGCGGCGGCGACCAGGACACCCGCCACGGCCAGGGGTTTGGCGCCGGTCCTGGCCATGATTCCGGGGGCGGCCTTCGAGCCGGCGAAGACGGCGACGGACGTCGGCAGCAGGGCGAGGCCCGCCTGCAGCGGTGTGTAGCCCAGGATGTTCTGGGCGTAGACGGTCATGAAGTACCACATGCCGAACGTCGCCGACCCCAGCAGCATCATCGAGACGTTCCCCGCCGAGACGGCGCGCACCCCGAGCACCCGCAGCGGCATCAGCGGGGCGGCCGCCCGGGATTCCGCCAGGACGAAGACGCCGAGCAGGGCCAGGCCGCCCAGCAGGGGCACCAGGGTGGGGGCGGCGGTCCAGCCGGAGGCCTCGGTCTGCACGATGCCGTACGCCGTCGTCGCCAGGCCCGCCGTGACGAGCACCGCGCCCAGCAGGTCCACCCGGCGCCGGTCGCCCGCACGGCCCTCGGCCAGCCACACCGCCGCGCCCGCGAGGACGAGGGCGCCGATCGGCACGTTGATGAGCAGGACCCACCGCCAGGAGAGGGCGTCGGTGAGCACCCCGCCGATCAGCCCGCCCGCCGCTCCGCCGCCCGCGCCGACCGCCATCCAGGTGCCGATCGCCCGGGTCCGCGCGGGTCCCTCGGGGACGGCGGCGGTCAGGATGGTGAGCGTCGCCGGGGAGAGCACGGCGGCACCGAGCCCCTGACCGGCGCGGGCCGCGAGGAGCTGCCACCCCTCCTGGGCGAGGCCGCCGGCCAGCGAGGCCGCGGTGAAGAGGCCGAGCCCGGTCAGGAACATGCGCTTGCGCCCGTATATGTCCGCGGCTCGTCCGCCGAGCAGCATGAAACCGGCGAAGGCGATCGAGTAGGCGTTGACGACCCACTGGAGTCCGGGGCCGCTCAGGCCCAGGTCGGTGCGCATGGAGGGCAGCGCCACGTTGACGACGGAGACGTCGAGGACGACGAGGAACTGGCCGGTGCAGGCGGCGGCGACCACGGCCCAGGTGCGGGTTCTCGATCGGGCGGGCGGCCTCGTGGGCCTGGAGTCGTCAACCATGGGTGTCATACTCGCAGGCGACTCGTGCCCCGTACATCGGTTTGCGGCCCCCCATCGGTCCCCCTGGGTCTCCACCTCCCGGCGTAGGACCTCTGCCGACTTCCCGGTTTTTACGCCGCGTTCACCGGAATATCGCGGGCGTACGGAAGCGTTCACCATGCACACACTTGGCGGTCGGTGCTGCTTTCTCCGCGCCACCGCATGCTCCACCCGCTCACCCTTTCCCGTATTTCCCCTGCCCGGAGGCCACACGTATGCGACGGACGACGAACGGACAGCAGGGGTCGCGCGCGGCGCTCCCCGACCCACGCAAGGGCAAGGGCGGCGGCGTCGTTCCCGTACTGGCGTTCGCGGGGATCACCGTGGCGGTGATGCAGACCCTGCTCGTCCCCGTCATCAAGGACCTGCCGTCCCTGCTCGGCACCGACCCGGCGAACGCGACCTGGGTGATGACGGCCACCCTGCTCGCCGGAGCCGTCGCGACCCCGATCATGGGGCGGCTCGGCGATCTGTACGGCAAGCGGCGGATGCTGCTGGCCAGTCTCGCCGTGATGGTGGTCGGCTCGCTGATCTGCGCCTCCACCGACGACCTCGTGGTCATGATCGTCGGCCGGGCGCTCCAGGGCTTCGCCATGGGTGCGATCCCGCTGGGGATCGGCATCATGCGCGACGTGCTGCCGCGCGAGAAGCTCGGCTCGGCGATGGCCCTGATGAGCTCGTCCATAGGCGTGGGCGGCGGACTGGCCCTGCCCGCCGCCGCGCTCGTCGCCCAGCACGCCGACTGGCACGCGCTCTTCCTCGGCTCGGCCGCGCTGGGCGTCCTGGCCATGACCCTGACCTTCCTCGTCGTGCCGGAGCCCCCTCTGCGCGCACCGGGGCGTTTCGACCTCGTCGGCGCGCTGGGGCTCTCCCTCGGACTGGTCTGCCTGCTGCTGCCCGTCACCAAGGGCGGTGACTGGGGCTGGACCTCTCCCCTGACACTCGGCCTGATCGGCGCGTCCCTGGTGATCCTGGTGCTGTGGGGACTGTTCGAGCTGCGCTCCCCGGCGCCGCTGGTCGACCTGCGCACCAGCGCCCGGCGCGAGGTGCTGCTCACCAACCTCGTCTCGATCATGGTCGGGGTCGCCTTCTACGCCGTCTCGCTGGTCCTGCCGCAGCTGCTCCAGCTGCCCGCGTCGACGGGCTACGGCCTGGGGCAGTCGATGGTGGTGGCGGGGCTCTGCGTGGCACCGCTGGGCCTGACCATGATGTTCGTGGCCCCGCTCTACGCGAGGATCTCCGCCCGCCGCGGACCGAAGGTCTCCCTGATGCTCGGCATGCTGATCATCGCCGTCGGCTACGGCGCGGGCCTCGGCCTGATGAGCGCCGCCTGGCAGACCGTGGTGATCGCGGTGGTGCTCGGGGCGGGGATCGGGCTCGCCTACTCCTCGCTCCCCGCTCTGATCATCGGGGCGGTCGACGCCTCCGAGACCGGTGCGGCGAACGGCCTGAACACGCTGATGCGGTCGATCGGCACCTCGCTGTCGAGCGCGGTGATCGGCATGGTGCTGGCGAACACCTCGGTGCGGATGGGCGCGGTGGACGTCCCCTCCATGGAGGGCTTCCGGACCTCGTTCATGATCGCCACGGGGGCGGTGCTCATCGGCCTCGTACTGGCCGCGTTCCTGCCGGCGCAGCGGAAGGCGCACCCCGTCCTGCTGGCCAGCAGCGCGGGCGACGCGCTCGCCGCGGCCGAGTCCGCCCCCGTGGCGGCGCCGGTCAGCGCGCCGGAGCGTCGAACCTCGGCTCCGTAGCCAGCAGCCCCGACACGTCGGATCCGGCCGCGAGCTCCCGCGGCCGGACACCGCGCGTGAACAGCCGGGCGGGACGGGCGCCCTGGACCGTCGCCACGCCCTCCCGCACCCGGAGCCAGGAACCCTCGCGCAGCCCGAGCACGGGGACGTCGTTCTCCTCGAGGAACTCGGTGAGCCGCTCCTCGCGGGTCTCCCCCTTGTGGGTGCTGGCCGGGTCCGGGTCCAGGTAGTGCGGGTTGATCTGGAAGGGGACCAGGCCCAGCGCGTCGAAGGACGGCGGCTGCACGATGGGCATGTCGTTGGAGGTCCGCAGGGTCGGCGCGGCCATGTTGGTGCCCGCGCTGGCGCCCATGTACGGCAGTCCGTCCCGCGCGGCGTCGCGCACCGCCTCGCGCAGGCCGGTGCGGTACAGGGCGTCCAGCAGCCGGAAGGAGTTGCCCCCGCCGATGAACACGGCGTCCGAGGCGGCGAGTTCGGCGGCCGGGTCGGCGTTCTCGTGGACGCCGCGCACCCGGATCCCGGCCGGCTCCAGGGCGCCCCGGACGCGCGCGGTGTACGCGTCGTGGTCGGCCAGCGCGTACGGCACGAAGGCGAGCCGGGCGTCCGCCGGGAGGAACGCGGTGACGGTGTCCAGAGCGTGTTCCAGATAACCGCGGCCGTACTGGGTGGAGTTGGAGAGCAGCAGCAGATTCACAGAGGTTCCTCGTGCGGTGGGAGCGGAGAGCCGGTCGGGCGGTACGGGTCGGTGGTCAGGCGCTACGGGGGCGTCCCGCGCGGGACCTGGGCCGCTGGGGCGGGTGGGTGAGCCGCTGCTCCAGCAGGTGCGCGGCGTGGCGCAGGGCGTCGAGCCGGTCCTCGGGCGCCCCCTGGAAGCGGTCCACGCCTCCGCCGAGGCTGAGGCTGCCGTAGGGCTCGCGGCCCAGGAACACCGGCACCGCGACGGTCGCGATCCCGGTGTCGTACTCGCCGACGGTCCAGGCGTAGCCCTGGGCGCGGACCTTGAGGAACTCCTGTTCCAGGAGGTCCGGGTCGGTGACGGTCCGGTCGGTGAAGCGCGCCATGGGGCGGCCGCGGAAGAGCCGGTGGCGCTGGTCGTCGGGCAGGTACGCGTAGAACGACTTGCTGGTCGCCCCGGCGTGCGCCGGGTACAGCTCCCCGACGAGCGGGTAGTAGCGCAGCGGCCCGGTCTCGCCCTCCTCGGCGGCCACGCACCGCATGTGGAAGCTGTCGGGCAGGCAGAACAGGACGGTGTCGCCGGTGGTCCGGCGCAGCTCCTCCAGCACCGGCGCGGCGAGCAGCTCCAGCGACCCGGAGCGCTCCCAGAGCCGGCCGAGCCGCAGCACGGCGGGGCCGATGCGGTAGCGGCGGGTGACGGGGTCGGAGACCAGGAAGCCCCGGCCGGCGAGCGTGGCCAGCAGGCGCTGGGCGACCGAGGTGTCCCAGCCGAACTCCTCGGCGACCTCGGTGACGCCCCAGTCGGGACGGGTCCGCTCGAAGGCGAGCAGCACCAGGAGCGCCCGGTCGACGGTCTGCAGGGCCCCGGCGGGGGTGCGGCGGTCCAGATCGAAGTCGGCCATCAGCAGCATCTCACCATTCAGACCTGAATTGCAGATAACGGGAAACAGTTGCGTTCCACGGTAGCGGATCCCGAATGTTGCTCCAGCACCCCGCCCCGCGCTTCCCCGTGGTCGCGCCGGGCGGGTGTCCCGCTCCGGAGAAAGGCCCCCCATGCTCAAGTACGTACTGGACATCGTCGAGCTGCTGGACGACCCGCAGGTCAGCGGCAAGTCCGTCGCCGGATACCTCGACTCCGTCGCCGGGGCCGCGGGCTCCGCGGCCGAGGTCACGACGGTCACCGGCGACCGGGGGGCGACGGACTTCGTACTCGTCCGCATCCCGGGCACCCGCGGGCGCACCTCGGGCGGCGACGCCCGGACCCTCGGCGTGGTCGGCCGGCTGGGCGGCGTCGGCGCCCGGCCGGAGGTGACCGGGCTCGTGTCCGACGCCGACGGCGCGGCCTCGGCGCTCGCCACGGCCGCCAAGCTGCTGGACATGCGCCGCCGGGGCGACGCGCTCCCCGGTGACGTGATCGTCGCCACGCACATCTGCCCGAGCGCCCCGACCGAGCCGCACGACCCGGTCCCGTTCATGGGGTCCCCGGTGGACATCGCCACGATGAACCGGCACGAGGTCACCGGCGAGATGGAGGCCGTGCTCTCCATCGACACCACCAAGGGCAACCGGATCATCAACCACAAGGGCCTGGCCCTCTCGCCCACCGTCAAGGAGGGCTGGGTGCTCCGCGTCTCCGAGCAGCTCGGCGAGCTGCTCGCGGTGGTGACCGGTGAGCCGTTGGTCACGTACCCCGTGACCACGCAGGACATCACCCCGTACGGTAACGGTGCACACCACATCAATTCGATCCTGCAGCCCTCCACCGCGACCGCCGCCCCGGTCGTCGGTCTGGCGGTCACCTCGGCCGCCGCGGTGCCGGGCTGCCAGACGGGCGCGAGCCACGAGACGGACATCGCCTCCGCCGCCCGGTACGCCGTCGAGGTCGCCAAGGCCTTCGGCGCCGGAACCCTGGACTTCCACGACGCGGTGGAGTTCGACAACCTCGTCACCCGCTACGGGTCGCTGGCTCACCTGCAGACCTTCGGCCGCACACCCCTGGAGTCCTGATGGCATCCGACAGCCGGGCCGCCGCCACGGCCCCCGAGGCCAAGAGCATCGGCAGCGACGACTACGCGCTCTCCCGGGTGCCGCGCGAGAAGCGCTTCGGCTTCTGGTCGATGCTCCTGCAGTGGCTGGCACAGTCCGGGTCGATCTCGCAGTTCACGCTCGGTGCCACCATCGGTGTCGGGATGACCTTCGGGGACGCCTTCCTCGCCTTCACCCTCGGCGCCGTGATCCTGGAGATCGTGATCTTCGCGATCGGTCTTGCGGGGATGCGCGAGGGTCTGGCGACCCCGATGCTGACCCGCTGGGTGGGCTTCGGCCGCAACGGCTCGGCGCTCGTCAGCTTCGTCATCGCGGTCAGTCTGGTCGGCTGGTTCGGCGTCCAGAACACGATCTTCGGCGACAGCGTCTCGGCGCTGGTCGGCGGCCCGTCCTGGATGTGGTGCGTCGTCGCGGGCATCGCCATCACCGCCCTGGTGATCTTCGGCTTCCGGTACATGGCCATGTTCGCGAAGATCGTCACCCCGCTCTTCTTCGCCATGGTCGCCTGGTCCGTCGTCACGACGCTGAACGACCACTCGCTCGGCGACCTGATGAGCTCGCCGCCGCCCGGTGAGACCATCCCGCTCGCGGTGGCCGCCACCGCGATCGCGGGCGGCTACATGACGGGTGCGATCGTCTCCCCGGAGATGACCCGCTACAACAGGAAGGGCTCGCACGTCTTCGTGCAGAGCGCCTCCTCGATGATCCTCTCCGAGTACATCGTCGGCATGGTCGGCGTGCTCCTCGGCCACCTGGTGAAGTCCAGCGAGGTCTCGCACATCGTGCTCTCCACCTCGGGCGCGTTCGGCGTGATCGTGGTCCTGATGTCCACCGCCAAGATCAACGACTGGAACCTGTACGGCTCCTCGCTCGGCGTCGTCAACTTCTTCCAGGTCGTCTTCGGCAGGCGGCTGCACCGCGGGGTCGTCACCGTCGCCCTCGGGGCCGCGGGCACCCTCCTCTCCGCGGTCGGCATCATGACCCACTTCACGGAGTTCCTCTCCCTGCTGGGCGTGATGATCCCGCCGATCGGCGGGATCATCGTCGCGGAGTACTGGGTCGTGAAGCGGATGCGGCGGCCCCTGGACGAGACCCGTGAGGCACAGACGCTCCCCGCGACCTCTCCCACCTGGGTGCCGATGTCCCTGGCCATCTGGGTCGCCGCGTTCTGCGTCGGCAAGTTCTACGACGGCGGTATCCCGGCCCTCAACTCGCTGGCCACCGCCTTCCTGCTGTACTGCGTGCTCGGCCTGCTGGGCTGGATCAGGCCGTACGGCACCTCCACCCTGGACGACGACGCGCACACCCCCGCTCCCGCCGCCCACGTCACCACCCCGGCAGGAGCAGCATGAGCATCGTCCCCGCTTCCGAAGAGGCCCAGGAGGAGGCCGTCGGCCTCTGCGCCGAGCTGATCCGCTTCGACACCTCCAACCCGACGAGCGACGAGAGCGCGGCGGCGGACTGGGTCGTGGCCCGGCTCGCCGAGGCCGGCATCGACTCCGTACGGGTGGAGTCCGCCCCCGGCCGCGCCAACGTCATCGCGCGCATCGCGGGCTCCGACCCGGACCGGGGCGCCCTCCTGGTCCACGGCCACCTCGACGTCGTGCCCGCCGACGCCTCCGAGTGGCAGGTGCCGCCGTTCTCCGGTGAGATCCGCGACGGCTACCTCTGGGGGCGCGGCGCGATCGACATGAAGGACACGGTCGCGGTCGTGCTGGCCACCGCCCGGCACTTCGCCCGGACCGGGATCCGGCCCGCACGCGATCTGGTCCTCGCCTTCCTCGCCGACGAGGAGGCGGGCGGGAAGTTCGGCGCGCACTGGCTGGTCGAGCACCGTCCCGAGCTGTTCGCCGGGGTCACCGAGGCGATCGGCGAGGGCGGCGGCTTCTCCTTCGCCCTCGACGACACCCGGCGGCTGTACCCGATCGAGAACGCCCAGCGCGGGATGGCCTGGATGGAGCTCACCGCCACGGGCCGGGCCGGCCACGGTTCCTCCCCCAACGACGAGAACGCGGTCACCGACCTCGCCGAGTCCCTCACCCGCATCGGCCGCGAGACCTTCCCGGTCCGGCTGATCGAACCGGTCCGCGCCCTGCTCCAGGAGGCCGCCCGGCTGTACGGCGTCGCGTTCGACGAGGACGACATCGAGGGCACGCTGTCCCGGCTGGGGCCGGTGGCGGACTTCATGCAGGTGGTGCTGCGCAACTCCGCCAACCCCACCATGTTCTCGGCGGGTTACCAGACCAACGTGATCCCGGGGAAGGCCACCGCCCGGGTCGACGGCCGCTTCCTTCCCGGCCACGAGCAGGAGCTGATCGACACGATCGACCGGCTGCTGCTGCCCTCCGTCAGCCGCGAGTGGGTCAACCACGACATCGCGATGGAGACGGCGTTCGAGGGTCCGCTGGTCGACGCGATGTGCGACGCGGTGCGCGCCGAGGACCCGGACGGCCACCCCGTGCCCTACTGCAACCCCGGCGGCACCGACGCCAAGGCGTTCACCCACCTGGGCATCCGCTGCTTCGGCTTCAAGGGGCTCAAGCTCCCGCACGACCTGGACTACGGCCGGCTCTTCCACGGCGTGGACGAACGCGTCCCGCTGGAGGGCCTGCGCTTCGGCGTCCGGGTCATGACCCGACTCTGGCAGAGCTGCTGACCTGACCCGGCAGCCTCGGCCAGGGGCCTGCCCCGACCCGGGCCCACCCCACCCGTACGCCCCCGCCGACCTGTGTCGCGGGGGCGTACGGCACGATGGGACGCCGTCCGATCCGCCGCCCCACCAGGAGGAACCCGTGGCCGCCGAGCCCGCCGAGCCCGCCGAGCCCGCCCGTCCCGAGCCGGATGTCCTCGCCGCCTTCGAGGCCGCCAAGGGATTCATGCCGGTCCGCGAAGGGCTCGCGCTGTACGCCGCCGCCGTCGAGGCCGCCGCGTCCGGGCTGCCGCTCCTGGAGGTCGGCACGTACTGCGGGCGGTCCGCGATCCTGCTGGCCGCCGCCGCCCGGGCGGCCGGGGTGACGGCCCTGACCGTCGACCACCACCGGGGCAGCGAGGAGCAGCAGCCCGGCTGGGAGTACCACGACCCCTCGGTCGTCGACCCGGAGATCGGTCTGATGGACACCCTCCCGACGTTCCGGCGCACGCTGCACCGGGCGGGCCTGGAGGAGCACGTGGTGGCGCTCGTCGGGCGTTCCCCGCAGGTCGCGGCGGTGTGGGGCGGGCAGCTCGGCCTCGTGTTCATCGACGGCGGGCACACCGACGAACACGCGAACGGCGACTACGAGGGCTGGGCGCCGAAGGTGGCCGACGGCGGACTGCTCGTGATCCACGACGTGTTCCCCGACCCGGCCGACGGCGGACAGGCCCCCTACCGCGTCCACCAACGCGCCCTGGCGTCAGGGGCGTTCACCGAGATCTCGGTGACGGACTCACTGCGCGTCCTGCGGCGTACGGGGACGGGGATCTGAGGGCCACGGATAGCATCGCGACGTGCGCCACGACGACTCCCCTCCCCCCACCCCGCGCCCGGGCAGGCCCCGAAGGCCCGCTCTGGCCGCCGCGGCGCTGGCAGGCGTCTGTCTGACCGCCGCAGGCTGCGCGGGCGACGGCGGATCCGCCGACGGGCCCGCGACCGCGTCCCGGCCGGCGTCGTCCGCGCCGCCCTCCTCCTCTTCGCCCCGGCGTTCAGCGGATCCGGACGCGAGCCCGTCGACGGGCCGCACGTCCGGGGAGCCCCTGCCACAGGGCCCGCTCACGGGGCGCACCGTGGTGATCGACCCCGGGCACAACCCGGGGAACCGCGACCACACCCGGGAGATCAACGCCTCGGTGGACATCGGCACGGGGCGCAAGGAGTGCGACACCACGGGCACGGCCACCGACTCGGGTTACGCGGAGGCCCGGTTCACCCTCGACGTCTCCCGCCGGCTGCGCACGCTGCTGGAGGCGCGGGGCGCGAGGGTCGTCCTGACCCAGGACGGGGACCGCCCCTTCGGCCCGTGCGTCGACGAACGCGCGCGGATCGGCAACGAGGAGCGGGCCGACGCGGTGGTCTCGGTCCACGCGGACGGTTCCGCGGCCGGCAACAGGGGATTCCACGTCATTCTCCCCGCAGCCGTGAACGGCGGCGACGTCGACACCGCGAAGATCGTGGCCCCTTCGCGTGAACTGGGGGAACGGATCGCAGGGAATTACGTACGCGTCACCGGAAGTGCCCCCTCCAATTACATCGGCGGAGGCACCGGGCTGGACACCCGTGACGATCTCGGCGGCCTGAATCTCTCGACCGTGCCCAAAGTGTTCATCGAATGCGGCAATATGCGTGACCCGAAGGACGCCGCCCTGCTGACCGATGAGGGCTGGCGCCGGAAAGCGGCTCTCGGTATCGCCGAGGGCATCGGCAGCTATCTGGAGAAGTAGTTCTGCACGGATGGTGGCGACATCGGGGGGATAGCCGGTCCGAGGTCCGGGCAGCATCACAACCCGCCCGGGCAGACGATAGATTCATCCGTACGATGGGGAGCCGCCCCCGAGCTTCGCGCCGTACCCGCCGTCCGGCGGCATCGACGACCGCCCCGACGATACGACCGACTAAGGACCTTCACGTGAATATCCGATCCCTCACTCGAGGCGACGGCGTGGTGATCGGAGCAGCGGTCGTGCTGTTCATCGCCTCTTTCCTCGACCTCTCCGGCTACGACTGCCCCTCGGGCGTGGACTGCTCGGGCTTCAGCGCGAACGCCTGGGACTCGCTCTCCATCCTCATGGGCATCTACCTGGCCGGCATCATCGGCGCCGCGCTGCTGATCGTCAGCCGCGCGATGCCGGGCCGCAAGGTGGTCGGCTTCGAACTGGGCCAGTTCGGGGCCGCGTTCACCGTGTACGCCCTGTGGACCATGTTCTGGACGATCATCGACGCGGGTGACGCGGGCGCCGGCCTGATCCTGGGTCTGCTGGCCACCCTCGTGCTGGCCGGCGGCGCCGTGGCCACCCCGCTGGTCCCCGCCCTCAAGGCCCCGCTGCTGGGCGCACCGCGCCCGGCGCAGCCCGTGCAGCCGGCCTACGGCCAGCAGCCCGCCCAGGGCTACGGCTACCCCGGTGGCCAGCAGCAGTTCGGCGCGCAGCCCGGTCAGCCGCAGCCGTACGGTGCCCAGCCGGGCCAGACCGGCCAGCAGCCCGGCCAGTCCGGTCAGCCGGAGCACCAGCAGGCCGCGCAGCAGGCGCCGCAGAGCGGTGGCGCGCCGGCCGGCGACTTCACTCCGTTCTGGTTCGCGGTGCCCGTGGCGCGTCCGCTGTACGGCGAGGACGGCGCTCCCAACCCGATCGCCGAGCTCGCGCCGGGCACGTGGTACCTCGCGGTCGAGCAGCGCGGTCCCGGGCTCATCGCCCAGACGCAGGACGGCCGTCGTGGTGTCCTCCAGGACACCACGGGCATCCAGCGCGGCTGATCCGACGCACGCCGATGGCCCCCGCCCGCAAGGGTGGGGGCCATCGGCGTGTCCGGGGAGCCGGGGCGGTGCTCAGCCGAAGGACGACCTGTCCAGCCAGAAGTCCAGGAGCCCCCGGTCGCCGAGGACTTCGAGCCCGCCCTCGTCGGGCTTCTGCCTGCGGTTGAACGCCAGCATCAGCCCGGTCAGCGGACCCCGCAGGGCCACGGTCGCCTTCGCGTGGGCGTGGCGCCAGGTGAAGCCGTCCTCACCGAACTCGATCAGCCACTCCGCCCCCGGCACATCCGTGGCGTGCAGGTGCAAGGACCGTCCCCCACCGCTCAGTTCGGCCGCCTCCGGGTCGCCCTCCGCCTGGGCGAAGGCGACGATCTGCAGCCACTCGGTGATCGTGTCGGCGGCCAGGTCGGGGGCCACCTCGTACGCCGTCCCCGTGGCCAGGGCCGCGTCCGCCCGGTGGACGGCGGTCTCGTGGGCCATGCGCCGGGCCCAGAACGCGGTCCGGCGTTCCCAGGCCCAGGTCCAGACCCCCGTGTCCGGGCCCGCCTCGCGCAGGGCCTCCGCGGTCGCGGCGGCGCCCTCCGCCAGCCAGGCGCGGAGAGCGGCCGCGTCACCGCCGGCCGGACCTCCGGTGCCCGGCACCTGGTCGTCGGGGACCTCGTCGGCCGCCCTGCGGCGGACGATCTCTCCGGCCCAGCGGTGTGCGCCGCCGACGTGGAGGACGAGTTCGCGCAGGTTCCAGTCGGGGCAGGTGGGAACCCTCCGGGACAGGCCGGCGTCCGTGATCAGCGCGCCCAGGCGGTCGGTCTGGGCGACGATCTCGTCGCAGTAGCGCGCGTGCGCGAGGTGGGTCATCCTCGCACCCTATGCGGCGTACGACGGCTCTCCCAGTGGATTATCCGCTCAGCTGCGAGGCGGACGGGACCTTGTTCCGTACCTCGGCGCCCGCGCTCTTCCCGGCGTCCTTGACGCTGTCGATGACGCTCTCGAACGCCCCCACCTCGCCGGCGCCCGGCTCGCCCCTGGTCATCCTGGTGACCACGTCCTTGAGCGACGCGATCCCGGCGGTCAGCGGTGCGACGGCCTTCGCGAGGAGCGGGTCGCCCTTGGCGTTGTCCTCCGCGGCCTTGAGCCGGTTGTACGTGAACGCCCCCGCGACGCCCGCCTTGACCATCGCGAAGGTCCGCCCGTCGGCGCCCTTCTTGAACGTGCCGGCCCGGTAGGGCTTCACGATCCACTGGTACGCCGCCCCCGCCGCCAGGCCCGCGTTCGCCACGAAGCGCGCCTTGGCCCACTTCTGCTGCTGGGCCGACGTCGTGGGGCCGGGGCTCGCGGAACCCGCTGCCTGCGTGCCGCCGTCGTCGTCGTCACCGCAGGCGGTGGCCCCCGCCAGCAGGGCGCAGGACAGCAACAGCGCCACGAGAAACCGGCGGGTGGGTGCGGAACGGGGCACGACGGGCCTCCCTGACCGGGGTCTTCACGGTGAGTGACGTGAGCCGGCACTCCTCGTCAGGCTCACCCGTGCGGGAGACGGGCGCCACCCGGTGCACGCCGGACGGGTTTCACCCTCGGTAAAGCGGCAATCCGGAGAGCATGTCTCCCAGATCAGGTTCAGGAAGCAGTACCGCCGCACGCGTCATAGCCGTCGTCGCGGACATCATGGCATTCATCATCATTCTGTGGATCCTGATGTACCTGCTCGACGCCAACCGGGGCAACGACCTGGTCCAGTGGGTCCAGGACTCCGCCCACTGGCTCGCCGGCTGGTCGTACGACCTGTTCACCTTCGACGAAGCGTGGGCTCGCGTCGTCACCGGCTACGGTCTCGCCGCAGTCGTCTATCTGTTCATCGGTCACGCCATCGCGGGCCGGGTCCGCCGCCACTAGGGCCTGCCCGCACTAGCGGGCCGGCTCCTCACGGCAGCAGTCCGGGTCCAGTCCGGCCGGCAGCCGTTCGCCGCTGAAGACCGCGGTGGTCGCCTCGTCCCCACCGAGCGCGGCCACCGCGAGCAGCAGCGAACCGGCCGTCCAGGTGGTGAGCTCCTCGGGCCATATGGCCCGTTCGCCCTCGAAGACGTACCCCGTCCAGTACAGGCCGCCCTCGGCCCGCAGGTGCTGGATGGACTGGAGGACCTCCAGGGCCCGGTCCGACTCCCCCGTCACCCAGAGCGCCAGGGCCAGTTCGCAGCTCTCGCCGCCCGTGACCCAGGGGTTGGGGAGGACGCAGCGCACTCCGAGGCCGGGCACCACGAAGCTCTTCCAGCCGTCCTCGATCCGCCGTGTCGCGGCGGCGCCGGTGACCGCGCCGCCGAGGACCGGGTAGTACCAGTCCATCGAGTAGCGGCTCTTGTCCAGGAAGCGCTCGGGGTGGCTGCGGATCGCGTGGCCGAGCGCACCGGTCGCCAGCTCCCAGTCCGGCTGGGCCTCCTCGCGCTGTTCCGCCAGCGCCAGCGCGCAGCGCAGCGCCTGGTGGACGGAGGAGGAGCCGGTCAGCAGGGCGTCGGTGACGGGCGTGCCGTCGGCCTCGCGCTTCCAGCCGATCTCGCCGCCGGGCTGCTGGAGCCGCAGCACGAACTCGATCGCGGCGTAGACCGTCGGCCACATCCGGTCGACGAAGGCGTCGTCCCCGGTGGCGAGGTAGTGGTGCCAGACGCCGACGGCCACGTAGGCGCAGAAGTTGGTCTCGCGCCCCAGGTCGGTCGGCCGCTCCGGGTCGCCGTCGTGGTAGGCGGCGTACCAGGAGCCGTCCTCGTTCTGGTGGCGGGCCAGCCAGGCGTAGGCGCGGGCGGCGGCCTCGTGCTCACCGGCCGCGTCCAGGGCCATCGCGGCCTCGGTGTGGTCCCACGGGTCGAGGTGGTGGCCGCGGAACCAGGGCAGCGCCCCGTCCTCGCACTGCACGGAGAGCAGCGCGGCCACGGTCTCGGCCGCCTGCTCCGCGGTCAGGACGCCCGGCAGGACCAGGTGTTCGGTCTGCTCGGGTGTGCTCACGCCTCGGCCTTCGGCAGGTGCGGCTTGGTCGCGTACGCCACGAAGCTCTTGCCGACGACCGGGTTGAGCAGCTGCTCGGCGACCCGGGTGGCCAGCGGCTTCTTCATGATGTCCCAGACCAGCAGCTTGTGGTAGGCCCGCACCGGCAACGCCTTCTCGTTGTCCACACCGAAGGCGCACTTCAGCCACCAGTAGGGGCTGTGCAGCGCGTGGGCGTGGTGGGTCCCGTAGGGCTTGAGGCCCGCTTCCCGGATCCTGCCGAGGAGTTCGTCGGCCTTGTAGATGCGGATGTGGCCGCCCTCGACCTCGTGGTACGCGTCGGAGAGCGTCCAGCAGACCTTCTCGGGGCCGTAGCGGGGCACCGTGATCGCGATCCGTCCGCCCGGCTTCAG
Organism: Streptomyces sp. NBC_01460; assembly: GCF_036227405.1. Taxonomy (NCBI): domain Bacteria; kingdom Bacillati; phylum Actinomycetota; class Actinomycetes; order Kitasatosporales; family Streptomycetaceae; genus Streptomyces; species Streptomyces sp. NBC_01460. The sequence goes on from NZ_CP109473.1 coordinate 2,503,180, forward strand.
CACGCGGACCATCTCGGCGAGGACGCCCTTGTCGTCCGGGATGTGCTCCATGACCTCGGAGATGATCACGACGTCGAACGAGGCGTCGGGGAACGGCAGGTTGAGCGCGTCGCCCTCCATCGCGGTGGCGGTCGCGCCCGCGGGCGCCTCACCGGCCTCCTTCATCGCGGCGAACCACTTCGCGACCTCGCGGATCTCCTCGCCGTTCTGGTCGAGGGCCACCACCTGGGCGCCGCGCCGGTAGCACTCGAAAGCGTGCCGGCCGGCGCCGCAGCCCAGATCGAGCACCCGGTCGCCTGCGGCGAGCGGGAAGCGGGTGAAGTCGACGGTCAGCACGGGGGCCTGCCTTCGAGGTCGGAGGTACGGGTTCCGGGGGCCACGGGGACGCTCACCTGCGGGCTCCCCGGGCGGCGATCGACTGACGGTACAGCTCGACGGTGCCGAGCGCGGCCCTGGCCCAGGTGAAGTTGGCCAGCACCCGGGCGCGGCCCGCCACACCGAGGCGGGCGCGCAGCTCACGGTCGCCGAGCAGCCGGGCGAGCGCGGCGGCCAGGGCGCTCGCGTCGCCGGGCGGGACGGCCAGGCAGGTCTCCCCGTCGGGCCCGGCGACCTCGGGGATCGCGCCGCCGGTGGTGGCCACCAGCGGGGTCCCGGTGGCCATGGCCTCGGCGGCGGGGAGCGAGAAGCCCTCGTACAGCGAGGGGACGCAGGAGACCTGGGCGCTGCGGACCAGGTCGACGAGCTCGGCGTCGCTGATGCCCTTGACGAACTCGACGGCGTCCTGGAGTCCGTAGCGCTCGATGGCCTGGGCCACGGGGCCGTCCTCGGCGCGCCTGCCGACGACGACGAGGTGCGCCGCCGGGTTCTCGGTGCGGAGCTTGGCGAGCGCCTCCACGAGGTGGACGAGGCCCTTGAGGGGCACGTCGGCGCTGGAGGTGGTGACGATGCGGCCGGGGACCTCGGCGACCGAGGGGTCGGGGGACCAGAGGTCGGTGTCGGCCCCGATGTGCACGACGTGGACGCGGTCCCGGCGGACCCCGAGGTGCTCGGTGATCTCCTGCTGGGAGGAGCCGGAGACGGTGAGGACCGACGGCAGGCGGCGGGCGACGCGCTTCTGCATGCGGGTGAAGGCGTACCAGCGGCGCACGGACAGGCGGCGGCGCCTCGACTCCGCCGCGTCCAGGTCCAGTCGGCGGTCGACGGTGATCGGGTGGTGGATCGTGGTGACGAGGGGCGCGCCGAGGTCCCCGAGCAGGCCGTAGCCGAGCGTCTGGTTGTCGTGCACGACGTCGAAGTCGCCGCGCCTGGCGAGGAGATGGCGCCGGGCCCGCAGGCTGAAGGTGAGGGGCTCGGGGAAGCCGCCGGTCCACATGGTGGCGACCTCGGCGAGGTCGATCCAGTCGCGGTACTCACCGCGCCCGGGGGTGCGGAACGGGTCGGGCTGGCGGTACAGGTCGAGGCTCGGCAGCTCGGTGAGCGGGACGCCCTCGTCGAGTACGGGGTAGGGCTGGGCGCCGATCACCTCGACGCTGTGGCCCAGCCGGGCCAGCTCGCGGCCGAGGTGGCGGACGTAGACGCCCTGGCCGCCGCAGAAGGGATTGCCCTTGTACGTCAGGAGAGCGATGCGCAACGGCCGCTCACCGTCGGTGCCCGGCGCACCACCGCCCGCGAGGGGGCCTGACTCTATGGCCTCAGCGGTCACACTCGGCCCCCTTCTCACTGCGTTTTCGCCGGAGCGTAACCGGTCGCGCTAATCTAGAACAAGTTTCAGACTCGTTCGTTCAACACGCACCGAATCTACCGGCAGGTAGCGTCGGCGTGACGGCCGGATCAGGTGATTCACGCCACGACGGACGCCCTGGCCGGATGTGCGCGCCCGGAAGCCGGCGGCCGGACGGACAGATAACGGGTTCTCCCTTTTTGGATGGGGCAGATGACAGCGGAAGCCAGGCCGGCAGCGAGTCCCCTGACGGAGCGCCAGGAGGCCCGTCGGCGCGGCATCCTGCGGGCGGGCGCGCAGCTCGCCGGACGGGGCGGTTTCGAGGCCGTGCAGATGCGTGAGGTGGCCGACGCCGCCGGGGTCGCCCTGGGCACGCTCTACCGCTACTTCCCCTCCAAGGTCCACCTGCTGGTCGCGATCATGCAGGACCAGCTCCAGAGTCTGCAGATCACCCTCCGCAGGCAGCCGCCCGCCGGGGACGACGCCGCCCAGCGGGTCGCCGAGACCCTGATGCGGGCCTTCGGGGCACTCCAGCGCGATCCGCACCTGGCGGACGCCATGGTGCGGGCGCTGACCTTCGCCGACCGGGGGGTCAGCCCCGAGGTGGACGCCGTCTCCCGGCTGACGACGGCGATCGTCCTGGACGCGATGGGGCTGGAGGACCCCACGCAGGAGCAGTTGTCGGTGGTCCGCGTCATCGAGCACACCTGGCACTCGGCGCTGATCACCTGGCTGTCGGGCAGGGAGTCGATCGCCCAGGTGAAGCGGGACATCGAGACGGTCTGCGGACTGATCGGCCGGCAGGCCGCCGAGGGCTGACCGGCCCCGCGGCGGACACGCGCCGGGACCTGCCCATGTGCGGTGCCCACACCGGCCCCCGGCCAGGTGGGGTGCCCTGCACCATGTCGACGGCGCCACGGTGTTCGTACGGTTCGGCCCACATCACCCGAACCCTGCCGAGGAGCCGGTCACATGCGTCGCAGAGCCGTAGCCACCGTCCACAGAAGAACCCTGACCGCGGCCGTGCTCGGCGCCACCGGTCTGCTCCTGGTGGGCTGCACCGCCGCCGGACAGGCGGGCGGCTCCGGGTCCGGCAGCGGGTCCAAGGCCGACGAGGCCGTGAAGGTGGGGCTCGTCTACTCCCGTACCGGGCTGCTCGCCGCCTACGGGAAGCAGTACCGCGACGGGTTCATGGCCGGCCTCGACTACGCGACGAAGGGCACCGGCAAGGCGGACGGCCACCCCATCGAGGTCACCGAGCAGGACGACGCGGGCGACCCCGGCAAGGCGGTGTCCGCCGCGAAGAACCTGATCGGCAAGGGGTACAAGGTGCTGGCCGGCACCACCGACTCCGGGGTGGCGCTCCAGATGGCCCCGCTGGCCGCCCAGAACAAGGTGCTGTACGTCAGCGGCCCGGCCGCCACGGACGCCGTGACCGGGGTCAACGCGTACACCTTCCGCTCCGGCCGGCAGTCGTACCAGGACATCCTCACCGCGGGCACCATGCTCGGGGACCCGAAGGGCAAGAAGGTCACCGTCCTCGCGCAGGACTCCACCTTCGGCCAGGCCAACGTCGCCGCCGTCAAGGCGGTCCTGGGCGCCGAGGGGGCGAAGGTGGGCTCCGTGCTGGCTCCGCCCAGCGCCACGGATCTGACGCCGTTCGCCCGCCAGGTCAAGGCGGGCCGACCCGACCTGGTCTTCGTCGCCTGGGCGGGCGCGACCGCCCCCGCGCTGTGGACGGCGCTGGACCAGCAGGGTGTGCTGAGCGCCGGAAAGGTCGTCACCGGACTGGCGGGGACGGCCTCGTACCCGGTCTTCGGGGCGGCCGGGGCGAAGGTCTCCTTCCTCGCGCACTACTTCCCCGGCGCCGGCGGCGGCAACGCCGTGGAGAAGGCCATGCTCGACGGCGTCGGGAAGGAGGGCGGCACCCCCGACCTGTTCAGCACCGACGGGTTCACCGCGGCGCAGATGATCGTGCGGGCCGTCGAGGAGGGCGGTGCCACCGACACCGGGGCGATGGCGAAGGCCCTGGAGGGCTGGAGCTTCGACGGGGTGAAGGGCGAGCAGCGGATCCGCGCCGAGGACCACGCGCTGCTCCAGCCGATGTTCACCGCGAAGCTGAGGGGCACCGGCGCCGCGGCGAAGCCCGAGCTGGTGAGCACGGAGCCGGCCGACGCCGTGGCACCGCCCGCGAAGCCCTCGGCGGGCTGACCCGTGCACGCACCCGGCACCGCCGCCGCGCGGGAGGAGGGGGCACGGGCGGGCGCTCCCGTGCTCCGACTGGACGGACTGGGCTGGCGCGTCGGCGGGGCGACCATCGTCGAGGACGTCACCTTCGCCGTCCGTGAGGGCGAGTTCCTCGCCTTCATCGGGCCCAACGGGGCGGGCAAGACCTCCCTGTTCAACCTGGTCAGCGGGATCGTCCGGCCCACCGCCGGCACCCTCGCGCTGGACGGCGCGGACCTGACCGGCCTGCCCGTGCACACCCGTGCGCGGCGCGGGATCGGCCGGACGTTCCAGACCTCCAGCCTCTGGCCCGGCATGACCGTGGCCGAACACGTCCGGCTGGCCGCCCAGGCCCGGCACGGCGGCTCGCACCGGCTGTGGCGGCGCGCGTCCCCGTACACCGCCGAGGTGGCCGGCGTGCTGGAGCGCACCGGCCTCGGCCACCGCGCCGGGGCGACGGCGGCGGAGCTCTCGCACGGCGAGAAACGCAAGCTGGAGCTCGCGGTGCTGCTGGTGGGCGAGCCCCGGCTCATGCTGCTCGACGAGCCGATGGCGGGGGTGAGCGCCGAGGAGGTGCCCGCCCTCACCGAGCTGATCCGCACCCTGCACCGCGAGGAGGGCCGCACCGTGCTCATGGTCGAGCACCACATGGACGTCCTGCTGGACCTCGCCGACCGGCTCGCGGTGATGCACCACGGCCGTCTCCTCGCCCTGGACACCCCTGCCGCCGTGACCGCCGACCCGGTCGTCCAGCAGGCCTACCTCGGGGAGGGACTGTGACGGCGCCCGCGCTGCTCGTCGTACGCGGCCTGCGGGTCCTGATCGGCGGCCGGCACATCCTGCACGGCGTGGACCTGGAGGTGGCACGCCAGGGCGTGACCGCGCTGCTCGGCCGCAACGGGGCCGGGAAGACCACGACCGTACGCGGCATCCTCGGGCTGGTGCCGCGCGAGGGAAGCGTGCTCCTCGACGGCGAGGAGACCGTGGGCCTGCCCACGCACACCCTGGTCCGCCGGGGCGTCGGCTACGCCCCCGAGGACCGGGGGGTCTTCGCCGGCCTCACCGTCGCGGAGAACCTGCGGCTGGCCGAACGCCGGGGCGCCGACGGTCCCGCGTACGACCTGGTCCACGAGCTCTTCCCCGAACTGAAGCTTCGCAGGGCGCAGTTGGCCGGGACCCTGTCCGGGGGCCAGCAGCAGATGGTGGCCATCGGCCGCACCCTGCTCAACGGCAACCGGCTGATCATCGCCGACGAGCCCACCAAGGGCCTCGCCCCCAAGGTCGTCACCGAGGTCGCCAAGGTCCTGGAGCGGGCCGCGGAGGCGGTGCCCGTGCTGCTCGTCGAACAGAACCTCGCCGTCGTCCGCCGGCTCGCCGGGCACTGCGTGGTGCTCGCCGACGGAAGGACGGCCCACCGGGGCGACGCCGCCGGACTGCTGGGCGACGCGGAGGCCACCCGCCGGCTGCTCGGCGTGGGCCACGGCCCGCTCGCCCCCCACACCGCGGAGGCGGATTCCTGATGTCCACCATCGTGCTGCTCACCATGACCGGACTCGGTCTGGGGGCGCTCTACTTCCTCGTCGCGTCGGGGCTCTCACTGATCTTCGGCCTGATGGACGTGCTCAACTTCGCCCACGGGGCGCTGCTCTCCGTCGGGGCGTACGGCACCTGGTGGGCGGCGTCCGGCCACCTGCCGGGCGCGGGCCCGGGCGGCTGGGGCTTCGCCCTGGCGGTCCTGTTCGGGACGGCTGTGGGCACGCTCGCCGCCGTCGTGCTCGAACTGGCGGTCGTACGGCCCCTGTACACCCGGCCGCGTGAGCAGGTGCTCGCCACGGTCGGGGTGGGGCTGGCCGTGCCCGCCCTGCTGTCGGGGATCTGGGGGTCCGACGCCCGGACCTTCCCTGGCCCCGAGGCGCTGTCCGGCACCTTCGGGCTGCTGGGCGCCGAGGTGCCGGTCAACCGGCTGGTGCTGATCGCCGCGGCGGTGGCCGTCCTGGTCGCGCTACGGCTGTTCCTCGGCCGGACCCGGCACGGCCTGGTCGTGCGGGCCGGGGTCGAGGACCGCGCGATGGTGACGGCCCTGGGCATCGACGTCCGCACCGCGTTCACGCTGGTCTTCGCGATCGGCGGCTGCGCCGCGGCGCTGGGCGGGGCGCTCGGCGGGCTGTACTTCGGCTCCGTCGATCCCCGGCAGGGCACCTCGCTGCTGATCTTCGCGTTCGTCGTCGTGGTCACGGGCGGCATGGGGTCGGTGACCGGGGCCGCCGTGGCGGCCGTCGTGATCGGCCTCGTCCAGCAGTTCGCCAACTACTACACCGCAGCGGGCCTCGGCGACCTGGCGGTCGTCGTCCTGCTCGCCGCGCTGCTGCTCGTCCGGCCGCGCGGACTGACCGGGAGGCTCGCGTGAGCACCGCCACCACACCCGCACCCGCCGCCGTGACCGCGGCGCCGGGGCGCGACAGGCACCGGCTGCTGCGCTGGTGGCCGGCCGCCGTCCTCGTGCTCCTGGTCGTCGCTCCCTACAGCGCGCTTCCCGTCCCCGGACTGCTGGACGGTCCGGTCGGCAGCCCGGGGAGCCTGCAACTCCTCGCGACCTGCCTGCTGTTCGGCGCCCTCGCCACGGGGTACGACCTGCTGCTCGGCCGCACGGGGCTGCTCTCCTTCGGGCACGCGCTGTACTTCGCGGCGGGCAGCTACGCCACCAACATGTTCCTGCTGGAGGCGGGCCTGCCGTTCCCCGTGGCGGCGCTCCTCGGCCTGTGCTCCGGCACCCTGCTCGCCCTGGTGCTGGGCTCGGTGAGCCTGCGGGTCACCGGGATCGGCTTCTCCATGGTGACGCTCGCCTTCGCCCAGGCCGGCTCGATCCTCGTCTCCCGCGACCCGGGCGGCTTCACCGGTGGCGAGGAGGGCAGGGCCGCTCCGGCGGAGCTGCTGCCGTCCTGGCTGGTCGGGATCGACCACACGGCGAATCTGTACTGGATCGCGCTCGCCTACCTCGTCCTCACCCTCGCCGTGGTCCGCTGGGCGGTGCGCTCCCCCACCGGCCGGGTCTGGGAGGGCATCAAGGAGAACGAGCGCAGGGTCGAGGTGCTGGGGCTGCGGCCCTACGGCTTCAAGCTGACGGCCTTCGTCCTCGCGGGGGCGCTGGCGGCGGCAGGCGGGCTCGTCCACCTGCTGCTGACCGGTGGCTCCACGCCGCAGACGACGACCTCCGACTTCACCCTGTCGCTGCTGGTGATGGTGGTGCTGGGCGGATCCGGTACCCGCTGGGGCCCGATGGTCGGCGGCATCCTCTACACCTGGGCGGACCACCGGCTCGGTGACCTCGCCGGATCGGGCGCGGTCTCCGACCTGCCCGCGGTCCTGCGCGTGCCGCTCTCCCAGCCGCTGTTCCTGCTCGGGGTGCTGTTCGTCGCCGTGGTACACCTGCTGCCCGGCGGCCTGGCCCGGCTGCCGTCCCGTCTGCGCAGGACCCGTGAGGAGAACCGATGATCCCGTACGAGGAGATACGCGTCCCCGTCACCGGCGGCGAACTGGCCGCGCTGCGCTGGCCCGCCGGGGGGACCGGCGCCCCGGTGGTGGTGGCCCTGCACGGCATCACGGCCAACGCGCTGTCCTGGGGCGCGGTCGCCCGCGCGCTGGCCGGCCGCGTCACCCTGGTCGCCCCGGACCTGCGCGGCCGGGCCGGGAGCGCGGGGCTGCCCGGCCCGTACGGCATCGCCGCCCACGCGGACGACGCGGCCGCCCTCGCGAAGGGGGTCGGTGAGGGCGGCCCCGTGGTCCTCGCCGGCCACTCGATGGGGGCGTTCGTCGCGACCCTCGCGGCGGTGCGGCACCCGGACCGCTTCGGCGAACTGGTCCTCGTGGACGGCGGGTTCGGCTTCCCCGCCCCCACCCACCTGTCGGCGGACGAGCTGCTGACGGCGGTGATCGGGCCGGCCATGGACCGGCTCTCGATGACGTTCCCCGACCGGGAGGCCTACCGGTCGTTCTGGCGGGCCCACCCCGCGTTCGGCGGCGAGGGCTGGTCCCCGGAGGTGGACGCGTACCTCCAGCGCGACCTGACGGGCACGGAAGGGGCGATGCGCTCGGGCTGCCTGCTGGAGGCGGTCCGCACGGACGGGGTGGGCCTGTTCCAGGCGGAGGTGCTCGCAGCCGTACGCGAACTCCCGGTGTCCGCCACGCTTTTGTGGGCCCGACGGGGGCTCATGAACGAGGAGCAGGGGCTCTACGACGAGACCCGGCTGGCCGCCGCGGGCCAGCCGGACACCAAGGTCCTGGCGGTACCCGTCGAGGATGTCAACCACTACACCGTGCTGACGGGCGACAAGGGCGCCCGCGCGGTGGCCGACGCCCTGCTGCGGGCGGCCGTCCCGCACTGAGCGCTCCGGGCGGCCGGGGCCCTACGGGGCGTCCCGGCCGCCCCCCAACAGGTGCAGGCGCAGCGCCAGCTGGAGCTCCAGGGCGCGGTCGGGCTCGTTCCAGTCACGCCCCAGCAGCACCTGGATCCGGTCGAGGCGCTGCACCACGGTGTTCACGTGCACGTGCAGTTCGTCCTTGGCCCGGATCAGGCTGCCGCCCGCGCCGAAGTACGCCCGGAGGGTCCTCACGAGATGGGTGCCGCGCCGCTCGTCGTAGCGCAGCAGGGGGCCCAGCACGGCGGTGACGAAGCCGTCGACGTCCTTGGCGTTGCCCAGCACGACGCCCAGGAAGCCGAGTTCGTCGACGCAGGCGCCCTCTCCCTCCCGCCCCAGCACCCGTAGGGCGCGCAGGCAGCGCGCGGCCTCGGCGTAGGCGGCGGCCAGTGCGCGGGCGCCGCCCGCGGGGCCCGTGCCGGCGACGGTGACGGGCGCCTGGACGAGGTGGCCGAGCTGCGCCGCCGCCGCGCGCGCGGCGTCCCCGGCGTCGGACGGTGAGCGGCCGTCGCAGTCGATGAGCAGCACGACGGTGCCCGCGTGCTCGGCGCTCACGCCGTGGATGTCACCGCCGAACAGGTACCGCATCGCGGCGCCGCCGAGCTTCTCCCGGGCCGCCGCCTCCGCCACCAGCAGCAGGTGCGGCCGGTCCAGGTCGATGCCGAGTCTCCGGCCCCGCTCGGCCAGCCCCGCGGGATCACGCTCCGGGTCGCCGAGCAGGTCGCTGATCAGCTCGCCCCGTATCCGGTTCTCGGTCTCGGCGACCGTGCGGCGCAGCAGCAGGAGGAGCCCGGTGACGACGGCGGCGCGTTCGAAGAGCCGCCGGTCGGAGTCGTCGAGCCGGCCGGGCCGGTGGAGCACCAGGCCGGCGAGGAGTTCCTGCCCGGCGAGCACCGCGCAGATCCAGCGGCCGTCGCGGTGCACGGCGCGCGCCCCGTGGCGGGACTCCTCGGCGGTCGCGACGAGCCAGCCGGCGTCCATGCTGTCGGCGGCGAGGCCCGAGCCGTCGGGCCGTACGGCGGCCAGCGGGCGCCCGCCCGGGTCGTGGATGGTCAGGGGGCTGTCGAGGAGTCCGGCGACGGAGACGGCGACGTCCTTCACGTCGCCCCCGCGCAGCACCAGGTCGGTGAGCCGGTCGTGGGCCTCCTCGGCGCGCCGCATGGCGGCCGAGTGCGCGCGGACGGCGGCGTTGGCCTCGGCCAGTTCGGCGTTGGCCCCGGCGAGTTCCGCCAGGGCGGTCCGGGTGTCGTCCAGGGCGCGGGCGGTGTCGATGGCGATGGCGGCGTGTGCGGCGAGCGAGCAGAGCAGGGCCACCTCGTCGGGGCTGAAGACCCGCGCGGCGCGGTCGGCCGCGAAGAGGACGCCGATGACCTTTCCCGTACCGCCCCGGCTGGAGCCGAGGAGCAGGGGGACGCCGAGGATGGCGACGAGGCCTTCGTCCAGCACACCGGCGTTGATGTTGCGGGTGTGGCGGAAGCGCTCGTCCGTGCGGTAGTCGGGGGTCGCGTAGGGGCTGGCGGTCTGCGCCACCAGTCCGCCGAGCCCTTCGCCCAGTTCGAGGCGTAGCCGCTGGAACAGGACGGACACCGACCCGTCGGTCACCCGCATGTAGGTGTCCCCGGCCTCCTCGTCGGGGAGCGTCAGATAGGCGGTGTCGGTGCCGAGCAGCATCCTGGCCCGCCGCACGATCGCCTTCAGCACGTCGTCCAGGTCCCGGGAGGCCGCCAGGTCGCCCGCCGTGTCGAAGAGGGCGGTGAGCTGGAGCTCCCTGCGCCGGTGCTGGCGCAGGGCGCCCCTGATCCGCAGGGCGGTGGCGGCCGCCCGCTCCACCTCGGCCAGTTCGGCCGGGGAGACACCCGCGGCCCTGGCCTCCGAGGTGACGGCGCCCAGCTCCTCGGCGGGGGCGTCGTCGGCCAGCAGGTCGAGGAGGCGCGCCAGGAGGGGCGCCGCGGCGGGGGGCGGTTCAGACATGTGCGGCCATCGTTCTTCCGGCTTCCATCGTTCTCCGGGCTTCCTGGGTCGGTCGGGTTCAGTTGGCGGTCCAGCCGCCGTCCATCGTGAGGGAGCTTCCGGTGATGTGTCCCGTGCCGGGTCCGCACAGCCACAGCACGGCTCCGGCCACGTCGCCGGGTTCGATCAGCGACTTGAGGGCACTGCGCTCCAGCAGCACCCGGCCCACCACCTCCTGCTCGGAGATGCCGTGGCTGCGGGCCTGGTCCGCGATCTGGTCCTCGACCAGGGGGGTGCGGACGTAGCCGGGGCTGACGCAGTTGCTCGTCACCCCGTGCGGCGCCGCTTCGAGTGCGACCACTTTGCTGAGCCCCTCCAGTGCGTGCTTGGCCGAGACGTAGGCCGACTTGTAGGGGCTGGCGCGCAGCCCGTGCACGGACGAGATGTTGACCACGCGGCCCCAGCCGCGTTCGTACATGCCGGGGAGCGTGCGGCGCAAGATGCGGAACGGCGCTTCCACCATGACGCGCTGGATCAGCGCGAAGCGGTCCGGCGGGAACTCGTGCACAGGCGCCACGTGCTGCAGCCCCGCGTTGTTGACCACGATGTCCGCGTCGGCGGGCAGCCCGTCCACCGCCTCGGCCACGGAGAGGTCGGCCACCCAGGCCGTCCCGCCGATCCGTGCCGCGAGGCTCCTGGCGGCGTCGCCCTGCTTGTCCACCACGTGCACATGGGCTCCGGCGGCGGCGAGCGCCTCGGCGCAGGCCAGTCCGATGCCGCTGGCGGCCCCGGTGACCAGGGCGGTGCGCCCGGCGAGGGCCGCGGGGGCGAGGGGGTCGTGCTGGGGGGTCCGGGAAGTCTGCATGGGCGTCACCGTAAGGATGTCGCCGCCCGCATCACACGGGGTCGGTGCACACACCCCGGGGCGGCCGCATGGTGGCGGCGTACATGGTGCGGTCCGGCCTGGCCGCCGCGCGTCCGGCACGCCCGGGGCGGGCGCAGAGGGAACGCAAGGGGAGCGCCGCACACAGCGGTGGGCGGCGGATGTCCGCCTGCCACATGGGCGGCTCCGCCTGCGGCTCGTAGGTTCCGGCAGCAGCTCCCCACGCCCTTCCCCCCCCTTCCGCACGTCCGATGAGGAGGCCCCACCGTGCGCCCACCGATCCTGCGACGCCTGCTCCGCCGCGTCGCCTCCGTCGCCGTCTGTGCCGTGCTGCCGCTGCTGACCGCGCATCCGGTCTCCGCGGCGCCCGCGGCCCCGGCGGCCGCCGGACTCCAGCAGGTCACCGGCTTCGGCTCGAACCCCGGCAACCTCCAGATGTTCACGTACACCCCCGACACCGTGGCCGCGGGCGCTCCGCTCGTCGTCGCCCTGCACGGCTGCACCCAGTCGGCGAACGCCTACTACACCAACTCGGGCTGGCCGAAGTACGCCGATCTCTGGGGCTTCGACGTCGTGTTCCCGCAGACCACCTCGGCGAACAACGCGCTCTCCTGCTTCGGCTGGTTCGACCAGGCGGAGAGCACGAGGGGCAGGGGCGAGGCCGCGTCCGTCGTGCAGATGGTCGAGTACGCGAAGAAGACGTACGGATCCGACGGCCGCCGGGTCTACGTCACCGGCCTCTCGGCGGGCGGCGGGATGACCGCCGACCTGCTGGCCGCCTACCCGGACGTCTTCGCCGGCGGTTCGGTGGCCTCCGGGCTGCCCGCCCAGTGCGCCACCAGCCAGGCCGCCGCGTCCGCCTGCCAGACGGGGCCGCAGAAGCTCTCGGCCGCCCAGTGGGGCGACAAGGTCCGCGGCTCCTACCCGGGCTGGACCGGCCCCTGGCCCCGGGTGGCGATCTGGCAGGGCACCTCGGACTACACCGTCTACCCGGCCAACGCCACGGCCCTGCGCGACCAGTGGACCGACGTCTGGGGCATCGGCCAGACCCCGTCCAGCACCCAGAGCCTGCCCGGCGGCACCACCCGGAGCGTCTACGCCGACGCGTCGGGGAAGCCCGCCGTGGAGACCTTCTCGGTGTCCGGCATGGGACACGGCCTGCCGGTGAGCCCGGGGTCGGGCGCCGACAGCTGCGGGTCGACGGCCGCCTACTTCCTGAACACCGTCTGCTCGTCCTACCACACGGGCGTGTTCTGGGGACTGGACAAGGGCGCCCCGGGCGGTGGGGACGGCCTGCCCGCCCCGGCCGGCCTGAAGGTCACCGGGGTCACGGACAGCACCGCCTCACTGGCGTGGAACGCGGTCACGGGCGCGGCCTCCTACGCGGTGTACCGCGACGGGACGAAGGTGACCACGACGGCCTCGGCCTCCTTCACGGACACCGGGCTGACCGCCGGCACCTCCTACCGCTACTCCGTGACCGCGACGGACTCCTCCGGGACCGCCGGCGCGGGCTCGGCCGCGGTGACCGCGACCACCTCGGGCGGTACGGCACCCGCGCGGTGCTTCACGGCGACGAACTACGCCCATGTGACGGCGGGCCGGGCGCACACCTCGGGCGGTCACGCCTGGGCGAACGGTTCGGACCAGGACATGGGGCTGTACAACGTCTTCGTCACCCACACCCTCAGGGAGTCACCGGCGGGCCACTTCGTGATCGCCGACTCCGGCTGTCAGGCCGGGTCCGCGTAGCCGGCCCTGACCTTCCCGGGCAGCTCGCAGCCGTCCTCGACGGCGGTGAGCGACACGGTCCACCCGGCGCTCTCCGCTGCGTAGTACCTCGCGTACACCTTCCAGCCGCGCTTGGCGAGGGTGCGGTAGGTGACGTCCCGCTCGGCATGGCTGGAGACGATCTCCCAGTCGTGCTGCCGGAGCCGCATCACCGTCGCCTCGAACGCGCCGGCGGCGTCCGCCGCCGGCGCGTAGCCCGTCCAGGGCGCCACGCACGTGTGCCAGTCACCCTTCGGGAGTCCGGCTGCGGAGGTGTCCCCGGGCGGCAGGCCCGCCGCCCGGGCGAAGCCCTCTATCTCGTCGGCGACCGTCCCCGCGGTGAGCGGGGGGAGGGGGACCCGGGTGGCCTTCGGCACCGTCCCGGTCTCCTCCACGAGACCGCAGCCCGCCGTCACCGTCATGCATCCGGCCGCCACCGCGGCGACGGCCGCCGTCCTTCGTCTGCGCACTGCTGATTCCCACCAGGTCGTTCCTCCCCCACGGGCACGCGCCCATGTGACCCCCGCGGGAGTTTCGCACGGGCCCTGACCTGCTGGGAAGGCCCTTCACCGACGGGGTGCGGCTGTCCGCCCGGAGAGGTCCGGAGACGCCCCGGTAGAGTGGGAGGCTCGTCATCATGCCCGTACAGGGGGAAGCCGGTGCGAATCCGGCGCCGACCCTTCCCCGCGCGCTCGGCCCAGCTCGAGCAGGGGAAACCCCATTCGAGAGGCCCAGCCCTTCATGTCCGTACGCCGCCGCGCGGCCGCGCTCGCGCTCACCGCCGTGCTCTGTGGAGCGGCCGCCCCGGTGGCGGTCGCCGCGCCGAGTCCCTCCCCGTCCCCCGCCACGCCGGACCTCCCGGCCGGGCTGTACGGCACCAAGGACCCGACGTACGACGGGGTCTGGCGCCAGTCGCTCGCGTTCCTCGCCCAGAAGGTCGAGCTGGTCACCCCCGCCACGAAATCGGTCGACTGGCTCGTCGGCCAGCAGTGCGCCGGCGGTGCCTTCGCCGCCTACCGTGACGCGTCCGCGCCGTGCGACGCCAAGACCGTGGCGGACACCAACGCCACGGCGGCGGCGGTCCAGGCCATGGTCGAACTCGGTGTGCACCGCGAGGTCGTGGACAACGGGGTCAGCTGGCTGAAGTCCGTCCAGAACAAGGACGGCGGCTGGAGCTACAACCCGGGCGGCCCGAGCGACGCCAACTCCACCGCCGTCGTGACCGGGGCGCTGGCCCGGGCGGGCGTGCCGCTCGCCGATGTCACCACGGCGGACGGGAAGACCCCGTACACCGCGCTCCAGAGCTTCGCGCTGCCCTGCGGGGGCGAGGACGGCGGGGCGTTCGCCTACCAGCCGGACAAGAAGGGCGAGCTCACCGCCAACGCGGACGCCACGGCGGCCTCGGTGATCGGCGCGATGGGCAAGGGCATGGCCGCGGGGAACTCCAACGCGGTGAAGGCCCCCGTCTGCCACGAGGGCACCGGCCTCACCGTCGAGCAGACCGCGCAGAACGGCGCCTCCTACCTGGCGAAGGCGCTCGCCGGGTCCGGGCACCTGGACCTGCCGCCGATGCCGGGCGCCGAGAAGTCCGACCCGCAGCCCGACTTCGGCAACACCGCCGACGCCGTCGTGGCGCTGGCGGCGGCCGGCCACAAGGACAAGGCGGCCGGGGCGGTCACCTACCTGGAGAAGCACGCGCAGGGCTGGGCGAAGGAGGGCGGCCCCGCCGCCACCGCGCAGCTGGTGCTCGCCGTCCACGCGACCGGCGGCGACGCGCGTGACTTCGGCGGCGTCGACCTCGTCAGGCAGCTCAACGCGACGGGTCCGGCCCCCGCCGCCACCGCCGTGCCCTCGCCCACCGCGACGGCGCCGTCGAAGCCCGCGGACACGACCAGCGACGACGAGGGCCTCGGCCTCTGGTGGATCATCGGCATCGGTCTCGCCTTCGGCGCGGGCATCGGCTTCCTGCTCAGCGGACGCCGGAAGAACCAGCAGCTGTGAGGCGCCCGCTGGGCACGGCGGCGCTGCTCCTCCTCGTGGGCGCCGTCCTCGCCGTGCTGGGCGCGGGGAGCGCGCAGGCGGCCGGGTACCGCTACTGGTCGTTCTGGGAGGGCGACGGCGGGAAGGGCTGGACGTACGCCACACAGGGGCCGTCCGTCGTCCGGCCGGACGACGGCGCGGTGCAGGGCTTCCGCTTCTCGGTGAGCGAGGACTCCCAGGACTCGGCGCAGCCGCGCCGCGCCCCGGACTTCGGGGCCGTCTGCGCGGGCACCCCGGCGAAGGACGGCCGGAAGCGGGTGGCGCTGGTCGTCGACCCCGGCACGCCCGCGGACGCCCCCGCCGGCGAGAGGCCGCCCGCGCTGCGCACCGCCTGTGCCCAGGTGGCGCCGGACGCGAGCACGGCGGAGGCCCTCGCCTCGGTGGCGAAGCCGCTGCGGTACGACGGTTCCGCGATGCTCTGCGCGATATCCGGCTATCCGCGCTCGGGCTGCGGTGAGCAGACCGGGGACGGCGGGTCCGGAAAGGCCACCGCCACGGACGGGCCGTCCCCCTCCGACGAGGACGCCACGACCGGCGGCGACAGCGAAGGCTCCGGCGGCGGCCCGTCGGCCGGTGTGCTGACCGGCGTCGGCGCGGTGCTCGTGCTGGGTGTCGCCGCAGTGCTCCAGGCCCGCCGCCGCCGATGACCCGCTCCACCGGCCCGGCCCGGCTCCGCCCTGCCCTGAGCGCCCCCCGGGCGACCCGGGCCAACGCCGTGCCGGCCGGGGCCTGGTGGCTGTGGGCGCTCGGGCTGGCGACGGCCGCGTCCCGGACGACCAACCCGCTGCTGCTCGGGCTGCTGGTGGGGGTGGCCGGCTACGTGGTGGCGGCGCGCCGCACGGACGCCCCGTGGGCCCGGTCCTACGGGGCGTTCATCAGGCTGGGGCTGTTCGTCGTCGCCGTCCGCCTCGTCTTCTCCGTCGTCCTCGGCTCCTCCGTGCCGGGCACGGACACCCTCTTCACGCTCCCCGAGGTGCCGCTGCCCGGCTGGGCTCAGGGCATCAGGATCGGCGGCCGGGTCACCGGGGAGCAGCTGGTCTTCGCCCTGTACGAGGGCGCGAAGCTGGCCGCGCTGCTGATCTGCGTCGGGGCGGCCAACTCCCTTGCCAACCCCGCCAGACTGCTGAAGTCGCTGCCCGGCGCGCTGTACGAGGCCGGGGTCGCCGTCGTCGTCGCGATGACGTTCGCGCCGAACATGGTCGCCGACGTGGCCAGGCTGCGCACGGCCCGCCGGCTGCGCGGCCGTCCGACCGGCGGGATCCGGGCGGTGCTCCAGATCGGGCTGCCCGTACTGGAGGGCGCCCTGGAGCGCTCGGTGGCCGTGGCGGCGTCGATGGACGCGCGCGGCTACGGCCGCACCGCGCAGGTCCCGCCCGCCGTCCGCCGCACCACCCATGTGCTCACGCTCGGCGGGCTGCTGGGCGTGTGCGCGGGGACGTACGGACTGCTGGCCGCGCAGGGCGCCGCCCACGGGCTGCCGCTGCTGCTGGCCGGGCTGGTGGCGGCGCTGGCCGGGCTCCGGCTCGGCGGGCGCCGCTCGGTCCGCACCCGCTACCGCCCCGACCGGTGGGACGTGCGCGCCTGGCTCGTCGCCGCGTCGGGCGCGGCCGTCGCGGCGGCGATGATCCGGGCGGGCGCCGTCGATCCGGACGCCCTGCGCCCCGGTGTCGTGCCGCTCACGGCTCCGGTCCTTCCCCTGTGGCCGGCCGCCGCCGTACTGATCGGGCTGCTGCCCGCCGTGGTGGCACCGCTGCCCCCTTCCCCCTCGGACTCCAAGGAGCGCCCATGATCCGGTTCGAGCAGGTCTCGGTGCGGTACGAAGGCGTCGAGCGCCCCACCCTGTCCGAGGTCGACCTCACGGTTCCCGAGGGCGAGCTGGTGCTCGTCGTCGGCCCGTCCGGTGTCGGCAAGTCGACTCTGCTGGGTGCCGTGTCCGGTCTCGTGCCGCACTTCACCGGCGGGACGCTGACGGGGCGGGTGACGGTCGGCGGCCGGGACACCCGTACGCACAAGCCGCGTGAACTCGCCGATCTGGTCGGCACGGTGGGCCAGGACCCGCTGGCCCACTTCGTGACGGACACCGTCGAGGACGAGCTGGCGTACGGCATGGAGTCGCTGGGCCTCGCCCCGGACGTCATGCGGCGCCGGGTCGAGGAGACCCTGGACCTGCTGGGCCTCGCCGAGCTGCGGGACCGGCCGATCGCCACGCTCTCCGGGGGCCAGCGGCAGCGGGTCGCCATCGGTTCGGTCCTCACCCCGCACCCCAGGGTGCTGGTCCTCGACGAGCCGACGTCCGCCCTGGACCCGGCCGCGGCCGAGGACGTCCTGGCGGTGCTCCAGCGGCTGGTGCACGACCTGGGGACGACGGTGCTGATGGCCGAGCACCGCCTGGAGCGTGTCGTGCAGTACGCCGACCAGGTCCTGCTGCTGCCCGCGCCGGGCACCGCACCGGTGATGGGCCGGCCGGCCGACATCATGGCGGTGTCGCCCGTCCGGCCCCCGGTCGTGGCCCTGGGCCGGCTGATGGGCTGGGATCCGCTGCCGCTGTCGGTGCGCGACGCACGGCGCAGGGCGGTGGACCTGCGGGAGCGGCTGGCCGACGTGGAGCCGCCGCCGCGCGCGGCCCCGGCCGATGTCCTGGTGGCCCCGCTGCCCGCGCCGGCCACGCCCCGGCCCGGTCTTCTCGGCCGGCTGCTGGGCCGCCGCCCGCACACCGTCCCCGCCGAGCCGCTGAAGGACGGCGGCGCCACCCGGGTCGAGGGGCTCGGGGTGCGGCACGGGCGGGTCCAGGCGCTGCGCGGGGTCACCCTGTCCGTCGTACCGGGCGAGACCGTCGCCCTGATGGGCCGCAACGGCGCGGGCAAGTCGACCCTGCTGACGACGCTCGTCGGGATGACCGCGCCGACCACGGGCTCCGTCCTCGTCGGCGGTCTGGAGCCGTCCCGCACCCCGCCGCGCGACATGGTGCGCCGGGTCGGGCTCGTCCCGCAGGAACCGCGCGACCTGCTGTACGCGGACACGGTCGCGGCCGAGTGCGCGGCGGCGGACTCCGACGCTGGCGCGCCTGCGGGCAGTTGCCGGGCACTGGTCTCGGAGCTGCTGCCCGGGGTGCCGGACGACGTCCACCCCCGGGACCTCTCCGAGGGGCAGCGGCTCGCGCTGGCCCTCGCCCTGGTGCTCACCGCCCGGCCCCCGCTCCTCCTCCTGGACGAGCCGACGCGCGGCCTCGACTACGCGGCGAAGGCCCGGCTCGTCGGCGTACTGCGGCGGCTGGCCGGTGAGGGCCACGCGATCGTCCTCGCCACGCACGACGTGGAGCTGGCGGCGGAGCTGGCGGACCGGGTGGTGATCCTCGCCGACGGTGAGGTCGTCGCGGACGGGCCGACCCGGCAGGTCGTGGTCTCCTCCCCCGCGTTCGCCCCGCAGACCTCGAAGATCCTCAGGCCGCGGGAGTGGCTGACCGTGTCCCAGGTGCGTACGGCCCTGGAGGGACTCGCGTGAGCGCCGGGTCCGCCCGTCCGGTGCGGCTCGGACCCCGGGCCGTGGCCGCGCTGGTCCTGGTCAGCGCGGTGGGGCTGGTCGCGTTCGGCTGGCCGCTGCTGGCCGGGGCGGACTCCGGTCTCGCCCACGCCGAGGACGCGCCGTGGCTGTTCGCCGCGCTGCTGGTGCTGCTCGTCGGGGTCGTCGTCGCGACGATCGCGGACTCCGGTCTGGACGCGAAGGCCGTCGCGATGCTGGGGGTCCTCGCCGCCGTCGGCGCGGCGCTGCGCCCGCTGGGCGCGGGGACGGCGGGGCTGGAGCCGATGTTCTTCCTGATGGTGCTGAGCGGCCGGGTGCTGGGCCCCGGCTTCGGCTTCGTGCTCGGATCCGTGACCATGTTCGCCTCGGCGCTGCTGACCGGCGGCGTCGGGCCGTGGATGCCGTTCCAGATGCTGTCGATGGGCTGGTTCACCATGGGCGCCGGCCTGCTGCCGGGCCCGGACCGGCTGCGCGGCCGGGGCGAGCTGCTGATGCTGGCGGCGTACGGGTGCGTGGCGGCGTTCGCGTACGGCACGGTGATGAACCTGTACGGCTGGACGATCGTGCCGGGGCTCGGCTCGGGCATCTCCTTCGTCGCGGGCGACCCGCTCCACGAGAACCTGGTCCGCTTCCTCGCCTACTGCACCGCCACCTCGCTCGGCTGGGACCTGGGCCGGGCCGTCCTCACGGTGGCCCTGACCCTGGCCGTCGGGCCCACCCTGCTCCGGGCCCTGCGCCGTGCCACCCGCCGCGCCGCCTTCGACGCGCGGGCGGACTTCGACGCGCGGGCGGACTTCGACGCACGGGCGGGCGTCGACGTGCGGGCGGACTCCGGGGTCCGCGCGGAGTGAGTCAGTCCGCCCGGGCGTGCTGGGCGGCGAGCCTGACGGGGGCGTTCCTGGCCCCGTATCCGTCGTAGCCGCCGGTGCGCTCGACGAGCTCGAAGAAGACACGGCCGGTCGTCACGGTGTAGCAGTGCCGGAACTCCCCCTTCTCGTCCCGGTCGTGGAGGATGCCGAGCTCGCGGTAGGTCTCCAGCTCCCCCGGGGCGAACGCGTAGCGCGCGTCCAGGTCGTCGTAGTAGTTGGCGGGGACCGGCAGCAGCCTGGCCCCGGCCGCGAGGGCGCGGCGGACCGTGGTGACGAGGTCGTCGGTGACCAGCGCCACGTGCTGGGGGCGTCCCCCGCGGCCCGGGTCCTCCGTGGGCGAGGCCCCCACGCCGAGCGCGATGCGCACGGTGCCGGCCTCGTTGCTGGCGGCGCGGCTGCGGAGCAGGCCGTACGGGTCGGCGAGGTCGACGCTCGCGTGGGGGCGGAGGCCGAGCACCCCGCGGTGGAAGAGGGTCGCCTCGTCGAAGTGGTGCCAGGGCTGGGTCAGCGCGACGTGGTCGACGCGGGTGATCCCGATGGGTGCGGGGGTGTGCGCGGCGGGTACGAAGTCACCGGTCCATCCCGTGGCGCCCGAGCGGTCGGTGGCGCAGAAGAAGAACGCGGTGCCGTCGGGTGCGGCCACCGCGTCGAGCGGCGCGTCCCGCGGGGCGCGGCGCCGGGGCAGGACCGGGGCGAGCAGTGACTCGGCCCGCGCGGAGGCTCCCGCCGGGTCGGGGCTCTCCAGGCCGACCGCGGTGAGCGCGGGCTCCGGACGGCGACTGCCGGTGTCGGTGTTGAGCAGGATGCGGGCCTCGCCCTGCTCCCAGAGGTCCACGGGCTTCCCCGCGTGCCGGGCCGTGCGGGCGAAGCCGAGCGCGGTCAGCAGGGGCGCGATCCTGGCGGTGTCCGCGGCGGCGATCTCCACGAAGGCGAAGCCGGTGGGCACGACCGGGGCCGGTGGCTCGGCCAGGCCCGCGGCCTCCTGGAGCAGCGTCAGCGAGCGCCGGGCGTCGACCGCGGTGCGGCCCGCGTCCGCCTGGCGGAAGACGTCGTTGAACACCTCCAGGGACAGCGGCCCGTCGTATCCGGCGCGGACGGCGGCGCGCACCAGACCGGTGACGTCGAGGTCGCCCTGGCCGGGGAAGCAGCGGTGATGACGGCTCCACTGCAGCACGTCCAGGGACATCTGCGGGGCGTCGGCGAGCTGGAGGAAGAAGATCTTGTCCCCCGGGACGGACTCGATCCCCGAGACGTCCGATCCCCTGGCCAGGATGTGGAAGCTGTCCAGGCAGACCCCGAGGGCGGGGTGGTCCGCGGCCTCGACGATGCGCCAGGCGTGGTCGTACGTGCTCACGTGGCGGCCCCACGCCAGCGCCTCGTACGCGACGCGGATGCCGTACCCCTGCGCGAGGTCCGCGAGCCGGTGCAGCTGTTCGGCGGCGAGGGCGTCGTCGTCGACGGCGTACGGCGACACGCTGGAGCAGACCAGGACGGTGTCGGCGCCGAGCCGCCGCATCAGCCGGAACTTGTGCTCGGCGCGCCGCAGATTGCGGGCGAACTCGTCGGCGGGGACGGCCTCGATGTCGCGCATCGGCTGGAACAGGTCGACGGTCAGCCCGAGATCGGCGACCAGGTCCCGGATCTCCTCCGGGCCGAGGGGACTTCCGATCAGGTCGTTCTCGAAGATCTCGACCCCGTCGAAGCCGGCGCGTGCCGCGGCGGTCAGTTTCTCGGTGAGGGTTCCGCTGAGCGAGACGGTGGCGATGGACGTGCGCATGTCGGTCCTCCTGCGGTGGTTCAGCGCGCCGACGTGAGGGCGGCGATGTCGGCGAGCATCCGGGCGGTGTCGGGTTCGCGGCCGGTGAAGAGCCGGAAGGAGTCGGCGGCCTGGTAGACGGCCATGCCTCCCCCGTCCAGGGTGGGGCAGCCCAGGAGGCGGGCGGTACGGACGAGGGCGGTCTCCAGCGGCCGGTAGACGACCTCGGCGACCCAGAGTCCGGGGTGCAGCAGGTCGGCGGGGAGCGGCAGTCCGGGGTGGGCGGCCATGCCGATGGGTGTGGCGTTGACCAGGCCGTCGGCACCCGCCGTCCGGTCCGCGATGTCCAGGAGGTCCGCGGAGGCGGCACGGCCGGGGCCGAAGTGCCGGTCGAGGGAGGCCGCGAGGGCGGCGGCCCGCTCGGGGACGGCGTCCAGCACGGTGAGCCGCCCGGCGCCGAGACCGAGGAGGGCGTGGGCGACGGCGGCTCCGGCTCCGCCGGCCCCCAGCTGCACCACCCGTTCCAGCGGGGCGTCGGGCAGACCGCGCGCGAAGGAGGCGGCGAAGCCGGTCACGTCGGTGTTGTGGCCGATCGCCCGGTCGCCCTCGAAGACCACGGTGTTGACCGCGCCGAGCGCCTCGGCCTGCGGCGACAGCGCGTCGAGGTGCGCGAGGACCTGCTGCTTGCACGGGTGGGTGATGTTGAGGCCGTCGTAGCCCATGGCGCGTGCGGAGCGGACGAGTTCTCCCGTCCGCTCCGGCGGGACACCGAGCGCGGCGATGTCGATGAGGCGGTAGAGGTAGCGCAGCCCCTGCCGGTCCGCCTCCCGCTCGTGGAGGGCGGGGCTGAGCGAGGGGGCGATCCCGGAGCCGACGAGGCCGACGAGGTACGAGTCCGGGCTCACCGGTTCTCCTCCAGGAGCCGGGCGAGGTGGGTGAGCGCCAGGGCGTATCCATGGGCTCCCGCCCCGCAGATGACGGTGTCGGCGACGGCCGAGACGTGGCTGTGGTGGCGGAAGGCCTCCCGCCGGTGGATGTTGGAGAGGTGGACCTCCACGACGGGCAGCTCCACGGCGGCGAGCGCGTCGCGGACGGCGACGGAGGTGTGGCTGTAGCCGGCGGGATTGATCACGATGCCCCGGTGCGCGGTGCGGGCCTCGTGGACGGCGTCGATCAGCACACCCTCATGGTTGCTCTGCCGGCAGTCCGCGCGCAGGCCCTGGGCCGCCGCGGTGCTGCGGCAGAGCTCGTCGATGTCGGCCAGGGTGTCCTTGCCGTACACCTCGGGCTCACGCAGGCCGAGCAGGTTGAGATTGGGACCGTTCAGCACGAGGACGGGGACACCCGGGGGCGGGACCGGTGGATTCGGCATCGTTCACTTCCCGTGGACATCGACTTAATGTACGGACTGGTTAGTTAGTCATACCGAAAGTCGGACGCCGAGGGAAGCCCCCGGGCCGGATCGGCAGCCCGGAACACCGGCTCTAGAATCGCGAGCACGCACCGCCTGCCGCGAAGGATCCGGATGACCAGCACCGAAGGACCCGCCCAGCCCGCCGTGCGGACCCGCGACGCGGCGCGCACCAAGGACGAGATCCTCACCGTGGCGACGCGCGAGTTCGCCCGCATCGGCTACGCGGGCGCGCGGGTCGACGAGATCGCCTCCCTCACCCGCACCACGAAGCGGATGATCTATTACTACTTCGGCGGCAAGGAGCAGCTGTTCACCGCGGTCCTGGAGCGGGCGTACAGCCGGATCCGGGAGGCCGAACAGCTGCTGGACGTCGAGCACCTCGACCCCGTGGCGGCGGTCCGCCGGCTGGCCGAGGTGACCTTCGACCATCACGAGGAACACCCGGACTTCATCCGCCTGGTCAGCATCGAGAACATCCACGAGGCCGAACACATCGCCGCATCGGCCGAGTTGAGCCGCATCGGCTCACCGGCGATCGAGGTGCTGGGGCGCATCCTCGACACCGGTCGCGCGTCCGGGCTGTTCACGGCGGACGTGGACGCCGTGGACCTGCACGCGATGATCAGCTCCTTCTGCTTCTTCCGCATCGCGAACAGACACACCTTCGGCGCGCTCTTCGGCCGCGACCTGGTGGAGAGCGGCCGGCGCGAGCACTACCGGACCATGCTGGGCGACATGATCATCGCCTACCTCACGGCCGACCGGGCGGCCTAGGATCCTGCCCTTCCCGGAAGGGCGGGACGGCCGGACGGACCGGCGGACGACGCCTCCGGGCAGGGCGCGCACATCCTCCCGGTCCGGCTTCCGCGCCGCTCGCACCCCCCGCGTCCGCACGCGTCGGTGACGCGGATCCCGTGCGAACCCTTGACACGCGCCTCAACTGCTCGCACCATCCGTAGCCATCCGCAACTAACTAACTGGTGCGTTCATTAGCCGGATCCGCTCGCCCCTCCCCCGCACGGAACGTCCCCCGAAGGAGCCCGACGTGACCGCTCACGACCCTGCCTCCGGTCCCCCACCCCGGTCGGCGGCCCAGCCCCGCAAGGCCGCGCTCGCCGCCTGGATAGGCAGCGCGCTGGAGTACTACGACTTCTTCATCTACGGCAGCGCGGCGGCGCTGATCTTCCCGAAGGTCTTCTTCGACGAGTCCGACCCGGCCGACGCGACCCTGATGTCGCTGGCCACCTTCGGCGTCGCCTACGCGGCCCGTCCGGTCGGCGCGCTCTTCCTGGGGCACGTCGGGGACCGGCTCGGCCGCAAGAAGATCATGGTCTTCACGCTGATGCTGATGGGCCTCTCGACCTTCCTCATCGGCTGTCTGCCCACCCGTGACCAGATCGGCGGGGCCGCACCCGTCCTGCTCGTCCTCCTCCGCGTCATGCAGGGCATCTCCGCGGCGGGTGAGCAGGCCAGCGCCAACTCCATGAGCCTGGAACACGCGCCGCAGGACCGGCGCGGCTACTTCACCAGCTTCACCATCAACGGGACCCAGGCCGGCCAGCTCATCGCGACCCTGGCCTTCATCCCGGTCGCCGCCCTGCCCGAGGAACAGCTCCTCTCGTGGGGCTGGCGCATCCCGTTCTGGCTGAGCGTCGCCGTCGCCGTCACCGGGTACGTCATCCGCCGCACCCTGGAGGAGACCCCGGTCTTCACCGAGCAGGCGGCGACCGAGGGCGTGGCGAAGATGCCGCTGGCCGTGCTCCTGCGCGACCACTGGGCGGACGTGCTGCGGGTCGTCGCGGCCGCCGTGATCGCCACCGTCAGCACGATCTTCACCGTCTGGGCCCTGTCGTACGCGACCAGCGACGCGGTCGGCCTGAGCCGCACCGGCATGCTGTGGGTCGGCGCCCTGGCCAACGTGGTCGCCCTGTTCACCATCCCGCTGTGGGCACGGCTCTCCGACCGGATCGGCCGCCGGCCGGTCTTCCTGACCGGCGCGATCGGCAGCGCGGTGGTGATGCCGCTCTACCTGTGGGCGATATCCACCGGCAGCTTCCCCCTGGTGCTGATCACGGGCGTGCTGGTCTTCGGCGTGGTCTACAGCGCGGCCAACGGCATCTGGCCCGCCTTCTACGCCGAGATGTTCCCCACCCGGGTCAGGCTCTCGGGCATGGCGATCGGCACCCAGACCGGCTTCGCCATCGCCGGGTTCGCCGTGGCCTTCGCCTCGCAGATCGCCGGACCCGACGGCGACAACTGGGCCGGTGTCGCGCTCTTCGCCGCCGCGCTCTGTGTGCCGCCGGTCGTCGCGGCGCTCTCCGCGCGCGAGACGGCCCACGTGGAGACGGAGCACCTCGGCGAGCCCAGCGGCGAGAGGGCCGTGAAGGCCGGGGTGTCGGTCGAGGCCTGACCGACAACACCTTCCCTGCCGAAGGGGTGCGGGGAGGGGTCTCCCCTCCCCGCACCCCTTCGGCCCCTCCGCGGGCGTTACGCCTTGCTGCCCGCCGGTTCGGGTGCTGCCTGCCCGGCGGCGTCCCCGGCCGCACGCTCCGGCGGCCCGGCCTCCCCCGTACCGGCCAGCAGCCTCCGCGGCCCGGCCAAGGCGTACGTCAGCCCGAAGCCCGCGGCCACGACCGCCGCGCCGCCGACCGCGTCCAGCACCCAGTGGTTGCCCGTGGCGACGATGGCGGAGACCGTGAACAGCGGGTGCAGCAGCCCCAGGACCTTCATCCACGTCTTCGGCGCGAGCAGCAGGATGACCACTCCGCACCACAGGGACCAGCCGAAGTGCAGCGAGGGCATCGCCGC
This sequence comes from Streptomyces sp. NBC_01460, assembly GCF_036227405.1. Taxonomy (NCBI): domain Bacteria; kingdom Bacillati; phylum Actinomycetota; class Actinomycetes; order Kitasatosporales; family Streptomycetaceae; genus Streptomyces; species Streptomyces sp. NBC_01460. The sequence goes on from NZ_CP109473.1 coordinate 2,528,550, forward strand.
GTACTGGTTGGTCATCGCGGTCAGCGCCCCGAAGTCGGGGCTGTCGAGGTCCTGCACCCCGTGGACGGTGTCGATGAAGCCGAGTCCCGGCATCAGGCGCGGCGGTGCCAGCGGGTAGAGCCAGAAGCCGAGCAGGGCGAGGACCGTGGCGAAGCCGATGGAGGTGCGGGCCCAGCGGTAGTCCGAGGGGCGGCGTACGTAGAGCACCCCGAGGATCGCGAGCGGCACGATGAAGTGGAACGTCGAGTAGTAGTAGTCGAAGAAGTCGCGCAGCCACGGGACGGTGACGACCGCGTGGTTGGCCCAGTGCTCGATGTCGATGTGCAGCCACTGCTCGGCGGAGTGGATCTGACGCCCGTGCGCCTCGGCGGTGCCGCGCCCGGCGGTCGCCGCCAGCCGGACCTGCGCGTACGCGGAGTAGACGACCCGGATGAGCAGGAGTTCGAGCAGCAGGTTGGGGCGGCTGAGCACCCGCCGCCAGAACGGCAGCAGCGGCACCCACGCGACCCGTGCCGGCACCGGCTCCGCGTACTCCGTGGGGATAGCCCGCCGCCAGTGGGGCGAGGTGCGGGGCAGGAAGGGCACGGCGACGGCCGCGCCGAGCGCGGCGACGAGCAGCACGTTGTCGCGCACGGGAAGGACCACACCGACGTTCGGCAGCAGCATCTTCCCCGGCAGGGTGAGGACGAGCACCACGACCGCGGGCCACACCAGCCGGTCCGCGGCCCGGGTGCCGACGCGGCCGACGACGGCGAGCAGCACCCAGAGCAGCTGGTGCTGCCAGGCGGTGGGTGAGACGGCGACGGCGACGCAGCCCGTGACGGCGACGGCCAGGAGCAGCTGCCCGTCCCGGGCGTAGCGGACCGCGCGGCGCAGCCCCAGGACGACGACGGTGGCGGCCAGGGCCAGGAACAGCACGATCTCCAGGGGGCCTTCGAGCCCGAACCGCAGCAGCGCGCCGTGCAGGGACTGGTTGGCGAGGCTGTCCGGGCGGTCGCCGAGTCCGGCACCGGCGAGGTGGTGCACCCAGTAGGCCCAGGAGTCACGCGGCATCACGACCCAGGCCAGGGCCGTACAGACGGCGAAGGTGACGCCCCCGCTCACGGCGGCCCGGCGTCTTCCGGTGAGCCAGAACAGGACGGCGAAGAGCAGGACGGCCGGCTGGAAGGCCGCGGCGACACCGGTCAGCACACCCGGGAGGCGTTCACCCCGCAGCGCGAAACAGGCGAGGAGCACCAGCAGGACCGGCAGGATGCTGGTCTGGCCCAGGAACAGGGTGTTGCGGACGGGCAGCGACACCATCAGCAGGGTGATCGCCACGGGCGCCGCGAGGAAGGCGGTGCGCCGGCTCACCGGTGCGGGCAGGGCCCGGACGGCGACGTAGCCGAGCAGGGCGACGAGCAGCAGGGACCCGAAGGTCCACACGACGCCCAACGCCTCTTCGGCCGAGACCGTCAGCGGCTTCAGCACCAGCCCGGCGAACGGCGTCCCGGTGAAACGGCCGGGGTCGTACAGGGACCCCGCCATGTGCAGGACGCCGGTCGCGCCGGTCCAGGTCTCCAGGTCGGTGAGGCGTTCACCGGGCGGTGTCCGCAGCACCACCGCCACCTGCCGCACCGCCAGGACCCCGACGAGCAGCCAGAGGACGGCTCTGGCCACCGCGGCCCTCGCCCCCGGATCCGCCGCCGCGTCCCCCCGCACACTGCGCTCCACATCAGTCACGCTGCGCCGACCCTCCCGTTCGCATGCACTGTCCCTTCAGCCCGGGTATGTGCGGATGAAGCCTCCCATTGCCCTCTCGGGCAGACCCAATCAACCCCCACTTCGCCTGACTGTCACCACCGATTTGCCGAAAGAATGCCCGAATACCGTCGGGTGGCCCGACGGGGGCGGTTCCGGCGGGCTCCGTTTCCGGGCCCCGGCGGGGGTCAGTCCTCGTACCGGGGGACGTCCGCCTGCCAGCCCACGAAGAGGGGGACGTCCTCGGTGCCGTCCAGGACGACGACGCCGAAGGGCCGGTCGAACGCGAGGTGTCGCACCGTCCGCGGGCGCGGGGCGGCGGACCGGGTGGCCACGACCGTGACGGCCGCGGCCTCCACCCCCGCCTCGGCGATCTTCACGACCGTCTCCTGGACCACCTCCGAGAGGTGGAGGGGCACGGACGAGAGGCCGGAGAGGTCCGCCGCGGCGGGGTCGGTCGCGAGCCGCACGCCGAGCGCCGGCAGCTGTCCGGTGACTCGCACCTTTGTCCGCAGGGTGAAGCGGGGCAGCGCGAACGTCACCGTGTCGGCCTCCACCGGAGCGCGTGATTCCTCGGGCGCCCACGCCGACGGCAGGACCTGTGCGGCTCCCTCACCAGGCTCCCCGAGGACGAATCTGACCCGCGCCGGCGGAGCGCCGTCCGCCTCCCGCCGGCAGCGCAGCTCGACGACGTGCGCGCCGGACGCGGTCCACACGTCCCGCCGGGGCACCGTCGCGTGCATGGTCGCGACCGGCACGCCGGCGCCCGTCGCGTCGGTGAAGGGGGCGTCGCGGGTGAGGGCCGCGTCGAAGGCCGCTTCCCAGGACGTCTTCAGGGCCAGCACGTTGACGAGGGCGAGCGCGACGTCGTCGCCGAGGTCCAGCGGCAGCCGCTCGATCAGGCCCAGGGTCCGCTCGCGCACCCACGCGTCGATCCCGGCGGCGTCGACCGGCCCGGACGGGACGTCCGGCAGCGACGCCACGTACGCGGGACGGAGCGGCGCCGTGTTCCACACCCGGGTCGCCACGACCGGCGCGCCGGTGCGCCCCCAGTCCCGTGCCGCATCCGTCACCACCGCCGCGGCCTCCTGTCCGGCGACTCCGAGCAGGGCCCGCAGTTCCGCCGCCGTCCGGGTACGGGCCCCCACCGCGACGGCGGTCAGGGCGAGCCACAGCCCGGCGGGCGAGCACACGAAATCGCCGCCGGGCCGCTCCAGCTCCCGTGTCCACCGCTCCCCGAGCCGCTGCACCACTGTCGCCCTGCCGGTGTCCCGCATCATCGCTGCCCCCTGCACTTATTGGTTCGTCGTCCGGTCGTGCGACAGCCAGAATGACCCCATGACCTGGACCGTGGCCCCCGAACGCTTCGACAGCCCCGACGCCGCCCTGCTGCTCCGCGACTACTACGACGAGGTGGCGAGCCGCTACTGGGGCCGTCCCGCGACCACGGAGGAGATCGACGACGGGCTGAGGGACGACGGCGTCGACCGGCTCGCCCCGCCCACCGGTGCGTTCCTGGTGGGCCGCTACGGGAGCAAGCCGGCGGGCTGCGTCGGCCTGCGTCTGGTCGACGCGGCGACGGCCGAGCTGACCCGGGTGTTCGTCCGGCCCGCCTTCCGCTCGACGGGCGGCGGGGGCCTGCTGCTCGCGGGCATCGAGGAAGCGGCGCGGGCGTACGGGGTGCGGTGGGTCCGCCTCGACACCCGGAACGACCTGGTGGAGGCGCGCGGCCTGTACGCGAAGCACGGGTACGGGGAGGTCCCGGCGTTCAACCAGGACCTCTACGCGGAGCACTGGTTCGCCAAGGAGCTCTGAGTCCGCTCGGCGGGGCGGCGGTCGGCCCGCCGAGTGGTCCCGGGCGGGGCGGTCAGCCCGCCGAGTGGTCCGGGCGGGGCGGTCAGCCCGCCGAGTGGTCCGGGCGGGGTTCGGGCATGTGCGGCCGCTCCCTGCTCGACCCGCTCACCTCGGCGGAGAGCTCCGACACCAGGCGGACCAGGTCGGTGGGCCGGTCCGGGCCCCACCAGTCGCCCAGCAGCTCGGCCAGCGACTCCTCACGGGCCTGGGAGAGCCGCACCACGGCCTCCGCGCCCCGCTCGGTGAGGACCAGCTGCATCCCCTCACGCCGGGCGTAGCCCTCTCCCTCCACCTGCCGGGCGGCCGAGGTGATCACCCGCAGCGGCACGGGGGCGACCTCGGCCAGCCGGCCGGGCTCGACGGTGCCGTGCCGTTTGATGCGCAGCAGCAGCCAGCTGGCGGCGGGCTGCAGGTCGTACCCGGCCTTCGCCGTGATCTTCTCGTAGATCTCCCGGCGTCCCTCCCGGGTGGCGAGCACCGACAGGGCGCGGGCGCACTCGTCGTACGAGGAACGCTGGACCGGGTTCGAGGCCAGCGTCTCACTGGTGTCGGGGGCCGTCACCGAGCCGCGCAGAGGTTCCTCCTTGAGGAACCAGGCGAAGACGAACGCGACGAGGACGACGGGGATCGCGTAGAGGAAGACGTCGGTGATCGAGGTCGAGTACGCGCTGAGGACCGAGGGGCGCAGATCCGCCGGGAGCCTGCCGATCGCCCGGGGGTCGGCGGCGAGGGCGCCCGCGTCGACACCGGGCGGAAGCGCACGGCCGCTGAGGGCGTCCTCGAGTTTGCCGGTCAGCCGGTTGGTGAAGACGGTGCCGAAGACGGCCACGCCGAACGACGCGCCGATGGACCGGAAGAAGGTCGCGCCGGACGTGGCGACACCGAGGTCCTCGTAACCGACGGAGTTCTGCACGATCAGCACGAGCACCTGCATCACCAGGCCGAGTCCGGCGCCGAAGACGAAGAAGCAGAGGCTCATCGTCCAGGTGGAGCTGTTCTCGGAGAGGGTGTGGAGCAGGAGCAGGCCGACGGCGGTGAGGGCGGTGCCCGCGATCGGGAAGACCTTCCAGCGGCCCGTGCGGCTGACGATCTGGCCCGAGGCGGTCGAGGTGATCAGCAGGCCGAACACCATCGGCAGCATGTGCACACCGGACAGGGTCGGAGTGATCCCGTGGACGACCTGGAGGAAGGTAGGCAGGTAGGTCATGGCGCCGAACATCGCGAACCCGATGACGAAGCTGATGGCGGCGACGAGGCTGAAGGTCCGCATCCGGAACAGCTTCAGCGGCAGCACGGGCTCGGCCGCCCGGCGCTCGGCCGCGACGAACGCCACGAGCAGCACCACGGCGAGGACCGCGAGGGCGACGATCTGTGCGGAGCCCCAGGCCCAGGTGGTCCCGCCGAGCGAGGCGACGAGGACCAGGCAGGTGGCGACGGAGGCGATGAGGAAGGTGCCCAGGTAGTCGATGGTGTGCTTGGTGCGGCGGACCGGGATGTGCAGGGCCGCGGCGATCACGAGCAGCGCGACGATGCCGATGGGAAGGTTGATGTAGAACACCCAGCGCCAGCTGAGGTGCTCGGTGAAGAGGCCGCCGAGCAGCGGTCCCAGGACACTGGTCACACCGAACACAGCACCGAACAGGCCCTGGTACTTGCCCCGTTCACGCGGGGAGACGAGGTCGCCGACGATGGCCATCGACAGCACCATCAACCCGCCGCCGCCGAGCCCCTGGAGGGCGCGGAAGCCGATCAGCTGCGGCATGTTCTGGGCCATGCCGCAGAGCGCGGAGCCGACGAGGAAGATGACGATGGCGGTCTGGAAGAGCTTCTTGCGTCCGTACTGGTCGCCGAGCTTGCCCCAGAGCGGGGTGGCGGCGGTCGCCGCCAGCAGGTAGGCGGTCACCACCCACGACAGGTGGTCCAGGCCGCCCAGCTCGCTGACGATCGTGGGCAGGGCCGTGGAGACGATGGTCTGATCGAGTGCGGCGAGCAGCATGCCGAGGAGCAGCGCGCCGATGGACACCAGGACATTTCGCCGGGACCGCCCCTCACCTGAGGCCAGGGGCGGCGGGCTCAACTGCTGGGCCATGGGCATCTCCTCGGGTCCGCTTCCCCCCATCCTGGCCGCTACGTGCCGTTATGGCCTGCCGAGCAGCGGTGACGGGCGTTGGGCTTCCCCGTGGCTGCCTGCATAATCGCAGGCAGTTCAAAGGGGAGGGGAACCCACGATGACCGGACATATATGCCCGGAGTGCGGCGGCGAGCAGGGCGCGAGACCCGGAGCGGGGTGCGCCTGCGGAGCCGGCGGGGCCGAGCGGGCGGGGTGGGACGGCCGCCCGGCGGACGGGACCGCGGCGGCGGGAAGGGACGCCCGCACCGCGGAGATCGCCGCGGCCGAGGACTTCGACCCGCTGCGGATCAGGCCCTACGTGAGGCTGGACAGCGACACGGAGGACCACGACGTCCCCGCGGCGGCCACGACGATGCCCCTGTTCCTCGACGGCGCGACAGCCGGAGCACCGGGGGCCGCCGGGGCGCCGGGGGCCGCGCGAGCACCGGGGGCGGGGCCGGGCGCCCTGCCCGATGCCGTCGTCACGGACGCCGTGGTCGCGGACGAGACGCACAGGCGCAGCGCCTCCGCCTACGCGGGTAGAGGACCCGACCCCGTACAGCCGCGCCGTCGGCGGCCGTTCGCCGTGGTCGCCGTGGGGGCGGCCGTGGCCGCCGTGGTGGGCACGGCCGCCTTCGCGGGCGGCCTGTTCGACGACGAGGACACCCGGGACACGGCGCTGCCCGAGGTCACGACCAGCGCGCCGGACGCGAGCGGGGAGCCCGCGGCGTCGGTGTCCCCGTCCCCGTCGGCGCCCACCACGGCCGCGCCGTCCCGGTCGGCTTCGGCGTCGGCGTCCCCCTCGGCCTCCCCCACCGCCTCGACGAGCCCGTCCGCGTCGCCTTCGGCCACCGCTCCGGCCTCGCCGTCGCCCTCCGCGTCCGCGACGAAGGCGCCCACCACGGCAGCGGCGGTGCCGCCCGTCCAGGAGGTGTCGGCGGGCACGCTGCGGCGCGGGGACCACGGCGCGGAGGTCTCCGAGCTCCAGCGCCGGCTGCAGGAGATCTGGGTCTACCGCGGACCGGAGGACGGCACCTACTCGGAACAGGTGGAGCGGGCCGTCGCCGAGTACCAGCGGTGGATGTCGGTCGCCGGCGACCCGTCGGGCGTCTACGGCCCGGAGACCCGCCGCGCCCTGGAGTCCCAGACGAGCGGCAGGGGGCGCCGGTCCTGAGGGCCCGGATCCGGCACGAGGAGGGGCCCGGGAGGCCCCCGGCCCCCGGATTGGCGTTTCGGCGCCCGTTTTTGTATCGTGGAGGAACAAAGTAGCCTCCGCCCGTTCACCCTGACCGGCGGGCGGGGCTACTTGTTTTTCTTCACCGCAGTTTCCTCACCGCAGTTTTCTTCACCGCAGCTGTGAGCTGTTCCCCCCGCGCTCTGGAGCATGCCGATGTCGGCCACCGTCCTCGAAGCCCGCGCCCTCCTGTTGGACATGGACGGCACCCTCGTGAACTCCGACGCGGTGGTGGAGCGCTGCTGGCGCCGCTGGGCGCTCGCACAGGGGCTCGACCCCGAGGCGGCGCTCAAGGTGGTCCACGGCCGCCAGGGCTACGCGACGATGGCCGCCCTGCTGCCGGACCGCCCCATGGAGCAGAACTACGCCGAGAACCGGATCATGCTCGCCGAGGAGACCGCCGACACCGACGGCGTGGTGCCCATCGGCGGCGCCCCCGCGTTCATGGCGGCCATCGCCGGACTCCCGCACGCGCTCGTGACCTCGGCCGACGAGGCGCTCGCCCGGGCCCGGATGACGGCGGCGGCCCTGCCGATGCCGGAGACCCGTGTCACCGCCGAGATGGTCGGGGCCAGCAAGCCGGACCCCGAGGGCTTCCTCAAGGGCGCGGCCGAGCTGGGCTTCGGTCCGGCGGACTGCATCGTCTTCGAGGACTCCGAGGCGGGCATCGCGGCGGGCCGTGCGGCCGGTATGCGCGTCGTGGGCGTCGGCCCGCGCGCGGCGGCCCTCTCCCCCGACGCCCACGTCGAGGACCTGACGCGGCTCCGGGTGGAAGCGGGCACGGACGGCTCGATCCGCCTGCACGTCGACGCACGCTGAGCCCTCCTCCACCTGCTGGGCCACCTCGCGTACGGAGCCGACCGGCGTTCCCGGCCCACCGATGACCCGCGCCTCGCCGTGCGAGCGCACCCCGGGGCGGGCCCGGCCCCGTACGACCGCACCCCCCGCACGGGCTCGGGCTCAATCCCGGTGCAGCACTCCCCGCGCGATCAGCTCCAGCACCAGCGCGACGGCGACCACCTGCACCGCCATCAGCGCCACCAGGACGAAGAGCTGCACGGCGCCCGCCTCCACCGGTGAGGCGCCGCCGAGCAGCATGCCCACGAAGGCCCCGGGCAGGGTGACGAGCCCCACGGTCCGGGTCTGGTCCAGCCCCGGCAGCAGCGCATCCGACGCCGCGGGGCGGGCGATCTCCAGCCGGGCGTCCCGGTCGAGCAGCCCGAGAGCCATCCCGGCCTCCACCTCCCCCCGCCGCGTCCCGAGTTCGTCGAGCGCGCGCCGTCCCCCGAGGACGGTCGCGGTGAGCGCGCCCCCGATGAGGATGCCCGTGACCGGGACGATCGCGATGCCGCGCGCCGGGAGGAGCCCGGTGAGCAGCAGCACCACGACCACGGGCACGACCCCGGCGCCGATCGGTAGCGCGGCCCACCACCAGGTGCGGTTGGGCGTGACCCGCCGGCCCGCGGTGCGCACCGCGACCGCGAACATCAGCGCCAGGAAGCCGAGCAGGGGGCCCGGGGAGCGCACCACCCAGCCGATGAGCAGGGAGACGGCGGCCAGCTGGACCGCGGCACGCAGCCCGGCGACGGCGATCTCGCGGGACCGGCCGAGCGAGGCCCACGCGGCGACGGCCACGGCGAACACCAGGAGCACGGCGAGCACGACGCCGAGCGCGGGACTGACCGGAAGCAGCACGCGGCCACCCTAGGGGGTGCGTCCCGACCGGCCCCGAACCGCCGATTCGTCAACCCCGCTCCTCGAACAGTCTTCGGACGGGACGTCAGAGCTATCGTCCTACCCCTTGATGTGACGTGCGCATGTCGCCACTCTGTTACCTGGCGACCACCCCACCGAAACCCGGCGCCGTCACGATGGCCTGGCCGCGCAGGTCGCTGCTCAACATCCCCCCACATCAAGGGAGTTCACATGTCCGGTATCTACGCGCGTCGCATAGCCGTCGTCGCCGCCTCGGCCGCGCTCGCCGCAACCACCGGGCTTCTCACGGCCCCCACCGCCCAGGCCGCGATGCCCACCCCGGTCAGCGCCTCGACCGCCCGTTCGTACCTGAGCGCGCTCACCGTCTCCACCGAGGGCTCCTCCTCCGGCTACAGCCGCGACAAGTTCCCGCACTGGATCACCCAGTCGGGAGCCTGCAACACCCGTGAGGTGGTACTGAAGCGCGACGGCTCCGGTGTCGTCCAGGACTCCGCCTGCGCCGCGACCAGCGGCAGTTGGTACTCGGAGTACGACGGGGCCACCTGGACCGCAGCCGCGGACCTGGACATCGACCACATGGTCCCCCTCGCCGAGGCCTGGCGCTCCGGCGCCAGCGGCTGGACCACCGCCCAGCGCCAGTCCTTCGCCAACGACCTGACCCGCCCTCAGCTCATCGCCGTCACCGACAACGTCAACCAGTCCAAGAGCGACCAGGATCCGGGCGAGTGGCTCCCGTCGCGCACGGCCTACCGCTGCACCTACGCCCGCGCCTGGGTGCACGTGAAGCACTACTACGGCCTCAGCGTCGACTCCACCGAGAAGACCGCCCTGCAGTCCGTCCTCAACGGCTGCTGACCGCCCTCCCGCCCCGGCGGGCCTACCCGCCCTCCTCCGTCGTTCCGTACCCTACGGAGCCACCGGTGACGGCGACGCGAGGAGGGCACACATGGCCGGGCTACGCCTGGGACCACTGCTGAGGTACGTCGACTGGGAGACGGGCTCCCGGGCGACGGTCTGGGTGGAGGCGAGCAGGCCCTGCACGGCGGAGGTCCGCTGCGCGGACGGCGCGGCGGGCACTTCCCCGACCTTCGCGATCGAGGGGCACCACTACGCCCTGGTGGTGGTGACGGGCCTGACGGCCGGCTCGACCACGCCCTACGAGGTACTGCTCGACGGCCGCCGCGTCTGGCCGCCCGAGGACTCCCGCTTCCCGCCCAGCACCATCACGACCCCCGCGGTACCGCGGCCGGACGAGGCGGGCCCGGTCCGGGTCGCCTTCGGCTCCTGCCGCTGGGCGGCTCCGCCCGCCCACGGGCACGACGCGATCGGCCCGGACGCGCTCGACACCCTGGCGGTCCGCCTCGCCGCCGACCCCGAGGCCGTACGCCCCGACGTCCTCCTGCTGCTCGGCGACCAGGTGTACGCGGACGAGACCTCGCAGGCCACCCGGAAGCGGCTCGCGACGCGCCGCGACCTCAAGGAGGCGCCGGGCGCCGAGGTCGCGGACTACGAGGAGTACACCCACCTCTACGACGAGTCCTGGCGCGACCCGGACGTGCGGTGGCTGCTGTCCACGGTCCCCAGTTGCATGATCTTCGACGACCACGACGTCGTGGACGACTGGAACACCAGCGAGGCCTGGGTCCGGGACATGCGCGACACCCCCTGGTGGCACGAGCGGATCGTCAGCGGGCTCATGTCGTACTGGGTCTACCAGCACCTGGGCAACCTCTCCCCCGACGCCCTGGAGGCCGATCCCGTCTACGCGGCCGTACGCGGCGTACCGGACGGCACGGAGACCCTGCGCGGCCACGCGGCGGCCGCCGACGCCGACCCCACCCGGACCCGGTGGAGCTACCGGCGTGTTTTCGGCCGAGTACGGCTGCTGATGGTGGACACCCGGGCCGCCCGGGTCCTCGACGAGGGGCAGCGGTCGATGCTCCGCGACGAGGAGGCCCGGTGGCTGCGCGACGAGGTGCTCACGGACCCCGGCGCGTACGACCATCTGCTGATCGGCACGTCGCTCCCCTGGCTGCTGCCACCGCTCATACACGAGGCGGAGACCTGGAACGCGGCACTCTGCCGCGGCGAGCGGGGCGAGCGCTGGGCGCGCCGCGGCGAGAAGGTGCGCCGGGCCGGTGACCTGGAGCATTGGGCGGCGTTCCCGGATTCCTTCAACCGGTTGTCGGCACTCCTGAGGGAGGCGGGACGGGCCCACGAGGCCCCGGCGACGATATGCGTGCTCTCGGGCGATGTGCACCACGCGTACATCGCCGAACCCCAGTGGTCGGATTCCACCCCGGAGGGCACTCCCGCCGCACACGTCCTGCAACTGACCTGCTCCCCCGTCCACAACTCCGTCCCCGGATACATGCGCGTCGGCTTCCGGTTCGGCTGGAGCCGGGCGGGCCGGTGGCTCGGACGCGCACTGGCGCTCCACGGGCGGACGGGAAGCCCTCCGATGCGCTGGCGGAGGACGGGTGGACCGTGGTTCGGCAACCAGCTCATGACCCTCGCGCTGCATGGCCGGAAAGCCGCGCTGACATTGGTTCAGGCCAGAGCAACACCCGCGGGGGCGCAGCTGGAGACCGTCCTGGAGCGCTCTCTGACCTCGAACGAATGACCCTTTTCCGGCCACTCGACAGGATGTTGAACTTGCAAGCAATAGTGAGGTCACCCTAACCTGTTGGGCCCCGATCGGTTCACGTCCCCAGACCGAAGGAGCCCCACCTCCCATGTCCATACGCCTGAACCGGGCCCAGCCCTATGCGCTCGGCCTCTTCCGCGTCGTCATCGGCTTCCTGTTCGCCTGCCACGGCGCCGCCTCGCTCTTCGGAGTCCTCGGCGGCTCCGCGGGAGGCGGCACCGTACCCGCCGGCACGTGGCCGGGCTGGTACGCCGCGGTGATCCAGCTCGTCGGCGGCACCCTGGTCGCACTCGGCCTCGGCACCCGCATTGCCGCGCTGATCTCGTCCGGCTCGATGGCCTACGCGTACTTCAAGGTGCACCAGCCCGAGTCGCTGTTCCCCCTGCAGAACGGCGGCGAGGCCTCGGCGGTCTTCTGCTGGGCCTTCCTGCTGCTGGTCTTCACCGGCCCCGGCGCCGTGGCCCTGGACCGGCTGTTCTCCTCACGCGGCGGCTCCGCACGGGAGAGCGCACCCGCTCGCGAGAAGGCCCAGGCCGTCTCGGTCTGACCCGCCCGCTCCCCACGCCCCGGCCCCCCTCCTCCCGAGGGGGGCCGGGGTCGTACGTGACCTGTGCGACATCCGCCGCCCGCCCGGCGAATACCAGGTGAACCGGCTCAACGGCAGGCGTACGCTGTACAGCTGGCCCTGCCGCTCCTGCCGCTCCCCTGCGACGCCGCGGCGTCGCAAGGAACACAGATCACGGATCACGGATCACGGATCACGGGAACAGGGAGTAGAGAGTGCTCGAGAGTGTGGGTGCGCTGACCGGCAGCCCATGGATCTACGCGGTGGTCGCCCTCTCGGTACTCCTGGACGTCTTCCTGCCCGTCCTCCCCAGTGGCGTACTCGTGATCACCGCGGCCACGGCCGCGGCCGCGAGCACCACCACGGTCACGGCGGCGGCGGGTGAGGCGACCCGGCAGGTGCCCTCGCTCCTTGCGCTGACCCTCTGCGCGGCCACCGCCTCGGTCCTGGGCGACCTGGTCGCCTACCGCCTCGCCTGGCGCGGTGGCGACCGTCTCGACCGGGCCATCGCCCGGTCCCGGCGCCTCACCTCCGCGCAGGAGCGCCTCGGCGCGGCCCTGAGCCGTGGCGGCGGCGCGCTCGTCGTCATCGCCCGCTTCGCCCCGGCCGGCCGCTCCGTCGTCTCCCTGGGCGCGGGCGCGGCCCACCGCAAGGTGAAGGAATTCCTGCCCTGGTCGGCCGTGGCAGGGGTCGCCTGGGCGGTCTACAGCGTGGGCCTCGGCTACTTCGGCGGCCAGTGGCTGGGCGCGGGCTGGCTGGGCACGGCCGTCTCGGTCCTCGCCCTGTTCCTGGCGGGCGCACTGGCGGCACTCGTCGTACGCCGCCCGGCGCACGCCTCCTCCACGCCCCCCGTCACCGGAGCCCCGGCCGGGACCTGACGGCCCGGGCCGCCGCTCAGACCCGGGCGGCACCCCGTATCTCCAGGCCGTCCAGCAGCCGCTGGGTCGCCTCGGCGATCTCGGCCACGGCCCGGTCGAAGACCTCCTGGTTGTGCGCGGCGGGCGCACGGAAGCCGGAGACCTTACGCACGTACTGCAGGGCGGCGGCTCTCATCTCCTCCTCGGTGGCCTCTTCGGGGATGGCTGGCGGACGAAGCGTCTTGATGCTGCGGCACATGCTCCCAGTGTGCGCCGCACCACTGACAACGCACCCGAGGACGCATCCGAGCACCTGAGCACCTGACGGCTCGTCCTCAGACCTGCAGGGGTCAGGACGCCCCGGTCACCCGGGACGCCGGCCGGGCCTCCAGCCGCTCGACCGCCGGGACGACGTACTCCCCGTCCAGCACGGCCTGGCCGGGGAGGTGGAGCCGCAGCACCGGCCGGAAGGCACCGGCAGGGACCGGCAGCCAGTTCGCCGCCTCCTGAGGATCCTCGGGCCGCTCCGCGGACAGGTGCAGCGTCAGCGAGCCGTCGGCACCGTGCGCGAGCCCCGGCGTCCGCTTCCCGATGGCGTACCGGGCCGCCTCGTTCGCGACCAGGTGGCCCCCGGGGCTGTCGTACGCGGTCAGCGACCAGAAGGCCCGGACCGGTGGCGGCGGCGCGAGGCGCAGGACGTAGCGGTGGGCCCCGGTGAGGGGGCGGCCGCGGGAGTCGCGGGACGTCTCCGCGTACACCGCTTCGTACCCATGGGGCAGCCCGCGCTCCCGCCGCGCCGCCACCGCCCTGACCAGGTACGACGCCTCCCGGTCAGCGATCCTCCACTCCGGCGGACGGAGCGTGCCGACGCCGAGGTGGTCCACGTTGTAGTCCCGCAGGTGCGGAATCATCTGCCAGGCGCCCTCCGGGCCGCCGGGCGCCGGACGCCGGGCCGCCTCCTCCACCCGCAGCCTACCCAGCGCGAGCCCCCGCCCCAGGGCCCGCACGAGACGGGGCGCCGCCGACACGTACGGCGAGATGCCCTCCTCCAGGAGCCCCAGGGGCTGGAAGCGGTCCTGGTACGCGCGATCGGCGGCGGAAGGCGGGAAGTCCGCCATCCACACCCGGAGCTCCTCGAAGAACCGCAGTTCCCCGGGGACCCCTGATTCCGTCGCCGGGAGCCCGGTCCGGTGGGCCCGGTCGCCCAGATGCGTGAGGGTGAGCTCCTGCTGGAGCGCCCTCACACGGGGCATGTCCTCGGGCCCGTCGCACGCGAGGCGGCCGACGACGGAGACGACGGAGGTCGGCGCGTCGATCACACCCGACACCCCGTCGGGCACGGTGCCGGCCCAGCCGGGCGGCACGACCAGCCAGTCGCCCTCCGCCGTGCCGGTCGCCCGGGAGCCGAGATAGGCGAAGGCGTTGCTCCACGCGTCCACGAACTGCAGGACGTAGTAGGCGCCGGCGGTGTCCGGGACATGGAGCCGCACCGGCCCGCCGGACAGATCGAGCTGGGCGAGCGCGTCGACGAGATCGGCCGGGGCGTACGGGACGTGCGTCCCGGGCGTGGCCGGCCCGTCCGCATGGGCGAAGTCGTTGAAGGGCGCGGGAGCGAGCGATCCGCAGCCCTCCTGGAGGCAGGCCTGGACCTCGGACAGCCGGCGGACGAGCGGCACCCCGTAGACGTACGCGTCGGCGGCCAGCGCCGTGAGCACGTCCGGCTCCATGCGGCCTCGCCCCGGGTTCACGTCAGATGACCGGCTTCGCCCGGTGGGCGCACAGGGCCCAGATCACGAAGGTGTCGAGCGCGACGGAGATGATCGCCCACACCGGCTGGTACGGCAGCCAGACGAAGTTGGCGATCAGGTTCAGCGCGGCGAGCCCGATCCCCACGCCCCAGGCCCAGGCCGCGCCCTTGAGGATGCCCCACCCGACGAACACCAGGATCACGCCGAGGACGAGGTGGATCCATCCCCAGGCGGTGATGTCGAATTTGAACGTGTAGTTGTTGATGCGCGTGTACACGTCGTCGGACGCGATGCCCGCGATCCCCTTGACGATGGAGAGGATGCCGTCGACGAGGAGCAGGACCCCCGCGAACATCACCCCGCCGGCAGCCCAGGGCCCGCCGGGGTCCGAGGGCCGCGAGGTGCCGGGTGCGGATGCTGACTGGGCCATGGGACTCCTCCACTCGACGAACCACCCCGCAGTACAGCGGGCAGATCCGACCCTGTGCGCCCGTCTCCCCCACCACGACCCCGACGCACCCGTTCGGGTGACGGCACACCCTGCTCAGGGCGCTCCCACGGTGACGACCTGGCCCTGGGCGTCCACGGTGAGCGCGGCCCGCTCGACCTTGTTCGTCACCGCCAGGACCGCCCACACCACGCCCCAGACGCAGCACGAGAAGACCGTCAGGAAGGCGTGCAGCACATGGTTGACGGGCTGACCGCGCACCAGCACCGCCTGGCTCCCCGACCGCGACTCCACCCGCCACCCGGCCGCCACCCGCCGGCTCACGACCCAGTCGAGGATCAGACCCCGCTGCGTGGCGTCGGGAGCTCCTCCGCCCGCCCCGTAGTAGCCGGGGGGCGGCTCGAGCGACGCCTCGGGCCGGTGTGCTCCACGACGCCTCACGGGGCTCACCTCCAGGTGTCGAGATCTCCGCCTCGCCACTCGATCAACTCCGGCTGGTCCAGATCGATCTCGTCGACCCCCTGGGCGAACCCGGCACGCCGCAGGAACGAGGCCACGTCCCCGCGCCCGTGCGCCAGCCCGACGATCTGCCCACGCACGGTGACCCGCCGCCCACCGGTCGGCGAGGGCGGATAGACGATCACAGGCGGATGTCCGGACATGCCTCCACGGTCCCCCGCACCCCGCCCCCGCGCATCCTGGGGCATGCGGGGGCGGCCGGGGGCCGGGACCGTTGCCTTCCAGCACAGCCGGCATCGATCCCCGGAGCCGGCGGCTCACCGTGGCTGCCAGACGCCCGGACGGAACGTGCGACTGATTCCCGGCCCTGGTCATGGCCTGTTGGACTCCCTGACGCCGGACTGGTTAGGTCGCCTGCATGAGCGCCGCCATAGCCGCCATGATCACCGCAGTCTTCGGAGTGCTCGGCACACTCTTCGCCCCGGTACTCACGCACCGGGTGACGAGCCGTCAGCGTATGTCGGAGCAGCAAGTAGAGGAAAGGCGGCGGCTCTTCGAGGAACGGCGTGCCGCCTACATCTCGATGAACCGGGCGACCGGCCACTTCCACACCCTCCTCAAGGACGCCCTGCACCGCACGCGCGACGGGGTCTACACCGACGACGACCGGGACCGTCTGGAGGAGGGCCGGCGCGACTACCGCGACCGGTACGCCGAGGCCCAGATGATCGTCCCCGAAACCGTCCTCGACGCCTCCCGCGAGCTCAACGTGGTCCTCGCCGGGACGGACGCCGCGCTCAAGCGCATCGACCGCGGGCTGCCCCGAGACGGCGAGACGGCCGATCAGCTGCTCGTGGACCTCAAGGCAGCGGATCCGAAGCTCTCCGCCATGCGCCGCATCATGCGCCAGGACCTCGGCGTCCCGGACTGACGCCCCGCCGCGGCCGTGGTCCGTCTCTTCTGCTGTACTGCCGGCCTGGAAGACGGACGGCGCAGAGTGGAGGAACGGTGAGCGTGGGCAGCCGCGGAGTGCTGGGAGTCGTGGGTACGGCGACGGACGGAGTCGAGCAGCTGCGCAGCGGCCTGGTCGAGCCGGCCATCGCCCTGGGCTGGCAGGTGGCCGTGACACTCACCCCCACCGCAGGCCGGTGGCTGAGGGCGGCCGACGGCGAGCTGGACCGGCTGGAGTCGCTGACCGGCCTGCCGGTACGCGATGCACCCCGCCTGCCGGCCGAGCCCCGTCCCCACCCCGTCGCGGACTGCTACGTCGTCGCACCGGCGAGCGCGAACTACGTGGCCAAACTGGCCACGGGGATCGCCGACAACCAGGCGCTGACGCAGGTGAGCGAGGCACTGGGCACGGTCGGAGTCCCGGTCGTGGTGTTCCCGCGGATCAACGCGGCCCACGCACGGCACCCCGCGTGGGAGGGCCACATCGAGGCGCTGCGGAGGGCAGGCGTGGAGCTGGTCCACGGACCCGACGTCTGGCCCCTGCACGAACCCCGCCAGGAGCCGACGCGAGAACCTCCGTGGACCGCGATCCTGGACCGTCTCACCGCCCTTTCCGCCTGACGCGGAGCTTCCCTAGGATGGCGCGCGACGTACGGGGACCAACAGGCGGGGTGGGACATGACAGGCCGGGTCACAGCGGTGAGCGGCAACGCGACGTACTCGTTCAGCAAGCCCAACCGCGAGTCCGTGACGCTGCTCGCCGGACTGGGTGTCGAAGGGGACGTCCACGCGGGCGAGACGATCCGCCACCAGTTCCGCATGACCTACGAGCCGGACCTGCCCAACCTGCGTCAGGTCCACCTGATGCACGAGGAGCTCTTCGACGAACTCGCCCTCAAGGGCTACGCCGTCGCCGCGGGCCAACTCGGGGAGAACATCACCACCCGGGACATCGACCTGCTCGGGCTCCCCACCGGCACCCTGCTGCACCTCGGCGAGCAGGCGGTGGTGGAGGTGACGGGCCTGCGCAACCCGTGCGCGAAGATCAACGACTTCCGCCAGGGCCTGCTCGGAGAGGTCTTCACCATCGATCCGGCCTCAGGAAACTTCACGTTCAAGTCCGGCATCATGGCCGTGGTCCGCCACGGCGGCCCGGTCCGCCCCCAGGACACCATCGGGATCGAACTTCCGCAGGGACCGCACCGGCCGCTCGAACGCGTCTGACCGGTCACGCCGCGCCGCAGCCGGGAGCGAGTGCGCCTCAGCCACCCGTCCAAGGCGGTGGAGGGTGACCACATCAGGGTCCCCACGATCCAGGAGATCCTCTTGCCGGCCTCGTCACCTCACACCCCGACGCCACCGCACGAACGACCTTGATGCCCCGGGCCGCGACTGCTCCGACCGTCTTGTGCTGCGGACCAGCAAGACGGACGCCGAGTGGAGGGGGCGACAGAGGCCCCCGCCGCGGCGAAGCGACGGGGGCTCGTCTCCCGCTGTCGCTGGTCCCGTCAGACCATCACATCACGGGAGGACCGCCAGGCGATCGCCCCGGACAAGCCGGTGACCTCCAAAGCTCCGTCCCCCGTCAGCCGAAGACGGTTGCCGCGCCCGTCGATGCCCAGGTTCCACACCCGCTGCCCGTCGGCGTCGTCGATGGTGAGATCGCCGTTCATCTGCATGACGCACATTCCGGGCGACCTGCGCTGTGTCCGGGACGACCACCGCGGGGTACGTTCGCCGTCCTGATACAGGACCAGGTTCCCGTCGGTCTCGTAGACGAGCCGGTACCGGCCGCCCCCCGCGCTGATCGAGTCACCGCTGCGCAGGGTGTCCCCGGGGTGCATGTGATCGCCCTGGGCCGTGGGGTTCTCGGTGTCGTAGACGTAGCCCAGGCGACGGTGGTCGAGCACCGCACTCACCCGCACGTTCGACCACGGGGGCATCAGGTCGTTGACGTTCTGCCCCTGCGGGCCGCCGCTCTGCGGGAGGTACACCTCGTTCGGGTGCTGCTGCTGCCACTTGACCCAGAGCCGATCGATGTTGCAGTGATGCAGCCAGAACACAGGGTCGTTGGGCGAACTGGTGAGTTCCATGTTGCCTCCGATCCACCGATGGACCCTGTTGTGGATGTCCGGCGTTATCACGCCTTCCAAGGATTTACGGAAGCTTTCGCTCACCCCCTCCCACGGCGCACTGTCGTACGGCGTCATCGCGAGGCAGCCGGTCACATCATCTGCTGTCGGCAGGTGGTCCATGTCGGCACCGAACTGCCTTCTGAGGAACGAAGGAATCTCCCGAGTGGGATCGATGCAGGACCAGCCGTTACTGACGGCGAACGGGCCGGTCATCACCCGGTCGTCGCTCTCCCTGCCGTTGCCGCCCATGAAGTAGTCGGCCCAGGGATCTCCGTTGCCCGTCCAGTCCCAGTACGGGATGGTGAGCGTCTCCTGGCCAGGCGCGGTCGGCAGTGCCGCCTCGAAGATCCGGACGAACTCCCGGTGCCAGGGCAGGAAGGTGGGGACGTGGTGGTAGAAGTTCGCACCTTCCGTGTGTGCCTTGATGAACTGGTCGTAGTCACCTCGGGACTTTACGTTCCACACCGCTGTGACAAACAGCCGCTTCTGGTCCTCGGACAGCAGGGCCTGGTTCCTGCGTACAAGTTGGGCCATGGTGCGCCTCTCAACGTTCGGCCGGATGGGTGAATCCCCTCGTCCAACGTCGGATCGCAGCCGACTCGCCGCCACCCGGCGTACGCCATTCGGGTGACTTCGCCCGACAGGCAGCCACAGGCAGCTGTCGGCCCGCAGTTCGCCTCCTGCCGGACCTATCCAGTCGTGGGCGCGCGCCTGCGGCAGCAGAGCCGGCGACGTATGTGGCACGACGCCTGGTGGGCGGAGGCAATCCGCAGCCGGCCACGTCCTCGCGGTCACCCGTGTTCACCAACTCGTGACCCAGACAGATAGGTTGCGGGCCGACGTACTGGCCAGGAAACAGCCGAGAGGAGCCTGTCAGAAGCTCTCCGCAGGCATCGGCGCCCACGGGCACCGCTCCTACAACCCGGCTCTGGCCGACGTTGCCGACGACCAGTCCGGTCGGTCACCACCGTCCGATCGTTCGCTGTAACCGCAACAACGGCGCACTCGCCTTAAATCGCCGCTACTCAGCCGCCCCGATTCCGCCGGGCACGCTGCTGCGGGTGGCCGGGCGAAGATGGATGGTCGAGGAGACCTTCCATGCCTCCAAGGGCCAGGCAGGCTGGACGAACACCAGGTCAGACGCTGGATGTCCTGGCACTGCTGGCACCAGCCGAGGCCCGGTCAGGTGAGTACGTCCATCGCCGTCACGACCAGGCCCGCGCCGGCCCCGTACACCACGGTCTGCCGTATCTGCTCGAACATGTGCAGATAGTGTCTCGCGCGGCCGCTCCTCCCATGGTGCCCCCATGGGGTTGATGCCGGGCGAAACCGCAGGGAGAGGACGCCGGCCGACAGAAGGGTGCTATTTTCCACGGTGGGCACGGACGGTTTCGAATGGCCGACATCTGCCTTGCAAGTTCGTCCGGGCACGAGGCGCACGTGGAGACCACTTCAGAAGGCAGCCCCAGACGCGCCTCGCGTGAACGTCTATGACTGCACTCCTGTGAGACGTTGCCGTCAAGAAGTGCAGTCACGTCTGAGGCTGTTTCCCCTTCACCTCCTAGCGGTGCAAGGTCAGAAGGGTGGCTCACGCCGTCGTCGAGGCTCCCCCAATGGATGATCAGGGTCGGGTGGCGGCTCGGACCCAGGAGGCCGGAACGGCAGTTCCGGACCTTCTTCTGGTCTCGACCAAGTCCTCCACCAAGCAGTAGGCCCGTTGGGAAGTGACTGCCGGTCTGCCAGCTCCGGGGCCGGTGCACCTGAGACAACAAGCAGATCCAACAACATTCTTCGCGTCAGGGCTTGGTCAAGGTGCTCCGCAACACCTTCCGCTCCCCACCGAACCACAAGTTCCGCCGCCCTTGACAGACCTTCGGCTGAGGCACCAGGGAAGGCGAGAGCGAGAGACGCCCTCACGATCTCAACTGCGTCTTCTGCCCGCACGCCTAGCGCCTCCGCTCACACACGATGCAAATACCCATCTGGGCGGTGATCACCAATGCTAGGTGTGCCGTGTCTTTGGCCTGCTTCAGGCATTCGTGTCGGTCCAGGTGAGCAAACTGCTGAGTGGAGAGGACATCACGTATGAAAACCTCCCAGTGATCTTGTGCTCGGCTCCAGTCGTTCCGATGGGCTACCCGCACCCAGGCATCAACGAAGTTCTGCTGCGCGTAGGTGCCGTGAAAATATCCGAGCAGGTCAGGAATGCGGCCGGGTGGCTTGAGCCGCTGCCCCCAGGTGCGTCGACGGAACAGCCTCTCGGTGGAGATGGCCTTAACACTGCTGATGCGCTGCGCAATGACATGGCCAGCAACGCCGCCGATAATTGCCGGCACGAGCAGCCAGCCGAGGATGGACGGTAGCCAAAGCGCAAGGCGGTTAGGCGGGTCAATCAGCGTGAAGGCTCTGTAGACCGCTTTGGCTGATGTCGCACTAGCTGCGTACATGAAGAGAAGCGTCGCGCCGAAGGCGAGCGGCACGCCCCAGTCGATCACCCACTGAGTCAGACCCTTGAGCGCCTTTCTCGACCGCCTGACGCGGCGCAACTTCCTCACAAGTCCGCTCTTGCCAGGTGCCAGTTTGAGGTCAGGCGGAATCGGAAGTGGTCCCCCTGGCACAGTGTCCCCCGATCTACTGGGCACGCAGTAGTGCAGCCGATGCTGCGGCGTGCCCTGGTGAACGGGATTCTGCATCAAGAACGGAAGCTAAGCCAACTAGCCAGGGAGAGAGGGGAGTCGGTCGCACTATCCTTGCGAGGAAGCCGCCGTCACCCACTTCCGGATGGAGTCCGCCTGCCAGAACTCCGGGCTTCGACAAGATCCGTCGCTGGCGTGCCGGCCTCCTGGAGTCCGGTGTCGGTGAGCCGACGGTAGCCAAGGCGTATCAGATCCTCCGCGCCATCATGAACACTGCGGTCGACGACGAGGTGATCCAGCGCAACCCCTGCCGCATCAAGGGCGCTGGGGCGGCCAAGACAGCCGAGCGGCCGTTTCTCGATGTCACCGAGGTCTTCCAGCTCGCCGACGCCGTGTCGGCGCGCTTCCGGGTGTTCATCCTCTTGGCAGCCTTCACCGGCCTCCGCTTCGGGGAGCTCGCTGCGCTCCAGCGCCATGACGTCGACCTTGAGCGGCGGACCGTCGCCGTACGACGTGCCCTGGCCGAGACTCGCACGGACGGCATCCTGGTCAAGGCACCCAAGAGTGCTGCAGGTGTGCGGACCGTCGCCTTCCCGGCCTCGCTGACGGAGAGCCTGGCTGCTCACCTCGCGGCCTACGCCGAGCCGGGCCGCACCGGGCTGGTCTTCACGGGAGCGAGAGGCGGACAGCTTCGCCGGAACAACTTCCGCCGCCTGTGGCTCCGGGCCCTGGAGACGACCGGTCTGGGAGACGTCCACTTCCACGATCTGCGCCACACCGGGAACACCCTCGCCGCAACCGGCGGCGCGACCACCCGTGAGCTGATGCAGCGGATGGGGCACTCTTCGGTGCGTGCCGCGCTGATTTATCAGCACCTGGTGAACGGCCGTGACCACACCATCGCGGCGCACGTCGACGAGCAGATCCGGAAGGTCCGGCCGGCAGGGTTCGACGAAGCATCTGGCACGTAACTGGCACGACGCCTCTCCCCAGCCTCCGCGGCTGCGGAACGAACAAGGCCCAGGCTCCCCGGTTCTGTACCGGTGACCTGGGCCTTCGTCGACTGGTGGGCGCGGACGGTTTCGAACCGCCGACATCTGCTTTGTAAGAGCAGCGCTCTACCCCTGAGCTACGCACCCGTGGATGAGGCAACAGGTTACATGGCCCACGGCCTCCCGCGGCAATCCGGTCGGGCCCGCCCCGACGCTCCCCCGGGCCCCGGAGGATACGGGGGATATCCCCACCCCGGAGACGGTAGCCGTCCGGATCGTTCCGGGGGTGGGCGCGTACATACGGTGGAGCCACATCGGCAGCGCTCTCAGGGGGACTCGCATCATGACCATCCGCACACGACGCACCCGACGTACCCGACGCACCAACACCACCCTCGTGGCCACCGCCGGGACCGTGCTCCTCGTGGCCGCGCTCAGCGGCTGTGGCAGTGCTGATGCGGAGGACGCGCCCGCCGAGCACAAGTCGTTCGCCTTCAGTGGGAAGGCGCTCAGCATCGACGCCGAGAACTCGACCCTCAGCCTGGTGCCTGCCGACGTGGAGCAGATCGAGGTGACCCGCCGGGTCGACGGGTGGGTCGTGCTGGGCAGTGGGCCGGACCCCGTGTGGAAGCTCGAGGGGGACACGCTGCGGCTCGAGGTGAAGTGCCGGGCGATGATCAGCAACTGTGAAGCGCACCACGAGGTGAAGGTGCCCCGCGGGCTGGCGCTGACCGTCGAAGGGGACAACGGGAAGGTCTCCGCGACCGGCTTCACCACTCCGCTCAAGATCTCCGCCGACAACGGGGGTGTCGACGTGCGTGACGTCTCCGGGCCGCTGGAGCTGAACAGCGACAACGGCTCCGTCGAGGCCCAGCGGATCTCGGGGAGCTCCGTGGTCGCACGCTCGGACAACGGGTCGGTCCAGCTCGGATTCACCCGGGTCCCGGATCTGGTGGACACCGTCAGTGACAACGGCAGCATCTCCATCGATCTGCCCGCCGGGAAGAGCGCGTACGCGGTGTCCGCGCAGGCCGACAACGGTGAGGTCTCCGTCGACGTGCCCCGCAGCGACACCAGCGGGCACGTCGTGAAGGCGCGCAGCGACAACGGTGAAGTCACTGTCCGAAGTGCGAACTAACCGGCCCGTGCGTTCGTCCTTACTGGTGGGAGAATGAACCCGGCAGGGCGAATCGGCACGGGAGAGGGATGTGACGGCGACACACACGCGGCCGCAGGCGAAAGCGAGTGTTGGTTCCGCCGTCAGGGACGTCCTGGTGCTGATGCTGCTGCCGGTCCCGCTGATCGTCTCGGTGCTGCCGGGTGCCGTCGCGGGCGGAGGCACGCGCCGCTGGTTCGGGGGCCGGGGGGAGAATCAGCGGGCCGACGCGCAGGCTGCGAAGGACGCGGCGGCCGAGGCCTTCTACGAGCTGGACACCGCTCAGCGTGATCTGCAGATCTCGATCGAGACCATCACCGCCGTGGACAGTTCTCCCCGCGCCCGCAAGGTGGCGGAGGACTTCGCGGCGCTGGGCCGGCGGATCGACGAGGTCAGCCACACGTACATCACCGCGGTCGACGCCCACGACCTCGACCGTGACGACCTGGAGCCCTCGGTGGCGGCCGGTGCGCGGACCCAGCTGACCCGGGCCAAGGACGAGCTCGTCCAGGTGAAGGGGGAGCTCGACCGGTTCGCCCAGGGGCTGGGGTCGCTCCTCAGCAGCGCGGAGACACAGCTCGCGCGGCTCGCCCCCGCCGTGGAGCGGGCCCGTCAGGCGCTGCTCGCCGCGAGCAACGCGCTCGACGCGGTGCGCGCCTCCGGGCTCCGGGCGGATGATCTCGCGGCGCGCCTCGCGGCTCTCGCCCCCGAGCTGACCAAGCTCAACCAGGGCGCGGGGCGGCACGGCGTGGCTGAGACGTTGCAGCGCGCGGATCAGGTGCTGCGCGACGCCGAGGCGGTGCGGGCGGAGGCGGACCGGCTTCCCGAGCGGGCCGCCGAGATCGACCGCAGGCTGGTGTCGCTGCGCACGCGGGCCCAGGCGCTGACGACGCGCGCCGGGCAGGTCGAGCCGGTGCTCAGCGAGCTCCGACGGCGGTTCTCCGCTGCCTGCTGGCAGGACCTGCAGCCGGTTCCCGAGCAGGCCGCGGTGAACGTCCGGCAGGCGGAGGCGAAGCTGGCGGAGGCGGCCGAGGCACGGTCCGAGCAGCGCTGGCCCGACGCGACCTCGCGGCTGAGTACGGTCCGGGCGCTGCTCAACACGACCGATGAGGCGGTGTCCGCCGCAGGGGACCGGCTGCGGCGGCTGGACACCGTGGCGAAGAATCCGCAGGCGGAGATCGACCGCACCCGGTTCGCGATCCGGGACGCCCAGCGCCTCGCCATGGCCGGGCGCAACACGCCCGATCCGCGCCATGCCCGCCCTCTGGACGACGCCGTGGCCCGGCTTGACCGGGGGATCGTCGCCCTCGACGGGCGCCACCCGGACTACTGGCACTTCCTCACCGAGACCGAGGACGTCCGGCAGGCGGTGAACCGGGTGGTCTCCGCGATCCGCGAGGAGCTGGGCGGCGGCGCCTGAGCGGGCCCCGCCCGAGCCGGAGTGGCAGGACCCCGGGCCGGCCGAGAAGGGCTGAGTTGTCCCCAAGGGTCGACGGGCCGATCCTGGTAGTACGCAGCGGCTTCCGCTGACGCGTCCCTGGCCGCCCGCGGCCGAAGGAGGCCGTCATGGCCACACACGTCCTGCATCCCACCGGCCGGCGTCGCAAGCCCGCCCGTCGCAAGAGCGCTCCCCTCGACGAACACCTGCCCGTCGACCACCGCCTCAGCAAGGTCTACCGGGTGGGGGCGGGCCTGATGGGGCTGCTGCTCCTCGCCTTCGGCATCCTCGGGCTCATCGACCGTATCGGCTTCTTCGACACCGGCGGCGACACGGTGGGGGGCCTCAACACCAACGGCGCGCTGAGCATCCTGTCCATCTGCGTCGGGCTGTTGCTCTTCGTCGGCATGGTCGTCGGAGGCAACTTCGCCTCGACCCTGAACATGGTCCTGGGCATCGCCTTCATCCTCAGCGGCTTCGTGAACCTGGCCCTGCTGGACACCGGCATGAACTTCCTGGCCTTCGAGATGCAGAACGTGCTGTTCAGCTTCATCGCCGGGCTGTTGCTGATGATGTTCGGCATGTACGGGCGGGTCAGCGGCGGCCTGCCCCACGACAATCCGTACTGGCGGGCCCGCCATCCCGAGCAGGTCGCGAGGGAGGAGCGCCGCGAACGTGCTCCGATGCCCGAGGTCACGCAGGCGAAGAGGCTCTAATCTGGGGCCATGCCCCGTTACGAGTACCGCTGCCGCCCCTGCGGCGAGACGTTCGAGCTCAGCCGCCCCATGGCCGAGTCATCCGACCCCGCCTCCTGCCCCGCCGGGCACGAGGACACCGTGAAGCTGCTCTCCACCGTGGCCGTGGGTGGCTCGGGCTCGTCCTCCTCCGCCGTTCCCGCCCCGTCGTCGGCCGGGGGCGGAGGCGGCGGCTGCTGCGGTGGCGGTTGCTGCGGCTGACACGGTCGACGCGGCGGCCGGGATCACGCCGTCGAAACCATGACGTGGAGCCGGCCGGGCGCCCCGCCCGGCCGGTGACTCAGCCCCGCCCAGCCGGTCACTCAGCCCCGTCGTGCCCGCCCCGTCACTGCTTCCGTCGCGAGAGCGTGAGCCCGTCCGACACCGTCAGCAGCACGCTGTCCATCCGGGGGTCGGCGGCCACATGGTCGTTGAACCCCCGGATGGCCGCCGCGCCCCCGGTGGCCAGCGGATCCGTGACGCCGCCGTGGAAGAGCACGTTGTCGGTGACGACGAGCCCGCCGGGACGCATCCGCGGGACGAGCTCCTCCCAGTACGCGATGTAGCTGTCCTTGTCCGCGTCCAGGTAGGCCATGTCGATGTGCGGCTCGGCCGGCATCGCGCGCAGGGTGTCGAGCGCCGGTGCGATCCGCAGGTCGATCCGGTCGGCGACGCCCGCCTTCTTCCATGCCTCCCGGCCGTACGCCGTCCACTCCTCGGAGATGTCGCAGGCGATCAGCACCCCGTCCGCGGGTAGTGCCTGGGCCATCGACAGGGCGGAGAAGCCGGTGAAGGTGCCGACCTCCACGACGTGCCGGGCCCCCGTCAGCCGGACCAGGAAGGCGAGCAGCGGCCCCTGCTCCTGCGCGGACTGCATGCCCGCGTGCCCGGGGAGTTCGGCGTAGGTGGTCTCCACGAGCTCGCGCTGCACGTCGTCCAGCGGCGGGTTGTGCGCCAGCGTGTACGCGTAGAGCTCATCGGTGATCTTGGTGGTGTTGCCTCTGGTCATACGCGTCTCCCCTGGTCGTGCGGGCGTGCACCGCTGCTTTCGGGCCGCCCACACTGCCAGAGTTCGATCAGGTGTGCTCGGAGTTGTTCGCGCGTGTCCGGCGACCCGCCACCCGCGGTTCCGCGGCGCGCAGGAAGCGGCGCAGGATCTCCTCGCCGGCGGCACCGCCCTGCTCCCTGAGCACCTCGGTGTTGGGCGCGCCCCAGCCGCAGTCGGCCAGCTCGCCGTGGCCCGGGCGCCACGCCTGGTGGGCGGCGAGCAGCAGGTCGGCGTCCAGGAGGGAGTCACCGGCGGCGAGCGTCAGCGTGGCGCCGCAGCGGCGGGCCACCTCGCGCATGGCCGCGCTCTTGGTGAGCGGCTTGGGTACGGCGTAGATCTTCCGGCCCTGGAGGGAGACGGTCCAGCCCCGGGGGTCGGCCCAGGCGGACAGCTCCTTCACCCAGCCCTCGGGGAGGGCGCCCCGGTCGACGACGAGGTAGGCGAAGAGGTCCTCGGCGACCCGCTCCTTGAGCAGCCAGGAGGAGTCTCCGACGGCCTGGAGATGGGCGCGGACCTCGGCGAGGGTGGCGCATTCGTCGGCGATCCGGCCGGCCACCCGCGCCTGCCAGTCCGGGTCGGAGACACCGTCGACCAGGATGTGTCCGCCGTTCGCGCAGATGGCGTAGTGGGGGGCCGGGCCGGGCAGGTGGATGCGGCCGTACTGCTCCCGGGTCCGGGTCGTGGTCGGGACGAACACCGTGGTGCGGGCCAGTTCGTCGAGGAGTGCGGCGGCGGTCTCCGTCATGTAGCAGAGGGGCGCCCCGCCGTAGACCTCCACGCAGAGCAGGCGCGGTGCCTGCTCGTCGGGCATGGTCAGCTGGAGGGAGGCCGCCGAGTAGATGAGGGTGCGGTCGAGGTCGCTGGCGACCAGTGTCACGGGTGCGTCCACGGCACCGTCCGGCAGGGCGTTCCCGGGCACGTCCACGGTCCCGCTCACTTCGCCGTCACCGCCGTGCCGTCCGCGCCGGTGGCGCCCCGGGTGTACTTGGGGTGGATCAGTCCGACGCAGGTGTACGGGAGGTCTCCGACCTCCTCGACCGGCACGCCGCGCTGTTCGGCGAGCAGGCGTACGTGGTCGAGGTCGGCGCCCGCCCCCCGCTTGGCCAGGATCTTCCAGGGAACGCGGCGCAGCAGCACCCGGGTCGTCTCGCCGACGCCGGGCTTGACCAGGTTCACGTCGTGGATGCCGTACTCCTCGCTGATGCGCTCGACGGCGGCCCAGCCCTCCCAGGTGGGGGCGCGGTCCGCGGCGAGCAGTTCCTTCGCCTCGGCGTCCACGGCGTCCGCCACCTCGTCGAAACGAGCGGCGACGGTGTCGAGGAACAGACCGGAGACATCGGTGCCGGCCAGTTCGCGGTAGAACTTCGCGCCGTGGAAGTCGTGCGGGCCGACCAGGTCGGAACGGAGGACCGTACGCGAGATCAGCCCGGACACCGTGGAGTTGAGGCAGGCGGACGGGATGAGGAAGTCCTCCCGGGTCCCGTACGTCCGTACGCAGCCACCCGGGTCGGCCAGTACGGCGATCTCCGGGTCGAAGCCCTCGAAGTCCTCCAGCGCGGCGGCGAGTTCGCGGGTGATGGCGCCCTTCCCGGTCCAGCCGTCGACGAAGACGACGTCCGCCGGGTCGTGGTGGGCGGCCAGCCAGCGCAGGGCGTTGGCGTCGATGCCGCGGCCCCGGACGATGGAGACCGCGTAGTGCGGCAGGTCGACGCCGTGCCGGTGCTGGGCCCATCGGCGCATGAGGACCCCGACGGGGGTGCCGGCCCGGGCCAGGGAGACCAGGACGGGGCGCGGGCCCCGTTCGGCGAGGACGGTCTCGGTGACGGTGCCCACGGCACGGGCGATCCGGGCCGCCGAGTCGTCGAGGGCCGCCTTGAACAGCTCCTGGTACTGCGGGCTGGGCTGGTATTCGACGGGCAGCGATTCGGCGTAGTGCGCGCCGCCGCTCTGGATGGCTTCCTCGCGCTCCTCGGTGGGGGCCTCCAGGGCCGTGTCCGAGAGGTCCTGGAGCAGCCAGCCGACGTCCTCCGCCGCGTAGGAGGAGAAGGCGGGGCCCCGGAGGGGTTCGGGCAGCATGGTGGCGGCTTCCTGCCTGTCGGAGGCCTTGGCGGAGGCCCGTTCGGTGGTCGTCGGCGGGACGTACGAGGGGACGACCGCGAGCAGCACCTGGCCGGTGTGTCCGGCGAGGCGGGCCAGCAGCCCGTCGGGGGCGTGCAGCGCCGGGGTGTCACCGGCGGAGTCGACGACGGCGACCACGGCGTCGAAGCCCGCGCCCGCGACGTTGTAGGCGTACCGGTCGCCCGGCCCGTCGGAGGGGTCGTCGTGGGCGGGGAAGACGATGCGGCTGCGTATCGCGTAGCCGGGGTCGTCGACGGCGAGCACCGGCGAGCGGGTGGTGGTGGAGTAGCGGACCTCGGCCGCGGTGGCGTCCTCCAGGGCGGTGGCGAGCCGCAGAGGCGCGTACATCAGCTCCTCGAAGCCGAGGACGAGCACCCTGCGGGCGTCGCCCAGGGCGTCGGCGAGGCGGCCGGCCATGGCCGGGAGGGCGGCTTCCAGAGCGGCGCGGTGGACGGGGGTGAAGCCGTGGCGGCCTCCGTCGGGGACGCCGGCCGGCCAGTCGAGGGCGACACGGGCGGGGGCGGACCGGGGCGCGGGGGGCACCGGCGCGGCATGGCCGGCGTCGTGCGCGGCCACCAGGCTCAGGCCCTTCTCCAGGACTCCTTCGGGCAGGCGCACGGTGCCACGGGCCCGGGCGATCAGGTCGACACGGGCGCCGATCTCCTCGGCGAACTCGGCGAGCCGTCCCTGGTCCGCCTCGGACCGCATGTCCACCAGGGCGACGATGACGTACCGGTCACGGGGGTAGCGCGCGTGGAGGGCGCGGATGGTGTTGAGGACCGTGTTGCCGGTGGAGAACTCGTCGTCGACCAGGACCAGCGGTGATCCCTCCGCGCCTGCGGCCAGCAGGTCCGGGTCCTCGGGGAGCAGCAGGTGGGAGGTGGCGTGCGAGTGCGCCTCCTCGAAGCCGCCCGCCTGGGCGACGCCGTCCACCAGGCGGCGGGTCGAGTGGAGGTACGGGGCCACCCCGAGTCCGTCCGCGACGGCGTGGCCGAGGCCCGTCGCCGTCTCCGCGTACCCGAGGACGACGGCGCGGCGGGCCTCCGCCTCGCCCAGCAGGTCCCGCACCCGTTCGCCGAGCTCGTAGCCCACACCGTGGACGACGGACGGCCGCTGCGGCACGTGCTTGCCCAGGACGTTCGACACGAGCAGATGGGCGCGCTTCGGGTTGCGGCGCAGGGCGAGGCCCAGCAGCTCCCGGAGTTCCCCGTCGCCGACGAGTTCGACCCCGAGGCGCCCCGCGACCCAGTCGCCCGACCACTCCGCGTCCACCACGTCCACCACGTCCGCCACGTCCACTGCCTCTTCTTCCCGTATGTGCGGGTGTTCCCGCCCGTGCCCACCCATGCCCGCGCCTCAGTCCGCCACGCCGGCGGCCAGGAGCTCCACGAAACCGACGTCCTCGCGTGCCACGCCGAAGACCTCCGCCCGCTGCAGGGTCCGCTCCGCCCAGGCGCGGTGCGGCTTCACTTCGTTCATCTTGTTCGTGTACGCGGAGCGCAGCACCCCGCCGCCGCCCCGCTCGGGCCGCAGGATGTCCTGCGCGTCGCTGTACTCCTCGTGGCTGACGACCGACAGCGCGTGCACGGGCAGGACGTGGGACGGGTGGATGCAGGTCTTGCCGAGCAGCCCGTTGGCCCGGTCGAGCTGGATCTCGCGCAGCAGTCCGTCCAGGTCGTGCTCGATGAGGGCGGTGCGCAGCTCCTCGGCCTGCCCCATGAAGGGGCTGCGGCGCAGCTGGGGCTTGAACATCCGCTCCTGCAGACGGAAGTACTCCCACACGGGCCCGGTGATGGTGAAGCCGGTGCCGTCGGCGCGGCCGAGCACGTTGACGACGTCACCGATGACGGCGCCGACGATCTGGACGTCGTACGCCGTCATGTCGGGGGCCCGTCGCAGACCGTAGGCGGAGCAGAAGTCGGTGACGCCGAGCCGCAGCGCCAGGATCCGCTCCCGGTACTTGTCGACGGTGCGGGCGATTCCCCGGAGGGTGTCGTCCCTGCTCTCCAGGTGGAGCAGTTCGGGTGATTCGAGGACGGGCATCGCGAACAGCCGGTGGCCGCTGTCCGCCTCGGCCGCGGTGAGGGCCTCCAGGAAGAGCTCGCCCCGCTCTTCCGTGAATTTCGGTAGTACGAATCCGGACAACAATCGGACGGAGCTCCCGAGCCGCCGCGCGAGGTCGGAGATCTGCTCCGGTTCACGGACCCTGATGAAGAGGAGCGGCACGTCGGCGGCCCGCTTCTCGAGGTCGGCGAACTGCTGGACCAGGTTGGCCTCGGCGCCGACCACTTCGGCGTCGTCGATGGAATCCTCCAGGCAGAGCACCATGGAGACGACTCCCTGGCCCGCCTGCTTGATCACGTCGTCGGCCAGTCTGGGCCGGGTCGCGGGGCTGTAGAGCGTGGCGCCCAGGGCCGCGGACAGCATGCGGGAGGAGGAACCGGCGTCGAATTCGCACGGCTCCCTGAAGAACAGGCCCTCCCGGACAGCGGGCGAGATGTGCCCGAAATGACGCATGTGATTCCCCCGTACTGCCATAGAGACCGGACAAACGTATGGCCGGTAATAGTACGTTCGGACGGGTGCCGCTGGTTCCCCGGCCATATGAACTTCGGGTGTCCCCGGCGTATCTCACACCCCCTGCGGCGCGCCTGCGTGCCCCTCGCGAACCGCGCCTGGCCTACTGGTTCGTACCCCCGCGTTGTCCGGACACCCACCCAGCAGGCAGGATGACCGCCATGACGCACGCGATGCTGAAGGGCTCGAACGTCCCTCTCGACGCCACGGCCGTACGGGCCGTGCTGCGCTGGACCCCGGGGGCCGGTGTCCCGGACGTGGACGCCTCCGCCCTGTTGATCGGCCCCGACGGACGGGTGCGTTCCGACGAGGACTTCGTCTTCTACAACCAGCCCCGGCATCCTTCGGGCCTCGTCCGGCGCCTGCCCAAGCGCAGCGCCCCCGAGGGGCTCACGGACACGATCGAGGCGGACCTCTCCGCGCTCGACCCCTCCGTGGACCAGGTCGTCATCGCCGCGTCCTGCGACGAGGCGGCGTTCGAGCGGGTGACGGACCTGCGGATATCGCTGTACGACGCGGCGTCCGCCGAGGGAGAGCCGCTCGCCGTCTTCGACGTGCGGGCGGAGACCGGTGAGGAGACCGCCGTCATCTGCGGCGAGCTGTACCGGCGTGGTGACGGCTGGAAGTTCCGGGCCGTGGCGCAGGGCTACCCGACGGGCCTCGTCGGGCTGGCCACCGCCTTCGGCATCTCGGTGGACGAGGCCGAGGCGGCGTCCGAGCCCGGCCCTGCGGCTGTGCCCGACCCCCAGGCCACGGTCCAGCACCCCCCGCCCGGTCCCCGGTCCACGGTGCAGCACCAGCAGCCCGCGCCCGACTCCCAGGCGACGGTCCAGCAGCCCGCCTACGGCTACCCGCAGCCGTCTGCGGCGCCCCAGCCGGCCTACGGCTACCCGCAGCCCACCTCGCCGCCGCAGCCCGCGTACGGCTACCCCCAGCCCGCCGCGGCCCAGCCCGCGTACGGCTACCCGCAACCCGCTGCCGCGGCGGCGCCCGCCGCCGACCCGAATTTCGTGCTCCCCCCGCAGGGCCCGCAGTTCCTCCGCCCGTGAACCGGTGGCGCGGTCACCCTTCACGGCACGCACTCAGGCCCGCGTCTTGTAGCCGCGTCCCCACTGCATGCCGAAGCCGTACATCCGGTCCAGCTCCGACTGGAAGCCGTACACGAACTTCACCTCGCGCCGCACGATCAGCTCGCCCTTGACGTTGTCCACCGTGAACACCGCGCACGAGCGGGCCTGCGGGGCCCGTTCGTCCAGCTCGATCTCGATGCGCGGGCCGTTGCCCGGGTAGAGCGTCACCTTGGCGTGCGTCCGGTCGAAGGCCGGGGTCTGGTCGTAGATGTATACGAAGAACAGCAGGCGCTTGATCTCGTCGCGCTTGTCGAGGTTCACGTAGACGGTCTCGCCCGAGGGCGCCCCGAACCGGTCGTCCCCGCTGAGCCTGACGTAGGGGGCCGCGTTCAGGTCGCCGATGAGGTTGCCCAGCGGCTGCACCACGCCCTTGGTCCCGTCCGCCAGCTCGTACATGCAGCCCAGGTCCAGGTCGACGTTGACCATGCCCTGGGTGTGCGCCTGGACGACCTCGGGCTGGAAGAGCTTCAGCGGACGCAGCAGCCGGCCGCTCTGCCGCGACCGGCCGCCGATGTCCGACGTACGCATCCGCCACGACAGGTTGACGCGCAGGTTGCCCGACAGCGCGCCCTGCTTGTTCAGCGAGACCGTGGCGTTGCGCCTGGAGAGCACGATCGAGTTCGTCGCGGAGTTACCCGACTCGAACTGCGACGCCCGCCGCGGAAACAGGCCGTCCCAGAAGGCCATCCCAACCCCCACATGTATCGGTAAGTACCGCCGACCCGCCGCCTACGGCCCCACACACCCCGCACGCCACTGCGGGGCGGCCACCGGGCCGGGCCCGGGTGTCACCCGGGAACGCCGACGTGGGCCGCCCCGCAGAGAGAGCGTTCCTCAATCCCTACCGGGTCACACCCCGGAGGAGACCTCCGCCTTGGAATCCGAGCCGCCGCCGTCGCCGCCGGACGCCTCGAGCGCCTTGTTGCGCCGCACCGACGACCAGAAGGACCAGCCGATCAGGACGACGCCGACGAGACCGGTGATGATCTCGTTGATCTCGTACTGGATGGTGACGAGCAGGATCACCGACAGGGCGCCGATCGCGTAGTGCGCGCCGTGCTCGAGGTAGACGTAGTCGTCCAGCGTGCCCTGACGGACCAGGTAGACCGTGAGCGAACGGACGTACATGGCGCCGATACCGAGGCCGAGCGCCATCAGCACGATCTCGTTGGTGATGGCGAAGGCGCCGATGACACCGTCGAACGAGAAGGACGCGTCGAGGACCTCAAGGTAGAGGAACATGAAGAACGCGGCCTTGCCCGCCAGAACCACCGCGGAGGGGGACTTGCCGGACTTCCTGGCCTCTTCCTCGGCCTCCTGCTCGCGCTCCTCCTCCTCTTCGAGCTTGTTCTCGAAGAATCCGGAGAGACCGCCGACCACGAGGTAGGTGATCAGGCCGGCGATGCCGGAGAGCATCACGGTCGACGCCTTGTCGGCGTGACCGCCACCGTGCTGGTGCGCCTGGGTGGCGACCGTCATGGCCGCGACCAGGAGGACGATCAGCGCGACGCAGACCGACAGCATGTCGACCTTGCCGAGCTTGGCGAGCGGGCGCTCGATCCAGCGCAGCCACTGGATGTCACGGTCCTCGAAGATGAAGTCGAGGAAGATCATGAGCAGGAACATGCCACCGAAAGCGGCGATCGACGGATGGGCGTCCGTCACCAGTTCCTTGTACCGCTCAGGGTCGTTGAACGAGAGGTCGATCGCTTCGATCGGCCCCAGCTGGGCGCTGATGGCCACGATCACGACGGGGAACACCAGCCGCATACCGAAGACCGCGATGAGCACACCGACGGTGAGGAAGATCTTCTGCCAGAAGGCACTCATCTTCTTCAGGATTCCGGCGTTGATCACCGCGTTGTCGAAGGACAGCGAGATCTCCAGGATCGACAGGATCGCTACGACGCCGAATGCCTGCCACCCCCCGTAGAACACCGCTGCGACCAGGCCGAGCGCGGTAACCGCGAACGACCAGCCGAAGGTTTTCAGAAGCACTGGCTACCCCATCGTGTAAGTAACGGGTCTCCCCCGGTTGAGTACGGGGCTCCCCCGCGCCGTGCGCGGCTTTACGAAACGTTGACCCCGAAGTCTAGAGCGATGCCCCGAAGCCCTGACGCGTACCCCTGTCCGACTGCACGGAATTTCCACTCCCCGCCGTAGCGGTAGAGCTCGCCGAAGATCATCGCCGTCTCCGTCGACGCGTCCTCGGTGAGGTCGTACCGCGCCAGCTCCTGACCGTCCGCCTGGTTCACCACGCGGATGAAGGCATTGCTGACCTGACCGAATGTCTGCCCACGATTGTCGGCATCATGGATCGATACCGGAAAAAGAATCTTGTCGCAGTGTGCCGGGACCTGCGTGAGGTTCACGATGACGGACTCGTCGTCGCCGTCACCCTCCCCCGTGAGGTTGTCCCCGGTGTGCTCGACGGAGCCGTCGGGGCTGGTGAGGTTGTTGTAGAACACGAACCACTCGTCGCCGAGGACCCGGCCCGACTGGCACAGCAGTGCGCTGGCGTCGAGGTCGAAGTCGGCTCCCGTCGTGGATCGTGCGTCCCAGCCGAGCCCGACCAGCACCTGCGTGAGATTGGGTGCGGCCTTGGAGAGGGAGACATTGCCTCCCTTGGCGAGCGTGACGCCCATGGTGTGTCCTCCCCGAGTCGATGGACGGTCTTTCCCCCCGGCAGGGGCGCCTGACGGACGCGGGGCGCTCTGCCGAGCGCGTCCGGCGCCGCACGTGTGCGGCGCCGGACGCGGTGGAGCTGTGAGGTGTCCGGAGGCTTCTCCGGACCGGCTCGGACGTTCTCGCCCGAGCGGTGTCCGGAGGCTTCTCCGGACGGGCTCAGACGTTGACGCCGAAGTCCTGCGCGATGCCGCGCAGACCCGAGGCATACCCCTGGCCGATGGCACGGAACTTCCACTCGGCGCCGTTGCGGTAGAGCTCGCCGAAGACCATGGCGGTCTCGGTCG
Source organism: Streptomyces sp. NBC_01460 (assembly GCF_036227405.1). NCBI lineage: Bacteria > Bacillati > Actinomycetota > Actinomycetes > Kitasatosporales > Streptomycetaceae > Streptomyces > Streptomyces sp. NBC_01460. The sequence continues at coordinate 2,563,815 of NZ_CP109473.1, forward strand.
AGGCGTCCTCGCTGAGGTCGTAGCGCGCGAGCTCGCTGTTGTCCGCCTGGTTCACCACGCGGATGTACGCGTTGCGCACCTGGCCGAAGCTCTGCTGACGGCTCTCGGCCTCGTAGATCGAGACCGGGAAGACGATCTTGTCGACGTCGCCCGGGACACCGGCGAGGTTGACCTTGATGACCTCGTCGTCGCCCTCGCCCTCACCGGTGAGGTTGTCACCGGTGTGCTCGACGGAGCCGTCAGGGCTCTTGAGGTTGTTGAAGAAGACGAAATTCCCGTCGCTGCCGACCTTGCCCTCGGCGTTCGTCAGCAGTGCGCTGGCGTCGAGGTCGAAGTCACCGCCGGTGGTCGTACGGGCATCCCAGCCCAGACCGACGATGACCGCGGTCAGGTTCGGCGCGGCCTTGGTCAGCGAGACGTTTCCGCCCTTGCTGAGGCTGACTCCCACGAGTCCTCCAAAAGTTGTGAGAGGGCCGGCAGACACCAGCGCCCCCGTCGTGCGTTGGCATCGGATCAACGATTGGATCCTAGTGACCGGTTCCCGGCCAAAACAGGCTTTTGGCCGCCCGCCGCCAGGAGATCCCCGGATCCGGCACGTCACAAACGCCGGATCCCGCACATCGCGGACCCCGGGGCCGACGCGGGCCGGTCCCGGGGATCCCCGGATCAGAGCGCGTCGAGCGCCTTGACGTAGTCGTTCAGGTCACGCGCGTCCGGCAGGCCGTTGACGACGGTCCAGCGGACCACGCCCTCCTTGTCGATGATGAACGTGCCGCGCACCGCGCAGCCCTTGTCCTCGTCGAAGACGCCGTACGCCCGCGAGACGGCGCCGTGCGGCCAGAAGTCCGAGACGAGCGGGTACTCGAGGCCCTCCTGCTCGGCGAAGACGCGCAGGGTGTGGATCGAGTCGTTGGAGACGGCGAGCAGCTGGGTGTCGTCGTTCTCGAACGCGGGGAGCTCGTCCCGGAGCGCGCACAGCTCACCCGTGCAGACACCGGTGAAGGCGAAGGGGTAGAAGAGCAGCACCACGTTCTTCTCACCACGGAAGTCGGAGAGCTTCACGGTCCGCCCGTGGTTGTCCTTCAGCTCGAAATCCGGAGCCTTCGTGCCGGCCTCGATCGCCATGTGAAACGCGTCCCTTCTCAGTGGTCGTACGTCCCCGGCCTGGTCCGTCCGGGTGACACCCACCCTACGCAGCGTCCCCGGCGGACCCGGGGCAGGCCCGCGGGGGTGCACGTACGAGGGCCCCCGGCGGCGTGGTGCCGTCGGGGGCCTTCGGGTGTGGAAAGAGCTCTCAGCGCTTGGCCGGGGCCCCCTTGGGAGTGACCAGACGGCTGCCCGTCCAGTCCTTGCCCGCGCTGATGCTCTTGGTCTGGGCGAGACCAGCTGTCTGGGCAGCCTCGTTGATGTCGCTCGGTTCGACGTATCCGTCGCGGCCGGTCTTGGGCGTCAGCAGCCAGACCGCCCCACCGTCCTCGATCAGACCAATGGCATCCACCAGCGCGTCCGTAAGGTCGCCGTCCTCGTCGCGGAACCAGAGCAGGACGACGTCAGCGACGTCGTCGTAGTCCTCGTCGACGAGTTCCTGGCCGATTGTGGCCTCAATGCCCTCACGGAGCTCCTGCTCGACGTCGTCGTCGTAGCCGATCTCCTGGACCACCTGTCCGGGTTCGAACCCAAGCCTTGCGGCCGTGTTGGTCCGTTCCTCCGCGTGGTCCGCGGTCGCGCTCACGGGTTGCCTCCTGATCATGTTTCGGAAAATGCTTCAGCCACGCGCGTGCGCGGGGCATTGGCCGTAGTCCACACGGGCTCGGCGAATCGCGCAAGTACCCGGCGTCCGAGACCGCCTAAACGGTGACGTTCCCTGCCACGTCGCCGCAACTTCCGGCCGTCTCCTGCGGGCCCGGAAATGGTGTCCGGACCCTTTACGTCCTTCCTCAGCTTATGCCGTTTCGCTCCGCCATTCGGATTCGAACGGGCTTTGGGAACGCTTGGCCGGGTTGGGCGTATGGTTGCGGTTTGGGCAGGGCCGCCCTCGCGCTGCTGGTACTGGTGCCCGGACACGGCGTCCGGTGAACCTCGTGTTACCCCACAGTAGAGATGACGTTCAGGCCCTGGCGGTACACGATGGTGGCGGCGTACGCGGCCACCACGGGGGTACGTTCCCCGCAACCAGGCCCCGAAGAGCACCACCGAACAGCGAAGGAACAGTGTGGCTTCCGGATCCGATCGCAACCCGATCATCATTGGCGGCCTTCCGAGCCAGGTCCCGGACTTCGATCCTGAAGAGACCCAGGAATGGCTCGACTCCCTCGACGCCGCCGTCGACGAGCGCGGCCGTGAGCGGGCGCGCTACCTGATGCTCAGGCTCATCGAGCGCGCGCGCGAGAAGCGCGTGGCCGTGCCCGAGATGCGCAGCACCGACTACGTCAACACGATCGCCACGAAGGACGAGCCGTTCTTCCCCGGCGACGAGGAGATCGAGCGCAAGGTCCTCAACGCGACCCGGTGGAACGCCGCGGTGATGGTCTCCCGCGCCCAGCGTCCCGGGATCGGTGTCGGCGGCCACATCGCCACCTTCGCCTCCTCCGCCTCGCTGTACGACGTGGGCTTCAACCACTTCTTCCGGGGCAAGGACGACGGTCTGGGCGGTGACCAGATCTTCTTCCAGGGACACGCGTCCCCGGGCATCTACGCCCGCGCCTTCCTCCTCGACCGGCTGAGCGAGGCGCAGCTCGACGGCTTCCGCCAGGAGAAGTCGAAGGCCGGACACGCGCTGTCCAGCTACCCCCACCCGCGGTCGATGCCGGACTTCTGGGAGTTCCCCACCGTCTCGATGGGCCTCGGCCCGCTCGGTGCGATCTACCAGGCGCGGATGAACCGCTACATGGAGGCGCGCGGCATCGCCGACACCTCCAAGTCGCACGTCTGGGCCTATCTGGGCGACGGCGAGATGGACGAGCCCGAGTCGCTCGGCCAGCTCTCCATCGCCGCCCGCGAGGGGCTGGACAACCTCACCTTCGTGGTGAACTGCAACCTGCAGCGCCTGGACGGGCCGGTCCGCGGCAACGGCAAGATCATCCAGGAGCTGGAGTCCCAGTTCCGCGGCGCCGGCTGGAACGTCATCAAGCTGGTCTGGGACCGCACCTGGGACCCGCTGCTCGCGCAGGACCGCACGGGCATCCTGGTCAACAAGCTGAACACCACGCCGGACGGCCAGTTCCAGACGTACGCCACGGAGACCGGGGCGTACATCCGCGATCACTTCTTCGGTGACGACCCGCGGCTGCGCGACATGGTCAAGGACATGTCCGACGACCAGATCCTGCACCTGGGCCGCGGCGGTCACGACCACCGCAAGGTCTACGCGGCGTACGCGGCGGCCAAGGCCCACAAGGGCCAGCCGACGGTGATCCTCGCGCAGACGGTCAAGGGCTGGACGCTCGGACCGAACTTCGAGGGCCGCAACGCGACCCACCAGATGAAGAAGCTCACGGCGGACGACCTCAAGCGCTTCCGTGACCGGCTCCACATCCCGATCGCGGACAAGCAGCTGGAGGACGGCAACCCGCCGTACTACCACCCGGGCCGCGACTCGGAGGAGATCCAGTACATGCACGACCGCCGCCAGGGTCTGGGCGGCTACGTCCCGACGCGTGTGGTGCGTGCGAAGCCGCTGCCCCTTCCCGACGAGAAGGCGTACGCGACCGCGAAGAAGGGGTCGGGTCAGCAGTCGATCGCCACGACCATGGCGTTCGTCCGTGTGCTGAAGGACCTCATGCGGGACAAGGAGATCGGCAAGCGTTTCGTGCTGATCGCCCCCGATGAGTACCGCACCTTCGGCATGGACGCGTTCTTCCCGAGCGCGAAGATCTACAACCCGCTCGGCCAGCAGTACGAGTCCGTGGACCGTGAGCTGCTCCTCGCGTACAAGGAGTCGCCGACCGGCCAGATGCTGCACGACGGCATCTCCGAGGCCGGGTGCACCGCCTCGCTGATCGCCGCCGGTTCGGCGTACGCCACGCACGGCGAGCCGCTGATCCCGGTGTACGTCTTCTACTCGATGTTCGGTTTCCAGCGCACCGGTGACCAGTTCTGGCAGATGGCCGACCAGCTCTCGCGCGGATTCGTGCTGGGAGCGACCGCCGGACGTACGACGCTGACCGGTGAGGGTCTGCAGCACGCGGACGGCCACTCGCAGCTGCTCGCCTCGACGAACCCGGCCTGCGTCTCCTACGACCCGGCGTTCGGGTACGAGATCGCGCACATCGTCAAGGACGGTCTCCGCCGGATGTACGGCGGGACGCCCGACGAGAACGAGGACGTCTTCTACTACCTCACCGTCTACAACGAGCCGATCCAGCACCCGGCGGAGCCCGCCGACGTGGACGTCGAGGGCATCCTCAAGGGCGTGCACCGTTACCGCGCCGGGGAGAAGGGCCGGATCCCGGCCCAGATCCTGGCGTCCGGTGTGGCGGTCCCGTGGGCGGTGGAGGCCCAGCGGATCCTCGCCGACGAGTGGGACGTGAAGGCGGACGTCTGGTCGGCGACCTCCTGGAACGAGCTGCGCCGTGAGGCCGTGGAGGTGGAGCGCCACAACCTGCTCCACCCGGAGGAGGAGCAGCAGGTCCCGTACGTCACGCGGAAGCTCTCCGGCTCCGAGGGCCCGTTCGTGGCGGTCTCGGACTGGATGCGCTCCGTGCCCGACCAGATCGCGCGCTGGGTGCCCGGCGCGTACCAGTCGCTGGGCGCGGACGGCTTCGGCTTCGCCGACACCCGGGGGGCGGCGCGCCGCTTCTTCCACATCGACGCGCAGTCGATCGTGCTCGCGGTGCTGACCGAGCTGGCGAAGGAAGGCAAGATCGACCGTTCGGCGCTGAAGACGGCGCTCGACCGCTACGAGCTGCTGGACGTGGCCGCCGCGGGCCCCGGCCCGGCCGGCGGTGACGCGTAAGGAACAGCTGGTTCCTGAAGAAGGGCGGCGGGCCCCTGGTCCGCCGCCCTTCGGCGTCCGGGCGGGGGCCCGCCTCCCCGGGGTCGGCGCGGTCAGCTCTCCCAGATCTTGAAGGCCCTGACCGTATACGGCGACCGGGGCACCCAGGTGCCGCCGCCCGGGTAGGTCTCGAACTCGCCGGTCTCGGCGCACTCGGCCGACTGGTAGGTGGTCACGGGCCGCCCGGTGCGGTTCACCAGGGCCTGTGCGGAGCTGCCGGCCGGCAGCGGGACACAGCTCTCGATGTCGACGGTGGACAGCTCATGGACCTGTGCGGCCCCGGTGAAGTCGGGCTTGGCCCAGAGGCAGAGCTGCCCCGCCCCGCAGGGCGCGAGCCCCGCGGGTGCGGCCTGCGGCGCGCGGCGTGAGCGCTCCTGCCCGGCGGGCCCGTGGTGGACGGCAGCCCCGTGGTGGACGGCGGCCCCGTGGTGGACGGCGGGCGTGGCGCCGGAGGACATGGCCGTGGCCGGGACGAGCGCGGTGGCCGCCAGGGTGGCGGCGAGAACGGTCGTACGCATGGTGGATCAACCCCCGTGGTCGAGCGAGCCGGGCGGCCCGCATGTCCGCACTCTGACCTGCGGGAGCGCGGGCCGGGAAGGGGGCGGGCGGCGGACCACCCTGATAGGCGACAGCCCCGCCGGAACCGTCCGGCGGGGCTGTCGCGTGCGCTGTGTTGACGTCCGGACCTCCGGCATCCGCAGGGGCGGACCGGGGGCGGCGGAGGGTCAGATGTGGCCGGCGCCCATGCCCGCCTCGGCGTTGGCGCCGCGCTTGGTGAGCATGGCGACCAGGGCGGCGACCACCGCGACGATGCCCGCGACCATGAAGGCGGAGCTCATGCCCGACACGAACGTGTCATGGGCGACGCCCGTGATCTTCGCCGCGATCTCCGGCGGGGTGCCGGGGGCGACCGGCGGCATGCCGACCTTGACGGCGGACGACGCCTGGTCCAGCTGCGCGGGGTCGACCGGCGGGAGCCCCGCGGCCTTCCAGTTGTCGCCGAGCTTGGCGTCGACCTGGGCGGCCATGACGGCGCCGAGGACGGCCGTGCCGAGGCTGCCACCGACCTGCATGGCGGCCTGCTGGAGCCCTCCGGCGACTCCGGAGAGCTCCATGGGGGCGTTCCCGACGATGACCTCGGTCGCGCCGACCATCACCGGGGCGAGGCCGAGGCCGAGCAGACCGAACCAGATGGACATGGTCAGCGTGCTGGTGCCGATGGTCAGCTGCGACATGCCGAACATGGCGACCGCGGTGAACACCATGCCGCCGACGAGCGGCACGCGCGGGCCGAGTTTGGTGATGGCGAAGCCCGCGAGCGGCGAGCCGACGATCATCATTCCGGTCAGCGGCAGCAGGTGCAGACCGCTGTCGACCGGGCTCATACCGTGCACGTTCTGCAGGTAGAAGGTCACGAAGAACAGCCCGCCCATGAAGGCGAAGGCCATCATCACCATCAGCACCACCCCTGCCGAGAGGGGCACGGAGCGGAACATGGCCAGCGGGATCAGCGGCTCCCTGACCTTCGTCTGGGTGAACGCGAACGCGGCGAACAGGACGACGGCGCCGACGAGGAACCCGATCGTCTTCGGGTCGCCCCAGCCCCACTCGGAGCCCTTGATCAGCGACCAGATCAGGCAGAACATCGCCAGCGACAGCAGCACGATGCCGCCGATGTCGAAGGACCTGGGCGCGTTCACGGCGCGGTGGTCCTTGAGGATCACCAGGCCGAAGACGAGCGCGAGCACACCGACGGGCACGTTGATGAAGAAGACGGACTGCCAGCTGACGTGCTCCACGAGCACACCGCCGAGGATGGGGCCGCCCGCGGTGGAGGCGCCGATCACCATGCCCCAGATGCCGATCGCCATGTTCAGCTTCTCGGCCGGGAAGGTGGCGCGCAGCAGGCCGAGCGCCGCCGGCATCAGCAGGGCGCCGAAGAGGCCCTGGAGCACCCGGAAGACGATCACCAGGGTCACGCCCTGGGAGAGGCCGATCGCGGCCGAGGCGGCGGCGAACCCCGCGATGCCTATCAGGAAGGTCTGACGGTGGCCGAAGCGGTCACCGAGCTTGCCCGCGGTGATCAGGGAGACCGCGAGGGCGAGCATGTAGCCGTTGGTGATCCACTGGACGTCGGCGAGCGAGGCGCCGAGGTCCTGCTGGATGGCCGGGTTGGCGATCGCGACGATCGTGCCGTCGAGCGCCACCATCATCACGCCGATGGCCACGGCGAAGAGCGTCAGCCAGGGGTGGCCGCGCAGCCCTTTCGCCGGGGCGGGAACAAAGGTGTCTTCAGGCTCCCGCGGTGCCTTCTCGACAGTGGTCTGACTAGTCATGCACAGGACGTTATGTCAGCCTCTGACAGTTGACAAACCAATTCACAAGACAGTAACTGTCACGTAGCTCACAGGTAGGCTGAGCAGGGCAAAGCAGGGAAAAGAGGTCCGGCACGTGACACGCAGGCAGACATCCGGGGCTCTTCCGTCAGGGGCTCCGGCGGGGTTGCGCGAGCGCAAGAAGCGGCGCACCCGCGAAGCCCTGCTGCACGCCGCCCTCAGGCTCTTCACCACGCAGGGGTACGAGCGGACCACCGTCGACGAGATCGTCGACGCCGTGGAGGTCTCCCAGCGCACCTTCTTCCGCTACTTCGCCAACAAGGAGGCCGTCGCCTTCGCCGTCCAGGAGGCGGTCGACGCCCGCTTCCTCACGGAACTGCGTCAACGTCCGGCCGCGGAGCCCCCTTTCGAGGCACTGCGCCGGGCCGCCCTGGGGGCGTGGAGCTCCCTCGCCGAGGCCGAGGACGAGGACGTCACGGCCGAACTCCAGATGCGCGCCTACCGGATGATCGAATCGACCCCCGCGCTGCACGCCGCCCACATGCGGCGCCACATCGGCCTGGAGCAGCAGACCGCTCTGGTGATCGCGGAGCGTGAGGGGCTCGACCTCGACACGGATCCGCGTCCACGCGTGGCCGTCGCCGCCTTCTCCGGCGTGATGCGGCTGACCGGACAGCTGTGGGGCCGCCGGAAGGACGCCGGAGTGGAAGCGCTCCGGGAGCTGACCGAACTCCACCTGGACCAGCTCGGACCTGCGCTCTCCGGGAGCTGGCGCGCCGCATAGGCACGTCCTTACGTGAACCGCACAGGTGTGCCGTACTCCTCATCGCCGCCGCATGGTCGACTTCACAATGCCCCTGCCCCTTGGGGCATTTCGGACGCGCGACGGTCATCCGGCGCGCCGGAGCGTGGACCCGGCGCACACGGAGCGTAAGAGACGGGCGGTCAATTCCCCGCGGTCGAGTGATCCGTGTCACCCCTGCGACGACGCCGCGTGCGCGTCTCCTAGGGTGGGGCGCAGTGACTTCCTTCGACTCCTCCCCCACGCTCACCGCATGGCGCGCGCTGCTCGCCATCGCGGTCGTGTTCGTGATGCTGGCGACCACCGGCTGGACCGCCGTGCGTCATCAGCACTCCGCCGCACCGCGCGAGATCGCGCTCGCTTCGTGGGCGAAGGACCGGATAGCCGGTCATGCTCTCCCGGACGTGGGCGCCCCGGCCTACCGGCTGGCCCACTTCTTCGCGACGCTGACCGCGGGCCAGCAGGTCGCCCTGGCCGACACGTACCCGCTGGTGGTGGGGAATCTGAACGGCGCGCCGGTCAGCTTGCGCTACCGGGCCAACCGGCACGCCCTGGAGCAGGCGGAGACGGCCGAGGAACAGCGGACGCGGGACGTGCGGCTCTCCCCGGACGGCCGCCATCAGTCCGTGGCCCGTCTGGAACGCTTCCGCTCCCTGCTCGCCGGTGACCGGCAGATCCTCGCCTTCGACCCGTCGGGTCGTGGCCGGGCCGCCGAGGTCTTCGGCGATCTCGACCGCGCCGAGCGGGTCTCGGTCGTCGTGCCCGGGGTGGACACGAACCTCCTGACGCTGGAGCGCACCGGCGTCAAGAAGAACGCGGCGCCGGTCGGCATGGCGCAGTCGTTGTACGGCGCCGAGCGCTCGGCGCGCCCCGGCTCCCGTACGGCGGTCATCGCGTGGGCCGACTACACGGCACCCGCCGGGATCGGCATGGACGCGGCGCTGGGCGGGCTCGCGAAGGAGGGGGCGGTGCGGCTGAACGCCCTGCTGGAGTCGCTGCCCGGCTCCTCGGACGTCTCGCTGTTCTGCCACAGCTACGGCTCCGTGCTGTGCGGCGTCGCCGCGCACAACCTGCCGTCCAGGGTGTCGGACATCGCGGTCGCGGGCAGTCCCGGCATGCGGGCGGACAGCGCCTCCGCGCTGCACACCCGGGCCAGGGTGTGGGCGATGCGGGACGCCGACGACTGGATCGCGGACGTGCCGAACCTGGCGGTCGGCGGTCTCGGCCACGGCGCCGATCCGGTCGACCCGGCCTTCGGGGCACGGATCGTGTCGGCGAACGGCGCGATCGGGCACAGTGGCTATTTCGAGCCGGGCACGGAGAGCCTCAGCAACTTCGCCGCGATCGGCGTGGGGGCCTACGAGTCGGTCAGTTGCGCACGTGCCGATGCCACGTGTCACCGGGAGATTTCCGGCAAGGAAGAGGTCTGACGCGCGTAGAAAGACGTCTGACGCGCGTAGAGGGCGGCGAACGGCCTGCCCGATTTCGCTTGTACCGAGGGGGGACGTTCGGGACCGTGCCACATACGATGAGGCACATGGGTGATGTGCTGGCCGGAATTCATGCCACCTGGGAGTTCGACACCGACTCCGTGCTCATCCGCTTCGAACGGGGAATCCGCGCACCGAAGCTCTTCCAGAGCCTGCGCGAGCGCCGCATTCCGTACGCGGCGCTGTCGTCGGTGACGCTGACCCCGGGCAAGCGGGGCACGGTGGTCCTCCACGCGGTGCCGAGACCAGGTGCCGATCCGCTGCTGGAGGCTGCGGCCGGGCAGCTCAAGGAGGGCAACGATCCCTACCGCCTGGTGCTGCCCGCCGAGCGCGAGACGCTCGCCGAGTACTACGCGGACGAGCTGCGCGGTGTGCTCCCGGACGAGGCGGACCTGCCCGCCGAACGCTTCATGGTGACGGCTCCCGAGGCGCCGATGCACTTCAAGGCGTACGACGGCCGGGCCGGCTTCGACGGCTCCCTCGTCTCCTTCCGGTGGTTCTGGACGGGTGCGTCGAGCGCCAAGTGGAAGGCGGGCGACCAGACCTTCCCCGTGGCGGAGCTCGGCGGGGTCGAGTGGCGTTCGCCCGAGGCCTTCGAGGGCTACTTCCGGCTGGTGCCGCGTGGCACGTCGGCGGAGTCCGAGGCCGGCGCGGATCCCGAGCCGGTGCCCGCGGGCCGTGTCCAGCCGGACCAGGATCCCGCGGCCGTCGTCTTCGGGCTGGGGTACGGCCCGGTGCACGAGTCGCTCCCCTTCGCCGCGGCGGTCCTGGAGTCGGTGCGCCGGACCCAGTCGGTGCCCGTGGCGACCGTCCCCGCGCCGGTGGGCGGCGCGCGGCGCGACCCCGCGGACATCGCCGAGCGGATACGCCACCTCGGGGACCTGCACCAGGCGGGCCTGGTGACCGACGCGGAGTACAGCGCGAAGAAGACGGAGCTGCTCGCCGAGCTGTAGCCGTGACCGCGGTGGACGGACCGCCGGCCCCCGTACCCGGGTAGGGGGCCGGGAGCGGCGGTCCGCACCTCGGTATGACGCCTTCCGCCGCACTCCGCGCCTACGCTGACCCGATCATGCCCACCTCTCCCGCCGGGCCCCCGCCCGCCGACGGTCCGCCGAGCGCCGCCCGCCGCACTCTGCGCGAGCTCGCCCACGGGCTGTCCTCCGCGTCCCACCCGCCGACCCCCCTGTTCGCCCGGTCGCCGAGGCTCTGGCTGCGGCTGCTGCCGTACGTCGCCGTGCTCGCCCTCACCTGCGTGTTCGTCCCCGTCACCATCCAGGTGCTGAGCCACGACTACGGGGTGTCCGGCGGGGTCGCCGGAGCTCTGGCCGTCGGTCAGGCCGCTCCCCTGCTGATGCTGGCGCACCGGCCGCTCCAGGCCTGGGGCATCGTCCTCGCCGCCGACGTCGCGGGCGCCCTGGTGCTGCTGGGGTCGCCCGAGCGGGACGGCACGATCTGGCCGTGGACCCCGCCGGTCATCGTCGGCTATCTCTTCGTGCTGCTGGCCCTCGGCCTCCGGGAGAGCCGGCGGACCGTGACCGCCGTGTGGCTGGCGACGGGCGCGGCCGGGCTGCTGCTGCATCTCGCCTCGCCCGGGCGCAGCGACGGCGGCGCGCTCCTGCTGGTCGTCCTCGGCGCGGTGGTGCTGGTGATCGGGGCGGCGGTGCGGGAGCGGAGCGAGGCCCAGTTGCGTCTCGTCGAGCAGGAGACGATCAGCGAGGCCGAGCGCGCGCAGCGGACGCTGCTGGAGGAGCGCACCCGGATCGCCCGGGAGCTCCACGACGTGGTCGCGCACCACATGTCGGTGATCACCGTGCAGGCCGACTCGGCTCCGTACCGGATCAGCGGGCTCTCCGAGGAGGCGCGGGCGGAGTTCGCGTCGATCGCGGCGGGCGCCCGGGAGTCGCTGGCCGAGATGCGGCGGCTGCTGTCGGTGCTGCGGAGTGACGGCAGCCGGGGCGAACTGGCCCCGCAGCCCGGCCTCGACCGGCTGCAGCAGCTGGTGGAGGCGACCGTGCGGGCGGGGCTGCCGGCCGAGCTGTCGCTGGCGACGGACGTGCGGGAGGCCGTGGAGCGGGGCGGCGTACCACCGGCGGTGGACCTGTCGGCGTACCGGATCGTGCAGGAGTCGCTGGCCAATGTCGTACGGCACGCGCCGGGTGCCAGGACCCGGGTGTCGGTCACGGCGGGCGACGGCCATCTGACGGTGCTGGTCGTCAACGACCGGGCGGAGCGGCCCGGTTCGCCGCTGGAGCCGTCGGGGACGGGACACGGGCTGGTCGGGATGAGGGAGCGCGTACGGTTGACCGGCGGCACGCTCGACACGGGCCCGCTGCCGGACGGCGGCTTCAGGGTGGCCGCCCGGCTCCCGCTGCCGCAGGCCCCCCTGACTTCGGAGGAACCGTGACCATCCGCGTCATCATCGTCGACGACCAGGCCATGGTGCGGGCCGGGTTCGCCGCGCTGCTGGCCGCCCAGAGCGACATCGACGTCGTCGGTGAGGCCCCGGACGGGCGCAAGGGCATCGAGGTCAGCAGGACGACGCATCCGGACGTGGTCCTGATGGACGTCCGGATGCCGGAGATGGACGGACTGGCCGCCGCCCGGGAGCTGTTGAGCCCTCCGGCGGGGGTGGTGCACCGGCCGAGGGTCCTGATGCTCACCACGTTCGACGTGGACGACTACGTCTACGAGGCGCTGCGCGCCGGGGCGTCCGGGTTCCTCCTCAAGGACGCCCCTCCGGCGGACCTGATCTCGGCGGTGCGGATCGTGGCGGCGGGGGACGCGCTGCTCGCGCCGTCCGTGACGCGGCGGCTCATCGCGGACTTCGCGCGCCGGAGCCCCGCGACGCCGTCCGGTGGGGCCGCGTTGCGGCTGAACGGCCTGACACCGCGTGAGACGGAGGTCCTGGAGCTGATCGCCCGGGGCCTGTCGAACCAGGAGATCGCGGCGCGGCTGGTGGTGGCCGAGCAGACGGTGAAGACGCACATCGGCAAGGTGCTGGCCAAGCTCGGCCTGCGGGACCGGGCCCAGGCCGTGATCTTCGCGTACGAGTCGGGGCTGGTGACTCCGGGGGAGGCGTAGCCGCCCCCGCGCCCCCTTCCTGCGGCTGCCCTCCTGGTCCGCGTGGGGTTCTCCCCCCGTACACCCCCTACCCCGGTATCACCGGACAGTTGGCTCCGCAGGGTGACGCCCTGTCACCTGCCGTCTTCCTACCTTCCTCTCCGGCACACCGACCGGTGTGCGCGAGCAGGACGGGGAGGGCGCGATGCGCCGGTTCACGAGGACACTGGCCGCGGTCGCACTGGCGACCACCGTGGTGGCGGGGACGGCCGGCTGGGCGTCCGGGAACACCCAGAGGGCGGTGACGGGTCCGCCGCCCGGCAGTGCCTCGTGGCGTGACGACGGGATGCTGGGGCGGCAGCTGCCCGACCCCGGCAGTGCGAGCCCGGCGCAGGTCCACCGTTTCTTCGGCGGGTTGAGCGCCTCCGAGCAGCAGGAGTTGCTGGAGCGGCACCCGTCGGTGGTCGGCAATCTGGACGGGGTGCCGCTGGAGCTCCGCTACCGCGCCAACTCCCGGGCTCTGCGCGCCTCGCACGACCCCCGGTACGCCTCGCTCGCCGCGTCCGGCCGGCAGATCCTCGCCTTCGATCCGCGCGGGCGCGGCCAGGTCGCCGAGGTGTTCGGGGACCTCCGCTCCGCCCGTCATGTGTCGGTCGTCGTACCGGGGTCGGACATCGACGCCGGGACCTTCGACCGGCGCGGTGACGTGTACGGCACTCCGGCGGGCATGGCGAGGGCGCTGTACGCCGAGACGGGTCCGGGCAGTGCGGTGATCGCCTGGGCCGGGTACACCACACCGGTCGGCCTCGGCCTGGACGCGGCGACCGGAGGACTGGCCGAGGCGGGCGCGGAGCGGCTGACCCGGTTCACCGCGGGGCTGGCGGCGGACGGGCTGCCCGCGCCCGTCGTGTTCTGCCACAGCTACGGCTCGGTGGTGTGCGGGATCGCGGCCTCCGGGCTCGGTGCCACGGACCTGGTGGTGCTGGGCTCCCCCGGGATGCGCGCCGACGACGTCGCCGGACTGCACACCGGAGCACGCGTCTGGGCCGCCAAGGACGACACCGACTGGATCGACGACGTGCCGCATGTCGAGGTCGCGGGGCTCGGGCACGGCGCCGACCCGGCGGACGAGGAATTCGGCGCGCGCCGGGTGCCCGCCGAGGACGCGCAGGGCCACACCGGGTACTTCGCCCCCGGCACGGACTCGCTGGACGCGTTCGCCGCGATCGCCGAGGGGGTCTCCCGATGAGCGTGCGGCAGCTGATCTCCCGGATCGACGAGCGGACCCCCGCCCACCGCGACCGCGCGGTCGACGGACTGCGCGCCCTCGCGCTGCTGGCCGTCCCCGCCGGTCACTGGCTGCTCGGCGGATTCACCCGGGACAGCGGGGGCGCCCTGCACAACGCCAGCCCGCTCTCCACGTTCTCCGTGTTCTCACCGGTGAGCTGGGTGCTCCAGATGCTGGGCGTGTTCTTCCTGGTCGGGGGCTATGCCTCGGTCCTCTCCTACCACCGCAGGCCCTCCACCACCGGGGCCTGGCTGCGCGGCCGGATGGTCCGGCTGGGCAGGCCGGTGCTGGGCGTGACCGCCGTGTGGGCCCTGATGATTCCGGTGCTGTACGCGGCCGGGGTGCCCGAGGACACCTTGCGTACGGGGGCGAAGCTGGTGATCCAGCCGCTCTGGTTCGTCGGGGTCTACGCCGTGGTCACGGCCCTCACGCCGTACTGCGTGCGTGCGGCCGGGCGGCTCGGCGGCTGGGCGGCGGCCCCGCTGATCGGGTCGGTCGCCCTCGTGGACGTCCTGCGGTACGGGCCGTACGCCGACGCCGTGCCGTCCTGGCTGAGCCTGCTGAACATCCTGCCCGGCTGGCTCTTCGCGTACCAGCTCGGCGTCAGCTGGGGTGAGGGCCGCCTCTCCCGGCGCGGCGCCCGGCTCCTGCTCGTCGGCGGCACCGCCCTGTTCGCGGTGCTGCTGCTCGCCTTCCACTACCCGGCCTCGATGGTCGGCGTACCGGGCGAGGCGCGGACCAATTCGCACCCGCCGTCGCTGCTGGTCCTCGCGCTGGCCTCGGCGCAGAGCGGTGCGGCGGTCCTGCTGCACGGCCGGATCGGCCGCGCCCTGCGCCGCCCCGCGCTGTGGGCGCCCGTCGTGGTGATCAACCTGTCGGCGATGACCCTCCTGTGCTGGCACCAGACGGCCATGCTGACGGCTGCCGTGCCCGCCTCCTTCGCCGGTGCGGTGCCCGGGCTGACGACGGCGCCGGACTCGGCCGGCTGGATCCTGGCCCGGCTCGCCTGGATGCCGTTGTTCGCCGCGCTGCTGGTGCTGATCGCCCGGTACGCCCGCCGCTTCGAGGCGCCCTGGGAGGCGGGCGGCGGCACCGGGACGGCCCGCAGGGCGGCGGCGGGGCTGCTCGCGGCGGGGTTCGCGGTCTTCGCACTCCGGCTGGCGTGAGGCGGCCCCGCCACGCGGGGCCCTCCCACGCGGATCCCGCCGCGCGGGGCCCTTCCACACGGGGCCTCCACGCGTGTCCCGCCGCGCGGGCCTTCTACTCGCGGGCGGCCGAGGTGCTGCTCATGTCCGGGTACCTGTCCCCCGCCACCTGGCCCGCGATCGGCTCCAGCTGCTCCAGCTCCTGGTCGGTCAGGACCAGCCGGGTCGCCCCCACGTTCTCCAGCAGGCGGCTGCGCTTGCGCGTCCCGGGGATCGGCACCACGGCGAGACCGTGCACCTGCGCCCGCTGCTGCACCCAGGCCAGCGCGACCTGCGCGGCCGTCGCCCCGTGAGCCGCCGCGATCTTGTGCACGGGTTCCAGCAGGGCGGCGTTGGTCTTCGCGTTCTCACCGGTGAAGCGCGGCTGGTGCTGACGGAAGTCGCCCTTCCCCAGCTCCTTGACCGCGTCCGCGAACGCACCGGTCAGGAACCCGCGCCCGAGCGGCGAGTACGGCACGAAGGTCACCCCGAGCTCGACGGCCGCGGGCACGGCGCTGAGCTCCACGTCGCGGCTGAAGAGCGACCACTCGGACTGGAGCGCCGCGATCGGGTGCACGTCGTGCGCCTCGCGGAGCTCGTCCCCGGTCACCTCGCTCAGACCGAGCTGCTTCACCTTGCCCTCCCGCACCAGCTCCGCCATCGCGCCGACCGACTCGGCGAACGGGACGAGCGGGTCGCGGCGGTGCATGTAGTACAGGTCGATGACGTCGGTGTTCAGCCGGCGGAGGCTGGCCTCGACCGCCTCGCGGATGTACGCGGCGTCGTTGCGCACACCCCGGTAGTGCGGGTCGTCGGTCCGCTCTATGGCGAACTTCGTGGCGAGCGTCATCTCGTCCCGGTGCGCACCCACGAACGGCGCGAGGAACGTCTCGTTGGCACCCCGGCCGTAGACGTCGGCGGTGTCGAAGAGCGTGACGCCGGCTTCGAGCGCCGCTTCCAGCGTGTCGCGGGCGGCGGCCTCGTCGGTGTCCCCGTAGAACTCGCTGATGCCCATGCAGCCGAGACCCTGCACCCCGACCTGCGGGCCTCCGGTCCCGAGCTGCGCTGTAGCGATCTTCGCGGTGTCGCTCATGTTCGTCAGACCCCTTCCGGCGCCGTACGGGCGCCGCTGTAAAAGTCGATCTTGAAGTCGAGTACGGCGAGGGTGCCCTGGAGCTCCGCGATGCGCGTCTTCACGTCGCGCCGGGTCGCCTCCAGCAGCTCCTGCCGCTCTGTGAAGGTGTGGTCGCCCTCGCGGAGCAGTTCCGCGTACCGGACCATGTCGGCGACCGGCATCCCGGTCAGCCGCAGCTTGCCGACGAAGGCCAGCCAGTCCAGGTCACGGTTGCTGAACCGGCGCTGGCCCGTGTGGGAGCGGTCGACGTGCGGCATCAGCCCGATGCGCTCGTACCAGCGCAGCGTGTGGGCGGTGAGCCCGCTGAAGGCGACGACCTCGCTGATCGTGTAGCGGTCCTGGCCCTCGGGGCGCGGATGAGCCCTCGGCGCCGAGGCGCAGGTGTCCGTCCGGGCGGAAACGCTCTCCGTGCTGTCCATCACCGTCATGCCTCCACGCTAGAACCTTGGAGTGCACTCCAAGCAAGCGTATACGGGTGGAGATCTCGGAATCGGGCTCCCGTTAGGCTCGTACACATGCAGAGCCTGGCGATGATCGAGAACTGGCCCGTCCCCACCGCGGCAGCCGCCGTCGTCACCTCGGACGGCACGCTCCTGGGTGCCCATGGTCCCACCGCGCACCGCTTCCCGCTGGCCTCGGTGACCAAGCCGCTCGCGGCCTACGCGGCGCTGGTGGCCTATGAAGAGGGCGCCGTCGAGCTGGACGAACCGGCGGGCCCCGAGGGCTCCACCGTCCGCCACCTCCTCGCGCACACCAGCGGCCTCGCCTTCGACGAACACCGGGTCACGGCCCCTCCGGGCACCCGCAGGCTGTACTCCAACGCGGGCTTCGAGGTGCTGGGCGACCACATCGCGAAGGCCACGGACATCCCGTTCGCCGAGTACGCGCGCCAGGCGGTCCTGGAGCCCCTGGGCATGACCTCGACGACCCTGGAGGGCTCACCGGCCAAGGACGGCGTCTCGACCGTGGACGACCTGGTGCGGTTCGCCGCCGAGGTGCAGGCGCCGCGGCTCCTCGACCCCCGTACGGTCCTGGAGGCCCAGACCGTCGTCCACCCCGGCCTCAAGGGCGTGCTCCCCGGGTACGGCCATCAGAACCCGAACGACTGGGGGCTCGGCTTCGAGATCCGCGACTCCAAGTCGCCTCACTGGACGGGGAGTTCCTCCTCCCCCGCCACCTTCGGCCACTTCGGCCAGTCCGGCACGTTCCTGTGGATCGACCCGGCAGTGGGCGCGGCCTGCGTCGCACTGACGGACCGCGCCTTCGGACCGTGGGCGGCCGAGGTCTGGACGCCGTTCACCGACGCGGTACTGGCGGAGCTCGGCACCTCCCGCTGAGCACACTCGAACCAGACCGTCTTGCCCCGGTCGCCGCGCGCCTCGACGCCCCAGCTGTCGGTGACGGCGTCCACCAGCAGCAGCCCCCGCCCGCCCTCGTCGAGCGTGTCGCCCGCGACCGCGTGGGGCAGGCGGGGCGACGGGTCGGCCACCTCGACCCGCACACCCCGCCCCGGGAGCAGGAAGAACAGGGTCTGGCAACGACGGCCGGGAACGTGCCGCACGACGTTGGCGATCAGCTCGGTCAGGGCGAGCTCCGCCGCGTCCGCCACGGAGAGCAGACCCCAGCGGGTGAGGTACAGCCGCAGGATGCGGCGCAGATGACGCGCGGAGTGCTCACCCATCGCCAGGTCGGCGCGGTAGACCGCCGCCTCCGCGTCACCGGTCCGGGTGTCGGATACGTGATTCATGCCACCAGCGTGCAGCGTCCTGATTACTCTCGGCTACGACCTGAAACGAACGCCGCCAGGCGTTGAAGCGAGAGGCCCCCGCCGTGGCCCATGTGCAGTCGCTCGACCCAAGCGCTTCCCCGCTGGACTACTACGGCTGGGAGCTACGCCGCCAACGGGAGGCCCACGGCCTGCGGCAGGCCCAGCTCGGCGAGATCATCTTCTGCACGGGCTCGCTGATCGGCCAGATCGAGACGACGCGGAAGGTGCCGACCCGCGACTTCTCGGAGCGCCTGGACGCCGCGCTCGGCACGGACGGGGTGTTCTCGCGACTGATCGGCCTGGTCCTGCGGAGCCAACTACCCACGTGGTTCCAGCCGTACGCGGAGATGGAGGCGCGGGCGACGTACATCTCCACGTACCAGGCGCAGTTGGTGTACGGGCTGCTCCAGACGGAGGAGTACGCGCGGGCGGTGCTGGCCACCGGCATGCCCGACGATCTGGACGGCTTGGTCGCGGCCCGGATGGAGCGCCAGCGCATCCTGGAGCGGGAACAGCCGCCGTTGGCCTGGGCGATCCTGGACGAGGCGGTGCTGCACCGGCCGATCGGCGGTGCCGAGGTCATGCGAAACCAACTCGCGCGGCTGTTGGAGTTCGCCTCCCACCGCTGGATGCGGATTCAGGTGCTGCCGTTCTCCGCAGGTGAACACTCAAGCTTGGACGGAGCGTTCAACCTTCTGCGCTTCGACGGCGACCCGGACATCATCTACACGGAAGACCTCATCTCGGGACACATGACCGCCAACCCTGAGACCATCAGGGAGGCCATGCGCCGTTACGCTCACTTGCAGGCCGCAGCCCTCTCCGTCGAGGCATCCGCGGCACTGATCGCCCGTGTGATGGAGGAGCGTTATGGCAACCGGCCGGACCTTGAAGAGTGCGCCGTGGCGTAAGTCCAGCTACAGCGGAAGCACCGGCGGCGACTGCGTCGAGTGCACCGTCGCCGGCGGCGCGGCCTGGCGAAAGTCCTCGTACAGCGGCACCAACGGCGGCGAATGCGTCGAGGTCGCCGACGGCTGCTCCGCCTCCGTCCCCGTCCGCGACAGCAAGAACCCGGCCGGCCCCGTGCTCGTCCTGGGCGCCGACGCCTGGCAGGCGTTCGTGGACGGGCTGCGCTGACGGACTGTCCGGCCCCTCGGTCACCCTGACGTGCGGCGCAGGGCGTCGAGGAGCGGGCCGCCTTCCGCGACCATGCGGTGCAGGACCGGGACGGGGATCGCGGGGTTACGCACGGTGGACATCGCGCTGTCCAGATCGAGCAGGAGATCCACCAACGCGTCCGGCGGCATGACCGGGTTCGCCCGGGCACGCAGATGCACACCCTGGTCGGAGTCGGCGGCCAGGGCGACCGCGGCCTCGGGTGTGAGCCGGGGGTCCTCGGCGGCGGCCCTGCGCACGATCGGGTCGGGGTCGCGGCTGAACTGCTCGACGAGCGAGGCGGTGGAGGCCGGGTCGTCGAGCGCGAGAGCCCGCAGGCGGGGGTTCGGGTCTGCCGCGAGGCGCAGTAGCCCGTCACGCGGGAAGTTGGGGTGGCGACGGGGCCGGTCGGGGAACGAGAGGCTCGGATCCCACCATCCCGCCACCTCCAGGAGCATCTCCGGCGGGGCGTCGTCGCAGGACTCGGCGAGGAAGAGACGCACCACGCGGTCCTCGTCTCGGGCGAGGACCGCGACGACGTCCGCGGGCAGCCGGGGCGCCCGCGCGACACTGCGGCGGACCAGCAGCTTGGGGGAGTTCGCGAGCTGACGCATGGCGTCGGCGTTCGTGTGCAGCGCGCCGATCCACCACAGCGCCATCGTCAGGCCCTCCGGCTCGATGTCGGGGACTTCGGCGGCCATCGCGGCGATCTCGGCCGCCGTCGTCGGGGGCGTGGCGTCGAGGTGCGGTGCGGACCCGACGCCCCGGCCACCGCACGACAGCCGCGCGAACATCAGCCGGTCCTCCGCGTCCCTCGTCAGCACCTCACGCAGATCCGGCTCCGGCGAGGCGGCGATGAGCCTCTCCCACTGGTCCGGGACGAGCCGGCGGATCTCCGCGACACCGCCGCGGACACGGCGTGACGGATGGACGAGCGCGGCGTCGACGACCCCTTCCGGCAGGTCGTCGCGGTGCAGGAAGCCGGTCAGGTCGAGGTCGAGGAGCCCGACGAGGAGGTCATGGGGGGCCGCACGGTTGAAGCCGATCCATTCGAGCCACGTGACGACGACTCGTCGGTCGATCCCGGTGGCCGGACTCAGCCTGTCCCAGGCGGTGCCGTGCGCGGCGGGCTGCGGTTCTGTCATCAGCGGCTCTGTCACCGGCCGAAGACTAGGGTCCGCAGGCGACGTTGCGCGAGCCCCGGCCGGTCGGCACGGGACAGCACCGCGGATGCGCCCGTCCCCTACGGGCCGTATCCCGGGTCGGGTGAGGGGCGCCCCCGATAGGCCGGAGACCGGCGGACTGTGACGCTGCCGGTATGACCTTACGACTCATGAGCGGGCGACGCGGCCCCGCCTTCGTCGCCCCGCTCCTGCTCGCCGTGTACGGCCTCCTGCGACTGGTCGACGGGCTGGACGGGGATCACGGCCCCGGGCTCGCCTGGAACCTCGGACACACCCTGTTCTTCGTCGGCTTCGTGCTCTTCGGCGTGGTGACGTTCGGACTGCGGGCTCTCGTCCCCGGCACCACCCTGCGCGGGCGGATCGTGGCGAACGCGGCCACGGCAGTCAGCCTGTTCGGCATCGCCTGCTTCCTCTGGGTGATCCTCGGCGACCTGTTCGCAGAGATGGCCGCCGCGGCCCCGTTGCCCGAACCGCTGGAGATGGCCGGACCACTCGCCTTCCAGCTGGGCTGGCTCACGCTGCTGGTCATGCTGGTGACCGCCACACCGCGCCTGCTGCCGACGTGGAGTCCCCTGCTGGTCCTCGTGGGCTTCGCCCTCTTCGCCGTCGATCTTGACCTGCTGCCTGTCGGCGCACTGCTCCTGATGGCCGGGCTCGCTCCGGTGGCCCGCCTGTCCTCCGCGTCGCCGAGGACAGCCGTGTGAGGACACGCCGCGACCCACCACAGGCCGGGCCCGTCGCGATGTACCGGAGGCGTCACCTGGATACCGTGCAGGGATGACCGGTCCCGTGCTGCCCCTCCTCTTCCTCGACGTCGACGGTCCGCTCCTCCCGTTCGGTGCGACCCCGCAGCAACTGCCGGGCGGCTATCGGGTCTACGGGACGGTGCACGGCCCGCAGGCCGGCGGGAATCCGCTGACCGCCAGGATCGACCCCGACCACGGGCGCCGGCTGAGCGAGCTGCCGTGTGAGCTGGTGTGGGCGACGACGTGGATGTCCGAAGCGAACGACTGCCTCTCACCCTGGCTCGGACTGCCTCAACTTCCCCTGGTGGACTGGCCGGATCCGGCCCCCGAGGACGAACCGAGAGGGCTGCACTGGAAGACCCCCGGACTCGTGGAGTGGGCCGCCGGGCGTCCGTTCGCCTGGGTCGACGACGAGATCACCGATGTCGACCGTGCGTGGGTGGAGGCGCACCACCCAGGGCCTGCCCTCCTCCATCGCGTCGAGGCCTGGCGGGGCCTCACCGGCGCGGACTTCGCCGCCCTGGACGCCTGGCTGCGGCGCCCTGCGGGCTGATCCGCCGGTCCACGCCCGGCAGATCCCTCGCGATCGGGCTCCGATAGATTCGGCCATTATGCGATCACGTGAGTACGACCAGGATTTCCGGGACCGGGCAGGGAAGACACGCGGCTGGGGATTGGTCCTGCTGTCCCTGGCCGCACTCCTGTGGGCCTGGTGCGCCGTGCTGCTGCTCATGCCGTACGAGGTGGACGAGGTGCCCGACGACGACTACCCCGCGGAATGCGAAGCGCGGCTGTTCACCGATCGCGGCACCGCCAACGAGGGTGTCCGGAACGGGGATCACTGCGCGGACGAGCGGGACTGGCCGGAGGCCATAGCCGTGCTCGGTGTCTCCCTGCCGGTGTCGATCACCGGCGTGGGGCTCTTCACCATCGGCACCGTGACCCGCCGGATGAGCGCCCACAGCCAGGCGATCCGCGAACTGGACAAGCTGGCGGAGAAGTCGAAGGGCTGACGCGCGCGGGGGCGGAAGCGGTGTGCTGCGGGTGAAGAGAATGTGCCGCCGCCGATCTTCAAGAGGCGGCAGGTCACGGCCCTGTCCCAGCCGACGCGGGCCCAGGAGGTCCACGCCGGACGGCGCGGGAACCGGTGGATCCCACGAGCAGCGGCGGGCGGCGATGCCCCCTTCCCGGGGCGTCCGGGCCCCATTTCCCGGGCCCGACGGGCCGTACGGGTCCGAGGCGTTCCGCCTCGGACCGGTGGCCCGCTCCCTGTCGCGGCGCCCTCACACCCCCACACTCGCGTGTAACAGGCATGTATGAGGGAACGGTCGAGCGGAACGTCCCCCGGGCGAATGCGGGTCTTGGTGATCAGTAACGCTCGCCACGGCGGGCAGACCGCACCGACCGCGAAGGAACACACCATGCGCGCCAAGAAGCTCACCCTGACCGCCCTGGCCCTCGCCGCGGGTCTCTCACTCACCGCGTGCCAGGGCAACGAGGACTCCGCAGCGGGCACGAGCGACTCCGGGGCCGCTTCGTCGTCGGCGTCGTCATCGTCGGACTCGACCGCGACCTCCGGCGACGGCGGCACGTCCGACGAGACCCCCACGGCGGCCGGCGGCGACTCCACCGCCTCGGAGTCCGCCCAGGGCAGCGGCAACGGGCGGATCACCACCGGCGCCTGCAAGACGTCGAACCTCGCCTTCGACACCGCTCACGGGATGGGAGAGGGAACCCTTCTGGTCAGCCTCAGGAACACCGGCGACGCCTGCACCCTCAAGGGCTTCCCCGGGGTCGACCTGAGGTCCCAGGACGCCTCCGGCCCGCTGAGCGCCAAGCGCAGCGGGCTCGACGCCCCGGTCGTCGATCTCGGCAACGGCGAGACCACCCGGTTCACCCTGCACTACCCGGCGGCCGAGGGCACGGGCGCGTACGTCAGCGCCATCGAGGTCACCCCGCCCAACGAGACCCACTCCAAGGCCCTGTCGGTCTCCCTCCGCCTCCAGATCTCCGACGGCGCCGACCAGGAGGTCGTGGTCGACCCCGTCGGCACCGGCAAGCAGTAACCGCACCCTCGCGCCGCCGAGCGCCCCGGACAACCCGGCGGGAACAGAACGCGTCTTCACGAGCGAAGCAGGCCACGGGTTCGGAGACGAGGGGGCAGACCATGGAAGAGATCGCGGGCTCCGCGGTTGCGCGGGTCATCAAGGGCGTCGGCTGGATCGCGTTCCATGTGGCCGACGCGGTGGGCGACCTGCTCGCCACCCGCACTCCGCGGAACAAGCGGAGCAAGCGCTCCGGCAGGGGCGCATGACCCTGCCCTCGTGCCCCCGGCCTACACGAAGGTCAGGCGGGCACAACGGCGGCTCGCACGGGCCGAGGACGCCACGACGGCGTGCGAGGCCGCCGAGAGGGCACCGGCCAGGGCGAGCAGCGGCCAGTCCGCGGTGAGCGCCGCCGCCACGGCGAGCGCGGGCGTCGCGACCGCCATGGCGACGCTGGTCGTGGTGCCTGCCCAGGCGACCACCGAGGGAAGCCGGTGCGGCACGGGCAGCCGTCGGGCGAGTACGCCGGTGGCGGCCAGCGCGACCGCGGCGAGCAGCGCGGCGACGATCGCGGCGCCGGCCAGGCACACCGCCACCGACTGGGCCGTACGCGGAAGTTGCCAGGTGGCGCCCTGGAGACCGGACGTCCGGGCCAGGTACCAGCAGGCGATCAGGAACGGCGCGGTGAGGGTGACCACCCTGGCCGTGTGCCGGGCCTGGGCGATGGTCAGTTCGCGCTGGCAGGCCGGCGCGATCTCCTCGACGGTGCCGAACTCCCGCACCGCGGTGAGGGCGGCCTGCCCGTAGGGCATTCCCGCGCCGACATGGGCCTCGGCCGTGTCCGCCAGGCCGTCGCGCAACTCCTCGATCATGCGGGCCTTGGCCCCGCCGGGCCCGTGCAGTACGGCCGTCAGGGCGGCCTCGTAGTCCGCGACGGGATCGGCCTGCCCGCCCGCGCCGGTCACGTGGTCAGCCCGGGCGGGGTGGAGGGGTTGAGGACGGAGCCGATCGCCGTGGTGAATTCGTCCCACGCCGTCCGCTCCCCCGCGAGGGTGCGCCGCCCCTCCTCGGTGAGCTCGTAGCAGCGCCGGCGCCGTTCACCGGCGGACTCCCAGCTGCTGCTCAGCAGCCCGACCCGCTCCAGGCGGTTCAGGGCCGGATAGATCGTGCCCGTACGCAGCTCCAGCACGCCGCCGCTGCGGCGCTGCACGGCGGCGATGATCGCGTACCCGTGCAGCGGGCCCGGCTCCAGCACGGCCAGCAGCAGTCCGTCGAGGTGCCCTCGCACCGCATCCGCCTTCATGAGTAGGCAGCCTACCCAAAGAAGCTGTAGGCAGTGTATGTATTGGCAGCCAACATATGTGCGTGTTCCGTGTTCCGAGCAGGAGGCACCCGCAGTGACCAAGCTGCTGCTATCCATCCATGTCCTCGCGGCGATCGTGGCCGTCGGGTCGATCACCGTCGCCGCCTCGATGTTCCCGCGCTACGCGCTGCGGGCACGGGCCGGCACGGAGGGGGACGGCCGGTCCGCCGGGGTCGCCGCGCTCCTGCACCGCGTCTGCTACGGCTACGCGCTCGGGGGCATCGTCGTGCCCGTGTTCGGGATCGCGACCGGCGCGGCGCTGGGCGTGCTCACCGACGCCTGGCTGATCGTCTCGCTCGTGCTGACCATGATCGCCGCTGCGATCCTCGGCTTCGCCATCCTCCCCGGGCAGCGGCGGCTGCTCGCGGAAGGAGGGGAAGCGCCCACCGAGGAGGAGGCGCGCCCCACGGCGAGCCGGCTGACGATGCTCACCGGCGTCTTCAACCTCATATGGGCCGCGGTCGTCGTCCTGATGATCGTCCGCCCCGGCTCCACGACGGGGGCCTGAGCGGGGGTCACGGCCCGACGAGAACCTTGCTGAGCAGCGGCAGGTGGTCGGAGGCGGCCGGGTCGGACCCCACGACGCGGGTGACGAGCGGGGTCGCCCCGCCCGTCGTGTAGACGACGTCGATCCGCGCGGTGGGGGCCTCGGAGGGGTGGGTCGCGCCGTCGCCGCGCGGATGCGGCGACCTGGCCCACGCGTCGGTGTACGCCTTCTGCAGCGGCTGCGACTCCGGCGCGCCCGGCAGGGCGTTGAAGTCGCCGACCAGGATGCCGGGCTTCCTCGCCCCGATCAGGTCCACGACCTGAGCGGTCTGCCGGAGGCGGTCGGTCTGCGAACCGGCGGAGAGGTGGGTGTCGTAGAACTCCACCTTCCTGCCGTGGACGTCGATCGTGGCGTGCAGCAGGCCGCGCTGCTCCTGCCCCGGCGACGCGAACAGCCAGGTGTTGTCCGACGCGGTGATCGGGTAGCGGGAGAGGATCGCGGTGCCGTACTGCACGCGGTGCTCGCCCCCGGCCGGCGGGGCGTTGTCGATGTTCGCGCCGAACACCACGTGGTAGCCGAGCGCTTCGGCCAGCTCGGCGGACTGGTCGGCCCACTCGCTGCGTGCCGAGTAGTGGTTGTCGACCTCCTGGAGGCCCACGACGTCGGCGCCGCTCCCGCGGACCACGCGGGCGATCCGCTCGACGTCCAGCACGCCGTCGGTTCCCTGGGCGTGGTGGATGTTGAAGGACATCACGTCGAGCACACGGGCGCCGGGGCGGGACCCGCCGTCGGCGGCCGAGGCCGGTGCGGCGGAACCGGCCGTGGCGAACGCGACGGCAGCGGCGAGGACGGGCAGGGTCCTGCGGAACATGAGGGCCTCCAGGCGCGGGATGGCGGGCGGCCCCGATCATGGCCGGGCCCACTGGCGCCCTCATGGCCGCGAGATGAAGATCCGCCCCCTGCCGGATGCAGGGAAGAGGCCGCCCCCTCACACCGCGGCGAGCTCCCACACCAGCGCCTCGGCGTCCTCCAGTGCCTCGGCCTCCAGTCCGCGGGACTCCGTGATCCGCGCGGAGTCGCCCGCCGCCAGCTCCTCGCCGCCGATGGCCACCCGGCCCCGCACGACGTGGACGTAGACGCCCGCCGCGTCCGGCACGGCCGTGCGCTCCCCCGCGGACACCCGGCGCACATGGAGCATCGCGCCGGCCTCGGGGAGGGCGTACGGGGTGGAGTCGGCGATCCCGGCGACGTGCGTGTAGGAGGGCTCCCCGCCGGGCCGCAGAGGGGCCAGCCACATCTGAATGAACGTCAGCGGGCGCTCCGCGTCGTTGCGCTCGACATGCCGGACCCCGGCGGCCGAGCTGAGGTGCTGGACGTCACCGGCCCGTACGACGGTGGCGTGCGAGGCGGAGTCGCGGTGGGTCAGCTCGCCCTCCACCACCCAGGTGACGATCTCGGTGTGGCTGTGCGGATGCTCGTCGAAGCCGGCGCCCGGGGCGAGACGCTCCTCGTTGCAGGCCAGGATCGGCCCGAAGCGGAGATTGTCCGGGTCGTAGAACCGCCCGAAGGAGAAGGCGTGCAGCGTCTCGATGCCCGCGGAATCACCCGTGGCCGGGTCTCCGCCGCGGAAGCGGTCCCCGGAGCGGCGTACGTCCATCACGGCACCACGGTATCCCCGTGGGGCGACCTTCCGCCCCGGCCCTCCGGACACCTGTCCCGATAAGGCAGTCTTGTGTGCGTGCCCCGACCCGATCCTGAGCAGCCCGCCACGCATGACGCCCATCTGCACGCCGCGACCCTGAAACGGCTGGAGCAGTCCTCCGGAAGGCTGGCCGCCAACGCCATCGCCCGCATGGACGAGACGCTGCCGTGGTACCGGGCGATGCCACCGGAGAACCGGTCCTGGATCGGCCTGGTCGCCCAGGCCGGTATCGCCGCGTTCACCGAGTGGTTCCGGCACCCGGAGACGCCGCAGGCGATCTCGACCGACGTGTTCGGCACGGCCCCGCGCGAGCTGACCAGGGCGATCACCCTGCGGCAGACCGTCGAGATGGTGCGGACCACGATCGAGGTCATGGAGACCGCGATCGAGGAGGTCGCGGCGCCCGGCGACGAGTCGGTGCTCCGCGAGGCACTGCTCGTCTACGCGCGCGAGATCGCCTTCGCGACCGCCCAGGTGTACGCCCAGGCCGCCGAGGCCCGGGGCGCGTGGGACGCCCGGCTGGAGTCCCTCGTGGTGAACGCGGTGCTCTCCGGCGAGGCCGACGAGGGCGCCGTCTCCCGGGCCGCCGCCCTCGGCTGGAACTCCCCCGAGCACGTGTGCGTCGTCCTCGGCACGGCACCCGACGGGGACAGCGAGCTCACCGTGGAGGCGATCCGGCGGGCGGCGCGGCATGCCAAGCTCCAGGTCCTGACCGGAGTCCTCGGACACCGCCTGGTGGTGATCGCGGGCGGCAGCGACAACCCGTTGAACGTGGCGAAGTCGCTGATCGGCCCCTATGCGGCGGGTCCCGTCGTCGCCGGCCCCGTGGTGCCCGACCTGCTCGCGGCCACCCGCTCCGCACAGGCCGCGGCCGCCGGTCTCAAGGCCTGCTCGGCGTGGCAGGACGCTCCGAGGCCCGTCCTGTCGGACGATCTCCTTCCTGAGCGTGCGATGGCGGGGGACCCCGCCGCGCGCGATCAGTTGGTGGAGGAGATCTACAGACCGCTGGAAGAAGCGGGCTCGGCACTTCTGGAGACTCTGAGTGTGTACCTGGAACAGGCGAGCAGTCTGGAGGGCGCGGCACGGATGCTGTTCGTGCACCCCAATACCGTGCGCTACCGGCTGCGACGTGTGACCGACGTCACCGGGTGGTCACCCTCCGACGTCCGGTCCGCGTTCACTCTGCGGATCGCCCTCATCCTGGGGCGCTTGGCCGACGGGGACACTCAGTCCTAGACTTTTGTCGAACTTCAACAATTCCCCTGACGGTTCTTCGTCCCTGTCCCCACGGGCGTCCGGGGCCGTCCACAAGAGAGAGTGTGAGGGTGCTCGTACTCGTCGCTCCCGGCCAAGGCGCTCAGACGCCCGGCTTCCTGACTCCCTGGCTCGAACTCCCCGGTGCCGCCGACCGCATCGCGGGATGGTCCGACGCCATCGGGCTCGACCTTGCCCACTACGGCACGAAGGCCGACGCGGACGAGATCCGCGACACGGCGGTGGCCCAGCCTCTGCTGGTCGCCGCGGGCCTGCTCTCCGCCGCCGCGCTGGACGCCTCGCCCGGTGTCGTCGCCGGGCACAGCGTCGGTGAGATCACCGCCGCCGCGCTCGCCGGCGTCATCGACGACGAGGCCGCGCTCCGCTTCGTCCGCACCCGGGGGCTCGGCATGGCCGAGGCCGCCGCGGTGACCGAGACGGGCATGGCGGCGCTCCTCGGCGGGGACCCGGACGTCACGGTCCCGCACCTGGAGAAGCTGGGGCTCACCCCGGCCAACGTCAACGGCGGCGGGCAGATCGTCGCCGCCGGCACCGCGGCCCAGATCGCCGCGCTGGCCGAGGACAAGCCCGAGGGCGTGCGCCGCGTGGTGCCGCTCAAGGTCGCCGGCGCGTTCCACACGCACCACATGGCTCCGGCCGTGGACAAGCTGCGCGAGGCGGCCACCACCCTGAAGGTCGCCGACCCGAAGGTGACGTACGTGTCGAACGCCGACGGGAAGACGGTCACCGAGGGCGCCGAGGTCATCGCGCGCCTCGTCGGGCAGGTCGCCAACCCCGTCCGCTGGGACCTGTGCATGGAGACCTTCGCCGCGCTCGGTGTGACGGCCCTCATCGAGGCCGCCCCCGGTGGCACCCTGGTCGGGCTCGCCAAGCGCGCGCTGCCCGGCGTGCAGACCCTCGCGCTCAAGACCCCCGACGACCTCGACGCGGCCCGCGCGCTCATCTCCGAGCACGCAGGCGCCTAAGGAGCCCGAGAGCATGTCGAAGATCAAGCCCAGCAAGGGCGCCCCGTACGCACGGATCATGGGTGTGGGCGGCTACCGCCCGACCCGTGTCGTGCCGAACGAGGTGATCCTCGAGACGATCGACTCGTCCGACGAGTGGATCCGCTCCCGCTCCGGTATCGCCACCCGCCACTGGGCCTCCGACGAGGAGACCGTGTCGATGATGTCCGTGGAGGCCTCGGGCAAGGCGATCGCGGACGCCGGGATCACTCCCGCGCAGATCGGCGGAGTCATCGTCTCCACCGTCTCGCACTTCAAGCAGACCCCCGCCGTCGCGACCGACATCGCGCACAGGATCGGCGCGGGCAAGCCCGCCGCCTTCGACATCTCCGCCGGCTGCGCGGGCTTCGGCTACGGCCTCACGCTCGCCAAGGGCATGATCGTCGAGGGCTCCGCCGAGTACGTGCTCGTCATCGGCGTCGAGCGCCTCAGCGACCTCACCGACCTGGAGGACCGCGCGACGGCCTTCCTCTTCGGTGACGGTGCGGGCGCGGTCGTCGTCGGCCCGTCCCAGGAGCCGGCCATCGGCCCCACGGTCTGGGGCTCCGAGGGCGACAAGTCCGAGACGATCAAGCAGACCGTCGCGTGGAACGACTTCCACATCGGCGACGTCTCGAACCTCCCGCTGAACGAGCGGGGCGAGGTCAAGTTCCCCGCCATCACGCAGGAGGGCCAGGCGGTCTTCCGCTGGGCCGTCTTCGAGATGGCGAAGGTCGCCCAGCAGGCGCTGGAGGCCGCCGGGATCTCCTCGGAAGACCTGGATGTCTTCATTCCGCACCAGGCCAACATGCGGATCATCGACTCGATGGTGAAGACGCTCAAGCTGCCGGAGCACGTCACGGTCGCCCGTGACGTGGAAACCACCGGCAACACGTCGGCCGCCTCGATTCCGCTCGCTATGGAGCGGCTTCTGGCGACCGGTCAGGCCAAGAGCGGCGACACGGCGCTCATCATCGGCTTCGGGGCGGGTCTCGTCTACGCCGCGTCGGTCGTTACCCTCCCCTAGGCACACCGGACCTTTCGGTCCGCTCGCCCGAACCCTGCAGAAACACATCGAAGGAGCGCCAACATGGCCGCCACTCAGGAAGAGATCGTCACCGGTCTCGCCGAGATCGTCAACGAGATCGCCGGTATCCCGGTCGAGGACGTCCAGCTGGACAAGTCCTTCACCGACGACCTGGACGTCGACTCGCTGTCCATGGTCGAGGTCGTCGTCGCCGCCGAAGAGCGCTTCGACGTCAAGATCCCCGACGAGGACGTCAAGAACCTCAAGACGGTCGGCGACGCCGCCGACTACATCCTGAAGCACCAGGGCTGATCCCAGCCCGTCCCGTGTGTCGCCACCCGGCGGTGGCGCCGCTGATTCACGACCCTCTACACGTGGAGAAGATTTTCCAGTGAGCCCGACCAATCGCACCGTGGTCGTCACCGGTATCGGCGCAACCACTCCGCTGGGTGGCGACTCCGCATCGACCTGGGAAGGTCTGATGGCCGGCCGTTCCGGCGTCAAGCCTCTCGAGGGCGAACGTTTCGCCGAACTGCCCGTCCGGATCGCCGCCCTCGCGGCCGTCGACCCCGGCGAGGTACTGCCCCGTCCGCTCGCCCGCAAGCTGGACCGCTCGGCGCAGTTCGCGCTGATCGCGGCCCGCGAGGCCTGGGCGGACGCCGGCTTCACCGGCAAGGCCGGTGAGGACGAGAAGATCCAGCCCGAGCGTCTGGGATCGGTCATCGCCTCCGGCATCGGCGGCGTGATCACCCTGCTCGACCAGTACGACGTGCTGAAGGAGAAGGGCGTACGCCGCGTCTCCCCGCACACCGTTCCCATGCTCATGCCCAACGGCCCGGCGGCCAACGTCGGTCTCGAGGTCAACGCACAGGCCGGCGTCCACACCCCGGTCTCCGCCTGCGCGTCGGGTGCCGAGGCCATCGGGTACGCCGTCGAGATGATCCGCACCGGCCGTGCCGACGTGGTCGTCGCCGGCGGCACCGAGGCGGCCATCCACCCGCTGCCGATCGCCGCGTTCGCCAACATGATGGCGATGTCCAAGAGCAACGACGAGCCCGAGAAGGCCTCGCGTCCCTACGACACGGCCCGCGACGGCTTCGTCCTCGGCGAGGGCGCCGGCGTCGTGATCCTGGAGTCCGCGGAGCACGCCGCCGCGCGCGGCGCCAAGGTCTACTGCGAGGTGCTCGGCCAGGGCCTGTCCGCGGACGCCCACCACATCGCGCAGCCCGAGCCCACCGGGCGCGGGATCGCCGCGGCGATGCAGAACCTGCTGGACTCCACGGACCTGAAGCCGTCGGAGGTCGTGCACCTGAACGCGCACGCCACCTCCACGCCGCAGGGCGACGTCGCGGAGATCAAGGCACTGCGCGCGGTGCTGGGCGACGACCTCGACCATGTCGCGATCTCGGCCACGAAGTCGATGACGGGTCACCTGCTGGGTGGCGCCGGCGGTATCGAGACCGTGGCGACCGTGCTGGCGCTGCACCACCGGATCGCGCCGCCGACCATCAACATCGACGACCTCGACGAGGCCGTCGAGGCGGACGTCGTACGCGGCGAGCCTAGGGCGCTGCCCGAGGGTCCGATCGCCGCGATCAACAACTCGTTCGGTTTCGGCGGCCACAACGTCGTGCTGGCGTTCCGCTCGGTCTGACCCGACCGGTCGTCCGACCCGACCGGTTCCGCCGTGAGGCCCGCTTCCCGCCCGGGAGGCGGGCCTCAGGCGTTGCACGGCCTCGTCCGAGGCCCCGCGTCGCGCCCGCTTCCCGATCCCGGGGAGCGGGCGCTCTCCACCCGTTCGACCGGCGAGGGACGACATGCATACGACCATCAGCCCGTTCGCCCTGACGCGCTGGCAGGAGAAGCGGCCGGCCGGGGTGACGAAGTCCGGCTGGCGGGGCACGTCCGCCGAGCTCGGCGACATCCAGGTGGTGTACCCGGCGGGCCGGGACGCGCGGGACGCGGTCGCGACGGAGGTCCGCGGGGGTCTGATACCCACGGCCGTGTTCGAGACGCGTGGCCCGCACGTGGAGGTCGCCTCGATGCCGACGCTCAACGGCTCGACGCTGCGCGTGGGGGACGGGCTCGTGCGCATGAGCCGGAACCGGTGGGCGCCGACACACCGGGGGCGCTCCCTGCATATGACGTACCTGGGCGACACCTACCGGCTCAGGGCGATCAACCGCCGGACGTACGAGTTGTCCCGGCGGCCCGACTCCGAGGACCCCGGTTCCGTCATCACGGTGCGCCTGTCGGGCCTCGGGAGCGGCAGGAGGGTGACCGTGCGGGCGGCCGGCCGGGTCCTGCCCGCCGATGTCTGCCTCGCGGTCCTCTTCAGCGGGGTCGACCGGTCCGTGCTCACCCGGCGTGGCGCCGTACGGGCGGGCCTCTCGCGGGCTCTGGGCTTCTGGGCCGAATCCCAGGCCTGAGGAGCGGCGGGCAGCCGCGTGGGCCCCGGCGCACGCGTCCGGGGACTCGGGGGGTCCGCGGGCCCCGGGCGCAGTCGAGGGAAACGTTTCAGCTGGGTCTGCCTCGTGCCCGGGAGCCGCCGCCCCGTCAGACCACCTGGTGCAGCCAGCGCACGGGCGCGCCCTCTCCCGCGTGACGGAAGGACTCCAGCTCGTCGTCCCAGGGCTTGCCCAGGAGCTTGGCGACCTCGGCCTCCAGGTCGGTCTCGCCGCGCAGGGAGCGCGCCAGCGCCGCCCGCAGCCGGTCCTCGGGGACCAGGATGTCGCCGTGCATGCCGGTGACGGCGTGGAAGATGCCGAGCCCCGGCGTGGAGCTGTAGCGCTCCCCCTCCGCCGTGGGGCACGGCTCCGCCGTC
Organism: Streptomyces sp. NBC_01460; assembly: GCF_036227405.1. Classification (NCBI taxonomy): domain Bacteria; kingdom Bacillati; phylum Actinomycetota; class Actinomycetes; order Kitasatosporales; family Streptomycetaceae; genus Streptomyces; species Streptomyces sp. NBC_01460. The sequence goes on from NZ_CP109473.1 coordinate 2,596,662, forward strand.
ACCTCGAAGCGCAGCAGGTCCCAGCCGCGGAGGGCCGAGGCCAGCTCCGACGCCGTACCCGCACGGCCCTTCCAGGAGAATTCGGACCGCCAGGTACCTGGAGCGGCCGGCTGTCTGATCCAGTCCAGCTGGACCCTCACACCGAGAACACCCGCTACCGCCCATTCGACGTGCGGGCACAGCGCGCGCGGTGCGGAGTGAACGTACAGGACTCCACGTGTCGTCACCGGGACCTCCAGTGTGGGACGAGGTTCGCCTTCCCCAGCGGCCTCGCGCCCGTACCGTCTCTTCCCGGCCGGATCCCGAGGTTGTCATCAGTAAACAGCATCGGGAGTGAATCTCCAGAAAAGGGACAGTATGTGACGTGAGTTAACTTACCGGACCCACTGATGTGTCTGCGGGCCGGGCGGGCGCCACTGGTTCGACGGGGAAAAGCTACCGTGCGCCGGGGCCGGTTGTGTGACGTACCGTCGGTCCCGGGCCCGTGATTCGCTCAGCATTCACCCGCGAGGGCGCGAGGGCCCGCCACCTGGGGCTGTCCGGTTGTGCCAGGGGCACCATCACCCGGGTGACCGGAGGGGAGACAGTCATGCCTGAGCGTGTGTCACGTCGCCGTGCCCGGGGCGCCGCGGTCACTCTGACGGCGGTCGCGCTCGCCGCCTCCGCCGCGCTCACCGGCTGCTCCTCCGACGGGACGCCCGCCCCCCGGAGCGCCGCCGGCACCCGGAGCCCTTCCCCCTCGCCGACACCGGCGTGGGACGCGAGCCCCGCCTCGGTCGCCGCGGTCGGGGACTCCATCACGCGGGGCTTCGACGCCTGCTCGGTGCTGGCCGACTGCCCCGAGGTGTCCTGGGCGACCGGGACCGACGGCGGGGTGCGGAGCCTCGCCGTACGCCTGCTGGGCGTGTCGAAGGCGGCCTCGCACAGCTGGAACCACGCCGTGTCGGGCGCCCGGATGGCCCAGCTCCCGGAGCAGATGGCGCTGGCGGCGAAGGACCGGCCGGAGCTGGTCACGGTGATGATCGGCGCGAACGACGCCTGCCGTGACTCGGTGCGGCTGATGACCCCGGTGGCGGACTTCCGGACCTCCTTCGAGGCCTCGATGCGGCAGTTGCGCGCCGCGGCGCCGAGGTCGCAGGTGTACGTGTCGAGCGTGCCGGATCTCAAGCGGCTCTGGTCGACCGGGCGGGAGAACCCGCTGGGCAAGCAGATCTGGAAGCTGGGGATCTGCCGGTCGATGCTGGCCGACGCGGACGACATGGGGCCGACGGCCGTCGCGCGCCGCGACGCGGTGCGGGAGCGGGTCGTCGCGTACAACGAGGTGCTGCGGGAGGTCTGCGCCCGGGACGAGCGCTGCCGCTACGACGGCGGGGCGGTGTTCGACTACCGGTTCACCGGTGAGCAGCTCAGCGAGTGGGACTGGTTCCACCCGGGGCGCGACGGCCAGGCCAGGCTCGCGGAGATCGCTTACCGCACGGTCACGGCGGCCGGTCCCCCGGCGTAAAGTTCTTGATCATGACGACGGGTGCGGCGGTACAGAGCGAAGACTTCTCCACACGCGCGGACGGCACACCGGTCCGCCGCTGGACCCTGGAGCGCGCGGGCGTCCGGGTGCGGGTGCTGACGTACGGCGCCGTGGTGCAGTCGGTGGAGATCCCCGGCAGGGACGGCGCCCGCGCCGAGGTGGCCCTGGGGCTGCCGGACGTCACGGCGTACGAGACCCACACCGGTCCGTACTTCGGCGCCGTGGTCGGCCGGTACGCGAACCGGATCGCGGGCGGGTCCTTCGTCCTCGACGGGCGGACGCACCGGGTCACGAGGAACGAGGGCCGCAACACCCTGCACGGCGGAGGGCGCGGCTTCGACAAGCGCGTGTGGGACGCCGAGGAGGTGCCCGGCGGTGTACGGCTCTCCCTGGTCGCCGAGGACGGCGAGGAGGGCTTCCCGGGGCGGCTGGCCGTCTCGGTGGCGTACACCCTGGACGAGGACGGCGCGCTGCGGATCGACTACCGGGCGACGACGGACGCGCCGACCGTGGTGAACCTGACGAACCACACGTACTGGAACCTGGCCGGGGCGGACAGCGGGAGCGCGCTCGGGCACGAACTGCGGCTCGCGGCCGGGCGGATCACCCCGGGGGACGAGGAGTCGATCCCCACGGGCGAGTTCGTACCGGTGGAGGGCACCAGGTTCGACTTCCGGGAGCAGAAGCCCGTGGGTCCGGGTTACGACACCAACTACGTGCTGGAGGAGACCGGCGGGGAGCCGGTCGCCGAGCTCTACGACCCCGCGTCGGGTCGTCTGCTGACGGTCCGCACGACGGAACCGGGGCTCCAGCTCTACACCGCCGACCACTTCGAAGGGGACCCCTTCGTGCCGTGCGCCGGGATCGCCCTGGAGACGCAGCACTTCCCGGACGCGCCGAACCGCCCGGAGTTCCCGAGCACCGTGCTGCGGCCGGGCGAGGAGTTCACCTCCACGACGGTGTACGGATTCTCCGTGCGCTGAGGCTCAACTCCCCCTGGTCCGAGCCGTGTCAACACCGATCGACCAAGATCACCGGCGGGTGAATCAGCGCGCCGGGGGCGCGTCCGCGACGGTCCCGGAGGGTCCCGCACAGCAGGGTGATCACCATGACCTCACCCGCAGACGCATCGCCGTCCGCCCTGCCCTCCCGCCGCTCCCTGATCGCGGGTGCCACCGCCGGTGCCGCGGTCCTCGCCGTGAACGCCGCCGCCCCGTCCGCGGGGGCCACGACGCCCCGGGCCGCTGCCGCCGCGCCGGGAGCGGCGCCCGGATCCGACCGGGACGCCGCTCTCACCGTCGCCCGGGCCATCCTCGTCCGCGACGAGAACGACAAGGACCTGATCCCCGGCTACCGCGAGGTCCTGCTGGGCAAGGGCCTGCCCCGCACCCGGGCCGCACGCAAGAAGGTGCTGGTCGTCGGCGCGGGGCCGGCGGGGCTCACCGCGGCGCGGCTCCTCCACGACGCGGGGCACGACGTCACCGTGATCGAGGCCAACGGCAACCGTGTCGGCGGCCGCATCAAGACCTTCCGGGCCGGCGGCCACGAGCAGTCGGAACCGCCCTTCGCCGACCCCAAGCAGTACGCCGAGGCCGGCGCGATGCGCATCCCGGACAGCCATCCGCTGGTCACCGGGCTGATGGCCGGCCTCGGGCTGAGGACCCGCCGCTTCCACCTGGTCGACGTGGACACCGAGGGGCGCCCCGCCAACCGCACCTGGATCCACGTCAACGGCGTCCGTGTCCGCCGCGCCGACTACGCCGCGAAGCCGCAGGCGGTCAACCGCTCCTTCGGCGTCCCGGCGGCCTACGAGAACACCCCCGCCTCGCAGATCGTGCGGGACGCGTTCGCCCCCGTACGCGCGGAGATCGAGGGCAAGGAGGGCAGCGAACTGGTCGAGGGCTGGGCGACCGTCCTCCAGCGCTACGGGCACTTCTCGATGTTCCGGTACATGACCGAGGTGGCGAAGCTCGACGAGCGCACCGTCGACCTCATCGGCACCGTCGAGAACATGACCTCGCGGCTCCATCTCGCCTTCCTGCACAGCTTCATCGGGGCTTCGCTGATCAGCCCGGCGACCTCCTTCTTCGAGCTTCCCGACGGCACCGCGACGCTGGTCGACGCGATGTACGCGCAGGTGAAGGACCTGGTGCACCTGGACCGCCGGGCCACCCGGATCAACCACACCGAGGACGGGGTGAGCGTGGAGACCGTCTCCGAGGGCCGGGGCGGCCCCGTCGTCCGGGAGACCTTCACCGGCGACCGGGCGATCGTCACCGTGCCCTTCTCCGGGATGCGGCACCTCCCGGTGGTCCCGGCGCTCTCGTACGGCAAGCGGCGCGCGATCACCGAGGTCCACTACGACGCTGCGACCAAGGTGCTGCTCGAATTCAGCCGCCGCTGGTGGGAGTTCGACGAGGCGGACTGGAAGCGTGAGCTGGGAGAGGTGCGGCCCGGGCTCTACGAGGAGTACCGGGCGGGGAAGGCCCCGGCCGACGGTTCGCTGCTGGGCGCGCACCCCTCCGTGCCGCGCGGCCACATCCCGCCCAACCAGCGGGTGCACTACGCGGCCTTCCGCGCGACCGCCCGTGACCAGCCCGAGGCGGCCCACGTCATCGGCGGCGGCTCGGTGACCGACAACGCCAACCGCTTCATCTACCAGCCCTCACACCCGGTCGAGGGCAGCCGGGGCGGGGTCCTGCTCGCCTCCTACAGCTGGGCCGACGACGCCCTGAAGTGGGACTCGCTGGACGACGACGAGCGCTATCCGCACACCCTGGGCGGCGTCCAGGACGTGTACGGGCAGCGGATCGAGGTCTTCTACACGGGCGTCGGCCGCACCCAGTCCTGGATGCGTGACCCGTACGCGTACGGCGAGGCGTCGGTGCTCCTGCCGGGCCAGCACACCGAGCTGTTCCCGGACGTGCGGACCCCGGAGGGGCCGCTGCACTTCGCGGGCTGCCACACCTCCGTCAAGCCGGCCTGGATCGAGGGCGCCCTGGAGTCCGCGGTCCGGACGGCGCTGGAGGTCCACGGCGCCTGACGGGGTGCGGGGCCCCCGGACCCGGCCGCGGTCCGGGGGCCTCCTCAGTCCTTGTGCAGGGTGTACGGCGACGCGGGGGCCCGCGCCGGCTCGGCCTCGGGCGGCCCGGCGAGGTCGCGGGCCAGCAGGGTGGCCCCGGCGACGGCGCCCGGCATCAGGAGCACGGCGACGAAGGGGACGACGAAGGCGAGCGCGAGCGGGACGCCGAAGCCGAGGACCGCCATGCGTCGGCCGCGCAGCAGCGTGAGCCGGTCCTTCAGGACCATGCCCCGGCGCTGGAGGGCGACGGCGGTGAGCTCCTCGGAGAGGAAGTAGCCGGAGACGCAGAAGCCGAGGGCGGGGACCACGGTCTGCCCGACGACGGGGATGAAGCCGAGGGCGAAGAGCAGCACCCCGTAGAGCGCGACCCGCAGCAGGATACGGACGGAGTCGCGGGCGGAGATCCACAGCTCGCGCCAGAGCGGCAGGCCCGACTCGGGCACCTCGCCGCCCTCGCTGCGGTCGACCGCCTCGGAGAGCGACTCGTAGAACGGCTGGCCGACCAGCAGGGTCGCCGCGGTGAAGGTGATGACCGCGAGGAATATCCCGAACACGAAGACCAGGGCGGTCAGTGTGTTGCGCAGGAGGCCCAGCCAGGGCGACGACCAGTCGTCGGCGAACGGGGTGGCCCAGCCGACGAAGTCGTCCGCGCCGTAGCCCAGGCCGACGAGCGCGCCCGCGTAGACGACGAGGGTGATCAGCGCGGGCAGCAGGCCGAACCCGAACCACCGGCCGTGCCCGAAGGCCCAGCGCTGGCCCTTGACCAAGTAACCGAAACCCGCCCCGAGATCACTCATGGCCTCAGCCTACGTGCGCGAACCATTGACACGTTCCCGGGCCCGAATTACGGTCACGCCAGCATTTCGAACGAGTGACGAAATACCGAACACCGTGGAGAGGCAACACCCGTGCGCATCACCGGAATCACCACGCACGTCGTCGGCACGCCGTGGCGCAACCTCACCTACGTCCAGGTGCACACCGACGAGGGTCTCACCGGAGTCGGCGAGACCCGGATGCTGGGCCGCACGGACGCGCTGCTCGGCTACCTGGGTGAGGCGTCGGCCAATCACATCACCGGCTCCGACCCGTTCGCGGTCGAGGACCTCGTCAAGCGGATGAAGTACGGCGACTACGGCCGGGCCGGGGAGATCGTGATGTCCGGCATCGCGGTGATCGAGATGGCCTGCTGGGACATCAAGGGCAAGGCGCTGGGCGTCCCCGTCTGGCAGCTGCTCGGCGGGAAGGTCACCGACCGGGTCAAGGCCTACGCCAACGGCTGGTACACCACCGAGCGCACCCCGGAGGCGTACCACAAGGCGGCGCAGGGGGTCGTCGAGCGCGGGTACCGGGCGCTGAAGATCGACCCGTTCGGCACGGGCCACTTCGAGCTGGGCCAGGAGGAGACCCGCTACGCCGTGTCCCTCATCGAGGCCGTGCGGGACGCCATCGGCCCCGACACCGAGCTGATGCTGGAGATGCACGGACGGTTCAGCCCGTCTACGGCGGTGCGGATCGCCCGCGAGATGGCACCGTTCAGGCCGGCGTGGCTGGAGGAGCCGGTGCCGCCGGAGAACCTCAAGGCGCTGGCCAAGGTGGCGGAGAAGGTCGACCTGCCGATCGCGACGGGTGAGCGCATCCACGACCGGATCGAGTTCCGTGAGCTCTTCGAGTCGCAGGCAGCCGACATCATCCAGCCGGACGTCGGCCACATCGGCGGCATCCTGGAGACCCGCAAGCTCGCGGCGACCGCCGAGACCCACTACACGCTCATCGCCCCGCACAACGTGGGCGGCTCGGTGCTGACCGCGGCGAGCCTCCAGGTCGCGGGCTGCACCCCCAACTTCAAGATCCTCGAACACTTCAACGACTTCGCGGACGCGGACATCAAGAAGGTCGTCAAGGGAGCCCCCGCCGTCGACCCCGCCACCGGCTGCTTCGAGCTCTCCGACGCCCCCGGGCTCGGCGTGGAGCTGGACGTGGACGCGGCGGCGGAGTTCCCGCAGCAGCAGGCGCGGTTCGACCTGTGGGCGGACGGCTGGGAGAAGAGGCAGCCCAAGTGACGTCGATCTCGCGCTCGTTGACCATCGAGCGGCCCGGCAGCCACACACTGACCGAGGGGCCGCTCCCGGAGCCGGGCCCAGGCGAGGTCAGGGTGCGGGTCGCCGCCGCCGGCATCTGCATGAGCGACCGCGAGGTCTACGACGGCCACCGCGACCCCGCCTACGTCCGCTACCCCGTGGTGCCGGGTCACGAGTGGTCGGGCACCGTCGACGCGGTGGGCGAGGGCGTCGACCCGGCGCTGACCGGACGGCACACGGTCGCCGAGGGATTCCGGGCGTGCGGGCGCTGCGAGCGGTGCCGGTACGGGGAGACCTCCCTGTGCACGGCGGGGTACGACGAGACGGGGTTCACCCGGCCCGGGGCGTTCGCCGACCACCTCGTGGTCCCGGCACGGCTGCTGCACACGCTGGCCGACGACGCCGACCTGCGGGCCGCGGCCCTGCTGGAGCCGTCCGCGGTGATCGCGGCGGCGGTACGGGCGGGGGCGCCCGAGCCGGGCGAGCGGATCGCCGTGGTCGGGGCGGGCACGCTCGGCCTGCTCGCGGTGCAGCTGCTGGCGGCGGTGTCACCGGCGGAGCTCACCGTGATCGACCCGCGGCAGGAACGCGCCTCGCTGGCCCTGGACTTCGGGGCGGGCGAGGCCAGGGTCCCGGAGGAGGCCGAGGAGGTGCGCGGCCGCTACGACCTGGTGGTGGAGACGGCCGGAGCGCCGTCCACCGCGGCGGACGCGTGTCTGCTGGCGCGTCGCGGCGGCCGGGTGGTACTGACCGGGATGTTCACCCCGGGGGCCGTGGGCATCGACCCGGTGCACCTGTCGCTGAGCCAGCTCACCGTGCGCAGCGTCTTCGGGGCACCCTCGGCCGCCTGGTCCTACGCCGTGCGGGCGTTCACGGCCGGGGTGCTCGATCCGGCCCCGCTGATCACCCACGAGTTCCCGCTGGAGCGGTTCGCCGAGGCGGTGGCGCTGGTGGGATCCGGGGATCCGGAGACCGGGAAGGTGCTGCTGCGGCCGTGACGGGCCCGCCCTGATCCGTACACCGGTGCGGCGGCGTCCTGACCGCCTCCGTACCGGCGCACCCCCAAAGATCCGAATGTCGTCCGAAATACCGAACGTGAAGGACCAGTCGTGAACGACGCCCCTGTCCCGTCCCCCGGTGCCGCCGGCGCCCGCCGCCCCGGTGAGGCCGCGCTCACCGCGCTCGGCCTCGGCCCGGCGCCCCTGTCCCCGGCCGACGCCTCCCCGCACTCCTTCCCCGACGGGGGGAGCTGGCGCACCGAGGTGCCGTCCGTGGAGGGCCCGGAGGCCCTCGGTGTCGTGCTCAAGGAGTCCGCGAGGCTCGACGTCCCGGTCCACCGCATCAGCCAGGGCAGCGGCATCTGGATGCTGACCGACGCGGAGATCACCGAGATGGTGGAGGGCTGCGCCGAACGGGACATCGAGCTCTGCCTGTTCACGGGCCCGCGCGGCACCTGGGACACCGGCGCCTCGGTCCGCACCGACTCCGGCGGGGCCGGGCTGCGCGCCCGGGGCCACGACGCCGTGGCCGGCTGCGTGGAGGACGCCCTGCGCGCCACCGGGCTGGGCGTGAAGTGCCTGCTCGTGGCCGACGAGGGCGTGCTCTGGGCCCTGCACCGGCTGCGCGAGCAGGGCGTCCTGCCCGCGGACACCACCTTCAAGGTGTCGGCGCTGATCGGGCCGGTGAACCCGGCCTCGTACGCCGTGTTCGAGCAGCTCGGTGCCGACTCGGTCAACATCCCCAGCGACCTGACGCTCGCTCAGCTCACCGAGATCCGCCGGGTCTCGCGGGCGCCGATGGACCTCTACATCGAGGCCCCCGACGACCTCGGCGGTTATGTGCGGATGTACGAGGTCGCCGAGCTGATCCGGCGCGGCGCCCCGCTGTACCTGAAGTTCGGCCTCTCGAAGTCGCCCGGGATCTACCCGTACGGCCAGCACCTGCGGGAGCTGGCACTGGCCACCGCCAAGGAGCGCGTGCGACGGGGCCGGCTCGCCCTGGACCTGCTCGCACGGCACGGGGCGGACGGGGGCATGGCGGCCCTCGGCAGCCGACTGCCGGGCCCGCTCAGCCGGTTCGGAACTTCGTCATAACGTTCCGGAAACAGTCTCCCCAAAAAGAGACACAGCCGCGCACAATCCCACACACCTGTTCTCGGTCGAGCCGCTCTCAGCCTTTCGGCGCCACCGGACCGAGCCATGACCCACATCAAGGATGATGACCATGCGCAACCGCAGAGCCGCACTCGCCGCCGTAGCCTCCGCCGCCTCCCTGGCCCTCGCCCTGACCGCCTGCGGCCAGAACAGCGAGGGCGGCAGCGAGGAGGACAAGGGCGGCTCCGACGGCGCCACCATCGGCATCGCGATGCCGACCAAGTCCTCCGAGCGCTGGATCTCCGACGGTGCCAACGTCGTGAAGGAGCTCAAGGGCAAGGGCTACAAGACCAAGCTCGCCTACGGTGAGGACGACCCGGACCAGCAGGTCTCGCAGATCGAGAACATGATCACGCAGGGTGTGGACGCCCTGATCGTCGCCGCGATCGACAACAAGTCGCTCGACAACGTGCTGCAGCAGGCCAAGGACGCCGACATCCCGGTGATCTCCTACGACCGGCTGATCCTCGGCTCGGAGAACGTCGACTACTACGCCTCGTTCGACAACGAGAAGGTCGGCGAGCTGCAGGGCACGTACATCGTCGACAAGCTCGGCCTGAAGGACGGCAAGAAGGGCCCCTTCAGCATCGAGCTGTTCGCCGGCTCCAACGACGACAACAACACCAAGTACTTCTTCCAGGGCGCGATGAACGTCCTGAAGCCGTACGTGGACAAGGGCGAGCTGGTCGTCAGGTCCAAGCAGACCGCCCTCAACCAGGTCACCACCCTCCGCTGGGACGGTGGCACCGCGCAGAAGCGCATGGACGACCTGCTGACGTCCAGCTACCGCAGCACCCGGGTCGACGCCGTGCTCTCGCCGTACGACGGCATCTCCATCGGCATCCTCTCCGCCCTCAAGTCGGACGGCTACGGCACCAAGGCCAAGCCGATGCCGGTCGTCACGGGCCAGGACGCCGAGGTCGCCTCGGTGAAGTCGATCATCACCGGCGAGCAGACGCAGACCGTCTACAAGGACCTGCGTGAGCTCGCCAAGGTCGCCTCGAACATGGTCGACGCGGTCCTGAACGACAAGAAGCCCGAGGTCAACGACACCAAGTCGTACGACAACGGCGCCAAGGTCGTCCCCGCCTTCCTGCTGCAGCCCGTCAGCGTCGACAAGGCCAACTACAAGGAGATCCTCGTCGACGGCGGCTACTACACCGAGAACGACCTCAAGTAACCGGGCCCCCTCAAGGATTGGAAGGCAAGACCATGGCGGGACCCGTCCTGGAAATGCGCTCGATCGTCAAGACCTTTCCCGGTGTGAAAGCGCTGTCGGACGTCACACTGACCGTCCGTCAGGGCGAGGTCCACGCCATCTGCGGAGAGAACGGCGCAGGCAAGTCGACCCTGATGAAGGTGCTCTCCGGCGTCCATCCGCACGGCAGCTACGAAGGGGACGTCCTCTTCGAGGGCGAGACCTGCCGGTTCAAGGACATCCGGGCGAGCGAGCAGCACGGCATCGTGATCATCCACCAGGAGCTGGCGCTGGTGCCGTACCTCTCCATCGCGGAGAACATCTTCCTCGGCAACGAGCACGCCAAGCGCGGGCTGATCAACTGGAACGACACCCTCAGGCACGCGGGTGAACTGCTGCGCCGGGTCGGTCTCGACGAGCACCCGGAGACCCGGGTCGCCGACATCGGCGTGGGCAAGCAGCAGCTCGTGGAGATAGCCAAGGCGCTGTCGAAGAAGGTGAAGCTGCTCATCCTCGACGAGCCGACGGCCGCGCTCAACGACGAGGACAGCGGCAAACTCCTCGACCTGATCCTCTCGTTGAAGGACCAGGGCATGACCTCGATCATCATCTCGCACAAGCTGAACGAGATCCGCCGGGTCGCCGACTCGGTCACGATCATCCGCGACGGGCGCTCCATCGAGACGCTCGACGTGAAGGCCGCGGAGACGACCGAGGACCGGATCATCAGCGGGATGGTCGGCCGCGACCTGGAGAACCGCTTCCCCGAGCGGACCCCGCACCACCCGGAGGAGGGCACCGCGCCTGCCCTGGAGATCCGCAACTGGACCGTGCACCACCCGCTCGACCAGCAGCGCAAGGTCGTCGACGACGTCTCGATCGAGGTGCGGCGCGGCGAGATCGTCGGCATCGCCGGACTCATGGGCGCCGGCCGCACCGAGCTGGCGATGAGCGTCTTCGGCCGCTCCTACGGCCGCTACGCGGGCGGCACCGTCCTCAGGGACGGCGCCGAGATCCGTACGAAGTCCGTCCCCGAGGCGGTCGGGCACGGCATCGCGTACGCCACCGAGGACCGCAAGCACTACGGCCTCAACCTCATCGACACCATCAACCGGAACATCTCGCTGACCGCCCTGGGCAAGGTCTCCAAGCGGGGTGTGGTCGACGAGCACGGGGAGCGGCAGGTCGCCGAGGGCTTCCGGAAGTCCATGAACATCAAGGCGCCGACCGTCTTCGAGCCGGTGGGCAAGCTGTCCGGCGGCAACCAGCAGAAGGTCGTCCTCAGCAAGTGGATCTTCGCGGGTCCCGAGGTGCTGATCCTGGACGAGCCCACGCGCGGCATCGACGTGGGTGCCAAGTACGAGATCTACACGGTCATCGACCGACTGGCGGCCCAGGGCAAGGCGGTCGTCTTCATTTCCTCGGAACTGCCGGAACTGCTCGGCATGTGCGACCGCATCTACACGATGGCCGCCGGCCGGCTGACGGGGGAGTTCTCCCGGGCCGAGGCCTCGCAGGAAGCGCTGATGCGTCAGATGACGAAGGACAAAGAGGTATCCCGATGAGCACGGACGTGACCGCGAAGACCCCGGCCCCCGCGTCGCCCGGCAAAGGCGGCCCGGCCTCCGGTGAGGGCCTGCTCCAGCTGATGCTGGGCGGCATGCGCCGCAACATGCGCCAGTACGGCATGCTGATGGCCCTCGGCCTGATCGTGGTGCTGTTCGCGGTGTGGACGGACGGCGACCTGCTGCTGCCGCGCAACGTCTCCAACCTGGTGCTGCAGAACAGCTACATCCTGATCCTCGCGATCGGCATGATGCTCGTCATCATCGCGGGTCACATCGACCTCTCGGTCGGCTCGCTGACCGCATTCATCGGCGCGATGGCCGCCGTGCTGATGGTCGAGCACGATCTCCCCTGGCCGCTCGCCGTGGTGCTGTGCCTGGCCATCGGCGCCGTGGCGGGCTCGGTACAGGGCTTCTTCATCGCCTACCTCGGCATACCGTCGTTCATCGTGACCCTCGCGGGCATGCTGCTCTTCCGCGGTCTGACGGAGATCTTCCTGAAGGGCCAGACCCTCGGCCCCTTCCCGAAGGACCTGCAGAAGATAGCCAACGGCTTCCTGCCCGAGGTCGGGCCCACCACCAACTACCACAACCTCACCCTGCTCCTGGGCTTCGCCCTGATCGCCTTCGTGGTGATCCAGGAGATGCGCGACCGCAAGCGGCAGCAGGAGTTCGCCCTCGACGTGCTGCCGGCCAAGCTGTTCCTGCTGAAGCTGGTGGCGCTGGTCTCGGCCGTCCTCGTCGTCACCCTGCTGCTCGCCAGCTACAAGGGCGCCCCGGTCGTGCTGCTCATCCTCGGCGTGCTCGTCGTCGGGTTCGGCTACCTGATGCGCAACGCGATCGTCGGCCGTCACATCTACGCCATCGGCGGCAACCTGCCCGCGGCCAAGCTGTCGGGTGTGAAGGACAAGAAGGTCACCTTCCTGGTCTTCCTGAACATGGGCATGCTCGCGGCGCTGGCGGGCCTGGTCTTCGCGGCCCGCTTCAACGCGGCCTCTCCCAAGGCGGGCCTCAACTTCGAGCTGGAGGCCATCGCCGCCTCGTTCATCGGCGGCGCGTCGATGAGCGGCGGCGTCGGCACGGTCCTCGGCGCGATCATCGGTGGCCTGGTCCTGGGTGTGCTGAACAACGGTATGAACCTCGTCGGCATCGGCACCGACTGGCAGCAGGTCATCAAGGGTGCGGTGCTGCTGGCCGCCGTCGGCTTCGACGTCTGGAACAAGCGCAAGGTCGGTTCGTAACACCCCTTCTCACGACAGGAGTTGTTTGATGACCTTCACCACCGGAACCAGCAGACGCACCGTCCTGACGGCCACGGCCGCCGCCGGGCTGGCCGTGGCGGCGGGCGCCCCGGCCGCGCACGCCGCGGCCTCGGGCGGCACGCCGTCCAGGGAGCTCTTCGGCACCCTGGCCGACGGGACGAAGGTGCACCGCTGGACTCTCGCCAACGGCGGGACCCGGCTGAAGGTCCTCTCCTGGGGAGGCGTCGTCCAGTCCCTGGAGACCCCCGACCGCAGGGGGCGGACGACGAACGTCTCGCTCGGCTTCGACAACCTGCCGGAGTACGTGGCGAAGTCCCCGTACTTCGGCGGGCTGATAGGCCGGTACGGCAACCGCATCGCAGAGGGGCGCTTCACCCTCGACGGTGTCACGCACCAGCTGCCCGTCAACGACGGCCCGAACAGCCTCCACGGCGGCGACCAGGGCTTCGACAAGCGCGTCTGGCGGGTGGAGCCGTTCACCGGGCACGGGGACGTCGGGCTGGTCCTGACCCGGACCAGCCCGGACGGCGAGGCCGGCTATCCGGGAACGCTCGCCGTCCGCGTCGTCTACACCCTCACCTCCCGGGGCGAGTGGCGCGTCGACTACACGGCGACCACGGACCGGGCCACCGTCCTCAACCTCACCAGCCACACCTACTTCAACCTGGCGGGCGAGGGCAGCGGCAGCGTCGACGGCCACCTGCTGGAGCTGGCGGCGGCGCGCTACACGCCGGTCGGCGCCACGCTCATCCCGACGGGCGAGCTGGCCCCGGTGGCCCGTACGCCGTTCGACTTCCGGCGCGCCCGGGCCCTCGGGGAGGCCGTACGCACCCCGCACGAGCAGATCGGGTTCGGGCAGGGCATCGACCACAACTACGTGCTGGACAAGGGGGCCACGGCCCGTCCGGAGTACGCGCTGACCGTGTCGGACCCCGGCTCCGGCCGGGTGATGAAGATGTACACGACGGAGCCCGGCATGCAGGTCTACACGGGGAACTTCCTCGACGGCACCCTGACCGGCACCTCGGGACGGGTCTACCGCCAGGGCGACGCGTTCTGCCTGGAGTCCCAGCACTTCCCGGACTCCCCCAACCAGCCGTCGTTCCCCTCGACGGTGCTGCGCCCGGGCGCCACCTACCGCTCGACGACGGTGCACGCCTTCTCGGCGCGCTGATCGGCGGACCACGGAAGGCGCCCACCCCCGGGCCGGGGGTGGGCGCCTTCCGCCGGTTCACGGCGTCCGACCGGGGCGGGCCGATATCTCCTCGTACCGGTCGCGACGGCCTGCTAGCCTGCCGGAGGCCGTGCGAGAGACACAGGAGGTGGTACCCGTGAACGCAGTATCGACATGGGTGCTCCCCCGCGGGGTCATGGTCGGGCGATAGGTCGTCCGGGAGCGCCGTTCCGAGCCCTCCCGAAAGGCACGACCATGCGTTTCACCTCCGAACACCGCATCGACGGCGACGTCCTCGAACGCCGGTTCACCCTCGGCGACATCCCCGGCATCCTGTGGACCCCCGCGTCCGCCCCCACGTCGGCGCCGGCGCCGCTGATCCTGCTCGGCCACCCTCCGCTCGGACTGCACAGGATGTACCCCCGGCTCGCGGAGCGGGCCCGGCACGCCGTCGCGGACGGCTTCGCCGCGGCCACCGTCGAACTCCCCGGGAGCGGTGACCGGCCCCGATGGCCCGCCGTCGACCAGGCGCGCGCGGACCTGCGCCGGGCCATGGAGGCCGGCGAGCCCGTCGGTGACGACATCATCGACGCCCTCGTCCTCCCGCTGGTCGACAGGGCGGTCCCGGAATGGCGGGCCGCGCTGGACGCCCTGCTGGACCTGCACGGGATCGGCGGGCCGGTCGGGTACTCGGGAGGAGTGATCTCCATCGGCACCCGGCTCGCGGCGGTCGAGCCGCGCGTCTCGGCCGCCGTCCTGTTCGCCGGGAGTCTCGTCCCCCGCGTCATCTTCGAGGAGGCCCGCCAGGTCACCGTCCCGCTGCACGTCCTGCTGCAGTGGGACGACGAGGGCAACGACCGGCAGGCGGCGCTCGACCTGTTCGACGCCTTCGGCTCCGCGGAGAAGACGCTGCACGCCAATATGGGCGGGCACACCGGTGTCCCGCAGCACGCCGGGGACGCCGCCGCCCGCTTCCTCACCCGGCACCTCCGCCCCTGAGGAACTACGCGTGAAGGGGCCGGGCCCGGGCCCGGCCCCTTCACACAGGTGTCCGTACGTCCGGCCTACACCAGCCGGATCATGTTCCAGGAGAGCGGAGCCAGTACGGCCTTCAGCGTGCCGTCGGCGAGCTCCGTGCCCTCGGCGGCGTGCGGGACGACCCGCTCGGGCTCGGCGAGGGTGTTGCGCGCCTCCGGGTCGGCGTCCGCGACGACCAGGTGCTCGGCCACCCGGCCCAGGTCCAGCCCCGCCAGGGCGACTTCGAGCGGCAGCCCGGCGTCCTGGCTCCGGTTCACGGCGAAGACCGTGACGGCCCCCGTCTCCGGGTCCCGTACGGCGGTGGCGTGCAGCAGGTCCGTCTCGCCGTACTTCGCCGTCCGGTGGGTGGGCGAGTCCACCCGTACGTCCAGGACCTGGCCCCGGCCGTACCGCGCGGCCTGCGCGAAGGGGAAGAACGTGGTCTGCCGCCAGGCGGGCCCCCCGGGCTCGGTCATGATCGGCGCGATGACGTTGACCAGCTGGGCGAGGCAGGCGACGGTCACCCGGTCGGCGTGGCGCAGCAGGGCGATGAGCAGGCTGCCGAAGACGACGGCGTCGGTGACGGTGTAGTTGTCCTCCAGCAGCCGGGGCGCCTCGGGCCAGTCGAGCGGGTTCTCCTCCGTCTCCTGCTGGAAGCGCTTCTGGTACCAGACGTTCCACTCGTCGAAGGAGAGGTTGATCCTCTTCGTGGACTTGAGGCGGGCCCCCACGTGGTCGCAGGTAGCGACGACGCTCTCGATGAAGGACTCCATGTCGACGGCCGAGGCGAGGAAGGAGTCGCGGTCGCCGTCGGTCTCCTCGTAGTAGGCGTGCAGCGAGACGTAGTCGACGAGGTCGTAGGTCTCGGCGAGGACCGTCGCCTCCCAGGCGGCGAAGGTCGGCATGGCGCGGCTGGAGGACCCGCAGGCGACGAGCTGGACGGAGGGGTCGATCTGGCGCATCGCGCGGGCCGTCTCGGCCGCGAGCCGCCCGTACTCCTCGGCGGTCTTGTGGCCGGTCTGCCAGGGGCCGTCCATCTCGTTGCCCAGGCACCACAGCGTGATCCCGAAGGGGTCCTTGTCGCCGTGGCCGACGCGGAGGTCGGAGAGCGCGGTGCCGGACGGGTGGTTGGCGTACTCCTGGAGTTGGATGGCCTCCTGGACTCCACGGGTGCCGAGGTTGACCGCGAGCATGGGTTCGGCCTGCGGGCCGACCTTCCGGAGGAAGTCGATGTACTCGGAGAGGCCGAAGCGGTTCGTCTCGGTGGACCGCCAGGCGAGGTCGAGCCGGCGGGGGCGCTCGTCGGCGGGGCCGACGCTGTCCTCCCAGCGGTAGCCCGAGACGAAGTTGCCGCCGGGGTAGCGGACGGCGGTGACGCCGAGTTCACGGACGAGTTCCAGGACGTCGGTGCGCAGTCCGGCCTCGTCGGCCGACGGGTGACCGGGCTCGAATATGCCGTCGTAGACACAGCGGCCGAGGTGCTCGACGAAGGAGCCGAAGAGCCGGGGGTCGACGTCGCCGACGGTGAAGGCCGGGTCGAGGGTGAAGCGCGCGGTGCGGGTCATGGCTTCCTTACTCGTTCGATATGTCGAATGCTGCTCGTAACCTCGAACGGGACCGTAGAGTTCAACCTCCGCGCCCGTCAATGCCCCTGCGCGCGCTTTCGCGGATACGGGCGGATGAAGGCGGACCCGCACGACCGAGGGCCGCACCCCGTGACGGGATGCGGCCCTCGGACGTACGTGATCAGGCTCGGGTCAGCCGACGGACAGCTCGACCTTGATGTTGCCCCGGGTGGCGTTCGAGTACGGGCACACCTGGTGCGCCTTCTCGACGAGCGCCTGGGCGGTGGCCTTGTCGACGTTCGGGATGGAGGCGCTGATCGCGACCTCCAGGCCGAAGCCGCCCGCCTCGGTCTTGCCGATGGAGACCGAGGCGGTCACCGTCGAACCGGAGATGTCGGCCTTCTCCTGGCGCGCGACCACGCCGAGGGCGCCCTGGAAGCAGGCGCTGTAGCCCGCCGCGAAGAGCTGCTCGGGGTTGGTGCCCGCGCCGCTGCCGCCCATCGCCTTCGGCGGGTTGACGACGACGTCGAGGTTGCCGTCGTCGGAGGAGACGCGGCCGTCACGGCCGTTCTCGGCGGTGGCGACGGCGGTGTAGGCGACGTCGATGTTCTGGATGGTCATGCGGGTGACTCCTCCTGCTGATGCGCCGCGACTCGCGCCCACGACCGCGACGGCCTGCGCCGAGCCTAGCGGGTGGCCCTCCGGGCACTCCGATCGCCCGCCGTCCGGATGCCCTGTAGGCATGAGCCATGCAGACCTTCCTGCCGTACGCCGACTTCCGGCGGAGCGCCCTCGCCCTGGATCCGCGACGGCTGGGCAAGCAGCGGGTCGAGGCGATCCAGGTCCTGCGGGGGCTCACCGTCCCCGGCCACGGCTGGCGCCACCATCCCGCGGTCCGCATGTGGACCGGCTACCAGGAGGCCCTCGTCCGGTACGGCCTGGACGTCTGCGCCGTGTGGTCCGCCGAGGGCAGGGCGGACACCTGCGCGGCGACCCTCCGCCAGGACCTCGCCGCCTCACTCGGCCGCACCACGGTCCGTACGGCCGCCGGGCTCGCGGCGGAGGGCGAACTGCCGCCGTGGCTGGGCGACGAGGCGTTCCACCGGAGCCACCGCTCCGCACTGGTGCGCAAGGACCCGGACCACTACCGCCCGCTGTTCCCGGACACCCCGCCCGACGAGCCGTACGTCTGGCCGTCCTCGGACCGGGACGGGCGGTAGCGCCCGGACAGCCCCGCGCCCGCCGCCGGCCGTGAAGGCCGTCGGCGGGCGCGGGCGTCCGCCGGGCCCGGGTCCGGGCCGGGTCCGGAGCCGGGTGGGGGTGGGGGTCAGGCGTCCAGCGAGACGATCATCTTGCCGGTGTTCTCGCCGCGCAGCAGGCCGACGAACGCGTCGTAGGCGTTCTCGATGCCCTGGACCTTCGTCTCGTTGTACTTGAGCTCGCCCGAGGCGAGCCAGCCGGCCACGTCCTGGACGAACTGCGGCTGGAGCGCGGCGTGGTCGCCGACCAGGATGCCCTGAAGGCGCAGCCGCTTGCCGATGACGAGGGCGAGGTTGCGCGGGCCCGGGGTGGGCTCCGTGGCGTTGTACTGGGCGATCATTCCGCAGATGGTGGCGCGGCCGTGGACGTTGAGCGAGGAGATCGCGGCCTCCAGGTGCTCACCGCCGACGTTGTCGAAGTAGACGTCGATGCCGTCGGGGGCGGCCTCGGCGAGCTGCTCCCGGACGGGGCCGTTCTTGTAGTTGAAGGCCGCGTCGAAGCCGTACTCCTCGACGAGGAGCTTGACCTTCTCGTCGGAGCCCGCCGAGCCGATGACCCGGGAGGCGCCCTTGATCTTCGCCATCTGGCCGACCTGACTGCCGACCGCACCGGCGGCGCCGGAGACGAAGACGGCGTCACCCTCCTTGAAGGAGGCGACCTCGAACAGGCCGGCGTAGGCGGTGAGCCCGGGCATGCCGAGCACACCGAGGTAGCTGGAGAGCGGGGCGATCGAGCCGTCGACCTTGACCGCGTGCTTGGCGGGGACGTCGGCGTACTCGCGCCAGCCGAGGCCGTGCAGGACGTGGTCGCCGACGGCGAAGCCCTCGGCGTTCGACGCGACGACCTCGCCGACCGCGCCGCCGTCCATGGGGTGGTCGAGCTTGAAGGGCGGGGTGTACGACTTCACGTCGTTCATCCGGCCACGCATGTAGGGGTCGACCGAGAAGTGGAGGTTGCGGACGAGGACGCGGCCCTCACCGGGTGCGGTCACCGGCGCCTCGCGCAGCGCGAAGTCCGTGGCCTCGGGCCAGCCGTGCGGGCGGGCGACGAGGTGCCATTCGCGGCTGGACGTGGGAAGTGCGGACATGGGCTCGGGTCTCCTCGATGTCGTGCCGGGGGGCGAAGCGAAAAGCTTCAGGACGTGAAACAACCATGCGTCCAGATATTTCACCTTGTCAAGTAATTCGGTACCCTGGGTGTCATGGCCACTCCGCGCACGGACCCGCTCACCCTCGACGTCATCCAGCTCATCGGCGGCGTCGTGGCGCGCTACCACGAGGAGTACGACCGGGCCGCGGCCACGCACGCGCTGACCGGCGCGCAGGCCAGGGTGCTCGGGCTGCTCTCACTGGAGCCGATGCCCATGCGCAAGGTCGCCCGGAAGCTGAAGTGCGAACCGTCCAACATCACCGGCATAGTCGACCGACTGGAACTCCGCGGCCTCGTGGAGCGCCGCCCGGACCCGGCCGACCGGCGGGTGAAGCTCGCCGCCCCGACCGAGGAGGGCATCCGGACGGCCCGGCAGCTGCGGGACGCGCTGGACTTCGCCCGGGAGCCGCTCGCCGAGCTGTCGGAGGCGGAGCGGACGGTCCTGCGCGACCTCCTGCGCCGGATGCTCGGCGAGGACGACGCCTGACTCCCCTGCCGCTCAGGGGCAGAAGATCCACCAGATGCACGTCTCCGTCGGCGACGGGGTGGGCGCGGGGCTGTCGGAGGGTTCCGGCGGCGTCGGGGCCCCGGTGGGCTCTCCGGAGCCCGAGGGCTCGGCCGGCCCCTCCGTTCCGCCCGGGTCCGCGGGCGCGGTTGTGGCCGGCGGGGCATCCGCCGGGGTGGAGGAGGGCGGCGGGGGCGCCGCGGGCGCCGTCGTGCGGGCCGGGCCGTCCGTCGCGGTCCCGGAGTGCGCGTCGGTGACCGGCACGACGGTGGGGGCCTCCACCGGCCCGGGGTCGTCGGGCTCACTGCTCGACGAGGCGGACGGCAGGGGCTCGGTGGCGCCTGAGCTCGCCTCGCTCACGTACTCCGCCTCACCGCTGTCACCGCCGGGCTCCATCGCCAGCTCGGCCAGGCTGAGCGCCCCCAGCGCCAGCACCACGCCGGCCGCCGTCAGCAGCAGCGCGCGGCCCCTCCGCCTGTGCGTACGGCGGCCACGCCTCCTGGCAGCCTCCCGGGAGCGACGGCGGTGACCGGAGGTCCCGGAGGCGTCCCGGGCCTCCCGGGCGGGCTCCGCGTCACGGGCGGAGAGGTCCGTGACGGCATAGGGGGCCAGCGCGTCGGCGGGGGTCCCGCAACCGGCGCAGGCCAGCGCGCCGTTGAGGTGCCGTTGGCACGGGTGGCAGTAATCCATGGCGCCCGCAGACTAGATGCGCGAGGAAGGGCACAGGAAGGCGCGCAGGTGAGGATCCTGTGTGGAATCAGGGACTCCGGGTGCGCCGCACGAGCCCCGCTCTACGCGGCAGGATGACCTCCATGACCGCTCCCGCCCCGTTCGGGCCGCTTCAGTTCCAGCTCGTCCTGCTGCGCCGGATGGCCGACCACCAGCCGGACCTCGTCGAGGACGCCCGGCACGAACTGAGCGCCTCCCTCGCCGACATGAGGGAGGCGAACCGGCGCTGGCAGGCCATGCTGCGCGCCCCGCGGGGCCGGGGCGCGCTGCGCCGCTACCGCTCGGTCCTGGGCGACCCCGAGTCGTCCGTACGCCGCACGGTCGGCGACCTGGAGTGCGACGCGCTGCTCTGGCGGCTGCCGCTCTGGCCGGACCTGCGGTTCGAGGTGATGGCGGGCCCCGGCGGAGCCGTGTGGAATGAATGGCTGGTCCGCGCCCCTGGCGCGGCGGGCCCCGAACTGCGTACGGCCGCCGACCTGAGCCCGTGGTCCTGCACCGTGGACGAGGTGGCCAGGGCCTTCGCCCCGGCCCGGCCCATGGAGGGCAGCGCACCGACCCGCTGGGCCCTTGCCTTCACCGACCCGGAGGGCGGGCGACCCCGCGTCGCCGAGTTCACCTGGGGGCTTTTCCAGCGGCTGCTCCCCGACGGCGCCTGAGTGGGGGCATTTCCAGCGGCTGCTCGCCGACGGCGACGGGGGCTGTTCCAGCGGCTGCTCGCCGACGGCGCCTGAGACCTGACGCGCCGTCTCCGGCGGCTGCTCCCCGAGGGCGCCCGACGCCTGACGCGCCGTCTCCGGCGGCTGCTCCCCGAGGGCGCCCGAGACCTGTCGCGCCGTCAGCTCCGGGTCCCCCCTACGGCTCACCCAGCGCGCGCCCCTCCCCGGCCGGCGTGACGATGCCAGGAGAGCCGGCTGCCGCCGG
This sequence comes from Streptomyces sp. NBC_01460, assembly GCF_036227405.1. NCBI lineage: Bacteria > Bacillati > Actinomycetota > Actinomycetes > Kitasatosporales > Streptomycetaceae > Streptomyces > Streptomyces sp. NBC_01460. The sequence goes on from NZ_CP109473.1 coordinate 2,617,848, forward strand.
TACCCCCCGTCAGCGCTCTCGGGAGACCCTGCCGTGACCGTCAGTCTCGAACAGTTGCGCCGTTGCCATGTCGCCGTCGATCTCGGGGCCGCGAGGACCCGTGTGTACATCAAGGGAGTGGGGCTCGTCGTCGACGAGCCCAGTGTCGCCGCCGTGAACACGCGCACCGGCTCGCTCATCGCCGTCGGCGCGCTCGCCGAACAGATGACCGGCCGCACACCCGCGTACATCCGGGTGGCCCGCCCGGTCTCCGGCGGAACCGTCGTCGACATCGACATGGCGCAGCGCATGCTGCGCCATCTGCTCGGCGAGAAGCTCCGCCGCCAGCTGCGCCGCAAGCCCCGGCTGCGCGCCGCCGCCTGTGTCCCGCACGACGCCGATCCGCTGGCCCAGCGGGCGGCCGTCGAGACCCTCGTGGGGCTGGGAGCGCGGCGGGTGGAGCTGGTCGACACCCTCATCGCCGCGGCCATCGGCTGCGGGCTGCCGGTCGAACAGCCGACCGCCACCATGATCATGGTCTGCGGGGCGGCGACCACCCAGATCGCGGTGCTCTCGCTCGGCTCGATCGTGACCGCCGTGCGCATCCCGATCGGCGGCGAGGCCATCGACCACGCGGTCATCCAGCACCTGCGCCAGCACCACGAGCTGATGCTGCCGAGCCAGTCCGTACGGCCTCTGCAGCTGGCGCTCCGGGGCAACGGCCTGACGCTCAACGGCCCCGCGGTGACGGAGATCCACGGCCGTGACGTGGCCACGGGCCTGGCCCGTTCGGTGCAGGTGGACACCGCGGCCGTGCGCCAGGCGATCCACACCCCGCTGACCGCGGTGCTCGACGGGCTCGGCAAGGTGCTGCGGGACTGCCCGCCGGACCTGGTGGCCGACATCGCGGACTCCGGGATCATGATGGTCGGCGGCAGCGCCCTGCTGCCGGGGCTCGACCAGATGCTGCGCGACGCGACGGGCGTGCCCGTGCACATCGCCGAGCGGCCCGACGTGTGCTCGGTGCTGGGGCTCGGCGCGATGCTGGACGGCACGGTCCAGCCGCTGGTCCTCGCCCCGCTCGCCGGCTGAGAGCCGCGGGCGCCCCGGTGGCCGGGACGGGTCTCGACCTGCGGACCACCCTCCAGCACATCGTGGACACCGCCACGGCGCTGGCCGGGGCGCGCTACGGCGCCCTGGCCCTCCTCCACGGGGAGGACCGCCATGTCACCGACCTCTTCACGACCGGCATGTCCGACGCCGAACGGCGCGCCGTCCGTCCGCTCCTGGACGGCCGTACGGGGGCGCTGGGCACGCTCGTCGACGACGCGCAGGCGGTGCGCGTCGACGATCTGGCGGCCGGCCCGCACCCGGACGGCGGGGTGGCCCCGCCCCTCGCGACGCGCTCCTTCCTGGGGGCGCCGGTCCGGGTGCACACCGAGGTGCTCGGCAGCCTCTGCCTCACCGCACAGGAGCCGGGGCGGTTCACGGACACGGAGCTGGCGCTGCTGCGGCTCCTCGCCTCCCAGGCCGCCGCGGCGATCGGCGGCGCCCATCTGTACGAGGCGGCGCGGCAGCGGGAGCACTGGATCGAGGGGGCCGCCGCCATCACCCGTGCGCTGCTGACCGGGGCGGGCACCACGGACGCCCTGACGACCGTCGCCGAGCGGGCGAGGGTGCTGGCCCGCGCGGCGGCGGGGGTGATCCTCCAGCCGACCCCGGACGGCGGCATGGAGATCGTCGCCGCCTCCACCCCCGACGATCCGGCCGGCCTCGTCGGCACCGCCATCGCGCCGGGCTCCCCCGTCCTCGTCCAGCTGCTCGGCGGTGAGGAGGTGCTCATCGAGGACTCCGCCACCGACGAGCGGATGACGACCCCGGTGCGGTCCCGGTTCGGCCCGAGCATGATGCTGCCCCTCCAGAGCGGGGGCAGGCTCATCGGCACGCTCGCCCTGCCCCGGCGGCGCGGCGAGGCCCCGTACACGGCGACGGACCGGCTGCTCGCGTCCCAGTTCGCCTCCCAGGCCGCGCTGGCCCTGGTGATGGCCGACGCGCAGCACTACCGGGAGCAGCTCGCGGTCTACGAGGACCGTGACCGGATCGCCCGTGACCTGCACGACCTCGTCGTCCAGCGGCTGTTCGCGACGGAGATGATGCTGGAGTCCACCCGGCGCAAGGACCTGGCCGGCGACACCGGGACCGCCGAGCTGCTCGCGAAGGCGGTGGACGAGCTGGACTCCACCATCCAGGAGGTCAGGACCGCGATCTTCGCGCTGCAGCAGCCGCCCGCCGAGGCGCCCACCACCTTCCGCGGCCGGGTCCTGCGCGAGACGGGGGGCGCGGCGGCGGTGCTCGGCTTCCAGCCGTCCGTGCAGTTCACCGGCGCCGTGGACTCCCTGGTGGCGCAGCCGGTGGACGGCGAGCTGCTCGACGTCCTGCGCGGGGCGCTGGCGGCGGCGCACCGGCGGGCGGGGGTGTCGGCCGTCGAGGTGGAGGTGGACGCGACGGCGCGGCTGCCCGACGGGAGTGCGGCGGTGCGGCTCGTGGTCGCGGACGACGGGCGCGCCGAGGACGGCAGCCGGTCGCCGACGGTCATCTGGAAGGCGCCGCTCTGAGCGCGATGCGGGTGTTGGAGTGCGCGACTCCGGCGTCCTTCTTCAGCCGGCGCAACAGCGTGTCCAGGGAACCGGGGTCCGCCGCCGTGGCGCGTACGAGGTAGTCGTGGCCGCCCGTCACGTGCACCACCTCGGTGATGCCGGGCAGGGTGAGCACCGAGCGTTCGAACTCCTCGTTCGTCGTGTCGAGGCGCAGTGACACGTCGATGAAGACGACGAGGCCCGAACGGGTGTCCGCGGCCGGGTCGACGATGACCGTGAAGCCGCGGATCACCCCGTCGCGGCGCATGCGGCGCACACGGTCACCCGCCGCGTTGGCGCTGAGCCCCACGCGTACGCCGAGATCGCGGTACGAGATCCGGGCGTCCTCCTGGAGAATGCCGAGGATCTCTCTGTCCAACCGGTCCATAACGGTGATTGTCGCAGCCGGGGGCGGGAAGCGGCGGTCGAGCGGCACCGCCGGAGGGTCTGCGGAGGCCCTCCGCCCATGGGGCGCCTGCCGTCCGACGGCCTTACCCGGATGGCCCAGCCCACCGTGCCCCGTACGGGCTCCCGCCCTTGACTTGCGATGTGGACACAACCGCCCAGCAGGCCCCCGCCCCGGACCGGAAGCAGTCCGCCGCCGCCTACCGGAACCTGATCATGGCGACGATCGGGTTCACGCTCACCTTCTGGGCGTGGAACCTGATCTCGCCGCTGTCGGGTGACTTCAAGGAGCGGCTCGGCCTGAGCTCCTTCCAGCAGTCGCTCCTGGTCGCGGTTCCCGTGCTGGTGGGCTCGCTCGGCCGTATCCCGGCGGGCGCCCTGACCGACAAGTTCGGCGCCCGGCTGATGTTCCCCGTCGTCTCGGCCCTGACGATCGTCCCGGTGCTGCTGCTCATCCCCGCGAAGGACTCCTACGGGGCGATGCTCGCCGTCGGCTTCCTGCTCGGCCTCGGCGGCACGACGTTCGCGATCGGCATCCCGCTGGTCAACTCGTGGTTCCCGCCGGCCGAGCGGGGCCTGGCGCTCGGTGTGTTCGGCATGGGCATGGGCGGCGTCGCGCTGTCCGGTTATTTCACGCCCCGCATCGCGAAGCACAGCGAGAACCTGCCGTTCTGGATCGTCGCCGGCGCGCTCCTGGTCTACTCGCTGCTCGCGGCGGTCCTGATCACCGACCACCCCGGACGCACCATCCCCACGGACTCCCTGGGCCACCGCCTGGGCCAGGCGGGCCGGCTCCGGGTGACCTGGGAGCTGTCCGCGCTCTACGCGATCGGGTTCGGCGGCATCGTCGCGTTCGGCGTGTACCTGCCGACGTATCTGAAGACCTGGTACGAGATGTCGCCCACCGAGGCGGGCACCAAGGCGGCCGGGTTCGCGCTGGTCACGGTCGTCTTCCGGCCGATCGGCGGCTGGCTGTCGGACCGGGCGCACCCCGCCCTGGTCACCGCCGCGGCCCTGCTGCTGGCGGCGCTGATGGCCATCGTCCAGGCCTTCGACCCGGGTCTGGATCCGGTCGGCACCATCGCGCTGCTCGCCATGGCGGCCGGGCTCGGCACCGCGAGCGGCAGCGTCTTCGCCCTGGTCTCGCAGGTGACCCCGCAGGCCAAGGTGGGCAGTGTGACCGGCATCGTCGGCGCGATGGGCGGGCTCGGCGGATTCGTGCCGCCGCTGGTCATGGGCGCCATCTACAGCGCGAAGGACTCGTACTCGATCGGCTTCATGCTGCTCTCCGACCTGGCGCTGGCGGGATCCGTGTACGCGTACGGCCGGATGCGGACCATCCGGCGCGACGGCTGACCCGGACCCGACGCGAGGCCCTCCCGGTCCGGACGCGAGGCCCTAGGCTTCACCGGTGACCTCTCTTCTGCCCGCGCTGAGCGGAGCGTCCGGCCGGACGGACTCCCCCGAGGCCGTCCGGTTCGGCGAACACGTCCTGACCTACGCACAGCTGGCCGACGCGTCCGCTTCGCTCGCCGCCCGCATCGCGGGCGCGGGCCGGGTCGCCGTCTGGGCCACGTCCACCCCGGAGACGGTGGTCGCCGTCGTGGCGGCCCTGCGCGCGGGGGTGCCCGCCGTGCCGCTCAACCCGAGGACCGGCGAGCGGGAGCTCGCGCACATCGTCGCCGACAGCGCGCCCTCGGTCGTGCTGGCCGGGAAGGGCGACGCACTGCCGTCCGCGCTGAGCGGCCTGGAGCGGCTCGACGTCGGCACGGCCACCGCCGCCCCCTCCCGGGAGGCCGTCCTCCCCGAGCCCTCGGCGGAGTCCCCCGCCCTGGTCGTCTACACGTCGGGCACGACGGGCCCGCCCAAGGGTGCCGTCCTGCCCCGCCGGGCGATCGCCGCATCGCTGGACGCGCTGGAGGACGCCTGGGGATGGACCGGTGAGGACGTCCTCGTCCACGCCCTGCCCCTGTTCCATGTGCACGGGCTGATCCTGGGCGTCCTCGGCCCGCTGCGCCGGGGCGGCTCCGTACGCCACCTCGGCCGGTTCTCGGCCGAGGGAGTGGCCCGGGAGCTGTTGTCGGGGGGAACGATGCTGTTCGGGGTGCCCACCATGTACCACCGGCTGGCCGGCGCCCTGGCCGCACCGGACGGGCCGGGGAACCTCACGAAGGCCCTGGCGGGCGCCCGCCTGCTGGTGTCCGGCTCGGCGGCCCTGCCGGTCCACGACCACGAGCGGATCGCGGCGGCCACCGGCCGCCGGGTCATCGAGCGGTACGGGATGACGGAGACCCTGATGAACACCGGCGTACGGGCCGACGGCGCGCCGCGTGCCGGGACGGTCGGCCCGCCCCTGGCGGGCGTGGAGCTCAGGCTCGTCGAGGAGGACGGCACCGTGCTCGCGGACACCGCGTCCATCGGAGAGATCCAGGTGCGCGGCCCGAACCTCTTCACCGGGTACCTGAACCGCCCGGACGCCACGGCCGCCGCCTTCACCGAGGACGGCTTCTTCCGTACGGGCGACATGGCCACGATCGACCCCGACGGCTACGTGCGGATCGTCGGGCGCAAGGCCACCGATCTCATCAAGAGCGGCGGCTACAAGATCGGCGCCGGCGAGATCGAGAACGCCCTGCTGGACCACCCCGGCGTGCGCGAGGCGGCCGTCACCGGCGAGCCGGACGCGGACCTCGGCGAGCGGATCGTCGCCTGGGTGGTGCCGGCCGACCCCGGATCACCGCCCGGCGAGGGAGAGTTGGCGGCCCATGTGGCGGACCTGCTGGCGCCGCACAAGCGCCCTCGCGTCGTCCGCTACCTCGACGCGCTGCCCCGCAACGAGCTGGGCAAGATCATGAAGAGGTCGCTCGGTGTCTGACGCCCGGTGCGACCGGGTGTCCGCGCGGCAGGCGGTCGACGCGGTCGCGGAGAGCTTCACGGAACACCGTTCCGCCGCGCGGCCGCTCCCGCCGGACGGGCCGCTCGGCTGGAGCGGCTACGGGGATTCCCGGGAGCGCGCCTCGGCCCGGACCGGCGAGGAGGAGTCCGTCCTCCACGGGACCGCCGTGGTCGGCGGCCGGGAGTGCGTCCTCGTCTCCTTCGAATTCGGCTTCCTGGGAGGCTCGTTGGGCGGGCGCACCGGGGACCGGCTGGAGGCCGCGTACGCGCTGGCGGGCGAGCGGGGGCTGCCGCTCGTCTCGCTCGTCGCCACCGGGGGCAGCCGGATGCAGGAGGGCATGATCGCGCTGATACAGCTTCAGCGGGTCGCCCGTGCGTCCGCGCTGCTCCGGGCCCGGGGGCTGCCGCAGATCGCCGTCCTGCGGGATCCCACCACCGGGGGCGGCTGGGCCACCGTGGGAGCGGGCGCCGACGTGGTGCTGGCCCTGCCGGGGGCGCAGATCGGGTTCGCGGGTTCCCGGGTGCGGCCGGCCGACGCCGATCCGTACGCGTACACCGCCGAGGGCCAGCTGGCGGCGGGTCAGGTCGACGCCGTCGTCCCACCGGACGAGCTGCCGGGGACCCTGGCCCGGTGGCTGACCGTGCTGGCGGTCACGGGCCCGGCGCGGGCGGCCCCGGTGCCCGCCGCCCTGTCGGCCGCGGGGCTCCCCGCGACCGGCTGGGACGCGGTGGAACAGGCCCGGTCGGCGGCGCGGCCCCGGGCCGCGGCCTATCTGGACGCGTACTTCGCGTACCGGCTGCCGCTGAGCGGCGACCGTTGCGGCGGCCGGGATCCGGGGCTGCTCTGCGGGGTGGGTCTGCACGACGGGCGGCCGGTGGCGTACGCCGCCCAGTGCGGCACCGCGACCCGCCCGGCGGGCTACCGCACGGCGGCCCGGGTGATCCGGCTCGCGGACCGGCTCGGCCTCCCCGTGCTGACCCTGATCGACACCCCTGGCGCGGCCAACGACGCGGAGGCGGAGCGGGCGGGCGCGGGCGCGGCCATCGCCGACGCCTTCGCTGCGGTCGCCTCGGCCCGGGTCCCCGTGACGACCCTCGTGATCGGCGAGGGCGGCTCCGGCGGCGCGCTGGCCCTGGCCGCGCCGGACAACACCCACGTCACCACGGACAGTTATTTCTCGGTGATCGCTCCGGAACTGGCGGCGGCGATCCTGAAGCGCGGTCCGGACGAGGTGCGGTCCACCGCCGACCAGCTCCGGCTGCGCCCGCAGGACCTGGTGGAGCTCGGGATCGCCCGTTCCGTGGTCGGCCCCGCACGGACGTCCGGCGGCTGACGGGCGCGGCACGGGCCCGTCAGGGTAATCCGACCAGCCGCACCGCCGGCTGAGGACACGGCGTCAGCAGTTGACCGTACGGTCGTAGTTCCCGAGGATCCCGTGGTAGACGTACAGCGCGTTGGTGCCCTTGGACATCACGTAGCACGAGCTGTCCGGGGCGAGCGAGACGACCACCTTCACCGAGCGGGTGCCCCCGCATCGGTTCGTGAGAAGCACGTCGAAGCCGTCGGTCGTCTGGGTGACCATACGGCCGATGCAGGTCGGGGCCGTCGTCGCGGCGGCAGCCGGCGTCACCGAGATAATCATGGAACCGCCGAGAGCGGCCGCGGTCACTGCGGCCTGTACCGCCTTCCGGGACATACGCATCAAGGACTCCTTGCAGAAAAGTGTCGTTCGCGGTACGAACGCTAGGCCGACCAGCGCATAATCCGCGCATAGAGTCCGCACAACTCGCCCTTCCGCGGCTCGTGTCGCGGAACTGGACCGTGCAGCAGGGGGTATCGGTGCGTTTCGCTCTTCTCGGCCCCTTGGAGGTCCTGCACGACGGCCGTCGTGTCGATCCGGGCTCCGCCAAACAGCGCCTGTTGCTGGCGGCCCTCCTCAGGCGCCCGTCCGAGCCCGTGCCGACCGCAGTACTGACGGCGGCCCTGTGGGACGACGATCCCCCGGCCTCCGCCGCCGCGAATCTACGGACCTATGTGCGCGGCCTGCGCAGCGCCCTGGGCGACGGCGGCCCCTGGGACGGGATACCGCGCACGCCGGGCGGCTACCTGCTCCGGGTGGAGCCGGGCGGGCGGGACGTCGACCTCTTCGAGGAGGGGACCGCCCGCGGCCACCGGGCCCTGACGCTCGGCGACCCCGCCCGGGCGAGCGCCGAGCTGAGCCAGGCGCTGAGTCTGTGGCGCGGGACGTTCCTCGAAGGCCTCCCGCTGTCGGATGCGCTGGCCCGCTGGGCGGGTCGTCTGGAGGAGCGCCGCTGCCATGCCGAGGAGGACTTCGGAGAGGCACTGATCGCCGAGGACCGCTGCCCGGAGGCGGTCCTCCGCATGCGGGAGCTGGTCGAGCACCATCCGCTGCGACAGGGGGCCTGGGGCCATCTGATGGTGGGCCTCTTCCGGGGCGGCGACGTGGCGGGGGCCCTGGAGGCCTACCGCCGGGCACGCGACGTGCTGGTCCGGGAGACGGGCCTCGAACCGGGTCCCGAACTGAGGCGCCTGCACGAGGACATGCTCAGGCAGCGCCCGGCGACTGCACGGGCCGCGTTCGCTCCCCCGCCGAGTCCCAGACAACTTCCCGTCTTCACCGGCGACTTCGTCGGACGGGACGCCTCGATCGCGGCGCTCGACTCCTGTCTCGACAGCCGGACGGGCCACCCTGCGACCGCGGTGATCGCCACGGTCTCCGGGATGGCCGGCGTCGGCAAGACCACGCTCGTGCTGCGCTGGGCCCATCGGGTCGCCGACCGCTTCCCCGACGGGCAGCTCCATGTGAACCTGCGCGGGTACGACGAGGAGGGCCCCCTGTCAGCCGCCGATGCCCTCCAGGGATTCATCGAGGCACTGGGCGTGCCGCAGGCGCGGATACCGTCCGGCACGGACGCCCGCACGGGGCTCTTCCGCAGCCTGCTGGCCACCCGTCGCGTGCTCGTCGTCCTCGACAACGCACGGGACTCCGCGCACGTACGGCCGCTGCTGCCCGGTGCGGGGCACAGCGCCGTGGTCGTCACCAGCCGGGAGCGGCTGCGGGGGCTGGTGACGGCCGAGGGGGCACGGCCGCTCACCCTGGACGTGCTGACCGAGCAGGAGTCGACCGGCCTGCTCGCCAGCCGCCTGGGCGAAAGGGTCGCGGCCGAACCGGCGGCCGCTGCGGAGATCGTGGCCGTCACCGGGCGCCTGCCCCTCGCCCTCGCCGTCGTCGCCGCACGGATGGCGGACCATCCGGCCTTCCCCCTGCACACCTTCGCGGCCGAACTCCGCCCGGCCGGGGCCCTGCTGGACGCGCTGGCGGACGGCGACGCGCGGCGCGTCCTGTCCTGGTCCGCGCTCGCCCTCACCGACGGGGCGGCGCGTCTGTTCCGGCTGCTCGGACTTCACCCCGGCCCCGATCTGAGCCTCGACGCGGCGGCGGCGCTGGCCGGAGGCCCGCAGCACGCGGTCCGTCCCCTCCTCCAAGAGCTGGCCCGGCTGCACCTGGTGACCGAGAACTCCCCGGGACGGTACCTCTTCCACGACCTGCTGCGGAGTTACGCCGCCGAGCTCGTCCGGACCGAGGAGACGTCCACGGAGCGCGGGGCTGCCCTCGAACGGCTCTACGACCACTTCCTGCACCAGGCTCACGCGGCGGCCGTCCTCGTACAACCGCAGTGGCCGGCCGTCACGCCCGTGCCCCGGCTGCCGTCCCACAGCGGCGACCACGTGCAGGACGCCGACGCCGCCCTCGTCTGGTTCGCCACCGAGCACCGGGGGCTGATGCGGGCGGTGGCGCAGGCCGAGCGGCACGGCTTCGAGACGTACAGCTGGCAGCTCGCCTGGGCGCTCACCGCCTATCTGGCGCCCCATGGCCTCTGGCAGGACCAGCGTACGGTCCAGGAGACCGCGCTCGTCGCCGCCGAACGGGTCGGCGACCCGGTGGGCCAGGCCATGGCCTGCCGCCTGCTCGCCCGTGCCGACAACCGTCTGGGAAACCTCGGTGAGGCGGAGAGCCGGCTCCTCCGTTCCCTTGATCTGTACACGCGGCTGCGTGACGTCACCGGGCAGGCTCAGACGCTGCACAACTACGTCGAGCTCTGCTACATGCAGGGCCGCCTGGCGGAGGCGCTGCGCCACGGGGACGAGGCGCTCCGCCTGTACCGGCTGTCCGGCAACCAGGACGGCGAGGCCCGGACCCTGAATGCGATCGGATGGCTGCACGCCGCGGAGGGCGACTACGAACGAGCCATCGAGAGCTGCGGCCAGGCCCTCGAACGGCAGCGGCGCGCCGGCGACCGCAACGGTCAGGCCGCCACCCTCGACAGCCTCGGCTTCGCCTATCACCATCTTGCCCGTTACGACCGAGCCGTCGCCAGCTACGACGAGGCGGTCGCCCTCTTCCGGGCCTCGGCCGACCGCTACCACGAGGCGGAGACCCTGGTACGGCTCGGTGAGTCACTCGCGGCCACGGGCGGCGCCCGGCGGGCCGAGGACGTCTGGCACCGTGCCGCCGCGATCTTCGACGCGCTGCGGGACCCGGAGGCCGACGCCGTGAGGGAACGCCTCTCCGAGCTCCGGGAACCGTGAGCCTCCGGACCCCGGAGCGGCCGAGCTCTCACGCCCGGTCGCCGCGCCGCTCGGCCGGAACGGCCTGAGGCGCGTCGGCGCGCCGCCCGGGCGACCGTTGGCTAGCGTGGCGAGGAGGACCGTCCGTCGAGCGAAGAGAGGTCCGCGCCATGGCCGCACCATCCGAGGGCACCCCGTGCTGGGCCGACGGGACGTTCGGCGACCTGGAAGGGGCGAAACGTTTCTACGGTGAGCTCCTGGGCTGGTCGTACGCCGAGTCGATGCCCGAGTACGGCGATTACACGCAGGCCCATGTGGACGGCAAGGCGGTCGCCGCGCTGTCGCCCCCCATGCCCGGCCAGGACGCGCCGAACGCCTGGTGTCTCTACCTCGCGTCGCCGGACGCCGCCGCCACCGCCGCGAAGATCCGCGCGTGCGGGGGCGAGGTGCTGGTGGAGCCGATGCGGGTCGGCGACTTCGGGACGATGGTGCTGGCCACCGACCCCGGCGGGACCGCCTTCGGCGTGTGGCAGGCCGGCCGGCACGAGGGCTTCGAGGCACGGATCGTGCCCGGTGCCTTCGCCTGGGCGGAGGTCTACACGCGGGAACCGGAGAAGGCGGACCACTTCTTCGCGGCGGTCTTCGGGTACGGGGTGAAGCAGCTGGACGACGACGCGGCCGACTTCTCGCTCTACGACCTCGGCGCGGACCCGGTCCTCGGCCGGATGAAGATGGGGGCGGAGTTCCCTCCCCAGGTACCGGCCCACATGAACGTGTACTTCACCGTGGCGGACTGCGACGCTGCGGTGGAGAAGGCGAAGTCGCTCGGCGCGGAGCTCCGGTTCGGCCCGATGACGATCCCGTTCGGGCGGTTCGCCACCCTGGTGGATCCTCAGGGCGCGGTGTTCTCGCTGTTCGACCCCTCGACGACCGGTGGAGAGATGCCCCAGGTCACCCCGGCTCCCTGACCGGTGCTCCCCGCGGCTCCCGCACCCCCGAGGGGGCCGGGAGCCGCCGGTGCGGAAGGTGCCGCCGGCCCGGCCCGTCAGCCGGCCGGGGTCAGGGCCGCCTCCCGCATCACCGCCGCGAGCTCCCCGCGCAGCCGGGAGAACTCCGGGGTGCCGCGCAGGGCCGCGACGTCCGTCTCCGCCGCGCGCTCCAGCCCGATCTCCAGCTCGGCCACGATCCTGCCCGGACCGGCCGCCATGACCAGGACCCGGGAGCCCAGCAGGACGGCTTCCTCCGCCGAGTGCGTCACGAAGAGCACCGTGGTCCCCGACGTGGCGGCCAGCGTGCGGACCTCCTCCTGGAGGCGCTCACGGGTGAGCGCGTCCAGCGCGGCGAACGGCTCGTCCATCAGGAGCACCTGCGGCTCCCCCGCCAGCGCCCGGGCGATGGCCACCCGCTGCTGCTGGCCGCCGGAGAGCTCCCACGTGCGGCGGCCCGCCATCCCGGCGAGCCCGACCCGCGCGAGCAACTCCTCCGTATGCTCCGCCCTGTGCTCCCGCGGAACGCCGTGCCGGGCCAGGGCGAACGCGATGTTGCCGCCGGCCGTGCGCCAGGGGAACAGCCTCGGCTGCTGGAAGACGACACCGGTCGCCCGGCCGGGCACCGGCGGCTCTCCCCGCACCGTCGCCGTGCCTTCCGAGGGGGTCACGAAGCCGGCCGCGATCCGCAGCAGGGTCGTCTTCCCGCAGCCCGACGGGCCGACCAGCACGACGAACTCCCCCGGGCCGGCCTCCAGGGAGACGTCCTCCACCGCGACGACCGGTGCCTTGGCCTTTCCGTACCGCACGGTGATCCCGTGCAGCGCGATGTCAGCGGTGTCAGCGGTGTCAGCGGCCTGGAATTCAGCCTGCGGCACGGGCCAGCTCCTCCACCGCGAGCGCCTTCTCGAAGGCGGCCTGTTCCGGGACGGCGTCCACGGCCTTCTGCCCCTCGAGGAAGACGGCCGCCTCGTGCAGGTAGCGCGCGAACTTCCCGGGAGCGCCCGCCGTGCCGAGGTACTCCGGTCCCTGCTGTTCCTTCGCCGTCAGCAGCACGAGCTGCGCCAGCTGCTTCTTCGCCTCGGCCGGCGGGATGTTGAGCTCGGCCCCGATGGACGCGGCGGCCTTCTCCGGGTCGGACCTGGTCTGCTCGACGGCCTGGTCCTGCGTCTTCAGCCAGGTGGTGACGATGTCCGGGTGCTTCTTCGCGAAGGCGTCCGTGACGACGCCGAGGTCCGCGGTGACCTTGCCCTTCCCGGCCAGTTCGCGGCTGGTGACCAGCGTCGTGCCGGTCTTCTGGATCTCGCTGAGCGTGGGCGTCCAGACGTACGCGGCGTCGATGTCGCCCCGGGTCCAGGCGGCGAGCGCGTCCTGCGGCTGGAGGTCCACGATGTTCACGTCCGCCGGCTTCACACCGGCCTCCTCGAGCGCGGCCAGCAGCGAGAAGTGGGTGGTCGAACCGAAGGGGGCGGCGACCTTCTTCCCCTTCAGCTCCCCGACGGAGCCGATGCCCTTCCTGGCGACCAGGGCCTCGTTGTCGCCGATGACGTCGTGGATCCAGAGGACCTTGTACGGGATGTCCAGCGGCGCGGACAGCCCCTTGGTGACGGGGCTGGAACCGGCGAGCCCCAGGTCGACCGCCCCGGAGATGACAGCGGTGTTGACGTCGCCGCCGGAGTCGAACTTCACCCAGCTGATGTCTGCGTCGGGCAGCGCCTTCTCCAGCAGCTTCTGGTTCTTCACGACCAGGTCGGCGTTGGGTATGGCCTGGTAGGCGATGCGGACGGCGGTCCTGCCGTCACCCCCGCCGTCGGACCCGCCGTCTCCGCAGCCCGCGAGGGTGAGCACGGTGAGGGCGACGGTCAGCAGGGCGGCGCGGCGGCGGATGGCCACGGACATGACGTGCTCCAGGGGGAGGGGAGGAAGAAGGGACATGGGCTTCAGGACCGGCCGCGCCACGGCACGAGCCCGCGTTCGGCGCCCTTGAGCAGGGCGTCGAGGAGGATGCCGGAGAGGCCGATGGCGATGAGGCCGGCGATGACGACGGCGGTCTGGTTGTAGCGCTGGGCGTCGCGGATCATGCCGCCGATGCCGGGGACCCCGTTGATGGTCTCGGCGGCGACGACGCAGGTGTACGCGATGCCGACGGCGATCCGTACACCGGTGAGGATCTCCGGCAGCGCGGCGGGCAGTCGCACCGAGAGCAGCAGGGACACCGGGCCCGCGCCGAGCGCCCGTGCCGCTTCGACGAGTTCGCCCGGAACCGTGCGCACGGCGGCGGCGGTGGCGGCGGCGATCGGGGGCAGGGCCGCGATGACGAGGAGCCAGATCTTCGGGGACTCGTCGATGCCGAACCAGATGACGAGCAGCGAGAAGTAGGCGAGCGGGGGCAGCGTACGCAGAAAGGTGACAGCCGGTTCGAGGACGACGGCGAGCGGCTTGACGACGCCGATGAGCAGCCCCAGGGGGATGCCCGCGAGCATCGCGTACCCCGCGCCGATCCCGATGCGCCGGAGGCTGACCCCCAGGTGTTCGATCAGCAGGTACCCGCTGTAGCCGCGCACCCCGTCGTGGACCGTGGAGGCGAGCACGAACTGGTGCCAGACCTCCCCCGGCGACGGCACGAGCACCCGCGGCCACACCTCGGCGGCCACGACGGCCTGCCAGGCGGCGAGCAGGACGGCGAGGGCGACCGCGCGCAGCCCGATCCAGCGCAGGGCGGCGATGCGGGGCGGGACGCGGCGTACCCGTACGGGACCGGTCGTGGCCGGTGCGGGGGCGGCGGTCCGCTCGACGACGGTCACGCTCCGGCCCCCGCGACGAGCGCGCGCAGCCGGGGGGCGACTTCCTCGCCCACCCGGTAGGCCTCCTCCAGATGGGGATAGCCGGAGAGGATGAACTCGTCGATGCCCAGGCTCCGGTACTCGGACAGCCGCTGGGCGACCTCGTCGTGCGAGCCGACGAGCGCGGTGCCGGCCCCTTCCCGTACGAGCCCGATGCCCGCCCAGAGGTTCGGGGCGACCTCCAGCGTCGCGGCGTCCGCCGAGCCGCCGTGGAGCGCGGCCATGCGGGCCTGCCCGGTGGAGTCCATACGGGCGAAGCGTTCCTGGCTGGCCCGGACGGCCTCCGGGTCGATGCCCGAGAGGATCCGGTCCGCCTCGGCCCAGGCCTCGGCGGCGGTGTCCCGGCTGATGACGTGCAGCCGCAGACCGAAGCGGAGCGCGGGGGCGGCGGCGCGGAGACGGTCGATGCGCTGCGCGAGGGCGGCCGGCGGCTCACCCCAGAGCAGCTGTACGTCGGCCCGGCGCGCGGCGACCGCCTCGGCCGCCGGGGAGGCCCCGCCGAAGTAGAGGGGGACGGGGTGCTGGAGGGCCGGATCGTGGAGCTGGGCACCCTCGACGCGCAGGTGCTCCCCCGTGCGGTCGACGCGCTTGCCCGCGAGGAGATCGCGCAGGACCGCCATCACCTCGTCGGTGCGGGCGTAGCGCTGGTCATGGGCCAAGTGGTCGCCGTACGCCCGCTGTTCGAGGGGGTCCCCGCCCGTGACGACGTTGAGGCGGAGCCTCCCCCCGGCGAACCGCCGGAAGGCGTCGGCCTGCTGGGCCAGCAGGGTGGGGCTCGCGAATCCCGAGCGGAAGGCGACCAGGAACCCGATGCGGTCGGTGTGCTGGGTGAGGGCCGCGGTGAGGATCCAGGGGTCGACGCAGCCGAGCCCCACGGGGGTCAGCAGCGAGTGGAACCCGGCCTGTTCGGCGGCGCGCGCCACCTGCGTGAGATAGCCGATGTCGGCGGGCCGGCGGGTGGCCGCGCCGGTCCTCCCCTGCACGGCGGTGACCCCGCCGGGATCACGGCCGTCGCCGCCCGTGGGCAGGAACCAGTGGAGCAGGAGCGGGTTTTCGGGCATGGCGGATCCTCGGGGGACGGCAGCGGGGAACGCACCGCGGGCGTACGGATGCACGGGTGCACCGACGGGCCGGGTGTCCGGGGGTGGAGCGGCGACGCGAGGGCGTCGGGAGGCCGGCGTCAGGGCCGGCGGGGCGTCACGTCAGCAACAGGACGGACAGTAGCGGCAGGCCCGACAGAGCATGGTCGAGACACGCAGGAGATCCACGTGACGACGCGAGACAAGGGCTGGGGCCATGCGGGCATCCTGGCCGCGCCTTGGGCACGGCGACAAGCGCTGCCCGCATGCCGGACAACGTCGTATCAGGGAGTGGACGGAGGGTTCTCTCCCTACGGCTGCGGGTCGCGCGCGTCGTACCGGGCGAAGCCCCGCCAGCGCAGCCCGAGCAGACACACCACCAGGACGCAGGCGAGACCGCCGCCGGTCACCGCCACGGCCGGGGACGTCAGGTCGGCCACGGAGCCGGCCACGAGGTCGCCCAGCCGGGGGCCGCCCGCCACGACGACGATGAACACGCCCTGGAGCCGGCCGCGCATCTCGTCCGGGACGGCCGCCTGGAGCATCGTGTTGCGGAAGACCATCGAGACGGAGTCCGCGCAGCCGGCGAGCGCGAGCAGGACCAGCCCCGGCCACAGCTGCCGGGTCAGCCCGAACAGGGCGATGGCTCCGCCCCAGCAGGCCACGGCGACCAGGACGGCGAGCCCGTGCCGGTGGATCCGGCCCAGCCACCCGGAGAACACGCTGCCCAGCAGCGCGCCCAGCGCCGGGGCGGCGACCAGCAGCCCGGTGGTCCTGGCGTCGCCGCCGAACCAGACCACGGCGACCACGGGGAACAGGGCGCGCGGGTGGGCGAGCACCATGGCGCTCAGGTCGCTGAAGAAGGTCATCCGCAGATTGGGCCGGGTCCCGAGGAACCGCAGGCCGTCCAGGACGGAGGCCCGCTTGGGGGCCTTCTCCCCCTCGCCCCGGCCGGGCAGCATCGACGGCAGCCGCCACATCGCGTACAGGGAGGCGGTGAAGGTGACGGCGTCGACGGTGTACGCCGCCCTGTAGCCCCACCAGCCGACGATCAGACCGCCGAGCATCGGTCCGGCCAGACCGCCGGTGGTGGAGGTCATCGCGTTGAGGGCGTTGGCGGCGGGGAGCTGTTCGGCCGGAAGGAGCCGGGCGATCATCGAGCTGCGGGCCGGGGAGTTGAGCGCGAAGCACACGGCCTGGAGGGCGACGACGGCGTACAGCAGGCCGACGTGCTGGACCCCGGCGAAGGTGACAGCTGCCAGCACCAGGGAGAGCAGGAACGATCCTGTGGCGCTGACAAGACCCAGCTTGCGCCGGTCGACGGTGTCGGCCACGGCCCCGCTGTACAGCCCGAGGAGCACCAGCGGGACGAGCGAACAGAGACCGATCAGCCCGACGGAGAAGGCGGACCCGGTGATGTCGTAGACCTGGAGGGAGACGGCCAACGCCGTCATGCCCTGCCCGATCCAGGACACGGTGTTCCCGAACCAGAGCCGCCGGTAGTCGGGGGAG
Source organism: Streptomyces sp. NBC_01460 (assembly GCF_036227405.1). Classification (NCBI taxonomy): domain Bacteria; kingdom Bacillati; phylum Actinomycetota; class Actinomycetes; order Kitasatosporales; family Streptomycetaceae; genus Streptomyces; species Streptomyces sp. NBC_01460. Next base: position 2,634,774 of record NZ_CP109473.1, read on the forward strand.
GTACGCAGGGGCGTCAGGTCGGCGAGTATACGTGTGCGGGATACACGTGGTTCGGCTGTTTCGGTCACAGGGGATGGTAGCGAGCCGCCTCGGGGTGGAGCCGGTGGGGCGGGGTCCCGCGGGTGTAGTCGGTGCCGCCGGGCTCGTCGGTGCCGTCGGTGCCGCCGGTGCCGCCGGCCGGGCGGTCGGCTGTTTCCGCGGTGACCGTCGCGTCGTTTGCGCCACACGGGGCGAACGTGGCGCAATCACGCGTTGCCGCCTCGTTCCCCGGCGCGCAGCCTGGGTCACGGGAGCGCTCCCACACCCCTGACGCGGCCTGGCCTCGCCTGTTCTCCATGGAGCCCGCCGCCTGCACGCCACCGCTGCACAAGCGTCCGATCTCCTGGAGACACCATGCCGAGACGCCGATGGACCGGGCCCCTTCTGCTGGCCCTCCTGCTGACCGCCCCCCTCGCGGTGCCCGCCGAAGCGGACACCGCGCCGCCCCGGGCGACCACGGCGGAGGCCGCCCCGCTCACGCCCCTGCCGTCGCTCCACGCGACCACCACCCAGGTCGCCTCAGGGCTGAGACGGCCCACCGCGATCGCCGCCCCCGACGACGGGACGGACCGGCTGTTCATCACCCAGAAGTCCGGCACCGTCCGCGTCTACCGTCCGGACACCGGCCTGGCCCCGGCCCCGGTCGTCGACATCTCCTCGGCCGTGGACGAATCGGGCAACGAGCGCGGCCTGCTCGGCATCGCCCTCCCGCCCGACTTCGCCGAGAGCCAGGACCTGTACCTGGCGTACACCGCGCTGCCCGACGGCGCGGTCACGCTCGCCCGCTACCGTCTCGACGAGTCCCGCCTCGAAGTCCTGCTCTCGCAGGAACACGCCGAGAACAGCAACCACAACGGCGGCCAGCTCGCGTTCGGCCCGGACGGCGATCTGTACTGGAGCATCGGCGACGGCGGCGGCTCCGCGGACCCCCTCCGCTCCGCGCAGCGGCTGGACACCCTGCTGGGCAAGATCATGCGCATCGACGTGAGCCGGAGCTGCGGCTCCCTCGCCTACTGCGTGCCCGGCGACAACCCCTTCGTGGGCACCCCCGGCGCCCGCGAGGAGATCTGGCTGTACGGTCTGCGCAACCCGTGGCGCTTCTCCTTCGACAGCGCCGACGGCTCGATGTGGATCGGTGACGTCGGGCAGGGCCGGTGGGAGGAGGTCGACCACCTGGCACCCGGCCGGGGAGGGCTGAACCTCGGCTGGTCCTGCTACGAAGGCCTGGAGAGGTTCACGGGCGGCGACTGCGTGCCCGGCGAGACGTACACCGAGCCCGTGTTCACCTACTCCCCGTACACCGGCGGCTGCTCGGTCATCGGGGGCCACGTCTACCGGGGCGCGAAGTACGCCGGCCTGGTCGGCGGCACGTACATCGCCACCGACTACTGCTCGTCCACGGTCTGGGCGCTGCGCCCCGACGGCGACGGCGGCTACGAGCAGGCCGAGATCGGGGAGATGCCCACGCAGGTGACGTCGATCGGTACGACCGCCGACGGGGAGTTCTACGTGGTCAACGATCTGCCCGGCGGGCTGCACCGCGTGTCGTTCGCCCGGGAGGAACCCACCTGCCGGGTGGACCGCACCGTGCAGGCGTGGGGCACGGGCACCACGGTCGACCTGACGGTCACCAACACGGGCAGCGCCCCCGTGAACGGCTGGACACTCGCCTTCCCGCTGGCCCTGGGGCAGACCGTCGTCTCCGACTGGAACACCGACCTGACCCAGGGAAGCAACACGGTCGCGGCGAGGAACGCCGCGCACAACGCCGTGATCGCCCCGGGCGCGAGCATCACCCTCGGCTATCTCGCCGACCACACCGGTGACGCGTCGTCGCCGCCGCGCTTCACGCTCAACGGCGACGCCTGCGCCGTCGGGGACTGAGACCACCGGCCGGCCGTGGGCCCTTCGTGTGCCGGGCGGCTGCTTCCTGCGAGAGGCACGGCGTGCCTGTCAGGGAGCAGCCGCTCCGAAAGGGCTGTCGGGGAGGCGGGCGAGCAGCTCGGCGGCGTCCTGGTAGACCACGCCCGCGCCCGCCCGCTCCAGGTCGGCGCGGGGAATGCCACCCGACAGCAGCGCCACCGACCGCACACCGGCCCGGGCCGCCGCCTCCATGTCCCACACGGAATCACCCACGAACACCGCCTGTTCCGGACCGACTCCGGCCAGTTCACAGGCCAGCCGCAGGGGTTCCGGGGAGGGCTTCCCCTCGTCGACGTCGTCCGAGCTCGCCGTCCTCCAGATCGCGTCGTCCGCGTCCACGGCCCGGCGCAGGGCCTCCAGCTCCGGACCGCTCGCCGACGTGGCCAGCACGACCCGCCAACCGCGCCCGGCCAGGGTGCGCAGCAGGTCGCCCGCGCCCTCGAAAGCGGGGAGGCGGTCGAAGTACGTTCCGTAGAGCACCGTGTGCGCGGAACTGATGGCGGAGTCCTGTTCCTCGTCGCGTCGGGCTCCGAGCAGCCGCTCGATCAGATCCCCGGAGCCGAGGCCGATCGCCCGGTGGATGTCCGTCATGGGCACGGCGTGCCCTGCCTGCCGGAACGCCTCCCACCACGCCACCACGTGGAGGTGGTTGGTGTCGGTCAGCGTGCCGTCCACGTCGAAGATCGCGGCGCCTGGCATGTTCACTCTCTTCCTTCGTACCCGTCCTTCGTTCTCCTGCTTCGTCCCTGCCCGCCCTGGCCCGCGCTCAGGCGTGGGAGGTGTCCGGGCTCAGTCGCCTGAGGCTTGCGTCGAGGTGGCGGCTGTAGAACTCCATGAAGCCGTCGGGGTCCGGGCCGGCGTTCTGCATGACCAGCCTGTCGAACCCGGCGTCGACGAACTTCTGCGCGACCTCGGTGTAGCGGGCGGGGTCGGGGCCGCACGCGAACTTCTCCAGGATGTCCTGTTCACGGACCGTCGCGGTCGCCGCGTCGAAGTTGACCGGATTGGGGAGCTCGCTCATGACCTTCCACCCGGTCACGGCCCAGCGCGACGTCTCCAGGGCGGCCTGCGCCGCGGTGTGCTCGTCGGGGGCCCAGGCCATCGGAACCTCGGCGTAGCACGGCCCGTCGCCGCCCGCGGCACGGTAGCTCCGGACGATCTCCGGCTTGTCCTCGGTGGCGAACAGCCCGTCGCCCAGTTCCGCGGCGATCCGTGTCGACACCTTGCCGCTGGCGGCCACCGCGATCAGGGGCAGCTCGTCGGGGAGGTCGAAGACCCGGGCGTCCTCCAGACGTAGGTGCTTGCCCTCGTAGGACCGGTATCCACCGCTCCACAGCAGCCGGATGATCTCCAGGGCTTCCCTGAGCGTCTCGTGACGTGTGCTGACCGCGTCGGGGAAGCCCGCTCCGACGACGTGCTCGTTCAGGCGCTCGCCCGAGCCCACACCCAGGACGAAGCGGCCGTCCGACAACAGCGCGAGGGTCGCGGCCGCCTGAGCGATGACCGCCGGGTGGTAGCGCACGGTGGGGCAGGTGACACCGGTGGCCAGCCCGATCCTGGAGGTCCTGGCCGCGATGCTTCCCAGCACCGTCCACGCGAACGGCGAATGTCCCTGGTTGTCGAGCCAGGGGAGATAGTGATCGCTGATCTCGACGAAGTCGAAGCCCGCCTGCTCGGCGAGAACCGCCTGCCGCACGAGTTCTGCCGGACCGAACGCTTCGGCGGCCAGCTTGTATCCGATTTCCATGCGTTCCTCACTTCTCGTGTCGAGGGCGTTCAGTCCGCCTACCCCGGCGCCTGCGTCAGGCGGTCCTCATGGCGTCCGTGCGCGCCCCCGGGCGGCCTGTAGGGACGCCGTGAACGTCGATGTGTTTCCTCGCCGCCCGAGCGGGCACGCGGTTGTCACGAGCACATCGCGGCGTTCAGCGCCGCGGGCATCCAGAGGGAGGAAACACATGCTGAAGGCGATCGCAGACGTTCTCCGATCCATCGGCGGGGCCATCGCCACCGTCGTCACCCTGCCTTTCCGCGCCGTCGCGCGGCTCTTCGGCGGAGCCTCCGACACCGCGCACGGCCACCACTGACCAGCTCTCCCTCCGACGAACGCCCCGGCCGGCTCACCGAGCCTGCCGGGGCTTCGTGCATGTCCTGGCCGAGCCGGCCAGGGCCGCTCGCAGTGCAGACCATGGCCCCACGATCGCCTCTCCTGGCTCCTTCAGCACGCGGAGGCATCCGGACGGGGGCGGCCCCGCCGCCGGGTCAGGAGCGGCGGCGCAGGCGCAGCGGGGTGTAGACGGACAGGGCCACGAGGAACGCCACTCCGTAGGCGAGGTCCGCTCCGTGCAGGGCCTCCGCCGCCGGGCCCACGTACAGGCCGGTGCTCATGAACGGTACGGCCGCGGCGAAGGCGGCCACGAAGGCGGTGAGCGCCGGCCACCACGGCCGGTCGAGGGCGCGCTCGGCGGCGAGGTCGATCGGTGCGCCGTTCCGGGCCCTGGCCCGCACCACCCAGTCGACGGCCACGATCGCTACGAAGCCGGGGATCCAGTAGCCGACCAGGAGCAGTACGTTCTGGAAGCGCGCCGTGGTGTCGGCCGCGTGCATCCACAGCACGAGCGGGAAGCCGAGCGCGGCGGCGAGCGCGGCCGCGACGGGGCGCGGCAGGCGTACCCCCATCGTCTGCAGCGCCAGGGAACCGCTGTAGTCGTTCATGGCGTTGCTGCACAGCGCGGCCAGCGCCACGGCGAGGAGACCGAACGCCCCGAGCGCCCCGCCGCCCAGAAGGGTGTCGACCCCGCGCGCCGTCTGGTCGGTGAGGACGGATGCGCCCCACAGGCCGAGCGCCTGGACGGCCACGAAGGAGAGGCTGATTCCCAGCAGCGTGCACCAGAACATGCGCGGCCGAGAGGTGGCGGCCGGCAGATAACGGCTGAAGTCGCTCGCGTACGGGGCCCACGACAGCGCCAGGCTCAGGGCGATCGTGCACGTCAGGACGAAGGCGCCCGCCCGGTCGGCGCCGTGCACGGTGCCCGAGGCGGTGGGGTGGACGCCGTCCAGCAGCTTGACGGAGAGCACGGCGAAGGCGGCGGCGAGGGCGAACGTCATCACCGTCTGGAGCCGGTGGATCGCCTCGTACCCCAGCACGCCGAGCGCGCCCTGGGCGGCCATCATGACCAGCACGCCGAGCCAGAAGGGCCAGCCGAACAGCTGGGCCAGAGCGTCCCCGCCGAACAGGCCGATCAGCGCGTCCCAGGCGATCGAGGACAGCCACTGCAAGGCCCCGGGCAGCACGACGCCCCGCCCGAACGCCAGTCGCGCGAGCGGAAGTTGACCGACGCCGGTCCGACTGCCCCAGGTGCCGAGGTACGCGGTGGGCACCGCACCCACGAGCGTGCCGAGCACGACGGCGACGAGCGCCGTGGCGAAGTCCAGCCCCAGGGCGATGCCCACGGTGCCGGTGAAGACGCCGGTCATGGTCAGGTTGGGGGCGAACCAGACGGTGAACAGCCGGCCGGGGCCGCCGTACCGCCGGTCCTCGGGAACGGGGGCTATCCCGTGCGTCTCGATCCGCAGGTCACCGGGGGCGGTGGGCATGCGGCCCCCGAAAGCGGGTCGCGGGTCCGGGGCCGACGGCCCCGCGACCCCACGGTCGTCCTGGGCATGCGACAACGGCATGAAGACATCCCTCCGCCAGTACGAGCTGGTTCAGGTTCGACGGGTGTGTTCTCAGCCCCGCGCGGGGCACCCCGTGTCCGGTTCGGCGGTCAGGATAGCCGGGCGGCCGCCCGGGCCCGGTCGGCGGGGTGAGGACGCGAGGGGTCCTCGGAGCGGGACACACGGATCGCCCTGGCCCGTCCTGGCCGTTGACGCCCCCATCTCTCCGTGACAACGTTGTCAGGTTCCATGTGCCAGGCCGCACCCCGCACCTCGAACAGGAGAGCCCCGTATGCGCTGGTCCCCCTCACGCCGTCAGGTCCTCGGTGCCTCTCTCGCCGCACTGGCCGCCGCGACCACCACCGAAGCGCCCGCAGCGGCCCCCGCTCACGCACTGTCCCCTTCCCGCTCCCTCTCCCGTGCGCGCGTCACCTACGACGCCCTGAAGAAGTACTTCGACACGGCCGACGGCACGGGGCTCGTACGCGAGCAGTACCCGGCCGCCGCCGACGACCGCCCGTACTCCTACGAATGGCCGCTCTCCCAGGTCCACGTCGCCGCCCTCGACCTGGCCTTCGTGGACCGCCGCTACGCACCGGCCCTGGCCGTCCGCGCCGAGGCGCAGGAGCTGTACTGGAATCCCTCGGGCGGCACCACCGGTCTCCCCGGCTACGACTCCTACCCGGTCGCCCCGCACGGCGGGGGCGGCGACATGTTCTACGACGACAACGAGTGGGTGGGACTGGCCAAGTCCCAGCTCCACCTGCAGACCGGCGACCGGGCCGCGCTCCGTCGCGCGGAGGAGGTCTTCGCGCTGGTCGAGTCGGGCTGGGACACCGACCTGGGCCATCCCGCCCCCGGCGGGGTCTTCTGGACGCAGGCCGACTGGAACCACAGCCGCAACACCGTCTCCAACATGCCCGGCGCCCAACTGGGCCTGCGCCTGCACCAGATCACCGGCAGGTCCCGCTACCTGGAGTCCTCCAGGCGCTTCTACGACTGGACCAACACCCATCTGCGGACCCCCGAGGGCCTCTACTGGGACAGCCTCGACCTGGCCGGCGTGGTCGACCGGACCGTCTGGTCCTACAACCAGGGCGTCCCGGTCGGCGTCGGCGTCCTCCTGTACAGGGCGACCGGTGACCGCAGCCACCTGAGCCAGGCCCGGCGTACGGCCGAGGCCGCGTACACGCACTTCGTGACCGAGGGGCGGCTGCTGACCCAGCCCGTCTTCTTCAACTCGATCTTCTTCAAGAACCTGCTGCTGCTGGAGTCGGAGACCGGCGGATCCGTCTACCGGCGGGCGATGGCCGACTACGCGGACCACCTCTGGTCCGAGCGTCGGGACGGCTCCACCGGCCTGATGCGTTTCGACGACAGCGGGACCACCCAGGCCATCGAACAGGCCGCCGCCACGCAGATCTTCGCGGTACTGGCCTGGCCGCGCGGCGCCTGGCGGACGCTCTACTGAGCCGGCCGTCGCGCCGCGGCCCGAGGGATATCGCCCCGCGCGTGGGGGCGGACATCTGATCGAATGCCCGGGGACGGCGCCCGTCGGCGTCGTCCCCGTCCTCCCCGCGAAGGGCTCGTCGCCCCGTCCGTCCGTGGACCCGTCCGAAACCCGCGGACGCCGCCGCGTCCGCCGGCTGCCCGGACCAGGCGCTGTCCTGTGACCACCGCCCTCGGTGGAGGCGAGGATGACGCCTGACTCCCCGTCGGAGACGTTGGGTGTCAGGGGTCGTCCGATCGTCGGGGGACGGAGGGCGGCTACCGGGAGTCGTCCTGCCAGCCGCTCATGGGGTAGTCGACATAGCCGTCCGCCTCACCGGCGTAGTACGTGTCGGGGTCGCCGGTCGCCAGATCCCGGTGCATGGCGAACCGCGTGACCAGATCGGGGTTGGCGATGAAGTGCGTGGCGAACGACACCGCGTCGGCGTTCCCGGACTCGATGACGGCGTTCCCGGACTCGCGGTCGAAGCCGTGGTTCGCGATCAAGGGGCCGTCGAAACGCTTCCGGTAGCGCGCGAACGCGCCGAAGTCGGGGGCGTCTCCGGGCGCGGCCTGGGCGGGTCCCCGAAGGTGCAGGTACGCCACCGGGCGGTCGCTCAGCTCCGTGACGAGTTCGTCGTAGTCGGCGAGCGTCTCGTCGTCGGCGGTGAAGAGGTCACCGGAGGTCCAGAAGGGCGACAGACGGACGCCGACGCGCCGCCCGTCCCAGGCGGCGGCTGCCGCGTCGACGATCTCGAGCAGCAGGCGCCGTCGGCCGGCGCGGTTCGTGCCGTAGCCGTCGGTGCGGTGGTTCAGCCGCGGGTTGAGGAACTGCGGGATCAGGAAGGAGCCGATGGCGTGCACCTCGACGCCGTCGAAGCCGGCACTGCGTGCGTTCGCCGAAGCGGTGCCGAAGGCCGCGATCGTGCTCTCGATGTCCGCGGTCGTCATCTCCCGCGGGGTGACGGTCTCCTTGAACCCGCTCGGGGTGAAGGACATCTCATGAGGGTTGACCGGCGACGGCCCGGCCGGCAGATCGCCTCCGAGGTGATCGGGGTGCGATGCCGCGCCCGTGTGCCAGAGTTGCAGCACGATGCGGCCGCCGAGCGTGTGCACGAGGTCGGTGACCTGCCGCCATCCGGCGAGCTGCTCCTGGCTGTAGATGCCGGGAACGTTGATGAAGCCGATCGCCCGGTCGCTGACCCACGTCCCCTCCGTGATGATCAGTCCGGCGCTGGCCCGCTGGCCGTAGTAGGCCGCGTGCATCTCGGTCGGCACCAGGCCGTCGTTGGCGGCGCGGGCCCGCGTGGTCGGGGCCATCACCACCCGGTTGGGCAGCTGGAAGTCTCCTAAGTCCGCCGGCCGCAGCAGTGGCTGGTCAAGCACCGTCGACTGGATCGTGCCCATCGTGCGTTTCTCCTCGTCATCGGGGCTGACGGGCGCCGACAAGGCGCCGTGGGGAGCCTTCGGCACGGCACTCGTCGGCGCTCACGCGACTCTCTCCCTCTTTGTCGACTGCCCACTTACGCATCACGAAACAGAACGAGCACGAAGAAGAAAGGTAACCGCGCGGCTCGGCCGGCCGGGACGGGCGGGGGCACGGCCGCCCCGTCCCGCCCGGCTCAGCGAATGTGCAGGCTGTCGAGGTAGGACCGGACGTTGCGACGGGTCTCCGTGACGGAGTCACCGCCGAACTTCTCCGCCACCGCGTCCGCCAGGACCAGCGCGACCATGGCCTCGGCGACGATCCCGGCGGCCGGCACCGCGCACACGTCGGAGCGCTGGTGGTGCGCCTTCGCCGCCTCGCCCGTGGCGACGTCGACGGTGGCCAGTGCGCGGGGTACGGTCGCGATCGGCTTCATCGCGGCCCGTACGCGCAGCAGTTCGCCCGTGGACACGCCGCCCTCCGTGCCGCCCGAGCGGCCGGACGCCCGCCGGATGCCCTCGTCGGTGGCGACGATCTCGTCATGGGCCCGGGAACCCGGAACGCGGGCCAGCTCGAAGCCGTCACCGACCTCCACGCCTTTGATCGCCTGGATGCCCATCAGCGCGGCGGCCAGCCGGGCGTCCAGACGCCGGTCCCAGTGGACGTGCGACCCGAGGCCCACCGGTACGCCGTACGCCAGCACCTCGACCACGCCACCGAGGGTCTCACCGTCCTTGCGAGCCTGGTCGATCTCCGCGACCATCCCCTTCGACGCGTCCGCGTCCAGGCAGCGCACCGGGTCCGCGTCCAGCCCTGCCACATCGGTGGGCCTGGGGTGCAGGCCGTGCGGGGCCCGCACCGACGCGAGTTCGACGACGTGCGAGAGGACGTCGATGCCGGCCGTCTCCTTCAGGTACGAGCGAGCCACCGCGCCGAGCGCGACGCGCGCCGCCGTCTCCCGGGCGCTGGCACGCTCCAGCACCGGCCGGGCCTCGTCGAACCCGTACTTCTGCATCCCCGCCAGGTCGGCGTGGCCCGGGCGCGGCCGGGTCAGCGGCGCGTTGCGCGCGGACTCGGCCGGCACCGCGGGGTCCACCGGGTCGGCCGACATGACCTGCTGCCACTTGGGCCACTCGGTGTTGCCCACCATCACAGCGATCGGCGAGCCCATGGTCAGCCCATGGCGTACGCCACCGAGCAGGGTCACCTCGTCACGCTCGAACTTCATCCGCGCACCGCGCCCATGACCCAGACGCCGCCTGGCGAGATGGTCCGCCACCATGCCGGTGGTGACGGGCACACCCGCGGGAAGGCCCTCAAGCGTGGCCACCAGGGCCGGTCCGTGCGACTCCCCCGCCGTCAGCCATCGCAACCTGCTCAACGTCCCGCCTCCCTGCTCGTCGTCACGGTCTTCACCACTTCCGTCGTCGGCATCACGGCGTCCGCCGAGCGCGCGCGACGCTGGACCGCACTGCCGCGGCGACCCGTTCGGCGGTCAGCCCGTGACGTCGGTAGAGGCGCTGGTACGGGGCCGCGCCGGCGAACTGTTCGAGGCCGATGGCCTTGCCCGCGTCGCCGACGATGGCCCACCAGCCCATGGCCGTACCCGCCTCGACCGAGACGCGCGCCCGCACGTCGGGGGGCAGGACGGAATCGCGGTAGTCGCGGCTCTGCTCCTTGAACCACTCCAGGCACGGCATGGACACGACGCGCGCCGCGTAGCCCTCGCGCTGCAGGATCCGGCGGGCGTCGAGCGCGAGGTGCACCTCGCTGCCGGTGGCGATGAGGAGGGCCTCGGGATCGGTGTGCTGGGCCTCGGCGAGGATGTAGCCGCCCCGTGCGACCCCGTCGGCCGAGGCGAGGCCGCTCTGTGGAGAGCGGTCGAGTACGGGAAGGGCCTGCCGGGAGAGGCAGAGCCCCGCCGGCCGGCCCGTCCCCTCGATGATCGAACGCCAGGCGGCCACGGTCTCGTTGGCGTCCGCGGGGCGTACGACGTCCAGGCCGGGGATGCCCCGCAGGGACCAGAGGTGTTCCACCGGCTGCTGGGTGGGGCCGTCCTCGCCCACGCCGATCGAGTCGTGGATCCACACGTAGATGACGGGCAGGCCCATCATGGCCGCGAGACGCACCGAGGGGCGCATGTGGTCGGACATCACGAGGAACGTCGCACCGTAGGGCCGGGTGCCGCCGTGCAGGGCGATACCGTTCAGGATCGCCCCCATCGCGTGCTCACGAACGCCGAAGTGCAGCGTGCCGCCGTCACGGTGGCCGGGGTCCTCCTCGGTGGCGCCCCCCTCCGGTACGAGGGCGGACCCTTCGCGCATCATCGCGTCGGTGGACCCCGCCAGGTCCGCGGAACCTCCCCACAGCTCGGGCAGTACCCGGCCGACGGCGGAGAGCACCTCGCCGGACGCCCTGCCGGTGGCCAGGTGCTGACCGGTCGCGAACTCGGGCAGACAGTCCTCCCAGCGGACGGGGAGGGCGCGGGTGCACAGCCTGTCGAACAGGACGGCCCGTGAAGGGAAGGCCGACCGCCAGTCCTGGTAGCGCTCGTCCCACTCCACGCGCTGCTCCCGGGAGCGCTCGACGAGCTGCTGCCGGGTGTGCGCGAGGACGTCCTCGGGCACGTGGAAGGAGCGCTCGGGATCCAGCCTCGTCGCCGACGTCGGCGCCGGTGCCTCCACGGCTCCGAGCGCGTCACCGTACACGCCGCCGGCGTTCCGGCCGGCCGGCGCCGGTCGGTCGGTGGTCGTGCTCAGGGCCACCAGGGAGGGCCGGTCCGCCGCACGCGCCTCGACGAGCGCGGAGTGAAGCGCGGGCAGTGCGTCCCCGTGGTGACCGGTCTGCGTCCAGTCCACTCGCTGGACGTCCCAGCCGTAGGAACGGAAGCGGGCCACGACGTCGTCGGTCCGGGCGCCGGCGCGGTCGCTGTCGTCGGAGTCGCGGTTGTCGTCCCACAGCACCACGAGGTTGCCCAGGTCATGGTCCCCGGCCAGGGAGCACGCCTCGTGGCTGAGCCCCTGGTCCAGATCACCATCGGATGCCAGCACCCAGATGGTGTGGTCGAACGGCGATTCGCCGGGCGCTGCCTCCGGGTGGAGGAGGCCGCGTTCGCGACGGGCCGCCATCGCCATGCCGACGGCGTTGCCGAGGCCCTGACCGACCGGCCCCGTCGTCGCCTCCACGCCCGGCGTGTGCCCGTGCTCCGGATAGGCGGGCGTGCGACTGCCCTCGGTGCCGAACGCCCTCAGGTCGTCGAGGGAGAGGGCGTATCCGGCCAGGTACAGCTGGATGTACAGCGTCAGGCCGGCCTGGCCGCCGGACAGGATGAAGCGGTCCCGCCCCAGCCAGCCGGGGTCACCCGGGTCGTGCCGGAGCAACCGCTGGAAGAGGACGTACAGAGCCGGTGCCAGCCTCACGGCGGTGCTCGCACGACCATGGCCCGCCGTGTCGACCGCATCCACCGCCAGGGCACGCGCGACGTCCACCGCTCGCCGGTCGATCGCCGGCCAGAGCAGTGCGGTCCTCCGCCAGGACTGCTGTTTCCCGTACTCGGTCATGCGCGGTTCGCGCCTCCTCGTCGTGGTGCGGTCGGGGGGCTGCAACTGCGGCCCGCGCCCTTGCCGGACGGGGACCCGGCTCATCCTGCGCCCTCCCCCTCCCCGGGGAACCGCCCACCTGCCGAACGTTCGTTCGGTACTGCATCGCGCGTACCGCCGTCGGCAGGAGGAGAAGGGTGCGCCCGTCCCGCAGGCGGGCGCCACGTACGGACCGTGCGGGCCCCGGCCGGAGACGACACTCCGCGCGGCCGGGGCCCGTCCGGGCTACGACGACACCATCAGGCCGGCACCGGCGCGGTGATGTCCTGGAGGACGAAGCCGTCGTAGTCGGCGTCGGCCACCTCGCGCAGCTTCTGGCGGTACGCCGAGAGCCCTCCGAAGTAGAACAGGACTCTCTTCTTCTTGCCGGGTATGTTGGCGCCGAAGATCCAGGAGTCGATCTTCGAGAAGAGCGTGTAGTCGGCGAGCTGCTGGCAGGTGACGGTCCAGGCGTCCTCGGCGCTCCTGGTCGCCTCGATGGTGGACCTGCCGCCTTCCTCCACCGTCTGGATCAGTTCCGTGATCCATTCGACATGGGTCTCGATCCCGGGCGGCAGGTTGCTGAAGGCGCTGTTCGGACCGAAGACCATGAAGAGGTTGGGGAATCCGGAGACGGCGACGCCCAGATAGCTCGTCGGCCCGTCCTCCCAGTGCTGCTGGAAGGTCTCGCCGGCGCGGCCGCGGATGTCGATCTGGTTGTAGCTTCCCTCCACCGCCTCGAACCCGGTCGCGAAGACCAGGACGTCGAGCTCGTGCTCGACGCCGTCCTCGGTGATCACACCGGTCGGCGTGATCTCCCTGATCGGGTTCTCCTTGACGCTGACCAAGGTGACGTTGTCACGGTTGAAGGCTTCGTAGTACCCCTCGTTGCAGATGGGGCGCTTGGCGTAGTAGTCGGTCGGCGAGAGCTTCCGTGCCGTCTCCGGGTCCTTCACGATCTCCTTGATCTTCGACCTGATGAACTCGGCGGCCGCGTGGTTCGCCGCCGGATCGACGGCGATGTCGGAGAAGGTGCCGAACATGAAGCGGAAGCCGTTGCCGAGGTCCCAGCTCTCCTGGAAGACGCGCCGGCGCTCCTCCTCGGAGACGCTCATCGCGGGGACTTCGCTCTCCTCGAAGCCGCATCCGACGCGGGAGTTCCGCACCTGGTCCCAGATCTCGTGGTACCTGGCCTTGATCCCGGCCACGTGCTCACCGTCGACCGGACCGTTGCCGGAGGGGACGACGTACTGCGGGGACCGCTGGAAGACCGTCAGATGCCGCGCCGTCTTCGACGCCTCGCAGACGAACTGGGTACCGGTCGAGCCGGTACCGATGACGCCGACCCGCCGGCCCTCCAGCGTCAGCCCCTCGGGCCACGCACCGGTGTGGACCAGGGGTCCCTCGAAACTGTCGCGTCCCTTGATGTCGGGGAGGTTGGTCTTCGACAGCGGCCCCAGCGCGGTGACGACATAGCGGGCGGTGAAGGTCTCGCCGTCACCGGTGGTCACGGTCCAGATGCCGCGGACCTCGTCGAAGACCGCCGACTCGACGCTGGTGTCGAGCTGGATGTCCTTGGCGAGATCGTGCTTCTCGACCACCGCTTCCAGGTAGGCCAGGATGTCGGCCTGAGGGGTGTAGCGGGTCTTCCACTGCCACTCCTGGAGTATCTCCTTGTCGAACGAGTACCGGTAGACGAACGTCTCCACGTCCGACATGGCACCCGGGTAGCGGTTCCAGAACCAGGTGCCGCCGACGCCGCCGGCCTTCTCGAAGGCCCGGGTCGTGAAGCCGAGTTCATCGCGGAGCTTGTGGAGCATGTAGATCCCGGCGAAACCCGCACCGACGACGATCGCGTCGAAATCAGTTTCTGTCTTCTCAGTCACGAGTCAACTCCATTGCGTACGTGCTTGCTTGTTCGCTTGCCTGCTTGTTCGCTTGCTTCTTGCTCGGTAGGGGCAGGGGTTGCGTCGGACCCGTCTCCGGGCGTGCCGTCAGGGCTGCAGCCTGGTGGTGCGCCAGCCCTCCGGGGTCCTGTCGTAGCGCAGGCGCCGGTGCAGCCGGTCTTCCGCGGCGGACCAGAATTCGACGGTGTCCGGCTCCAGGCGGTAGCCGGTGTACCGCGCGGGCCGTGGCAGAGGGGAGCCGCCCTCCGACAGCCGGTCCGCCTCCGCCTGGAGGAGAGCGATGTCGTCGAGGGGTTCGCTCTGCCAGGAGGCCGTCGACATGGAGTGCAGCGGCACCGGCCGGGAGTCCCACAGCCGGTCGGCCTCCGACTCCTCCAGGAGGACCACCGGGCCGGACACAGCCAGTTGCTGCCCGGTCTCCCGCCAGTACAGCAGCCCGGACGCCCAGCCGGTCTCGGCGATCTCCCGGCCCTTCTGGCTGGTGCTGTGACTGGTGAAGAGCAGGCCGCGGGCCGAGACGTCGATGACGGAGACCGTCCGGCTGGAAGGCCGGCCGTGCTTGTCCGCTGTGGCCAACGCCAGGGCCAGCGGCTCACGTACGCCCGACTCCACGGCCTCGGACACCCACCGCCCCAGCAGGTCCATCGGTTCCTCCGGTGGCACGGCGTACTCCGGGAACGCCCCGTCGACCACCCCGGTCAGGCTCTCGAACCTGCTGCTCACGCACGCCTCCAAGACTGTGCAGCTGATACGCGGACCGGCACTCGACGCCCCTCAGACATAGATCGTTCCGCGGGCGACGGTGACGCCGGACCCTCCGGCCCGCACCGAGGTGACGCGGTCGCCGGAGCTGTCCGCCCAGGCGCGCATCAGCGCGTGACGCCCCATCTCGACGCCCTGGTGGATGTCGATCCACTGGCCGAACCCGATGCGCCCGTGCCGGGCGAGGTGGATGGCGAGCGGACCCGCCGCCGAGCCCGTCGCCGCGTCCTCGGTCACTCCGTACGCGGGCGAGAACATGCGGCTCCGCCACGTGGTGCCGGAACCGGCGAAGCAGTTGACCGCCATGTCCGGGAAGGCGGCGAGGGCGCGGTGGTCCGGGTCGAGGCCCGACAGGGCCTCCACGCTCTCCATTCCCACGAAGACGTGCCGCGGGCCGATGGTGTAGATCTCCACGGGAAGCTCGGAGCTCTTGATCCCGAGCGCGGCGAACAGCTCATCGGTGCGGTCGAACTCGACCCACGTCGGCACCGGCTGCCCCATCAGGGCGGCGGTCACCCTCCCCTCGACGCGTTCGAGCTCGAAGGTGATGGTTCCCATCGCCGTCTCCAGGCGGAGACGGTCCCCCTCGAAGGACTCTCCCAGCGCGATGGCCGTTCCGAGGAGCGGGTGGCCCGCGAAGGGAAGCTCGTTGACCGGGGTGAAGATACGGATGTGCGCGTCACCGCCCTGCTTCGGCGGCAGGACGAACGTGACCTCCGAGAGGTTCATCTCCTGGGCGATGCTCTGCATGCGGCCGGCGGGGATGTCCTCCGCGTCGAAGAAGACGGCTACCGGATTTCCCCGCAGCGGCGTGTCGGTGAAGGCGTCGATGACCACATAGGGGTGCGTGGACTTCGCCACGGTCTCGTCGTGCGTCGTCGGCCGGCTGGTCGTCACCGTCACCGTCCTCCTGTCGTGGCCTGAGCCGTCGTCGCTGTCCGCACCGCTGTCCCGGCCTGATGGTTCGTCATGCGCCCAGTGCCCTTTCGATGAGCGAGCCGAGGATGCGGGGGCCGTTCTGTGTGAGCACCGACTCGGCGTGGAACTGGATGGACGAGAAACCAGGGCCGCGCAGGCCGTGGACCTCACCCGTCGCCGCGTCGCGACAGACCTCCACCGCCCCGACCCCCTCGACCTCGGCCCTGTCCTTGTCCGACCGGGCCGCGAAGGTGTTGTAGAAGCCGACCCGCTGGCGGTCGCCGAAGAGGTCGATCTCCTTCTGCACACCCTGGTTGGGCACGTCACGGCGCTGGATCTCGAACCCGAGTCGCGTGCTGAGGACCTGATGGCTCAGGCAGACGGCCAGGAACGGACGGCGCTCCGCCAGCAGGGTCTCCGCCGCCGACCGCAGATGCGCGATCTTGTGGTGCCCCGCATCACGGGGATCGCCGGGCCCCGGTCCCAGCACGACGAAGTCGTACCCGTCGAACGAGGGGATCTCGTCGTAGCAGCGCACCGTCACCGACATGTCCATACTGCGCAACTGGTGGTCGAGCATCGAGGTGAAGGTGTCCTCGGCATCGACGATCAGGGTCCTCGACCCCGCCAGCCGCGGTGATGCCGGCGCCCGTTCGGCACCCGTGTCCAGCCAGAAGCCCGCCATGTTGGTGTTGCGCTGCGTCAGCGCGCCGCGCACGTCGGGGTGTGCCCCCAGCAGGGACGGGCCGTCGGTCTTCAGCGCCGCGAGCAGCCCGGCCGCCTTGGCATGGGTCTCCGCGACCTCCGACAGCGGATCGGAGTGGCGCACCACCGTCGCGCCGACCCCGATACGCGCCCTGCCACCGCTGTCGATGTCGGCCGTGCGGATGAGTATGGACGAGTCGAGGGTCCTGCCACCGGACCCGTCGCGGCCGATGAGGGCCACGACGCCGCTGTAGTACCCACGGCCCTGCGGCTCGTTCCGGCTGATGACCCGGCAGGCGCTCTCCAGCGGACTGCCGGTGACGGTGGGGGCGAACATCGTCTGGTGGAGGATGTCGCGCACGTCACGGCCGCACGTGCCCTCGATGAAGTACTCGGTGTGCGCGAGCCGCGCCATCTCCCTGAGCTGAGGCCCCACCACCCGCACACCGGGCTCGCAGATGCGCGCCATCATCTTGAGCTCTTCG
The DNA here is from genome assembly GCF_036227405.1 of Streptomyces sp. NBC_01460. NCBI lineage: Bacteria > Bacillati > Actinomycetota > Actinomycetes > Kitasatosporales > Streptomycetaceae > Streptomyces > Streptomyces sp. NBC_01460. The sequence goes on from NZ_CP109473.1 coordinate 2,651,659, forward strand.
TCCAGGACCATGTAGAGCTCGTCCGACTCCTTGCGGTCGGCGAGGAAGTCCATGACCTCCGGCAGCGTGGGCCCGGAGGGCGGGTACCGGTAGGTGCCGCTGATCGGGTTCATCGTGGCGACACCGTCGTACAGGGTGATGTGCCGTTCCGGTGTCGCGCCCACGAATGTCCGCGACCCCGTGTGGACGATGAAGGTCCAGTAGGCACCCGACTCGAGTTCGAGCAGCCGGCGGAAGAAGGCGAGGGCGCTGTGCGTCGTGTAGTCGCCGATCTCCGCGACGAACGACCGCTTGATGACGAAGTTCGCGCCCTCGCCCTCACCGATCGCTTCCTTGATCACTCTCCGGACGGTGTCGGCGTAGTCCTCGTCGGAGACGTCGAAGTGCACGTCGGACACGGCCGTGGCCAGGTTGGGGATACGGCTGAGCGCCTCGGCGAACGGCAGCGTCCCCTGCTCGGTGACCGTCATCGTGATCAGCGGGGCACCGTCGTCGACGTAGTCGTAGCCGCGTTCACGGATCTGCCGGTACGGGATGATCGCCAGCACGTCATGGCGTACGCCGCCCGTGGCCCCCGGCTCCCCGGCGGGGGAACCCTGGTCTGCGAGCGGGATGTCCGCCAGCTCGGCCACGTGGGCGACCTCTCCCACCAGGACGTCCAGCAGCCCGGGACCGTTGGCCTCGGGGCGGTGGAGCAGCGCGAAGGCGGGCGGCTGGGAACCGAGGATCGTGTCGAGCAGATCGCCCGCGCCGGCGTCCGGTCGCGCGGTGGTGGCCGGCGCTCTCACGAGAAGACCTCCTTCGCGGTGACGACGACCGCACAGCGCTCAGCCGCGTACTCGAGAGCCTTGCGGTGGTAGTCGGCGTCGAAGTCGGCGACGCCGTCACCGACCAGGAAGGTCTGGATATCGTTGGTGAAGGCGTCGACCGCGGTCATCAGCACCCCGACGTGCGCGTAGACCCCACACACGATCAGCTGGTCGCGTCCGCTCTCCCGCATGCTCTCCAGCAGGCCGGAGCGGAAGAACGCGCTGTACCGCAGCTTGTTGAACGTCCAGTCCTCGGGTGCCGGGGCCAGTTCGTCGACCACCTGCCGGTCGGTGGGCGTCTTACGCATGCCCGGTCCCCAGAAGTCCTTGAGGAGGCCGCGTTCCTCGTCGCTCATGTCCCCGGGCTGGGCGGTGTAGCCCACCGGGACGCCGAGCGCGGCGCTGCGGCCGCGCAGCAGAGCGACGTTCTGGACGAGCTCGTCCCGTAAGGAGTCGGGGAAGGGCTTGAGGAAGTAGCGCTGCATGTCATGGATGAGGAGGACGGCGCGAGCCGGGTCCGGTTCCCACTGGGCCGTGTTCCGGGGCAGTTCGCCCGCCGTGGGGAGCGCATAGGGCTGGATAGGAGGTATGCCGGGCATGATGGTCCCTTCGGATCGGATCGTCCGCCTCATTCGCCCCATGCCGAGATCACTGAGGCCGCCTGCCAGACGGTGAGCCGCGGATCGCAGAAGCTCGTGTAGCGGTCCCCCACTCCGCTGAAGTCGCCGTCGACGGTGACGCACTCGGTGACGTCGTCAGGGGTGGTCTCCAGATGCAGACCGCCGGCCACACCGCCCGCGGCCTCCACCGCGCCCACGAAGCCACGGACCTCCCGCTTGAGCGTCTCGACCACGCGGGTCTTGTGCCCGTCCGGGGTGACCACCGTGTTGCCGTGCATGGGGTCGCACAGCCAGATGACCGGATGCCCCGCGGCGCGGACCGTCTCGACGAGCGGCGGGAGCTTGTCGGCGACCACGTCCGCGCCCATCCGGGCGATCAGCGTCAGCCGGCCGGGTTCGCGCAGGGGATCGAGGTGCTCGCAGAGGGCGAGGAGATCGTCCTTGGACATCCCCGGGCCCACCTTGCAGGCCACCGGGTTGGCCACCTCGGCGAGCAGGGCGACGTGCGAGCCGTCCACCTGCCGGGTGCGTTCGCCGATCCAGGGCCAGTGGGTGGAGCCGAGGAACAGCACTCCCGCCGCGTCCCTGCGCAGCATGGGTATCTCGTAGTCGAGGAGCAGCGCCTCGTGACTGGTCCACACGGGCGCGTCGCTCGGAGGGCGGCCGGAGGAACCGCGCCAGCCGAGGTGCTCCATGATGTCGCTCGCCGCCATGAACCCCGTGAGGATGCGCAGCGAGTCCGGCCGCCGGCTCTCGGGCGTCGGCTCCGGGCCGTTCACCATGTGGCCCCGGAATACGGGAAGGGTCAGATCGTCGACCTGTTCCGTCGGGCTGGAACGCGGCTTGGCGAACTGGCCGGCGATACGTCCCACTCGGAGCACCGGCTTGTGCGTCGCCATTTTGAGAGTGCCGGCCATCACGTCCAGCGCGGCGGCCTTACGGCTGACGTGTTCCGGTGTGCATTCCTCCGGGCTCTCGGCGCAGTCCCCGGTCTGCACGACCAAGGACTTTCCTCCCGCCACCTCGGCGAGGAGGGAGCGCAGAGTGCGTACATCTCCGGCCCTGACCAGTGAGGGCCGAGATCCTAATGCCTCGCCCACGCGCTCGACCTGCGAGATGTCGCTCCACTCAGGCTGCTGCAACGCGACGCTCGTCCTGATATCAGGCATGACGTTGTCCACGATTCTCCATCGATTGAAGGCGCCGTGTAGCCGGCGTCGGCATTACGCGACCGAGCGACTTCGAGCAGGCGTCACCCGACCAGGGTCTTTCGTCTGGATCAGGCTGGATCAGGGGCCGGGGCACACGAGCCCGGCCTGATCCGAACGAGAGGCCCTAGGTAGGGATCCCCTCGCGCTTGATCTCGGGGACAGGAATTCCCAGGGCGCGCAGCTGCTCGAAGGGATTCATGAACTCGCGCTGCTGCTTGATCTTTCCGTTCTCGAACTGGAACGAGTGCAGGAAGTGATTTTCGTAGCGGCCGTCGGGGTACCCCTGGAAGCGGATCGCTCCCGCACCGTCGCACTCGACCCAGAAGAAGTCAGGGTCCTGGGTCTCGAAGATCTGGATGTTGAACCACACCCAGTCGGGGAAGCACTTCAGTGACCAGACCGCGTGCTCACCGAGGCGATCACGGCCACGAATGACGATCGGCTGACCTGTGTCGTTTGTCCACAGGCCACCGACGCCGTCCTCGGTGAAGAGCAGGTGCCGCTCAAGGCGGTCCTGCCCCCTCGTGTTCATGTACTTCTCGACCGTCGCACGGTTGTTCTTCCTGTTCTCGACTTCCTCATCACGTACCGGGAAGCGCGTGCTGTCCGACATGACTGACCTCCGAGGACTTATCGTTTTGATGCATGGAATTCACCGCACAAGGGAACAGAAAGGACGTTCACGGACCGCTCGAATTACACGGTCAGACGTGCAGGGGTGCAACGATGCCGGCCCTTGGGCCCATTCAGAACGTGCCGCGCATACCCAAGTCATACCGCATGATGAATGCCGTCGGGTCATGCCTGGCAATTACACGATTTTCACGTACCGGAGGAGCTTCATCACGGCCGTAACGACATCCACGCCATTCCGCAGGAGCAGCACAGCACACCAGGCGCGGCCGGGTGTCACTGACACAAGGAGAGGATGGTGCGGGCGCAGGGAAATACACGTGGGAGATGAGCTGATCCGCGCATTCTCAACACATCGCGGCACGACCCTGGATCGAGCCACCGCTAAAGAAAGCACCCTCGCACTTCTTGAGCGCGTACACTTTCCCCCCTGGATGCAGGAAACCCCCGTAATGCACTTACCAATAAGTCATACTCTCAACCCGCGCACGGGGGTGTCAAGATAACCTCGCTCGCACCTGAACACGGTGAACGCGCACGAGTTGCATAAAATCAACATGGCGACTGCGGCTCCGCAGAGTTGCGGAGCAGGTGGTTCCGGAAATGGAAGACTTTCTTCAGGGCGAAGCCTTTTGGCAGTCAGGGATTCACGTGTATTTCTCGGACTCCTGCTGCCCCATCTTCGCCAGGTTCCTCCAGTCCTCGCAGCGCTTGAGTACGACCGCGCGGACGAGTGGGACACAGTGGGAGGGGATCGCCTCGGCGATCTCCTCCCACTGCGGCTGGGCCATCTCCGTGGCCAGGAGCATGCGCAGAAGCCACCGCCCGGACTCCGTCGCCCGCAGGGACGGATCCCGGGCGAGTTTGCGCACGGCGGTCACCGGGTCGAACCCGGCGATCCGCGCGTCGGGCCGCACCGGCTCGGCCTGGGGACGGTCGGCCTCGACCTGGGGCGCGCCGGCGTCGGGCCGCGCTCCCTCGGCCTGGGGACGGTCGGCCTCGGCCGGGGGCACGGCGGCATCGACCCGTCCCCGGGGCGCCGCGGTCACGGCCGGCGGGACAGCACGCACAACCGGCTGCCGACGGTCACCGCGCAGCCGCTCGGGGATCGGGTCCTCGCCCCGGCTGAGGCGCTCACGGACATCGCGGACGGTCCCGACCGAGAGGCCGGCCCTCCTCGACAGTTCGCGCAAAGAGATCTCCGGGTGGGCGGCCAGCAGGGCCGCCGCGCTGCGACGGCCCTCGATCGTGCTGATGGGCCTGGCCCTGCCGTCACCCCCGACGCGGACGCCCTGGCCCGGGGCCTCGCCGGTCCGCCTGACCTTGCCGACGGTCTTCGCGCTCAACCCCGTACGCTGCGCGATGACACGATCCGACCAGTGCGGATGGGAACCGACGATGCGGCGGGCGGCGGCCTTGCGCTCGTCCAGCGTCAGCGGCAGACCGTGCCTGACGTTCAGCTGGACCGAGAGGACGAACGCTTCCGCCTCACTGCCGTCGAAGAACTGGACCACCACCTCGGTCCGTCCCCTCATCAGCGCGGCGCTTAATCGGTGTGCGCCATCGATGACCCGCATGGTGGGACGATGCACGAGGATCGGGTCGGACCTGCCGTCGGTCTCCGCGAGGAGGCGAACGTGCGCCGGGTCCTCACGTCTCTCACGGGGCGCCAGGGAGGGCATCAACTGCGCAGCGGGGACGATCTCCCGGGGCAGCTCACGGAGCAGATCGGGTGCCTCCAGGAAAGTGTTCTTGTCAGCATCGACTGCGGCATGAAGTGCCACGGCGGCATCCCCCTAGGTGAGTCCCTCTGAACCGCACAGGTCTCTACTTGGCACAATCGTAATCGTTCATCTGTTCCAACTCGGGTGATATCGCGTGCCGCCTTGACCCAACTGACGCTACGAGCACGGCAGTTCACACGGACACCGCTCTCCCCCGAGCGTCAACGCTAGTCAACCACCGCGATGGTCACAATCCCTCATCGGGGAGCACAGATGACCGCCCGCCCTCAAGCCGGACACTCGTGTCGACTTGAGGACGAACGGGCGATTTCCCTGACACACCCTCACGATCCGTCCCGGCGCCACGTTTGGCGAGTTTCAACCCTCCCTTAGATAAGCCCAGAGCTATACCGTGCATATGTGCATGCATTCGATGTCCTGGCTGACCCCGTCCGGCGGCGGATCCTTGAGCTGATCGCCGACGGGGAACGCACGGCCGGCGCCGTCGGCCTGGTCATCCAGAACGAGTTCGGCATCTCTCAACCCGCGGTCTCCCACCACCTCCGCGTACTCCGCGAGGCCGGGTTCGCGACGGTGAGCACGGAAGGGACCCGCCGCCTGTACGCGGTCGCCTCCGCTCCCCTCGAGGAGATCGACGCCTGGCTGGGGCACTTCCGCCGCTTCTGGAACCAGCGCCTGGACGCACTGGGTACCGAGCTCGCCCGGGGCAAGCGTGAGGAGCGCCTCAACGGCGCCTCGGCTCCCTCGGGCGGCAGCCGGCCGGACACACAGAAAGGGAAAGCGACTTGAGGGATGTCCTCGACCAGATCGACGCCGCCCACCGCGAGATCAGCGCGTACCCCGTCACCGCAGGCGAGGGTCGTTCCCTGCTGCTCCGCCGCACCTATGACGCCTCGGCCGACGATGTCTGGAACGCGTGCACGGACCCGGCCCGGATCAGCCGCTGGCTGGCACCGGTCAGTGGTGACCTCCGCATCGGTGGCGCGTTCCGGATCGAGGGCCGTGCCACCGGCGAGATCCTGCGCTGCGACAAGCCTCGTCTGCTCAAGGTCACGTGGGAGTACGGGCAGGAATCGGTGACCGAGGTCGAGGTCCGCCTCTCGAAGGACGCGAGAGGCGGCACCCTCTTCGAGCTGCGGCACGCCTCGCCCGCCGAGATCGTCGATGAGCTCGTGCGCACACAGGGGCCGGCCGGGGCCATCATGAACGGGGCGTCCTGGGATCTCGTACTGCTCGGCCTCGACGGATTCCTGCGCGGCGAGGACCTCGACACCGCGAAGCGGAAGGACGCACTGCAGATGAGGGAGTTCACCATCCGCAGTTACCGCGCATGGGGAGCCGCCAGCCAAGCCGCGTGGGAAATCAGCACGGACAGAATCGCCACAGTCATCGAGGGCCTCCAGCACGTCGCACCGGACCCGTGGCGAGGCGGCGAACGCTGACGGCGGCGACAGCACCCTGTCCGGCCGCGGCCGGACAGGCGCCACATCCCCCGGGGTGAAGGGCCTCCCGGGTGACGCCTCCGGTGTGCAACTGCGCGTTTTCCTCGGTTGCACACCCACACGGCCTGCAGGGAGATCGTTTCACGCCCGGTATTCGCCTCCTTGCGGACACGCCCATTTCTCCACCGACGGCTCTCGAATACATCACGTCGGCCCTGTGCCCATGTACCGGCCGCATTGACAGTTTCGCACGTGCTGCTGTCTCTCTCAACGCCTGCGGAGACGCACTGTGTTGAACAACCTCATTACTTGTTTCCTGGTTGCCGGCTGATACCGTGGAACTCATGAGTGAGACCGTGATCCGCGTAGGCGACGAAGTAGTGACCCTGATCAACGTCTTCGATGTCGAAGCATCGAAGCAGCAGGAATTGATCGGCCTCCTGAATGAAGGCACCGAGAAGGTGATGCAGAATCGACCGGGCTTCATCTCGGTAAACCTGCTCGCCAGCGTCGACGGGACGCGCGTGGTGAACTACGCCCAGTGGCGCAGCCAGGACGACATCAAGGCGACCATGGCGGACCCTGAGGCACAGGCATACGCAAAGAAGACGGCCGGGCTGGCGAAGGCCGCACCGCTCGTGTATTCGGTGGTTTCCGTCCACCACGCCTGACCTCTGACGTCTCGCCGGCACTGCGTTCAAGAACGTATGAGGATTCCGGGACAACATGGATGCGCCCCGCTGATCCGGATCAGCGGGGCGCATGCGTGTGACCGCTCGTCCCTCACCGGCGTCGAACGGTCCGGGCACTCCGGGACGTTCCTTCCCGCACGGTTCGCAGCCCAGCCCTGGTGACCTCACCGTCCGGCGGAGGACACCCCCCGACGAGGAACTCCGACACCCGACGCACAGGGAGCAGAGCACCTACCATGACGAGCGCCAAGACCGCAGACATAGTGATTGCCGGCGCGGGGATCGGGGGGCTGACCACGGCTCTGGCCCTGCACGCCAACGGGATCGACGCCACCGTGCTGGAGGCCGCCCCCGAGATCCGCCCCCTCGGGGTCGGGATCAACATCCAGCCCGCGGCCATCGCCGTGCTGACCGCCACGCTCGGGCTGGGCGACGAGCTGGCCGCCACCGCGATCCCCACCCGCGAGCACCTCTACGTCGACCACACCGGCGCCAAGCTCTGGCACGAACCGCGGGGTCTGGCAGCGGGACACCCGTACCCGCAGTACTCGATCCACCGCGGAGAACTGCAGATGCTGCTGCTCGCAGCCGTCCGCGACCGGCTCGGCGCCGACGCCGTCCGCACGGGAGCCCGCCTGCAGAGCTTCGAGCACACCGGCAGCGGCATCCGCGCTCACACCCACGACGAGGCCACCGGCACCACCGTCACCTTCGAGGCGGACGCACTGATCGGCGCCGACGGCCTGAACTCGGTGGTCCGCGGCCAACTCCACCCCGGCCGGACCCCGTTGTCTGCGGGCGGGATGCGCATGTGGCGCGGCCTGGTGGAACTGGACGGCTTCCTGGACGGCCGCACCATGATCGTGGCCTCGGACGACGATGCCACCCGGATGGTCGCCTACCCCATGTCGGCGCGCCACGCGGCGCGGGGCAAGGCCCTGCTCAACTGGGTCTGCCTGGTGCCCGGCTCCTTCGCGGACGCGTCAGGTGATGTCAGCCTGAACCACCCGGGGCACGCCGAGGACGTACTCCCCCACCTGGCCCACTGGAACTTCGACTGGCTCGACATCCGGGACATGCTCGCCCGCAGCAGCCAGATCCTGCGCTACCCCATGGTCGACCGCGATCCGCTGGCCCGTTGGGGGGATCGCCAGGTCACCCTGCTCGGTGACGCGGCCCACCCGATGTACCCGATCGGCGCCAACGGGGCGTCGCAGGCCATCCTCGACGCCGCCGCTCTCGCCACCGAACTGGCCGGCCACGGAGATGTGGCGACCGCGCTGGACCGCTACGAAGGCGTCCGGCGGCCCGCCACCACCAAGATCGTCCAGGCCAACCGGAAGATGGACCGCGCCGAACGGGCCATGGCCACCCGCCCCGACCAGGACAAGGCCGCCACCATCGCAGCGGTCACCAGCAGCTACCGCGCCGCCGTCGAACTCCCGGCCCGCGGCTGAAGTTGAACACCCGGCCCACGGTTGAAAACGCATCACCGCCCACGCAGAATGAACCCGGGAGTGATCCCGTACGACCGCATGCATTCTGTGGGCACCCGACGATCGTTGAATCGTCGAAGGTTTGATCTCGTCATCAATGCGTTGGCAGAAACCCTTTCCTTCAACGGCGATTTCTCGTCGACTTTCGAGGACGACTCGGTGGGTGATGGGTCACAAACACCCCCGCCGGTGAATGCCGTTGAAGGCTAGGGGCATAATGTTGGGCGTGGCAACGAAAACGGGATTAGAAGCTGGGCTGACACCCCCGGAAGTCAACCGGGGGCACTCCGGTCACTATGGGAGCAGTTCCCCGGATGAGCTCCGAGCCGCTGTTCTTCACCTCCCTCGTCGTGTGTTCGTTGATGGGTACCGGATACGGAGAAAAGTAATTCGAGGTGCCGGGACCGGCCGTGCCGGTCTCGTTCGCCTGCGTGGTGGTCGCTTTCCCACCCGCCGGGCAGATCGCCGAATACGCGGAGCAGGTCATGTACCAGGCCACCCCGCTGACGGCTGGTCCTTTCGCCCGGCCGGCCCTCTCGATCGGCCCGTCACCCACGACTTACCCGACGCGGTCGCCACGGAAGCCCCGGACGTGCGGGGTAATCCGTGAAAAAGCTCTCCGCACGACGACGCCATCCGCTGGCGGCGGTCGTCGTACTACTCCTCGCGCTGGCGGCTACCGGGGGGCTGTACGCCGCGTTCGCGCCTGCGGGTAAGGCGCAGGCCGACGAAACCGCCCAGTCCCTCGCTATCGACGAGGGTAAGAAGCTCTACTCCGTGGGTTGTGCAAGCTGCCACGGATCCGGCGGTCAGGGGACCACCGACGGGCCGTCCCTCGTGGGGGTGGGTTCCGCCGCCGTCGACTTCCAGGTCGGTACGGGGCGTATGCCGGCTCAGCAGCCGGGTGCCCAGGTCCCGAAGAAGAAGGTCATCTACAACCAGGCCGAGATCGATCAGCTCGCGGCGTACGTGTCGTCGCTGGGTGCCGGTCCGATCACGCCCACGAAGAGTCAGGTCGATCCTTCGGGTGCTGACGTGGCCAAGGGTGGTGACCTGTTCCGCACGAACTGTGCACAGTGCCACAACTTCACGGGTGAGGGTGGTGCCCTGACGAAGGGCAAGTACGCCCCGAGCCTGGAGGGTGTGAGCCCGAAGCACATCTACGAGGCCATGCAGACCGGCCCGCAGAGCATGCCCTCCTTCCCGGACAGCACGATGCCGGAGCAGGAGAAGAAAGACATCACCGCGTACATCAAGACCGTCAACGGTGACGATTCCGAGACCCCCGGCGGGCTCTCGCTCGGTGGCCTGGGCCCCGTCAGTGAAGGTCTCTTCGGCTGGATCTTCGGCCTGGGCGGCCTGGTCGCCATCGCCGTCTGGGTCGCGGCCCACACCGCTAAGGCCAAGAAGTCATGAGTAGCCAACAGATTCCAGAAGAGAACCTGCCGGTTGAGCAGGGGACCGCGCACGGCGCGGTCGAGGTCGCGAACGATCCGTTCGCGGACCCGGGGCTGCCGGCCCACCGGCCGCGCGTCCAGGACATCGACGAACGGGCCGCGAACCGCTCCGAGCGGGCCGTCGCGTTCATGTTCACGCTGTCGATGCTGGCGACGGTCGGTTTCATCGCCTGTTACGTGATCTTCCCGGTCGACAAGATCGTCTACATCTGGCCGTTCGGTCATGTGAGCGCGCTGAACTTCTCCCTGGGTCTGACCCTGGGGCTGGCGCTGTTCTTCATCGGCGCGGGTGCCGTGCACTGGGCGCGGACCCTGATGTCGGATGTGGAGGTCGCCGACGACCGGCACGCGATCGAGGCGGAGCCCGAGGTCAAGGCCAAGGTGATGGCCGACTTCGCGGCGGGTGCCGCGGAGTCCGCGATCGGGCGGCGCAAGCTGATCCGCAACACGATGTTCGGTGCGCTGGCCCTGGTGCCGCTCTCCGGTGTGGTGCTGCTGCGTGACCTGGGTCCGCTGCCGGAGAAGAAGCTCCGCTCGACCCTGTGGGCCAAGGGCAAGCAGCTGGTGAACATGAACACCATGGAGCCGCTGCGTCCCGAGGACGTCGTGGTCGGTTCGCTGACCTTCGCCATGCCCGAGGGGCTGGAGGAGGACGCGCACGACTTCCAGACGCAGATCGCCAAGGCCGCCCTGATGATCATCCGGATCGAGCCGGACAACATCAAGGACAAGCGCGAGCGTGAGTGGGCCCACGAGGGAATCGTGGCGTTCTCCAAGATCTGCACCCATGTCGGCTGCCCGATCAGCCTGTACGAGCAGCAGACGCATCACGTGCTCTGCCCGTGCCACCAGTCCACCTTCGACCTCTCCGACGGCGCCCGCGTCATCTTCGGCCCGGCCGGTCATCCCCTTCCGCAGCTGCGGATCGGTGTCAATCAGGACGGTCATCTCGAAGCGCTCGGCGACTTCGAAGAGCCCGTCGGTCCTACTTTCTGGGAGCGCGGATGAGTACCACCACGACAAGGCCACACAATTCCAAGGCGCCCGCCGGTGAGCGGGTGGCCGACTGGGCGGACGGCCGGCTCGGCGTCTACGGCCTGGCCAAGGCCAACATGCGCAAGATCTTCCCGGACCACTGGTCCTTCATGCTCGGTGAGATCTGCCTCTACAGCTTCATCATCATCATCCTCACGGGTGTCTACCTGACGCTGTTCTTCCACCCGAGCATGAACGAGATCGTCTACCACGGCTCGTACGAGCCGATGCAGGGCATCCGGATGACGGAGGCCTACGCCTCGACCCTGGACATCAGCTTCGACGTCCGCGGTGGTCTGCTCGTCCGGCAGATCCACCACTGGGCGGCGCTGATCTTCCTCGCCGGCATGCTCGTGCACATGATGCGCGTCTTCTTCACGGGCGCGTTCCGCAAGCCGCGTGAGATCAACTGGCTGTTCGGCTTCCTGCTGTTCATCATCGGCATGTTCACCGGGTTCACCGGCTACTCGCTCCCGGACGACCTGCTCTCCGGAACCGGCGTGCGCTTCATGCAAGGAGCGATCCTGGCCGTGCCGTTGGTGGGCACGTACCTGTCGATGTTCGTCTTCGGCGGGGAGTTCCCCGGTCACGACATGGTGTCCCGGTTCTACTCGATCCACGTCCTGCTGCTGCCGGGCATCATGCTCGGGCTCGTGGTGGCGCATCTGATCCTGGTCTTCTACCACAAGCACACGCAGTTCGCCGGGCCTGGCAAGACGAACAAGAACGTCGTCGGCATGCCGCTGCTGCCGGTGTACATGGCCAAGGCCGGGGGCTTCTTCTTCCTGGTCTTCGGCTTCATCGCGATCACCGCGGCGATCGCCACGATCAACCCGGTGTGGGCACTCGGCCCCTACCGTCCCGACCAGGTGTCCAACGGTTCCCAGCCCGACTGGTACATGGGCTTCACCGAGGGTGCCATCCGCGTCATGCCGGCCTGGGAAGTGGTCGTACCGGGCGGCTACACCCTCAACTTCGGTGTGCTGATACCGCTGCTGCTGCTCGCGGTGGTGCCAGGAGTCCTGGCTCTGTACCCGTTCTTCGAATCCTGGCTCACCAGGGACAAGCGGGAGCACCACATCCTGGACCGCCCGCGCAACGTGCCGACCCGTACGGCCTTCGGCGTGGCCTGGCTCAGTTGGTACTTCGTCCTGGTGGCCGCCGGTGGCAACGACATCCTGGCCCTCAAGTTCCACACCTCCATCAACACCATCACCTGGTTGGTGCGCATCGGGTTCTTCGTGGTCCCGCCGGTCGTGTTCGTCATCACCAGGCGCATCTGCCTGGGGCTCCAGCGACGCGACCGCGAGAAAGTACTGCACGGGCGCGAGTCCGGCACCATCAAGCGCCTTCCGCACGGTGAGTTCGTCGAGATCCACGAGCCGCTCAACCAGGTCCAGCTGCACACGCTCACGGCGCACGAGCAGTACAAGCCGATCGAGATCGGCCCGGCCGTCAACCAGAACGGCGCCGAGCGGAAAGTACCGCGTCTGGAGAGGCTGCGGGCCAAGCTCAGCCAGGGCTACTACGGCGAGGGGAACCAGATACCCAAGCCGACCGCCGAGGAGTACAGGGAGCTGACCAGCGGTCACGGTCATCACTAGCCCCACCTGGCAGCTCAGCGGTTCCTGAACCTGGCGCTCCCCTCACGGGGGCGACGCCGAACCGCTCCCTGCGAGCCGGCCGTCGCCGGGCGCCACAGCCCCCGGCGACGGCCGGACCGCCGAGATCACAGCCACCTCGACGACCCGCGATCGCCCCGGCTGCTCCAGCCGTCTCCACCGCAGGTCCGGCAGGTCCTGCCGCCACCGCCACCGCTCGTGCGGTCCGTCGCAGCGGCGCCGCCCCATCCACGACGCTCCACGACGCTCCCAGGAGGGCGAGAAGATGAGCCTGGACCTAGGCCCCACCGACCGGGCCAGCGGTGACGGCCACGCCGTGGTGATCGGATCGAGTCTCGCCGGGCTCGCCGCGGCACAGGCCCTCGTGGATCACATGGACCGGGTCACGGTCATCGAGCGCGACCGGCTGCCGCTGACCCCCCGCTGGCGCCGTGGCGTGGCGCAGTCCCGGCACGCGCACACCCTGATGGCCGGGGGGCACCAGGAACTCGAGCGACTGTATCCCGGCATCACCGAGGGACTGCTCGCCGCGGGCATGGTGTCCGTCCGTATGCCGGAGGACCTCCTTCTGCTGGGGCCCGGCGGCTGGACACCCCGCTTCGAGACCGACCTCACGATGATGACCGGATCCCGCGACATCATCGACTCGGTCGTACGGAACCGGCTGCGGGCCGACCCGAAGGTGACCTTCGTCCAGGAACACGAGGTCATGGGACTGCGCGGGGGCCGCAACGACACCGTCACCGGCGTATGGGTGCGCGGCCGCGACAGGAGCGCCACCGGCGGGTGGGGGGAACGACGGCTGATACCCGCCCATTTCGTGGTGGACGCCTCCGGCCGGACGTCGCTCGCCCCGCAGTGGCTGCGCGAACTGGGCTACGACGCGCCCAGGGAATCCGTGGTCGACGCCGGGACCGTGTGTGCCACCGCGATGTTCGCGCCGCCCATCGGCCATGTCGCGGACTGGAAGTGCCTGATGCTGGCAGCCTCGCCGGACAACCCGCGTCAAGGTGTCCTCACCCCCGTCGCGGGTGGCAAATGGATGGTGTCGCTCTTCGAGAGCGGCGGAGCGCAGCCTCCCACCGATCACGAGTCCTTCCTGCGGGCAGCCGGCGCCCTGCGCCACCCGATCCTGCGACAGGTGATCGAGAGGGCCACCCCGCTCGGGCCCGTCTACGTCTCCAGTCGCACGGAGAACCGCCGCCGCCACTACGAGAAGCTGCGCCGCTGGCCGGACCAGTTCCTGGTCATCGGCGATGCCATGGCCGCCCTCAATCCGGTGTACGGACATGGCATGTCGGTGGCCGTGCAGTCCGCGCTGCTGCTCGATTCCATGCTCCGCAGCCACGGCACCTCGGTCGGCATCACCTATCGCCTGCGTCACGCCCTCGCCCGGCAGGTCGACGCGGCTTGGCGGATCGCCACCACCTCTGACCTCAAGTACCCGTGGGCGGAGGGGACGTTCGCGCCCGGTCCGGCCAGCCGGATCGGGCGACGGTACATCGACCGCGTCGCCGCGGTCGCTCCGGCGAACCGGGCGGCGGCCACCGTCACCCTCGAACTCGGCCAGTTGCTCGTGGCCCCGACGGCGACGTTACGGCCTCGCGTGCTCGCGGCGGCACTGTTCGGCGGAGGTCGGCCGGCCTCCGCCGAACCCCCCAGCACCACCCACGGCGACTCCGTCGGGCGCAGGCGCCGCCCGGTCGTGCCCGCGCCGACGTTCGGGGTCTCCACCACCGGCGTGACCGGAGTGCGCACGACCGGCTCCTCGGCGCACCGGGCCGGGGCGCCCACCGTCGAAGAGCCCCTGTCCTCGCGCGAGGCCCGGCCGATCGACAGGAACGCGAGAAGACACGGATAACGCCCGCACCGCGCCGACCGGCCTTACGGCAGCTCCGAGCGTCATCGAGAGAGGAAGACTGTGATCATCAACCCCCGGCTCTCCGTGCTCTACGTCAGTGACCAGAGCGCGACGCTGGCGTTCCTGACCGGGACCCTGGGCTTCGAGCTGACGGTCGACGTTCCCCACGGTGAGAACGGTCGCTGGATCGAGGTCCGTCCACCCGGCGCCCAGACCCACGTCGCGCTCGCCGCCGTCGAACCGGCTGTCGTGGAGACGCTCCGCGCCCTGGCCGGCCGGATGACACACGGCTGGTTCGACTGCGACGACCTCGACGCCACGTGCAAGGACCTGCGTGAGCGCGGCGTCGAGATCGTCGTGGAACCGCAGGCCACGCCCTGGCGCGAGGGAGGCCGGTGGGCGCAGATCGCGGGCCACGACGGCAACCTCTACGGGCTGACCGAACGCCACCCCTGACACGCGCTGCCGACTTGTCGGCACATGCACAGAGGTGGCTGGTCGCGCACGAGGCAGCCCCCTGCGGAGCGTGCGATGGCGCGCCGACGCGATGGATCGAGGGGGGTGCGACGTCTCGTCAGGCCGTGGGACGACCGTGGACGGCGGTGGCACACTTGAGACCTACCGCATCGACCGGGCGGCGCCGACGTCACCGCCGTGAACGAGGACGCCACCGTCCTCGGCGGCGCATCGTTCTTCTTCCTCCGTCGCAAGAACACAGCTGCCGGAACCCGTGAGCGGCCGGGCGCGGTCGACCGCACCGTTCCAGGATCGTCGTGACGCGCGGACCGGGCGATCCGACCGTATCCAGGTTGTGCGGGCGCTTGGCCGCGTGCACCAGCTACGAGAAATCGGAGCCCAAGGGGCGAGCCTTCCTCGCTGTGGACCGAGCTGGGCGTTCGGGGGTCGCCGACATCCAGCATGCTGAGGCCGAAGAGCTTCGGTCACAAACGGATCCGAGTGACTAACGTCACTCAGCCCTGGTCTTCTGCTGAGAGAGTGTGCCCGTATCTTCAAGAAGTATCTTTTAGGGGTGGGCGAACTCTCATGGTGCCGGACGGTTCGAAATTTGTCCGTTTCACGGTCGGAGCAGCTCGACTTTTTACCAGAGGTGCCCTCTGGGGGGTCGCAGTAGCGTTGACCGCTGTAAGCGCGTGGATGTTCTGGCTCATCGTGATGGGCGGCGGCGGCTCAAAAATAGCCACATGGGCTGCGGCCCTTGTCGTTCCAGGAGTGCTTTTCAGTTTGATTGCTCAATACCAGCGAAAAAACTCCCGCGCCGATCGCCCTCGGGGCATCTACCCCTCCTCGGCAGCCCCGGACTCCGAGCACGAGAAAACTGCGTCGTCGTCGCCGGGTACCGATTCACAGGGTGCCCGCCGCATGAACTGATGATCGATCATGCACGCAGGCGAAAGCGACACTGCAACTCTCCTCCGCATGATCGGGAAGATGGAGCGCGGTGGCTCTCCGTCAGTTCCTCGCACCGATTCCCTGACTCTGCAGAATTCGGCACCACCGGCAGAACCGGTGGTGCCGAATTCGCTCTGACAGCGCAGGTGCTTTTCTTACGCCCCGTTGCTCAGGTGGGGGTACGCCTCCCGCTCGTGCAGCAGTTTCACGTGTCCCCCTTGCCGGCCCTCGGCCGAACGGCAGATCACCCGTCCGATCAGTGGCCGGATGAAGGCGAAGGCAGGGGCTTCATCTCGGAGTGAACCCCCGAGTCCTTGCTCAGTAGATGCTACGAAGACCGAGGACATCTCCCTTGCCCAGAGTCCTCGCTATCGTCGAGCAGAGGATGGAGTTGGTGGTCATCGTGAGATTCGAGTGTGCCGAGGAGACGTGGCCCATCCCGAAGACGTGCCCGGCCTCGTGCGTTCCGACGGAGCGGATGTCGTACAGGTTCGAGCAACTGCTGGTCGGCGAGTTCGTGAAGTTGTAGTCGGTGGTGTTGAACCGGACGTCGGCTTCACGAAGGTCGTTCTTGACTCCCGGGGTGGGCCAGGACCACCAGCAGGTCGTGGCGACTACACCGCTCTTGAGGTTGCCGGCGTCCCACGTGCTCTTCCCGTCACGGGACGTGCACGAGGAACTGCTGTTGATGTCGGCCTCGTAGGTGGTGGTGCCCGAGTAGTGTGAGCTCGCGGAAACCGAGTCGCCGTAGCCGCAGTTGTTGTAGCTGCCGGTGATGTTGTTGATGGCGTCGGCGAAGGCGGCCTGGGCGCTGCTGCGGGAGAGACCGCCGGGCATGCCTCCGTCACCGATGTACCAGTTGTAGGTGCCGTACTCCTTGAGGTCGTTCGTGGAGTAGGAACCGTCACTGCACGCGCCCGCGGCGCTGGGGGAGTCCAGGTCCGGGAGTTCGGGCTCGACCCCGGAGGAGGAGTCGAGCGCGTCCGGGTCGACGCTGTCCGGCTCGTCGGTCACGTCGTCCGGGGTCGTGCTGGGGTTCCCGAGACTGTCGGTGGCGTCGATACCGCCGGTGGGCGCGTCCGGACTCGAGTCGCTCAGGTTGTAGGAGACGACGCCGTCGGCCGACACCTCCAGGCTGAAGCCCAGCGACTCTCCGTCGGCGGTCAACGTGTCCACGCCTACCGCGGTGTTGGGTTCAGGCACCGTCACGCCGGTACCGCCGAAGGTGACCACTCGGCCGACCACGGGACAGCTGATCACCGACGTGCCCGCCGGCAGTGTGCTGACGGTCAGCTCTCCGGTGGCGGGCGGACAGACCTGCGGTCCGTCCAGGCCTCCCCCGTCTGCGTACGCTCCGCCGCCGACGAACGAGATCGAAGCCGTCAAGGCGAACGCCACGAGGCCTCTGCCCGCGAGTCTCCGGTTGTTCCTAGCCACTCTCTACCCCCAGTTGTCCGTATTGTGTGAAGATCCTTTTGGATTCACCGAGAGGCTAGTAGCCGAGCGATCACTTGCGGTACCGCATTTCTGGCCGCCCATGTTTCAGCCAACTTCCACGGGTGGCGACATGGTGCGATCTGGCCGGGCGGGTCCGCATAGCCCCTCCTGCGCTTGACAGTTGCGGAGTCCGGCCGGATGTGAACGGCGCGGAACACGCCAGCCGTGCGGTCGGACGGTCGCATGACATGGGCGAAGTAGGCGAATTGCGTGAAATGAGCGAAGTGCGGGTTGATTTCCGGATTTTCGTGATCCCAGAATCAGAGATCATTGACGGCGTGCACTCAAGGCTGCTTTCCTCTGTGTGCGTCTGGTGAAGATCTATGCCTTGGGGGGACGGACTTCTTCGCGGCCCTGTGTTCCGTACCGTCCACGCACCTCTACGGCTCTCACGCCCGGCGCGCCCTATTCGTGCCGCGACGCGTGCGCCTACCCGCGTCCAGCGTGGCGGGGGTTTCGCGATTGCTGTATTTTCCCGCGGCCCTTGACGGGCCGCGCTGTAGATGGAGCGAGATGAGAAGAACCATATGGTCCACGGTTGCCATGGCCGTGACGGTCGTGGCGATCGGCATGGCACCGGCTCATGCCGAGCCGTTGGACTCCAGCGGCCCGGCCCCGTCGCCGACCGCGAAGGTGGACAAAGCACTGCGCGAGCGGGTCGCCGATGGTCACAAGGTGCGGGTGAACGTCACCACCCGGACCAGGGCCGACCTTCCGGACGCGGTCCAGGCCGGCGAAATGGTGCGCGAACTGCACAGGCTGCCGGTGGTCACCATGCGGGTCGACGAGGCGGACCTGGACGAGTTGGCCGCCCAGCCAGGTGTGGTGAGCGTGGCCGAGGACCGGCCGGAGCGCGCGACGCTGGCCGAGAGCGTTCCGCTCATCGGCGGTGACAAGACCCGGGCCGCCGGCCTGACCGGCGCGGGCGGCGTGGTGGCCGTCCTGGACACCGGCGTCGCCACCCACCACCCCTTCCTTGCGGGCCGGGTGACCTCCGAAGCCTGTTTCTCTCCCGTCGACGCCGGCTACGGCGCCACAAGTCTGTGCCCCGACGGCACCGACCAGCAGGAAGGCACCGGCTCGGCCGACTCGGAGGCCGGCCCGTGTGCTTCCCTCGACTGTGATCACGGCACCCATGTCGCCGGAATCGCCGCCGGCAACGGCCAGAACGTCACCGACGCCCCGGCGGCCGGTGTCGCTCCTGGTGCGAGCATCTTCGCCCTCCAGGTGTTCAGCCGGATCGACTCGGAGGCCTACTGCGGTCTCGACGCCGCGCCCTGCGTTCTGAGCTTCCCCAGCGCCCAGCTCTCCGCCCTGGAGATGGTTCTGGACATGAAGCAGTCCGGGATGCCGGTGGTGGCAGCCAACATGAGCCTCGGGGGAAGCACCCAGTACACGGCGGCGTGCCAGACCGACGTCCGCAAGCCGGCCATCGACGCGCTCTACGCCGCCGGCGTCGCCACGGTCGTCTCGGCCGGTAACGGCGGCTCCGCCACGGGGGTCACCGCGCCCGCCTGCGTGTCGTCTGCGATCGCCGTGGGCAGCACCACCAAGCAGGATGAAATCTCCTACTTCAGCAACCGCGGCCCGCTGGTGGACGTTCTCGCTCCCGGCAGCGACATCGTTTCCTCCGTCCGCGACAACGGCTGGGAGAACCTGAGCGGCACCTCCATGGCCGCCCCTCACGTCACCGGTGCGTTCGCGGTGCTCCACCAGGCCTTCCCCACCAAGACGGTGGCCGAGCTGGAGACGCTCCTGAAGAGCACGGGCAAGCCCGTGACCTACTCGGGCACCACCACTCCACGGATCCAGCTCGACGCGGCGGCGCTGTCGACCCAGCCCGGAACGCCCGCCGGTGAGAACGCGTGGAAGCTCGCGACCAACGGCACGGACACGGCCGGTGCCAACGCGTTGACGTCGGTCGGCGGGCCCACCTTCGCGGCCGCCGACGCGCCCTACAGCCTCTCCGGAGCTGCTTCCTTCAACGGCAGCACCGCATTCCTGAAGAGCAGGACGAGCGCGGTCAAGACCACGCAGGACTACACGGTCTCGGCCTGGGTCAAGATCAACTCAGCCGTCGAGGCCACCGCGATCTGCCAGGGCACCAGCAAGTACCAGGCCTTCTACCTCGGCTATGACGCCACCAACAAGGGCTGGATGTTCCAGACCACGACCACCAACGACGACAACAACGACTGGGTGACCGCCGAGGGCGGCACCGGCACCGGCCCGGTGGGCACCTGGGCGCACCTGGTCGCCACCTACAAGGCCCCGGTCAGCGGCGTCGCCGGCACCGGTCTGATGACGCTCTACCAGAACGGCAGCTACCAGGGCAGGGCCACCAACCTCACCCCCCAGTACGACGCCAACCTGCCCCTGACCGTCGGCGGTTGCGTCAACTCGGCCACCGCGACCACCCCGTACAAGGCCTTCCCCGGCAAGGTCGCCGACGTCCACGTCTACCCGTACGCGATGGACGCCGCCCAGGCCGGCAAGGCCAGCGCCACCGTGCCCACCGGGTGGACGGCCGGCATGCCCGAGGACGAATGGAAGCTGAGCACCTCCGGTACCGACACCGCCGGCCTCAACCCGTTCACCCTCTCCGGCGGCGCGAGCTGGACCACCGCCAAGCCCACCGGCACCACGCTCACCGGATCGGCCTCCTTCAACGGCAGCACCGGACTACTGAAGAGCAAGCAGGCCGCCGTCAACACCCTGGGCAACTACACCGTCTCGGCCTGGGTCAAGATCAACTCGGCGGTGGCGGCAACCGCGATCTGCCAGGGCACCACCCAGCACCAGGCCTTCTACATCGGCTACGACCCCACCAACAAGGGCTGGATGTTCCAGACCACGACCACCAACGAGACCGACACCGACTGGGTGACTGCCGAGGGTGACGCCAACTCCGGCCCGGTCGGCACCTGGGCGCACATCGTCGCGACCTACAAGGCCCCGGTGAGCGGCGACTCCACCAGCGGCCTGATGAGCGTCTACCAGAACGGCGTCCTCCAGGACTCCAACCACAACATGACTCCCCAGTACGACTCCAGCCTGCCCCTGACGATCGGCGGCTGCGTCAACTCCGCCTCCTCCACCGCCCCGTACGACGCGTTCCCCGGCAACGTCGCCGACGTCCACGTCTTCCCGCGCACCCTCACGGCCACCGAGGTCGCGGCCCTCAGCTGAGCCCTCTCCGAAGAGGTCTGAGCACTGACAGGTGCCCCGCTCCGCCCGACAGGGAGCGGGGCACCTTCTTTCGCACGACTCAGGTGGTTTCGCACGCCTCAGGTGGAGGAACCGAGCAGGCCCGAGGGACGGATCCGCCGACCAACGCCCCATCTCCACAGCGAGTGCTGACGATCGCGGCGGCGGCGGGATGCGTCCGTCCCGTCGGCAGCCCGTCCAGCGGTCAAGACCGGCGCCCCGCAAGCGTCCGAGCGGGGCGGCTATCGGTCGGAGCCCGCCCTGCGACCCGCTACGCCCCTGGCACACCTGTCATGGCGGCAGTGAGCGTTCTGGACGTGGCAGCCTGGACAGCGGGGCTGCGGACGGCCGTCATGTGTCTACCCGTCCGGAGCGCGGGGTTCGGTGTGGCGTCAGCCTTGGACCCACACCGAACCCCCTTTCCCAGATCAGGAGTTGTCGATCAGTTTCTGTACCTCGGGTGGGAACTCCGAGTCGGAGGAAACGGCGAAGAACCTCGCCGTCTCCGGCGTGTCCCCAACGGCGATGGCGACCTCGGGAGAGAAGCCGTCCACTTCGTATGCGGTCCCCGTCAAACCGGCCGGCTCCTCGCCCTTGTCCAGGTCGCCGCTGTCGTCACAGGGTGGTTCGGTGGCGACTCCGAGCTTCTTCCCAGGTGTGAATTCCACGTTCCCCACGTCTTGATACGTGATGTCCTGGTAGGTGTACCGGGCGACACAGGAGGCGCCGCCACCGCCACCGCCACCGCCCTCGGCCGTGCACGCGGCTACTGACATCACCACGGCCGCCGCCACCAGCAAGCCGACGGATCGCCTGGTCCAGCTCATGCGTGTCCCCCTCTGTAGATGCCGCAAAGAAGAGGAGTGCCTCCTCCTTGCCGAGTGACCTCTCCATCGCTCAGCACGGGAATGAGACCGTGCCCTTGGTGAGGCTCTCGCGTTCCGACCTTCGACGTCGGCACCTCGGATCAGGTTCCCCTGCCGCGCGCTTCCTCGGACCGAGGTGTGATCCTGGTACACCGGCGGCGTGCCACATCCGATCAGCGATCCGAAGCGCCCGCGGACGCGCAACGGCCCGACGGAACAGCGGGTAGCAGGCGCCGGCGCCTCGGCCATCCGCTCGACGGTCGCCACGTCGAACGCGGCAGTGTCGTGGTCGACGCACACCTCGAGGCCGCCGTCCACCTGCCGGCGACGGCCGTCGCACCGAACAGCGTGCCGCCGGCTGCTTCCGCGAGCCGCCGCAGACCCGAGGTGAGCGCGCTGTCGAGCGTGAACCGGTGCGTCGCCGTGGCCTCGGCGAGCGCCGGCGCCAGCGCCTGTGGACGGTCGGTGGGGAAGCGGTTCAACGCCTGGTTCGGCGACCGGGTCCGATGCCGGTCCTGCTCCCGGAAACCCTTGTGTGTCATTGTCCACGCTGCCGACAACGCGCCCGTCCCGGATGCCCACGGAGTGCCCATGCCGTTGCCGCCTTGCGCGGCGAGCGTGCGCCACTGACCGCTGGTGTCCGTGACGAGTCCCTCCGAGTCGGTGTACCCGATGAATGATCCTGCCTTGCTCGTCGATGTCGGTGGCCGTGAGACTCATGGTTTCGGGGACAGCCAGTTCGCGGTACGTTCCCGTGGCGCTCGCCGGCCACACCACCAGGATGATCTTCGATCGGACCGAGTCGGTCCCGGCGAGGTCACAGGCGTTGTTGATCGCGTCGGCCGATGAATAGTCCCAGGACGGCGGCGCACTCCGTCGGTCTGGGCGGAGCAAGATAGCCGAGGGCCTACGCCATCACGGACGGGATATGACCCGGCCGCCGGCGCCCCTCGGAAACACATGATCATTCCCGACTGATCGTGAGAACGGTGGAGACCTGGGGCATCACGGCCGGGCGCCAGTGCGGACCAGGGAATATGGGCTGTCCGATCACGGCCCTCTCAACCGCACCGAGCGGAAGTCTCGCTTCCGGCCGGCAGGCCGACCAGAGAATCTGGGACATCGGCCAGGCGAACGTCCGACATAACCATCAGTAACGGTTCGTCGAACGCCACTGAAGACTGCCGCAGGCGCGGGTCGAGGAGCACGCCGCCCAACTGGGCCCGCCTCGAACGCCGCCAACTCCGCGCAGGCGAAGTCCGCTACCACCATGTCCGTAACTGATCATTCCCGAGTTCGCGACGATCACGCTCATGGAGCGGGTCGACCGCGAAAACGACGAGGTCACCACCCCAACCGAGCCGCCCGACGGGCTCTGGCGCACCCCAATGTCACAGAAGGCTGAGCCGCATGGCCGTACGGAGGCGGATCGCGATCAGCCGCACGGGGATCCCCTCTGTACGTTATCGTGTACATCATGAAGACGATGAGTGTCACCGAACTACGCGCGGGCATCGCCGACGCCCTCGACGCGGTGGAGAACGACGCCGAGGAGCTGGTCATCACCCGGACTGGCCATGAGCCGATGGTCGTCGTCTCGCTCGCCGAGTACGAGGCACTGAAAGAGACCGACTACCTGCTGCGGTCGCCCGCAATGGCCGAGCGCCTGCGCAGGTCCATCGAGCAGGACCGGGCCGGCCAGGGTGCACTTCGCGAGCTGGTGGATCCCGATGACGAGGCCGGGCCGGGCGCCGCGTGAAGGTGCTGTTCGTCGACGACGGCTGGAACGATTACCTTTGGTGGCAGGGGAACGACCGCAAAATACTGAAGCGCATCAACCAGCTGATCGCCGACATCGACCGGAGCGGCCACGAAGGAATCGGCAAGCCCGAACCGCTGCGGAACGACCTCTCCGGCTACTGGTCGCGGCGCATCAACTCCGAACACCGACTGGTGTACCGCATCGATGAGAACACCATCATCCACGTGGTGGCGTGCCGCTTCCACTACGAACGGTGAACCAGACGCATACCCACGGGCCATGCCTCGGCTCTTGACAGCGCCCGTCAGCCTTCGCAGGACGCAGGCACGGGCTCACGATCCACGTGACCGGGGCGCGACCGTCTGCTCGGGGACGTATCGGACGGTGAGCACGGTCGTGATCTCCTAGATGACCTCGCGGGCATACGCTCCTGGGAGCGAGAATCGCCCCTACCCACCGCGGGAGGTCAGGAATCCAGGCGACGCGCGCTCAGCCAGGCGACCATCTCCTGATCGCGGTGGTCGAAGAAGAGCTACGTCCCGGCTTCCGGGGTGGCGATGGCGTCCCTCTGGGCCTCGGTGAGCTCAAAGTCGAGGGCGCCGATGTTCTCTGGCGCCCAACGAGACGCCCGTCGGCAGGAGGCGTTCGACAACCTCATGTACGAAGACCCTCACCGGTCACACCGGTGAGGTGCACTCAGTGGCGGTCTCGCCTGACGGAACCCGGCTCGCCACTAGCAAGATGGAGCGGTAGGTGCGGCCGTGGGACCGCCCTTAACGCTCCCACGAACACGAGGGCAACAAAAGACCAGGTCAGAGCCGTGTGATACCTGCTTGAAAAGACCGAAGCCTCACGGCCGCCGTGGCGGAGTGGTGGCGTGATCTCGATCCGGTGACCCGCGGCATCCTGCTGCGAGAGAGCGGCGACGACCTTCGAGAAGCAGGGATCATGGCCCCGCTGTACGAGTGGAGGCCGGCCGACGCCGGCTCGGGAGCATTCGACACGGAGGATCCCACCGCTCACGATCTCTGGGTCCTGACACAGGCTCAAGCGATCGCCGCAGGTGGCGATGTCACAGGAGAGGTCGCGGCATCCCGCAACATGCAGCACTATCTCAGCGGCACCGGCGAGCCGCTCGACCTCGACGTCGACGTCGACGTCGACGTCGACGTCGACGTCGACCGCATCCTGCACGACGATTCCGGGTTCCGGACCGACGTCGGCACGCTTCACATCACCGAGAACCAGGAAGCATGGCGTCAGAAGGCCCTCGATGAGTTCGAGAAGGCCGGAGGCGACAGGACGGTCGTCGTTCCCGTGGAAAGCCAGGCAATCGGGCGGACCTTCGGGGAGGACGAATGGTTCCACGCGGTCGGGTCGCACCAGCAGAACGTGTCGGGCATGGTCACCGTCAGTCCGGGCGACGGCGGCAAGCCACAGGTCTCGCTCGACTACCAGGTCAACGTGTGGGACCGGTACAACTGGGACTCCGGAAAATCGACGACGTTCCCCGGTGGTGTCACCATTCCCGACGACGACATGGGGCGACTGCACAAAGTGGGCTTCGCCCAGGAATTCGACATGCGCGGTAGCAGCAGCACCTACACCCAGGATCTGAACAGTGGCTCAGCCCCCGGGGTGACACCGGCGGACTCTGGGCGCGAAGGGTCCCGCGGGGACGCCTCGCGTGGCGACGAGGAGAACCGGTGAACAACGGATCTGCCCTGCGGCCACGGCTGCTCGCGGCCCTCGGGGCCGCCCTGCTGCTCACCTCCTGTTCGAGTGCCGGCGAGGATGATCACCGGACGACGGACGAGCGCGCCTCGCACTGGGGAAAGGACATGGGCGCCCCGGAGGCATCGGCGTTCATGAAGGTGGCGGTGCCCGAGAGCGCAACAGAGGTAAAGGGCGCCGTGCAGATCAATCCGCAGGAGGACATCTACCTGCTCTCTTTCGTCACCGACGAGAGGACCGCGGTGCGGGTAGCGGAGGACCTGCGTCCCGAGAAGCCCCTGCGCACCAGAAACCAGGACCTCCCGGCCCCCACCGAACTCTTCGGACACCTCGGCCTCGCCGAGCCCCAGAGCGAGAAAGGTGTCCGTTGGGCCGGGGTTTGCCCGCCCTGCGTGGGGGACAGCCGCCGGAGCGAGGTCCAGTGGATCGAGATCCACGTCCTCGAACTGGACCGCGGCACAACCCGGGTGTACATGCAGGCGTTCTGACCGACCGGGAGACGCCTGCGCCGCCTCAGAGCCCGGGACCTGGCGGCCGACTCACGTGGGCCCTCCTGGTCTTCGCCGGCGAGGACGAGTAGCCCGTGCTGCTGGGCACGATCACTCCCCAGCAGCACGCGGGCGGTCACGCCAGCGGCTTCGAGCACATCGACCCGGCGCGTGGGCAGGAGACCGCCCACGAGAACTGGCACCGGCATGAGAACAGCGTCTGCTGCCCGTCCGGCAAGGCCGTCAGCGTCCGGTGGTGGCGACGACGGCACCCTTGAGGCGGGGACACCACGCGTCACTGCCTGAAACCCACGCCCGGAGGGCACCGCGTCAGCGCATCCACCTCGACGAAGGTGCGGCGCGCTCCCCGGTGCCGGACCACACGCCCGGGACATTGGGCCTGTCGGCGCCCCGCCGCCTTGCCGGGCAACGCGACCGCCGGTCCGGTCCGTCCCCGCTCATCCCAGTGCCTGACGCTCTCAGCCACATGCTGACCACAAGCATCCGGTGCTGTTCGGACTTCAGCGTCTGCCGGAGAACGTGCCGCGGGAGACGCGGTCTCAAATCGACCAGCAGCCATGGGATCGCTCTTGAAGGTCCCACGCACGCCAGGGCCACAAGAGACCAGCTCACAGCCATGCGAGATCTGCCCTGAAGGACCGAAGCCTCACGTTCGCTGCACCAACGTGCGGCGAACGCTGCAGGCAAAACACCCCGGAAAACGCGTTTCCCCAGGTCAGAACGATTCTGCCTGGGGATGCTGGGTGGGGCGGGCCGGTCTCGCCCCTCCTGGGCAGCGTCCAGGCGACTCGGGCCCATGTCTACGTCACCGGCAACCACGACTACCACACCGAGGCCCAGGGCTGGGTCGACCTGATGGACGCACTGGGCTGGGAACCGCTGCGCAACCGCCATCTGCTGCTCGAACGAGGCGGTGACACCCTCGTGGTCGCCGGGGTCGACGACGTGACCGCCGAGTCCTCGGGTCTGGCGGGCCACCGGGCCCACCTCGCCGGAGCCCTCAGGGGAGCCGATCCCGAGCTCCCCGTACTCCTCCTCGCCCACCAGCCCGCGTTCGTCGACCGCGCGGCAGCGGAAGGCGTTGACCTCCAGATCTCCGGCCACACCCACGGCGGCCAGATCTGGCCCTTCCACTACCCGGTCCGCCTCGACCAGCCGGCCCTGGCCGGCCTCAGCCACCACGGCGCTCGCACACTCCTCCACACCAGCCGCGGGGCCGGCTTCTGGGGTCCGCCCTTCCGCGTCTTCGCCCTCAGCGAGATCACCCTGCTCGTGCTCCGCTCCCCGCGGCAGCCCGCCTCGTCCTGACGCGCGTCGCAGGAGGTCGGGAAGGCGGAGCCGGGCGGCGGCGCCAGGTGAGGCGTTGCGGCCGGGGCGCGGCCGTGGGAGACGGCAGCGGCTCGGCGGTGAGGTCCGCGTCGTCTCCCTCGTGGAAGATAGCGCCCACCCCCTCACCTGCAAATGGTCGGAGGATCTCATGGTGTACGCGGATGTAGGCTCCTCGCACGACTGGAGTGATCGCACCTTGCGATGATCGTTAGATGCTGCTCTCACGCGGAGCAGAGAGGAGTGGGGCCATGACAGTGGTGGAAAGCTGGTCTCGCGTGATGAACCTCCTTCAGGAATGCGCCCCGGCTGATCACGCCGATTTCCCTGGACCGGCTACGGAGCCCATGATTGCGGCCGCCGAGGAACGGATGGGAATCTCACTCCACCCGGATCTGCGGGACTGGCTGCTTCAGAACAGTCTCGATCTTCCCGAGGAGGACATGGACGACGATGTGCGATGCTACGGTTTCGCCGGGTTCCCTGACGAGGGCAGCTTCTTCTTGGGAATCCGGGAGATGGAGAAACTCTACGACCATCACTCCCGGCCTGGAGGCATAAACCCTCCGGACCAACCGGACAATCCGTTCTGGCGCAACGAATGGATCCCGTTTCTGTCCGACCAGGACGCCTGGGCGGGAAAGTTCATCGATGTGCGGGACGGGCGTATCGGCACATGGTTCACAGGAGAAGTCACCACTGTGGGTGAATTCGATTCCCTGGCCGACTACTTCGACTCCTTGGCGAACATGCTCACCAATATTTCCCAGGGATCACATGCGACGTGCTCGACAGTCGAGGGTCGGCTTTTCTGGTCATGAGACCATGAGGACACAAAGCAGGAATGCCCCCACGGTCACCCGTGGGGGCATTCTTACTGCATCCTCATGACGGTTACGGCGTGGGTGCGGTGAATCCGTCGAGGTCGAGCCAGTAGTCGTCGTCCTCCAGCAGGCGCTGTTCGGTGATGAAGCCACCGAAGGGCTGCATCGACTGGGTGTTGACCCAGTTCGACATCGAGGACCGGCCGCAGGGCTCCTTCCAGGTGGGAGGAGCCGCGTCCGGGCGCAGATGGAGCGTCATGGTGTCGTCGTCATTACGCTTCAGGTAGGTCTGCACACATTCCTTTCCGCTGTACGAGACAGGGTTGGGACCGTTGACGTTTCCGCCGCTCTGGAAGGAATTGGCGAAAGTGAACTCGTCACAGCTCCTCTGGTCGGTGATCGGCCTTCCGGCATCCGCGGACCACATGTCACTGAACAGGCCGGTGTTCTTGTACGTCTTCCACTGCCTCTCACAGATGAGCTGACGGTTACGGGCCTGCTGCGTCTTGGTGGGCTCGTCGGTGGCCATCTTGTTGGCCAGGTAGGTCAGCGGCTTGCCCCCGTTGTGGTTACCCCAGTCGATGTTGGTCTTTCGCCACATCATGTCGATGTGGGCGGCGGCACCGGGGAACTTCTTGGAGTTCATCGTGAAGGTCGGGGTGTAACCGGGGAACACACAGCCCGTTCCAGAACCCACACTGTCGCAGCGGATGTCCAGCTTCGACTTCTCGACCTCGGTCGGGACGGGCATCGGAACGCCGTTACCCGATCCCCCGAAGGTCCAGTAGGGGGTGATCACGTCCTTCGTGGTGCCGGTGCTCGGTATCCACTTGAACCGGGTGGTGATGGTCCTGATCACCGTGTCACCCTTGGCGAACACCTTGGACCCTGACCAGTTGACGCTCGTGATGCTGCAGTATCCGCGGCACTTGGCCTGGTAGTCCATGGTGACCGTGTTCAGTGCACCTGTCATCGACTTCAACACCATCGTCGTGACCTGGGAGAATTCATTACTCCGGGCGTCGAGATAGATCGTGTTGTAGTAGTCGAAGTACGACCTGCCCGACGGTGCGCCGTCCGTGAAGAACGTGGTCGTCACCTCGTCGTGCATGCATGCGTTGGTGCGCTTGCGGGTGATCGAAACGGACACGATGGAGCACGACGCGCTGCTCCTGGCCGCCATCGGGGCCGCCGAGGCTGAACCGGACGAGAGCAGGGCGGCACCGGGATAGAAGTCCTCGTCGATCTCGTCACCGGGCTCGACCAGTTCCGGGTCAGGAGCGGTCAGGTCGGCCCGCATGTCGCCGGTCATCGACTGGCCGTCGTACGTACCGGGTACGAACGCCATGGCGTCGAAGGCGATGTCGGCCTCGCCGTTGCCGCCGTTGAAGTTGTCGAGACGTACTTCGGGGATCTGGTCACCGAACTCGTAGGCGCCCAGGTCCACCCACTTGTTGGACTGGTTCGCCGTCTGCGAGACGGCTACCTCCTCCTCACCGTCCGGAGTCTGGATCCGGTACACGGCGTTGGACGTCTGCGCACCGTGGTCGGGGATGTGCGCGAAGACCTTGGCCTGGCGGGAGGTGTTGGTCAGCGGAGCATCCAGCTTCCAGGTGCCGGTGACCTTCAACCGGTTGGCGTTGGCCGGGTAGGACTCCTCCGTGCGGGTGTGCGTGAACCAGAAGTGGTTGCCGTAGCCCGCGCCGATCTGATGGGTGTCGATCTTCCCCGGATACGTGGTGACGGTGGTCGGGTTGTCCTTGTCGTCATCCGTGAGGTCCATCTGGGTGTCCCAGGGGACGTAGGTGAACCCGAACGTGCCGTCGGATTTCACCGCCCCGCATCCGCGGTTGGTGTCGACCCCCGCGGGTGTGGTGCCACCAGGCAGATCGTCGACCACCAGCGCGTTGGAGGGAAGGCTCGTGGTCGAGCAGTTCGGTGGATAGGAATTAGCGTCGGGCTGCTCACCGTAGGACGTGCCGAAGCGGTGTACGCCGTTGCCGCACTTGGCGAGTTTCTCGCAGTCCTTCCACTGGTCCTTGGTGATCTCCTTGTTCCACCAGCAGTGGAGCCAGTGGGGGTTGGTGTCGCTGTTGCCCGAGTCGGCCGTGCAGGCCCCCAGTCCCTGGTCGTTGGAGTCGTTGTCGCCGATCTTGGACGGGACACAGGAGTTGGACGCGTCGCAGAAGAGGTCCACCGGCGGCTTGGCCGCGGAGCGGTCCGCGTTGGTGGTCCACCACGCGGGGCGGTAGCCCGCCTGGAAGTCACCGGGCGCGAACATCGCGGAGATGGGACGCGCCGCCCAGCCGATCACCTTCTCCTCGTACGGCCAGTCCTGCGGGTGCGCGGCGTGGCTGTAGTCGTCCCCGGCGGGGTTGGTGGCGCTCTGCAGGAACGGAACCCGGTTGGCCTTCCAGAGCGGGTTGGCCGGGTTGTTGGTCCAGCCGACGCCCCAGTGCCCCTGCGAGTCGGTGGTGTCGTAGAAACCGGAGTTGTACGCCCACAGGGCGAAGAACCAGTTCTCGATCCACTTGGGGTGGCCGCCGTTGATCTTCATCCCGGCGTTGTAGGTCTGGTTCCACTTCTCGGACAGGATCCGCACACCGGCGGCGATGTTCGCCGTGTAGTCGAGAGCGACGGCTTCCTGCGCGAGCGTGGACAGAGCGGTCTCACCCGGCTTGGTCTTGCCGGCAAGACGCATGCCGTCGGTCGCCTGGGTGATGCCGTAACCGCAGTCCGCGTCGGCCCAGTTGATCCGCCAGGGGTCGATCTGCTCGCCGGACGCCGCGAAGTCGACACCGTAGTAGTTGCCGACCAGGGAGTTGGCGGTGACACCGGGCACGGCGAAGCGGGTCGCCTGCCACATGTTGGATTCCTGCGCGGTGATACCGAGCATCACCTGTGCGGGGATGTGCCACTTGTCGGTGACGTCGGGGTCCTCGTTGTCGAGGGTGCCGTTGGGGTCACCGGCGAGGACGGTCGAGGGGAACAGGCCCTGCGGCTGATAACCGCCGGTCCCGGTGTTCTTCCAGTTGCCTTCGCGGTAGAAGTCCAGTTCACCGACGACGGCCTGGTCCACCGCCCATTCGACCTGGCGCGGAGTGGGCTGGAACGCCTGCTTCTTCGGGTCGTTGCGGGCCACCGCGCAGTAGCGCTCGCCGGTGCCCTCGCTGGGGTTGTCGGCCTGCGCGGTGAGCGCCTGGGTACGGACGGTCTGCGTGGACAGGCCGTCCGTGCTCTTCTCACCCGTGTCCGGGCCGGAGTCGACCGGACCGCCCGTGGGCAGAGCGGGAGACAGGGCGTGCCCCTGTGCCTCGTCACCCACACGGTGCGCGCCGGGGCGCAGGTCGAGAGTCACGGACTTGCCCGAGTCCAGCATGCGCAGGGCCGTACGGGCGGGCCGTGGCTTGGCGGCGTCCTCCGGGTTGACCAGAGTGGTCTTCCCGTCGGACCAGGTGGTGGTCAGAGCCGCCTGGGCGTGACTGGAGATCGCCGCGCCCATGGGGAGCTTGCCGGGGTTGTGCACCCGCTTGGGCAGAGCCCGGGACGTGGCGTCACCGGTGACGAACACCTCGCCGCGTGCCGAACGGGACAGATCCCAGGCCTCCAGCTTGCCGGAGGCCACCGTGACGGGCTCGGTCTTCCTGCCCTGCGCGACCTCGGTGCGCGTCAGGTGCTTGGCCCAGCTGGCCGGCGTCTTGGATGCCTTCTTGTCGAGCTCGCGGTCGATGAAGGTGATGCCGCCTTCGGCATCGGCAGTGATCTGGAACGGCACAGTCGTCGTGGTGGCCAGGGGCTTCTCGGTCTTGCCCTTGATACGCACCAGCTTGTTGCCGTGCGCGGCGACGACGCCTTCGGCCGTGGGAACGGCCGAGGTGACCTGCCCGGCGAGCGTGACGGACGGGCTCTGCTTGCCCGTCGCTGCGTCGACGGTGATCAGACGGGTCTGCTGCTTCTCGTCGCCGTCGTGCGAGAGCTGGGTGAACACCACCTGATCGCCCTGGCCGCAGCCCGGCGAGAAGTAGGCGAGCGACGACTGGAACGGAAGCTTGGTCACCTTGCCCGATTCCAGGTTCACCACCGCGGTGAAAGCGCCGCGGACCATGAGCTCAGGCTTGTTGGTGAACATCCGCGGCGCGTACGAGACAGCCGCGTACCTGCCGGACTCGGTCACACAGTGGTTTCCGATCCACGTGTCCGAGGCGAAGCCGTCCTCGAACAGGCTGGCTATCGTCCGAAGCTGGTAGCCGTCCTCCTCCTTGCCCGCGAGTATGTGGAAGCCGGTTCCGTCGCCGGTCGCGGTGACCGCGGTGTCAGCGGACTTCTGGTAGTCCGCGCCGAGTATGCGGACTCGGTCCTTCGCCGGGATCGCGGACGGCTCCAGCGAGAACTTCTTCTGCTGCTCGGTGGCGTCGCTCCATCCCTGTGCCGCACCCGCGGGCGGTTTTGACCCCTCGGCCTGCGCGGGCAGGCCCAAGGGTATCGCCAGCGCCATGGCCACCGCGAGGGTGACCGGTATGCGCGGACGGATACGTCTCTTTCTCAACTGCTTTTCCCCTCTGGTCATCTACTTGACGGCCTTGGCGGCCGTAAGGACTTCCTTCATGCGCCTTTCGACGGCAGTGAGCTGGTCCTTGTTCTTTTTGATCAGCTGCTTCTGCACTGCCGACTCCTCCTTGAACCAGACCTCGATCAGGCGGGTCTGCTCCTTGCAGTCGATGTCGTCCAGCGCGAGCGCGATCGAGTCGTCGGTGTCGGTGCCGCCGAGGCCCTGTTCCATGGCCCTGTACGGATCCGAGGCGGCGTGGCCCTTGCCCTTCATGCAGGCCGACCACTTGGTGATGGCCTTCTCGACCGGCTGGTGGGGGCGGGATTCGGAAACTCCTGTCGACGCGAGCTGAACGACGAATCCCGCATCGGACTCATTGAGCTTGAGTTTCCGCTTCGCCCATCCGACACAGCCGTCTTCGTGCAGCTTCTTGCCGTCGTACTCGGCGCGAGCCGGTTTGGTCTTGTCGCCCGACCCGGAGTAGGCACCGTCGCTGCCGGTGGGAGGGGCGAGCGGTTCCGGTTTGGTGCGCCCGGTGAGAACCTCGACCTGGATGTCTGGCAGGTCGGGCGTCTGCTCGGCGGTGTACTTCTGCTGCTCGGGCGGGAGCAGGTATCCGTACTTCTCCGCCTGGGCACGGTCAGTGATGCCGTAACGCCGTTCGATGTTCATGCTGTTACTGCTCGCAGGCGGGTTCACCCCAGGCCGTGGCAGGTCGACCGTAAATCCGTACTCGGCCATGCACTCCGTCTGAAGCGTGCGCAGAGCGGAGTCGATGACGACCTGATCCGCGTACGAGACCATGTAGCCTTCGAGCGGAAGTTCCAGGCCCTTGACCAGTCCGGAACTGGGCAGTTCCTCCGGCCACTCGCTCCGGTCGGCCTGCGTCTCTTTCGCAGCGGCGCCCGAGGAGGGCTCGGACTGCGAACAAGAGCTGAGAAGTATTGCCGCGAGCATGACAGTCGCGGCAGTGGACGCTTTCCTGGGGACGTGCACGGGTTCCTTCTCTGTGTGATGTCGTGAAGCGCCGAGACGCTCGTGAAGAGGAGCTTTCGCACCAATGGCGAACAGGCACGGAGTGACCGGCCCACCACGATTCGGGAGCCGGGATTCCCGGGAAGTCGGTGTTCCCGTTCACATGTGTCGAGTACGGCACGGGTGGCGGCTCCAGCACTCGCGACGCCTTGGCCGACCCACGGGCCGCCCGTCCGCCGTCCTGCTCAGTGAGCCCGGCCACGGACACCACGTACGAACGAAGGCTGCTTGAACGGGCCGCCTGTCACCGTGACTTGAGGGAGGCGAGGTCGAGAACATCGTGCCGGACTCTCCGCGGCCGACTGCCGTCGAAGCCGCGTCCGCACCGGCGAACTCCGCCGCTGCGTCCGCAGCGACGTCGCCGGTCGCCGGTCGGGGCCGATGTCATCCCTCTCCCCCACGCATTGATGCAGCGTCCCCCCTCCCCCCCCAGGCGCACGTCGGTTCAACGTCGAGGACTGGACGCGCGGTGGACGCCATCTGCATGCCCCAGCCATCGACTTGGGCATTAGATCATCATCACTTCTCCGCGAAGTGGACATTCAGCGACCTAGCCGACGGTCACGAATTCATCTCTTTCTCACCTGTGCGGTCGAAGCCGGTGACGCCGCAGCGACTGACGGCACAGACCTCCTGGCGCCGGGTGGAGCATCCGAACTGACTCGGACAAGAGCAGAGTTGGCTCCGATCGGCTGTTCGGCCACCCCGAAGCGGTGTGATGCATCGTTCGCCGGAGATGAGCGAAGCCATGCCCGTGTCGTTCGCGTCGGCGACACCGCTCGCCGTCCGACTGGACCATGGCCTCCCGCTGTGCATGCCCTGCTTGCACACCTGCACGGGGTGGGATTCGGCGAGGCGCCTCGTCCGCTCGGCATTGACGATCAGGGGCGTGAGGTCCTGACCTTCATGCCGGGAGATGTGGTCCGGCCCGACCGGTTCTCGCTGATGGAACCCGCTCGACAACTGGCTTGCGTGGCAC
Source organism: Streptomyces sp. NBC_01460 (assembly GCF_036227405.1). NCBI lineage: Bacteria > Bacillati > Actinomycetota > Actinomycetes > Kitasatosporales > Streptomycetaceae > Streptomyces > Streptomyces sp. NBC_01460. The sequence goes on from NZ_CP109473.1 coordinate 2,685,980, forward strand.
GGCTGATCCGGAACTTCCACGACGCCGTGCAGGACTTCACGGCGCCCTCCGACGCACGGTGGCAGACGCTGATCCCCGCTGAGGGCAGTGACATCATCCAGACAACGCCGCTGGAACAGTTTCACCTGCTCCGGCGTCAGCACGAGGGTGCGACGTGACTTCTTCGTCTTGGGAGCGCCGAGGAACGTTTCTCCCTCGCCGCGCCTCTTCCAGGCCCGCTGCACGCGGAGCGTCGGCCTTTTCCCCACCAGCGTGAAGTCGCGGGGCTGAAGCGCCGTTATCTCGCCCCAGCGGAGCCCGGTGCTCACCAGAGCATCGACGATGTCCAGGGCGTCCGCCCGTACGTGCTGCCGGAGGACGGCGTACTCGTCAGGTTCGAGGAAGACCTCGTCGCCCTCCGTGTCGTTCCCCTTGGGCAGCCGGGTGTGTGCGCAGGGATTCGAGTCGCGCAGCGGTGGATCGGCGGTCACGGCCGACTGGAGAATGCTGAACAGCAGGCCATGCAGGTTCGCGATCGTCTTCGCGGCGTACGGTCGGCGTTCGGTCCCGGCAGGATGCAGCGGACCAGGATGAATCTGGTGTAGTTCGTGCGTGTGTGGTCCGATATATCGGTGAGCAGGCCCACATAGGTGTGTGCGTACACGACGAACATCTCAGCAGCAGGCACCGCCGGCTCGTCAGGCTTGACCAAGCCGAATCGTCGAAGGTCTCGTTGCACCACGCGCCGGCGCGACCGCCCCCGGCGCGCCAGTAGACGATGTGCGAGGTCTCCCCGGAGCTCAGTTTCTTCGTCTTGCTGGAGGCCATGGGGACAAGCGTACGAGGGCTCCGTGCGGTACTCGTGCGGTACCGCGCCTGCCCGACGGCTCATCAATCGGGCGTATCTGCAGGTCACGACGTTTCTGCAGTGGTGGGGCGGGTGGGACTCGAACCCATAAGCGTGACGCCTCTCACCTGCGGCGATGCCGAAACAACGGACATAGCCACCCGTTTCCATCCGGCTGCATCCTTGTCGATCCGGCTCGACCGGGGATCGGTGCAGCGTTCGCTGCACCGCTGACACCGCGTCCCTCGCAAGCTCAGGCACCGGCCCGCAGGGGAGGCCCAGCCGCTCATCCCGGCTGCTTCTCCCCTGCCGGCCGGTGAGCTTTGCCGCTCTCGGCCGATTTCTGCCCAGCCCGCAGAGTCACGATCGGTAGTCGGCGATCATGCTGTGCCTCCCCGGAGCAGGCGGATTCACTCTGGTGCATGGGGCCCACCGAGGTGTCGGCGACGGGCGCTTCGCCGCGGTGCACTTGATCTCACGCCACCGCGGGCGGCGACCGTTGTGCGCAGGCAACATATCGCGGGCCGTTCCCCGCCTGGTTCGACAGGGAACGGGCCGCGCAATCGGAACGGTCAACGCTCAGCGGATGGTCACGGTTCGCTGTGCCGTCAGGTCACGGGACGAACGTGCGGTGGCGAAGGTGTAGGAGCCCGGCACGAGGGCCCAGCCGCCCGACTTCCATACGGTCAGGTCCTGTGCCGGGATGGTGAAGGCCAACCGCTGTGAACCCGCCGTCTCCAGCGTGACCTTGCGGAAGGCGACCAGACGGCGTGGCTCCGCCGCTGCCGCTCCGGGCAGCGCGGCGTAGATCTGGACCACTTCGGTGCCCTTGCGCCGGCCCGTGTTGGTCACGTTGACGGAGAGAGTGACGTTCCTGGTCGCTTGGTCGTAGGCCGCTTCCGGCGAGCCGTGGGCGAAGGAGGTGTAGGACAGGCCGTGACCGAAGGGGAAACGGGGCTGCTGCCCCTTGGCGTCGTAGTACCGGTAGCCGATGGCGATGCCCTCGTCATGAGTGACGGCGCCGTTCGTGCCGGGGTAGGTCGCGGGCGTACTACCGGGCCCCTGGGTCGCGTCGGCGGGGAAGGTCACGGGGAGACGGCCGGTGGGATCCCTGTCGCCGAAGAGGACTGCGGCAAGGGCGGTGCCCGTGCCGCGGCCTCCGTACCATGTCTGGATCACGGCTTCCACGTCGTTGAGCCAAGGGGTGGCCACGGGGCCGTCGGTGTTGAGGACGACGATCGTGCGGGGGTTGGCTGCGGCCACGGCGGTGATGAGCTGGTTCTGGTCCCCGGGCAGGTCGAGGCCTGCGTGGTCCATGGCCTCGCCGGCGACCCGGTTGACGAAGACGACGGCGGCGTCGGCCGCCCCTGCCGCCTTGACCGCGGCGGGGATGAAGGAGTCGGGCTGCCAGCCCAGGGTCAGACCACAGGTGCCGGTCTCGGCGGTGGCGTTGGTGTAGGTCAGTTCGACGCTGACCGCGCGGCCCGCGGTCAGCTGCGTGGTGCCCTGGAGCGGGTAGTCGAACGGTCCGAGGAAGAACCTGCGCATCTGCCGGGTGCCGGAGACGACCGTGACGCCGTTGATCTTCAGTGTGGTCGTGCCGGCGGGCAGCAGGGAGAAGCGGTGCAGACCGGTGGTGGTCGGCACGAGGGTGCCGGTCCACTTCGCCGACCAGACGGCGGGCAGATCCGCCGCGGGCGCGGTGGTGAAGTCCACGGTCGCGTCGGTCTTCGTCACGACCGGGGTCCCGGTGGCATCTGCGCCCGCGAAGTACGTGGCCGCCAGGCCGGCCTTGTCCTTGCCGTCACGCAGCACGGTCGACGGCACCACAGCCAGAGGCAGGTCTCCCTTGGTCCCCTGGGAGTGAGTGACCTTGACGGAGCTTCCCGCACGGGTACGAACGGCCTGCAGAGGAGTGGTCCAGGCCCCGGGGTCGACGTAGGTCGATCCGGCAACACCGGTGAACACGTCAGTATCCGCCGGGCCGATGACGGCAAGCGACTTCACCGAGGCAGGCAAAGGCAGGGCCGCGGAGCGATTGGAGAGCAGGACCGTTGAGGCGATGGCCGCCTCGTGGGCGAGGTCCCGGTGTTCCTGGGTGCTGACGTTGTCGGCGGGAGCGGGGACAGGGGTGTCAAAGAGGCCGTTCGCGAACATCGTGACGAGGATGCGGCGCGCGGCGTCGTCCAGCCGCGCGCCCGGTATCGCTCCCCCCGTGAGTCCGCCCGGCGGAATCCTCACTGCGCCGGGGCCGAGTCCGGCCAGGTCCATACCGGCACGAAAGGCTGCGACCTGGTCATCGCCGGCCCAGAAGTCCGGCACCGTGTAGCCCTGGAGTCCGAGTCCCTCCTTCAGGTCGTCGAAGAGAGCCGGGTTCTGCGTCGCGAAAGTGCCGTTGATCTTCGGGTAGGCCATCATCACCGAGGTGGTCGGCGCGGCGACGACCACCCGGCGGAAAGGCGCCTCGTATATCTCGTGCAGGGCCCGGTCGGAGACCTTGGCGTCGATGAAGAACCGGTCGGACTCCTGGGTGTAGGCGGCGAAGTGCTTGACGGTGGCAGCCACCTGCTGGCTCTGCATCCCGACCGTGACGGCCGCTCCCAGGTACCCGGCGAGCAGCGGATCCTCCCCCATGCCCTCGGATTGACGGCCGAAGTGCCAGGTTCGCGTCAGGTCGACGGTGGGGCCGAGCATGTTGTTGAAGCCCCTCCCCCTGCCCTCCGCGCCGATGGCCCTGCCGATGCGGCCCGCCAGGCCCTCGTCGAAGGTCGCCGCCTGGGCGACGGGAACGGGGAAGGCCGTCACCCCCTTCTCGCCGCGGAGGCCGGCGGACGCGTCGACCATGGTCAGGGCCGGAATCCCCAGGTGGGCTACGGCCGCGAAGTCGCAGCGTACGAGTGCTTCCTTCTCCGTCGCCGTCATCGTGGCCAGCAGGGCGTCGGCGCGGTTCTGCGGGGCGGCGCCGGACGCGGCGGCTGCCTGTGTGGTCATGACCGGAGCCATGCTCACGGCCAATGCGGTGAGGGTGGCGGCAGAGAGAAATTTTCGTCTGTTCACAGCGGCTCTCCGAATACGTTCTGGCGGCTGCGTGACGCGCCGCCGCGGGGGGAATGGGGCCGGTCAGGAGGTCAGGTTCCTGGCCGGCCCCAACAGACGGGTAGCGCAATTGCGCATGCGTGGAACACATACAAGGTGTGCCTCATTTGCAGATTCCACCGAGATAGCTCTGCCGCATCCCACGACAGCGATACCCGATGCTCATCGACATCGACGCACGCAGCGCCTTACCCAACATGCGGAAAACTATTGCCTGTTCATACCCAGGTCAACCCTCCGACAGCACCTCTTCAAAGAAGCCTCTGACCAGCAAAGAAGCTCTCCATCCGGCTGAAATGGATTTGAAATTTTCAATCGGCGGCCAGACAAGACCACCTCCCCATCACTCCGCTGGATCCCGCCCATTCGCGAGGAAAATACAAAAACCCACGGAGGTAGCTAGATAACCTCGTGCGGCCCGACACAGGAAGTGCCTGTGTCGGGCCGCACGAGGTTATTCTTCAATAATTCAGAAGACCGCCCCAGGGATATCGGCGGTATCGAGGACGTGTTCCCCCGCGTGCAGGGTGATCGGCGCACAGCCGGGCAGTTCGGCGATGGCACGGCAGCCCTCGGGGACGGTGCAGCGCGCTGTGAGGCCGGTGGCGGTCACTTCCCAGGACAAGGACGCGGTCCCGTAAGGGGTTTCGTGCCGGGTGCGGGCCCATGTGAGGCCTCCTCCGGGCTGCGGTCGGAAGGAGATCTCCCGGTAGCCCGGGGCTGTGGCCGTGATGCCGCCGACGACCCGGTGCAGCCAGTCGGCGACGGCGCCCAGGGCGTAGTGGTTGAAGGAGGTCATGCCACCCGGGTTGAGGCTGCCGTCGGGCCGCAGGCTGTCCCAGCGTTCCCAGATGGTGGTGGCGCCCTGGGTCACGGTGTAGAGCCATGAGGGGCACTCGGTGTGGAGCAGTAGGCGGTAGGCGACGTCGAGGTGGCCGGTGTCGGTGAGTGCGTCGCAGATCAGTGGGGTGCCGACGAATCCGGTGGCGATCCGGGCGTCGTCTGCGAGGACGAGTTCGGCGAGCCGGTCGCCCGCGTGCTGCCGCTGCTGGGGGGTGAGCAGGCCGAAGACGATTCCCAGAGCGTAGGCAGTAGGGCTGTCGCTGGTCATGCGGCTGGATGGCAGGACGTACTGGCGGCGGAAGGCCTCGGTGACCTCGTCGGCCAGGGCGGCGTACCGCTCGGCGTCTGCGTCCTCTCCCAGCGCGGTCGCGGAGAGTGCGAGGTGGCGGGCGGAGTGGGCGAAGTATGCGGTGGCGACGAGATAGCGGTCGGTGATGCCGGCCGCCGGGTCCTCCGGTGGGGCGGCGGGGTCGAGCCAGTCCCCCAGCTGGAAGCCGGTGTCCCACAGACGGCTCGGCCCGGCGAGTCGTTCCATGAGGTCGACCCATGACGTGGCCATGGGGTAGTGGCGTCGGAGGAGATCGATGTCGCCGAAGCGCTGGTGGAGCGTCCAGGGGGTGAGCGTGGCGACGTCGCCCCAGGCGGCTCCGGGCTGGATCGGCGTCCACATCGGTTCGCCCGGTATGACGGGCACGTACCAGGGGATGGTGCCGTCGGGAAGCTGTTCGAGACCGACGTCGGTGAGCCAGGAGTCGAGCATGCCGGCGCAGTCGTAGAGGTAGCTCGCGGTGGGGGCGAAGACCTGGATGTCTCCGGTCCAGCCGAGGCGTTCGTCGCGCTGGGGGCAGTCGGTGGGGATGTCGACGAAGTTGCCGCGCATGCTCCAGAGGACGTTCTCGTGCAGCCGGTTGACCAGTTCGTCGCTGCACTCGAACCAGCCGGTTCGCCGCATATCGGTGTGGTAGACCCGGGCCTTCACCATGCTGGTACTCAAGTCGGCTGACCACCCGCTGACTTCGGCGTAGCGGAAGCCGTGGAGGGTGAAGCGGGGTTCCCAGGTGAGTGGGCCCCGGCCGGAGAGGATCAGGGTGTCGGTGGCGTACGCCTCGCGCAGTGGCCGCGTGGCGAGTTCGCCTTCCTGGAGGACCTCGGCATGCCGGAGGGTGACGGTGGTGCCGGCCGGTCCGTCGAGGGTGAGGCTGAGGCGGCCGACGAGGTTCTGGCCGAAGTCGAGGAGGTGGCGGCCATCGCCGGTGCGGGTGACAGAGACCGGGGGGATCTCCTCGGTGCAGCGCACCGGGGGTCCCATGGGTGCGACGAGGGTGTCGGGGTCTCGTTTGCCGGTCCGTACGGGCGTCCACGTGTCGGAGGAGGTGGGCGAGGGTGTGCACCAGTGCGGGTCGTGCAGTCGGGCGTCGAACGTCTCGCCCTCGTAGAGGCCGCTGGTCAGGATCGGGCCCGGGGCCGCTCTCCAGGTGCCGTCCGTGGCGACGACGACGGTGGTGCCGTCGTCGTACTCCACCTCCAGCTGGGCGAGCAGGGCCTGGTCGGTGCCGTAGATGTTGCGGGTGCCGCCGTCGAAGCCGTACTTGCCCCGGTACCAGCCGTCACCGAGCCAGGCGCCGATGGTGTTGGCGCCCTCGGTGAGCTGGGCGGTGACGTCGTGGGTGCGGTAGCGCAGGCGGTGCGGGTAGACCGTCCAGCCCGGGGCCAGTGTCTCGTCGCCGACGCGGTGGCCGTTGATCTCGGCTTCGTACAGGCCGTGCGCCGAGACGTACAGGCGGGCGCGCCTGAGGGGGCGGTCGAGCGCGAAGTCCTTTCGGACCCGGGCCGGGCATCGCTCGGCTTCCGGGTCCTCGTCCCATCCGGCGCCTACGGGGACCGCCTGCCAGTCGGTCGGGTCGAGGAGACCGGCTTCGACGACACGGGGTTCGCTCCACGCCGACGGCTCCCCGTCGTCCGGGGTCCAGACGCGGACCCGGACGGTCGCGCGTTCTCGCGAGGCCAGTGGCTCGCCGGGCCAGGGGGCCAGTATCTGGCCGGGGTCGTCGACGCGTCCCGTGTGGTGGAGGTTGCCGGCGCGCTCGATTTCCAGTTCGTACGCCTGCTGAACGCCGGCACCCAGTGGCAAAGTCCAGGTGAGACGGGGGGCGGCGACTCCGATGCCGAGTCCGTCCGGAAGGTGCTCGAAGAACACCGGTGAAGGCTGAGGGGGGAGCAAGAGGGGGACCTTTCATACACGTGCGGCAGCGGGGCGGGGGCGGGTCTCAGCCCTTGACCGCTCCCGAGGTGAGGCCCTTCATGACCTTCTGATTGAGGAAGAGATAGATCAGGAGGGTGCCGAACACGTTGATGCAGATGGCCGCGAACAGCGGACCGTACTGGGTTGCGCCGAAGTCGCCGGTGAAGTTGAGCAGGCCGACCTGGATGGTCCGTAGATCCTGGTTGTTGGTGAAGGTCAGCGCGATGAGCAGGTCGTTCCAGATGAAGAAGAACTGCACCAGACCGACCGTCAGCAGGGCGTTGCGGACCAGAGGCACGCTGATGGTCCAGAAGGCGCGCAGAATGCCGGCGCCGTCGATGGTGGCGGCCTCGAAAAGCTCACGAGGGACGGTGCGGTAGTACGTGGCCATCATGAAGACGGTCAGCGGCAGGCCGGTTCCGGTGTACGTGAGGATCAGTGGCCACAGGGTGCCGGACAGTCCCGTCTGGAAGTACACGGTGAACAGCGGCAGAAGGATCATCTGCGGGGGCACCATCATGCCCGCCAGGAAGACCAGCAGGGTGAGGCTGCGCCCCTTCCACACCATGACCTGCAGAGCAAATCCCGCGGCCGTTCCCAGGAGCAGCATGAGTGCCAGGGAGGGCAGGACGGCGAGGAGGCTGTTCTGGACGTAGAGGCCCAGGTGGCCGGTGGTCCAGGCCTCGGAGTAGTTGCCCCACTCCCATGTCGTCGGCAGACTCCAGGTGGAGTTGTTGAGGTAGTCGTCGTTGGACTTCAGGGACGTCAGGAACATCCAGATCAACGGGTAGATCTCGACGACCAGCAGCAGGGTGACAACGATCTTCACCCCCAGCCGGCGCGGTGCCCAGGCCCTGCGGACCGGCCCGGTGGTTCCGGAAGGAGCTCGGTGCCGGCGGCCCGCGGAGGTCTTCACAGGTGTGTCGATGGCCATGGCGCTCAGCCCTCCGTGAGGTCGCGCTGCGAGACGCGGTAGACGACCAGGCTCACCAGCAGGCAGACCACGGTCAGCAGCAGGGCGATGGTGCTGCCGTAGCCGTAGTCGCTGTAGGTGAACGACGTCTGGAACATGTACAGGGTCAGGGGCGTGGTGCCGCTGCCGGGGCCGCCGTTGGTGAGGGCGACGACGGAGTCGAAGACCTTCAGGGTGCCGTTGATGCTGAAGATGAGTGACGACATCAGCACCGGCAGGGACAGCGGCAGCACGATGTGCCGGATCAGCCGGAGCCCCGAGGCCCCGTCCAGGCGGGCCGATTCGAGGACCTCGTCGGGGATGTCGACCAGACCGGCGAAGAGCAGTACGGCGTAGAAGCCCATGGAGCGCCAGATGTCCATGCCGATCAGGACCCAGAACGCGCTTCCCGCGCTTCCGAAGAAGTCGATGGAGTCGATTCCGACCGCGTTGAGCAGCGAGTTGACCGGGCCTGTCTGCGGTGCGACCTGGAAGAACTTCTGGAACAGCAGACCCACCGCGACCGTGGGCAGCACGACGGGGAAGAAGGCCAGGGTGCGGATGAGCGCGGAGGACTTCTTGAGGAAGAAGACGTACAGCAGGGCCAGCAGATAGCCAGCGACGACCTGTCCCACCGTGACGACGGCGCCGTACTTGAGGGTGAACCAGAGCGCGTCCCGTACGGCTTCGTCGGTGAACAGGCGCTGGAAGTTGTCCAGTCCGTTGCCGGTGAAGCCGTCGATGGTGTTGCCCTTGGTGAAGGAGTAGCCGAGCGACCACACCATCGGGACGAGCATGATCAGGGAATACACGAGGAGTGCGGGACCGAGCAGGATCAGGATGGCCCTGCGGTCACCGAGGACGCGGTGCATGGGTGGTGTCCACTTCATTTCCGTTGAAGAGACCTGCCGTGCGGGACCGGGGGCGGCACACGCGGGGTGCGGGGCGTGCGAGGAGGCCGGTTGGGCCGCCCCCGGTCGGTCACTGGGCGGTCAGGGCGTCCTGCACGGTCTGCATGAACTTCTGCGGAGTCATGCTGCCGCTGACCAGGGACGCGGCGTTGGTCTGGCTGATCGTGGTGGCCTTGGTACTGAAGAGGGCCTCGAACCACAGCACGTTCTGCTTCGACCCGCCGATGGTCTCCCTGACCTGCGTGGTGACCTCGTTGGCGTCCTTGACGTCGCCGTTGACCTTGAAGCCGGAGATCGCTCCCTGGTCCTTCAGCACGGTCGCGCCGTAGTTCTTGGCGATACAGGCGGTCCAGTCGCCCGCCTTGTCGTCGAAGGACTTCCTCGCAAGGGTGATGCCCAGACCGACGTTGGACGGGTACTGGCCGATCGCGCCCTTGCCTCCGGCCACCGCGGGGAAGGGCATGAACCCGACGTTCTCGGCGCCGACCTTGTTCTGCTCGGCGTCGGAGATGTTGCTCAGTGCCCAGCTGCCCATGTAGAACATGGCAGCCTTGCCGCTGAGGAACTGGTTCATCGCCGTGTCGTAGTCGATGGAGCCGAGGCCCTTGCCGAAGTAGCCCTTCTTGCCGAGTTCGGCGACTTCCTCGGCGGCCTTGACGTACTCGGGATCGGTCAGCGCGGCCTTGCCTTCGGCGACCTTCTTGAGCGCGTCGGGACCGAGGCTGCGGTAGAGGTACCCGCTGATGAGGCGGGTGAGAGGCCAGCCCTGCTGTCCGGACGCGGAGAACGGCTGCACGCCCTTGCTCTCGAGCTTGGCAGAGGCGTCGACCAGCGCGTCCCACGTGGCGGGCTCGGATATGCCGTTCTCGGTGAAGAGCTTCTTGTTGTAGAAGATGCCCTCGATGTTGTACTCGTACGGCAGGACCGCCAGTTTGCCGTCGTAGAGCGCCTTGACCGTCGAGACGGCGGCGGGCTCGATCTGGTCCAGGACCCCGAGGTCCTTCAGTTCCTTCTCCAGGTCGGCGATCTTCCCGGATCCTTCGAGCTGGTTCGTGAGCGCCGGGGCGTTGCCTGCGGCGAACTGCACCGGAAGTGCGTCCTGACCGGCCAGGAGCTGGAGCTTCTGGTCGAGACTTGCCTGCGGAACCGTCTCCACCTTCAGCGGCAAGGCCTTGTTCTGGGCCTCGCACTCGCCCTTGGACAGGGTGGTCAACGCCGTCTTGACCGCGGTGTTCTCCGTGACGCTGAGGTAGCTGAAGTCCTTCGGTGCGGACGAGGAGCTGGCGCCGCTGCCGCCGCAGGCAGTGGCCAGGAGCGACAGTGAGGCGGCACCGGCGGTGAACAGGCTCAGGCGTGCACGGTGGGCACGGGACATACGAGGGGACACGGAAGACTCCCAAGAAGTATGGAGAGGAAGGCGAGGCTGCGGAGCGGCACGAAGGGCGACGTAGGCCCTGCCACGAGGAGAGCGTGTAAAACGTTCTCTACTAAGATTGGGCAACACCCTGCACCCCTCCATCCTTTTCCGTCAAGACACAGAGAAGTAACACTGCCGTGTTGCGGAAGACCACTTGACGGCCCACGGGGAACCTGTGTAGACCGTTACACTCACCACTACGAGATCCGGAGCACTGACGATGGACCGGGCTGCGACACCCAGACAGAACAAGCGTGTAACCATCACCGATGTCGCCCGGCACGCGGGCGTGTCCACCGCCGCCGTCTCCAAGGTGATGCGCAACGCCTACGGTGTGAGCCCGGCTATGCAGGAGAAGGTCAGAGCGGCGATCGCCGAGCTCGGCTATCGCCCGCACGCGGCGGCGCGTGGCATGCGAGGCCGGACCTACACGATCGGTGTGCTGCTGGACAACGTGCGCAACGCGTTCTTCGCCGACATCCTCGACGGCGTCCAGGACGAACTCCGCGACAGCGAGTACACCGTGCTGATCGGCGCGGCAGGATTCTCGCCGGAGGAGCAGGCCAGGACCATCCGCTCCATGGTCGACCGACAGATGGACGGCCTGATCCTCATCGCCCCGGGGACGTCGCGCCACGAGGTGCTGGCGACGGCTGCGGACACGCCCACCGTGGTCCTCGGCCACCACGACGGATCCGACATCCACGACTCGGTCGTCGATGCCGACGACATCGGAGCCGGCCTGGTCGTCGACCATCTGGTCTCTCTGGGCCACCGCGACATCGCCCTGGTCTCGGCCCCGGGCACCAAGGCCAACCGGTGGAAGCGCACTCCCGAGATCGTGCTGACCGCCGGATACCTGGAGGCAATGGAACGGCACGGACTGTCCGAGCACGCGCAGGTGCTGCACGCCGCGTACTCGGACGAAGGCGGCTTCAAGGCGGGAATGACCCTGCTGACGGCCACACACCGGCCGACCGCCGTCATGACTGGCGCCGATGTCGCGGCTCTGGGCGTCTACCGCGCGGCCCACGAACTCGGCTTGCGTATCCCCGAGGACGTCTCTCTGGTGGGCTACAACGACACCGCTCTCGCCGCCTTGGCGACTGTTCAGCTCACCAGCGTCGACCAGGCCGGACACACCATGGGCTCCACCGCCGCCCGCATGCTCATCGAGCGGGTGGAAGGCAGACGGGACCGTGCCATGCAGACGACCATGACTCCGCGTCTCGTGCAACGCGGCAGCACCGCGGCCCCGGGGAGCCGTTGAACCATGCCTCGGCGGGCGCCCGCAACCGTTCCCACGGTGATCCCGGCACCGGGGCCCCGGCCGGATGCAGGGACGGTTCAAAAGGGCGTGGCGGCCCGCCGGACCGGCATCAAGGACGTCGCACGCGAGGCCGGCGTGTCGCTCGGCACCGTGTCGAACGTCCTCAACCGCCCGGAGATCGTCGCCGAGTCCACACGCAGGCGCGTTCTCGAAGTGATCGACTCGATCGGATACGTACGCACCGAAGGCGCACGGCAGTTGCACGGCCTGGCCTCCCGTGTGATCGCCGTCGTCGGGCTGGACTCGGCGGGCCCTTCCTTCACGGCGCTGACCACCGGCGTCGAGCAGGCCGCCCGCAAGGCGGACCTCGGCGTCATGGTGTGCACCGGCGCCCGTGACCTCGCGGAGGAAGCCCGGCACCTCGCGCTGATCACCTCGCACCAGCTTCGCGGGGCCGTGCTGATGTCCGGTGACGGAGTCGGCCGGACGGTGGCCGCGTTCCGTCGGCATGCGGTGCCCTTCGTCATGGCCGACCAGTGCGCGCCCGAACCGGGCAGGTGCTCTGTGGGTGTCGACGACGTCGCCGGTGGTCACGCGGCGGTCCGTCACCTGCTTGGGCAAGGACACCGATCCGTCGTCCACGTGGGCGGACCCGAGCGGCTCGCACCGATCCGGGACAGGCGCAGGGGTGCACGCAATGCCGTCAGCCGGTCCGGACTCCCCTCCGTCTCCCTGCACGAACTCTCGTGCCTGGACATGACGGTGAGCGCGGGCAAGGACGCCGGGCAGCGCATCCTCGGCATGCCGACGCGGCCGACCGCCGTCTTCTGCGCCGACGATCTGCTCGCTCTGGGGGTGATGCAGGCCCTGTACGAGGCCGGGCTGAGGGTGCCGGAGGACATCGCAGTGGTCGGCTACGACGATCTCGCGTTCGCCGCGTCCGCCGTCGTGCCGCTGACCACGGTACGGAGACCGACCGTCGCCATGGGACGACAGGCCGGCCGCCTCCTCATCGAGGACACCGCGCATGACGCCGCTCACGAGCATGCCCGCGTCGTACTGCAACCGGAACTGGTCGTGCGCCGGTCCACCTTGGCAGTGCCGGCGCGGTGACCTCGAAGGTCAGGGCTGCTCAGGAGCATGGCGCAGTGGGGCGGTCGGCGTCCGCCGGGCCAGGAGAAGCGGGGCAGCGGCGAGGAGCAGGGTGACCAGGCCGAGTGCTCCGACGGCCGAACCGAGGTCGCCGAGGGACTCCTTGCCGCCGAGAAGGATCAGCGGGCAGGCGAACTCGCCGAGGAAGAACGCCGAAGTCCACAGACCGGTACCGCGCCCCCGGTCTGCGAAATCGAGGCGGGACATGGCCAGCGTCAGCAGGGACGGCAACAGCAGACCCGTGCCCACGCAGTTCACCACAGCGCCCGCGATCAACAGGGGCAGGCTGTCACTCAGTCCCATCAGAAGGAAACCCGCGGCGCACAGTAGGAGGACGACGGGCAGACGGCGTTGTGGGTGGCTCGTGAGCCGGGTGAAGAGCACCGAGCCTAGGACGGTGGCCGCACTCGCGACCGCGGTGGCGGCACCTATACCTCCAGTGGAGTCGACGCCCAGGTCGTCGAGGAGGTACGACATCTCCACGGGGACGGTGTAGAAGACGACGGCACCGAATGCGGTCAACAGGCAGATCCCAGCCATCCGGCGCACCGGGAAGGGCCGCTTGTCCGCCGCGAAAGCGGCCGGCTCACGCTTCACCCCGGCTGAAGGCTGTGGCGTCGGCAGCGCGCGGGCCATGGCGGGGGCGAGCAGCAGCCCGATTCCGTACAGCCAGAACGGCGCCTGCCAGCCGGCCCCTCCAAGGGCTCCGCCGAGTGCGAAGAAGACGGTGGCGGATGCCGATGCGCACATGGTCTGAAGTGCGAGGTAGCGGTCGCGGACGCGCCCGGAGTAGTAGTCACCGATCAGCGTCGTGCACGCGGTCATGATCGCCGCCTCGGCCACCCCCACCAGCACACGGCTGACGAGAATGCCCTGCAACGAGTCCACGTACAGCGGGACCGTGCCGAACAGCGTGTACAGGAGCGTCGCCACGACCAGGAGGCGCTTGCGGCCGAGACGATCGACGATGACACCCGCGAAGGGAGCCAGCAGCGCCAACGACAGGGCGGGAACGGTCAGCACCAGGGGAACCAGCGCCGCGCTCCCGGCGACGTCTGCGAAGTGCTCCTGCATGCGGGGCAGGACCGGTGCGAGCAACACGGCGCCGAGGACTGGCAGGCAACTGCCGGCCATGAGCAGGGCGGCAGGGAGCTTTCCCTGCACGTCCGGGGAAGCGTAGGCAGGGGAAGGCGGGGCAGCGGGAGCGGACACAGCGGCACTCCAGAGCGCGAGGCGGGAAGGGGGTGTGCGTGGCGCCCGGTCCGTCCGGCGAGGACGTCGGTGCGCGGGGGCAGCGATGTGACACGACTATGCGGCCCCCTCGATGGCCTGCCCAGCCCTGCCGTGATCCGATTTTCTGATGCCATCGATCCACGCCGTGGATACCGGGATTCGGCCCTGCGCCACCGCCGCCCGTCAGGACGGCCCCGGCCTCTCCTGCGTGTCGGTCATGCGCCTGCCGACCCGGGCAGCCGTTTCACGGAGCCAGATGTGTGCGGCGTCGTGGGTGTGTACGGGGTGCCACCACATCGCCTCCTGCAGCGGCACCGCCTCGTACGGCGGCTCCACCACGCGTACGGGGGCGAGCGGTGCCAGCAGGCGGGCGAGGCGTTCCTGGATCAGGGCGATGCGCCGGGTCCCGGCCACCAGCAGCGGAAGCAGCTGGAAGCTGTCGACGGAGACCTCGACGCGCGGCTCGACGCCGAGCATGCCGAGCTGTCGCACGGCCGGGGCGTCGTACGTGCGCTGGTAGGTGACCCAGGGCAGCCGTGCCAGATCCTGGCGGGTCAGGCGGTCCTCCACGCTCGGGTGGTCGTCCGCGACGAGGAAGACCCAGCTGTCCTGGTAGAGGTCGGTGGCGGGGAAGTCGCTGACGACGCCGTGCGGCATGAGCAGGCCGTCGGTGGTGCTCAGCAGCGTGCCCGTGTCGTCGACGACGGACGTCGGGGGCTGGGTGAAGCGCAGGCGGATGCCGGGGGCCTCCTCGTGCATGACCCTGGCGAGCTCGGTGCCGAAGACGGCGACGGCGTAGTCGGACGCGATCAGCTTGAACTCCCGGCTCTCGCTCGTCGGGTCGAAGTCGGCCTGGCTGGCGAACAGGCGCTCCAGGACGTCGTAGGCGGTCGAGGTGCGGTCGAGCAGGACCTGCCCGAGGGCGGTGAGTTCGTAGTGGCCGCCGACCCGGGCGAGCAGGTCGTCGTCGAAGTGGCGGCGCAGTCGGGCCAGCGCGGCGCTCATGGCGGGCTGGCTGAGCCCGATGCGTTGTCCGGCGCGCGTGACGTTGCGCTCCTCCAGGAGAGAACGCAGCGCGACGACGAGGTTGAGGTCCAGACGGGACAGGTTCACGGGCTTTCCCCTTGCGATATGGCGCCTACCAGGGTGAATTAACACCGTGGATGGCTAGCATCCACACAATCTATTTCCATGATTGTGGGTGGCGGGTCCAGATTAGTCACATCGCAATCAGGAGGACATGTTCGTGAAACCTGCACCCGCATCCGCGCTCTTCGCCGGACCGTTCGCCCTCGCCACACTGTCGGCCCCGGAGGGACCCGCGTTCCCCGCTCTGGTCACCCCCGACGCCCAGGTGCTCGATCTGCGAGCCGCTCTCGGCGACGACCGACTTGCCGTCCGGAGTCTCCTGGAGGACTGGGAGGCCACCCTCCCTCGTCTGGAAGCACTGGCCGAGGACGGCGGACAGCAGCGGAAGCCGCTGGCGGACTTCCAGGTGCACGCTCCCGTCGAGCCGCGCCAGGTCTTCCAGTCGGGCGCGAACTACCGGCAGCACGTCATCGACCTGCACGTCGCGCACAAGGCCCCGGGCGACGAGCGTTCCGAGGAGGAGCGGCGTGCGGAGGCGGCGGAGATCATGGACCGCCGGGCGGCGGAGGACCTGCCTTACGTGTTCATCGGTCTGCCGAGCGCGATCACCGGCCCGTACGACGACGTGGTGCTCCCTGCCTGGGCCGGGAAGCCCGACTGGGAGCTGGAGCTGGCCGCGGTCATCGGCCGCCCCGCCTACCAGGTGTCCGCCGAGGAGGCGATCGATCACGTCGCCGGGTACACGATCGCCAACGACCTCACCGATCGCGCGACCGTCTTCCGCCGGGACATGCCCCAGATCGGCACCGACTGGCTGCGCAGCAAGAACGCTCCCGGTTTCACACCGCTCGGCCCCTGGATCGTGCCGGCCACGTCCGTCGCGGACACGGACGACCTGCAGGTGACGCTGAAGTTGAACGGCGAGACCATGCAGGACGAGTCCACCAAGGACATGATCTTCGATGTCGCCCGTGTAGTGGCCTACGCCTCGCAGACCGCGCAGCTCCTGCCCGGCGACGTGGTGCTGACGGGCAGTCCTGCCGGCAACGGGATGCACTGGGGCCGGCTGCTGCGCGACGGGGACGTCATGGAGGGTTCGGTCACCGGCCTCGGCGTCCAGCGCACCCGCTGTGTCGCGGAGGAGACCTCATGAGCCTCGACCGCACCGACCCCGAGCGCTCGATCGCCGAGGCCGCCACAGCCTGCTCCAACTGGGGGCGCTGGGGTGCGGACGACGTCCTGGGAACCCTGAATTTCCTGGATGAGGCCAAGCGCCGCGAGGGTGCGGCCCTCATCCGGCGGGGTGTCAGCTTCTCGCTCTCCCAGCGCTTCGACATGGACGGCCCGCAGAAGGGCTGGCGCCGGCGCACCAACCCGGTGCACACCATGCTCGACACCGGTACGGACGCCGTCGTCACGGGGCAGGGCTTCCCGCACGGGCTCGGCGGCGCCGACGACGTCATCGCGATGCCGCTGCAGTGCTCCACCCAGTGGGACGGGCTCGGGCACATCTTCGACCACGGCAAGGCCTGGAACGGGCGCCCGGCCGAGAAGGTCGTCACCTCCGAGGGCGACCTGGTCACCGGCATCGAGCACATGGCACCGCACGTCGCGGGACGGGGAGTGCTGCTGGACGTCGGCCGCGTGATGGGTGAGGACGGGGAGTTGCCCGACGGCTTCGCGATCACCACGGAACACCTGGTCGCCACGGCCGAGGCCCAAGGGGTGGGTGTCGGCCGTGGTGACATCGTGCTGGTGCGCACCGGGCAGCTCGCCCGGACCCGCCGCGACGGCTGGGGCGACTACGCCGGAGGCCCGGCCCCCGGCCTGTCCTTCACCACGGCCGGCTGGCTGCACGGCACGGAGATAGCCGCGATCGCCACCGACACGTGGGGCTTCGAGGTGCGGCCCAACGAGTTCGACCACGCCTTCCAGCCGCTGCACCAGGTCGCCATCCCCAACATCGGTCTTCTCATCGGTGAGATGTGGGACCTCGATGCACTCGCCGAGGACTGCGCGACGGACGGGGTCTACGCGTTCTGGCTCACCGCCGCGCCGCTGCCCATCACCGGCGCGGTCGGCAGCCCGGTCAACCCGATCGCCGTCAAGTAACACCAGGAACAAGGGAGTTCCCCATGAGTAGAACCCGTAAGGTCCTGGTGATCGGTGGCGGCGCGGCCGGCAACGCCATCACGGTCCTGCTGCGCCGGGCCGGCGTCGACGTCGATCTGATCGAAGCGAAGGACGACTGGAACGCCACGGCCGGGTCCGGCATCACCCTCCAGGGCAACGCCCTGCGCGTGCTGCGTGAGCTCGGCGTGTGGGAGCAGGTGGAGGCGTCGGGTTACGGATTCGGCTCGGTCGGCATCACCGCCCCGGACGGCACGGTCCTGCACGCACAGGACGACATCCGCAGCGGTGGCGACGACCTCCCTGCAACCGTCGGCATGCAGCGCCCCCAGCTCCAGCAGATCCTCATCGACGCCGTCCGCGCCAGCGGAGCCGACGTACGCCTCGGTGTCAGGGCCACCACCCTGGATCAGGACCGCGACGGCGTCGCCGTCCGCTTCACCGACGGCACCGACGGCCGTTACGACCTGGTGATCGCCGCGGACGGCCTCGGTTCCACGACCCGCGCCGCGATCGGCATCGCGGCGAAGCCGGAGCCGACCGGCATGGCCATCTGGCGCGTCGCCGCCCCACGGCCCGTGGGACTGACCCGCACCGACCTCGCCTACGGCGGCCCGGCCCACATCGCCGGGTACTGCCCCACCAGCGAGACCACCCTCTACGCGTACGTGGTCGAGGCGAACCGCGACCGCGCCTCCATCCCGCCGGAGTCCTACGCCGACGAGATGCGCCGCCTGACCTCCGCCTACGGCGGCTTCTGGCCGGAGATCACCGAGACGATCACCGACCCGTCCAAGGTCAACTACACCTGGTTCGACCGCATGCTGATCGAGGGCTCGTGGCACCGCGGCCGGGTCGTCCTCGTCGGCGACGCCGCCCACTGCTGCCCTCCCACCCTCGCGCAGGGCGCCGCCCTGTCCCTGGAGGACGCCTGGGTCCTCGCGCAGATGCTGACCGGCTCCGACACCTGGGACGACTCCCTGTTCCAGGCGTACTACGAGCGCCGCATCACACGGGTCCGTCCCGTCGTGGAGGCCTCCGTACAGATCGGGCAGTGGCAGCTCGACGGGGTACGTGACGCCGATGTTCCCGGCCTGATGGGCCGCACCATGACCATGCTCCGGGAGCTGCCGTGACCACCCCGACAATCGACGTCCACGCCCACGTCCTTCTGCCCGAGGTCGAGGCACTCGTCGCCGGCCTGACCGGCCACGCCGAGGCCAAGCAGCTCGACGCCCGGCGCAACGGCCGCGCCGCTCTCGCCGTCAGCGGTCCCATGGTCGGCGAGCGGATCCCGAAGCTGACCGACGTCGCCGTACGTCTCGCGTCGATGGACGCGCAGGGTGTGGACGTCCAGCTGGTCAGCCCCTCCCCGTCGCACTACCACTACTGGGCCGACGAGGACACGGCGGAGAAGGTGTACCGGCTCGCCAACGAGGCCACCGCCGCACACTGTTCGGCGGCACCCGAGCGGCTCCACGGTCTCGGGCTCGTGCCCCTCCAGCACCCGGGTCTGGCGGTACACGCGCTCGACCACGCGCTGGAGCAGGGGCTGCTCGGGGTGGAAATCTCCAGCCACGCTCCAGGGCGCGAGCTGTCCGACCCGGCCTACGAGCCGTTCTGGGCCCGTGCGGAGGAGACGGGCGCAATCCTGTTCCTGCACCCCTTCGGCTGCACGCTCGACGAACGCCTCGACCAGTGGTACCTGTCCAACACCGTCGGCCAGCCCACCGAGAACGCCGCCGCCCTCTCCCACCTCATCTTCTCCGGGGTACTGGACCGGCACCCGGGACTGAAGCTGATCGCCGCCCACGGCGGGGGCTACCTGCCCACCCACATCGGCCGCTCCGACCACGCCTGGTCGACGCGCACCGACGCGGGCGCCGACTGCGCCCACCTGCCCAGCAGCTACCTGAAGCGGATCTACTTCGACTCCCTCGTGCACGACCCGCGTGTGCTGGGCTCGTTGATCGAGGTCGCAGGAGCGGACCGGGTCGTGCTCGGCTCCGACTTCCCCTTCGACATGGGGTCCGAGGACCCGGTCGGCGCCCTGCGCGCCGCGCGGCTGTCCGTGACCGACTTCGACGCGGTACGCGGCGGCAACGCCGCCGCCCTGCTGCGACTCGCCTGAACCTCAACGAGGAGGAAACCATCATGAGCGCACGCCTGCTCACCCACCTGCGCCACGTCGACCTGGCGGTGCCGGACTACGACAAACAGCTCGACTTCTACGCCGGCGTCTGGGGCCTCACCAAGGTCTCCGAGGACTCCGGGATCTCCTTTCTCGCCGCCGAGGGCTCCCCCGAGCAGTACGTCGTACGACTGCGCAAGGCCGAGCAGAAGCGGCTCGACCTCGTCTCCTACGGCGCCGCGAACCCGGCCGACGTGGACACCCTCGCCGAGAGGCTCCTCGCCGGCGGCGTGCAGCTGATCTCGCGGCCCGGCACGGTGGACACCCCGGGCGGGGGGTACGGCTTCCGCTTCTTCGACGTCGACGGCCGCACGATCGAGGTCTCGGCCGACGTCGAGGTCCGGCAGCACCGGAAGATCGAGGAGAAGGAGGCCATCCCGGTCAAGCTCTCCCACGTCGTCCTCAACTCCCCCGACCTCAACCGCACCCGTCAGTGGTACGAGCGCCACCTCGGCTTCGCCCTTTCCGACACGCTCTCCTCACCGCACATGGGCGAGGTCATGCACTTCATGCGGATCAGCAACCAGCACCACTCCATGGCCATCGCCCAGGGTCCGCACACCGCCCTGCACCACGTCTCCTTCGAGATGCGCGGCATCGACGAGTACATGCGCGGCTCCGGCCGCGTCATGCGAGCCGGTTTCAAGAAGGTCTGGGGCCCCGGTAGGCACATGGCCGGCGACAACACCTTCACGTACTTCCTCGACCCCCACGGCAACACCGTCGAGTACACCACCGAGCTGGAGAACCTCGACGAGGACACCTGGCACCCCCACGTCTACGACTTCTCCCGGCCCGAAGTCACCGACCAGTGGGGCACCGCCAACGCCATGAACGAGATCGTCGCCAAGGAGTCCTTCAACGACCCCGACCGCGGCGTCTTCATCGCCCCGCCCGTCTGAGGCACGCCCCCGGGCGGTACGGCGGCCCGCCGTCCCGCCCGCAGGGCAAACTCCGATCCGTCTCCCCCCGCTTTCGCATCGGCGCCGATCGAAGGAACCAGCAGATGAGCCCTAGCACCACCCCGTTGTCCCGGCGCGGCCTCCTCGCCGGGGGCGCGGCAGCCACCGCTCTCGCGGTCACGCCGCAGACGGCCGCGGCCGCAGCCTCGCACCACGCGCCGGACCCGGGACGGCACCGCCTGGTGGTACATCTGCTGGGGACGGCGGGCGGCCCACCGCCGTACGGCGACCGGATGGGCATCGCCTCCGCCGTGACCGTCGGGTCGGACACCTATCTCGTGGACTGCGGCCGCGGAGCGGTGACACAGTACCTGCGGGCAGGCCTGTCGATGCCCTCCCTCAAGGGCATCTTCCTCACCCACCTGCACTCCGACCATCTCGTGGACTACTTCGACTTCCCCCTGTTGTGCGCCGGTGTGATGCCGCCCCAGCCCGGACTCGGCGGAACCGTTCGTGTCTGGGGCCCTGGACCGAGCGACACGGTGCACAGCGGCCCCGTCTCCCCCGAGCAGCCGGCGCCGGGCATCATCGAGACGACCCGACGTGCCAACGCCGCCTTCGCCGCCTCCACCAACGCTTTCGTCGCCGAGGGCTTCGGGGTCGATCCCCTGTCGATGCTCGACGTGAGGGAGCTGTCGGCCCGGCCCGGCACCGTGGTGACGGTGCTGGAGACGCCCGCGCTCAAGGTGACGGCCACCCGGGTGCCGCACGGCAACATGTCCCCTGCCTACGCCTACCGGTTCGACACCGAGCACGGCTCGGTGGTCTTCTCCGGCGACACCAGTCGCAGCGACGACCTCATCGCCCTGGCCCGGGACTGCGATCTGCTGGTTCACGAGACCATCCAGTCCGCCTGGTTCGAAGAGCAGAAGCTGCCCACGCCTGTGGTCGAGCACATGCGTCAGGTCCACACCGACATCGGTGAGATCGGAGGCATCGCTGCGGCCGCACGGGCGCGCCAGGTGGTCCTCACCCATCTCGCGCCGGCGGGCCCGCAGCAGTTCACCGACCGCCAGTGGTCCGCCGCGGCCCGGGACTCCGCCCGGGCGGCGGGCTACCGGGGCCGCATCACCGTGGGGCACGACCTTATGCGCATCCCGCTCGCCTGATCCCACCTCTCTGGAGCCGCACCATGCGTTTCGCCGCTTATGAACACCAGCACCGCCGGAGGGTCGCGGTCGTGGAGGAGGACGGCACCCTCCTCCCCCTCCCCGGGGTCACCGACCTCGCCGCGCTGGTCAGGGAGACCGGCGGACTGCCCGGCCTCCTGGAGGCCGGCGCGGCGGCCCTCGACGTACCACCGGGGCCTGACGTCTCCCAGGTGCGGCTGCTGCCCCCGCTCCAGCCCGCCTCCGTGCGGGACTTCGTCACCTTCGAGGAGCACGTCGAGGGGGTGCGCCGCGCCGTGGAGGGGACGGCCGGTGTGCCCGAACAGTGGTACGCGGCCCCGACCTTCTACTTCACCAACCCGCACGCGATCTACGGCCCGCAGGACGGCATCCCCGTGCCCCCGGGTTCGTCCGTGCTCGACTTCGAGCTGGAGGTGGGTGCCGTGATCGGCCGGGAGGGCCGCGACCTCACGCCCGCCCAGGCCCGTGACCACATCGTCGGTTACACGGTCTTCAACGACTGGTCCGCCCGTGACCTCCAGGGTGCGGAGATGAAGGTCGGTCTCGGCCCCTGCAAGGGCAAGGACACCGCCACCACCCTGGGGCCCTATCTGGTGACCGCCGACGAGCTGGAGCCGCACCGCGACGCCGAGGGCTTCCTGCGGCTCGCCATGAGGGCGGAGATCAACGGGCAGGTGGTCGGCGAGGACCTGCTGTCCAACATGAGCTGGACCTTCGAGGAGATGACCGCCTACGCCTCGCGCGGCACCCACGTGGTCCCCGGTGACGTGCTCGGTTCAGGCACCTGCGGCAACGGCGGCTGTCTGGCCGAGCTGTGGGGCATGCGCGGCGATCGGACCCCGCCGCCTCTGGTGCCGGGCGACACCGTCGCCCTCACCGTCGAGGGACTCGGCACCCTCACCAGCACCGTGGTCCCCGGTGTGGAGCCCCTCCCGCTCCCCGCAGGCCGGCGTCGCACCCGGGAACGGCCGTGAACGAGCCGCACCCCAAGAGGCTGATCGGCAAGGTCGTCGTCGTCACCGGTGCGGCCCAGGGCCAGGGCGCCGCCGAGGCTGCGGCCCTCACCCGTGAGGGCGCCCGGGTGATCACAACGGACGTCGTGGAGGCATCCGGCTGCCGGCGGCTGGACGTCACCAGCGAGGAGGACTGGGCCGAACTGGCCCGCGAACTGCGGGAGTCGTACGGTCAGGTGCACGGCCTGGTCAACAACGCGGGCATCACCTGGCGGGCCCGCGTGGGCGACGCCAGGCCGCAGGACATGGCACGCGTCCACGCGGTGAACGTCACCGGTCCGCTGCTCGGCATCCAGCACCTGGCACCGCTCATGCCGGCCGGCGCCTCCATCGTGAACGTCGGTTCCTCGGCCGCCCTCACGGGCCACTACCCGGTCGCCTACACCACCAGCAAGTGGGCGCTGCGGGGCCTGTCGAAGACCGCCGCGCTCGAACTCGGACCCCAGGGCATCCGTGTCAACACGATCCACCCCGGCTACATCGAGACCGAGATGACGGCCTCGACTGCCCCTGAGTTCCGTGAGTCCAACATCCGTGAGACACCGCTGGGCCGCACCGGGAGCGTCGAGGAGGTGACGCCCCTGGTGGTCTTCCTGCTCTCGGGCGAGTCCTCGTTCATCACCGGGGCGGAGATCCCCGTCGACGGTGGTCTCACCTCGCACGGCGGCGTCAAGTCCGTCTCCGACGCCCTGGGCCCATTCGGCCGAAAGGACATCCGCCCATGAACAAGGTCTGCGCCGGCGTCGCGGAGGCGGTCGCCGACATACCCGACGGGGCTTCGCTCGCTGTCGGAGGCTTCGGCCTGGCCGGCATCCCCGCCGTCCTCATCGACGCCGTCCACGCGCAGGGCGCGACCGCTCTGGAGGTCGTCTCCAACAACTGCGGAACGGATGACCGCGGTCTCGGCGTGCTGCTGGCCGCCGGCCGCATAACCCGCGTCACCGGCTCCTACGTCGGTGAGAACAAGGAGTTCGCCCGTCAGTACCTCTCCGGCGAACTGGAGGTGGAACTCACCCCACAGGGCACACTCGCCGAGCGGCTTCGCGCGGGCGGCGCGGGCATCCCCGCCTTCTACACCCCGGCCGGCGTCGGCACCCAGGTGGCCGAGGGTGGCCTGCCGTGGCGGTACGCACCCGACGGGACCGTCACGGTCGCATCGCCGCCCAAGGAGACCCGGCAGTTCCGTGGACGCCCCTACGTCCTGGAGCACGGCATCACCACCGACTTCGCCCTCGTACGGGCCTGGCGCGGCGACCGCCACGGCAACCTCGTCTTCCGCCGCGCGGCCGCGAACTTCAACCCGCTCGCCGCGATGGCCGGCCGCATCACCGTCGCCGAGGTCGAACAACTGGTCGAACCCGGCGAACTGGGCCCCGACGAGGTGCACCTGCCGGGCATCTACGTACAGCGGGTGGTGGAGCTGACCCCGGCCCAAGCGGGCGACAAGCATATCGAGAAGAGGACCGTACGCGCATGAGCACCACGGGCTGGAACCGCGACCAGATGGCCGCTCGCGCCGCCGCCGAACTCACCGACGGTTCCTACGTCAACCTGGGCATCGGCCTCCCCACCCTCGTCCCCGGCCACCTCCCACTTGGGGTGCACGTCGTGCTGCACTCCGAGAACGGCATCCTCGGCACCGGCCCCTACCCCACAGAAGAAGAGGCCGACCCCGACCTGATCAACGCCGGCAAGGAGACCGTGACCGTCCGGCCCGGGGCCTCATTCTTCGACTCGGCACTGTCCTTCGGGATGATCCGCGGCGGCCACATCGACACCGCTGTCCTCGGAGCCATGCAGGTGTCGGCTCAGGGAGATCTGGCGAACTGGATGATCCCCGGAAAGATGGTCAAGGGCATGGGCGGTGCCATGGACCTCGTCCACGGCGCCCGCCGCGTCATCGTCCTCATGGACCACACCGCCAAGGACGGCACGCCGAAGATCCTTCAGGAGTGCACCCTGCCCCTGACCGGCCAGAACTGCGTCCACCGGATCATCACCGACCTCGGTGTCCTCGATGTCACCGACGAGGGCCTCGCCCTCGTCGAAACCGCTCCGGGAGTGACCATCGAGGACATCACCGCGCGCACCGGCGCTCCCCTGCGCCTCGTCAGCAGCGCTGCCGTCTGCTGACCGCGGCACCGGACCGATACGCGGAGCAGCGGCTCGCGGCATGCGAGCCACCGGCCCCGTGGACCACCCATTGACATCAGGGAAACACCACCGCAATGTAATCAGTACACCAATGATTGGTGTACTGATTAAACACATCGACTCTCTCCGCAGCGTCCGCCGCTCCTTCCACGCCAGGAGGCCGTATGTCCAACACTCCAGAACCTCTCCGTATCGCCGTGGTCGGCGGCGGCATCGGTGGACTGGCCGCGGCGTTGGCAGTCGCCCGTTCCGGACACCACGTCACCCTTGTCGAACGATCGGCCCAGTTCGGCGAGCTCGGGGCCGGTCTGCAGCTCGCGCCGAACGCCTCCCTCGCCCTCGAACAACTCGGTGTCCTCCCGGCCGTTCAGGGCACGGCTGTCGCCCCGCCCCGGCTCGTCATGATGGACGCTCTCACCGGCGACCAGGTCACGTCACTGGACCTGCGCAGTGCGGCCTACACCGAGCGTTTCACCCACCCCTACCTCGTCACACACCGCACCGATCTCCACGCCGCGCTGCTGGCCGCCTGCCAGGAATACCCCTCGGTCACCCTGCGCACCGGTCACACCGTCACACACATCGACCAGAACGAATCAGGGGCCCAGCTCCACTTCGCCGAGGACCACGCAGTACTGGCGGCGGACGCGGTCGTGGCCGCGGACGGCCTGCACTCCCGCCTGCGCCAGACCCTGGTGGGCGACGGAAAGCCGGTCTGTTCCCGCTACGTGGCCTTCCGCGGAGCCCTGCCCACGGAGAAGATGACCGGCCGCATGTCGCAGCACGCCGCGTCGGAGGCCGTGATGGTGTGGGCCGGACCCCGCATGCACCTGGTGCAGTACCCCGTACGTCGCGGAGAGCTGTACAACCAGGTCGCCGTCTTCGAAAGTGACCACTACACGCCGGATTCCGACGACTGGGGCACCGAGGCCGAGCTCGAGGAACGCTTTGCCGGAACCTGCCTGACCGTGCGCGACGCGCTCCCCCTCATCTCGCGCGACCGGCGCTGGCCCCTCTACGACAGGCTGCCCATCGACAACTGGGTGCACGGCCGGATCGTCCTCCTCGGCGACGCCGCCCACCCGATGCTCCAGTACCTGGCCCAAGGCGCCTGCCAGGCCCTGGAGGACGCAGTGGCCCTGGGAGAGAGCCTCGGCCGGTTCGGCGATCCCGCGGACGCCTTCACCGCATACGCCGCGCAGCGCACGGAACGGGCGGCACGCATCCAGACCAACGCCCGCCGCTTCGGGGAAATCTGCCACCTGGAAGGCATGGGCGCCACCTTCCGCAACCAGCTCCTCGCATCCCGCAGGCCCGACGACTTCGACGACATCTCGTGGGTGTGGACCCCGGCCGCGACCACCGTTCCCACCACGTGATCCCGATACCGAAGGAGGACACCATGACGACCGACGAAACCGTCTACAAGGCCCTGGAGTCGGCGGGCGCCGCACCGCTGTGGCGCTTCTACGGCAACCTGTTCCCGGCCCAGCCGAAGAGCCGGGCGGTCCCCCACCGCTGGAGCTGGCAGGAACTGCGCCCGTACCTGCTGCACTTCTCCGAGACGCTGTCACTGCACGAGGCCGAACGGCGCGTCCTCATGCTGGTGAACCCCGGCCTGACCGATCCCCCAGCCACCGTCAACACCCTTTACGCAGGACTACAGATCATCCTGCCCGGCGAGACCGCCCAGGCCCACCGGCACACCTCCAACGCCTTCCGCTTCATCCTGGAGGGCAGCGGAGCCTGGACGACGGTCAACGGCGAGCGTGTCTTCATGTCGCCGGGCGACCTGCTGCTCACCCCCGGGTGGCACTGGCACGACCACACCCATGAGGGCGACGCGCCGATGATCTGGCTCGACGCGCTGGACTACCCACTCGTCAACACCCTGGAAGCCGGCTTCTACGAGAAGTACCCGCAGCGCCTCCAGCCCGTGACCCGCCCGGACGACGCGGGCAGCAGGCAGTTCCTGCACGGCCGGCTCAACCCGGTCTGGCTCACCCAGGACGGACCCAACTCCCCCGTGACGCGTTACACCTGGGAGGAGACCCGGCACGCCCTGGACAGCATCGCCGACACCGCCGAGGGAAGCGACGTCGACGGCATCGTCCTGGAGTACACCAACCCGTGGACCGGCGGCCCGGTCATGCCCACCATCGGCTGCCGCGTCCAGCGGCTGCGACCGGGCTTCCAGGGATCCGGCCGCCGGCACACCGCCTCCACCATCTTCAGCGTCGTCCGCGGCGAGGGCACCACGATCGTGGACGGCGAGCGGCTGGAGTGGTCGAAGAACGACACCTTCGCCGTGCCCGGCTGGGCCTCCTACCGGCACCTCAACGCCTCGGCCTCGGACGACGCCGTCCTGTTCTCCTACAGCAACGAGCCGGTCATGCGCTCCCTCGGCCTGTACCGCACGGAAGACGCCGACCCCGGCGCCTGATCCGCCACCCACCCGACACCTCACAAGGAGGCCCTGATGCGTCTGGTCCTGTTCAACAAGGGGCGGCTCGGCGTCGTCGATGGCCACGACCTCGTCGACGTCACCGAGCAGCTCGCCGGCTCCGGCACACCCGGCCCCGCCGGAGCCTTGCACCACTTCATCGAGACCACGGCCCGTGGCGGAACCGCTCAACTCGACCTCACCGGTCTCCCGCGCGTCCCGCTCACCGAGACGGCCCTGGAAGCACCGCTGCCCCGCCCTGGCAAGATCGTCGGCGCACCGGTCAACTACCTCGACCACAAAGCCGAGATGGAGTACACCACCTCCATCGCCGACCTCGGTGTCTTCCTCAAGGCCAACTCGTCGGTCATCGGACCGGGCCAGGACATCCTCCTGCCCTACACGGACAAGCGCACCGACCAGGAGGGCGAACTCGGCGTCGTCATCGGACGCACCGCCACCCACGTCAGCGCCGACGAGGCACTGGATCACGTCTTCGGCTACACCTGCGTACTGGACATCACCGTCCGCTCCGGCGAGGACCGCTCCACCCGCAAGTCGTTCGACACCTTCACCCCCCTCGGACCGTGGATCGTCACCGCCGACGAGATCCCCGATCCGGACACCCTCGACCTGCGCTGCGACGTCGCCGGTGAGACCCGGCAGCAAACCAACACCGCTGATCTGATCTTCGGTGTCCGTGAACTGATCGCCTACACGTCCTCCGTCATGACCCTCCATCCCGGTGACGTGATCGCGACCGGCACACCGGCCGGCGTGGGACCGCTCAGCCACGGCGACAGGATCGTCCTGGACATCGAGCGCGTCGGCCGTCTCGAAGTGGGCGTCGACGGCAACCGGGCCGTCCCCTACGAGCAGCGCCCCGGAGCTCGGTTCCGCTGACAGCGCCGCGGCCGAGAGGTGGTGCCGGGCACTCGTAGACTCCCAGGGCCTGCCGGCTCCCTGACCGGCACCACCTCAGAGCTCAATGAACGGAGCATCGTGGCGCGCGCACTGGAGCTGCACAACTACGTCGGACATCTCATCCGGCGCGCGGAACAGGTCCACACCGCCCTGTGGTTCCGCCACGTGTCCCGCGACATCACCTCACAGCAGTTCGCCGTCCTCAACGCCCTGCGCCAGGAACCGGGCATCGACCAGCGCACCCTCGCCCACCACACGTCCCTGGACCGCTCCACGATCAACCAGATGGTCCGGCGCCTGACGGGCCAGGGCTATCTGAGCCAGGTGCGGGACGAAGAAGACCGCAGGCGAACCCTGCTGCGCCTGACGGATGAGGGAGCCGCACTGCTCGACTCCCTCATCCCTGCCGCGAAACGCATCAACGAGCAGCTCCTGGAGTCACTGACGGAGAACGAGCGGGCGCTGGCCACGGACATTCTCCGCAAGATCGCGTCCCTGGACGACGAGCCGCTCGACGGCGCGGCGTAGCGGACCGGCACCAGCCCCGGCCTTCAGCCTGAGCCGTCCTGGGACCGGTGCCGTTCCCCTTTCCCGCACCATGCAGTCGATGACACGAGCATGGCCTGACCCACTTGGTAGAGGTCGGCACGCATCGGCCCGGAACCCTGCCGACGACACCCAGCTCACCCTCGCCGGCCTTCCAGCCGGCCCCGGTCGCCGTCGCCGCCGCGCCGATACGTCGCGGGCACGCAGCGCTCACCTCAGCGTCCGCTCGACGCAGCTACGGGTACAGAGGTGGGAGCAACCACCACGCATCCCACCGAGGAACGACCAAAATCCCAGTTCACAGACCTATGGCCTGCGCTGGGGCCTCAGAACGCTGCACGCCGCTGCACCCGATTTGAGGTTCCCGTGTCCGTGAAAACGACGTTCCCGCAGGTCAGAACGTTTCCGCAGGGTAAAACTGGTGGGGCGGGTGGGACTCGAACCCACGGCCGACGGATTATGAGTCCGCTGCTCTAACCGGCTGAGCTACCGCCCCGTTACGGCGTGGCGCGTACACGTGTACGCGCCGTCTGCCGCAGCATAGCCGGTCATACGATCTCCTGCTGGCGATGGTCGGCTTCGCGTGACCATGAAGACAGTGCAGCGTGCTGCCCGGTTCCAGGCGATGCGGAATCACCCCGAAAGAGTCACGGACCGCCCTCGCGGGCACACGAAAAAGGGCCCCGAGGGGCCCTCCTCCGCATCGCTCCCCCGACTGGACTCGAACCAGTAACCCTCCGGTTAACAGCCGAATGCTCTGCCAATTGAGCTACAGGGGATCGCGCTCCCCCGACTGGACTCGAACCAGTAACCTGCCGGTTAACAGCCGGCTGCTCTGCCAATTGAGCTACAGGGGATTGCTGCGTTGCCTCGAATCGTACCTGCCTGGCTGCTGCCGAGCGGCGCGCGTTCGCTGCGACACATACATTAGCGCAAGCAGGGGGGTGCTCCGCCAATCGGTATGCCCCGGGGTGATCTCGGGTGTCTGCGGGTAGGCGGGCAGCACATGTCGCACGGAGCGAAGGAAGGGTGGCAGCCATGCGGTACCGGCTCACGTTCATCGCCGGAGTGGCCCTCGGTTACGTGCTCGGCACGCGAGCCGGGCGCGAGCGTTACGAGCAGCTGAAGAAGGCCGCGCAGCAGCTGGCCGAGAATCCCGCGGTGCGGAACGCGGCGGAGTCCGCCGCGCACGGCAGTCGGGACTTCGCCGGCAAGGCCTATCACTCGGTGAGCGAGAAGGTCGGGGACAAGGTCCCCATGTCCGTCTCCGACCGGGTGCGCTCGCTGCGTGAGCGCAGCGGCCACAACGGCAGCGACGACTGGGGCACGACCAACACCTGAGGCCCGTTCCCGTACCGGGTACCGCCCGGTACGGGAACGGCCCTCGCGTGCGGCAGAATCTTCTCCATGGGCATAGTGGCCGGCTTGGACAGTTCATCCGCCTTCACGCACATCGTCGTCTGCGACACGGACACCGGTGAGGTGCTGCGGCAGGGGTACGCCGCGCATCCCATCGAGGCCAAGGCCTCCGAGGTGGATCCGCAGGCGTGGCTGCTCTCACTCGGTGAGGCGGCCTCCGGAGGGCTGCTCGAAGGCGTGCAGGCCATCGGTGTCTCCGCGCAGCAGCACGGACTGGTGCCGCTGGACCACCAGGGCAATCTCGTACGTCCCGCGCTGCTCGGCAACGACCGGCGGGCGCAGGCCGCCGCGGCGGACCTCATCGACGGACTCGGAGGGCGGCAGCCCTGGGCCGAGGCCGTCGGGGCCGTGCCGCAGGCCGCGCAGCCGGTGGCGAAGCTGCGCTGGCTGGTGCGGACCGAGCCGGAGAACGCGCAGCGCGTCGCCGCGGTCCTGCAGCCCCACGACTGGCTGGTGTGGCAGCTCCTCGGCAGGCCCGCCCGGCGGACGACGGACCGCGGTGCCGCGTCCGGCACCGGTTACTGGTCGGCGGGCTCCGCGTCCTACCGGCCCGACCTCGTCGAGCTCGCGCTCGGCCACCAGGCCGCGCTGCCCGAGGTCCTCGGCCCGGCCGACGCCGCCGGGACAACGCCGGAGGGGCTGCTGATCTCGGCGGGCACCGGCGAGACGATGGCCGCGGCCTTCGGTCTGGGCGTGGCCGTCGGGGACGCCGTCGTGTCGCTGGGGGCCTCGGGCTCGGTCATGGCCGTCCACCACGAGGCGCTGGCCGACCCGACGGGGATGATCACCTCCTTCGCCGACGCGACCGGGATGCACCTCCCGGTCGTCCACACGTCCAACGCGGTGCGCGCGCTGCGCGGCACCGCCGAGATGCTGGGGCTCGACGGTGGCCTGGAGGAACTGTCCGCGCTGGCCCTGAAGTCGACGCCCGGCTCCTCGGGGCTCGTCCTGCTCCCGTATCTGGAGGGTGAGCGCACCCCGCACCTGCCGCACACCGCCGGGACGCTGAGCGGGCTGCGGCGCGAGTCGATGAAGCCGGAGCACCTGGCGCGGGCCGCGTTCGAGGGGATGCTCTGCTCGCTGGCCGACGCGCTGGACGTGCTGCGAGACCGGGGCGTGGAGGTGCGGCGGGTGTTCCTGCTGGGCGCGGCGGCCGAGCTGCCGGCCGTGCAGGCGCTGGCGCCCGCGCTGTTCGGGACCCAGGTCGTCGTGCCGCAGCCCGCCGAGTACGCGGCGCTGGGTGCGGCCAGGCAGGCCGCGTGGGCCCTCGGGGTCTCGCAGGGGACGCTGGATCCGTGTACTCCTCCGGCCTGGCGGGGCGCGGCTGCGCAGGTGCTGGAGCCCGGCGAGGAGCTCGCGGTGGGAGGCGCGGTGCGCCAGCAGTACGGCGCGACGCGGGACCAGATCCACCCCGGGGCGTTCGACGGATCCGTCTGAGGAGCGGGGCACTCCCGGAATTTGACCCGGGCTTGAGCAAAAGCGTTGGCCGACGGGGTGCGGCGTGCCGGAGGATGGATCGGCCTCTGCCCGTCGCCGACCGAGAGACACGCGTGCTCATAAAACTCCTGCGGACCTATCTGGGTCCGTACAGACAGCCCATCATGCTGCTGGTGCTGTTCCAGCTCCTGCAGACCTGCGCGAGCCTCTACCTGCCCAGCCTCAACGCGGACATCATCGACAACGGTGTCGTGCGGGGGGACACGGGTTACATCCTGCAGTTCGGCGCGGTGATGATCGCGGTCAGCGTCATCCAGATCGTCTGCAACATCGGGGCCGTCTACTACGGCGCCCGGACCGCCTCCGCGCTCGGGCGCGACGTGCGGGCGTCGGTCTTCGGCCAGGTGCAGTCGTTCTCCGCGCGCGAGGTGGGACGGTTCGGGGCTCCTTCGCTGATCACCCGGACGACCAATGACGTGCAGCAGGTCCAGATGCTCGTCCTGATGGCGTTCACCCTGATGGTCTCGGCGCCCATCATGTGCGTCGGCGGCGTCATCATGGCGCTCGGCCAGGACGTCCCCCTGTCGGCGGTGCTGCTGGCCGTGCTGCCCGTGCTCGGGATCTCGGTGAGCCTCATCGTGAGGCGGATGCGGCCGCTGTTCCGCACGATGCAGGTGCGGCTGGACACGGTGAACCGGGTACTGCGCGAGCAGATCACCGGCAACCGCGTGATCCGCGCCTTCATCCGTGACGGCTACGAGGAGGAACGCTTCCGCGGCGCCAACACGGAGCTGACGGACGTCGCCCTGTCGACGGGCCGGCTGATGGCCCTCATGTTCCCGACCGTGATGACGGTGGTGAACCTGTCGTCCATCGCGGTGGTCTGGTTCGGTGCGCACCGCATCGACAGCGGCGGGATGCAGATCGGGGCGCTGACCGCGTTCCTCGCGTATCTGATGCAGATCGTCATGGCGGTGATGATGGCCACCTTCATGTTCATCATGGTCCCGCGCGCCGAGGTGTGCGCCGAGCGCATCCAGGAGGTCCTGGAGACCGAGTCGAGCGTGGTGCCGCCCACCGCCCCGGTCACGAAGCTGCTCACACACGGCCACCTGGAGATACGGGGCGCGGAGTTCCGTTACCCGGGCGCCGAGGAGCCGGTGCTGCGTTCCGTCGATCTCGCGGCTCGGCCCGGGGAGACGACCGCGATCATCGGCTCGACCGGCAGCGGGAAGTCGACGCTGCTCGGGCTCGTGCCGCGGCTGTTCGACGCGACGGACGGCGAGGTGCTCGTCGACGGTACGGACGTGAGGACGCTGGATCCGGTCCTGCTGGCGAAGACCGTGAGCCTGGTCCCGCAGAAGCCGTACCTGTTCTCGGGGACGGTCGCGACGAATCTGCGCTACGGCAATCCGGACGCGACCGACGAAGAACTGTGGCACGCCCTGGAGGTGGCGCAGGCGAAGGAGTTCGTGGAGCGGCTGGAGCACGGCCTGGACGCGCCGATCGCGCAGGGCGGCACCAATGTGTCCGGTGGCCAGCGGCAGCGGCTCGCGATCGCGAGGACGCTGGTGCAGAAGCCGGAGATCTACCTCTTCGACGACTCGTTCTCGGCGCTGGACTACGCGACGGACGCCGCGCTGCG
Source organism: Streptomyces sp. NBC_01460 (assembly GCF_036227405.1). Classification (NCBI taxonomy): domain Bacteria; kingdom Bacillati; phylum Actinomycetota; class Actinomycetes; order Kitasatosporales; family Streptomycetaceae; genus Streptomyces; species Streptomyces sp. NBC_01460. The sequence continues at coordinate 2,719,005 of NZ_CP109473.1, forward strand.
CGGCGCCCTGTCCCACGAGACGTCGGGGGCGACCGTGGTGATCGTGGCACAGCGGGTGTCCACGATCCGTGACGCCGACCGGATCCTGGTGCTGGACGAGGGCAGGGTCGTCGGGACGGGCACGCACGGCGAGCTGATGGACGGCAACGAAACCTACCGGGAGATCGTGCTCTCCCAGCTGACGGAAGCGGAGGCCGCCTGATGGCAGGACCGGGCGGACGGATGATGGCGGGGCCCACCGAGCGGTCCATGGACTTCAAGGGGTCCGGCAAGCGGCTGCTGCGCCGGTTCAGCAAGGAGAAGTCCACGCTGTCCGGGATGCTGGGCGCGGTGACGCTGAGCGTGGCGCTCTCGGTCGTCGGGCCGAAGATTCTCGGCGGGGCGACGGACCTGATCTTCGCGGGAGTCGTCGGACGGCAGATGCCGGACGGCACCACGAAGGAACAGGCCGTCGACGGCCTGCGCGAACGGGGCGACGGCGCGCTCGCCGACATGCTGGGCGGGGTGGACTTCACCCCCGGTCACGGCATCGACTTCGGTGCGGTCGGCAGTGTCCTGCTGGTGGCGCTGGCCGTGTACGTGGGCGCGGGGCTGATGATGCTGGTGTCCACGCGGCTGTCGATCCGGGTGATCAACCGGGTCGTCTTCCAGCTGCGCGAGGACCTGCAGACGAAGCTGTCGCGGCTGCCGCTGTCGTACTTCGACCGGCAGCAGCGCGGCGAGGTGCTGAGCCGCGCGACGAACGACATCGACAACATCTCGCAGACGATGCAGCAGACGATGGGCCAGCTCATCAACTCACTGCTGACCATCGTCGGCGTGCTGATCATGATGTTCTGGATCTCACCGCTGCTCGCCCTGGTGGCCCTGGTGACGATCCCGCTGTCGGTGTTCGTCGCGGCGCGGGTCGGCAAGCGGTCGCAGCCGCACTTCGTGGCGCAGTGGAAGGTGACGGGCAAGCTCAACGCCCACATCGAGGAGATGTACACCGGCCACACCCTGGTGAAGGTCTTCGGCCGGCAGGAGGAGTCCGCGAGGGACTTCGCCGAGCAGAACGACGCACTGTACGAGGCGGGCTTCAAGGCCCAGTTCAACAGCGGGATCATGCAGCCGCTGATGATGTTCGTGTCCAACCTGAACTACGTGCTGGTCGCGGTCGTCGGCGGGCTGCGGGTGGCGTCGGGTTCGCTGTCGATCGGTGACGTGCAGGCGTTCGTCCAGTACTCGCGGCAGTTCTCGATGCCGCTGACGCAGGTCGCCTCGATGGCGAACCTGGTGCAGTCGGGCCTCGCGTCTGCGGAGCGGGTCTTCGGTCTGCTGGACGCCGAGGAGCAGGGGCCCGACCCCGATCCCGCCGAGCGCCCGGAGGAGCTGCGCGGCAGCGTCGCCCTGGAGAACGTGTCCTTCCGGTACGACCCGGAGAAGCCCCTCATCGAGGATCTCTCGCTGCGCGTGGAGCCCGGCCACACGGTCGCGATCGTCGGGCCGACCGGTGCCGGCAAGACGACGCTGGTCAACCTGCTCATGCGCTTCTACGAGGTGACGGGCGGCCGGATCACCCTCGACGGGGTCGACGCGGCGCGGATGACGCGGGACGAACTCCGTTCGGGCATAGGCATGGTGCTCCAGGACACCTGGCTGTTCGGCGGCACGATCGCGGAGAACATCGCCTACGGTGCCTCGCGCGAGGTGACCCGGGAGGAGATCGAGGAGGCGGCGCGGGCGGCCCACGCCGACCGCTTCGTCCGTACGCTGCCCGACGGTTACGACACGGTGATCGACGACGAGGGCTCGGGGGTCAGCGCGGGTGAGAAGCAGCTGATCACCATCGCGCGGGCGTTCCTGTCCGACCCGGTGATCCTGGTCCTCGACGAGGCCACCAGCTCGGTGGACACCCGTACCGAGGTCCTGATCCAGAAGGCGATGGCGCGGCTGGCCCACGGCCGTACGAGCTTCGTGATCGCCCACCGGCTCTCCACCATCCGGGACGCGGACGTGATCCTGGTGATGGAGGACGGCTCGATCGTCGAGCAGGGCACGCACGACGAGCTGCTGGCGGCCGAGGGGGCGTACGCCCGGCTGTACGCGGCGCAGTTCGCGCAGGCACTGGCCGAGGTCGACTGATCCGGACCGGCCGGAGACCGGGGTGCACCCGGTCTCCGGCCGGTCTCAGTCCAGGTAGCCGCGGAGCTGGTCGGCGAAGGCGTGGGCCCGCAGCTTGTCGAGCGTCTTGGACTCGATCTGGCGGATGCGCTCGCGGGTCACGCCGAAGATCCTCCCGATCTCCTCCAGCGTGCGGGGGCGCCCGTCGTCCAGCCCGTAGCGGAGCTGGACGACCTTCCTCTCCCGCTCCCCGAGGGTGGAGAGCACCGCCTCCAGGTGTTCGCGCAGGAGGAGGAAGGCCGCGGACTCGACCGGTGAGGCGGCGTCGCCGTCCTCGATGAGGTCACCGAAGGCGACGTCGTCCTCCTCGCCGACAGGGGCGTGCAGCGAGACGGGTTCCTGGGCGAGGCGCAGCACCTCGCCGACGCGTTCGGGCGTGAGGTCGAGCTGGGCGGCGACCTCCTCGGCGGTGGGTTCGTAGCCGCGTTCCTGGAGCATGCGGCGCTGGACGCGCACGACCCGGTTGATCAGCTCGACGACGTGCACCGGGACCCTGATGGTCCTGGCCTGGTCGGCCAGCGCGCGGGACATGGCCTGGCGGATCCACCACGTCGCGTACGTGGAGAACTTGTAGCCCCGCGCGTAGTCGAACTTCTCGACCGCCCTGATCAGTCCGAGGTTCCCCTCCTGGACCAGGTCGAGCATGGTGAGGCCCCGGCCGACGTAGCGCTTGGCCACGGAGACGACGAGGCGGAGGTTGGCCTCGATGAGCCGGCGTTTCGCCATCCGCCCCAGGACCACGAGCCGGTCCAGGTCGAAGGCGAGCCGGGAGTCCGGGTCGGGGGTGCGGGCGAGCCGTTCCTCGGCGAAGAGTCCCGCTTCGACGCGGCGGGCGAGGTCCACCTCCTCCGCGGCGCTCAGCAGCGGTATCCGCCCGATCTCGCGTAAGTACTGGCGGAAGAGGTCGGAGGACGGGCCGCCCGCCTCCGGGCGGCTGCGCGGCTCGGGGAGCTCGGGGCGCTCCACCGGTTCCTCCAGCACCGGTTCGGGCGTGCCCGCCGTCTCCGGGTGACGTGCGGCCCGGTTCTGCGCGGGAATCGCCGGGACGAGCTCGGTCGTGATCGGCACGGTCCGGGTCTGCACGGGGGCGACCTCCAGGTGATCGCTGCGCGGATCGCGGGATGGGGGTCCGCCCTCGGCGGACCGCCGCGCTCCGATGAGTCAGGCACCGCCATCCAGTGTGGGGTACGACACATCGCCGCCACGAGGGGCGTGCGGTGACTTTTTGCGTCCGGAGGGTGACGGGGTGCTGATCGGCCCCGGCTCCTCCGTGACGAAGCGCGCTGCTGGAGCGCGTCGGCGCCGTGGCTGCGCCAGCGCTGCTGGAGCGCGTCGGCGCCGTGGCTGCGCCAGCGCTGCTGGAGCGCGTCGGCGCCGTGGCTGCGCCAGCGCTGCTAGAGCGCGTCGGCGCCGTGGCTGCGCAGCGACTGGGCGTACTGCTGGAGGACCCAGACCTCGTTCTGCGCGGCGGCCAGGTGGTCCGGCGCCACGTTGCTGCCCAGGCGGGCGAGGCTGCCCTGGACGTCGTCGATCCGGCGGTCGACGGCGCGCAGGCGGACCTGGACGAGCTGCATGCCCGCGTAGGTCTCGTCGATCGTCTTGCCGTGGAACACCTCGACGGCGAGCTCGGTGACCAGGTTGCGCACGGTGTTGTCGGGAGCCGCGTCCAGGACGTTGACCAGGTACTCGCGGGTCTCGGCCAGCCCCTGCTCGGCGCCCCCCGCCTCCGCGATGCACTGGCGGACCGCCGCGTACGGCGGGGCGGTGAACTCGTCGATGCCGTAGGCGTCGAAGGCGGGCGAGACCAGGGCGGGCTTCTGCAGGGCCAGCTTGAGCAGCTCGCGCTCGGTGCGGTGGGCGGGGCTGCGGAGGTTGAGCGCGGGGCCCGCGGGTGCCTTCGGGGCCTGGATCTGGTGCTGCGGGGGGCCGCCCCGGGAGGGCCCACCCTGCGCGGGTCCGCGCTCGCCCCGGTCGCGGGCCCAGCGGGCGAGCTGGCCGACGCGCTTGACCACGAACTGGGTGTCGAGGATGCCCAGCAGGCCGGCCAGCTGGACGGCGACCTCGTGCTGCGAGGAGCTGTTCTTGATGCGGGCGACCACGGGCCCGGCCTCGTCGAGCGCCGCGGCGCGGCCGGCGGGGGTCTCCAGGTCGTACCGGCCGACGATCTGCCGGAGGGCGAACTCGAAGAGCGGGGTGCGGGGTTCGACCAGGTCGCGGACGGCGTCGTCGCCCTTGGCGAGCCGCAGGTCGCACGGGTCCATGTTGTCCGGGGCGATCGCGATGTAGGTCTCGGCGGCGAACTTCTGGTCGTCCTCGAAGGCGCGCAGGGCGGCCTTCTGGCCTGCGGCGTCACCGTCGAAGGTGAAGATCACGCGGGCGCTGCCGTTGTCCATCAGGAGCCGTCGGAGGATCTTGATGTGGTCGTTGCCGAACGCCGTGCCACAGGTGGCGATGGCGGTGGTGACCCCGGCGAGGTGGCAGGCCATGACGTCGGTGTAGCCCTCGACGACGACGGCGCGGCTCGCCTTGGCGATGTCCTTCTTGGCCAGGTCGATGCCGTACAGCACCTGGGACTTCTTGTAGATCGAGGTCTCGGGGGTGTTGAGGTACTTCGGGCCGTTGTCGTCGTCGCGCAGCTTGCGGGCGCCGAAGCCGACGATCTCGCCCGAGGTGTCGCTGATCGGCCACATCAGCCGCCCGCGGAAGCGGTCGATGGGGCCCCGGCGGCCGTCCTGGGAGAGGCCGGAACTGATGAGCTCCTTGTCGCTGAAGCCCTTGCCGCGCAGGAAGCGGGTGAGGTGGTCCCAGCCCGCGGGGCTGTAGCCGACGCCGAAGTGGGCGGCGGCGTCCTGGTCGAAGCCGCGTCCGGCGAGGAACTTCCGGCCGATCTCGGCTTCGGGGCCGTTCAGCTGCTCGCGGTAGAAATCCGCCGCGATCTTGTGCGCCTCGACCAGCCGGATGCGCTCCCCGCGCTGGTGGGAGGGGTTGTACCCACCCTCCTCGTACCGCAGGGTGATGCCCGCCTTGGCGGCGAGCCGCTCGACCGTCTCGGAGAAGGTGAGGTGATCGATCTTCATCACGAAGGCGATCGTGTCGCCGCCCTCCTGGCAGCCGAAGCAGTGGAAGAGGCCCTTGCCCGGGCTCACCTGGAAGGAGGGGGACTTCTCGTCGTGGAACGGGCAGAGTCCCTTGAGGTTGCCGCCACCCGCGTTGCGCAGCTGGAGGTACTCGGACACGACGGCGTCGATCGGGACCGCGTCCCGGACCGCCTTCACGTCGTCGTCATTGATCCTGCCTGCCACGTGTGAAGTCTACGGGTGGGGCCGGTCGTCCGGGACCGGCCGGCAGCGGCGCACGCGGCCGGGTGCCTGCCGGTGCCGGACGGCCGGCCCCACCGCTCAGAGCAGGGAATCCAGGGGCACCGAGGGGTCGCCCAGGGCGTCCGGGTCGACCGGCCGGGCGGCCTTGACCAGCTTCTGGATGCTCTCGGTGACGTCCCACACATTCACGTTCATCCCGGCGAGGACCCGGCCGTCCTTCAGCCAGAAGGCGATGAACTCGCGCTTTCCCGCGTCGCCCCGGATGACGACCTGGTCGTACGAGCCGGGCGGTGCCCAGCCGGAGTACTCCAGGCCGAGGTCGTACTGGTCGGAGAAGAAGTACGGCACCCGGTCGTACGACACGTCCTGGCCGAGCATGGCCTTCGCGGCGGCGGGTCCGCTGTTCAGGGCGTTCGCCCAGTGCTCCACGCGCAGCCGGCCGCCGAAGAGCGGGTGGTCCACGGACGCGATGTCCCCGGCGGCGTAGATGTGCGGGTCGGAGGTGCGCAGCGAGGCGTCCACGGCGACACCGCCGCCCTGGGAGCGGTCCGCCATGTCGAGCCCGGCGGCCTCGGCGAGCGAGGTGCGCGGCGCCGCGCCGATCGCGGCCAGTACGTCGTGGGCGGGGTGCTCCTCGCCGTCGTCGGTACGGGCGGCGAGGACCAGGCCGTCCTCTCCGGTGATCTCGGTGAGGCGTGCCCCGAAGTGGAAGCGGACCCCGTGCTCGGCGTGCAGATCGGTGAAGATCTGGCCGACCTCCGGGCCGACGACGTGGTGCAGCGGGGTCGCGGAGGGGGTGACGACGGTGACCTCGGCGCCGTAGCCGCGGGCCGCTGCGGCGACCTCCAGGCCGATCCAGCCCGCTCCGGCGACCACCAGGTGGCCGTTGTCGCGGCCGAGGGCGGCGAGGACGCCCCGCAGCCGGTCGGAGTGGGCGATGCGACGGAGGTGGTGGACACCGACCAGGTCGGTGCCGGGGATGTCGAGGCGGCGGGGCTCGGCGCCGGTGGCGAGCAGCAGCTTGTCGTAGTGGACGACGGTGTTGTCGCCGAGCTGCACGGACCGGCCGGCCCGGTCGATGGAGGTGACCACCTGGCCGAGGTGGAGCTCGATGTCCGCGCCCGCGTACCAGGCGGTCTCGTGGACGAAGACGGAGTCCCGTTCGTCCTTGCCCAGCAGGTATCCCTTGGAGAGGGGAGGCCGTTCGTAGGGATGGTCGCGCTCGTCGCCGATGAGGATCACCCGGCCGCTGAAGCCCTCCGCCCGGAGTGCCTCGGCCGCCTTCGCGCCGGCGAGTCCCCCGCCGATGATGACGAACGTCCGATGTGCGTCGACCACTTGATGCCTCCTCGGTACTGTGCTGCGCGGCGCCGCCACCTGCGAGCGTCCCGCACGCGGGGTGATGGCGAAAGAGGGTGTGTCCCGATCAGGTCACAGCCACAGGCATGTGGCCCGGTCATGGTCCAGTCTGCCCGGCGCCCATGAGCGTCCCGTGAAGGGAGCGTGCGGACGCGTCCGTCAGTGCGGCGATCTGGTCGACGAGGACCCGCTTGCGCGCCCGGTCGTCGGCGGCCGCCTCGTACAGGGCGTGGAACTGCGGTTCGAGGCCCTCGGGTGCACGGGCGGTGAGGGCGGCGGCCAGCTCGGCGATGACGACCCGCTGGTCCGCGCGGATGACCTCCTGCTCGGCGCGCTGCATGACGTAGCGGTCCGCGACGGCCTTGAGGACGGCGCATTCGTTGCGCACCTCGCGCGGCACGATCAGCTCGGCGCCGTACCTGCCGAGCCGTCCCCGCCCGTACGCGGCGCGGGTGGCGGCCTCGGCGGCGAGGCAGAACCTGCCGATGAGCTGACTCGTCGCGTCCTTCAGCCGGGCCTGGGCGACCGCGGTGCCGTCGTAGCCGTGCGGCCACCACTCCTGGGCGGTGAGCCGGTCGAGGGCGTCGGCGAGCTCCTGGGGGTCGGTGTCCGCGGGGACGTAGCGCCCGACGGCGACGTCCCAGATGTCCGCGCGCTCCGGCTCGGAGAAGAGGCAGCCCGGGTCGATGTGCCCGGCGTGCAGGCCGTCCTCGAAGTCGTGCACGGAGTAGGCGACGTCGTCGGACCAGTCCATGACCTGCGCCTCGAAGCATCTGCCGTCCTGCGGGGCGCCCTTGCGGACCCAGGCGAAGACCGGCAGGTCGTCCTCGTACACCCCGAACTTCGGTGAGCCGGGGTCCGTGGGGTGCGCGCCCCGGGACCACGGGTACTTGGTGGCGGCGTCGAGGGCGGCCCGGGTGAGGTTGAGCCCGACGCTGACGAGTTCCCCGCTGCGGGGGTCGCGGACGAAGCGCTTCGGTTCGAGGCGGGTCAGCAGGCGCAGCGACTGGGCGTTGCCCTCGAAGCCGCCGCAGTCCGACGCGAAGTCGTTGAGCGCCTGCTCTCCGTTGTGTCCGAAGGGCGGGTGGCCCATGTCGTGGGAGAGGCAGGCCGCCTCCACGAGGTCGGGGTCGCAGCCGAGGGCGGCGCCGAGCTCCCGGCCGACCTGGGCGCACTCCAGGGAGTGGGTGAGGCGGGTGCGGGGGCTGGCGTCCCAGGCGTGGCCGCGGGTGCCGGGGGTGACGACCTGGGTCTTGCCGGCGAGCCTGCGCAGGGCGGCGGAGTGGAGCACCCGCGCGCGGTCCCGCTGGAAAGCGGTGCGGCCGGGCCGTTTGTCGGGCTCGGTGTCCCAGCGCTCGGTGTCAGCGGTGCCGTAGGGCGTGTCCCTGGGGTGGTGCGTACCGTCCATGCCTCCGACATTAGACCGGCGTGCTGACAGGAAGGGTCAGGCGGAGGCCAGGAGGTGGGGGTGCGTCAGGGCGTCGTGGGCGGGGACGGTGCCGGCCACGGCCCGGTCGTAGCGGTGCAGCACGAGGCGTGCCACCGCCGGGTGCGCGCCGAGCGGTGCGGCGGCGATGCCCGGTGCGGCGGCGGCCGAGACGGTCGCGAAGCGGCCGGGCGCCGTGAAGTACGAGGCGAGGGCGACACGGTGGCGGCCCCGGGCGGCGAGCGCCCGCAGGGCGGCCGGCACCGTGGGCGTGGCCGCCGAGGCGTACGCGGGCACCACGGGCACGCCGCCGAGGCGGTCGCTGAGCAGGGCGGCGGTGCGGCGCGCGTCGACGTCCGAGTCGGGGTCGCGCGACCCGGCGGCGGCGAGCACGACGGCGGCGTCGCGGCGGGTGCCGTCCTCGTCCCGCCACCCGGCCTCGACGAGACGCTCGTACAGGGCCTCGACGAGCAGCGGGTGCGGTCCGAGCGGGTCCGCGACACGGGTCCGCAGGTGGCTCGCGGCCGACGCGGCGAGGGGCAGGTCGTGGCGGACGTGGTGGCCGCGGCCGAGCAGCAGCGGTACGAGCACGGCGTCACCCCGCCCGATGCCGTCCAGGGTGTCCGGCAGCAGGGGTTCGTTCAGCTCGATGTGGCCGAGCCGGACGTCGAGGCCCGGCCGCAGCTCCCGTACCCGGTCCAGGAGCTCCAGGACGGTGCGCAGGGCCTGCGGGTCCCGGCTGCCGTGCGCGACGGCGACCAGGGTGGGGGCGGATCTGCGGATGCGGTGCATGGGCCTTCGGGTTCCGTTCAGGGAGACGAGGCAGAGCTGGTTTCCGAGCTGCGAGGTGATGCGCGTCAGGAGTTGCGCCGTGCTGTCGAGGGGCAGGGACTCACGGGGGTGTTCCGGTGCCGTCTCCGTCATGCACCGATGGTGCCGGGCGGAGGTTGCCGGGCCGTTTCGCACCGGTGACGGGTGTTTGCCTCCGCCTCACCTGAAGGCGGCCCTCGGTGTCAGTACCCGTTCACACCGGACGTGCTCGCACCGGACGTGCCGCACCGGCTCCGCGAACCTTTCGTCCGCGCCGTTCGTCCTCCTCCTCGAGAACCGGTACGAGCGCGGGGGGCGCGGCATGCGGCTGAGGACACCGAGGGGGCTCCGCCGCGCGCGGCTCGGAGCCCTGGGGCGGCGGGCCGCCGCGCGGCTGCGGCCGCCGCGGACCCGGCGGGGGCAGCGGCGGCTGGTGCAGGCGCTGATGGTCGCCTCCGCCGTGGCGCTGGCACCCGCGGCCTGGCTGTACACCACGGCGGACGCCCGGGTGCGGACGGCGGCGGACGCCCCGGCGCAGCAGGTCGCCGTGGTGTTCGGGGCGGGCCTGTGGGAGGGCCGGCCCTCGCCGTACCTCGCGCACCGGCTGGACACCGCCGCCGAGCTGTACAGGGCCGGCACGGTCCGGGTCGTGCTCGTCACGGGGGACAACAGCCGCGTGGAGTACGACGAACCGGACGCCATGCGCACGTACCTCACCGGCCGGGGCGTGCCGGACGAGCGGATCGTCAGCGACCACGCGGGCTTCGACACCTGGGACTCCTGTGTCCGGGCGAAGAGGATATTCGGGGTCGACCGGGCCGTCCTGGTGAGCCAGGGCTTCCACATCCGGCGGGCGATCGCCCTCTGCCGGTCGGCCGGGATCGACGCGTACGGGGTGGGGGCCGACGACGTACACGATGTGACCTGGTACTACGGCGGGACGCGGGAGGTGTTCGCCGCGGGCAAGGCGCTCCTCGACGCGGTGTTCGAGCCGGATCCGCACTTCCTGGGCCCGCGGGAGCCGGGGGTGGCGGAGGCGCTCACGGGCGACCTCACGGCGGCGGGCGGGGCGGGCTGAGGTGCGCGTACCGGGCGCGTAACCGGACGCACCGGTCCTCGTAATACCGGCCTCGCACGCTGGGCGCATGGCCCGCACCGAGACGTCCACCCACTGCCCGTACTGCGCGCTCCAGTGCGGGATGAAGCTGCGACCGGTCGCCGACGGCGGGGTGGTCGAGGTCGTGGAGCGTACCGAGTTCCCCGTCAACCGGGGAGCCCTGTGCGGCAAGGGGCGCACCGCGCCCGCCGTGCTGGCCGCCGGTGTGCGGCTGACGGGCCCCCTCGTGCGCGACGCGGGCGGCGACCTGGCGCCGGCGAGCTGGGAGGAGGCGCTGGGGCGGATAGCGGACAGGCTGCGCGGGACACGGGCGGAGCACGGCGCGGACGCCGTGGGCGTCTTCGGCGGCGGCGGGCTCACCAACGAGAAGGCGTACGCCCTCGGGAAGTTCGCCCGGGTGGTGCTCGGCACCTCTCAGATCGACTACAACGGCCGCTTCTGCATGTCGTCGGCGGCGGCCGCCCACCAGCGGGCGTTCGGCCTCGACCGCGGTCTGCCCTTCCCCCTGGAGGACATCCCCCGGACCGGGTGCGTGATCCTGGTGGGCTCGAACCTCGCGGAGACGATGCCTCCCGCGCTGCGCTACATGACCGAGCTGAGGGAGAACGGCGGCCGGCTGATCGTGATCGATCCCCGCCGGACCAGGACCGCCGAGCAGGCGGATCTGCATCTGGCGCCCCGGCCGGGCACGGATCTGGCCCTCGCGCTCGGCATGCTGCACCTGGTCGTGGCGGACGGGCGGGTGGACGAGGAGTTCGTCCGTACCCGGACGAGCGGCTGGGACGAGGCCAGGGCGGGTGCGATGGCGCACTGGCCGGAGCTGGTGGAGCGCCTCACCGGGGTGTCCGTGCCGCAGCTGCGCGAGGCCGTGGAGATGTTCTGCGGCGCGGAGAGCGGGATGGTGCTCACCGCGCGGGGACCCGAGCAGCAGGCCAAGGGCACGGACACGGTGGGGGCCTGGATCAACTTCTGCCTGGCCACCGGCCGGGCGGGCCGCCCGATGTCCGGCTACGGCTGCCTGACCGGCCAGGGCAACGGCCAGGGCGGCCGGGAGCACGGCCAGAAGGCCGACCAGCTGCCGGGCTACCGCAAGCTCACCGACCCCGCGGCGCGGCGCCATGTGGCCGGGGTCTGGGGTGTGGACCCGGACTCGCTGCCGGGGCCGGGGCGCAGTGCGTACGAGCTGCTGGACGCGCTGGGGCAGGACGTGCGGTCGCTGCTGGTCATGGGGTCGAATCCGGTCGTGTCCGCACCGCGTGCGGGGCACGTCGAGGAGCGGCTGCGTTCGCTGGACTTCCTGGCCGTCGCGGACGTCGTGCTGTCGGAGACGGCGGCACTGGCCGATGTGGTGCTGCCGGTGACGCAGTGGGCGGAGGAGAGCGGGACCACGACCAATCTGGAGGGCCGGGTGCTGCTTCGGCAGCGGGCGGTCACACCGCCGGACGGGGTGCGCAGCGACCTGGAGGTGCTGAACGCGCTGGCGTCCCTCCTGGGGCATGGCAAGGGCTTCCCGGCCGATCCGGAGGAGGTCTTCGACGAGCTGCGGCGGGCCTCGGCGGGCGGCCCCGCCGACTACGCGGGCATCACCTACGCCCGGATCGAGGCGGAGGACGGGGTGTTCTGGCCCTGCCCGGACGAGGAGCACGCCGGGACGCCCCGGCTGTTCCTGGAACGGTTCGCGACGGACGACGGGCGGGCCAGGTTCGTCCCGGTCACGCACCGGCCCGCGGCGGAGGAGACGGACGCGGAGTACCCGGTGGTGCTGACGACCGGGCGGGTCGTGTCCCAGTACCAGTCGGGGGCGCAGACCCGCCGGGTGGCCGAGCTGAACGCCGCCGCGCCCGGGCCGTTCGTGGAGCTGCACCCGCGGCTCGCCGAGCGGATCGGGGTGGCCGAGGGCGAGAGGGTGGCGGTCACCTCGCGGCGTGGGCGGGCGGTCGCACCGGCCCGGATCACGGTGGCGATCCGGCAGGACACGGTGTTCATGCCGTTCCACTGGCCGGGCGAGGGCCGCGCCAACTCCCTGACGAACCCGGCGCTGGACCCGGTGTCGCGCATGCCGGAGTTCAAGGTGTGCGCGGTGCGGGTGGAGGCCGCCGGCTGAGCCAGTCGCCGCCCGGCACGGGCCTGCCGCCGGTGCGCAGGGAGCGGGCGACGGGGGCGGCCGCGAGGTAGACCCAGGCACGGACGGGTTCGCCGCCCTGGAGAGTCCTGCCCGGGACGGGTCCGCCGACCGGGAGGGTCCCGCCCGGGACGGTTCCGCAGCCTTGGGTCCCGCCCGGGACGGTTCCGGCGTCGGCCCGGGCGGGGCCGTGCGTGCCCGGTGCGGGGCCGCCGGCCGGCCGCGGCGGCGGGTGGGCCCCGCGGGCCACCCGGTCGTACAGGTTGCGCGGGTGGCCCGGGCCCAGGTACTGCTCCAGGTCGTCCAGGAGCCCGAGCAACTCCGCGTAGGCCCCGGGCGCCGCGGTGACCAGCGTGCCGTGGACGGTGCCCGGGCCGTCGACGGCGTACGGATAGCCCGGCCCCTCGTAGAGGAGGGCGCCCGGCAGCACGGCCGGCCGTTCCTCACGCGTGCGGCCCCGGAGGAACCGGTCGTGGTTGGCCTCTCCGGGGAGCAGCGTCCCGTAGACGAAGAACGGCAGCCGGTCGTCCGTCACAGGCTCGCCACGGGCGCCGTCTCCGCCGAGACCCAGGCGAGATAGCGGTCGCTGCCGCGCACGACGGGCACGGCGATGATCTCCGGCGTCCCGTAGTCGTGCGCCGCGAGGAGGTGCGCCTCCAGCTCGTCGTACCGCCGGGCCGTCGTCTTGAACAGCACCTGCCATTCCTGGCCGGACTCCACGGCGCCCTCCCACCGGTAGACGGAGGTGACGGGTGCCGAGATCTGGGCGCAGGCGGCGAGCCGCGCGTCCACCACGCCCCGGGCCAGGGTGCGGGCCTTGTCCTCGCTGTCCGTGGTGGTCAGCACGGTCAGCCATGCGGGCTCGGTCATACCGGGGTCTCCTCGTTCTCGGTGTCCGTGGCCCTTCGATTGTCCGCCGGTGCCGCGTCAGCCACCGTAGGGGTGCCGGGTCCTGGCCTCGCGCAGGGCGCGGCCCCACCAGACCAGCTGGTCGAGCATCCTCTTGGCGGCCCCGTCCGCCTGGGCCGGGTCCCTGAGCACGCCCCGGTCGTCGAAGAGGGCACCGGCCTGGTGGAAGGAGACGGTGTCGCGCACGGAGACTGCGTGCAGTTCGGCGAAGACCTGGCGCAGGTGCTCGACGGCCCGCAGGCCGCCGGAGATCCCGCCGTACGACACGAACGCGACGGGCTTGGCCTGCCATTCGGCGAAATGCCGGTCGATGAGGTTCTTCAGCGGGGCCGGGTAGGAGTGGTTGTACTCGGGGGTCAGCACGACGAAGGCATCGGCGCGTGCCAGTTTCGCGGTCGCCGCGGCGGCATCGGTGGCGGGCGGCTCGGTCTCGGCGACATCGATCAGCTCGGCCTGGATGTCCGGGTGGCCGGCCGCCCGCCCGAGGAACCATGCGGCGACGACGGGACCGAAGCGGCCCTCGCGGTTGCTGCCGAGGATGACGGCCACCTTCAGCGGGGCGTCGGACGGGGTGGGAGCAGGTGTGTTGAGGTCCATGCACCGCAGCCTCGTGCCTCAACCATGGTTGAGGTCAAGCGCCGCACCGCGACGCCTAGGCTGGAGGCCATGACGATCTCCGTACCGGACCTCTACGTCGAGCTCGACGGCCACCCCGCCACCGGGGACGACCTGCGGATCCCGGCCTTCGCCGGCTACGGACACTTCACCGCGATGCAGGTCAGGGACCGCATGGTGCGTGGACTCGCCCTGCATCTGGACCGGCTGGACTCCGCGAACCAGGAGCTGTTCGGATTCCCCCTCGACGGGGAGCGCGTACGGGAGCTGATCGGGCACGCACTCGACGGGGCCAGGAGGCACGACGCGTCGGTCCGGGTCCACGGCTTCATGCCGCCGGGAAGCACGGCGCCGGTCCCGATGGTGACGGTGCGGGGGCCCGCCCCCGCGGACCGTACGCCCCGGAGCCTGATGTCGGTCCCGTTCGCGCGGGCGGTGCCGCACATCAAGCGGCCCGGCGAGTTCGCCCAGACCTACTACGGACAGCAGGCCCGGCGGGCGGGCTTCGACGACGCGCTGCTGACGTCGCCCGGCGGGATGGTGACCGAGGGGGCGGTCACCAACATCGGCTTCTGGGACGGCACCGCGGTCGTCTGGCCGGACGCCCCGGCGCTGGAGGGCATCACCATGGCGCTGCTGGACAGCGGTCTGGCCCGGGCGGGCAGGCCCTCGCTGCGGCGCGGAGTGACGCTGGAGGACCTGGGCGCGTACCGGTCGGCGTTCGTCAGCAACTCACAGGGCGTCGCGCCGGTCCACCGGATCGACCACACCACCTTCGCCGTCGACGAGGAGCTGATGGGACTACTCACCCGGGCGTACGCGGACGCCCCGTGCGAGCGGGTCTGACCAGGAGTCCCGGGCGAGCGGGGCCGGCCTCCCCCGCATGCGGGACCATGGGGCCATGCAGATCCATATCGAGGCCTCGGAACTCCCGGGCCGCACCTGCGGTCCCGACACCGACTTCGCCGGCTTCGACAACATCCACGTCGGCGTGCAGCGCAAGGACCGGCCCGGCGAACTGCTCGGCATGCATCCGGGCGACGCCGCGCACGCCTCCTGGACGCTGGACTGCACCGCGGTGTCCACCACCGAGGGCGTCGAGGTGTCGGGCCCGTACATCCAGAACCGGCTCGGGGGGCGCTTCGCCTATCTGTCCTGGGGCACCGTGGACGGTTCCGGCGTCTTCACGATGTTCCGGCGCGCCAAGCTGATGATGAGCGACATCGACCCCGAGGTCCTGGAGGCCGCCGCCAGGACGGGGCACCTCACCGCGCGGCTCCGCCTGACCGACGACAGGGGACAGCCCCGGTGCGCCCGGGTGCGGCCGCCGGACATCACCTGGTCCGCGACGGACGGGAGTGGCACGCGCGAGGACTGAGGTGCGAGGGACATGACACCGCCCTCACCGGTCCCGGGGGGGGTGGGCCGAAGAGGGCGGTTGCCATGGGGCCGGCGGGGGGCTGCCGTCCCGTGGGGGGATAAGAGGCGTGTTCCCGGCCGACCGGAGACCATTCATGTGACGTGCGTCACAGCGGGCGGACGGGCGGAAGACGGTCACCCGATCGGCACCGGACGGTCCCGCCGGCCCCGGCACCGCCGCAACCTGCGCCGGACCGGACCTGCGGGGACGCCCCCCGGGGCCGGACGGGTGAAAGCTGATCATGCGTCAGCATGCGGGCGGCGGGCGCGGACCGTTACCTCGGAGGCAGGACACATCCGTCTGCCCGGAGGATTCCCATGCGCAGCCCCGCCCGCCTCGTGACCGGTACCGCCGCCGCGGCCCTCACCGCCGCCGCGCTGGGCCTCGCCGCCCCGTCCGCCCATGCGGCCGGCCTCGGCAGACCGGAGCTCACCGCCGTGTCGGCCGCGGCCTCCGCGGCGGACTGCGGACCTGACGACGCGGCGGTGCCGGACACGGCGGCCTGCGACAGCGGCGGGGCGGCGCCCGCGGCCCCGGGGACGGCCGCCGGCCCGGAGCCGGCCGAGGACCCGGTGGCCGAGGAGCCGGAGCCGCTCGACGGCCTGGAGCCCGCCGGGGGCCTGGAGCCCGCCGAGGACCTGGCAGCCGTATCGGGACCTGCCTGGCCGGAGACGGACGAGGCAGAGGCGGGGACCGGGGACGAGGCCGCGACGCTTCAGCCGCCCGGGGCCGCCACGGCGCCCGGCGACCGCCCCGAACCCCTGACCCCGCCCGGGACAGCCGATCCCGGCTCCGCGAAGCCGCCCGCGCGGCCCGGGCACAGGCCCACGACCGCGCCCAGCCCCAGCCGCCCGTCCGGGCACGTGGGGACGGGTGTCGGCGGCAGCGCCGCCCCCGACACCGCGCAGCTCGCCGCGGGCGCCGCCCTCGTCGGGGCGGCGGCCTTCTGCGGCGCCCTGCTGCTGCGCCGCCGCCGCACGGGCGGCCTGTACCGCTGAGGGCGAGCGGCGGAGGACGGGACGTGGACAGGACGGCACTGAGGGCCCGGGCCTGGCTGGCCGGCATCGTCGCGCTGTGCGGGGTGTGGCTGGTCCACAACGGCGTGGCCGTCCGGACCGTCGCCCCCCAGCCGTCGAGGGCCGAGGCCTTCGCGGCGGGCCCCGAGGTACGGCCGGGCACACCGGTCGCCGAGCCGCTGCGTTCCTCCGCGCCGGTCAGGATCCGCATCCCGGGCATCGGCGTGGACGCGCCCATGACGGGTCTCGGACTGGACGCGGCGGGCGCCCTCGACACACCGCCCGCCGGGAACCGGAACCTCGCGGGCTGGTACGAGGACGGCACCCCGCCCGGGGCCAGGGGCACCGCGATAGTCGCCGGGCACGTCGACAACGCCGAGGGACCGGCGGTCTTCTACGCCCTCGGGTCCCTGAAGAAGGGGGCCGCGGTCGAGATCGACCGCGGGGACGGCCGTACCGCCGTCTTCTCGGTCGACGCGGTCGAGGTGTACGAGAAGGACGAGTTCCCCGACAAGCGGGTCTACGGCGCCACCCCGCACGCCTCGCTCCGGCTGATCACCTGCGGCGGCGGCTTCACCCGGGAGACGGGCTACCTGGGCAACGTGGTGGCGTACGCCCACCTCACCCAGGTGCGCTGATCAGGCCGTCCACTGGTCGAACCCGAGCTTGGCGACCAGCGAGAACACCACGACCAGCAGGACCCCGCGGACGAAGTCACTGCCCTTCCTGAGAGCCATCCGCGCCCCGAACATCCCGCCCGCCAGATTGAATACGGCCATCAGCGCGGCCAGCTGCCACAGCACGGTCCCCTGGTAGGCGAACATCGCCAGCGCGCCCGCGTTGGTGCAGACGTTCACGATCTTGGCGGTGGCGGAGGCGGTGACCAGGTCCAGGTGGAGCACGGCCGTGAGCGCCAGCACCAGGAAGGTTCCGGTGCCGGGCCCGAACAGCCCGTCGTAGAAGCCGATACCGCCGCCGACCAGAACGATCGCGGTGACCGTGCGGGCACGGGTGACCTTCTTGTCCGTGCCGTCGCCGGCCGCCGCGGTGCCGAAGGACGGCCTCAGCATCACGAAGGCCGCGACGGCGAGCAGCACCACCATGATCACCGGGCGCAGCACGTCGCTGCTGATCCCCGCCGCGTAGAAGGCGCCGGTCATCGATCCGGCGAGCGCCATGAGCCCGATCCGCACCGCGGTGCCCACCCGGACCGGCGCCTTGCGCACATAGGTCACGGCGGCGCCCGACGTGCCGACGATGGCGACGGCCTTGTTGGTGCCGAGCACGTGCGCGGCCGGGACGTGCGGCAGTCCCAGCAGCAGGGCGGGCAGCAGGAGCAGCCCACCGCCGCCCACCACCGCGTCGATCCAGCCGGCCGCGGCGGCGGCCAGACAGAGGAGGACCAGGGTGGTGAGGGTGATCTCAGGCATGTCCGCGACCTTAAGCAGGTGGTGGGTACACCGTCCAACCGGCCGTGCCCCCGCCCTCACAGAGGGCGCCGGGACGCGCTGAGCGCAAGGTTCCTCCAGGGAAACAGGAGGGATCCGGTCGGGTAACACCCGCCGCGCACTCTCGTCGGTATGAGGACACAGACGGAGAACGCGGCACGGGTGGTGGTGATCGGCGCCGGGATGGCGGGCGCGCGGCTCGCCGCCCGGGTCCCCGGTGTCACCGTCATCGGCGAGGAGGCCCACGCACCGTACAACCGGGTGCTGCTGGCCGAGGTGCTCGCCGGCCGGTACGAGCCGGACGTCATCGCGCTGCCGCCCGCCGAGGTGCGGCGCGGGGTGCGTGTCGTCCGGATCGACCGGGCGGAGCGCCGGGTGCTCTGCGACGACGGCGTCGTCGTCGGGTACGAGCGCCTGGTGCTGGCCACCGGCTCCAACCCGGTGCTGCCGCCGCTGCGGGGTCTCGGCCACCTGCTGCCGGACGGGGTGCATCCCTTCCGCACCCTCGACGACTGCCTGGCCCTGCGCGCCGCCGTACGCCCCGGCGTACGGGCCGTCGTCATCGGCGGCGGACTCCTCGGGGTGTCGGCCGCCCGCGCGCTGGCCGAGTGCGGCGCCCAGGTGGTGCTGGCCCAGCAGGGCGAGCACCTCATGGAGCGGCAGCTGGACGCCGAGGCGGCCGGGATGTTGCGCCGCCACCTGGAGGCCCTGGGCGTCGAGGTGCACACCGAGTGCCGGGTGCGCGGGCTGCGCTGCACCGACGGGGCCGCACCCGCCGTGCGGGCGGTGGAACTCGCCGACGGCTACGAGCTGGAGGCCGAGATCACCGTGCTGGCCTGCGGGGTCCGCCCCCGGACCGGGCTGGCCCAGGCCGCCGGGCTCGAGGTACGCAAGGGCGTCGTCGTGGACGACGAGCTGCGCACCTCGGACCCGTACATCCACGCCGTCGGCGACTGCGCCGAACACGCGGGGACGGTCTACGGGCTGGCGGGCGCCGCGCTCGAACAGGCCGACGTGCTGGCCGAGGTGCTGGCCGGGCGGCCCGCGCGCTACGAGGGGACCCGGGCCCTGACCCGGCTCACCCTGCGCTCGCCCTCCGCCGCCCCCGTCGCCGACGGGGCCGCCGGGAGCCTCGACCTGGCCGCCTTCGGCGACTCCCGCCCGATGCCCGGCGACGACGTGATCCGGCTGGCGGACGCCACCCGGGGCGCGTACCGCACGGTCGTCGTCCGGGGCGACCGGCTGGCGGGCGGGGTGCTCTTCGGCGACCTCGCCGCGGTCGGCACCCTCGCCCGGACCTGGCAGGACGACGACCCCCTCCCCGCCGACATGTCCCTGCTCCACCTGCTCACCAACGACGGAGGCTTCTGATGCCGGTGTCCACTCCCCCGACCGCCCCCACCGCAGGCGTGCCGACGATCGTGGTCGTCGGGCACGGCATGGTCGGACAGCGGTTCCTGGAGGCGCTCGCCGACCACGGTCTGACCGCCACCGCCGGCACCGCCCGTGTCGTCGTGCTCTGCGAGGAGCCCCGCCCCGCGTACGACCGGGTCCACCTGACCTCGTACTTCTCCGGGAAGACCCCGGAGGACCTCTCGCTCGTCGAGGCCGGCTTCATGGAGCGCCACGGGATCGAGCTGCGCGTCGGCGACCCGGCGGAGAGCGTCGACCGTGAGGCGCGCACCGTCACCGCGCGCTCCGGGGAGACCTTCTCCTACGACACGCTGGTCCTGGCCACCGGCTCGTACCCGTTCGTGCCGCCGGTCCCCGGCAAGGACGCCGAGGGCTGCTTCGTCTACCGCACCATCGAGGACCTCCGCGCGATCGAGGAGTTCGCGAAGAACGCGAAGACCGGCGCGGTCGTCGGCGGCGGGCTGCTCGGACTGGAGGCGGCGGGCGCACTGAAGGGGCTCGGACTCGAGACCCACGTCGTCGAGTTCGCCCCCCGGCTGATGCCGGTCCAGGTCGACGACGGCGGCGGCGCCGCGCTGCTGCGCACCATCGAGAACATGGGCCTCTCGGTCCACACGGGTGTGGGCACCCAGGAGGTGACCGCGGGCGAGGACGGCCGGGTCGACGGCATGGCGCTCTCGGACGGCTCCTCGCTCGCCACCGACCTCGTCGTCTTCTCTGCGGGTGTGCGCCCCCGGGACCAGCTCGCCCGCGACTGCGGCCTGGCGGTCGGCCCGCGCGGCGGCATCATCGTCGACGAGGAGTGCCGCACCTCCGACAGCGACGTCTTCGCGATCGGCGAGTGCGCGCTGGCCTCGGACGGCCGGGTCTACGGACTGGTGGCCCCGGGCTACGAGATGGCACGGGCGGTCGCCGACGTGATCGCCGGCAACCAGGCCTCCTTCACCGGAGCCGACCTCTCCACGAAGCTGAAGCTGCTCGGCGTGGACGTCGCGTCCTTCGGTGACGCGCACGGCGCGGCCGAGGGCTGTCTCGACGTCGTCTACGCGGACTCCCGCTCGGGCGTCTACAAGAAGCTGGTGATCGGCCAGGACGGCACCCTGCTCGGCGGGGTCCTGGTGGGCGACGCCGACCAGTACGGCACGCTGCGCCCCATGACGGGCACGATCCTGCCGGTCGCCCCGGAGCAGTTGGTGCTGCCGGCCGGTGCGGGCGGTCCCGTCACCCTCGGCCCGTCCTCGCTGCCCGACGAAGCCGTGATCTGCTCCTGCCACAACGTCACCAAGGGCACGATCTGCGAGCACACCACGCTCCCCGAGGTGAAGAAGTGCACCAAGGCCGGTACGGGCTGCGGGAGTTGCGTCAAGGTCATCGGGCAGCTGCTGCCCCAGTCGGAGGACCAGGGGCTGTGCGGCTGCTTCGAGTACACCCGCAGCGAGCTGTACGAGATCGTCCGCACCCTCGGCGCCACGACGTACGCCGCCCTCCTCGACTCGCACGGCCGTGAGGCGGCCCGCGGCGGCGACGGCTGCGAGGTCTGCAAGCCCACGGTCGGTTCGATCATCGCCTCGCTGGCCCCGACGCTCGGCGCCAGCGGTTATGTCCTGGACGGCGAGCAGGCGGCCCTCCAGGACACCAACGACCACTTCCTGGCCAACCTCCAGCGCAACGGCTCGTACTCCATCGTGCCGCGCATCCCCGGGGGTGAGATCACCCCGGAGAAGCTGATCGTGATCGGCGAGGTGGCCCGGGACTTCGGCCTGTACACGAAGATCACCGGCGGACAGCGGATCGACCTGTTCGGCGCCCGCGTCGACCAGCTGCCGCTGATCTGGACCCGCCTGGTGGACGCCGGCTTCGAGTCCGGGCACGCCTACGGGAAGTCGCTGCGCACGGTCAAGTCCTGTGTGGGGCAGACCTGGTGCCGCTACGGCGTCCAGGACTCGGTCAAGCTGGCCATCGACCTGGAGCTGCGCTACCGGGGGCTGCGCTCCCCGCACAAGCTGAAGTCGGCGGTCTCGGGCTGCGCCCGGGAGTGCGCGGAGGCCCGCGGCAAGGACTTCGGGATCATCGCCACGGCCCAGGGCTGGAACCTCTACGTCGGCGGCAACGGCGGAGCCACGCCGCGCCACGCGGACCTCCTCGCCCAGGACCTCTCCGACGCCGAACTGGTGCGTCTCATCGACCGGTTCCTGATGTTCTACATCCGCACGGCGGACCGGCTGGAGCGCACCTCGACCTGGCTCGACCGGATCGAGGGCGGCCTGGACCACGTGCGTGACGTCGTCGTCCACGACTCGCTGGGTCTCTGCGACGAGTTGGAGCGGCTGATGGCCGACCACGTCGCCGGCTACCGCGACGAGTGGGCCGAGACCATCAACGACCCGGAGCGGCTCCGCCGCTTCGTCACCTTCGTGAACGCCCCCGACGCCCCCGACCCCTCGGTCAAGTTCGTCCCGGAGCGCGACCAGGTCAAGCCCGACCTGGACATCCTCGCGGGCCCGGTGCTCGCCATCCGTACCCTTGAAGGGACCCCTTCCTGATGACGACCCAGACGATCGGAACGGCGCAGGACACCCGGTCGATCCAGCTCGCGGACGGGGACGGCTGGCTCACGGTCTGCGACCGCTCGCTGCTGACCCCGGGGCGCGGTGTGGCGGCGCTCCTCCCGGACGGCCGGCAGGTCGCACTGTTCGTGGACCGGGCGGGGCGCGCGTACGCGATCGACAACCGGGACCCGTTCACCGGTGCGTACGTCCTCTCCCGCGGCCTGGTCGGCTCCGTCGGGGGGCGGCCGTTCGTCGCGTCGCCGCTGCTGAAGCAGCGCTTCGACCTGGAGACGGGCGCCTGCCTGGACGACGACGACGTCACCGTGCCGGTCTTCACGGTCCGCGCGGAGTGAACCCGCCCCGTTCATGACACGTTGGAGATCCGGCAACCGGGCGCCTCTACTGTCCTGACGTTCGACCCGCCGGGCCGACCGGGCCGGCGGGCCAGCACGTCACCCGTGGAGTGATCGTGGAACGTCGGACCTTCTTGCGCACAGCGGTGATCGGCTCATCGGCGGCGGCCTTCGGCGGCACCCTCTGGCGGGGTGCCGCCTCCGCCGATCCGGCCCAGCCGGCCACCGGCCCCTACGGAGCGCTGCAGGCGGCCAACAGCAACGGCATCCTGCTGCCGAGCGGCTTCACCAGCAGGATCATCGCCCGGTCGGGACAGACCGTCCCCGGCACCTCGTACACCTGGCACAGCGCACCCGACGGCGGGGCCACGTTCACCGACGGCAGCGGCTGGATCTACGTCTCCAACGCGGAGGTGTCCGCGAGCAGCGGGGGCGGGGCGAGCGCGGTCCGCTTCAACGCCTCGGGGACCGTCACCTCGGCGTACCGCATCCTGTCCGGCACCAGCACCAACTGCGCGGGCGGCAGGACACCCTGGAACACCTGGCTCTCCTGCGAGGAGGTCACCCGGGGCTTCGTGTACGAGACCGACCCGTGGGGGGGTGAACGCCGCCGTGCAGCGGCCCGCGATGGGCCGGTTCAAGCACGAGGCGGCGGCGGCGGACCCCGACCACGGGTACGTCTACCTGACCGAGGACGAGACGGACGGCCGCTTCTACCGCTTCCGTCCCACCACGTGGGGCAGCCTGTCGTCCGGCACGCTGCAGGTCCTGGTGGCGGGCACCGGCACCTCGGGCCCCGTGACCTGGACGACGGTCCCCGATCCGGACGGATCGCCCACCCAGACCCGCTACCAGGTCTCCGGCGCCAAGGTGTTCAACGGCGGCGAGGGCTGCTTCTACGCGGCGGGCACCTGCTGGTTCACCACCAAGGGCGACAACCGGGTGTGGGCGTACGACGCGAACGCCTCGTCCCTCTCGCTCGCCTACGACGACTCGCTCGTCACCGGCGGCACGGCCCCGCTGACCGGGGTGGACAACGTCACCCGGTCCGCCTCGGGCGACCTGTACGTCGCCGAGGACGGCGGGAACCTGGAGATCTGCCTGATCACCCCGGACGACACCGTCGCCCCGTTCCTGCGGGTCAGCGGCCAGTCCGGCTCGGAGATCACCGGCCCGGCCTTCTCCCCGGACGGGCGGCGGTTGTACTTCTCCTCGCAGCGCGGCACGAGCGGCAGTTCGTCCGGCGGGATCACCTACGAGGTGACGGGGCCGTTCCGCTCCTGACCGGACGCTCCGGGGCAGCGGTCGCCGCCCGTCGCGGCCGCTGCCTCCCCGGGCGTCAGGCCTGGCCCTGGACCGCGGCCGGGTCCATCCAGACGACCTCCCAGATGTGGTGGTCGGGGTCCTGGAAGGAGCGGCCGTACATGAAGCCCTCGTCCATGGGGTCGTTGGCGGGCGACCCGCCGTTGGCGAGCGCGGCGTCGGCCAGCTCGTCGACCTTCTCGCGGCTCTCCGCGCTCAGGGCGATGAGGACCTCGGTCGTTCTGGAGGAGTCGGCGATCTCCTTCTTGGTGAACTCCTTGAAGCGGGGCTCACTGATGAGCATGGCGAAGATGGTGTCGCTGATGACGAGACAGGCGGTCGTCTCGTCGCTGAACTGCGGGTTGAAGCCGAACCCGAGCTTCCCGAAGAAGTCCTTCGTCGTCCCGAGGTCCTTGACCGGCAGGTTCACGAAGATCATCTGAGGCTGAGGCATGGTGTCCACTCTTCCGTCCGGCACCCTGCGGTGCTCCTGGCCGCTCCGTACGAGCGCTTACGAGAGGTAGACGGCGGCGCGCCGCGAAACTCATCGCTCCGCTGCCGGGTGATCGCGCCGCGCCTCCGGCCCTCAGGGCACCGGCAGCGGGGCGCCGCCCCTGAGCAGGGCGGCGCCCAGCGGGGTCAGCGTGTGCAGGACGGAGCTTCCGTGGCGCAGGGTCCGGACCAGACCGGCCTCGCGCAGCACGCAGGCGTGCTGGCTCGCGGACGCGAGGGACACCCCGGTCCTGCGGGCCAGTTCACTCGTCGTGCAGCCGTTGTCTATGGACCGCAGGACCGCGGAGCGGGTGTGGCCCACGAGCCGCCCGAGCCAGGGTCCGGGCTCCGCGAAGACCGGCGCGCCGGGGTGGGTGACCGGGTAGACGAGGACCGGCGGGAGGCGGGGGTCGCGGTAGACGACGGGGGTGCCCCGGCAGAAGAACGACGGCTGGAGGAGCAGGCCCCGCCCGTCGAGGCGCAGCTCCCGGTCGACGGGGTAGTCCGCCTCCAGGACGGGGGCGCGCCAGCGGATCATCGGCGGGAGGGTGGCCAGCAGTTCGTCCGCCCCGCCGTCCAGCAGGGCGCGGCCCCGGACGGCACGGTCGGCCTCGATGCTCGCCCGGATGTGCGGCCAGTACGGCTCGACGGCGGCGCGGTGGTAGGCGCGCAGGGAGGAGATGAGGCGCCCCAGCGGCTCCGTACGCCCCTCGGCGAGCGCCTCCGGCAGGGCGCTGCCCGATGCGTGCCCGCCGGACGGCCGGCGCGCGGGGGTGCGGTCACCGGGCAGCAGGGCGATCTCCTCACGGATGCGGTCCGCGGGTGTGTCGCGCAGTGCTTCCATTCCGGCGTCGAGCCCGAATGGCTCGGCGGCTCCTCCGGAAGGGGTCAGGAAGTCGGGGAAATAGCCTCGGGGCGGGACGACCGCCGACAGCAGACGCGTTTCACCGTTCAACCGATTACGGGATTCCTTCCGCCATTTTCCGAACACCGTGGAACCCCGCCGGTCCCTCAGTCGGTGAAGACTGAGAACGGTCTCCCACATCGCGTCCGGCCTCGTGGCCATCCGCACGCGCGAAAGGTCCACTCCGGACACATGGATACGCAGCACCGAACCCCCACCTGTTGCACCCGCAATTCCCCCCGCCGAAGCGTATGCACAGCGTCACAGGAGGTCACCACGGGGTTTCGGCCACAGTTGAAATGTCTCGCCCGAATCCTCGCCAACCGAAAGGCTGTACGACGTCGGGTACGCATCCGGCGTCACCGAATGAGCGGGTGAGGGCCGTGGGGGGCCTTGCGCGTTCGGCGGCGGTGAACGACGGTGCGGCTCCGTACCCGGCAGGGGTAAGCGGGCGCGGTCCGGGGGTGGGGATCCCCGGGCCGCGCCCGGCCCGCGTGTCCCCGCTTTGCGCACCGAACAGTGAAAAGCCAACCACTTTATTGGTTCGCCGTTCAATTGCCGAAGCGGCGGCACCCCCGCACAGGGTGCCGCCGCTTCCTGGTAATCCGGCCCCGCCGTCGGACCTATGAGGGTCGGTGATCCGCCGGCGGTGTCCGGAGTCGGGAGGGCCGCCGGGTCAGCGGCTGTCGCTGCCCCGCGATTCGGCTGCGGCGCGGCCCGCTTCCAGCCGTGCGACCGGAATGCGGAACGGCGAGCAGGAGACGTAGTCGAGGCCCACCTCGTGGAAGAAGTGCACCGACTCCGGATCCCCGCCGTGCTCGCCGCAGATACCGAGCTTGAGGTCCGGACGGGTGGCCCGGCCCGCCTCCACCGCACTGCGCACGAGGGCGCCGACGCCGTCCTTGTCGATCGTCTCGAACGGCGACACCCCGAAGATGCCCTTCTCCAGGTACGCGGTGAAGAAGGAGGCCTCCACGTCGTCGCGGGAGAAGCCCCACACCGTCTGCGTGAGGTCGTTCGTGCCGAAGGAGAAGAACTCCGCGGCCTCGGCGATCTGACCGGCGGTCAGCGCGGCCCGCGGCAGCTCGATCATCGTGCCGATGGACAGCTTCAGCTCGGTGCCGGTGGCCGCCTCGACCTCCGCGATGACCCGGTCGGCCTCCTCGCGGACGATCTCCAGCTCCTGGACCGTGCCGACGAGCGGAATCATGATCTCGGCGCGCGGGTCGCCCTTGGCGTTCTTGCGCTGCGCCGCGGCCTCCGCGATGGCGCGGACCTGCATGGCGAACAGGCCCGGGATGACCAGGCCCAGACGGACCCCGCGCAGCCCCAGCATCGGGTTCTGCTCGTGGAGCTTGTGCACGGCCTGCAGCAGGCGCAGGTCGTTCTCGTTGGCGTCCTTGCGGGACTCGGCGAGCGCCACCCGCACGGAGAGCTCGGTGATGTCGGGCAGGAACTCGTGCAGCGGCGGGTCGAGCAGCCGGACGGTGACGGGCAGCCCGTCCATCGACTCGAACAGCTCGATGAAGTCGGCCTTCTGGAGCGGCAGCAGCGCGTCCAGCGCCGCCTCACGCTCGTCGTCGGTGTCCGCGAGGATCAGCTTCTCGACCATCTCGCGGCGCTCACCGAGGAACATGTGCTCGGTCCGGCACAGCCCGATGCCCTGGGCGCCGAAGCGACGGGCCCGCGAGGCGTCCTCGGCGTTGTCCGCGTTCGCGCGTACGCGCAGCCGGCGTACCCGGTCGGCGTACGCCATGATGCGGTGCACGGCGGCGACGAGCTCGTCGGCGTCGTCGGCGCCCGCGTGCATGCGGCCCTCGAAGTACTCGACGACCGGCGACGGGACGACGGGCACCTCGCCGAGGTACACCTTGCCCGTGGAGCCGTCGACGGAGACGAGGTCGCCCTCCTCCACGACCGTGTCGCCGACCGTGAGCCGACGGCGCTTGGTGTCGACCTCGATCTCCTCGGCGCCGCAGACGCAGGTCTTGCCCATGCCGCGGGCGACGACGGCGGCGTGCGAGGTCTTGCCGCCGCGCGAGGTCAGGATGCCCTCGGCGGCGATCATGCCGTCGAGGTCGTCGGGGTTGGTCTCCCGGCGGATGAGGATGACCTTCTCACCCGAACGCGACCACTTGACGGCGGTGTACGAGTCGAAGACGGCCTTGCCCACGGCCGCGCCCGGCGACGCGGCGATGCCCCGGCCCAGCAGCACGCTGGCGGCACCGTGGTCGAAGCGCGGGAACATCAGCTGCGCGAGCTGGGCGCCGTTGACCCGCTGGAGCGCCTCGGCCTCGTCGATGAGCCCCTGGTCGACGAGCTGGGTGGCGATGCGGAAGGCGGCACCGGCGGTGCGCTTGCCGACCCGGGTCTGGAGCATCCAGAGCTGACCGCGCTCGATGGTGAACTCGATGTCGCAGAGATCCTTGTAGTGGGTCTCCAGCGTCTCCATGATCTTCATAAGCTGGTCGTACGACGCCTTGTCGATCGACTCCAGCTCGGCGAGCGGCACGGTGTTGCGGATGCCCGCGACGACGTCCTCGCCCTGCGCGTTCTGGAGGTAGTCGCCGTAGACGCCCTGGTGGCCGCTGGCCGGGTCGCGGGTGAAGGCGACGCCCGTGCCGGAGTCCGGGCCGAGGTTGCCGAAGACCATCGAACAGATGTTGACGGCCGTGCCGAGGTCGCCGGGGATGCGCTCCTGGCGGCGGTAGAGCTTGGCACGGTCGGTGTTCCACGAGTGGAAGACCGCGTTTATGGCCAGGTCCATCTGCTCGCGCGGGTCCTGCGGGAAGTCCCGCCCGGCGTCCCGGGTCACGATCTTCTTGAACTGCTTGACCAGCTTCTTCAGGTCGGCCGCGTCGAGGTCCACGTCGACCGTGACGCCCTTGGCCTCCTTCGCGGCCTCCAGGGCCTCCTCGAAGAGGTCGCCGTCGACCCCGAGCACCGTCTTGCCGAACATCTGGATGAGGCGGCGGTAGGAGTCCCAGGCGAAGCGCTCGTCGCCCGCCTGGGCGGTGAGGCCGACGACCGAGGCGTCGGAGAGGCCGATGTTGAGGACCGTGTCCATCATGCCGGGCATCGAGAACTTCGCGCCGGAGCGGACGGAGACCAGCAGCGGGTCGTCCGCCTGGCCGAGGTTCTTGCCCATGCGCCGCTCGAGCGCCGTGAGGTGCGCGCTGACCTCGTCGCGCAGCTCGGCCGGTGAGTCACCGCTGTCGAGGTAGACCTTGCAGGCCTCGGTGGTGATGGTGAAGCCCGGAGGGACGGGCAGCCCGAGGTTGGTCATCTCGGCGAGGTTGGCGCCCTTGCCGCCCAGAAGATCTTTCAGATCCTTGTTGCCCTCGGTGAAGTCGTAGACGAACTTCTGGGGATCTTTGTTTTCCGACACGGGTCTCGACTCCTCGAGGACGCGGTGGCTGCCCTGACGGCGAGGAACATACCCAGATCGAAGGTGTCTGGGTACGGCCACTTGCGCGTCACGAGGTCTCAACCACCCGTCCGCCAGCAGATCGAAAGTGACCCACCCATGACGCCGGGAGCGGATGTGCGTTCACTTCTCGAAGACATCATCACGAAGGGTGCAGGAAATGGCTGAATCCGCACACGTAAGGTAGTGGATGCTTTGATCGATCAAAGTAAATCCACCTGGCACCCAGTGCCGCCATTTGAGAAGTACAGCATCCGAAATACCGCTCATCTGAGCCCTGCACTCCTCAGGGGTGGCGAGAATCACGCCCTCACTCGCGCTCAGATGTCACTATCCGGACCCTCGGAGGTCGACCTCGGGTCACCTGTGAGTCAGATGTCGACTACTCATGGTGATCCAGGCCCCCCGGAAGGAGAGCGGCCCCACACGGCGCCAACGAATCGCGCCGAATCGCAGAAGAAAAGCCCGCTCATCTGAGCGGGCTCTCTTGTGGGGCACCCCGTGCCCCGAGGTGACGGGTGACGCTCAGCCGCCCGAAGTGTCCAGCTCCGCGTCGGCGCTCACGCCCGCGCAGTCGTACGGGTCCTTGAGCCAGCCGTCCGGCAGCGCCACCCGGTTGTTCCCGGAGGTGCGTCCGCGAGGGCCGTCCGCGCCGTCCGGCCAGGGCTGGTCCAGGTCGAGCTCCTGGAGCTGTCCGCCCAGCTCCTCCAGCGACGAGGTGACCGCGAGCCTCCTGCGCATGTCCGAGCCGACCGCGAAGCCCTTGAGGTACCAGGCCACGTGCTTGCGGAAGTCGATCACGCCCCGGCTCTCGTCACCGATCCACTCCCCCAGCAGCGTCGCGTGGCGCAGCATGACGTCCGCGACCTGCCGCAGCGCGGGCGCCTGCCTCGTCCCCGTGCCCTCGAAGGCGCTGACCAGATCGCCGAAGAGCCAGGGGCGGCCCAGGCAGCCGCGGCCGACGACGACGCCGTCGCACCCCGTCTCGCGCATCATCCGCAGGGCGTCGTCGGCGCTCCAGATGTCGCCGTTGCCGAGGACGGGGATCTCCGGGACGTGCTCCTTGAGGCGCGCGATGGCGTCCCAGTCCGCCGTGCCGCCGTAGTGCTGGGCGGTGGTCCTGCCGTGCAGGGCGACGGCCGTGATGCCCTCCTCGACGGCGATGCGGCCCGCGTCGAGGTAGGTGGTGTGGTCGTCGTCGATGCCCTTGCGCATCTTGATGGTGACCGGGAGGTCGCCCGCCTGCGCGACCGCCTCACGGAGGATCGCGCGGAGCAGGGGCCGCTTGTACGGGAGCGCGGAGCCGCCCCCCTTGCGGGTGACCTTGGGGACCGGGCACCCGAAGTTCAGGTCGATGTGGTCGGCGAGGTCCTCGTCGACGATCATGCGGACCGCCTTGCCGACGGTCACCGGGTCCACCCCGTACAGCTGGATGGAGCGCGGGGTCTCGCTCGCGTCGAAGTGGATGAGCTGCATGGTCTTCTCGTTGCGCTCGACCAACGCCCGCGTGGTGATCATCTCGCTGACGAACAGCCCCTTGCCGCCCGAGAACTCACGGCACAGGGTGCGGAAGGGCGCGTTGGTGATGCCGGCCATGGGGGCGAGCACGACCGGCGGCTGCACGGTGTGCGGGCCGATCCGGAGCAGCGGGAGGGAGGGGGCGAGCGTGGTCATGGCACCCATTGTCCCGTACGCGCGCCGCGGCGCGGGAGCCGCCCGTCCCGGACCCGTACGCACACCGCGGAGCTGCCCGGCTCAGGCCGGGGAGGGCTCCCCGGCGAGGGCCGAGGCCGGCAGGCGCTCCAGCCCCTGCCGGGACTCCTCGCCCGAGGGGGCGTACGTCACCGGGCGCGGGCCCGCGCCGACCGGGTGGCGCGGCGGGAGGAGGCCCACCCGGGAGTTCCGGAAGATCTTGCTCCGGTTCGAGGGGCCGACGACCGCTGTTCCTCGCGCCGGTCCCGGACGGGATGCGGGACGCGCTGATCGTGACGCTGCCGGCGGCCGTGGCCCTGACGGTCCTGCGACTGCCCGGCCCCGTGCGGTGAGCGCGACGGACGCGGGCCCGGATCACCGAGGTGATCCGGGCCCGCGGTCGTACGGGTGGTGCGAGGGGGTCAGCTCCCGGCCGGTGCGTCCTGCGCCGGCGCGGCCTCGGCGGCGGCGCGCTCACGCATCTTGCGCACCAGCTCCTGCTTCTTGTCCTCGGCGGCCTTGCGGTCGTCGTTCTGCGCGGGGTGGGCGCCCTGCTGTTCGGCGCGGGACAGCTTCTTGCGCTGTCCGCCCACGCCGAGAAGGTTGTTGCGGCTCTTGGCCACGGAGTTCTCCCGTTCGTCAGTTGAGGAAGTGAGGATGACGTGTCGTCCATCGACCCGATGGGCGACGGGCCGTCGGGCCCGTCACGCGCTCACTCGTAGATCTGGAAGAACGCATACATGCCACAGAAGGTACCCCGGCCGAAGGGGCGCCTCATCCGGTTTTTTCCGGCCGCGCTCCGCTCCGGGCTCAGGCCGTCGGGTCGACCGTGGCCTGGTGGGCCTCGGTCAGGTGCTCCTCGGCCTTGAGCCAGGGCAGGAACTGCGCCCCCTTGCGCCATCCGCAGGTGTCACAGGTCAACTGCCGCTGCATCCCCGACTTCCGTACGTGGACGACGTGTTCACGGCCGTGCTGGTCCCATCTGCTGACCTTGCTCGTGGTCATGGACGGCATCCAGGCCTCCCCTGTGGACGAGTGGGCCCAGTGTGCACGAGGCCCCCGGCTCCGTGCGCCGGAACCGGGGGCTTCGTGGGGGCTTCGTTATGAAGTCGGGGTGCGGTCAGCAGCCCAGCAGGCGGGAGCCGAGGTAGCCCTGGATCTGGTCCAGGGAGACGCGCTCCTGCTTCATGGTGTCGCGCTCGCGCACGGTCACCGCGTTGTCGTCCAGGGTGTCGAAGTCGACGGTGACGCAGAACGGCGTGCCGATCTCGTCCTGGCGGCGGTAGCGGCGGCCGATGGCGCCCGCGTCGTCGAACTCGATGTTCCAGTTCTGCCGCAGGTCGGCCGCGAGGCCCTTGGCCTTCGGCGACAGCTGCTGGTTGCGGGAGAGCGGCAGGACCGCGACCTTGACCGGCGCCAGGCGCGGGTCGAGACGCATCACGGCGCGCTTCTCCATGACGCCCTTGGCGTTGGGCGCCTCGTCCTCGCTGTACGCGTCGAGGAGGAACGCCAGCATCGAACGGCCGACACCGGCCGCGGGCTCGATGACGTACGGCGTGTAGCGCTCGCCCTTCTCCTGGTCGAAGTAGACGAGGTCCGTGCCGGAGGCCTTGGAGTGCGCCTTGAGGTCGTAGTCGGTGCGGTTGGCGACGCCCTCCAGCTCGCCCCACTCGCTGCCGCCGAAGCGGAAGCGGTACTCGATGTCAGCGGTGCGCTTGGAGTAGTGGGAGAGCTTCTCCTGCGGGTGCTCGAACCACCGCATGTTCTCCTCGCGCATGCCGAGACCGGTGTACCAGTTCCAGCGCTGCTCCATCCAGTACTCCTGCCACTGCTCGTCCTCGCCCGGCTTGACGAAGAACTCCATCTCCATCTGCTCGAACTCGCGCGTGCGGAAGATGAAGTTGCCCGGAGTGATCTCGTTCCGGAAGGACTTGCCCATCTGCGCGATGCCGAACGGCGGCTTCTTGCGCGCGGTCTGCAGCACCTGGCCGAAGTTGGTGAAGATGCCCTGGGCGGTCTCGGGGCGCAGGTAGGCGACCGAGCCGGTGTCCTGGGTCGGGCCGAGGTGGGTGGAGAGGAGCCCCGAGAACGCCTTGGGCTCGGTGAAGGTGCCCTTGTTGCCGCAGTTGGGGCAGTTGAGGTCGGCCAGGCCGTTCACGGGCGGCTTGCCGTGCTTCTCCTCGTACGCCTCCTCCAGGTGGTCGGCGCGGTAGCGCTTGTGACAGGAGGTGCACTCGGTGAGCGGGTCCGAGAAGGTGGCGACGTGGCCGGAGGCGACCCAGACCTCGGAGGCCAGGATGACCGACGAGTCGAGACCGACCACGTCCTCGCGCGCGGTGACCATGTAACGCCACCACTGGCGCTTGAGGTTCTCCTTCAGCTCGACGCCCAGCGGCCCGTAGTCCCAGGCGGCCTTCTGGCCGCCGTAGATCTCACTGCAGGGATAGACGAAGCCACGGCGCTTGCTCAGGCTGACGATGGTGTCGATCTTGTCGGCGGCCACGGTGCTCTCTTCATTACGACGGCGAAAACGGGACAGGGACGGCGCGCGGCGCCTCGGTGGGGGGTGGTGATCAGGAGACGGGCGGGCGAATACCCCAGATTACCGGCGGGCGCACCCCCTGGATCAAATCGGTGGGACACATAGCGGGCCCGACGCTGCGATCCGGGCATCTCATCGGCCTTGTTGACAATCGTTTCCACTTTTGTTGAAAATGACTGTCATGAACGTACGCCGCCTCATACCCACCGCCGCCGTCGCCGGAGCAGTCGCCCTCGGCCTCACCGCGCTCTCCGCCTGCTCCTCCTCCGACGCGGCCGAGGGCGGGGGCGACGGCAAGCTGGACGTGGTGGCGTCCTTCTACCCCATGCAGTTCCTCGCCGAGGAGATAGGCGGGTCGCACGTCTCCGTGACCTCGCTGACGAAGCCGGGGGTGGAGCCGCACGACCTGGAGCTGTCCCCCCGGCAGATCGGCGGTCTGAGCGACGCCGACTACATCCTGTTCCTCAAGGGCGTCCAGCCCGCCGTGGACGACGCGGTCGCCCAGGCGGGCGTCGAGAACACCGTGGACGCCGCGAAGCTCACCACGCTCGAGAGCCACGGCTCCGAGGTCGGCCACGACCACGGCGAGGACGAGGGCGGGGAACACGGGCACGAGGGCGAGGAGGCGGGCCTCGACCCGCACATCTGGCTGGACCCGGTGAAGTACGCCGAGGTCGCCGAGGGCGTCGGGAAGTCGCTGGAGAAGGCCGACCCCGACCACGCCGCCGACTACCGCAAGAACACGCAGACCCTGGTCGCCGAGCTGGACACGCTGGACAAGGCCTACGAGGACGGGCTGAGGAACACGGCGACGAAGACGTTCATCACCACGCACTCCGCCTTCGGGTACCTCGCCGAGCGCTACGGCCTCACCCAGGAGGGCATCGCCGGCATCGACCCCGAGGCCGAGCCCAGCCCCGCCCGGATCGACGAGATCCACCACGTCGCCGAGGAGACCGGGGCCACCACCGTGTTCTTCGAGACGCTCGCCAGCGACAAGACCGCGAAGACCCTGGCGAAGGACCTCGGGCTGAGGACCGGCGTCCTGGACCCGCTGGAGGGAATCACCGGCAAGTCCGCGGGCGCTGACTACATCGAGGTCATGACGTCCAACCTCACCGCGCTGCAGAAGGCCCTCGGCGCGAAGTGACCCCCGCAGCACCCGAACCAGCCGCAGCAGCACCGGAGGCGACCGTGCCCGACCCCAGTACGCCAGAACCCGTGATCAGCATGCGCGGAGCCACGGCGACGCTCGGTGCGCGCCCCGTGCTGCGCGGTGTCGACCTCACCGTCCACCGCGGCGAGGTCGTGGCCCTGCTCGGGGCCAACGGCTCCGGCAAGTCCACCGCCGTACGGTCCGTCATCGGCCAGGTGCCCCTCACCGGCGGCACCGTCGAACTGTTCGGCACACCGCTGCGCCGCTTCCGCACGTGGTCCCGCGTCGGCTACGTACCGCAGCGCACCACGGCGGCCGGAGGTGTCCCCGCCACGATCCGCGAGGTCGTCGCGTCCGGACGGCTCTCCCGTACGAAGTTCAGGCTGCCGGGCAAGGCGGACCGGGCGGCCGTGGACCGGGCGATCGGGCTCGTCGGCCTCTCCGACCGCGCCGGGGACCCCGTGAGCGCCCTTTCCGGCGGCCAGCACCAGCGGGTGCTGATCGCCCGCGCGCTCGTCGCCGAGCCCGAGGTGCTGATCATGGACGAGCCCATGGCGGGCGTCGACCTGGCCAGCCAGGAGATCCTCGCCAGGACGCTGCGCGAGCAGGTCGCGGGCGGGGCGACGGTGCTGCTCGTCCTGCACGAACTCGGCGCCCTGGAGCCCCTGATCGACCGGGCGATCGTCCTGCGCGACGGCTGCGTCATGCACGACGGGCCACCCCCCGAGGCCGTGGGACAGCACGCGCTGCCCGGCCACGACCACGTACACCCCCACGCGGCCACCGAGCCCGTCCGGACGGGACTGCTGAGCTGATCATGCTGGAATTCCTGAACCCCCCCTTCATGCAGCGGGCCCTGATCGCGGCCGTCCTGGTCGGCATCACCGCCCCCGCCATCGGCATCTACCTGGTCCAGCGCCGCCAGGCCCTGATGGGCGACGGCATCGGCCATGTCGCCATGACCGGCGTCGGCCTCGGCTTCCTGCTCTCCACCAACCCCGTCTGGATGGCGACACTCGTCGCCGTCGCCGGTTCGGTCGTGATGGAGCTCATCCGCTGGTACGGCCGCACCCGGGGCGACATCGCCCTGGCCATGCTCTTCTACGGCGGCATGGCGGGCGGGGTGATGCTGATCAACCTCTCGGACACCGGCTCCAACGCCAACCTCACCTCGTACCTCTTCGGCTCCCTCTCGACGGTCTCCGAGGAGGACGTCACCGCGATCGTCGCGCTGGCCGCCTTCGTGGTCCTGGTCACCGTGGGGCTGCGGCGGCAGCTGTTCGCGGTCAGCCAGGACGAGGAGTTCGCCCGGGTCAGCGGGCTGCCGGTGCGCGTGCTCAACCTGCTGGTCGCCGTCACGGCCGCGGTCACCGTCACCGTGGCGATGCGGGTCGTCGGCCTGCTTCTGGTCAGCGCGCTGATGGTGGTGCCCGTCGCCGCCGCCCAGCAGATCGCGAAGTCCTTCAAGGTGACGTTCGTCCTGGCCGTCGTCATCGGTACGGCCGTCACCCTGGCCGGCACCGTGACCTCGTACTACCAGGACGTGCCGCCCGGGGCGACGATCGTGCTGCTGGCCATCGCCGCGTTCGTCGTGCTCACCGCGCTCGCCACGCCGCTGGCCCGCAGGCGCGCCAGGAGCCACGGGACGGAGGCGGACCGGTGCACCCTTGAGGTACCGGCGGCCCGCCCGGCCCCGGACGACGTGCGCGTGTGACCGTGCCGCCGGGCCGGGCTGGCACAATGGCCCGACATACGTACGGGCGACACGAGGAGGCAGCTGTGGCGACGGCGCCGATCAGTGGCACGAACGCGGCTCCGGTACGCGGCCGGTCCACCCGGCAGCGGGCGGCGG
Organism: Streptomyces sp. NBC_01460; assembly: GCF_036227405.1. NCBI lineage: Bacteria > Bacillati > Actinomycetota > Actinomycetes > Kitasatosporales > Streptomycetaceae > Streptomyces > Streptomyces sp. NBC_01460. Next base: position 2,754,412 of record NZ_CP109473.1, read on the forward strand.
TCGCGGCGGCGCTCGACGAGGTCGACGAGTTCCGCAGCGCCCAGGACCTGCACGACGTGCTCAAACACCGGGGCGACTCCGTCGGGCTGACCACGGTCTACCGCACGCTCCAGTCGCTCGCCGACGCCGGCGAGGTCGACGTCCTGCGCACGACCGACGGCGAGGCCGTCTACCGGCGCTGCTCGACCGGTGACCACCATCACCACCTGGTCTGCCGCGTCTGCGGCAAGGCCGTCGAGGTCGAGGGACCCGCCGTCGAACAGTGGGCGGAGACCGTCGCCTCGCAGCACGGCTACGTGAACGTGGCCCACACGGTGGAGATCTTCGGGACCTGCGCGGACTGCGCGGCCGAGCGGAGCTGACGTCCGGCGGGGGCCCTCACCGGGCCCCCGCCGTCCCGCTCAGCCCTTGGTGATCTCCTCGGCACCGCCGAAGCGCCGGTCGCGCCGGGCGAACTCCAGGCAGGCGTTCCAGAGGTCACGGCGGTCGAAGTCCGGCCACAGGACGTCCTGGAAGACCATCTCGGCGTACGCGCTCTGCCAGATCAGGTAGTTGGACGTGCGCTGCTCGCCGCTGGGGCGCACGAAGAGGTCCACGTCCGGCATGTCCGGGTAGTAGATGTACTTCGCGAACGTCTTCTCGTTGACCTTCGACGGGTCGAGCTTCCCCGCCGCGACGTCCTCGGCGATGCGCTGCGCCGCGTCGGCGATCTCGGCCCGGCCGCCGTAGTTGACGCAGAAGTACAGCGTCATCCTGTCGTTGTCCTTCGTCTGCTCCTGCGCGACCTGGAGCTCCTGGACGACGGACTTCCACAGCTTCGGCATGCGGCCGACCCAGCGGATCCGGATGCCGAGCTCGTCCATCTCGTCGCGGCGGCGGCGGATGACGTCCCGGTTGAAGTTCATGAGGAACTTCACCTCGTCCGGCGAGCGCTTCCAGTTCTCCGTGGAGAAGGCGTACAGCGAGAGGTTCTTGACGCCCATCTCGATGCAGCCCTTGAGGACGTCCATGACGACGCCCTCGCCGACCTTGTGGCCCTCGGTGCGCGGCAGACCCCGCTCCTTGGCCCAGCGGCCGTTCCCGTCCATCACGATCGCGACGTGCTTGGGAACGAGCTCACCGGGGATCTTCGGCGGGGTGGCGCCGGAGGGGTGCGGCTCGGGGGTCTTGTACTCACGCCGGTTACGGCCGCCGAGCATCCCGCGTACTGCCATGGGCTTCTCTCGTCTCCCTGTGTCACTTCTCTACGTACCGCAGCGAGCGCAGACCGCGCTCCAGATGCCAGTGCAGGTACGCGGACACGAGCCCGCTCCCCTCCCTGACATGACGCGCCTCGGACGCGTCCGCCGTCTCCCAGTCACCGGTGAGCAACGCGCTCAGCAGTGCGACGGCCTCCGCCGAGGGTACGACGCTGCCGGGCACCCGGCAGTCGCCGCATATGACGCCGCCGCCCGCGACGGAGAAGAACCGGTTCGGTCCGGGCATTCCGCACTTGGCGCAGTCGTCGAAGCTGGGGGCGTAGCCGTTGACGGCGAGGGAGCGCAGCAGGAACGCGTCCAGGATGAGGTTCGGCGCGTGCTCGGCGCGGGCGAGGGTGCGCAGACCGCCGACGAGCAGGAGGTACTGCTGGACCGCGGGCTCGCCCTCGTGGTCGGTGAACCGCTCGGCGGTCTCCAGCATGGCGGTGCCCGCGGTGTAGCGGGCGTAGTCGGAGACGATCCCGCCGCCGTACGGGGCGATCGTCTCGCTCTGGGTGCACAGGGGCAGGCCGCGGCCGACGAGCTCGCTGCCGCGCGCGAAGAACTGCACGTCCACGTGCGAGAAGGGTTCGAGCCGCGCCCCGAACTTGGACTTGGTGCGGCGCACCCCGCGCGCCACGGCACGCACCCGCCCGTGGCCGCGGGTCAGGATCGTGATGATCCGGTCGGCCTCGCCCAGCTTCTGCGTACGCAGCACGACGCCGTCGTCCCGGAACAAGCTCATGCGCCCATTGTCGCGCACCCGGGCACCGGCCCGGGAGCGGGTTCCACGGCCGCTGTGCGGCCGGACCGTGGCCTCCGGCCGGTGGGGGACCGCCAGGGGCCTACGAAGGCGTACGCGCCGCCTCGAGCAGCTTCGCCGTCTCGTCGGGGCAGAGCTGGAGGGCGGCGCCCACCGTGGTCAGCACCTGGCGCTCCGCCTGGGTGTACGGGCCGTCGGCGAGTGCGATCCTCGCGCCCCGCAACAGCACCGTCTCGCGGCCGGCGACGGCAAGGTGGGGCGCGAGCGGCTTGAGGACCTCGTGAAGCTCTATGGCGAGGGCGGCGCCGCAGGCCTCGACCGCGGGGTCGTTCCCGCCGTCGGGCCCGGTGTCGGCGGCCAGCACCTCCACGATGGTGAAGAGCTGCTCCTGGGAACAGTCGTCGAGGCCCGCGTCGCGGACGGTGGCCGCGGCGGTCTCCAGGACCGTACGGGAGGTGGCGCCGCCCGCGGCGAGCACGGCCAGCGTGACGGTGTGCACGGCCTCCCGCAGCATGGCGGAGAAGCGGGTGGTGGTGGGGCGGTCGAGGGCGTCGGGCGCGCAGCGCGTCCCGCAGGCGGCGCATTCGACGACGGGCCCCGCGCTCCCCCGGGCCAGCAGGGGCAGACCGAGGACGGTGAGGCGGTGACGGCCGGTGAGACGCCGGTAGTTGCGGTCGCCGCCGCAGCACGGGCAGAAGAACTCGCCGTCACCGACGGTGTCCCAGACGGTACGGACGCCGTAGATGCGCAGCCTCATGGGGCGTTGTCCTTTGGCTGTCCGCACGTCGCACACCTCCGTAACGCCACGGCAACATTGCCGCGTTGGACGTGATGTTAGCCACATGCGTGTCGCGGCGTCAGCATTCCTGACGTCACAACACCGGGATATGGCCGAGCCCCGCCCACCCGTGACGGGCGGACGGGGCTCTCGGACCGCGGGGGTTCAGCGGCGTATCGGACGTTTGTCCGCGATGCCGTGCAACGGTGTCAGCGGGTCGCCCGGTTGACCGCGGAGACGACCGCCTTCAGCGAGGCACGCGTGGTGTTGGCGTCGATACCGATGCCCCACAGCACCTTGCCGTCGATCGCGCACTCGATGTAGGAGGCGGCCTGCGCGCTCGCGCCCTCGCTCATCGTGTGCTCGGTGTAGTCCAGCAGGCGGGCGTCGATACCGATGGCCTGCAGCGCTTCGAAGAACGCGGAGATCGGGCCGTTGCCCGTGCCGGTCAGCACCGTGTCCGAGCCGTCGACGGTGGCCTCGACGGTGATCGTGTCCTGGCCGTCGGAGCCGGTCGTCGTCTGGCCGGAGCGGATCTGCACGCGTCCCCAGGCGTTCTCGGGGCTCGGCAGGTACTCGTCCCGGAAGGTCGACCAGATCTGGGTGGGAGTGACCTCGCCGCCCTCGGCATCCGTCTTGGCCTGAATGATCCGGGAGAACTCGATCTGCATCCGGCGCGGCAGGTCCAGCTTGTGGTCGTTCTTCAGGACGTAGGCGATCCCGCCCTTGCCGGACTGCGAGTTGACCCGGATGACGGCCTCGTAGGAGCGGCCGACGTCCTTCGGGTCGATCGGCAGGTACGGCACCGCCCACTCGATGTCGTCGACGGTCTTCCCCTGGGAGGCCGCGTCGGCCTCCATGGCGTCGAAGCCCTTCTTGATGGCGTCCTGGTGGGAGCCGGAGAAGGCGGTGTAGACCAGGTCGCCCGCGTAGGGGTGGCGCGGGTGGACCTCCATCTGGTTGCAGTACTCGCTGGTGCGGCGGATCTCGTCGATCTGCGAGAAGTCGATCTGCGGGTCGACGCCCTGCGAGAACAGGTTCATGCCCAGGGTGACCAGGTCGACGTTGCCGGTGCGCTCGCCCTGGCCGAACAGGCAGCCCTCGATGCGGTCGGCGCCCGCCATGATCGCCAGCTCGGCGGCGGCGACGGCGGTGCCCCGGTCGTTGTGAGGGTGGACCGACAGGCAGACGTGCTCACGGCGGCTCAGGTTGCGCGACATCCACTCGAAGCGGTCCGCGTGGGTGGACGGCGTCGAGCGCTCCACGGTGGCGGGCAGGTTCAGGATGATCTCGCGGCCCTCCTCGGGCTGCCAGACGTCGCAGACCGCCTCGCAGACCTCCAGGGCGAAGTCCAGCTCGGTGTCGGTGAAGATCTCCGGGCTGTACTGGTAGCCGAAGATCGTCTCGTCGCCCAGGATCTTGTCCGCGTACTCCATGACCAGGCGGGTGCCGTCCACGGCGATCTGCTTGACCTCTTCCTTCGAGCCGCGGAAGACCACGCGGCGGAAGGTGGGGGCGGTGGCGTTGTACAGGTGGACGGTGGCGCGCCGGGCACCGACCAGTGACTCGACGGTCCGCTCGATCAGTTCCTCGCGGGCCTGCGTCAGGACGGAGATCGTCACGTCCTCGGGGATCGCGCCCTCTTCGATGATCGAGCGTACGAAGGCGAAGTCGGTCTCGCCGGAGGACGGGAACCCGACCTCGATCTCCTTGTAGCCCATGCGTACGAGCAGGTCGAACATCTCGCGCTTGCGGGCCGGCGACATGGGGTCGATCAGGGCCTGGTTGCCGTCACGCAGGTCGGTGGACAGCCAGCGCGGCGCCACGGTGATGCGGTTGTCCGGCCACGTGCGGTCGGCGATGTCCACGGCCTCGTAGCCGCGGTACTTGTGGACCGGCATTCCGGACGGCTTCTGCAGCTGCTTCGCGTTCGTCACCGGCGTGGGGCCACCGACGGGGGTGGTGACGGCATCGGTGTGCACAGGGGGATTCACTGCGGTCATGGCGTACGGCTCCTCTGAGGTCCAGCAGGGGCGGCCGACTGTGTCGCTGCAACAGCGAACTCCGCGGGGAGGGAGCCGGCCTACGACTACAGGCCCTCGCCGCGGCAGCTAAGAAGGAGCAGCCCGAAACGCATGATGCGGCAACACTAACCGAGGGACGCCTGATACGTCGGTCCGTATCAGTATGCGGGATCGGACCGGCATGAAGGCAGAACGGTGATACATCACTCTATTTCGTCAATCACGATCGCAACCAGTGACAGCGTGGTGACGGAGTGCCACAGTCATTTGCATGCAGCCTCGACCGAACAACGGGTTCCAGCCCGTCTTCTGCACCATCGTGCCGCCCCACGTCCTCGACAAGCTGTCCCAGGCCGACGACCCGGCTCTGGCCGATCCCGCGCGGCGGACCCTGGAGGCCGACGGGGCCCGGCGCCACCACCGGCGGGTGACCGCGCTGGCCTGGACGCCCCAAGCCGCACGCACCTCCGCCCCGGTGCCCACCAAACCCCACCGCACCCTGTACGACTGCCGTCACGGCACGGACCTGCCGGGCGTCAAGGTCCGCGACGAGGGCGACGAGCCCACCCAGGACGCCAGCGTCAACCGCGCGTACGCGGGGCTCGGCGCCACCTTCGACCTGCTGCTCACCGAGTACGGCCGCAGCTCGATCGACGGCAAGGGGCTGCCGCTCATCGGCTCCGTGCACTACGACGAGAAGTACAACAACGCCTTCTTCGACGGCGAGCAGATGGTCTTCGGGGACGGCGACGGGGAGATCTTCCTCGACTTCACCGTCGCCATCGACGTGATCGCCCACGAACTGGCGCACGGACTCACCCAGTACACCGCCAACCTGGCGTACCAGGGCCAGTCCGGCGCACTCAACGAGTCCGTGTCGGACGTCTTCGGCTCCCTGGTCAAGCAGTACTCGCTGGGCCAGAGCGCGGACCAGGGCGACTGGCTGATCGGTGCGGGGCTGCTCGCCCCCCGGGTCAGCGGCGTCGCCCTGCGCTCGATGAAGGCCCCGGGCACGGCGTACGACGACGACGTGCTCGGCAAGGACCCGCAGCCCGCGTCGATGGACGACTACGTCGAGACGGACGACGACAACGGCGGGGTCCACATCAACTCCGGCATCCCGAACCGGGCCTTCTACCTGCTGGCCACCGCGCTCGGCGGTAACGCCTGGGAGCGGGCCGGCCGGATCTGGTTCGACGTGCTGACCGGCGGCGAGCTGACCCAGGACGCGTCGTTCACGGACTTCGCCAAACTCACGGTCGCGGCCGCGCAGCACAGGTTCGGCGAGGGCGACGAGGCCGAGGCGGTGCTGAAGGCCTGGTCGGAGGTGGGCGTGCCGACCCGCTGACCGGGGTAGACAGACGCGGGACCGTCCGGGCGGGGTCAGGCAGGAGCCAGCACGCATGCGCATTCAGGTGAGCCGGACCGGCGGATTCGCCGGCATCGCACGCCGCGGCGAGGTCGAGACCTCGGGGCGGGCCGACGCCGCGGAGTGGGAAGCCCTGGCCGAGACGGCGCTCGCCGCCGGCCGGGGCGGCCCGCCCGCGGGGGTGCCGGACGGTTTCCGCTACCGGATCACGGTCGGCGACCGGACGGTCGACTGCGCGGATCCCCGGCTGACCGAGGCGCAGCGGACGCTGATCTCCCGGGTCCTGAAAGAGGGCGCGTAGGCCCGGGCGCGGCTGCCTCGTGGTCCCGGGCCCGGCCCTGTGAGGCGGGGCCCGGCGGCCTCAGCGGCTTCGCACGGCTGCGTCGGCCTCCGGCCGCCGGTGCCGGGGCCCCGCTCAGAATCCCAGCTTGCGCAGCTGCTTCGGGACCACCCCACCACGCCGCACTCGCACCCCTCGGCCCAGGGGCCTCAGCGGCTTCGCACGGCTGCGCCGGCCTCCGGCCGCCCGCCGCGGGCCCTGCTCAGAACCCCAGCTTGCGCAGCTGCTTCGGGTCGCGCTGCCAGTCCTTGGCGACCTTCACGTGCAGGTCCAGGAAGACCGGCGTGCCCAGCAGTGCTTCGATGTGCTTGCGCGACTTCGTGCCGACGTCCTTGAGCCGCTTGCCCTTCGGGCCGATGATGATGCCCTTCTGGCTGGGCCGCTCGATGTAGACGTTCGCGTGGATGTCCAGCAGCGGCTTGTCCGCCGGACGGTCCTCGCGCGGGAGCATCTCCTCGACGACGACTGCGATCGAGTGCGGCAGCTCGTCCCGTACACCTTCCAGCGCGGCCTCGCGGATGAGCTCGGCGACCATGACCATCTCGGGCTCGTCGGTGAGGTCGCCCTCCGGGTAGAGCGGGGGGCTCTCGGGCAGGAGCGGGGCGATGAGGTCGGCGAGCAGGCTCACCTGCTGGTCCTTGACCGCGGAGACCGGGATGATCTCCGCCCACTCGAAGCCGAGCTCGTCCGCCAGCGCGGAGACGGCGAGCAGCTGCTCGGCGAGCGCCTTGGACTCGACCAGGTCGGTCTTGGTGATGATCGCGATCTTGGGGGTCTTCTTGATCCCGGCCAGTTCCTTGACGATGAACTTGTCGCCGGGGCCGAGCTTCTGGTCGGCGGGCAGGCAGAAGCCGATGACGTCGACCTCGGCCCAGGTGGTCCGCACGACGTCGTTCAGCCGCTCGCCGAGCAGGGTGCGCGGCTTGTGGAGGCCGGGCGTGTCCACCAGGATCAGCTGGGCGTCGTCGCGGTGCACGATCCCCCGCACCGTGTGCCGGGTGGTCTGGGGGCGGTTGGAGGTGATCGCCACCTTCTGACCGACCAGAGCGTTCGTGAGGGTGGACTTGCCCGCGTTGGGGCGGCCCACGAAGCAGGCGAAGCCGGCCCGGTGGGGGGCGGTGTTCTCAGCCTGCTGCGCAGCAGCTTCTGTGTTCGGTCGAGCGCTCATGGCGCCCATTCTCCCCGATCCGGGCGGCGGCGTTGCACAGCAGGGCGCGACCGCCCCGAATCAGCCCGCGGCCACCGTCGACCGGAGCGTGCCGTCGGGCCCCGCGAGCAGCACGGGTGTGTCAGGACCTCCCAGGTCACGGACGGCGGCCCGGTCGGCGTCCGAGGCGGCGTCGGCCTCGGAAACGACGGCCGCCGCCTCCAGGGACGTGGCGCCGCTCGCCACCGCCATGGCGACGGCGGTCTGCAGCGCGCTGAGCTTCAGCGACTCCAGGGCCACCGTGCCGGCGGCGTACGTGCGTCCGGTCTCGTCCCGTACCGCCGCGCCCTCCGGCACGCCGTTGCGGGCGCGGACGCTGCGCGCCAGCGTGACGATCTTGCGGTCCTCGGGGCCGAGGTCGGTGCTCTCAGTCATGTGCTGAGCATACGAAGGGGTGGGTCACCTGCCGCACGACGGGGTCCGCTCATCCCGGGACGGGGTACATCGAGCCGCGCCGGCCCTCGGGCGAGTCCAGCCACTGGAGCTTGGCCTCCGTGCCGGTGTCCGGAAGCGGGGTGTGCAGGACGATCACCAGGTCGGGGCGGGCGGGCACCCGCAGCTGGGTGGACTCCACCATCAGGGTGCCGACGAGCGGATGCTGGAGCTCCTTGCGGACCTGCCCGCCCGGAACGACGTCGCGCCGGTCCCAGAGGGTGGCGAACTCGGGACTGAGCTCCCTGGCCTCCTCGACCACGGCGCGGAAGCCGTCGTCCTCGGGGGAGTCCGAGCAGGCGGCCCGGTACTGGGCGACGACCTGGGAGGCGATGGTCTCCCAGTGCTTCGACCGGGCCCGGTACACCGGGTCGGTGAAGAAGGCGATCATGCAGTTCTGCACGATCCCGGGACGCATGCCGAGGACCGCCGACGCCGCGTCGTTGTAGAGCACGGTGTTCCAGTAGCGGTCCATGATGTGTGCCGGGAAGGGCATCCAGGCGTCGATGAGCCTGTTCAGCCCCTCGCACATGTCCCTGTGGGCCGGGTCGACCTCCAGGGCGGGCGGGTTGAGCCCGGCCAGCACGTAGAGGTGACGGCGCTCCGCGCTGCTGAGCCGCAGCACCCGGGCCACGGAGTCCAGGACCTGCGGCGAGACGGTGATGTCGCGGCCCTGCTCCAGCCACTGGTACCAGGAGACGCCGACGCCCGCGAGGACGGCGACCTCCTCCCGGCGGAGCCCGGGCGTGCGCCGGCGCGCCCCGCCGTCCGGCAGGCCCGCCTCGGCCGGGGTGACCCTGGCCCGTCGGCTCATCAGGAACTCGCGCAGTTCGCCCAGGCGGTGCGCCTTCTCGTCGGTGCCGGACCGGACCGTGCCGGACCCGACCGTGCTGGTGCGGTCCGCTCCGGTGTTCCGGGCCGGTGAAGCCACGTACTCCCCCTGGTGTGCGTGTGCGGGCCTGCCTGGTGGTGCGGCCAACAGGATAAGTGCCCGCTCCCCACACTTATTCCGGCGCATCCAGCCTGTGGGACATGGCGATCGAAACCCCAACTCCCGTGTCCAGCGGCACCGCAGGCCCCGCTGCTGTCCCCGCTCCGCCCACACTCTCCGGCCGGGCGCGGCTGGTGCTCCTCGTGCTCTGCGCCGCCCAGTTCATGGTGGCGCTCGACTTCTCCGTGCTGAACGTCGCGCTGCCCGTCCTCGGTGAGGACCTGGGGCTGAGCCGGTCCGGTCTCCAGTGGGCCGTCACCGCGTTCGCGCTGCCGTCCGGCGGCTTCCTGCTGCTCTTCGGCCGGATAGCCGATCTCTACGGCAGGCGCAGGCTGTTCCTCACCGGCCTCGCCCTCTTCGGGGCGTCCTCGCTCCTGGCGACGATGGCCTGGGACCCGGCGTCCTTCCTGGCGGGGCGGGCGCTGCAGGGACTCGGAGCGGCCGTGATCGTGCCGACCGGCATGTCCCTGCTGACCACGACCTTCCCGGAGGGCCCGCTCCGTGAACGGGCCCTGGGCATCAGCGGGACGCTGCTCTCGCTGGGCTTCACCACCGGCATGCTGGCGGGCGGCGTGCTGACCGACACGCTGGGCTGGCGCTCCACGATGGGTCTGCTGAGCGTCGCCGCGGTGACCGTCCTGGTCCTCGCGCCGAAGCTGCTGACCGAGTCGCGTACGCCGGAGAGGCCGAAGCTCGACGTGCCCGGCGCCGTCACCGTCACCGGTGGTCTGCTCGCGCTGATCTACTCGCTGTCGACGGCGGCCGAGCGCGGCTTCGGCGGTACGGACGTGCGGATCACCCTGGTCCTGGGGGTGGCCCTGCTGGCCGCGTTCGTCGTCGTCGAGTCCCGGTCGGCGGCCCCGCTGGTCTCCCTGCCGATGCTGCGGCGCCGTACGGTCGCGTTCGGCAACCTGGGCGGCCTGGCCACGTTCTCGATGATGAGCACCATCGTCTTCGTCCTGACGCTCTACCTCCAGGTCCTCCTCGGCCTCTCGGCCTTCGGCACGGGGCTCGTCTTCGGGGTCCAGGGCCTGGCATCGGTCGCCGCCGGGGTCGTCGCCCCGAAGGTGATCGGCCGGTTCGGCGCGCGCCGGGTACTGGTGCTCTCCCTGCTCGGCCAGGGCCTGTTCATCGGGGCGCTGCTCGGCCTCGGCGAGGGCTCGGGCGTCTGGCTGGCCACCGTGGCGGTCTCCCTGGCGAGCGCCTGCCACCTGGGCGCCATCATCGCCTACGGGCTGACGGTGACCTCGGGCGTCCCGGACGGGGAGCAGGGCCTGGCGACCGGTCTGGCCACCACGACCCAGCAGGTCGGCCTCACGATCGGCATCCCGCTGCTGGGGGTCCTGTCGACCACCCAGGGTTCGCTGTTCGACGGCGTACGGCTGGTGGTGACCGCTGCGGCGGTGATCCTCGTCGCGACGGGCCTCGTCGTGGGAGCGGGCCTGCGACGGGCAGCCTGAGTGCTCTCCCGCAGGCCCCGGGCCGAGGCTACGGCCGGTCCAGGCGGAGCCGTTCCGCCTTCGGGAGCCCGGCCACCACCAGGTCGTAACTGTCCTCCACGAGCTCCCGGACCATGCGGTCCGGGAGCTCGGCGACCGTCACGGTGTTCCAGTGCCGCTTGTTGAGGTGCCAGCCGGGGACGATCGCGGCGTGATCCTTGCGGAGCCGCAGCGCCTCGTCCGGATCGCACTTGAGGCTGACCTTCAGGGGCGGCGCGTCGAGGGCGCTGAGGGCGAACATCTTGCCGAGGACCTTGAAGACCGAGGCCTCGGGCCCGAAGGGGAACTCCTCCGTGCTCGCGTTGAACTCCAGACAGAACGCGCGCAGCTGCTCGGGGGTCACGCCGCCTCCGATCCCTCCGGTTCGACCAGCACCGTGACGATCTTGTTCCTGCGGCCCGCCGGGGATTCCGCGGTGAGCCGGAGCTTGCGCCCGTCGGGGAGGTCGACGATCGAGGAGGCCCCGGCGATCGGGACCCTCCCGAGCGCCTTCGCCAGCAGGCCGCCGACCGTCTCCACGTCCTCGTCGTCGTAGGCGTCGAGGCCGAACAGCTCCCCGAGGTCTCCGATGTCGAGCCGGGCGGTCACCCGGAAGCAGCCGTTCTCCAGCTCCGTGACCGGCGGGAGTTCGCGGTCGTACTCGTCGGTGATCTCGCCGACGATCTCCTCGAGGATGTCCTCGATGGTGACGATGCCGGCCGTGCCGCCGTACTCGTCGATGACGACGGCGACATGGCTGCGGTCCTGCTGCATCTCGCGCAGCAGGTCCCCGGCGTTCTTCGTGTCGGGGACGAACGCGGCGGGACGCATCGCCGTGGAGACCAGGTCGGCCTCCGCCTCCCGGTTGATGTGCGTCTTGCGGACCAGGTCCTTGAGGTAGACGATCCCGACGATGTCGTCCTCGTTCTCCCCGGTGACCGGGATGCGGGAGAAGCCGGAGCGCAGCGCGAGGGTCAGTGCCTGCCGGACCGTCTTGTAGCGCTCGATGCAGACCAGGTCGGTGCGGGGCACCATGACCTCCCGCACGAGGGTGTCGCCGAGCTCGAAGACCGAGTGCACCATGCGGCGTTCGTCGTCCTCGATGAGCGACTCCTGCTCGGCGAGGTCGACCATCGCCCGCAGTTCGGCCTCACTGGCGAAGGGACCCTTGCGGAAGCCCTTGCCCGGGGTGAGCGCGTTGCCGAGGAGGATCAGCAGCTGCGGGACCGGGCCCATGATCCTGGCCAGCGGCAGCAGGACGTACGCCGCCGCCGTCGCGGTGTTCAGCGGGTGCTGCCGGCCGATGGTGCGCGGCGAGACCCCGATGGCGACGTAGCTGACGAGGACCATGACGCCCATGGCGAGGGCCAGGGCCTCCCAGGTCTCGCTCAGTTCCTTGAGGCAGGCGTACGTGACGAGCACCCCGGCCGACATCTCGCAGGCCACCCGGACCAGCAGCGCCACGTTGAGGTAGCGGGTGGGGTCGGCGGCGACCTGTTCCAGCTTGGCGCTGCCGCGGCGCCCCGCCCGCACGGCCTCGGCCGCGCGGAAGCTCGACGTACGGGCGATCCCGGCCTCGGCGCAGGCCGCGAGCCAGCCCACGACGATCAGCAGGACGGCGCCGGTGACGAGGGGGACGCTCACGAGACGGTCGGGGCGGGGGACGGACCGGTCAGACCGCGCTCACCGCGCCAGCCGTCGACGATGGCCGCCTGGAGCCCGAACATCTCGGCCTTCTCGTCCGGCTCCTCGTGGTCGTACCCGAGGAGGTGCAGCACCCCGTGGACCGTGAGGAGCTGGAGCTCCTCGTCCATGGAGTGCTGCGTCCCGGCGTCCTCGCCCTGCTTCTTCGCGACCTCCGGGCAGAGCACGATGTCGCCGAGGAGACCCTGCGGGGGCTCCTCGTCGTCCTTGGCCGGGGGACGCAGCTCGTCCATCGGGAAGGACATGACATCCGTCGGGCCCGGGAGGTCCATCCACTGGATGTGGAGCTGCTCCATGGCGGCGGTGTCCACCACGATCACCGAGAGTTCGGACAGCGGATGGATCCGCATCCTGGCAAGGGCGTAGCGGGCGATGTCGAGGATCGCCTGCTCGTCGACCTCGGTTCCGGACTCGTTGTTGACGTCGATCGACATGGTGCGCTGCGACTACTTCCCGTTGCGGCCGGTGCGGCCGTCTGCGTTGTCGTACTTCTCGTACGCGTCGACGATACGGCCGACGAGCTTGTGCCGGACGACATCCTGCGAGGTGAGCCTGGAGAAGTGGACGTCCTCGACCCCCTCCAGGATCTCCTGGACCTGACGGAGACCGCTCTTGGTGCCGGTCGGCAGGTCCACCTGGGTGACGTCACCGGTGACGACGATCTTCGAGTCGAAGCCGAGGCGGGTGAGGAACATCTTCATCTGCTCGGCGCTGGTGTTCTGCGCCTCGTCGAGGATGATGAACGCGTCGTTCAGGGTCCTTCCACGCATGTACGCCAGAGGCGCGACCTCGATCGTGCCCGCGGCCATGAGCCGGGGGATGGAGTCGGGGTCGAGCATGTCGTGCAGCGCGTCGTAGAGCGGGCGCAGATACGGGTCGATCTTGTCGAAGAGCGTGCCGGGCAGGAAGCCGAGCCGCTCCCCCGCCTCGACGGCGGGCCTGGTCAGGATGATCCGGCTGACCTGCTTGGACTGCAGGGCCTGGACCGCCTTGGCCATGGCGAGATAGGTCTTCCCGGTACCCGCGGGGCCGATGCCGAAGACGATGGTGTGCTTGTCGATCGCGTCGACGTACCGCTTCTGGTTCAGCGTCTTGGGGCGGATCGTGCGGCCGCGGCTGGAGAGGATGTTCTGGGTGAGCACCTCGGCCGGGGTCTCGGCGCCGTCCCCGTTGCCGGTGCCGGCCGCCCTGAGCATGGCGATCGAGCGTTCCACAGCGTCCTCCGTCATCGGCTGCCCGGTGCGGAGCACCAGCACCATCTCGTCGAAAAGCCGCTGGATCAGCGCGACGTCCGCCGCGCTTCCAGTCGCGCTTATCTCGTTGCCCCGGACATGGATGTCGACGGCCGGGAACGCCGTTTCGATCACGCGCAACAGCGAGTCGCCCGATCCCAGGAGCATCACCATGGGGTGTGCCGGGGGGATGCTGATGCGGGCGGCCGCCTGCGGCTGTGTGGGTGACTGAGTCATGGGCCGGCCCTCGGGCCTGCGCATACCTCCCGCTGCCGGGTCGTCGCTGCTCGACGGCCTCTGGAGTACCAGCGTACGACTCCGCACCGACAACGCCGAGAGGTTTTACCCGGTGATCATCAGCCCTTCACTGGCGGAAGCCGATGGTCGGGACGGCCCGGCGCAGGGGCCAGTCCCGGCTCGTCGCGGGCAGCAGCTCCTCCAGGAAGGCGTAGCGCTCCAGCGCCGCCGGGTCCTGGCCGGCGCAGGTACGCACCTGCTGCCACCAGCCAGCGATCTCCGCCCATCCGGGCGCGGAGAGTGATCCGCCGAACTCCTGCACGGAGAGGGCGGCGGTGAGTCCGGCGAAGGCGAGGCGGTCGGCGAGCGGCCAGCCGGCCAGTGTCCCGGTGACGAATCCGGCGACGAAGACGTCGCCCGCCCCGGTGGGGTCCAGGGCCTCCACCGCGATGGCGGGCACCTCGGCGGCCGTCCCGGTCGCCCCGTCCACCGCGTAGGCGCCCTCCGCGCCCAGGGTGACGACGGCCAGGGGCACCCGCTCGGCCAGGGCGTGGGCGGCGGCACGGGGGCAGTCGGTGCGGGTGTAGCGCATCGCCTCCTCGGCGTTGGGCAGGAAGGCCAGGCAGTGCCCGAGGTCGGGCAGGGCGTCCAGGTCCCAGCGGCCCGTCTCGTCCCAGCCGACGTCGGCGAAGACCGTCGCGCCGTTCCGCGCGGCCGCGGCGACCCAGGGTTCGCTGCGGCCCGGGGTCAGCGAGGCGACGGCTGCGCGGGCGCGCGGCGGGCAGTGCGGGAGCGTGCGCCCGGGCACCGCGGAAGGGGCGGGGGCGGGGGCCTCGTGTCCGTGCGAGACCATGGTGCGCTCGCCCTCGTACGCCATGGAGACGGTGACGGGTGAGTGCCAGCCGGGGACCGTCCGCGACATGGACAGGTCGATGCCCTCGCCCTGTTCGAGGGCGTCCCAGCAGTACTCGCCGTAGTGGTCGTCACCGAACGCGGCGGCCAGCGAGGTGTGCAGGCCGAGCCGGGCCAGCGCGGTCGCCATGTTGGCGACGCCTCCGGGGCTGGAGCCCATCCCCCGGGCCCAGGACTCGGTCCCGCGCACCGGGGCGCTGTCCAGCCCGGTGAAGATGATGTCCAGGAAGACCGTGCCGGTCAGGAAGACGTCGCAGGCCGGGTCCTGCGGGGCACGCAGCCCGAGCAGCGGGTCGATGACTGGATCAGCTGTACTCACCGTGCGCTCCCCGGGCCGTGGCAGATCTGAACAGTGCGAGATCCGGCCAGTGTGCCGGATTCGTTCCCGCTTCCGGAGGGTCCGCGCCGCAGCGCGCACACTCACTCCCACCTGCATAAACATGCGCAGCTACCCGGCTCGATCCCGCATAAACCTCAACGTGACCCAGATCACATCGAGTCGACTTTCCGTCGCCTGGGCGCGCTTGATACAAATTGCCCCGCGAGCACCGTTCGGGACAGTGGACGACGAGTGCCGCTTCTCCCGCATTCTCCCGCATTTCCCGCCGTACCCTCCCCTGCCTTGATTCGCCGTACCCCGCTCCGCCCTCCCCTGCCTTCTTCTGCCTCCTCTGGCATGTCTTCAGGAACGCCCATGTCCTCGCGCCCTCGCGCCGCGTGGCCCCTGGTCGCCGTGTTCACCGCCGGTTACCTCGCCGCCTATCTGCTCCCCACCATCGTCGGCCGCCTCAGCACCTATCTGGGGCTGAGCTCGGCCCAGGCCGGTCTGGTCGGCAGCGCCCTCCTCGTCAGCTCGGCGTCGGCCGGCTTCGCGCTGGCCGGACGCGTCGAGAGATACGGCTCGCGGAGACCGGCGCGTGCGGGACTGCTGCTCGCCACGCTCGGCTACGGCTGTGCGGCACTGACCACCTCGGTGCCGCTCGTCGTCGCGGGCGTCGTGGTCGGCGGCTTCGGCTCGGGCGCGGCGACCGCCGTCGCCGCGTCGGGCATCGCGGCACAGCACGATCCGCACCGGACCTCGTCGCTCGGGCTGCTCAGCGTCTCGGCGACGGCGGGAGCCCTCTACCTGACGATTCCTCACCTGAGCGGCGGGCACCGGCTTCCGTTCGCCTCCATCGCGCTGGTCGCCCTGCTCGTCTGGCCCGCCACCTCCCGGCTGGGAGGCCCCGCGCCCGTCAGCGGGACGTCATCGGTCCAGGGACGGCTGCCGCACCGGCGGTCGGGGCTCGTGCTGGCGGGCGGCATGCTCGTCTGGTCCATGGCGCAGAACGCCCTGTGGGGTGTGAGCAGCAGCATCGGCGCCGTCCAGGTCGGTCTCTCGGAGGTCACCATCGGCGCCGTGTTCGCCGCCGCGCTGGGGGCGGGACTGCTCGGCGTCATGGGAGCCGGGATGCTGGGCGCCCGGCTCGGGCGCGCGGTGCCGATCGGTCTCGGCACGATGATCATCGCCGGGAGCATCGTGCTCAGCTCCTCCGCCGACGACCTGGGGTCGTTCGCGACGGGCGAGATCGCGTGGAACACCTTCTACCCGGTGGTCCTGTCCTACCTGATCGGTCTGGCGGCCTCGCTGGACGTGCGCGGCCGCTGGGCGGTCCTCGCCGGCTCGGCGTCCTCCGTCGGTACGGCCTGCGGCCCCCTGCTCGGCAGCGTGCTCTCCGAGCAGGCGGGTTACGCCGTGATGGGCCTGATCCTGGGGGCCGCCACGCTCCTGGTCGCGGCCCCCGTCACCGCCGTGGCCCTGCACACCGGCGGACGCCCGCTGGTCCCGGGTTCCGTCCGGCGCAGGGGCGGTGCACCGGCGGCACTGCTCGCCGCCACCACCAACAGCCTGTCCGGCGCGGTGCCCAAGCTGGGCGCGCCGGAGCAGGCGGTGGCGGAGATCAGCGTGCCGGCGCTGCGGCGCAGGCGGCTGGTGCGGAGCGCGTTCCGTACGGCGGGACCGGCCGGAGGTGCCGGTCAGTCGAACGCGTACGCCTCGACCTCGGAGAGGTAGCGCGCCCTGCGCTCCTCGTCGTGGTCGAGGAAGGCCGCCTCGAAGGAGTTGCGGGCCAGGGTGCGCAGGTGCTCCTGGTCCAGTCCGAGCGCCTCGTGCACGGCGTGGAAGGTGTCTCCGACGTATCCGCCGAAGTAGGCCGGGTCGTCGGAGTTCACCGTGCAGAGCAGACCCGCGTCCATCATGGCCCGCAGGGGGTGCTGCTCCAGGACGTCGATGGCGCGCAGCCGCACGTTCGAGAGCGGACACAGCGTCAGCGGGATCCGTTCGGAGACCAGCCGGTCCACCAGCTCCGGGTCCTCCATGCAGCGCAGACCGTGGTCGATCCGCTCGACGCCGAGGACGTCCAGGGCCTCCCGGATGTACTCCGGCGGGCCCTCCTCTCCGGCGTGGGCGACCTTGCGCAGGCCCAGGGACGTGGCCGCCGCGTACACCTCGCGGAACTTCGCGGGCGGGTGGCCGACCTCCGCGGAGTCGAGGCCGATGCCGCTGATGCGGCGCAGGTACGGCTTCGCGGCCTCCAGCGTCTCCAGCGCCGACTCGGCGGACTTGTCGCGCAGGAAGCACATGATCAGCTGGGTGGAGACGCCGTGCGTCTCCTCGCTGCGGTCCAGCGCCCTGCCGAGCCCCTCGATGACGGTGCCGATCGGGACGCCCCGGTCGGTGTGGGCCTGCGGGTCGAAGAAGATCTCGGCGTGCCGGACTCCCTGGGCGGCGGCGCGGGCGAGGTAGGCGTCGGCCAGCTCGGCGAAGTCCTCCTCGGTGCGCAGCACCGCCATCAGGGCGTAGTACAGGTCGAGGAAGCTCTGGAGGTCCTCGAACAGATAGGCCTTGCGCAGCTCTTCGGTGTCCGCGAAGGGCAGGTCCACGCCGTTGCGTGCGGCGAGGGCGAAGGCCAGCTCGGGTTCGAGGGTCCCCTCGATGTGGAGGTGGAGTTCGGCTTTGGGGAGGTGCACGGGGTTCTCGTTACGTTACGTGTGGCGGGTGGGTACCGGGACCCTGATCAGGTCCTGGGCGATGGTCAGTTCACCTTCGAAGCCGGCTGCCCTGGCCTGCCG
Organism: Streptomyces sp. NBC_01460; assembly: GCF_036227405.1. Lineage (NCBI taxonomy): Bacteria > Bacillati > Actinomycetota > Actinomycetes > Kitasatosporales > Streptomycetaceae > Streptomyces > Streptomyces sp. NBC_01460. Next base: position 2,772,228 of record NZ_CP109473.1, read on the forward strand.
TTCGAAGGCTTCCGGGTCGGTGTAGCGCTGGGAGAAGTGCGTCAGCACGAGGTGCCGTACGCCCGACTCCTTCGCCACCCGGGCCGCCTGGCCGGCGGTGAGGTGACCGTGGTCGGCGGCGAGCCGGCCGTCCTCGTCGAGGAACGTCGACTCGATGACCAGCATGTCGCATCCCTCGGCGAGTGCGAACGCGCCGTCGCAGAGCCGGGTGTCCATGACGAACGCGAAGCGCTGCCCGCGGCGGGGCTCGGAGACCTCCTCCAGCGGGATGCCGCGCAGGACGCCGTCCCTCTGGATCCGCCCGACGTCCGGCCCGCCGATGCCGTGCTCGGCCAGTCTCTCCGGCAGCATGCGCAGCCGGTCGGGCTCGGTGAGGCGGTAGCCGTAGGACTCGACGGGGTGCGAGAGGCGGTGGCTGTCGAGGGTGTACGCCCCGGTGGTGGCGAGGACGCCGTCGGCGGAGACCGGGGCCTCGGTCAGCTCGACGGACTCGCGGTAGGCGGTGGAGTACCGCAGCCGGTCGAAGAAGTGCTGTCCGCTCGCCGGGAAGTGGGCGGTGACGGGGTGCGGGACCTGGTCGAGGTTGATCCGCTGGATCACGCCGGCCAGTCCCAGCGCGTGGTCACCGTGGAAGTGGGTGACACAGATCCGGTTGATGTCGTGCGCGGCGACGCCCGCCCTCAGCATCTGGCGCTGGGTTCCCTCGCCCGGGTCGAAGAGGATGCCCTCGCCGTCCCACCGCAGGAGATAGCCGTTGTGGTTGCGGTGCCGGGTCGGCACCTGGCTCGCGGTGCCGAGGACCACGAGTTCTCGTACGGACACGGGTGCGGCCTGCCTAGCCGGGGGGCCACTGCATCCCGCGCCCGCCCAGGACGTGGGCGTGCGCGTGGAAGACGGTCTGCCCGGCGCCCGCACCGGTGTTGAGGACGATGCGGTAGCCGCTCTCGGTGATCTTCTCGTCGGCGGCGACCAGACCGGCCTCGCGCAGCACGTCCGCGGCGGTCTGCGGTTCGGCGGCGGCGAGTGCGGCGGCGTCCGGGTAGTGCGCCTTGGGGATGACCAGGACGTGGGTCGGGGCCTGGGGATTTATGTCGCGGAAGGCGACGGTCGTCTCGCTCTCGCGGACGACGGTCGCCGGGATGTCCCCTGTAACGATCTTGCAGAACAGGCAGTCGGTCTGCGGCTCTCCCGCCATGGCCCGGCCTCCTCGGTCGCTCGGTCCTCGTGATCCGTACTCGGGCATGCTATCCGGCCGCGGCGGCGCCCGGGCCTCCGGCGCCCGGTGCGGGCCGGGTGGCCCTCGGCTACGGGGGCGGGCGGCCGGGGCGGGCGGCCCTCGGCTCCTGCGGTGGTCGGCCGCCGGGCGGCCCTCAGCTCCAGCGCCCGGTACGCCCCAGCAGCAGGGCGACCGCGGCCGTCCCCGCGGTCGAGGTGCGCAGCACGCTGGGGCCGAGCCTGTACGGCGGCGCTCCCGCATCGGCGAAGGCGGCCAGCTCCTGGGGCGACACCCCGCCCTCCGGGCCCACGACGAGCACGATCGTGCCGGTGGCGGGGAGGGCGGCGGTCGCCAGCGGCTCGCCGGCGGTGTCCCGGTCCTCGTGCAGGACGCCCGCGAAGTCCGCCCCGGCCAGCAGCGCGGCGACCTGCTTGGTCGTCATGGCCTCCGCCACCTCGGGGAAGCGCACCCGGCGCGACTGCTTGCCGGCCTCGCGAGCCGTGTTGCGCCATTTCGTGAGGGACTTGAGCCCGCGGTCCCCCTTCCACTGCGTGATGCAGCGCGCGGCCTGCCAGGGCACGATCGCGTCGACGCCGGTCTCCGTCATCGTCTCCACGGCGAGCTCGCCCCGGTCGCCCTTGGGCAGCGCCTGGACGACGGTGATGAAGGGCGCGGGGGCGGGCTCCTCGCGGACGGACTCCAGGCCGGTGACGAGGAGCCGGTCCTTGCCCTCCGCCGCCCGCACGACGCCTTCCGCCCAGTGGCCCCGCCCGTCGGTGAGGACGACGTCCTCACCGGGGTTCAGCCGCCGAACCGAGACGGCGTGCCGCCCTTCGGGGCCGTCCAGGACGAACTCCGTTCCGCCGGGCAGCTGTTCGACGACGAAGACCGGTGCCGTCACTGGGCACTCCTCACACTCACTGCCGCACGCGCGGCTTCCATCTCGGCGGCGAGCAGGCCGACGAGCTCGCCGGCGGGCAGCTCCCGCGCCAGCCGGTGGCCCTGGCCCGCCCACAGGGCCATGCCCTGGGCGTCCCCGGCCTTCGCTGCCGCCTTGCGCAGCCCGCTGGTCATCTGGTGCACCTGCGGGTACGCGGCCGGGGCGTACGGGCCGTGCTCCCGCACGAACCGGTTGACCAGCCCGCGCGCGGGGCGGCCGGAGAACGCCCGGGTCAGGGTCGTGGTCACGAACAGCGGGTTGGTCAGGGCCTGCTTGTGCAGCGGGTGGGCCCCCGACTCGGGGCAGGGCAGGAACGCCGTGCCGAGCTGGGCCGCGTCGGCACCGGCCGCCAGGACGGCCGTGATCTGGGAGCCGAGCATCAGTCCGCCGGCCGCGATCACCGGGAGGTCCACGGAGGCGCGGACCTCGGCGACCAGGGCGAGCAGCCCGGTGCCGGTGAGACCGCCCTGCGGGTCGTCGCGGTGCGTGGACTGGTGGCCGCCCGCCTCGGTGCCCTGGACGCAGAGCGCGCCGGCGCCCGCCCACCGGGCGTTCCGCGCCTCCTGGGCCGAGGTGACCGTGACGACGGTGAGCGTGCCGGCGGCGGCGAACGCGTCGAGGACCTCACGGGTGGGGCAGCCGAAGGTGAAGGAGACCAGAGGCACGGGGTCCTCCAGCAGGATCGCGACCTTGGCCTCGTAGCCGTCGTCGCCGCCGGCGTCCGTGTCGCCGAGGGGCGTCCCGTACCAGGTGGCCTCGCCGGCGAGCTGGTCGCGGTAGATCTCGACGGCGCCCGGGTCGGCGACCAGCGGCTGCGGCATGAAGAGGTTGACGCCGAACGGCCGGGCGGTCGCCCTCCGGAGCTGCTTCACCTCGTTGTACATGCCGTCCGCCGTCTTGTACCCGGCGGCGAGGAAGCCGATCCCCCCGGCCTCGCCGACGGCCGCGGCGAGCTCCGGGCGGGACGTGCCGCCCGCCATCGGGGCCTGCACGATCGGGTAGCGGCAGAGACCGGTCAGCGCCAAGGACATGACCGCATCGTGCCACGTCCGGCGGATCGTGCCGAATCAGCCCTTTCACACGGCGGACGGGCCGCCGCACGCACCGCACCGCCCGCCGGTACGAGCCGGCGGGCGGTGCGGTGACGGGGTTCGCGGACGGTGCCGCGGGAGGCTCAGCGGCCGTTGAAGGCGTCCTTCAGGCGGGAGAACAGCCCCTGCTGTCCCGGCTGGAACTGACCCGTGGGCCGCTCCTCGCCGCGCAGCTGGGCCAGCTCCCGCAGGAGGCGCTCCTGCTCCGGGTCCATCTTCGTCGGGGTCATGACCTCGACGTGCACGATCAGGTCGCCCCGCCCGCCGCCGCGCAGGTGCGTGATGCCCCGCCCGTGCAGCGGGACCGACTGTCCGGACTGGGTGCCCGGCCTGATGTCGATCTCCTCCAGACCGTCGAGCGTCTCCAGCGGCACCTGGGTGCCGAGCGCCGCGGCGGTCATCGGGATGGTGACCGTGCAGTGGAGATCGTCGCCGCGCCGCTGGAACACGGCGTGCGAGAGCTCGTGGATCTCGACGTACAGGTCGCCGGCGGGGCCGCCGCCGGGGCCGACCTCGCCCTCGCCCGCGAGCTGGATCCGGGTGCCGTTGTCGACACCGGCGGGGATCTTCACGGTGAGGGTGCGCCGCGAGCGGATGCGTCCGTCACCGGCGCACTCGGGGCACGGGGTCGGCACGACCGTGCCGAAGCCCTGGCACTGCGGGCAGGGCCGCGAGGTCATGACCTGGCCGAGGAAGGACCTGGTGACCTGGGAGACCTCGCCACGGCCGCGGCACATGTCACAGGTCTGCGCGGAGGTGCCGGGTGCGGCGCCCTCGCCACTGCAGGTCGTGCAGACGACCGCCGTGTCGACCTGGATGTCCTTGGTCGTGCCGAAGGCCGCCTCGGAGAGGTCGATCTCCAGGCGGATCATCGCGTCCTGGCCGCGCCGGGTGCGCGAACGGGGTCCGCGCTGCGACGCCGTGCCGAAGAACGCGTCCATGATGTCGGAGAAGTTGCCGAAGCCACCCTGTCCGAATCCGCCCGCGCCACCTCCGCCCGAGGCGGACAGCGGGTCGCCGCCGAGGTCGTAGACCTGCTTCTTCTGCGGGTCCGACAGCACCTCGTAAGCGGCGTTGATCTCCTTGAACCGCTCCTGGGTCTTCGGATCCGGGTTGACATCCGGGTGCAGCTCGCGGGCGAGCCTCCGGAATGCCTTCTTGATCTCGTCCTGAGAGGCGTCGCGGCGCACGCCGAGTACGGCGTAGTAGTCCGTGGCCACTTACGACTCCGCCAGGATCTGTCCGACGTAACGTGCCACTGCGCGTACCGCTCCCATCGTTCCGGGGTAGTCCATGCGGGTCGGTCCGACCACGCCGAGTTTGGCGACTGCCTCGTCGCCCGAACCGTAGCCGACCGCGACGACGGACGTGGAGTTGAGGCCCTCGTGGGCGTTCTCGTGCCCGATCCGTACGGTCATGCCCGAATCCGTTGCCTCACCGAGCAGTTTCAGCAGCACGACCTGCTCCTCCAGCGCTTCCAGCACCGGCCGGATCATCACAGGGAAGTCGTGTCCGAAACGGGTGAGGTTGGAGGTGCCGCCGATGATCAGCCGCTCCTCCGTCTCTTCGACCAGGGTCTCGAGAAGGACGGAGAGAACCGTCGACACGGTTCCCCGGTCCTCGCCCTCGAAGGACTCCGGCAGATCCTGCACGAGCCGCGGGACGTCCGCGAACCGTCGTCCGACGACCCGGCTGTTGAGCCGGGCCCGGAGATCGGCCAGTGACGTGTCACCGAACGGTGCAGGGCAGTCGATCATACGCTGTTCGACCCGGCCCGTGTCCGTGATCAGGACGAGCATCAGTCTGGCCGGGGCCAGTGACAGCAGTTCCACGTGCCGCACGGTCGACCGGGTCAGCGAGGGGTACTGCACGACGGCGACCTGCCTGGTCAGCTGCGCCAGCAGCCGGACCGTGCGGCCCACGACGTCGTCGAGGTCGACCGCGCCGTCGAGGAAATTCTGGATGGCCCGGCGCTCCGGCGACGACAGGGGCTTGACGCCCGCGAGCTTGTCGACGAAGAGACGGTAACCCTTGTCCGTCGGAATGCGCCCCGCACTCGTGTGCGGCTGGGCGATGAAGCCCTCGTCCTCCAGCACCGCCATGTCGTTGCGCACGGTCGCCGGGGAGACCCCGAGGCTGTGCCGCTCCGTGAGCGCCTTGGAGCCGACGGGCTCCTCGGTGCCGACATAGTCCTGGACGATGGCGCGCAGCACTTCGAGTCTGCGTTCGCTGAGCACCGCGCACACCTCCAGCTGTGGTCCTTCGGCTTCTGCCTGGCACTCTGTGCGTTCGAGTGCCAGCAATCCCCCCGGTCAGTGTACGGGGGCGAGGTGGTCCCGGGGCAAGGGCGACCGGCCACGCCGTCGCGGGGATGCGCAGGTCGTTGCGGATAGCGTCGCCGTATGGACGTCTGTTGGGAAGAGTTCGGCTGGGAGCGGTTGGGCAACGGTACGGGACGGCGGCGCCTTCCCGTCTGGGACGCCACCGTCGCACTGGTGGCGGGGGCGGACGGCGCGCTGCTCTACGACACGGGTTCGACCCTCCGGGAGGGGGCCGAGCTGCGGACCCAGGCGGAGGCCCTGCTGGGCCGGAGGGTGACGCATATCGCACTGAGCCATCCGCACTTCGATCATGTGCTGGGCACCGCGGCCTTCTCCGGGGCGGCGGTCCACGGGGCGGTCGGTACGGCGGAGCTGCTGGAGCGGGGCGCCGAGGAGCTGCGCGCGGACGCGCTGCGGCACGGGATGAGCGAGGCGGACGCCGCCGCGGCCACGGACACCCTGGTGGCGCCGCGGCACCAGGTGAGCGGCGAGTCGACGCTCGATCTCGGCGGCGGGCTCCAGGTGCTGCTGGCCAACGTGGGCCCCGGACACACCGGCCATGATCTCGCGGTGCTGGTGCCGGGCTCCCCGGTCGTGGTGCTCTGCGGCGATCTGGTCGAGGAGTCCGGCGAACCGCAGGCGGGCCGCGACGCCGTCCCCTCGCACTGGCCGGCCGCTCTGGACCGGCTGCTGGAGCTGGGCGGCGAGGACGCGCTGTACGTGCCCGGCCACGGGGCCGTGGTGGACGCGGCGTTCGTACGGGCGCAGCGCGATCACCTGGCCTCCCGCTTCGGCGTGTCGTGAAAGGGGCCCCGTTTATCGTCGTGCCATGCGCAGCTACCAGCCGGACCTGACTCCGCCGTGGAAGAAGACCGCCCCGGCCCCCGAGGTCCCCGCCGAGCCCGACCTGGTCGTCGAGGAGGCCGTCACCGGCTTCTGCGGGGCGGTGATCCGGTGCGAGAGGACGGCCCAGGGGCCGACGGTCACCCTGGAGGACCGCTTCGGCAAGCACCGGGTCTTCCCGATGGAACCGCGCGGTTTCCTGCTGGAGGGGAAGGTGGTCACGCTCGTGCGTCCGTCGGCGGGCGCGCCGGTCCGCCCCGCGCGGACCGCCTCCGGTTCGGTGGCGGTGCCCGGGGCGCGGGCACGGGTCGCCCGGGCGGGGCGGATCTACGTGGAGGGCCGGCACGACGCCGAGCTCGTCGAGCGGGTCTGGGGTGACGACCTGCGCATCGAGGGCGTGGTGGTGGAGTACCTGGAGGGGATCGACGACCTCCCCGCGATCGTGCGGGAGTTCGCGCCGGGCCCGGACGCCCGGCTGGGCGTGCTGGTCGACCACCTGGTGCCCGGCTCCAAGGAGTCCCGGATCGCCGCTCAGGTCACCGACGGACACGTGCTGGTGGTGGGACATCCGTACATCGACGTCTGGGAGGCCGTGAAACCGTCGTCCGTGGGCATTCCGGGGTGGCCGGTGGTGCCGCGCGGCCAGGACTGGAAGACGGGCGTGTGCCGGGCCCTGGGCTGGCCGGAGAACACCGGCGCGGCCTGGCAGCACATTCTCTCCAGAGTCGGCTCGTACAAGGACCTGGAGCCGCAACTCCTGGGCCGCGTGGAGGAATTGATCGACTTCGTCACCCTTCCTGCCTGATGTACCGGATGGGTTGAGGAGGATCCGGTACCGATCCCCGTGAACACCTGCGCCGCCCGCGCACCATCCGTTATTGAGGGGTGACCGCAGGGCAGGCGGCAGGGAAGGCACGGGGGGCCGGATGACGCGCGAAGTGTGGCGGGACAGTGCGGAGAACGAGGCGGCCTCCGCCGTCTTCCACCTCATGCAGGAGCTGATCGACCAGTACCGCGTCAACCGGCCGGTGATGCCGCTGGTCGTGGCACAGCCGGAGGACGCTTCGGCCGGCCAGGAGATCGACGGCCGGGTCGAGCAGATCGTCCACCAGGTGCACCGGGCGAACCAGCTGCGCCGGGTCCCGGTGAAGCTGGTGGAGGGCCGCGGCGCCACCCCGTACGACGCGGCGCTCTCCATGGTCCGGACGCTCACCGAGCGGCCCTGGGAGACCCGGGGCACCTCGCAGTACAAGCCCTTCGCCTTCCCCCGCTCCCGGCTGCTCGCCGCCATCGAGCAGGCCACGGCCACGGTCGTCGCGCAGCCGGACTGGGGTTCGGCCCGTGAACGCGACGACCGGATCCTCGAACAGCTGGGCAGCCTGCGCTGGCGGGCCAGCCGGTCGGGTCGCACCTGGTGGGACTCCCTGCGCGCCTCGGTCCGGCCGGAGACGTTCCTGGGGGCCGTCTTCATCGCCGTGCTCAGCGTGCTGCTGGGCGAGATCGGCTGGCTCCTCACCGCCGTGGTCGCCGCCGCGGCCCTGCTCGGGCTCGCGGTCGTGCGGCTGGTGACCAGGGCGGCGCCGCCGCTGCTGTGGCTGCGCCCGGCCAGCAGGTGGCTGGCGACGACCTCGTCGCTGGCCGCGTCCAGCACGGCGTATCCGTCGGACGGCTGGTCGCGCTTCTCACCGAGCGGTTCGTGGCGGGTGATCCGGGCGCGGGCCGCCGCCGTCGCCGAGCGGGTCGCCGACGCGGGGGCGGGCGTCGAGCACGCGCGTCAGTTCCATCTGGAGCTGCGGGTCCAGGCGCTGCTGGAGGACCTGCTGGACTGCTACCGGCCGCACGCACTGGACTGGCGGCGGTCCAAGCGCACGGTCCCGCCGGTGGTCTTCCTGCCGACCGCCACCCAGGACAACGGCGGCATCCTGCTGATCAACGCCATCAACAACGTCCGCTCGCGGCGGAGCGAGGTCGACCCGCTGCTGCTCCTGGCGTCCCTGCCCGCCGACCGCATCATGCGGCGCACCCCGCCGCTGCCCCCGGAGCCGCCCGCGCACAGCGGCGTGCGGTCGGGAGCCCGCGCGCGGTACGAGGCCTGGGTCGGCGACCTGAGCGTCGGCCAGGCGCCTGCGGCGGCCGTCCGGCTGGCCTGGGTGCTGCGGCTCCCGCTGTCCACCGGCCAGCTGACCCACGAGCACGCGCACGCCCAGCTCGTCACGCACCGGGTCCGCCGCACCTGGGCCTGGTGGGTGATGTCGGGGAAGGCCATGGCCCTGGTGCTGGTCTGCGCCCTGCTGGGCACCTTCCTGTGGAGCGAGCACTGGAAGGAGACGTACTGCTACGGCCCGCTCGCCGGACGCAGCACGGACGCGGTCAGACTGGCCGGCCCGAGCGGCGGCAAGGAGTGCGTCGGGGTGGCGACGGTCCCGCAGGTGCGGTTCGCCGAGGGCAACACCCTGCAGCTGAACGGGGTGGGCGAGGGCGTCACCTTCGAGCGGATCGAGCAGGCGATACGGGAGCAGAACGCGGGCATCGGCGCGGACGAGCCACGGGTCACGGTCGTCTACGCGGGCCCGCTCACCGGCACCGACGCGAACAGGGAGGACACCCGCAAGGGCCTGGAGGAACTGACCGGTGTCTATCTCCACCAGAGGTTCGTCAACGACACGGCGAATCGTTCCGTCAAGCTCCGGGTCCTGACGGCCAACGGCGGCCAGGACATGCTGCGGCAGACCACGGCGGTCCGGAAGATCGTGGAGGTCGCCCGGCGGGACCCCTCCGTCGTGGGTGTGGTGGGCCTCGGCCGCAACACCACGGAGAGCGCGGCCGCCACCGGGCTCCTCCAGCGCGCCGGACTTCCTCTGGTGGACACCACGAACTCCGGCAGCGATCTGGCCCGCTCCTACCCGAACTACTTCGGCCTCGCCGCGACCGACGAGGAACAGGCGGAGGCCGTCGGGCTGATCGCCGGGCAACTGGCGGACCGGCTGGACGATCCGCAGGCGGTCGTGCTGTCCAGGAAGGTGGCCAACGAGGACAAGGACCGCTACACCACCGAACAGCGCAAGGTCGGCCTGGAGATGCTGAGGCGGACCGGCTTCACCCTGGCCGCCGACACCCAGTACTCCCTGTCCAGGGACGGCGGCTCCGCCAATCTCGACACACCGCTGCACGCGATCTGCGGTGCGGAGCGCGTGCCCGACGCCCTGTACTTCGCCGGCCGGGTCGAGGACGTCAACACGCTGATGTCCGGCCTCGGACAGACCGCGGGCTGCTCGGACAAGGCCATCACGGTCTTCACCGGGGACGACCTGGCCAAGGCACGCTTCGACGACTCGACGAAGCTCGCGGACAAGGTCACGCTCTACTACGGCGCCCTCGCGCCCATGAGCCGGGGCGGTGGGCGGGCGTTCTACTCGGACTCCCGCAAGGCCCTGCAGTCGCTGCTCCCCGAGGGACGGCAGGTGCCCGCGCTGCCGAAGGAGCGCCCGTACGAGGACAAGCTCTTCACCAGCGGGCAGACCGTCATCTCCTACCAGGCGACGGCGGCCCTCTACGCCGCCGCGACCCGCGGCGACACCCCGCAGAGCGCGGCGGAGACCTGGGCGACGCTCTACTCGGTGGCCCTCCACGACATGCCGACCGGGACCATCACCTTCCGGGGGACGATCCCGTACGCCGACCAGAAGGTGCACGGCCTGAACGTGGTCGAGGTGACCCAGCCGGGGCCGAACGCGCGGAGCCGGGTCGTGTGCGGCCGGGCGGCGGGCGACCGCGAGCCGCTCACCCGCGCGGAGTGCGCGGTGCCGTAGGGACTCCCGTCCCCGGCGCGCCGGGTCAGTCCACCAGGTCCCGCACGACGGCGTCGGCCAGCAGCCGGCCGCGCAGGGTGAGGACGGCGCGGCCCTCGGTGTACGGCCCGGGCTCCAGCAGCCCGTCCGCCACCGCGCGGCCCGCCGCCGCGAGCCCGGCGGGGGCCAGCAGCGAGAGCGGGCAGCCCTCGACGAGGCGCAGCTCCAGCAGGATGCGCTCGACCCGCCGGTCCTCGTCGCCGAGCACCTCACGGCCGGCGCCGGGCGAACGGCCCTCTGCCAGGGCCTGCGCGTAGGCGCCGGGGTGCTTCACGTTCCACCAGCGCACCCCGCCGACGTGGCTGTGCGCCCCGGGCCCGGCACCCCACCAGTCGGCGCCGCGCCAGTACAGCTCGTTGTGCAGGCAGCGGCCCTCCGGCGTACGGGACCAGTTCGACACCTCGTACCAGGAGAAGCCGGCGGCCGCCATCGCCTCGTCGGCGATCAGGTAGCGGTCCGCGTGGACGTCGTCGTCCGTCATCGGGACCTCGCCCCGGCGGATGCGGCGGGCCAGCTGGGTCCCCTCCTCGACGATCAGCGCGTACGCCGACACGTGGTCGGGCCCGGCGCCGATCGCCGCGTCCAGGGAGGCCCGCCAGTCGTCGTCGGACTCGCCGGGGGTCCCGTAGATCAGGTCGAGGTTGACGTGCTCGAAGCCGGCCTCGCGGGCCTCGGCGACACAGGCCTCGGGCCTGCCGGGGGTGTGGGTGCGGTCCAGGACCTTCAGGACGTGCTTCCGGGCGCTCTGCATGCCGAAGGAGACCCGGTTGAAGCCTCCCTCCCGCAGTGCCGCCAGGTACGCCGGATCCACGGATTCCGGATTGGCCTCCGTGGTGATCTCGGCGTCCTCGGCCAGCCCGAACTCCTCCCGGATCGCCGCGAGCATCCGGACGAGGTCGGCGGCGGGCAGCAGCGTCGGCGTACCGCCGCCGACGAAGACCGTGCGGACCGGCCGGGGGTCGTCGCCGAGCACCTTGCGGGCCTGGCGCACCTCCTCGACGAGGTGGGCCGCGTAGTTGTCCCGGGAGGCGAGGGCGCCTCCGGAGCCGCGCAGCTCGGTCGCGGTGTAGGTGTTGAAGTCGCAGTAGCCGCAGCGGGTGGCGCAGTAGGGCACGTGCAGGTAGAAGCCGAGCGGCCGGCCGGCGGCGCCTTCCAGGGCGTGGCGGGGCAGCGCCCCGTCGTCGGGCACGGGCTCACCATCGGGCAGTACGGAAGGCATACCGTCCATTGTCACTCGCCGACGGAGCTGCCCCGCACATCCGTGTGCCGGTCCTCGTCGACCTGGATCACCAGCAGGGCCAGGTCGTCGTCGGGCGGGCGCTCGGCGAAGGTGTGGACGGCCCGCTTGATGCGGTCGGCTATCCCCGCGGCCGGAAGCCCCGCGCAGCCGGCCAGGACCCGCGCCAGGCCGTCGCCGTCGTCGAACATGAGCCGCCCCGAGCGCCGCTCCGTCACCCCGTCGGTGACACAGAGCAGGCTGTCGCCGGGTTCCAGGTCGAAGCTCTGGCTCCCGTACGCGACGTCCTCGACGATCCCGAGCAGCACCTGGGACTCGGCGGCCGGCCGTACGGAGCCGTCGGGGCGCAGCAGCAGCGGGAGCGGATGGCCCGCGCTCGCCACGGTGCAGCGCACACCGCCGTCGGGGAGCGGCACGAGGTCGCCGTACAGCAGGGAGAGGAAGCGGGACTGCGAGCCGTCCTGCATCTGTCCGCCGTCCTGGAGCTGCTGGCCGCCGGCCGCGGCGACCATGAGGGCCGCGGCCTCCGCCGCCTCCATGGCGTCGTCCAGGAGGAGCCGGTTGAGGCGGTCGAGGACCTCGCCGACGCGGAAGCCCTCCCGGGACAGCAGGCGCAGCCAGGGGCGTGCGAGACCGGTGACGACGGCGGCCTCGGGGCCGCTGCCCTGGACGTCTCCGAGCACGAAGCACCAGCGGCCGCCGGGGCAAGGGAACAGGTCGTAGAAGTCGCCGCCGACCACGCCGTCGTCCCCGGGTTCGTACACGAGCGCGCTGGTGACCCCGGGTATCTCGGCGACCTTGCTGGGGAGCAGGCCGCGCTGGAGGATGCGGCTGATCGTGGCCTGGCGGGTGTAGGCGCGGGCGGCGCCGACCGCGAGGCCGACCCGGCGCACGAAGTCCGCGAGGAGGACGGCGACCTCGTCGGGGATGTGGTCGGTGCCCTCGCGGCCCACGAGGACCGCCCCCAGCGTCCGCCCGCCCGAGATGATGCGGTGGGCGAGAGCGGCCCCCGTGCCGTCCCCGCGCCCCGCCGCGGCGCCTCCGGGCCAGGGCATGGGCACCGGGCCCGTACCGACGCTCCCGGGTAAGCGGAGCGGCTCCTTCTCCAGCGCGGGCCGCAGCAGCGCGGTCCGCGCCTCGTCGCTGTGCCAGACGCCGGCGAGCCGGGGCAACGCCGCAGGGCCGCCGCCCTCGCTCTCCAGCCATATCGCACACCAGTCGGCGAGCCGGGGCACCAGGAGCGGGCCCGCCGTCGAGGCCACCAGGTCCTCGTCGAGCTGGCCGGCGAGGAGACCGGACGCCTCGGCCAGGAAGGCGGGCCCGCCCCGCCCTGCCCACTCCGCGTCGTCGCGTGCGGCGTGTCCGGCCGCCGGGGTGACGGTCCCGCCGGTGTGCGGGCCGCGCCCGCGGGTGACGCCGTCGGCCGCCTGGACGTCGGGCATGCCGTAGCGGTCGTCGCCGAGGAGCCGGGCCCAGACGGTCTTGAGCCCGGTGCGGTAGGTGATGCCCCAGGACTCGGCGAGCGTGGCGACGAGCTGAAGCCCCCGGCCGTACTCGGCGGGGTCGGGCCGCTCGGCACGGCCGTCGCGCACCGACCGGGCAGGGTGGTGGTCGGTGATCTCCAGCACCAGGGCGGCCGGCTCGGGTCCGGCCGAGTCCTCCAGCCTGAGGAGGAGCTCGACCGTCGTACCGGCGTGCACGACCGCGTTGGTGACCAGCTCGCTGGCCACTGTCAGCGCGTCGTCGGTGAGCCGCTCGCCGAACTCGCCGGTGGACGGCAGACCGAGGCCCGTCCAGTCGCCGAGCGCCGCCCGGACGAATCTGCGGGCGGCGGCCGACGCCTGCGGGATACCGGGCAGGCTCGTGCGCGCGACCGGACGCCCACCCTCGGCCTGACCTGCGACGACGGTGCCGGGACGCTGAACGATGTCCCGCTGCAAGGGAATGGGCCCCACGGTGCGGCTCCTGACAGTCTCGCGAAACGCCGCTGACGTATCCCGACAGAGTGACAGACCGGGCGTGCCCATAAGCGCCGAGTGACGCAAGTGGCCGGAGTCGAACAGGAACGGCGGCGGGGCCGGTGGGCGCACCCGCGCCCACCGGCCCCGCTCCGACGTGCTCCTGGGGCGTCTACGCCTCGCGGGAGCCCGCGTACATGTCCTCGATGAGGTCCTTGTACTCGCGCTCGACGACGGGCCTCTTCAGCTTGAGGCTGGGTGTCAGCTCACCGTGCTCGATGTCGAGGTCACGCGGGAGCAGCCGGAACTTCTTGATGGTCTGCCAGCGCTGGAGCCCCTCGTTGAGCCGCTTCACATAGCCCTCGATGAGCTCCACGGCCTGCGGGGAGGCGACCACGTCGGCGTACGGCCTGCCGCCCAGGCCGTTCTCCTTCGCCCAGCCGAGGATGGTCGGCTCGTCGAGGGCGATGAGGGCGGTGCAGAAGTTACGGTCCGCGCCGTGCACCAGGATGTTGGAGACGAACGGGCACACCGCCTTGAACTGGCCCTCGACCTCCGCCGGGGCGATGTACTTGCCACCGGACGTCTTGATCAGGTCCTTCTTGCGGTCGGTGATCCGCAGGTAACCGTCCTGGGAGAGCTCGCCGATGTCGCCGGTGTGGAACCAGCCGTCGGACTCCAGCACCTCGGCGGTCTTCTCGGGAAGCCGGTGGTACCCCTCCATGAGGCCGGGGCCGCGCAGCAGGATCTCGCCGTCGTCCGCGATCCGGACCTCGGTGCCGGGGAGCGGCTTGCCGACGGTGCCGGTGCGGTAGGCCTCGCCCGGGTTCACGAAGGAGGCGGCGCTGGACTCGGTGAGGCCGTAGCCCTCCAGGATGTGGATGCCCGCGCCGGAGAAGAAGAGGCCGATGTCGGGGGCGAGCGCGGCGGAGCCGGAGATGCAGGCGCGGAGACGGCCTCCGAAGGCCTCCCGGATCTTCGCGTAGACGAGGGTGTCGGCGACCTTGTGCTTGGCCCCGAGGGCGAAGGGGACGGAGGCCCTGCCCGTGCGCCGGAAGTTGTCCTGCGAGACCTTCGCGTGCTCGCGGGCCACCTCCGCCGCCCACTGGAAGATCTTGTACTTGGCCCCGCCGCCCGCCCGCGCCTTGGCGGCGACTCCGTTGTAGACCTTCTCGAAGATGCGGGGCACGGCCGCCATGTAGGTCGGCCGGACCACCGGGAGGTTCTCGATGATCTTGTCGACGCGGCCGTCGACCGCGGTGACGTGGCCGACCTCGATCTGGCCGGACGTGAGGACCTTGCCGAAGACGTGGGCGAGCGGCAGCCAGAGGTACTGCACGTCGTCGGAGTTGATCATCCCGGTGGAGACGGTCGCCTTGGCCATGTACGACCAGTTGTCGTGCGGCAGCCGTACGCCCTTGGGGCGGCCGGTGGTGCCCGAGGTGTAGATCAGGGTCGCCAGCTGGTCCGCCGTGATGGCCGCGACCCGCTCGGTGATCGCGTCCGGGTGCTCGGCCAGGTACGCGACGCCCCGGGCCTCCAGCTCGGCCAGCGTGAGGACCCAGCCCTCGGGATCACCCTCCACGGGACCGGCGCCGGCCGGGTCGATGACGACGACATGGGCCAGGTCCGGCAGCGAGTCCCGGTTCTCCCGGGCCTTCGCCAGCTGCGCCGCGTCCTCGGCGATCAGCACACGGCTGTCGGAGTCGGCCAGGATGAAGGCGGACTCCTCGGTGTTCGTCGACGGGTAGACCGTCGTCGTCGCGGCACCCGCGCACATCACCCCGAGGTCGGCGAGGATCCACTCGACGCGGGTGGAGGAGGCGAGCGCGACACGCTCCTCCGGCAGCACACCCAGCCCGATCAGACCGGCGGCGATGGCGTTGACCCTGTCGGCGGCCTGCGCCCAGGTCAGCGACTTCCACTCGTCCGGGCCCTGCCCCGAGGCGGCCGGCACCGGGAAGCGGTAGGCCTCTCCGTCCGGGGTGGCCTTCACCCGGTCGATGAACAGGGTCGCCACGGAGGGCGGTCGGCTATCGATCAAGGTCTGTGTGTCGCTCACGACGTCCTCCGGGCCTGCGGCATTGCTACGACCGGCTTATGGGTGCTGCTGCTTGTATGTCCTGCTTCTCGTGCCCGCTCGGCCTGCTTGTTTAACTGGCGAGTAACTAACGGGTGGTGATCAGAGTAGAGCGCGCGGGACCGTCACGTAAGAGGCAACAGGCCGCCGCTTGATAACGAACCGGGCCCCTGTGCGGCGGATGTCCGCGACACAGGGGCCAGTTGGGCTACTCCCGGGTACGTCCGGAAACGTACTGCAGGGTGGTCCGGGCCGGACGGGGGCGAGGCGCCGCTCCCCGACCTCACCCCTCACCGGGCGGGGACTGCTTCTCGGCCGTGCCCCCCGCCCGGGCGGGGGCTACTTCTTGGCCTTGCCCTCGCCGGCCGACTCGTCGGTCGACAGGACGGAGATGAACGCGTCCTGCGGCACCTCCACGTTGCCGACCATCTTCATCCGCTTCTTGCCTTCCTTCTGCTTCTCCAGCAGCTTCCGCTTACGGGAGATGTCACCGCCGTAGCACTTGGCGAGGACGTCCTTGCGGATGGCGCGGACGGTCTCACGGGCGATGACCCGGGAGCCGATGGCCGCCTGGATCGGCACCTCGAAGTTCTGCCGGGGGATGAGCTTCTGCAGCTTGGCGACGAGCCGGACACCGTACGCGTACGCCTTGTCCTTGTGCGTGACCGCCGAGAAGGCGTCGACCTTGTCGCCGTGCAGCAGGATGTCGACCTTGACGAGCTGGGCGGACTGCTCACCCGTGGGCTCGTAGTCGAGCGAGGCGTAGCCGCGGGTCTTGGACTTCAGCTGGTCGAAGAAGTCGAAGACGATCTCGGCGAGCGGCAGGGTGTAGCGGATCTCGACCCGGTCCTCGGAGAGGTAGTCCATGCCGAGCAGGGTGCCGCGCCGGTTCTGGCAGAGCTCCATGATCGCGCCGATGAACTCGCTGGGCGCCAGGACCGTGGCCCTGACGACCGGCTCGTGCACCTTGTCGATCTTGCCCTCGGGGAACTCGCTCGGGTTGGTCACGACGTGCTCGGAGCCGTCCTCCATCTCCACGCGGTAGACCACGTTGGGGGCGGTGGCGATGAGCTCCAGACCGAACTCGCGCTCCAGGCGCTCACGGATGACGTCGAGGTGCAGCAGGCCGAGGAAGCCCACGCGGAAGCCGAAGCCGAGCGCGGCCGAGGTCTCCGGCTCGTACACCAGGGCGGCGTCGTTGAGCTGGAGCTTGTCGAGGGCCTCGCGCAGATCCGGGTAGTCGGATCCGTCCAGGGGGTAGAGCCCCGAGAAGACCATCGGCTTGGGGTCCTTGTAGCCGCCCAGCGCCTCGGTCGCCCCCTTGTTCAGGGAGGTGATGGTGTCACCGACCTTGGACTGCCGGACGTCCTTCACACCGGTGATGATGTAGCCGACCTCGCCCACGCCGATGCCGTCGGCCGGGGTCATCTCCGGGGAGGAGACACCGATCTCCAGCAGCTCGTGGGTGGCGCCCGTCGACATCATCCTGATGCGCTCGCGCTTGTTGAGCTGGCCGTCCACGACCCGGACGTAGGTGACGACACCGCGGTAGGCGTCGTAGACCGAGTCGAAGATCATCGCGCGGGCGGGGGCGTCGGCCTGGCCGATCGGGGCCGGGACGTCCCGGACCACCCGGTCGAGCAGCGCGTCCACGCCGATACCGGTCTTCGCTGAGACCTTGAGCACGTCCTCCGGCTGGCAGCCGATGAGGTTGGCCAGTTCCTCGGAGAACTTCTCGGGCTGCGCGGCGGGCAGGTCGATCTTGTTGAGCACCGGGACGATGGTGAGGTCGTTCTCCATCGCCAGGTAGAGGTTGGCCAGCGTCTGCGCCTCGATGCCCTGGGCCGCGTCGACCAGGAGGACGGTGCCCTCGCACGCCGCCAGGGAGCGGGAGACCTCGTAGGTGAAGTCCACGTGGCCCGGGGTGTCGATCATGTTGAGGATGTGGGTCGTGCCCTTGTCCTCACCCTCGGTGGGCGCCCACGGCAGACGGACCGCCTGGGACTTGATGGTGATGCCGCGCTCGCGCTCGATGTCCATCCGGTCGAGATACTGGGCGCGCATCTGCCGCTGGTCGACCACTCCCGTCAGCTGGAGCATCCGGTCGGCAAGAGTCGACTTGCCGTGGTCGATGTGCGCGATGATGCAGAAATTGCGGATCAGCGCCGGGTCGGTACGGCTCGGCTCGGGCACGTTGGTAGGAGTCGCGGGCACGCAGGGTCCTGATTCTTGAGACGCCGGACGCCGTGTCTCGGGTCGAAGTCGGGTCGGACGGATCGATACGTAGCCTCCATGGTCCCACGCCTGCGGGGCCGGGACCGGTTTGGGCCGGTCCCAGGGTGACTGCTACCGTGGGCAGCTGTGCCTCGTGGCCCTCAGAAGCGGCGTGGCGCACATAGGAGATCCAACGAACCTGAAAAGGCTCTTTCGTGGCGAACATCAAGTCCCAGATCAAGCGGAACAAGACGAACGAGAAGGCGCGCCTGCGCAACAAGGCCGTCAAGTCCTCGCTCAAGACCTCGATCCGCAAGGCCCGTGAGGCTGCCGCTGCCGGTGACGTCGAGAAGGCCACTGTGGCCGTCCGTGACGCGTCGCGCCAGCTCGACAAGGCTGTCTCGAAGGGTGTCATCCACAAGAACGCCGCCGCCAACAAGAAGTCGGCGCTGGCGCTCAAGGTTGCCGCCCTCCAGGGCTGAACCACTGATGTGATCGCCGGTACGGACCCAGCGGGCCCTCTCTCCCGCTCCTGACCGGCACCCCGCGCCGCACACCGAACCTGCGTTCGCCACGCGGGTGCGGCGCAACCAAGCGTGAACCGAAGGCCCCGGCCACCGTTCTCCCCAGGACGGCGGCCGGGGCCTTCGTTCGTGGGGACGACCGTGGGTGGGGCCCGCCTCTCGAGCACGTCGGCTGCCGCCCTGGTGTGGCGTGTCCCAGTGGCCGCCGGAGGGTGCCGCGCGGGGGGCGCTCTCAGCGGCCGCCGGAGCGTGCCGCGCGGGGGCGCGCTCTCAGCGGCCGCCGGAGCGGGCCGCGCGGGCAACGGCGACCACGGCCTTCTCCAGGGCATACTCGGGGTCGTCCCCGCCGCCCTTGACGCCCGCGTCGGCCGCGGCGACCGCGATCAGCGCCGCCGACACTCCGTCGGGTGTCCAGCCCCGCATCTGCTGACGGACCCGGTCGATCTTCCAGGGCGGCATGCCGAGCTCACGGGCCAGGTCCGCGGGGCGTCCGCCCCGGGCCGAGGAGAGCTTGCCGATCGCCCGGACACCCTGCGCGAGGGCGCTGGTGATCAGCACGGGGGCGACACCGGTGGACAGCGACCACCGCAGCGCCTCCAGCGCCTCCGCCGCACGCCCTTCGACGGCACGGTCGGCGACGGTGAAGGACGAGGCCTCCGCCCGGCCCGTGTAGTAGCGGGCGACGACGGCCTCGTCGATGGTGCCTTCGACATCCGCGACCAGCTGCGAGACGGCGCTCGCCAGCTCCCGCAGGTCACTGCCGATGGAGTCCACCAGGGCCTGGCACGCCTCGGGGGTCGCGGAGCGCCCGAGGGCCCGGAACTCCGACCGTACGAAGGACAGCCGCTCGGCCGGCTTGGTGGTCTTGGGGCACGCCACCTCACGCGCCCCGGCCTTCCGGACCGCGTCCAGGAGACTCTTGCCCTTGGCTCCGCCCGCGTGCAGGAGCACGAGGGTGATCTCCTCGGCGGGGGCGCCCAGGTACGCCTTGACGTCCTTGACGGTGTCGGCGGAGAGGTCGTGCGCGTTGCGCACGATCACCACCTTCCGCTCCGCGAAGAGCGAGGGACTGGTGAGCTCGGCGAGCGTACCGGGCTGCAACTGGTCCGAGGTGAGGTCGCGGACGTCCGTGTCGGCGTCGGAGGCGCGTGCCGCGGCCACCACATGCTGCACGGCACGGTCCAGGAGCAGGTCTTCCTGGCCCACGGCGAGCGTGACGGGGGCGAGCGGATCGTCGGTGGAACTGCGTCTGGTGGCCATCGCGGTCCAGCATCCCACGGCCCTGTGACACCGCCGCGGGGCAGGCGCCCGGAGTACCTCCCGGGCCTCGGCGTACCTCCCGGGCCCCGGCGTACCGGAGAATGAACGGGTGAGCGACGTGAGACATGTACTGGTGCTGCCCGACCGGGACACGGCCGAGGAGGTCGCGGGGGAACTGCACGACCGGTTCCGGGTCACCGAGGAGCCGCAGCTGGTCCGGGACGCCCTGGCCGGCGAGGACGACGCCGAGGACGCCCAGTGGCTGGTGGTCGTGGAGGACCCGGCGGCCCGGCTGGACTCCGCGGCGCTCGACGCGCTCGCCGCGGAGTACGAGGGATGGCTCGAGGTCCCGTAGACGACTCGAGGTCCCGTAGGGCGAGGCCCGTGGAGCCACGGCCGCACTCGGGTGCGCGTCAGCCCTTGGGGACGATCTGGATGTCCATCTCGATCTTGATGCTCGGTCCGACCACGGCGATGCCGCGGGCCAGCATCGTCTGCCAGGTGAGCGTGAAGTCCTCGCGGTGCAGCTCGGTGGTCGCCCGGCAGGCGGCCCGGGTCTCGCCCTCCAGGCCGTTGCCCAGACCGAGGTACTGGGTGTCCAGCGTGATGGTGCGGCTCACCCCGTGCAGGGTGAGCGCTCCGGTGACACCCCAGCGTGTGCCACCGCGGTGGACGAAGCGCTCGCTGTAGAACTCGAGGGCCGGAAAGCGCTCGACGTCGAGGAAGTCGCCGGACCGCAGATGGTCGTCGCGCATCCGGACGTTCGTGTCGATCGACGAGGCGTCGATGACGACGTGCATGGCGGAGTCCTCCATGCGGTCCGCGATCCGCACGGCGCCGGCGAAGGTGTTGAACCTGCCGTGGATCCGGGCCATCCCGATATGACGCGCGGTGAAGCCGATCTGGGTGTGGGTCGGCTCGATCTCCCATTCACCCGGGTCGGGGAGTTGCGGCGGCCGGGCCACCTGGAGGGAGACGTCGCCGAGGTTCGCGTGATCCCCCTCGGCCACGGTGACCGGACCGTGGAAGGGGGTGAAGCCCTCAGCCGTGACACCCAGGCGGTAGTCGCCCGCCGGGACCGTGGCGACCAGGTTCCCGAAGGGGTCCGTCTCGCCGCCGACCACTCTTCTGCCCGCACTGTCGGTGACGACGAAATCGGCCTGGCGTACGGGCTCGGTCACCGGGTCCAGCACCCGGCAGCTCAGCATTCCGGCGTTGGGCGGCAGGGAGGGGCCTGATGCGGCGCCACTCTGCGCGGTGCCGGACTTCGTTCTGCTGCCTCTGCCTCGCCGACGGCCGAACATGTGCGTACTCCCCAGGGGCGGTTCTCACCTCGGGCCCTGACAGCCGGACGTCGTTGTCGGAACAGCGGCCCGCCGACGAATACGTATTCGATCATCGTTGCTACGTTCGAGGCAAGCGCCGCAGCTCAGAG
Organism: Streptomyces sp. NBC_01460; assembly: GCF_036227405.1. Taxonomy (NCBI): domain Bacteria; kingdom Bacillati; phylum Actinomycetota; class Actinomycetes; order Kitasatosporales; family Streptomycetaceae; genus Streptomyces; species Streptomyces sp. NBC_01460. The sequence goes on from NZ_CP109473.1 coordinate 2,793,195, forward strand.
GGGGTTGTGCCGAGCTGTGACGAGCTGTGCCCACCTGTGTGCCGCTGTACAGAGGTATGACCGTAGGCCCGTATTGCCCTGGTTGTCGATGTCCGTGGTGTTGATGTCCGCGCGTGGCACAGATCTGTCAGGCAGTCAGAGCGGTCGCCTGGAGGGCCGTTGACCAAGAGTGATCCCGAAGTGATCGCGGTAGGCGGCGAGCACCTCCGCGTCGCCGCCCAGCTCCTCCTCGTGCCGTTCGCCTCGCACGGTGGTGATCAGCGTGTGGTCCCGCAGTGTCACCCGACCGTCCTCGGTACGCCGGGAGCAGATGAGGGACCGGGTGAAGTGGGAGTCCGGTGAGGTGCGGTGGTACCACGACCCTGCCCGGAAGTCCGCCAGTACGCGTGGTCGCAGATCCAGGCGGAACTGTCTGGAACCGTCGCGGAGCAGGTCGAGGTCTCCCTGCGGCGCCTCCCGGAAGCGGAACCTGCCGCAGGGGTCGTCCTGTTCGGTGCGGACGTCCAACTGGATTGGGTACAGCGCGTGATCGCCGAACCCGACATCGGCGAGCCACGGTCCCGTGCCGTCGTCGGTCTCCACGCGCAGTGCGACGTGGTCGTACGGGATGCCGAGGCGCCCGCCGTCGCCGAAGACCCGCGCCTGGAGCGGAGTGACGCGGAATCCGAGACAGCGCAGGAGCGCGGCGAAGGCGCCGTTGAGCTCGTAGCAGAAGCCTCCGCGGCAGTCCGTGACGATCTTGTCGACGAGTCTCTCCTCCTCCAGGACGATGTCCTGGCCGAGGTGGATCGAGAGGTTCTCGAAGGGAACGGTCGTCAGGTGGCGGACCTGCAGCTCTCGCAGGGCCTCGGCGTCGGGACGGACGGGGCGGGCGGCACCGATGCGTTCCAGGTAGGCGCCCACCCGGGCAGGGGCGAGCGGGTGGGCCGGCTGCGGAAGATCCTCGTTCATGCGGGAAGTCTGTCGCGGTACGCCGGGCGGCGCCATGAGCCCCTGGGCCTAGGACCGGCGACGGATGTGGTGGCCTGTGCTGCTGGCTAGCGTGTGGGCCATGACGGAGCGAGAGCCGGCACGCGACCCGGAACAGCGCAAGCAGGACGTACTCGATCGCCTGGAGAAGGACGAGGACCTCTGGGTGGCGACGGCCTCGACCGACGGTGTGCCGTGCCTGGTGCCGTTGTCCTTCGTGTGGGACCGGAACACGCTGCTGCTGGCCACCCGGCGCACCAACCCGACGGCGGTCAACGTGACTCCTGCCGGACAGGTCCGGATCACGCTGGGGCACACCCGTGATGTGGTGCTGATCGAGGGAACGGCCGAGGTCGTGGAGGGGACGGATCTCCCCGACGATTCGGGCGACGCGTTCGCCGGGAAGCTCAACTGGGACGTGCGCGAGCATCCCGCGTGGGTGTATCTGCGGGTCACTCCCTACACCGTCAAGGCGTGGCGCGAGACGAACGAACTGGCAGGGCGCGACCTGATGCTCGACGGCACCTGGCTCGTCTGACACCGGGCGTCGGCCTGACGGGTGGCGTCGAACTGGCGCCGGGCGTAGTCCCGACGGGTGGCGTCGATCTGACACCGGGCGTCGGCCTTTCAGCCGGCGCCGTCCCGACAGCGTGTACGGGCTCGGGCCCGGGAGCGAGGGCCGGGGCGGCAGCGGGGGCGGGAGCGGGCCCGCCGACGGGTCGGGGCGCCGGCCGTACTTCGTGTTCATGAGCGGCCTTCCGCACGCAGGTCCGCACCGGCGCCCGACACCGCGATCGCACCGTGGACGTCCGTGCGCAGTACCTTCGCCCCAGCCGCTTCGAGCGCTTCGAGCGTACGGGCCGCCGGATGACCGTACGGATTGTCCGCACCGCAGCTGATCAGCGCGAGCCTCGGGCGGGCGCTGTGCAGGAGCGCGGTGTCCTGGTGGGCGGAGCCGTGGTGCGCGACCTTGAGGACGTCCACCCGGGGCAGTGCGGGATGACTGCGCAACACCCCTTGCTGCGCAGGTGGTTCGAGATCCCCCAGGAGGAGCAGGGTCAGCCCGCCGGACCGGACGAGGAGGGTGACGCTGGAATCGTTCGGCTCCTCGGTCACGTAGGCGGGCGCGGCCCCCGGCGCGCCGGGGGCGGGCCACAGCACCTGCCAGTCGAGCGGGCCCGTACGGCGTCGCTCGCCCGGCACGGCCCGGACCATCGGGACGCGTGCCTCGGCGGCTGTTCTCCGCACGAACGCCGCCTGCTCCGGCGGTCGGTCGAGGCTCGTCGTCTGGACGGCACCGACCTCGCGGCCGCGCAGCACGCCCGGCAGCCCGCGTACGTGGTCGGCATGGAAGTGGGTCAGCAGCAGAAGGGGCACACGGGTGATGCCCAGATCCCGCAGACACCGGTCCACGAGGCGGGGTTCGGGACCGGTGTCCACGACCACGCCCGTGCCGTCCCCCGCGGCGAGCACCATGGCGTCTCCCTGTCCGACGTCGCACAGGGCGAACGCCCATCCGGGCGGCGGCCACCCCGTCATGAACCGGGTGAGTGGCACCGGTCTCAGCACGGCGAGCACCAGCAGGAGCGCGGCTGCGGAGCACACCCAGGGGTGACGGGCGAGGCGCCGGGCAGACAGCACCAGCAGGGCCGTGAGCACGGCCAGGAGAGCCGCGCCATGCCATCCGCCCGGCCAGTCGGCCTCCGCCCCGGGGAGAGCGGCCCCCGTGCGGGCCACGGACGCGATCCAGCCGACGGGCCAGCCCGCCGCCTCGGCCAGCAGTTCGGCCACCGCCATGGACACCGGGGCCACGGCGAGTGCGGCGAACCCCAGCACCGTCGCGGGCGCCACAGCGAACTCGGCGAGCAGATTGCACGGGATGGCCACCAGGCTCACCCTCGATGCGAGAACCACGACCACAGGCGCGCAGACCGCCTGAGCGGCCCCGGCGGCGGCAAGCATCTCGGCGAGCCTCTCCGGTACCCCGTGCCGCTGAAGAGCACCGCTCCACCTGGGGGCCAGGACGAGAAGCGCCCCGGTGGCGAGCACGGACAGCAGGAACCCATAACTGCGGGCCAGCCACGGGTCGTACAGCACCAGCAGCAGAACGGCCGCGGCCAGAGCGGGAATCAGCGATCTGCGCCGGCCCGTCCCGATGGCGAGCAGGGTGATCAGGCCGCAGGCAGCCGCGCGCAGGACGCTCGGCTCGGGGCGGCAGACGATCACGAAGGCGAGGGCGATCCCGCCGCCGGTCAGGGCGGTCATCCGGAGGGAGATGCCCAGCCTGGGTGCCAGACCGCGGCGTTCGCTGCGGGATGCCGAGCCCGGTGGACCGATGAGGAGGAACAACAGGATGGAGAGGTTCGCACCGGAAACGGCGAGCAAATGGGTGAGGTCGGTGGCCTTGAAGGCATCGTGCAGGTCGGGCGGGACCCGTGAGGTGTCGCCGACGACCAGCCCCGGCAGAAGCGCGCGTGCGTCGGCGGCGAGCCCGTCCGTCGCCTTCCGGAGGCCCGACCGCAGTTGTCCGGCGGTGCGTTGAGGGAGAGTGGGCTCCGAGACGACCCGGGGCGGGTCGTCCGCGGCGGTACTGAGCACGGCGGCGATCCGCTCCCCCGCGTGACGAGGTGGCGCGAGCCGGCCGCTGACCCGGAGGCCGGTCGACGGCAGGAGGCGCTGCCACCGCCCTGCCGCCTCCCCGGGGGCGACCATGACGAGGACAGGGGTGCGGAGCCGGGTGACCGTGCCGTCGGGTGCGGTCAGCCGGACGACCTCGGCATCCAGAAGCAGGGACACGGGTGTGCTGTGGTCGCCCCGTACCCGAGGCCTGGTCTGCCGGGGATCGGACGTGACGGTCACCTCCGCATCGACGCGCGCGTACGCCTCGGCCAGCCCGGGGACGGGACCGGTACGGGCGTCCGCGCCATGGAGCCCGGCCGCCGTCGCCGCTGCCGCCGCGCAGAGCAGCGCCCCGGCAGCGACCGTGGTGCGGGCTCCCGCACGCCCGGCAGTCCTGACGCGCCCGACGCGCCCCGGTGCTCCGGCAGATGGCCCCGCCCGCCCTGTCGGCACCGGGCCCGCCGGCCCCGCCCCGGCGTGGGGCGCTGCTCGCACCACGAGCCTCGGCACGGCGATGAGGACCAGGCTGCCGCATGCGCAGAGAACCGCCCCGGCCGCCACCCACTCGACCGGCGCGTCCAGGGCCAGTGCGGCCGCCGCCCAGGCCGCCAGGGCAGGGGGAACCAGCCGCAGATCGGCCGGAGCTTCCTGGCGAGGGTCGGCCGCGCCCAGGCGCCGCCCCGAATCCGCGTGCACGTCAGGGGTGTTCACGGCCTGACCAGCGGTCGCAGGTCCGCGAACCGGCGGTCGCCGATGCCGTCGACCTCACGGAGCTCGTCGACCGAGCGGTATCCCCCGTGCTCGGTGCGGTACTCGATGATGTGCTGCGCGAGCACCGGACCCACACCGGGCAGGGTCTCGAGCTGCTCGACGGTGGCCGTGCCGAGGCTCAACGGCGCCATCGGCCCCGCCTGCCCCGCCCCGGGGCCGCCGTCCGCCGCTGTCCCGCCCCCGGGTGGCGGAGCACCGGGGAGGCCGACCGCGACCTGCTCTCCGTCCGTCAGGACACGCGCCCGGTTGAGCATGCTGACATCCGCGCCCTCGCGGACACCTCCAGCGGCGCGCAGGGCGTCCGCGACCCGGGAGCCGGCCGGCAGGTGCTGGATCCCCGGCCGGCGCACCTTGCCGCTCACATCGACGACGATCTGTCCGCCGGGTGCGACGCCGGTCCGCGACCCCGCGGCCGGCCCCGGCGTCATGTCGGGCTGCTGCTGAGCACCCGGGGACCCCGAACCGCCTGCCGGACCGCCGGCCTGGACCGCGGCGGCCTCCGTGAGCCGGTCAGGAGCGTGTACGGGCTCAGGTCGGGCGGACCAGAAATGGGCCGCCGCGAACACCGAGGCCCCGACCAGGACGACGGCGAGCGCGGCGAGCGCGCGTGGCTCCAGGCCGCATCGCGGCTGCAACCAGAGGGGTAACCGGTCCCTCAGAGCGGGCAGGACCTCCCTCCACCACCGCGACCGCCCGGTGGTGCCGTCCGGCGCTCCTGGGTGCTGCGGGAGAGCCGGCCCGGCGGCGGGTGCTGCCGCGAGACCCGCGTCGGGTGCCGGGCACACCGGCGGAGCCGGAGCCGGGGCCAGAGTTGAAGCCGGACCTGAACCCGGAACCGGAACCGGAGCCGGACCCGAACCCGGAACCGGAGCCGGACCCGAAGCCCAGGACGGTGTCACGCGGGATTGTGCGGCCCCGCCGGACGGAGCCGCGGTCCTGCCCGCGCCGGCGCCCGGCGCCGCCCCCGCCCCGGCGCCGTTCACCGACCGGTCGCCGGCCATGAGGGCCTCCGCACGGAGGCGGGAGGCCGCCGCGATCTCGGCAGCCGGTCCGCGCCCGCTACGGCGGCCTCGCCCGTGCCGGGCGGCGGACGCCGCCCCGGGCGCGGTACCGGCCGCCCCGCCGGGCCGGACACCGGAACGGGTACGCCCCACGGATCCGGTCCGGCGGGACACACGATGGGCGCCACGATGCGTGGCGCCGCGCGTGGGTGGGTCCATCGCCGCGTGTGCGGGCAGATCCGCGAGCCGGTACCCGGGCGGGCCCACGGAATCGCCGGTCAGGTGCTGTCGGCCGGTGGCAGGGCTCGACGGGGAAAGCGATCGGGAGGTCATGCCTCACGACGCTAGACACCTCCGCGAAAATCCGCCGAGCCGCACCGATTCCAGTGGATAACCGCCCAGTTGTGGATAACCACGTCACTCCGGGGGGTGAACTTCAGCGCGGTGAGACCACCGCTCCCAGCAGTCCTGGCCCGGTGTGCGCGCCGATCACCGCACCGACCTCGCTCACATGCAGGTCGACGAGCCCCGGAACCCGCCCTCGCAGCCGCTCCGCGAGCCTCTCGGCCCCGTCCGGGGCGGCCAGATGGTGGACGGCGATGTCCACGGCTCCCTCACCGGCCTGCGCGGCCACGATCTCCTCGAGCCGCGCGATCGCCTTGGACGCCGTCCGCACCTTTTCCAGCATCTCGATGCGGCCGTCGTCGAGTTGGAGCAGCGGCTTCACCGCGAGAGCCGATCCCAGCAGCGCCTGGGCGGCACCGATCCGCCCGCCTCTGCGCAGGTAGTCCAACGTGTCGACGTAGAAGAACGCCTTCGTACCCGCCGCCCGCTTCTCCGCCGCCGCGACCGCCTCGTCCGGTCCGCCGCCCCCCTCGGCGGCCTCGGCGGCCGCGAGCGCACAGAACCCCAGGGCCATGGCCACCATGCCGGTGTCGATGACCCGCACCGGCACAGGCGCGTCCTTCGCGGCCAGCACGGCGGCGTCGTAGGTCCCGGAGAACTCGGCCGACAGATGGAGGGAGACGATGTGGGTGGCACCCTGCTCGGCCACGGCGCGGTAGGTGGCGGCGAAGACTTCCGGGCTGGGCCGCGACGTGGTCACCGAGCGGCGCTTCTGCAGGGCGAGCGCCAGCGACCGCGCCGAGATCTCCGTACCTTCCTCCAGAGCCTGATCCCCCAGGACGACGGTCAGCGGCACCGCGGTGATGCCGTGCCGTTCCATCGCCCGCGGTGGCAGGTAGGCCGTTGAATCGGTGACGATCGCGACATGGCGGGACATGAGCCGGAGGTTACCTTCCACGGCGGGGACACGGCAGCCCGGGACCGCCCTGCTGATCGTTTTCGTCCGGTACGGGATCCGTCCCGAACGCGCGTCGGGCTCTTAGGAGCCCTTCCGGGCGGGTGCGAACAGAGCTCGCGCCCCGTCCCTGCCCGCGCCCCCGTCATTTCCCGTGGAGCGTCGACACCGCGCCCGGTGGGAACGAACGGCGTCCCGCGGCCTGTGCCTCTGCCTGTGCCTGGTGCCTGTGTGGCGCGTCAGTTCGTGGTCTCCGGCCTGGCCGACTTCTCCCACGGATGGTTCGCGCGCAGCCGCGGGTCCGGAGGCGGGGTGAGCGACTGCGGCTCGTCGTCGGCCGGCCCGCTCCAGCTGTGCCCGGCCGTTCCGCGCTCCGCCACGGGCTCCTCGGTCGTCCAGTGGCGCAGCGCCCCGGCCTCCAGGTCGATCTGCGCGTTCAGCGCGGCCAGATCGTCGTCGGCGAACTGCCTCGCACGGTCACGCGCCGCCCAGCGCAGCGATTCCGCCGAGTGTGTGATGCGCTCCGTGCGCTCCCTCAGGCCCGGCAGCAGCGTGGCCACCGTCGCCCGGTCCGGCTCGCGTTCCAGCCGCTTGAGGTCGCTGTCGAGCTCGCGTCCGTGCGCGCTCAGGCGCTGGAAGAGACCCACCGACTCGGAGAGGGAGGCATCGTCCGCGGCCCCGGCGTTCAGCGCTTCCTGGGTGGCCCGCATCGACGTACGCAGCGCGAGCCGCAGCTGCGCGAGCTCCCCCGGCACCCCCGGCTGCCCGTAGCTCTTGGCCCGCAGGGCGGTGTCCTCCACGGAACGGCGGGCCTGCGTGATCGTACGGTCCACGCCGCGCTTGGCCGCGCGTACCGTCTTGACGCCGGCGTACACCCCGAGCGCCATGAACGCGACGAACAGCAGCGTCAGGATCAGGATCACGGCTTCCATGAACGCCCCTCGGTTGTCGGATCGGCTGCCCGTGTGCGGCCGCCCCTTCTACCGTAAACGGAACGGGCAGGCCGAGGGTTCCATCGGAACCCCCAACCTGCCCGTAGGGGAAAGCCCTGGCACGCTGCCACGGACCGTCCGCGCCGGCCCCGGTCACTCCGGACGGCACACACCGCCCGGGTGCCGACCGGGTCGGACGGCACACACCGCCGCCCAGGTGCCGTCAGACGGCACGCACCACCCGGGTGTCCACCGTTCGAACGGCACGCACCGCCCAGGTGCCGTTACGCGGGAACGATGTTGACCAGCTTCGGCGCTCGCACGATCACCTTGCGGATCCCCGCCCCGCCCAGTGCGGCGACGACGTTCTCGTCCGCCAGCGCCAGCGCCTCCAGTTCCTCGTCCGAGATCGACGGGGCGACCTCCAGGCGTGCCCTGACCTTGCCCTTGATCTGCACCACGCAGGTCACGGCCTCGTCCACGACGTACGCCGGGTCGGCGACCGGGAAGTCCTGGTGCACGACGGACCCGGTGTGACCCAGTCGGCGCCACAGCTCCTCCGCCACGTGCGGCGCCAGCGGGGCGATCAGCAGCACCAGCCGCTCCGCGACCGACCGGGACAGCGGGCCGCCCGCCTTCGTCAGGTGGTTGTTCAGCTCGGTGACCTTGGCGATGGCGGTGTTGAAGCGCATCCCGGCCATGTCCTGGCCGACACCGTCGATGGCCTTGTGCAGCGCCCGCAGCGTGTCCACGTCGGGCTCGGTGTCCACGACGGTGACCTCACCGGTCTCCTCGTCGACGACGTTGCGCCACAGCCGCTGCAGCAGCCGGTACTGGCCGACCACGGCCCGGGTGTCCCAGGGGCGGGAGACGTCCAGCGGTCCCATGGCCATCTCGTACAGCCGCAGCGTGTCCGCGCCGTACTCGCCGCAGATCTCGTCGGGCGTCACCGCGTTCTTCAGCGACTTGCCCATCTTGCCCAGGACGCGGCTGACCTTCTCACCGCCGTGGTAATACGCACCGTCGCGCTCCTCGACCTCGGTCGCCGGGACCGCGATGCCGCGGCTGTCCCGGTAGACGAAGGCCTGGATCATGCCCTGGTTGTACAGCTTGTGGAACGGCTCGGCCGACGAGATGTGCCCCAGGTCGTGCAGCACCTTGGACCAGAAGCGGGCGTACAGCAGGTGCAGCACGGCGTGCTCGGCGCCGCCGACGTACAGGTCGACGCCGCCGGTCGGCTGTCCCTCGCGCGGTCCCATCCAGTACTGCTCGATCGCCGGATCGACCAGCCGCTGGTCGTTGTTCGGGTCCAGGTAGCGCAGCTCGTACCAACAGGAACCCGCCCAGTTGGGCATGGTGTTGGTCTCGCGGCGGTAGTTCCGCGGGCCGGCGCCGTCGCCCAGGTCCAGGGTCACATTGACCCAGTCCGCGTTCCGGGACAGCGGGGTCTCGGGCTGGGTGTCGGCGTCCTCCGGGTCGAAGGTCCGCGGCGAGTAGTCCTCGACCTCGGGCAGCTCCAGCGGCAGCATCGACTCGGGCAGCGGGTGGGCGATGCCCTCCTCGTCGTAGACGATCGGGAAGGGCTCGCCCCAGTAGCGCTGGCGGCTGAACAGCCAGTCGCGCAGCCGGAAGTTGACGGTGCCCTCGCCGACACCGCGTCCCTGCAGCCACTCCGTGATCTTCGCCTTGGCCTCGACGACGCCCAGGCCGTCCAGCGAGATCTCGTCGTTGGCGGAGTTGACCAGCTTCGCCTCGTACGAGCCGAAGGCGTCGTCCCATGCCGACGGGTCCAGACCACGGTCGTCCGAGGGCTCGACGACACAGCGCATCGGCAGCTCGAAGGCGCGCGCGAAGGCGAAGTCGCGCGCGTCGTGCGCCGGCACGGCCATGATCGCGCCGGTGCCGTAGCCCATCAGGACGTAGTCGGCGATGAAGACGGGAACCTTCTCGCCGCTGACCGGGTTGGTCGCGTAGGCGCCGGTGAAGACACCGGTCTTGTCCTTGGCCTCCGCCTGACGCTCCACGTCCGACTTGGCCGCGGCCTGCTTGCGGTACGCGGTGACGGCCTCCGCCGGGGTCGCGTGGCCGCCGGTCCAGACCGGGTGGGTGCCCTCGGGCCAGGCGGCGGGGATGATCCGCTCGACCAGCTCGTGCTCCGGCGCCAGCACCATGTAGGTGGCGCCGAACAGGGTGTCCTGGCGGGTGGTGAAGACGGTGATGTCACCGGCTCCGTCGACGGGGAAGTCGACGCGCGCACCCTCGGACCGGCCGATCCAGTTGCGCTGCTGCAGCTTGATGGCCTCGGGCCAGTCCAGGCCGTCCAGGTCGTTCAGCAGGCGGTCGGCATACGCGGTGATGCGCATGTTCCACTGGCGCAGCTTGGCCTTGAAGACGGGGAAGTTGCCCCGCTCCGAGCGGCCGTCGGCCGTCACCTCTTCGTTGGCCAGCACGGTGCCCAGACCGGGCGACCAGTTGACCGGCGCGTCCGAGGCGTACGCCAGTCGGTACTGCCCCAGGATGTCGGCGCGCTCGGCGGCGCTCAGCGCGCCCCACTCGCCGCCGCCGGGGACCGGGCGCTCACCGCTCTCGAACTGGGCGACCAGTTCGGCGATCGGGCGTGCCCGGTCGGCGTCCGTGTCGTACCAGGAGTTGAAGATCTGCAGGAAGATCCACTGGGTCCACTTGTAGTAGTCCGCGTCGATCGTGGCGAAGGAGCGGCGCTTGTCGTGGCCCAGGCCCAGCCGGCGCAGCTGGACCTTCATGTTCTCCATGTTGGCCTCGGTGGAGGCACGCGGGTGGGTGCCCGTCTGCACGGCGTACTGCTCGGCCGGCAGGCCGAAGGCGTCGAAGCCCAGGGTGTGCAGGACGTTGTGCCCGGTCATCCGCTGGTGGCGGGCGTAGACGTCGGTGGCGATGTAGCCCAGCGGGTGGCCGACGTGCAGACCGGCGCCCGAGGGGTACGGGAACATGTCCATGATGAACTTCTTGGGCTTGGCGGCCAGCTCGGAGCCGTCCGCCAGGTCACCGGTCGGGTTCGGCGCCTCGTACGTCCCCTCGGCGTCCCAGAAGTCCTGCCAGCGTGCCTCGATGTCGGCGGCCATCGCTGCCGTGTAGCGGTGCGGCGCGGCCACCTCGGCCGCGGTGTTCGTCTCGCTCATGATCCTCAAAGCTCCATCGATCGTCATCTGCCGGCGCCCACGTCTACGGACACACGTCTACGGAAACGAAAAATCCCCTCGCACAGGAGGGGACGCCGCGCCGAGTCCGACCAGGCATGCTCACCGGTCGGGAATGATCAGCGCGGCTCGCTAAGCAGAAGGCGTACGGCACGCATGGCGTCAGGGTACCGCACGGGCCCGGAGCCCGGCCCGGCACATAGGCGACCCGACGTGCCGTGCGGGCCTCTCCGCGCCGGGATCGGCAGGCACGCCATCCGCACGGACCTTCCACATGACCCACACACTCCGGAGGTTACTCCGCGTACTGCCCTCTATCGGGGCAACAACTCAAACCTCGTACCGGCCGGTATACGGCGACCTAGCATGCGGCAACGGGACCGCTTTGCCGAACCATTCGGAGTCGCCCCCCATGAAGCCTCATCGCAGGATCCGTTCATCCCCCGCCCTGAGCCCCGGCCAAGGAATGAGCCGCCCGGTGCAGGGTGGGCTGACTGTCGCGGCGCTCGTCCTCATCCCTCTCCCGGCCGTCGCCGGGAGCGACACCACGCGTGCCGCGTTCGACTTCACCGCCGGTGTCCTGACGCTGGTCTCCCTCACCGCGGCGGTCGCCTGGGGCCTGCTGGCCACCGACCGGGTGTTCCTCTCGACCCGTCAGCGTCTGACCTGTCAGGGCATCCACCGCGCAGCCGCCGTCGCCTCACTCGGTTTCCTCCTGCTCCATGTCACCGTGAAGGTGGCCCTCGGGCACGTCGGCCTGATCGGCGCCCTCATACCGTTCGGCACCGGCGTGAGCGGCGCCGCCGGCCTCATCGGCTTCGGTTCACTGGCCGGACTGCTGATGATCACGACGGCGGCGACCGGCGCCGTGCGCAGCGCCTTCGCCACCCCGGGCAGGATCGCCGGCCGCTGGAGGGCGCTGCACGCGCTGGCCTACCCGGCCTGGTGTTCCGCGCTGGTGCACGGGCTGTACGCGGGCCGGCAGGCCGCGACCTGGGTCGTCGTGATGTACATGCTCTGCCTCACGGGGGTGGCCGCGGCACTCGCCCTGCGTCTTCTGCCCGCCCCCGCCAAGCGCCTGCTCACCGGTCTGGTCGCGGGCCTCATCGCCCCGGAGGCCTCTCCGTCCGCCTCGGACCCGGTCATACGCCCTTCCCCGCCCCCCGGGCCGGAACACGTCGCCGCGCCGTCCGGCCGGGGTCTGCCTCCCGAGGCGCCAGGCTGGGGCGATGACGACCGCGGTATACGCGGCACCCCGGTCCGCCCCCGGACGCTGGCCGCACCGGCGCCCCCCGCGTACGAACCATCGGCGTACGCGTCACCTGCCTACGGGCAGCCGCCGTACGACCCCCCGCCGTACGAGCCCCCGCCGCGCGGTTCCGACCGGCTGGCCCCGGAGCACGGCCCGGCCCCCGCGCCGGCACCTTCGGCGGACTCCCGGACCGGGATCTCGGCCGCGTACCGGGCCGTCGCCCGCCCCTCGTCCGGACCGGCCCGGACGCCGGACGGCCGCTGGCCCGCCCCGTCCCCCGCACCACCCGCGCAGACGCTCAGGGCCGCCTACACCCCGTACCCGCCTCCCGTCTCCGACCAGGAGACCGAACAGCTGCCGGGTCCGCTCTTCCCGCCCTCGGCGGGAGAACCCTGGCACGCACCAGCAGGAGACCGACCGTGAACGTCCCCCTCCCCGACGTGCCGGAGGTCCGCGTCGTCGGACTCCCCCAGCTGACCACCGGCTTCGACCTCGTGGAACGCCTCGACCTCGCCATGCACCTGAAGGTGCACGGCCCCCTCGAACCGATGACGGGTGAGCGGCTGGCCGAACTGGCCGAGTCCGTCTCCCTGCGCGGCCGAGGGGGCGCGGGATTCCCCTTCGGGAAGAAACTGCGCGCCGTCGCGAAGGCATCCATACGCCGCGGGGTGCGGCCCGTCGTCGTGATCAACGGCAGCGAGGGCGAGCCGGCCTGCCGCAAGGACACCGTGCTGCTCAACCGCGCGCCGCACCTCATCCTCGACGGCGCCCTGCTCGCCGCCGAGGCGCTCGGCGCCCGCACCCTGGTCGTGGCCGTCACCCGCAACTCCACGGAGATCTCCGTGCGGACCGCCCTCGCCGAACGCGGCCTGTCCGACCGCCGCGGCCAGCATCTGCGCGCCCGGGTCGTGCGCACCCCGGAGCGCATGGTCTCCGGGGAGGCCTCGGCGGTCATCCGGGCGGTGAACGGCGGCCCCGCCCTGCCCCCGGGCCGTCGCGAACGGGCGGCGGAGTCCGGCGTCGCCGGGGCCCCGACCCTCCTGTCGAACGCGGAGACCTACGCACAGCTCGCGGTCGCCGCACGGCTCGGCGCACGGCGCTACGGCCACACCGGCCTGTCCGACGAGCCCGGCACGGTCCTGCTCACCGTCTCGGGGGCCGTGGCGCGTCCGATGGTGATCGAAGTGCCCACCGGAGTGCCCCTGCGCTACGTCCTGCAACTGGCCGGCGCTCCGCCCCTCCCTCAGGGCGTGCTCACGGGCGGCTACCACGGCAACTGGATCGATGCGACGGCCTCGCACGACGCCGTGGTCTCCAGAGCCTCCCTGGCCGCGGCGGGCGGCGCGCTCGGGGCCGGCGCCATCCTGCCGATCGGGCCGGAGACCTGCCCGCTCGGTGAGTCCCTGAGAATCGCGAACTGGCTGGCCGCGGAGACCGCGGGCCAGTGCGGCCCCTGCAAGCTGGGGCTGCCGGCGGCCGCCGGCGGCCTCTCCGACGTGCTGAACGGGGGCGGTCCCGCCGCACTGGAGGCGCTGCGTGAGGTGACCCAGGCCGTGAAGGGCCGCGGGGCGTGCAAACACCCGGACGGATCCGCCCGTTTCCTGGCATCCACCCTCTCGGCATTCACGGACGACCTCGCCGCACACGTGCTCGACGGAGGCTGCGGACGGGAGACGCTCGGGGTTCTTCCGTTGCCCTCCCCCGGCTACGAGGACCTGGAGGAGTCCATCCCGAGCGGCGAGAAGCTGGCGGTGGACTGGACCCTCTGCCAGGGGCACGGCCTGTGCGCGGACATCGTTCCCGAACTGATCAGGCTGGGTCCCGACGGCTATCCGGCACTCGCGGACGCCGCCGTTCCGGTGCATCTGCGGGGCCGGGCCCAGCGCGCCGTACGGCGGTGTCCCGCCCTGGCCCTCCGTATCGAACAGGCACCCGCCGAGCGTCCCGCGCTCCCGAGCGCGGGACGCCGGGCGCTGGGCAGCGGACGGGGCTGACCGCACACGCCCCGGACCGGTGAACCGCCCAGGGGCGACGGAGACAACGAGAAGCGGCTCATCCGATTTCGGATGAGCCGCTTCTTCACTGTGGAGCTAAGGAGAATTGAACTCCTGACCTCCTGCATGCCATGCAGGCGCTCTACCAACTGAGCTATAGCCCCGTGCTGATCGCCGCCCGGTTTCCCTGGCGACATCGAGAACATTACACGGTCCCCCCGGCCCATCAAAAATCGTTTCCGGTCGGCCCCGATATGCCCGGTCGGCTCCGCCCTGACCAGCGGTTGCCCGGGGCGCAGCCGGCCGGCCCGGAGTACCCCGTCAGGCCGTGGCGAAGGAGTAGAACCGCTTCAGGGTGCAGTGCTCCTCCAGGAGCCGGCCGTAGATCGGCTCCCCCTCGAGCTCGCGGTACGTCTCGATGGGGTCGCCTTTTATGATCAGCGCCCGCGCGCACTCCTCGCACCAGTACTGGAACTCCGTGTTGACGGGGTCCATGTCCCTGACGATGGGCGTACCGCTGCCGCACCAGTCGCACTTCCGCCTGTGTGCACCCATCCGGTCAGCTCCGAGGGCGGCGGCAGGCCGTACACGCGAAGGAGCTCTCCCGCGAGGTGCCGGGGGCCTGGGTCGCGGTGGGGATGTGGGCGCCGGCGGAACGGCGGGTCGCGGTGGGGGCAAGGGGCGGGCCCGGGGCCCGTACGCGGCTCGCAGGCATCGCGCTCCCTCCCGATCGGTCCGTCGCCCCCTCCGGCGCTCCGATTCTGCCATGGAGCCGCAAGGGGGTCAGCCCGACGACAGCCCCGCAGCCCGCCTTTGTCCTGAACGAAGGGCACGGGACGCGCCCGGCGTACCTGCGAAGACGCACCCGGAGCACCCCGTCGGCCCTTGTCCCAGGCGGGCCACGGCAGTTGAGACACGATCGGCACGGGTCGCGGCTCCGGATCCGCACAGTCGGCAAAAAAAATCCCGCCCCCTGCCGGGGACGGGATCTTGACTGTGGAGCTAAGGAGAATTGAACTCCTGACCTCCTGCATGCCATGCAGGCGCTCTACCAACTGAGCTATAGCCCCGCTGTTCGCTGTGTTTCCCTGCGTTTCCGCGCTGCGAACAAGAAGAACTTTAGCCTGCGACGAGCCGGAAAGTGAAATCCGGCCCCGGCTGCCCGGAGACGATCTCCGGGCCCCCGTCAATCGTCGTCCCCGAGCACCGGTTCGGGGAGAGTCCCCGCGTTGTGCTCGAGCAGGCGCCAGCCGCGCGCGCCTTCGCCCAGCACGGACCAGCAGCAGTTGGAGAGCCCGCCGAGCCCCTCCCAGTGGTGCGCCTCGAGGCCGAGCAGACGGCCGATGGTCGTCCGGATCGTGCCGCCGTGGCTCACGACGACGAGCGTGCCCGCGTCGGGCAGCTTGCCGGCGTGCGCCAGAACGACCGGGGCGGCCCGGTCGGCGACCTCGGTCTCCAGCTCGCCACCGCCCCTGCGGACGGGCTCACCGCGCTTCCACGCGGCGTACTGCTCCCCGTACTGCTTGACGATCTCCTCGTGCGTGAGGCCTTGCCAGGCTCCCGCGTACGTCTCGCGCAGCGCGGAGTCGTGGGCGACGTCCAGACCGGTCACCGAGGCGAGCTCGGCGGCGGTGGCCGCTGCCCGCCGCAGGTCGGACGCCACGATCGCGTCCGGCTTCAGCGAGGCGAGCAGCCGGGCGGCACGACGGGCCTGTTCGACGCCGGTGCCGGTGAGCTCGATGTCCGTGGAGCCCTGGAAGCGACGCTCGAGATTCCACGCCGTCTGGCCGTGACGCCAGAGGACGATCTTGCGGCCCCTGCCGCTGCCGCTGCCGTTCAGCTCTGTTCACCTTCCGTGCCGCCGTTGAGCTGGGCGTGCTCCTCGGCCTTGCCCCGGGTCTTGACCGCGTCCTCGGGAAGGGCGATCTCGGGGCAGTCCTTCCACAGCCGCTCGAGCGCGTAGAACACGCGCTCCTCGCTGTGCTGGACGTGGATGACGATGTCGACGTAGTCGAGGAGGATCCAGCGGGCGTCGCGGTCGCCCTCGCGGCGTACCGGCTTGGCGCCGAGCTCCTTCTGGAGCCGCTCCTCGATCTCGTCGACGATCGACTTGACCTGGCGGTCGTTGGGAGCCGAGGCCAGCAGGAAGGCGTCGGTGATCGACAGCACATCGCTGACGTCGTAGGCGATGATGTCGTGCGCGAGCCGGTCGGCCGCCGCCTGGGCGGCGGCGTTGATGAGCTCGATGGAGCGGTCCGTGGCGGTCACATGCAGGCTTTCGTCGGCGGTCAGATCGACCTCTAGGGTCTCACGGACCGCCGACAGCCCTTACGACGTCTGCTCGGGGATCTTGTAGTCCTGCCCGAGGGCCACGGACACGTCGGCGTTCGCGGCCGGCTCGCCCTTCTTCACCGCGCTCTCCGGAAGGCCGAGGGTCTTGGCGACCTCGACCGCCTTCGCCTTGTCCTCCGCGGTCCCGTAGACCACCTGGGACGAGGCCGCGGCGGCCGCCTTGCCGCCGTCGACGAAGGCGTATCCACCGTTGACCAGCTGGACCCTGGCGGCCTCCGTACCCTTCGTGTCCCCCGTGGCGTTCTTGATGCCGACGCGGACGGCCGCACCCTGGTCCGGGGCCTTCACCTTGCCGCCGAGGACGTCCTTGACGACGCTCGCGGTGGCCTTCTCCGTGAGGGTTCCGTCGCTCTGCACGGGGAGCAGTTCCGTCTTGTAGGCCCCCACCTTGGCGTGCCCGGCGAGCTTGGCCAGGGAGGCACCGAGGTCCTGCTCCGGCAGGGAGGGGTCGAGGATCTGCGCGAGGGTCTCGATGGTGACGGTCGCGGCCTTGGGATCCTCCGACAGCTTGCGCAGCACGCTGCGCATCACCTGTCCGAAGCGCATCAGCTGCTTGGTCTCCGGTTCGCCCGCGCCCTGGTAGGTGGCGTACGCGACGGCCATCTGGCCGCTCAGCGTCTGCCCCTCGCCCTTGCGTACGAGCGGCGCGGCGCCCTTCTTCGTGTCGGGCACGTCCGTGTCGGTGTCCACCTCGATGTTGCCCACGAGCTCGACGAGGTTCTCGAGGTACGGGGTGTCCAGCCGCCACGTGCCGCTGATGCTGGTGCCGAGCAGGGTGTCGATCGACTCACGGGTGCCGGTGGAGCCGTCGTCGTCGACCGACGTGCCGAGTGTGGTGGTGGAACCGTCGTCCGCCGCCACGGCCAGCGAGTTGGGGAGCAGGACGGTGGTGCCCTGCTCGGTGGTGACGTTGTCGACGAGCAGCGCCGTGGAGGTGCCGCCCTTCTTGGTGTTGTGCAGGTGGACCACGATGACGTCGCGCTTCTGCGGTCCGGTCGCCGTGGCGCCCTTCTCGTCCTGCCCCGAGACTCCCGGGATCTTCCCGGCGAACCAGAGGTAGCCCGCTCCACCGACGATCACGAGGGCCACCACGACTATCAGCGCGACCATCCGGTTGCGCCCGCGCCGGCGTGCTTCCTCGCGCCGCTCGCTGCGGCTCTCGGTGAACTTCAGCCAGTCGATGACGTCTTCGGAGTCCTCGTCGGGCTCCTCGATGAAGGAGAACTGCTCGGTCCGGTAGTCGCGGTCGGCGCGGCGCGGTCCGGGGACGGCGGCGTCGGCGGCCGGCTCGGGCTCGCTGCGCGGCTCCGGCACCGGTGGCGGCGGTGCGGCCGCCGGTGCCGCAGGCGCCTGGGGCGCGTTCCACTGCTGGGTGGAACCGTCGACGGCTGTGCCGCCGGCGTCCTGGCCGTACGTGCCGTAGGTGCCGTAACCGCCGTCGTCGTACCCGTAGCCCTGCTGCTGCGTAGGCTGCGCCTCCTGCTGCGTGTACTGGGCGGTGTAGGGGTCGTACTGCTGCTGCGTACCGGCGTACGGGTCGTAGCCGTAACCCTGCTGCGGTTGCCCGTCGTGCTGGGGCTGCTGGGGCTGCTGCTGGGCGTACGGGTCGTACTGCTGCTGCCCCTGCTGCTGATAGACCGGCTGCCCGTACTCGTCGTAGCCGATGATCTGCGGCTGCTGCTGGTACGGGTCGTACGGGTTCTGTCGGTCGTTCACAGGTGCCCCTCTGCGTGGCTCATTCGCCGCGGTACAGCTGGCGCTTGTCGATGTAGCGGACGACACCGTCCGGCACCAGGTACCAGACCGGCTCCCCCTGGGCGACCCTGGCACGGCAGTCCGTGGACGAGATCGCCAGCGCGGGCACCTCCACCAGCGAGACGCCGCCCTCGGGCAGCCCGTCGTCCGTCAGCACATGACCCGGCCGGGTCACACCGATGAAGTGGGAGAGGGAGAACAGCTCCTCGGCGTCCCGCCAGGTGAGGATCTGGGACAGGGCGTCGGCGCCGGTGATGAAGAAGAGGTCCGCGTCGCCGTGGGCCGTCCGCAGGTCCCGCAGCGTATCGATCGTGTAGGTCGGACCGCCACGGTCGATGTCGCTGCGGCTCACCGAGAACTGCGGGTTGGACGCGGTGGCGATGACCGTCATCAGATAGCGGTCCTCGGCCGGGGACACCTGCTTGTGGCTCTTCTGCCACGGCTGCCCGGTCGGGACGAAGACGACCTCGTCGAGGTGGAAGTGGGCGGCCACTTCACTGGCCGCCACCAGGTGTCCGTGATGGATCGGGTCAAAGGTCCCGCCCATCACGCCGAGTCGGCGCTTGGCCCGGCCGGTAGGCACTTCCTGCTCTCCCATGCGTGCAGACCCTACTGGCACAACCGTTCGCCTCTGCTTCAGCGGTCTCGGTTGAAGCGGGTGGTGATCCACAGCAGGAGCAGCAGCACGACGAACGCGCCGCCACCGGTGAGGTACGGGCTGAGGCTTTCGTGGTTCCCACCCTGCTCGCCTTCGGCGGCGAGGGTGACCAGCTGGTGCGCGGTGCTCGAGAGGCTCATCTTCTGCAGGACCTATCCATCGGGAATCAGGAGGGAGACGTCGCGCACATCGTATGCGGGCGTCGTGGGCACGCTCACGCCGACTCAGTCGTTGTTGTCGTCGTTGCGGTATCCACGAAGCAGGAACCAGGCGAGCAGTGCGGCTCCGACGAGCGAGACGAGCAGCACGATACGAAGGGTGTCGCCCGGTCCCTGGTCCTCGGACACGGCGGCGAGCATGACGGCGGTATGCGGCATTCCGGGCGCTCCTCAAAGTTATCCACAGCCCCCCGCACACCGTAGCGCCAGCACATACGCTGGCTTTTGCCAGGGGGACGAGCGACGTCTCGTACGAACAGGGGGCCATCCATGACCGACGCCAGTCACGAGAGCGTGCCGAGCAGGCACCGCAAGCGATTTCCGGGCATCTCCTCCCGGGCCTACGAACACCCGGCGGACCGCTCGGCCCTGGTGGCCCTGCGCAAGCTGACCGGTTTCGACACGGTGTTCAAGGCGCTGAGCGGCCTGCTTCCCGAGCGCAGCCTGCGGCTGCTCTTCCTGTCGGACTCCGTCCGGGTGAGCGACGCCCAGTTCGCCCATCTCAACGACATGCTGCGGGATGCCTGTTACATCCTGGACCTGGAGAAGGTCCCGCCGATGTACGTCAGCCAGGACCCGCGGCCCAACGCCATGTGCATCGGCCTCGACGAGCCGATCATCGTGGTGACGACCGGGCTGGTGGAGCTGCTCGACGAGGAGGAGATGCGGGCCGTCGTGGGCCACGAGGTGGGCCACGCGCTCTCCGGCCACGCGGTGTACCGCACGATATTGCTCTTCCTCACCGGTCTCGCGCTCAAGGTGGCGTGGATCCCGCTCGGCAACGTCGCGATCATGGCGATCGTGACGGCGCTGCGCGAATGGTTCCGCAAGTCGGAGCTGTCCGCCGACCGGGCCGGTCTCCTGGTGGGGCAGGATCTGCGGTCCTCCATGCGCGGACTGATGAAGATCGCCGGCGGCAACCACCTCCACGAGATGAATGTGGACGCCTTCCTCGCCCAGGCCGAGGAGTACGAGAAGGGCGGCGACCTCCGCGACTCCGTGCTCAAGATCCTCAATGTGCTGCCCCGCTCGCACCCGTTCACGACGGTCCGGGCCGCGGAGCTGAAGAAGTGGTCGGAGACCCGGGACTTCCAGCGCGTCATGGACGGCCACTACCCCAGGCGCGACGAGGACAAGGACACGTCGGTGACGGACTCCTTCCGTGAGTCCGCGGCGCACTACGCCGACACGGTCCGCACCAGCAAGGATCCGCTGATGAAGCTCGTCGGTGACATCGCGGGCGGTGCCGGCGACCTCGGCGGCAAGCTCCGCGACAGGTTCACCGGCGCGGGCGGCAGCGCCGGCGCGGGCGGTGCGGCCAAGGGCGGCACACCCTCGTCGGACACTACGGGCGGCTCCGAGGGGACCTGGCGGCGTCCGGAGCCCGGAGAGGACCCGGATCCGGGGAACTGACGGCCAGCGTGCCGCAGAGCGCCGCCGTGGGTACGCCCGTGGCGTACGGATCGGTGCCTGACGGGCCCCGGGCGGCCGCCCGCTCTCCGGCGAGCAGCGGGCGCAGGACACCCGTGGCCGCGGCCGAGCAGGACTGCGGGCCGGCCTGGACGTAGGCGTTGCGGACCTCCAGCCGGTGGAGCCGGATGTCCTCGCGGTCGAGCAGGAAGTGCAGGACCCTCCGCACGGTGAAGAGCGAGGCCCCGTCCGCCCGGTGGGGTCCGGGAGCGGCGGGCCGCAACACGTAGGTGAAGGTGTGGTCGGACACCACCTCCAAGGTGTCCGCCCCCGTCTCCGCGTAGGAGAGGGTGCCCCGGACCCGGATGTCGGGAGCCGCCAGTTCCACCTCGGCCGGGTCGAAGCGCACCAGCCAGCCGATGGCGCTGTCCTCGCCGCCGTCGGCCGGTGTTCCCACGCTCCTGTCGAACTGCGCCGTCTGGTCCGGATCGAGCAGGCGCCCCACCGGCCGGACCACCCCGCCGGTGAGCACGTCGGGGTCGAGCGAGGAGTTCACCAGGTAGTCCTTGACCGTCGTCAGGGCCATGGTCACCTGGCTGTCGGAGAAGTTCTTCGTCCGTCGGACCGGCGGCAGATTGATGCCCGAGGCGCCGCTGCGGTGGCCCGTGGCCGGACCGTCGGCGAGGAGCGACACCGCGGTCCCTCCCGGTACGGGCCCCTGCGGGGCGAGGGGGATCACCGTGGTCCGGAGCGGTTCGGCGCGTCTGCCGACGGGCGTCGGATAGGGGTTGCGGAAGCCTGTGTAGACGGCGGTGGCGAAGGCCAGCACGATCAGCACGACGAGGGCGATACCCGCCCGGGAGTGGCGCCGGCGGGAGCCGCGGCGCGGGAGGGAGCGTACGGCGCGCGCGTGCTCGCCCATGCGCTCCTGGGCCGAGAACTCCTGCAGCCGGGCAGCGCGCACGAACGATTCGTCGAAGACGAGTGAGCGGTACTCGTCCTCCCCGCCCGAGGGGTTCTCGGACGGCCCTTCCGGCGGTTCTCCGCGGCCTGTCATGGCTTCTCCCGATCTCCGCGCCACCGGCGGGGGTGGCACTGGGATCCGCGTCAGCAGTTCGGCGTCGGGCGGACCTGTCCGTCACGGGTGAGACACAGGGACGTGTGGCTTGCCCTCCCCCCGGGGACGGGGACGGGAGGAGGAGTCACAGGGTCATACCTTCAGAGTGGGTCGATCGTCATCACGGTAAACGCCCCGCAGGTGGGAGCGCAGGTGGAGCGCCGCCGGGCGAGGAGTCCCCGGGGTGTGAGCGGCCCGTGCCGGGGCCGCTCCCGGCCGAGGCGCCGGAACCACCGCGCGGCCGGGGCCGTCGCGTCGTAGAACCCGCGCGCCCCACCGGACTGTCCCTCACAGCGACCGGCGGGCACGGAGCGGCCGGTGTGCGGCCGCACACCGGCCGAGCCCGCTGCACCGCCGCAAGCTCACGCCACACAGCCGGAAGCCGGTCCCGCCACGCCGCCCGAGCCCCGAGCCCTCGCCGGGGTGACGCTCAGGGCGTGCGGGGGACGGCGGAGACCGCGGGGCGCGAGTAGTCGGCCGAGGCCGAGGGGGCCGTGCCAGGCCGGTCGACACCACTCGTCACCGGCGGCGGCACCTGGCCCTCCTGGTCGTCCCCCGCACCGCGGTACACGGCGCTGAAGGCCAGCGCCACCATCCCGATGCCCATCAGCAGCGCGAGCAGCCACGCGACCGGCCGGTGCCAGCGAGCGGCACCCCGGTACGGGCGCAGGGAGCCGCCATGACGCCCGTACGGGCCGTTGTCGTCCTCGTGGGCGCTGTAGGACCCATCGGGGTCGAAGGGGTCCCCGAAGGCCCTCTCGCGGCCGTACACGCCGTCCGGCCCGTAGTCGTCGTCGTAGAGGTCGTCGTCCAGGGAACCGGCGCCCGAGCGGGCGCGGCTCGCCTCCGCCTCGGCCCGGGCCTGCGCGGCGGCCAGCAGCCGCTCGACGGCGGTGGGTTCATGGATCTCGGCGGACCTGACGAAGTCCTCGTCGAACACCACGGAGGCGAAGTCCTCGTCCGCGCCCCCGCGGTCGTCGTCGGGCTCCCAGCCGTCCGGGAACGGCCTGCCCCCCACGTCGTCCGGCACAGCTTCAGCGTAGCCCCGGCGGGGCGATTTGGGCAGGAGTCCACGAACTCGCCCCCGCCCCGCCGGAGCACGGGGCCTAACGGATGTGGCCGTCCCCGGTGACGATGTACTTGGTGGACGTCAGCTCCGGCAGCCCCATCGGCCCGCGGGCGTGCAGCTTCTGCGTGGAGATGCCGATCTCGGCGCCGAACCCGAACTGGCCGCCGTCCGTGAAGCGCGTGGACGCGTTCACGGCGACCGTCGTGGAATCCACCAACTGGGTGAACCGGCGGGCCGCGGCCTGCGAGGTGGTGACGATCGCCTCGGTGTGGCCGGAGGACCAGAGCCGGATGTGCGCCACGGCGGCTTCCAGGGACTCCACGACCGCCGCCGCGATGTCGTAGGAGAGGTACTCGGTCTCCCAGTCCTCCGGCGTCGCCGCCACCACGGTGGCCTTGGACCCCTCGGCGTGGGCGAGCACCCGCTCGTCGCCGTGCACGGTGACCCCGGCCTCGGCCAGCGCGTCCAGGGCCAGCGGCAGGAAGTCCGCCGCGATGTCCTTGTGGACCAGGAGGGTCTCGGCGGCGTTGCACACGCTCGGCCGCTGCGCCTTGGAGTTGACCAGGATCTCGACGGCCATGCCGAGGTCGGTCTGCGCGTCGACGTACACGTGGCAGTTGCCCGTACCGGTCTCGATGACGGGGACCGTCGACTCCTCCACGACCGTACGGATCAGGGAGGCGCCGCCGCGGGGGATCAGTACGTCGACGAGCCCGCGTGCCCGCATCAGTTCGCGCACCGAGTCGCGGTTCTCCCCGGGGACGAGCTGCACCGCGTCCGCCGGGAGGCCGGACCCGCCGACGGCGTCCCGCAGGACTCTCACCAGTGCGCTGTTCGAGGCGTACGCCGAGGAGGATCCGCGCAGCAGCACCGCGTTGCCCGACTTCAGGCAGAGCGCGGCAGCGTCGACCGTCACGTTGGGCCGCGCCTCGTAGATGATGCCGACCACGCCGAGCGGCACCCGCACCTGCCGCAGGTCGATGCCGTTGGGGAGGGTGGAGCCGCGGACCACCTCGCCCACCGGGTCGGGGAGCGCGGCCACGTCGCGGGTGTCCGCGGCGATCGCACGGATCCGTTCCGGGGTGAGCGTGAGCCGGTCGACGACCGACTCGCTCGTCCCCGCCTCCCTGGCCTTCGCGACGTCCTCGGCGTTGGCCTCGACGATCTCGTTGGTGCGTACCTCGAGGGCGTCCGCGATCGCCAGCAGGGCGTCGTCCTTCGCCGCGCGCGGGAGTGGCGCGATGTCGTCGGCGGCGGCGCGTGCCCGGTAGGCGGCCTGGGCGACCGGGGACATGTTGTCGTACGGCGAAAGCGTGGTCATGCCCGCAGGGTAGTGCGCCCACTGCGGGCATCCGTCACGTATCCCGTGATGCGAGACGGGCGTATCGGCGCCCGTGCACCCGGTACGACGCACCCGGTCAGTACGGGTGCACCCCGACCGGGGCCGCCGGTGGCGGACCGTAGCCCTCGGCGATGCGCAGGTGGTAGGTCTCCCGGTCGATGACCTCGAGACCGACGATCTCCCAGGGCGGGAGCTTCGCACTGGAGCGGTGCTCACCCCACAGCCGCAGCGCCACCGCCGCGGCGTCGTGGAGGTCCCGGGCCTCTTCCCAGTAACGGATCTCCGCGTGGTCGTTCGCGTACCGGCTGGTCAGCAGGAAGGGGTGGTCGTGCGCCAGTTGCTCGAGCCCACGCCTGACCTCCTTCAGCGGTGTCTCGCTGCCGGAGACGCTGAGGGTGATGTGCCACAGCTTGGAGCGGGTCCGTTCCTCCTCCGTCACCACCGGTTCCTGCTCGAGGGTCTGGTCGGTGGGTGCACCGACGTAGTCGGCCCCCGCTCCGACACTGGTCAGGGCGCGGCTGCCCGTTCCGCGGGGTGGTGCCCCCGGGCGCGCTCGTCTCACCGGCGGCCTCCTGTGAATGCGTAGCTGTGCTGACCCCTCTGTGTCCCCGGGACAAAGTTGACCAGCCCGGGGCCCGGTGTGGGGCGGTTTTCGTGAAGGTCTCCGCCCGAAGGCTGGACTTTCAGCCGTTTCAGGGGGCGGTGCGGGGCGTGAGGACGACGAGATCGTCCCTGTGTACGACTTCCCGTTCGTAGGCGGGGCCGAGCTCGCGCGCGAGGTCGCGGGTGGACCGGCCGAGGAGCTGGGGGATCTCCTTGGAGTCGAAGTTGACGAGCCCGCGGGCGACGGCCCGGCCGGTGGTGTCCCGCAGCTCGACCGGGTCCCCCGCCGAGAATTCGCCCTCGACCGCGGAGATCCCGGCGGGCAGCAGGGAGGTGCGGCGCTCGACGACGGCCCGCACGGCTCCGTCGTCGAGGGTGAGCGCACCCTGCGGGGTGGAGGCGTGGGCCAGCCAGAGCAGCCGGTCCGCGGAGCGGCGCCCCGTTCGATGAAAGTACGTGCCGGTGTCCCGCCCGGCGAGGGCGTCGGCGACATGGCTCGCCGAGGTCAGGACGACCGGGATCCCCGCGGCGGTGGCGATCCGGGCCGCCTCGACCTTCGTGACCATGCCACCGGTGCCGACGCCGGCCTTCCCCGCGCTGCCGATGGTGACGCCTTCCAGGTCGGCCGGTCCGCCCACCTCCGCGATCCGGGAGGTGCCCGGTGTGCTCGGGTCACCATCGTAGAGGCCGTCGACGTCGGACAGGAGCACCAGGAGGTCGGCGTGGACCAGATGGGCGACGAGCGCGGCGAGCCGGTCGTTGTCGCCGAAGCGGATCTCGTCGGTGGCCACCGTGTCGTTCTCGTTGACCACGGGGAACGCGCCCATCTCGAGCAGCTGGTCCAGCGTGCTGTAGGCGTTGCGGTAGTGGGCGCGCCGGCTGGTGTCGTCGGAGGTGAGGAGCACCTGTCCGACCCGTACGCCGTACCGCGCGAAGGAGGCGGTGTAGCGCGCCACGAGCAGCCCCTGGCCGACGCTGGCGGCCGCCTGCTGGCGGGCCAGGTCCTTGGGCCTGCGGACGAGTCCCAGGGGGGCGAGGCCCGCCGCGATGGCACCGCTGGAGACGAGGACGATCTCGCGCTCCCCACCGCTCCTGACCTTGGCGAGCACGTCGACCAGCGCGTCCACCCGGTCCGCGTCGAGCCCTCCCGAGGCCGTGGTGAGGGAGGAGGAGCCGACCTTGACGACGATCCTGCGGGCGTCGGTCACGCCTGGCCTGCGCCCCGCCCCTCCGTCGGAGGGCGTGCGGAGCACACCTTCGGAGTCACCTGCCGCGCCTTGAGATGCCCTTGCCCCTGACACGTACGCCCGCCCCCCCATCACGTCGTCCTGCTCCGTCCTCTCAATCTACGCGAGCGACCATGCCGGGCACCGGGCCGTCTCAGCTGCTGTCACGACCCGGTCCGGCACGCGCCGGCGGCACGGAAGGACCGTGGTGGGCGACTGACCGACATGCGCCCGAATGGAGTCATTTACGTAATCTCCACGAGCCGTTCATCGGGCTACCCTCTTTTATGTGACAGATGAACCGACCCGCAAGAAGCGCATTCTCCTCAGATCAGGCAAAAGCCCCTTCGATGTGGCTTCGCTCGAACAGTCCCTCCACAGAGATGTCTTCGCGACCAACGCGGGCAACCTGATCTTCAGTGACGCGGCGCACAAGATTCTGACGACTCCGCGGGCCGAGGTCTTCTCCAACGGCATCCGCACGGATCCGTCGGCGGCCGACCGCATAAACGAGGAGTTCGACGCGTTCGTCGTTCCGCTGGCGAACGCGTTCCGTCCGACCTTCGAGCGGCCCCTGAAGCGGATGACGCAGCTGATCAAGAAGCTGCGTATTCCCGTCGTCGTCCTGGGTGTCGGCGCGCAGGCCGACCTCAAGTACGACGCGGCCCGGCTGAAGCCCATGGAGCCGACGGTCAGGGAATTCGTCACAGAGGTGCTCAACCGCAGCGCGTCCATCGGCGTGCGGGGAGAGTTCACCGAGCAGTACCTGAAGAACATGGGCTTCCGGGACGTCGAGGTCATCGGCTGCCCGTCCATGTTCATGAACGGCGAGACGTTCACGCTCGAGAAGAAGTCCGAGTCGCTCACCGCGGAGTCCCGCATCTCGGTGAACGGCTCGCACAGCGCCGTCCGTTCGCACGGCCTCGACGCCATCATCCGCCGGGCCCACGAGCGCTACCCGCATCTCCGGTTCGTCGGGCAGAACCTCCTCGAGGCCGAGCTGCTCCACTGGCGGGAGACGTCGAACCCGATCGGCGCCCAGACCTCGATGCCGACCCACCCGTCGCACCCGATGTACCGCGAGGGCAAGGTCCGGCTGTACATCGACCCGGCCACGTGGATCGAGGAGCTGCGCGCGTTCGACTTCTCGTTCGGCTCCCGCATCCACGGCAACATCGCGGCGCTGCTGGCCGGGGTCCCGAGCACCGTGCTCTGCAGCGACTCGCGGACGCTGGAGCTCTGCCGGTACTTCGGCATCCCGCACCGCAAGATCTCCGAGACGCCCAGGAACATCGACCCCGCCGAGCTGTACGAGGCGGCGGACTTCGGCGACCTGGTCAACGGCCACAAGGAGCGGTTCCTCCGCTTCACCGGCTTCATGGAGAAGAACGGCCTGGAGAACACGTTCCACCACGGCGACAGCGGCAAGGCGTTCGACGCGCTGCTCTCCAAGCGCGCCCTGCCGGCCGCCGTCCGCCCGTGGACCGGGACCGACCCCGATGAGATGAGCAGCCGTTTCAGCTTCATGAAGAGCCGGATGGAGGAGCTCGCCGAACAGAACGCGCTCCTGCTCAGCCAGCTCGAGGGGAAGAACGGCCGCGCGATCAACATCAAGCTCCAGGGCGGCGACGGAGCGACCGCGTGGCCGTCCGCCTACCGGCGCGCCCGGCGCGTGGTGGGGCGCCCGGTCCGCAGGCTGCTGCGACCGGAGCAGTAGCCGGCGCTCCCGCCGCCCCGCGCGTGCCCCGGGCCTGGCCCTGAGGGACCGCCCGGGGCGTGGGGCGGCGCGGCGGCCGCCCCACGCCTCGCCCGGTCAGCGTGCGCGCAGCTCTCCCCTGAAGGACACGCAGTCCTCGTACCGGGGCAGCAGACCCTGCTCCTCCGCCTCGGCCAGGGTCGGGGCCTGCTCGTCCTTCGGGGAGAGCAGAGGGGTGATGCCCTCGGGCCAGGTGATGGCGAGCCCGGGGTCGAGCGGGTTGATGCCGTGCTCCCGCTCGGGGGCGTACCCCTCGGAGCAGAGGTACACCACGGTGGCGTCGTCGCTCAGGGCGAAGAAGGCGTGGCCCAGCCCTTCGGAGAGGTACACGGCGTGGTGGTCCACGTCGTCGAGCCGCACGATCTCCCACTGCTTGTACGTCGGGGAGCCGACACGGATGTCGACGATGACGTCGAGGACCTCGCCCCGGACGCACTTGACGTACTTCGCCTGGCTCGGCGGTACGTCCGCGTAGTGGATGCCACGCAGCGTGCCACGCCTGGACACCGAGCAGTTCGCCTGGACGAGGCTGAGGTCCTGCCCCGTGGCGGTACGGAAGTCCGCGCCACGGAACCACTCGTGGAAGCTGCCGCGGTCGTCGGGGAACACCTTCGGCTCGTGAACCCAGGCGCCTTCGATGGACAGAGGTCGCATACTTTTCTGCTTCTTTCTCGACTGACGTTTCCGTGCTCCCGGAACGCGTCCGCCAGGCGCCGGGAGCGGCCGGTGGTCCTGGCGGACGGCCCCTCAGCCGAACAGGCCGCGCTTGAGCCGGCCCGCTACGCGGCTGGGGAAGCTCTTCTTCTTCCTGGCGGCGGGGACGGGCACCACGACGGGGGCCGGCGCCGCACTCGGGGTACCGGCCGCTCCCACGGTGACGGTGCCGTCGGCCGCGATCAGGAGGGCGGTGGGGAGGGAGGTCCACCGCGGCTTGCCGCGCCGTGCCGACGGCAGGCCCAGACCCATGTCCCAGGTGTGTCCCGGCAGCAGTCCGCCGGGCAGTTCCGCGGTGAGGACGGTGCCCGCCGGACCCTCGGTGAGCACACCTTCGGTACGGACCGCCGGGACACCCGCCGCCTTGAAGCGCAGGGCGACCGTCCCGGCGTCCGCGGCGGTGTCCGCGACGACGGGCAGCGGGAGCTCGACGCGTCCGCCGCCGAGCTGGACGTCCGCCGGGGCGAGCACCCGCACGTCCCGGTCGATGCGGCTGGTGGCGAGGTCGACGTCGAGGGAGAGGTTGCCGTGCGGCTCGGTCCAGTAGGGCAGGACCACCCGGTGGGGGGTGCCGCTCAGAGCGCCGAGCCGTCCCTTCTCGACGTCGTCGGAGCGCGTCGAACCCAGCCGGGCCTCCTTCACCCATCCGCAGGAACTGATCCGGACGAGGATGTCCCAGATGCCCGTGCCGAGGGGTGCGCCGTTGGCGGCGGTCTCCGGATCGATCGTCGCGACGGCCCGCAGCTCCTGCCGGAACGTGGTGCCGCCCTCGACCGGGACGCGCTCCCTCGTGAACTCGACGGGCTGGAAGAACTCCGCGGCGGTGGAACGTTCCCGCACGACCAGGTCGACCTTGGACTTGTCCACGGGCGCCAGGGTGCTCACGCCGAGACCGGCGACGGTGGCCAGTGTCTCCGCGGCGAGCGGCGGGTCGAGCAGGTCCTCGCCGCCTTCCGAGCGGAAGGTCATCGGGGTGTCCGACACCTGGTACTCGGCGGTGAAGCCGACCTTCAGCGAACCGCCGTCCCAGCCGAGGCTCTCGAGGCGCCCCGTGGGCCTGATATCCGCCTCCCAGCGCGCCAGCTCCTCGATGTCGGCCAGGCGGTCGTCCACGACGAGGGCCGCGACTATCTGCTGGGTGGGCTGCATGCCGGCCGCGACGCCCGGCCCGAAGCGCTCGGTGACCACGCCCCGGATCGCGGTGAAGATCTCCTGGCGGTAGTCCTCGGGAAGGCTCAGCAGCCGCTTGCCACGCAGCCGCTCGACCATCTCGTTGCGCAGCCAGCGGCGGAAGAGGCTGTCACGGAGCGCGCCCGGTTCCGTGTACTTCTCGACGATGTCCAGCGCTTCGCGGAGGTTCCCGTAGTAGCCGGCGGGGTCGAAACGCTGGAAACCCGCGTTCGAGGCGTCCTCGCGCTTGATGTGGTAGTAGCACAGGTAGTCGCTGAGGACGGAGATGTTCGCGGCCCGGAGGTAGGTCTCCACGACGAAGACATGGTCCTCGAGGCGCCTGCGTCCCTCACGGAACCTGATGCCGTTGCTCTCCAGGAACTCCCTGCGGAACATCTTGTGCGGGGTCAGGCTGTCCATCAGCGGGGCGTTCGAGACACTGGCCCGGGGGCGGTTGACCCGGAAGAGCTCCACCGGCACCGGGCGGCCCTTGCCGGCCATCTTGCCGATGACGACGTCGGCCTCGTTCTCGACCCCGTAGCGGTACATCCGCTCCAGCGCCTCGTCACCGAGCCAGTCGTCGTTGTCGACGTACATGACGTACTCGCCCCGGGCGGCGGCGGTCCCGACGTTGCGGGGCTTGCCCGACCAGCCCGACGACTCCTGATGGATGACCTGGATGTTCGGGTGCGCGGCGGCGATCTCGTCCAGGCGGGCGGGGGTGGCATCCGTCGAGCCGTCGTCGACGAAGATCGCCTCGTACTCGTCCTCCGGGAGGCTCTGCCTCAACAGTGCGGAGATGCAGTCCTCGATGTACTCACCCGGGTTGTACACGGGAATGACGACGCTGACCTTGACGGACATGCAGAACCTCATTTGGTTATCAGAGAGAATCGGCGCCGTAGCCCACCCGGAACGCCCGCCGGTCAGAATATATCGAGAGCGAAGAGGCCTTACACGAGGCGATGTGCGGTAATCGCCCGCACACAGCAGGTGACCGGTCGGCGGGACCCGGCGACCTCCGGATCACCGGACCCCGAAACCCCTCGGGAGAATTTCGGGGCCCGGCAGGCTCCATGAATGGACGCCGGGCGTCCGGTACACGAATTCAGCGCTTGGTGCTCTCCTGGCTGTAGCGCTTCTTGAGCACCCGCTCCTTGTTCGTGCCTTCGGCGTTCTTACCCTTCTCGATGATGACCAGGTTGTGGTAGAAGTGCATGCCCACAATGTTGAGATCGGTGTACGACGGCTCGTAGTCGACATCCACGAACTCTTCGTAGTTCAGTCCGTCGGCGAGCTTTTTCAGCATCGACATACTGGTCTTCGGGTCCTCGCGGTCCTCGCTGCCCTGCCATTCCGGCCAGTACGAGGTCTGCGTGTCCTCGACCGCGTAGATCCCGCCGTCGCGGAGCAGCGGGAAGAGCGTCTCGAACGTCGTGAGGATGTGCGGGCTGAGATGGCTTCCGTCATCGATGATGACGTCCAGCGTGCCGATCTTCGAGGCGACACCGACGAGGGATCCGGGATCCGACTGATCACCGATGAAGGTCGTGATCCGCTCCTCGTCGACGAACGACTTGTCCTGGATGTCCATCCCGTAGATTTTCGCGTTCGGGAAGAAGTGCTTCCACATGCGCAGCGAAGCGCCGCCCTGGCCGGCCCTGCTGTAACCGCCCACACCGATCTCCAGCAGGTTGATGGAGTCATCCTTCAGATGCTGGAGGTGGCGCTGGTAGTGCTGCGCATATCGGTGGGTCCCCCATTTGTCCGTCCTGAAATGCTTGGCGAGCTTGCACAGGTCGCCCGAGATCGCATCGATTCCTACGGGCGCCGCAGGACGGGGAGCGGGAGCGGGCGTACCCGCGAGTTTCCTCCGGTAGCGGCGCAGCTGCTTCCACCCCGCCTCACCGACGATTTTCCTGACCATCCTCTTTGCAGCCGTCTGTGTTGCCATGGTACGGATCCCCTTCCGCGTGCGGAACACTGTTCAGGCGTCACGATGGTGGATGTGGCACCCGAAGTCCGGCCGAGGTGCGGTTCAGGAATCCAGGGGTGCAGATCCGTTTCGCCCGGCCCCCGTGACCCGGAAACAGACTGCGCGCCGAAAGCCCTTTCGCCTTGCGTCGACCGGCCCGATTGGCGTTGAACCTACTGGGTCCGGGCGACCGTCGGCAATCATCTGAAGGTCATCGGGCCCCGCGCAGATCCGGAAAGGCCTCGGCGAGCGCCTCCCGCCAGTCCCTGATGGGCTCGATGCCCGCCGACGCCCAGCGATCGTGCCCCAGAACGCTGTACGCGGGGCGGGGTGCCGGCCGGGCGAAAGCCGCGCTGGTGGTCGGGCGGACACGCTCCGGATCGGCACCCAGCAGCTCGAAGACGGCACGCGTGTAGCCGAACCAGGTCGTCTCGCCACTGCTGGTGCCGTGGTAGACGCCGGCCGGTGCCGTTCCGGCCAGGGCTCCCTGCCCGAGACGCACGAGACGGTCGGCGAGGTCGACGGTCCAGGTGGGCTGCCCGAGCTGGTCGTCCACGACGTCCAGCGTGTCCTTGACGCCTTCGAGCTTGATCATCGTGCGGGCGAAGTTGCCTCCTCCCGCGCCGTAGAGCCAGGCGGTCCGTACGACGTATCCGGTGCCGGGCAGCAGGGAGAGCACCGCCTGCTCACCGGCCAGCTTGGTGCGTCCGTACGCGCTGCGGGGCGCCGTGGGTGCGTCCTCCCCGTAGGGCTTCCCGGCCGTCCCGTCGAACACGTAGTCGGTGGATACCTGGAGCAGGACGATTCCGCGCTCGGCGCAGATCTCGGCCAGGAGGCGCGGGCCGTCGCCGTTGATGCGCAGCGCCTCGGCCTCCTGGGCCTCGGCGTCGTCCACCGCCGTCCATGCGGCGCAGTTGACGATCACGGCGGGGTCGCGCTCCTCGACGGCCCTGCGCACATCCGCCGCATCGGTGATGTCCAGGGCCTTGCGGTCCAGGCCCACGGTGGACTCGCCGTCCCGGGCCAGCCGGGCCAGGACATCCTGTCCGAGCATTCCGCCCGCGCCCGTGACCAACCAGCTGCTGCTCATACCGCATCCTGTCTCTACGTTGTGCCTGTTGCATGACCGCGGGCCGGCGCGCTCGCGCCGGCCCGGCGTGGGGCGGAGCCGGGGCCCGGGGCCCCCGCCGGACGGCTCCCCGCCGCTCGACGGCCGGGGCCGGTACCCCGCCGGGCCTACAGTGCCGCCCGGTCCTTGAGCGGCTCCCACCAGGCGCGGTTGTCGCGGTACCACTGCACGGTCTCGGCGAGGCCCGTGGCGAAGTCCTTCCGGGGCTCGTAGCCGAGCTCCTCGCGGATCTTCGTGCAGTCGACGGAGTAGCGGCGGTCGTGACCCTTGCGGTCCTCGACGTAGGTGACGCTGGTCTCCCAGTCGGCGCCGCAGGCGTCCAGGAGCAGCCCGGTCAGCTCCTTGTTGGAGAGCTCCGTGCCACCGCCGATGTTGTAGACCTCGCCCGCACGGCCCTTGGTGCGGACGAGCTCGATGCCCTGCACGTGGTCGTCGATGTGCAGCCAGTCGCGCACGTTGGCGCCGTCGCCGTAGAGCGGCACCGTCCCGCCGTCCAGGAGGTTCGTGACGAAGAGCGGGATGACCTTCTCGGGGAAGTGGTGGTGCCCGTAGTTGTTGGAGCAGCGGGTCACCCGCACGTCGAGGCCGTGCGTGCGGTGGTACGACAGGGCGATGAGGTCGCTGGACGCCTTGGCCGAGGAGTACGGCGAGTTGGGCTCCAGCGGGTGCGTCTCGGGCCAGGATCCCTCGTCGATCGACCCGTAGACCTCGTCCGTCGAGATGTGCACGAAGGTCTTGACGCCGGCCAGGTGCGCGGCGTGGATCAGGGTGTGCGTACCGACGACGTTCGTGCGGACGAACTCGGCGCCCCCGTCGATGGAACGGTCCACATGCGACTCGGCGGCGAAGTGCACCACCTGGTCGTGCTCGGCCATCAGCTTGCCGACCAGCTCGGCGTCACAGATGTCACCCTGCACGAAGGCGAAGCCCGGATGGTCACGGACCTCGTCGAGATTGGCCGGGTTGCCCGCGTACGTGAGCTTGTCGAGGACCGTGACGGCGACGTCACCCGGCCCCTGGGGGCCCAGCACGGTACGGACGTAGTGGGAGCCGATGAATCCGGCCCCGCCGGTCACCAGGATGTTGGTCGTCATGAAGAGATCTGCACCTTGCTGTGGTCACCGAGCACGAGCCGGTGGGCGGAGGGGTTGCGGGGCGCGGGGGTCACTTCGACGTCCCGGCCGATGAGCGACGCCTCGACGCGGCGCACGCCGGAGATGGAGGCGCCGCGCAGGACGATGGAGTACTCGATCTCGCTGTCCTCGATCCGGCATCCCTCCGAGACCGAGGTGAACGGACCGACGTAGGAGTCGCTGATGACCGCGTCGGCTCCGATGATCACCGGGCCGACGATGCGGCTGCTGGTGACGCGGGCCCCCGCCTCGATCCGCACCCGTCCGATGATCTCGCTGCTCCCGTCGACCGTTCCCTCCGTGGAGGGCTTCAGGGTCTCCAGGACGGAGCGGTTGACCTCCAGCATGTCGGTGACGTTGCCGGTGTCCTTCCAGTACCCGGAGATGGTCGTGGAGCGGACGTCGCGCTGCTGGTCGATCAGCCACTGGATGGCGTGGGTGATCTCCAGCTCGCCGCGCCAGGACGGCCCGATCGCACGCACGGCCTCGTGGACGGCCGGCGTGAAGAGGTAGACGCCGACGAGTGCCAGATCGCTCTTCGGTTCCTTCGGCTTCTCCTCGAGCGAGGACACCCGTCCGTCGGCGTCGAGCTCGGCGACGCCGAAGGCCGTCGGGTTCGGGACCTTCGTCAGCAGGATCTGGGCGTCGGGCCGGTCCGAGCGGAACTCCTCGACCAGTCCGGCGATACCGCCGACGATGAAGTTGTCACCGAGGTACATCACGAAGTCGTCGTCACCCAGGAAGTCGCGCGCGATGAGCACGGCGTGGGCGAGGCCACGGGGTTCGTCCTGCGGGATGTACGTGACGTCGATGCCGAGGGCGGAGCCGTCGCCGACCGCTTCCCGGATCTCCGGTGCCGTGTCGCCGACGATGATGCCGACGTCCGTGATCCCGGCCTCCGCGATGGCTTCCAGCCCGTAGAAGAGCACCGGCTTGTTCGCCACCGGGACCAGTTGCTTGGCCGACGTGTGCGTGATGGGGCGCAGACGGGTGCCCGCCCCACCGGAGAGTACGAGAGCCTTCACGTTGTTCCTGTCCCGATGATGATATGTAGGTCCTGTAAAAGACCTTGAATATTGTGCGAGTTTATCTCTGCGTTGCCCGCAGTTCGTCCACCAGGCCACGCCGGAGGGCGTGAACGACCCTCCCGGTGCGGCGTGTGGGCTACGGACGGCCGGTCCCGGCCTCAGCCGACGCTCAGGCGCGCTCGCCAGCCACGGATCTCCCTGCGCAGCCGTCGTACGGCGCGCCGCACGGTGGACGGCTGCTCCGGTGCGGGCGACGGCGTGCGCTTCGGCCTCTTGACCCGGTCGCCGCCGTGCCAGTCGGGCACGGTGACCTGGTAGTCGGAGTCCCGGAGCCCGGCACTCGCGTCCCGGAAGTGGGGATACGCGAGGAAGAGCTTGTCGCCCTTCTCCGAACGGACCAGCTCCGGGACCTCCTTGGACCGGAGGAACGTCAGGACGTCGGACAGCAGGTCGAGGCGGCCGTGCGCGACGCAGGCGAGCCGCAGCCGCTCGGCCACCTTGATCCGGCGGGCCACACCGTCCGTCCAGTACGTCCGCATCAGCGGGGCGGCGAGTTCCATCTTGTGGCGCTGCTCGTCCGCCGGCTGCTTCAGGAGACCGGGGCCGAACTGCTGGAGCATCCCGACCGTGAAGGGCCTGACCATGAGGTGGTCGCGCTTCGGCCCGGCCGGTTCCAGCCTGTGGATGAGCGCCATCATGGCTTCCGCCGAGTCGAAGCGCAGAGTGTAACTGCCCCGCTTGGTGGCGTGCTTGCCGTCGTCGCGGCCGACGAGGTGATAACAGGTGTAGTCGGCGATGACGGAGACGCCCGCGCCGCGCAGGTAGGCCTCCATCGTGAAGAGGGCGTCCTCACCGGTCCTGAGCCCCTCGTCGAAACGCAGGCCGATACGTTCCAGCAGTTCACGCCGGAAGAGCTTCTGTGCGCTGAGCGTGTAAATGACCTTCGACCGGTGGACGTCGACGCGCTCCTCGGTCCGCGCCCACATCGACTTGGGCGCTCCCCTGTTGACGCCCACCACCTTGCCGAGCACCACATCGGTGCCGGCCCGGTCCCCCATCGCGACCATCCGCTCCAGGGCTTCCTCGCCGAAGTAGTCGTCCGCGTCGAGGAAGAAGACGTACCGGCCGCGGGCGAGGCCGAGGCCGACGTTGCGGGGGCCGCTGGGACCTCCGGAGTTCTCCTGGCGGACGACGCGCGTCTCGATGGCGGTCCGGGCGGCGAACTCCTCCAGGTACTCCCCCGTACCGTCGGTCGATCCGTCGTCGACGGCCACGATCTCCATGCGGCCGGCCGGAAGCGTCTGCGCCTCCACGGATTCCAGGCAGCGGATCAGGTACGGCATCGCCTCGTAGGCGCCGATGATCACGGTCACATCTGGTGCGGTGGTGGTGCCCATCTCTCCCCGGTTCATACAAAAACGTACTCATCAGGAGAAACGATGGAACGACGGCACACGCCCCGTTCCCGGCACGGACACGCCGAACGGCCCGTACGTTCCCCTCCCTGAGGAGGAGACGGACGGGCCGCTGCATGGGTTGCGTCGAGAATCGGACGAATTTCGAACAACTGGGTGACGGCTGGATCACACCTGCTCGTCACCTACGCGTCCGGCCGCCTTCGTCACGTTCCGCCACCGGCCGGGCGCCCCGCGGTCAGCGGATGGCCGAGGGGCCCGCGCCGATTCCCGCGTCCTCGTCGGGCACGGTCGGCACGTCCGGGTCGACCGCCGCGTCGGCCTCGGCGATGATCTCGGCCGTGCCGTCGCCCGCGCCGCTGCTCTCGGCCTCGGCGTCGGGCAGGGGCGCGGGGGGCTGCTGTCCGCCCACGCGCTGTGCGACGCCCGCGTTGCGCACCTCGGCCTTGGCCGTGAGGGCCTGGACCGCGGCGTTGAACTGCTCCATGGAGGTCGGCTCGTCCGGGCCCAGCAGATAGGTCTTCAGCTCGTGACGTGCCTCGGCCAGCGGGTCCGCAGCCGGATCGGCGACTGCGGACAGCAGGTCGTCGATCTCCGCGGCGTCGTTGGAGAGGATGACGGCCGCCCGCACCGCGGTGTTCTGGCGCTTGAACTCCTCCGCGCCGAGCGCGGCCGAGTCGGTGACCGCGTAGGGCTTCCCGCTCGCGATGAAGTCGGACACGACGCTGGAGATGTCCGAGACCATGGCGTCGGACTGGTTGAAGCAGTCGTACAGCTTCGGCTGGGCGCCGGTCACCGTCATGTGCTCCCACCAGCCGAAGGAGCGCCAGTAGGCGTCGTTCCACTCGGCCCGCAGGGTGGAGATCTCGGCCTGGCGGGACGGGTCGGCGAGCGAGACCCGCGATTCCACCGACTCGTCGCCACCGGCGCGGGCCGGCTTCGCCAGCTCCGCCAGACGGGCCTCGATGCGGACCAGCTCCGCCTTGGCCGCGGCGTGCCCGGCGGCGGCGCCGGAGGCCTCCTTCACCCACCGGGGTTCGGCGGCACGTGCCTGCGCGGCAGTGGTGATCAGGTTCTTGATCCTCGCGTTGACGGCCTTGGCCTTGGCGCTGCGGATACCGGTGAAGGGGTGCGGCTTGTAGATGACCCGGACGGGGCTGTCCGCCTTGAGCAGCCGGCGGATGATGTTCTCGCCGGCCAGGAGCAGCGACGTGTTGCCGGGGTTGTCGTCCCAGCCCTCCCAGGTGGGGGCGTACAGCACGGTCGGGACGGGGTTCTTCGTGGTGCCGGTCGAGCTCTCGATCGGTGCCAGCTGCGGCCGCCCGACCTCGACGATGTCCTCGTCGCGGATACCGACGTCGGCGAGGGCGTAGCGGTCACGGCCCGCACGGCCGGCCGTCCACACCTCGTCGTACACCTTGGAGTACGGGTTGACGCTGGCCAGCTTGTCGCTGTCACCGTGGCCGATGAAGACGTGCTTCATGGTCGGGACGCGCAGCATGTGGATGTTCTTGCCGACGTTGGCCGGATACAGACACACACGGACGGTGGAGAGGTCCATGTTCATCAGGTGGGTGCCGGCCGGCACGCAGACCACGGGGACGGACGTGTCCGCCAGCTGCGACACCAGGTTGCGCTCACGCATGACGATCAGCGGGCGTCCCTCGACGGCCGCCATGGTGTCCAGCCACATGTTGCCCTGGTAGGCGGACTCGCTGGAGCCGGAGAAGTAGAGCACGACGGTCGGCTGGTACTCGCCCAGCCAGGTGTCCAGGGCCTTCAGCACGGCGGGGGCCGAGGGCGCCTGCCGGTTCTTGCGCAGGTACGGGACGAGCAGCGCGTTGTAGCCGAGGGCCAGCAGCAGCGTCAGGGCGGCACCGGCGTAGCCGATGACGTCCTCGCCCGTGCCCGCCGCGAGCAGGACGCCCACCACCGCGGGAAGGTCCAGGTGGAGCATCTTCTCGCTGGCCCGGTGCAGCAGCGCCCGCGGCGGGCCGTCCGGGATGCGGACGGCGTGCAGGTCCACGTTCCGGGTGACGATCGGCAGGGTGCGGCGCAGGCGGATCAGCGTCGTCAGCGCGCCGTGCGGAGCCTGCAGGCCGTAGAAGAGGAGGAAGCACGCGACAGCGGCGAAGAAGAGGGGTTCCTGCGAGAGGTCCAGCCGGGCCAGGAGCAGGATGATCATCAGCTGACGGAGCAGGAAGCGGATGGACAGTCCCGCCCGCACCTTCCCGAGCCTGTTGACCAGATAGCTGCCGCGCTGGTGCAGGTACCAGTCCGCGATGTACGTGACAGCCGTGGCCGCCGCGAAGAACCAGATATCGGGGAGAAGAGCGGCGATCATGACGCAGGGATAACCCAGCATCATCAGTATCGCTGCCGCCAGTTCTGACCGACTGCCCACACGGGCCAGGCGGATGGCTGTCGAAATCACGAAGAACCTGCTCCAGGGGGGTGCCGGTAATTTCACGTATTGGTGGAAATGTGAAGGCGCGGCTTCACGCACACGGGCCTCTGGAATCACCTTTCAGTGATTACAGAGGCCCGTAAAAGCTCAATTGTCAAGAATTATTACACATCTTCTTGACGGTCCAGCACCGAGGCCAGGGCCTGCTCGAATCCCGAGGCCTCGGTGACGTCACGCGTCGGGTCCTGCTGCCGTACG
Source organism: Streptomyces sp. NBC_01460 (assembly GCF_036227405.1). Lineage (NCBI taxonomy): Bacteria > Bacillati > Actinomycetota > Actinomycetes > Kitasatosporales > Streptomycetaceae > Streptomyces > Streptomyces sp. NBC_01460. The sequence continues at coordinate 2,831,944 of NZ_CP109473.1, forward strand.
TCGATGACGTGACCCGTCATCGCGGAGAGGAGGACGTCGAGCGAGGTGCGCGCCACGGCTTCGGAGGAGAGCAGCGAGCCCTCGGGCTCCTGGCCGAACGCCTTGGTCCGCATCGGGGTCGCGGTGCGCTCCGGGTTCACGCAGTTGACCCTGACACCCTCGCCCGCCCACTCGTCGGCCAGCGCCTGGGTGAGGTTCACCATGGCGGCCTTGGTGGAGGAGTAGAGGCTGTACTCGGCACGGCCCCGCGTGTAGCTGCTGGAGGTGTACAGGAGCAACTGCCCCCGGGTCTCCGCCAGGTACTTGTACGAGGCGCGCGCGATCTGCACCGGCGCCAGGTAGTTGACGTTCAGCGCTTCCTGGATCGTCGTGTTGTCCGTCTCGGCCAGCTTGCCGATGCGCAGCACGCCCGCGGTGTTGATGACGTAGTCGATGCGGCCGGTCTCGGCGTAGGCCTTCGACAGCGCGTCGTCGATGTGCTCCGGGTTCTCCACGTGCGTACCGGTGGTGGAGCGTCCGAGCGCGTACACCGTGGCGCCGTACTGCTCGGCCAGCGTGCCGATGTCGGCACCGATGCCGTACGAACCACCGAAGACCACCAGGGTCTTGCCGGAGAGCAGCTCGCGGTAGGCGGCCTCGTCGGCCTGGCGGGGGGCGGCGGTGGAGGCCAGCTGGAAGAGCTTGTCGGTGATGAAGACGTCGACCGGCTGGGTCACCTTCATGTTGTACTCGTCGCCCGCGACCACGTAGATCGGCACGTCGGGGAGGTAGCGCAGGACGACCGAGCAGTCGTCGGTGGCCTGGAAGTTCGGGTCGCCGGCCGCGACCTCGTACGCCCTGCGGATCGTGGACAGCTTGAACGCCTGCGGGGTCTGGCCGCGGCGCAGCCGGGACCGGTCCGGGACGTCGGTGATGAACTCGCCGTCCTCGCCGTGGGTGCGGGTCACGATGATCGTGTCGGCGGAGGGAATGGCGACGTCGACCGCCTGGTAGCGGCCGAGCGCGTCGACGCAGTCCTTGATGACACGCTGCGAGAGGAGCGGGCGGACCGCGTCGTGGAAGAGGACGTTGCGGTCCTCACCCTCGGCGAGTCCCTCCCCGAGGGCGGCGATGGCGCGCTCGGTGGTCTCGTTCCGGGTGCTGCCACCCTCGATGACCTTGATGACCTTGGTCAGGCCGGCCTTGGCGACGATCTTCTCGACGTCGGGCACGAAACCCGGCGCCATCAGCACGATGACGTCGTCGATGTCCTCGGCGTTCTGGAAGATGGTCAGCGTGTGCTCGATGACGGCCTTACCGGCGATCTTCAGCAGCTGCTTGGGGATCGACAGGCCCACACGTTGGCCGGTCCCACCGGCGAGCACGACCGCTGTGGTCCGGGGCTTGGCTTCATGCGGCACAGACACAGACGACCTACCTTGCGATGACAGGGGGGAACAGTGTGATGGTCGCACTCTCCGCGACCGTCTCGCAAGGCGGACGTTTACCGGCGCTCTCCCCTGGGAAACCCGCAGTTCACCGCCTGGCCAGGCAGATTGGCCTCCGCGCGGCCCCGGTTCACGGTGACGGACTCCACAGATGTGTGACGCAATCTGCACATGAGCGCCCTCAGCAGGCTCTCCACCTGGCAGTTCACTGTGAACCGGAGGGCGCCCCCGCGGTGCGGGGACGCCCCTGCGCGCCGGCCCTAGAAGGGGTCGAACTCGTCGTACTCGCGCTGCGCGTCGTCGCGCTCGGAGTCACGCTCACGGCGGCGCTGCGCGGCGGGGCGCGGAGCCTCGAGGCGGTGGTCCTCACCGCGTCGGCCCAGCATCTCGGCGCCGGCGGCCATGGTCGGCTCCCAGTCGAAGACGACCGCGTTGTCCTCGGGGCCGATCGCCACGCCGTCACCGGCCTGGGCACCGGCCTTGCGGAGCGCGTCCTCGACGCCGAGGCGGTTGAGCCGGTCCGCGAGGTAGCCGACGGCCTCGTCGTTGTTGAAGTCGGTCTGGCGGATCCAGCGCTCGGGCTTCTCGCCGCGCACGCGGTAGATGCCGTCGTCCTCGACGGTGACGCTGAACCCGGCGTCGTCGACGGCCTTGGGGCGGATGACGACCCGGGTCGACTCCTCCTTCGGCTTGCTGGCGCGCGCCTCCGCGATGATCCCGGCGAGGGCGTAGGAGAGCTCGTTGAGGCCCTTGTGCGCGATGGCCGAGACCTCGAAGACGCGGTAGCCGCGTGCCTCCAGGTCCGGGCGGATCATGTCGGCGAGGTCCTGGCCGTCCGGGATGTCGACCTTGTTGAGGGCGACGATGCGCGGGCGGTTCTCGAGGCCGCCGTACAGCCGCAGCTCCTCCTCGATCATGTCGAGGTCCGAGACGGGGTCGCGGTCCGACTCCAGCGTCGCGGTGTCCAGGACGTGCACGAGGACCGAGCAGCGCTCGACGTGCCGCAGGAACTCGAGGCCGAGGCCCTTGCCCTGGCTGGCTCCCGGGATGAGCCCGGGGACGTCGGCGATGGTGTAGACGGTCGAGCCCGCGGTGACGACGCCCAGGTTGGGGACGAGCGTCGTGAACGGGTAGTCCGCGATCTTCGGCTTGGCCGCGGAGAGCACCGAGATCAGCGAGGACTTCCCGGCGCTCGGGTAACCGACGAGCGCGACGTCGGCGACGGTCTTGAGCTCCAGGACGATGTCCCGGCTCTCACCGGGCTCGCCGAGCAGCGCGAAGCCGGGCGCCTTGCGGCGGGCGGAGGCCAGCGCGGCGTTGCCGAGGCCGCCGCGGCCGCCCTGGCCGGCGATGAAGGTGGTGCCCTGGCCGACGAGGTCCGCGAGGACGTTGCCCGCCTTGTCGAGCACGACGGTGCCGTCCGGGACGGGCAGCACCAGGTCCTGGCCGTCCTTGCCCGAACGGTTGTCGCCCGCGCCGGGCTGGCCGTTCGTGGCCTTGCGGTGAGGGTGGTGGTGGTAGTCCAGCAGCGTGGTCACGGCCTGCTCGACGACGAGGATGACATCGCCGCCGCGCCCGCCGTTGCCACCGTCGGGGCCGCCGAGCGGCTTGAACTTCTCACGGTGCACGGAGGCCACGCCGTGGCCTCCGTTACCCGCGGCGGCATGCAGCTCGACGCGGTCCACGAAGGTGGTCATGGGTGGGTGCCTCCAGGTACTGCGGAAAAATACGGGAATGTCTCTTGACGTAACGCGCCGAGGGCGGACCCGCTTCCCCGTTTACCGGGAAAGCTGAGATCCGCCCTCGGAAGGTGCTGTGTCGTTCGGCCGTTGCCTGGATCAGGCAGCGACGGGAACGATGTTCACGACCTTGCGGCCACGGTGCGTACCGAACTCCACCGCACCGGCGGTCAGCGCGAACAGCGTGTCGTCGCCGCCACGGCCGACGCCCGTGCCCGGGTGGAAGTGGGTGCCGCGCTGGCGGACCAGGATCTCACCGGCGTTGACGGCCTGACCGCCGAAGCGCTTCACGCCGAGCCGCTGAGCATTGGAATCGCGCCCGTTCCGAGTGGACGATGCGCCCTTCTTGTGTGCCATGTCTCCTCAGTCCCTTACTTCGCAGCCGCGGGGATACCGGTGACCTTGATCGCCGTGTACTGCTGGCGGTGACCCTGGCGACGGCGGTAACCCGTCTTGTTCTTGTAGCGAAGGATGTCGATCTTCGCGCCCTTGTGGTGGTCCACGATCTCGGCCTGGACCTTGATGCCGTCCAGCACCCACGGGTCGCTGGTCACGGCGTCGCCGTCGACAACGAGCAGGGTCGAGAGCTCGACCGTGTCGCCAACCTTGGCGGTGGAAATCTTGTCAACCTCAACGATGTCGCCGACAGCAACCTTGTGCTGGCGACCACCGCTGCGCACGATGGCGTACACGCGGATCTCTCTCTCACTCGGAACGGATCCCCTGAAGCCAGCCGCCCGCGCGGGCCGGGGCCCACGACAGTCCGGAAGGATGAGCGGCCTCCCCCGGGGACGGATCACCGGGAGGGATGTGCTCAGGGGGTAGGCGCACAGAAACACGCCGAGGGTCAAGATTACGGGGCGGACCGCAGGGGGTCAAACCGGCTCTCGCCCCGCCGCCCCCACCCCGACAGGTACCGCGGACCCGCCCATCGACGGGGATTCCGTGGCACGCGGAGGAACCCGTTCCGCGCGCGGCGGGCGGTCACGGGGCGCGGGCGTCCGCGACCGTACGCTTTGCCCTGATCCGACCCCCGAAAGGTGCCTCAGGTGAACTACAGGGTCCAGCCCACCGCACAGGTCGACGAGCGTGCCGAGATCGGGGACGGCAGCAGTGTCTGGGAGCTCGCCCAGATCCGGGAGGGCGCCCGGCTCGGCGCGGGCTGCGTGGTCGGCCGCGGTGCCTACGTGGGGGCGGGCGTGCGCATCGGCGACAACGTCAAGCTCCAGAACTACGCGCTGGTGTACGAGCCGGCCGTGCTCGGTGACGGTGTCTTCGTCGGCCCCGCCGTGGTCCTCACCAATGACCGCAACCCGCGCTCGGTCGACCCGGAGGGCAGGCAGAAGCGCGGCGGCGACTGGGAGGCCGTGGGCGTGGAGGTGGCCGAGGGAGCCTCGCTCGGCGCGCGGTCCGTGTGTGTCGCACCCCTGCGGATCGGCCGCTGGGCCATGGTCGCGGCGGGTGCCGTGGTCACCGAGGACGTCCCCGACTTCGGCCTGGTCGTCGGCGTGCCGGCCCGCCGGACGGGCTGGGTGGGCCGCAGCGGGGTCAAGCTGGCCGAGCGGCCGGACGAACCGGGCGTCTGGGAGTGCCCGCGGACCGGCACGCTCCACGACGAGGCCGGCGGTGTCCTCACGGAGCGTCTCCCCCTGGCGCTCTGACGCGGGGCGCACGCGCCGCACCCCACGCCCCGGCCCGCGCGGCCCGCCTGTCCCGGACGGGTCAGCCTCCGATGACCACCCGGCGCACGCCCGCCCACCGGGCCGGGTCCGTCGTCCGGCGGCCGTCGACGAGGACGCGGACGTCCGGCAGGCTGTCCGCGGACAGCTCGCGGTACTCGGGATGGTCGGTCTGGAGGATCGCCGCGGTGACCGCCTGGTTCTCGTGCGGGACCAACCCCTGGGCCCTCAGCTCCTCGGGGCCGTACAGGGGGTCCGAGACGAACGGCACCGCGCCGCGCTCCCGGAGCGCCTCGACCACGCCGAACACACCGGAGAACGCGGTCTCCTTGACACCGCCGCGGTAGGCGGCGCCCAGCACGAGGACCCCGACGTCGTGCAGGTCGCCGTAGGCGGCGGCCAGCAGGTCGACGGCGTACCGGGGCATCTCGGCGTTGGCCTCACGGGCCGCCCGGACGACCGTCGCATCGGGGTCGTTCCACAGGTACATCCGCGGGTAGACCGGGATGCAGTGGCCGCCGACGGCGATGCCGGGACGGTGGATGTGGCTGTAGGGCTGGCTGTTGCAGGCGTCGATGACCTGTTCGACGTCGATGTCGTGCCGGTCGGCGAAGCGGGCGAACTGGTTGGCCAGGCCGATGTTGACGTCCCGGTAGGTGGTCTCGGCGAGCTTCGCCAGCTCGGACGCCTCCGCCGTACCGAGGTCCCAGACGCCGTTGGGGCGGGACAGGTCGTCACGCTCGTCGAAGTCGAGCACGGACTCGTAGAACGCGACGCCGCGCAGTGTCGACGCCTCGTCGATGCCGCCGACGAGCTTGGGGTAACGGCGCAGGTCCTCGAAGACCCGGCCGGTCAGCACCCGCTCCGGGGAGAAGACGAGGTGGAAGTCGCGCCCCGGGGTGAGGCCGGACCCCTCCGCGAGCATGGGTGCCCAGCGGTTACGGGTGGTGCCGACCGGCAGGGTGGTCTCGTAGCTGACGAGGGTGCCCGGCTTCAGGCCCGCGGCGACGGCCTTCGTCGCTGCGTCCATCCAGCCGAAGTCCGGGGTGCCCTCTCCGTCCACGAAGAGCGGGACGACGACCACGACGGCGTCGGACGCGGCGACCGCGGCCGTGGTGTCCGTCGTCGCGGAGAGCAGGTCCGCGCCGACCGCCTCCTCGAGCTTGACCCCGAGGTCGTGCTCGCCCGGGAACGGCTCGGTGGCCGCGTTCACCAGGGCGACGACTCTCTCGTCGACGTCCGCGCCGATGATCGTGTGGCCCTTGGCGGCGAACTGCACGGCGAGCGGGAGCCCGATCTTGCCCAGTGCGACTACGCAGATGTTCATCGGCTTCGCTTCCTCTTCGGTCTCAACAGCCTCCACAGCCTGGTACCCGGTCCGTCCCGGGGCTCCACCAGCGGAGCTGTCGTGATCACGAGCCGGCCCTTGGTGTTGGGTCGCGCCGCGACGCGGTAGGGGTCGGTCTCGCCCCACCGGCGGGCCAGCGGCATGGGCCGCCCCCCGGTCCGCACCGGGATCTCGTAGGTCGACCCCGCGACGTCGACGTAGACGCGGACCCCCTTCTTCGCCCGGACGGCGGGGACCGGGACGCGGGCGCACACCTGTGTGCCGGTCCCGTCCGCGGCCGGCACCGCGGTGAGGTCGCCGTCGGCCGGAGGGCGTCCGTCCTGGCCCGGCAGTCTGCGGGCGCCCGGCCGGTCCGCGCTCTGCGGCATGGCGCCCTGCACCAGGGCGACCACCGCCGAGGACACGTCCCCGGTGACCCCGAGCCGCAGTCGCACGGTGAGCCGGAGGTCCGCGCCCCGCTGCTCCCAGTCGGCCGACTCGAACTCGGTGCCCGCCGCGAGCCGGCCGGCCACGGTCTCGCCGAGGACCTCGTAGTACCGGTCGTCCAGGCCCACCGCGGGGTCCCGGAAGCCCGGGTAGGCGGCGAAGGCACGGTCGCCGTCCAGCAGGAAGGGCGGGGCTCCGTGTTCGGCCTCGTCCGTGATGGCCTTGCTGAGGGCCTCCACGGCCCCGCGCCGGGCCAGACCGAAGCGGACCCTGCGCTTCACGCCCGTGGCGTCGCGCAGCGCGTCCGTCCAGTACGCGTCGAGCAGCACGGAGAGCCCCTCGCACAGGAGCCGCCGGGTTTCGATGTCGAGGGCGGGGAAGTCCGCCAGCAGGAGCTTGGAGAGTTCCCAGGCGAAGTGGCGTGCGAAGAGGGCGTCCCGTCGCGGGCCGGGCGCGACGAGGCCCGCCGCGTGGTCCATGATCCGCGTGGTGCACCGCAGCCGCGCCAGGTGGTCGGCGCGGTAGGTGATGTTGCTCGCGTCGCCCCGCTTCACCGCGTAGTAGCAGATGTAGTCGGCGAGCACCGAGATCCTGCGGGCCCGGACACACGCCTCGATGGTGAACGGCTGGTCGCTGCCGACCGGCAGGTCCTCGGGGAAGCGCAGGTGGTGCTTCTCCACCAGTTCCCGTCTGAACAGCTTGGTGTTGGCCAGGGTGAACGGCAGGTACGAGTGGTAGAGGCTGATGTCGGGGGCGTTCTCCGCGTACAGCTTCTGGTGCACGTACCGCCCGTCGACCCCGACCATCCGGCCCGCCACGACGTCCGACTCATGGGTGTCCGCGTAGGCCACCAGCCGTTCCAGGGCCTCTTCACCGAGGTGGTCGTCGGAGCCGACGAAGTAGACGAAGCGCCCGGTGGCCCTGTCCAGCGCACGGTTGCTGGGAGCGGCCGGGCCGCCCGAGTTGGCCTGGTGCAGCACCGTCACCACGCCCGGATACCGTGCGGCGAACCGGTCGAGTTCGCCGCCGCTGCCGTCCGTGGAACCGTCGTCGACCGCGATCACCTCGAGGCGTTCCAGCCCGATGCTCTGTCCCACCAGGGAGTTCAGGCACTCCGTCAGGTACGGCATCGTGTTGTACACGGCCACGATCACGGTGACGTCGGGGCACGCGGTCATGACGTCACCGGGGCCATCCGTTCACCCGCCGGGGTGCGCACACCCTCGACGAGCCGGGAGTACACGCCGTCGAGGATCGCCGCCTGCGCCTCCCAGGTCCACTCCGTGAGCATCCCGGGCCGGTCGTAGACGTCCCGGTAACGCTGCGGGTCGGTGAGGACCGCGGTGACCGCTCGCGCGTAGTCCGCGACGTCCTCGGCCGTGAACACCTCTCCCTGGCCCGAGCCGGCGACCGTGGTGCCCATCGTCCGGACGTCGCTGACGACGAGGGGGAGCCGGGCGTGGGAGTACTCGAAGAACTTGGTGATCAGAGCGATCTCGTGGTTCGGCCAGTGGTGGATCGGGATGACGCCGACGTCCGCCGCGGCCAGGTGGCGGACGACCTGGTCGTGCGGCACGTACGGCAGGATGTGCACACGGTCGGCCACGGCGAGTGCGGCCGCCCGCGCCCTGAGCGTCTGCATGTAGGGCGAGTTGCCGCGCGGCACGACGAACGCGGCGTGGGTGCCGGGGAGTTGCGGCAGGGCTTCGATCATGATGTCGAGCCCCCGCTGCGGTGCCGCGGAACCGCTGTAGACCGCCAGCGGTACCTCGGGACCGATTCCGCACAGCTCCCGCAGGTCGGGGACCGGTTCGGCGGCCGGGTCCTCCGGGGTCAGGGCGTCGGGGGCGTTGAGCACCACCTCCGGCAGCTCGCCCAGCCCGTGGTGCTCGGCCAGCATCTGGGCGAGCGTGGCCGACACGGTCGTGACGGCGTCCGCGTACCTCGCGTGTTCCCGCTCGTGCGCGCACTGGGCCACGTGCCAGCGGGGATGGGGGTTCCAGGGCTTGATACCGGGCAGGTACTCGTGCGCGTCCCAGACGAGCCGCACGGTGCGCCCCCTGGCCTCCGCCCGCAGCTTGGCGCGCGCGCCCACACCGAGCATCCGGAAGTCGTTGGCGTGGATCAGGTCGGGTTCGAGGGAGTCGATGACCTTCCCGTAGGCGAGCTCCAGATCCCACAGCCCGGGGTCGAGCCGGCGCCAGGCGCGCTCACCCATCACCCGGACCCAGAACGCCGTGGTGAACCGGTCGAGCGGGGTGTCCATGTCCTTGCGTCGACGCTCCAGCGCGGCGGTGTGCCGGGCGCGGAGCCGGACCCACCTGCCCATCCCCCGGGACAGCAGCCGCGTCGGCAGCAGCCGCGTCCGCGCGAGGGCGGAGCCGGTCCGGCCGGTTTCGATGACCCGGAGGTTGAGCTCGGCGCGCCACGCCTTCATCCGCTGCTTGCGGTACTCGGCCAGTGGCCCCGGCGGGTAGGCGAGCGGCGCGCGGAGCACCGCCCGGCGGTACTCGTGACGGCGGCGGCTCAGCGGGGTCGGTACCGGCAGCAGACGCACCCGGGCCTCCCCGAGCCGCCAGCTCCTCGCCTTCCGGTCGGGCGACCTGCCCAGGAGCACCACGTCCCAGCCGGCCTCCGCGGCGGACCGGGCCTCCTTCTGCACCCGGGAGTCACCCTTCACGCCGTTCTCGACCAGCATGACGATCTTCCCGCGTGGACGCCGCGACTCCCCGGCCGGCCGGTCAGGCACCATGACGGACCGCCTCCTGCGCCTCGAAGACGACCGTACGGCCACTCCTGGCCGAATCGAGCAGGGAGGCGGCCACCTCCACGGTGCGCAGCCCCTGCCGCAGCGTGCAGATGTCGGAGGAGATGCCCTGCACGGCGTCCCTGAAGAGTTCGTGCTCGACGAGCAGCGGCTCGCGCTTGGGAATCGCGTAGCGGACCATGTCGCCCTCCGAGACCCCGCGGAAGGCGCGCAGGGCCTCCCACTCGGTGGCGACCGAGGCGTTCGAGTAGAACGTCAGGTCGGCGGTCAGGGTGTCGGCGACGAGGCAGCCCCGCTCGCCGGTGACCGAGGTGAACCGCTCCTTGAGCGGGCTCAGCCAGTTGACCAGGTGGTTCACCATCGTCCCGTCGGAGAGCCGGCCCACCGCGCTCACCATGTCCTCGTACGGACGGCCCGACTTCGACACGGTGTGGGCCGCGATCGACACGTAGCTCCGGCCGGTCATCCAGGCCGTCAGGTCGATGTCGTGGGTGGCCAGGTCCTTGACCACTCCCACGTCGGCGATGCGATGCGGGTAGGGGCCCTGGCGCCGGGTCACCACTTGGTAGACGTCGCCGAGTTCGCCGGCCTCCAGGCGGCCGCGGAGCGAGCGCAGCGCGGGGTTGCACCGCTCGATGTGACCGACGCCCGCCACCAGGTTCCGCGACTCGAAGGCGTGCACGAGCCGCAGGGCGCCTTCCACGGTGTCCGCGAGCGGCTTCTCGACGAGGACGCAGATCCCGGCTTCGGCGAGCCGCAGACCGACCTCCTCGTGCAGGCCGGTCGGACAGGCCACGACGGCGTAGTCGACGCCCAGGGCCAGCAGGTCCTCGACGCCGGGCAGGACGGGCACCCCCTGCGCCCAGCCGTTCTTGTCGCCCAGCGGGTCGACGACGCAGACCAGCTCGACGCCTTCCAGGGCGGCCAGCACACGGGCGTGGTGGCGGCCCATGGAACCGAGGCCGATCAGACCGGCCCGCAGTCCGGCGTTCACAGGACCACCTCCAGAGCGTTGACGGCGGCGGCCACGCGCTTCAGCTCCTCCGGCGTCAGGGACGGGTGCACGGGCAGCGAGACGACCTCTGCGGCGGCCCGCTCGGTCTCGGGGAGGTCCCAGACGCGACCGGCCTTCCGGTCCGGTTCCCGGTACGGCTTGAGCCGGTGGATAGGCGTCGGGTAGTAGACCGCGTGGCCGATCCCCGCTTCGGCGAGGGAGGCCATCGCGGCCTCCCGGGCGACGGGGACGCGCACGGTGTACTGGTGGTAGACGTGCCGCGCCCCCTCGGCGACCGGCGGCGTGGTGACGCCGGGGGCGGTGATGTGCGTGTCGAGGAAGGCGGCGTTGGCCCGGCGCTGCTCGGTCCAGGCCTCGATCCTGCCGAGCTGCACGCGGCCGACGGCGGCGGACACGTCGGTCATCCGCATGTTGGCGCCGATGATCTCGTTGGCGTAGCGCTGCTCCATGCCCTGGTTACGGAGCAGGCGCAGTGTGCGGGCCAGCCCGGCATCGGCCGTGGTGACCATGCCGCCCTCCAGGGAGTGCATGTTCTTGGTCGGGTAGAAGCTGAAGGCACCGCCCGCGCCGAACGCCCCGACCGGGGTCCCGTTCAGCGCCGCGGCGTGCGCCTGGCAGGCGTCCTCGACCACGGCGAGGCGGTGCCTTTCGGCGACGCGCATGAGCCGGTCCATGGCTGCCGGGTGGCCGTAGAGGTGCACCGGCATGACCGCCGCGGTGCGCGGCGTGATCGCGGCCTCCACCGCGGCCGGGTCGAGACCGAAGTTCCCCGGCTCGATGTCCGCGAAGACCACCTCGGCACCGGCCAGCCTCACCGCGTTGGCGGACGCCGCGAACGAGAACGAGGGGACGATCACCTCGTCGCCCCTGCCGATGCCCAGGGCGAGGAGGAGCAGGTGCAGGGCGGAGGTGCCCGAGTTGACCGCGACGCAGTGCCTCCCGTCCACCAGGCCGGAGAAGTCCTCCTCGAAGGCGGCGACCTCGGGGCCCTGCACGACGCGACCACTGCGCATCACACGGACCACGGCCGCGATCTCGGCCTCTCCGATGACGGGACTGGCTGCGGGAACCGGCTGCTCGTTGATGCTCGTCATCGACGCCCTCCTTGACGAGTGCGCCGATCGCGCGCTCCTCGCCCTGCCGTACCAGGGATGCCTCGAATCATGACACATCGGACATATATGGCGCAGGAAGGAGGCTCCTCAGCCCTCCGGGCCGGGGCAGGAGGCAGAACGCACGTGTCCCGCCCCGAAGTGCTCGGGGCGGGACACGTGCGGACGAACGAGCGTCAGGCGGTCATCAGCTGCCCGAGGACCCACCCTCGCCGGTACGCGCGGAGGCGGCCACGGACGGCGACGACTGCTCGGCCGCGACGGTCTTCTTCGCCGCTGCCTTCTTCGTCGTCGTCTTCTTCGCCGCGGTCTTCTTCGCGACCGTCTTGGCGGCGGTCTTCTTGGTGGCCGCCTTCTTCGCCGTGGCCTTCTTCGCGGTCTTCCGCGCCGCGGTCTTCTTGACCGGGGCGTCCTGCTCCGCCGCCTCGGCGCCCGGGGCGTCGGGCGTGTCGGAGTCGGGGCCGTCGACCACGACGACCGCTGCCTCCTCGGCACCGGACGGCGACCCGGCCGGAGCGCTGACCTTGCGGGTCGCCCGGCGACGGGCGCGCGGCGGGGCCGCCGGAGCGGACTCCTCGTCAGCCGCGGGAGCCGTCGTCCCCTCCGAGGGAGCGGGCGCCGGGGCCGCGGGGGCCTCGACCACCGGGTCCTCGGCCGCGACGGGCTCCGCCGCGGGCTCGGCCGGCTGGACCGGCGGCGTCACGTCGGCCTGCTTGGGCGATCCCGCCGGGGCGGTCGCCTTCCGGGTCGCCCTGCGACGCGTACGCGCCGGAGGTGCGGCCTCGGCCTCGGGGGCCGCGGCCTCCACCGGGGTCTCGGCGACCGGCTCTGGCTGCGGCTCCGGCGCGGCGACCGGGGCCGCCGGGGCGGGCTCGGCCACCGGGGCGGGCGCGCCGGCCGGAGCCGTGACCTTGCGGGTCGCGCGCCTGCGGCCACGGCCGCGCGACGCTGCCGCCTCGGCCTCGGCCGGGCTGCTGTACAGCTCCTCGTCGGCGACGAACTCCGGCTCGGGGAGCGCCACCGGAGCGGCGACCTCGGCGGCCACCTCGGCCTCGGTCTCCGCCTCGGCCTCGGACGGCTGCTCGGCGTGCTCGTGCTCCTGGCCGTGCTCGTGCTCGTGACCCGCTCCGCCGCGGCCGCGCTTCTTGGAACGCTTGCCACCGCCACCGCCGCCGGCGGCCGTGGGCTGCTCCATGTGGACGATCACGCCGCGCCCGTTGCAGTGGACGCAGGTCTCGGAGAAGGACTCCAGCAGCCCCTGGCCCACCCGCTTGCGGGTCATCTGGACCAGGCCCAGCGACGTGACCTCGGCGACCTGGTGCTTCGTGCGGTCACGGCCCAGGCACTCCAGCAGCCGCCGCAGGACCAGGTCCCGGTTGGACTCCAGCACCATGTCGATGAAGTCGACGACGACGATGCCACCGAGGTCGCGCAGCCGCAGCTGGCGCACGATCTCCTCGGCCGCCTCCAGGTTGTTCTTGGTGACGGTCTCCTCGAGGTTTCCGCCCTGCCCGGTGAACTTGCCGGTGTTGACGTCGACGACGACCATCGCCTCGGTCTTGTCGATCACCAGCGAGCCGCCGCTCGGCAGGTAGACCTTGCGGTCCAGCGCCTTCATCAGCTGCTCGTCGATGCGGTACGTCGCGAAGACGTCGACCTCGGAGGTCCAGCGCGACAGCCGGTCCGTCAGGTCGGGTGCCACGTGCGAGACATAGCCGTGGATGGTCTCCCAGGCGTCGTCACCGCTGACGATCACCTTCGAGAAGTCCTCGTTGAAGATGTCGCGGACGACCCGGACGGTCATGTCCGGCTCGCCGTAGAGCAGCGTCGGCGCGTTGGAGCTGCTGGTGTTCTTCGACTTCTTCTGGATCTCTTCCCACTGCTGCTGCAGCCGCTCGACGTCACGGCGCAGCTCGTCCTCGCTCGCGCCCTCGGCGGCGGTGCGCACGATGACGCCCGCGTCCTCGGGGACGATCTTCTTGAGGATGGTCTTCAACCGGGCCCGCTCGGTGTCGGGCAGCTTGCGGCTGATCCCGGTCATCGAGCCCTCGGGCACGTAGACCAGGTACCGGCCGGGCAGCGAGACCTGGCTGGTCAGGCGGGCGCCCTTGTGGCCGATGGGGTCCTTCGTCACCTGGACGAGCACGGACTGGCCGGACTTCAGCGCGGTCTCGATGCGGCGCGGCCCGTGGGCCATGCCGAGCGCCTCGAAGTTGACCTCGCCCGCGTACAGGACGGCGTTGCGGCCCTTGCCGATGTCGACGAAGGCGGCCTCCATGGACGGCAGTACGTTCTGCACCTTGCCCAGGTAGACGTTGCCGACGTAGCTGGTGGCCTGCTCCTTGTTGACGTAGTGCTCGACGAGCACGTTGTCCTCGAGGACGCCGATCTGGGTGCGCTCGCCGCTCTGGCGGACGACCATGACGCGCTCGACGGCCTCACGGCGGGCCAGGAACTCGGCCTCCGTGATGATCGGGACACGGCGCCGGCCCTGCTCACGGCCCTCGCGGCGGCGCTGCTTCTTGGCCTCCATACGGGTCGAGCCCTTGATGGACTGGACCTCGTCGAAGCCGGTGCCGAGCTCGCGCTCGGCCTCCTTCTTGCGCGGCTCGCGGACCTTGACGACCGTACGCTCCGGGTCGTCCGTGCCTGTGCCGTGGTCCTCGCCGGACGCGTCCCCGCTGCGACGGCGACGGCGACGGCGGCGACGGCTGCTGCTGGAGCCGGAGGAGGACTCGTGGTCGTCGTCCTCGTCGTCGTCCTGCGCCTGCTGCTCGTCCTCGGAGCGGTCCGCGGCGGCGTCGTCCTGCTGCTCCGCGTCGTCCGTGTCGTTGGCCTCACCGCGACGGCGGCGACGGCCGCCACGACGGCGGCGGCGGGAGGGGCGGTCCCCGTACTCGTCCGTGTCGTCGCCCTCGTGCTCGGCGTCCGTCTCGGCGTCGGCCTCGTGCTCGTCCTCGACGGCGGCCGGGGCGGGAGCGGTCTGCTCGGCCGGAAGGGTGACCGGGGCCGCGGCCGGCTCGGTCTCGACGGCCTCGCCACGACGGCGGCGGCGACGGCGCGAACCACCCTGGGGCGCGGACTCGGCGGTCTCGGCGGGCGCTGCGGCCTCGGCGGGGGCGGCGGCCTCAGGGGCCTGCTGCCTGGCCTCGGCCTTGCGCGGCGCCCGCTCCTGGGCCTTCGGCTCCTCGACGTCGTCGCTCTCGTCGTACGCCGGGGCGGAACCCGCGGCAGCGGCGGCGGCAGCCGCGGACTCCGGGGTCTGGAACATCGGCTCGGCGAAGACCGGGGCCTGGAACACGGCCACGGCGGGGCGCGCGGCGCGACGGCCCTTGCGGGCCGGCTCCTCGGCCTTGCCCGTGAACTCGGGGCGGCCGGCCGCGGCGGTGGCGCGGCGGCGCTGACGGCCGCGCGGCGCGGCCTCCTCGACCTGCTCGGGCTCGGCGGCCAGTTCCTCGGCGACGGCGGCGGGGAGGCTCTCGGCCTGCTCGGCCGTCGCCTCGGCGACCTCTTCGACGGGCTGCGGGCTGCCGGCCGGGGCGCTCGCCTTGCGGGAGGCGCGACGGCGGGTACGTGCCGGGGGCGCGGCCTCGTCGGCCTCTTCGGCCCGAGCGGGCTCGACGGCCGGCTCGGCGACGGGTTCCGCCACGGTCACGGCCGGGGCGTCGGTGGTCTGCGCGGCCTGCGGCGCACCGGCCGGTGCGGACGCACGGCGCCTGGCACGGCCGCGCGGCGCGGCGGCGGGCTCGGCCGGCTCCGCGGCCGGGGCGGGCTCGGGAACCTCGGCCACGACGGTGTCCTGGACGACGGGCTCGGCCTCCTGCGGGGCGCCCGCCGGGGCGGTCGCCTTACGGGTGGCGCGGCGGCGGGAACGTGCCGGGGGCGCGGCCTCGACGACGGGGGCCTCGACGACCTCCTCGACGGCTTCCTCGGCCTCCTCCTCGGCGGGGGCGGTCTCCACGACCGGCTCCACGACCTCGGCGGTCTGCGGGGCACCCGCGGCAGCGGTCGCCTTGCGGACGGCACGGCGGCGCGCGCGGACCGGCGGAGCGGACTCCACCTGCTCGGCGGGCTCGGCCGGGGCGGGCTCCGCCACCGGGGTCTCCGCCACGGTCTCCGCGACCTCGGCGGTCTGCGGCGCACCGGCGGGGGCGGTCGCCTTACGGACGGCACGGCGACGCGGGCGGGCCGGGGGCGCGGCCTCGGCCACGGGGGCCTCGTCGGCGGCGGCCGGTGCGGCCGGCGTGACGTCCTCGGCGGGGGCCGTACCCGGTGCGCCCGTCGGCGGACCGGCGGGGCGGGAGGCCGCGCGGCGCCTGCGGCGCGGCGGCAGCTTGTCCCCGGGGGCGTTGCTGTCTTCTGTGTTTCCGGTCGTACCGGAATCGATCGGCTCGTGCATGCGGGCGGTTCTCCCGTCGCGCTCCCGGGCGCCGCGCCTGATTCCGGTCCGACGCGATGCGCGCGGTGTGCGCGCTACCGCCGTCCGGGGCGCGGGCGCCGCACGGGAACTGATGTCTGGCTCGCCGGTTCCGTACGCGTACGCACGGCCTGGCGAAAGTCTTATGGGGCGGTGCGCGGCCCGACCCAGGTGGCTCCCGAGTCCGAGGGCTGCGCTACAACGACCGCCTTACGCGGAACCTGCACCTTCCGGCGCCGTCGCGGCGGCGGCCGGATCGGCCGTGGATACGGCCGGGGCTGCCTCGCGGTCGGGCGCGAGCGGGTCGGTCACCGTGCCGGACTCCTCGTCGAAGAGCCCCTGCGCCAGCCTGGTCACCGCAGCGGGGACCGGCGGCGTTAGGTCGGCCACAGCTCGGAGACCGGACAGGACGTCGTCGGGTCGTACGGCAGGTGTCACGTGCCGCACTACCAGCCGCAGTATCGCACAGGGCCCGTCCCCGGACCTATCAGGCTGTGGATCACATGCCTCGAGGCCGGCGACGGCCGCACGGGCGTCGAAGGTGCGCACGCCGTTCTTCGCACGGCGCTGGACCTCGACGGTCCCGGCGGCCAGGAAGGCGGCGACGGCCTTCTCCGCGTCCTGCACGGCCACCCCGTCCAGCCGCATCTCCCATACGGAGGCGGTCAGCCGGTCGGCGAGGCCGGAGGTACGTGCCTCGACCGCGTCGATGATGTCGAGGCCCTCGGGCATCGACGCGTCGAGCAGCCCGCGCAGGGTGTCGGGATCCCGCACCTCGGTGAGGGCGATCTCCAGGAACTCGGCCTCGCTGCCCGTACCCGTGGGGGCGGCGTTGGCGTACGACACCTTCGGGTGCGGGGTGAAGCCGGCCGAGTAGGCCATGGGTACCTCGGAGCGGCGCAGCGCCCGCTCGAAGGCACGCTGGAAGTCTCTGTGACTGGTGAACCGGAGGCGGCCCCGCTTGGTGTAGCGCAGTCGGATGCGCTGCACCGCCGGTGCGGGCGGCGGGCCTTCGGGCTGTCGCTTGCCCAGTGGTTCTTCTCCTCGGTGCGGGGCGGCCGCGGTGGCGAGCCGTCCACGAAGTACGGGGTGCCCCGGGGTGCCGCTCCGGCTCACCCCCGCTCGGCCGTTTTGTCGGCGAGCAGGGAGATCTCGGGCGCGGGCGCCGCGCTGGGGACAGTCGTTGTCCTACCCAGGGTACGCGCAGCGGACCCTTCGAGTTCCCGCGCGTCCGTGACCTGGGGCGGTCCGACCAGAGCGCGCCATGCGTCCCGGCGCGCCGCGCGCAGGGTCGCGCGGGCCGAGGCCAGGGCGTCGCGGGCCGCGCGTCCCGCCTCCAGAGCCGCCCGCTTCACGGGCGCCCAGGCCACGTCACGCAGGAAGCGCCCGACCGGTGTGCACACCGTGCGGTAGGCCCAGGCCACCGGTGCTCCGACCAGGTGCCACGCCAGCCAGGCCAGCCCGCGGCCGACGGCGCGCGAGATGAACCCGGCGATCCTCCAGGCGACGCCGACGGCCGTCACGATCTCCCGGCCCACCGGGGCCAGGACGCGCCGGTACACCCAGACGACGGGCCGTACGAGAAGGGTGGTGACCAGCCACGCGGTTCCGGTCCACACTCCTCGGCCCAGAAACGCCAGCCCCCGCCCCAGCATCCCCAGCGTCCAGACGATCCCGTGACCCAGCGGCGTCAGCACGCTCCGGTAGACCCACACGAGGGGCAGCACGAGAAGGGTGGTGACCAGCCACGCGCCCGCGATGCCGAGCGGCCTGAGGAGGTAGCGCCACACCCCGACGGCCGGCCACACCAGGAGGAGGGTGACCAGCGCGGTCACCGCCGGGACCAGCAGTTCGGCGTACACCCACCGCAGCCCGTGTCCGACCGGGGTGAGCACCGCCCTGTGGAGCCACACCAGGGGGACGACGACTCCGTACCGGACGACCGGGACGACGACGTACCGCCAGAGCCCCACCCAGGGCCACACGAGGACGGCCACGGCCAGCCGGGCGAGCGCCTTGCCCACCGGGGTGAGCACTTGCTCGTGGAACCACCGCAGCGCCCGGCCCAGGGGGCGCAGCATGACCCGGTCCAGGAGGCGGCCGCCGGCGACGAGCAGGTCCCAGAGCATGCGGACCGGCAGGACGAGCACCAGCACCACGATCCGCACCGGAATCCTGACGAGGGTGGTCAGACAGCCCTCTCCGCCCTCGTACGGCGCGGGCGGGTGGTGCTTGTCGAGGTCCATGCCGGGGAAGACGCGAACGCCCGGCCCGGGGTTTCCCGGGCCGGGCGTTCGTCACCGGGCTGTCACCCGGGGGGCCTACTTCACGACCGTCAGCGGCAGGAGCTTCTTGCCGGTGGGGCCGATCTGGATGTCGAGGTCCAGCTGCGGGCACACGCCGCAGTCGAAGCACGGCGTCCAGCGGCAGTCCTCGACCTCGGTCTCGTCGAGCGAGTCCTGCCAGTCCTCCCAGAGCCAGTCCTTGTCGAGGCCGGAGTCCAGGTGGTCCCAGGGCAGGACCTCCTCGTACGTCCGCTCGCGGGTGGTGTACCAGTCGACGTCCACACCGAAGTCCGGCAGGGTCTTCCCGGCGCTCTTCATCCAGAGGTCGTAGCTGAAGTGCTCGCGCCAGCCGTCGAAACGGCCGCCGGACTCGTAGACCTCGCGGATGACGGAGCCGACGCGGCGGTCTCCGCGCGAGAGCAGGCCCTCGACGATGCCGGGCTTGCCGTCGTGGTAGCGGAAGCCGATGGAACGGCCGTACTTCTTGTCGTCGCGGATCTTGTCCCGGAGCTTCTTCAGCCGGGCGTCGGTGTCCTCGGCGCTGAGCTGCGGGGCCCACTGGAAGGGGGTGTGCGGCTTGGGCACGAAGCCGCCGATGGAGACGGTGCAGCGGATGTCGTTCTGACCGGAGACCTCGCGGCCCTTGGCGATGACGTTGACCGCCATGTCACCGATCTGGAGGACGTCCTCGTCGGTCTCGGTGGGCAGGCCGCACATGAAGTACAGCTTCACCTGGCGCCAGCCGTTGCCGTAGGCGGTGGAGACCGTGCGGATCAGGTCCTCCTCCGAGACCATCTTGTTGATGACCTTGCGCATGCGCTCGGAGCCGCCCTCGGGGGCGAAGGTGAGGCCCGACCTGCGGCCGTTGCGGGTCAGCTCGTTGGCCAGGTCCACGTTGAACGCGTCGACGCGGGTGGAGGGCAGCGAGAGCCCGATCTTGTCGTCCGTGTACCGGTCGGCGAGGCCCTTGGCGATGTCACCGATCTCGCTGTGGTCCGCGGAGGAGAGCGACAGGAGGCCGACCTCCTCGAAACCCGTGGCCTTGAGCCCCTTCTCCACCATCTCGCCGATGCCGGTGATGCTTCGCTCCCGCACGGGGCGCGTGATCATGCCGGCCTGGCAGAAGCGGCAGCCGCGGGTGCAGCCGCGGAAGATCTCGACGGACATCCGCTCGTGGACCGTCTCGGCGAGCGGGACGAGCGGCTGCTTCGGGTACGGCCATTCGTCGAGGTCCATGACGGTGTGCTTGGACACGCGCCACGGCACACCGGACCTGTTGGGCACGACGCGGCCGATACGGCCGTCGGGGAGGTACTCGACGTCGTAGAAGCCGGGGACGTAGACGCCGCCGGTCCGCGCGAGGCGGAACAGCACCTCTTCGCGTCCGCCGGGGCGGCCCTCGGCCTTCCAGGCGCGGATGATCTCGGTGATCTCCAGCACGGCCTGCTCGCCGTCACCGATGACCGCGCAGTCGATGAAGTCGGCGATCGGCTCGGGGTTGAACGCGGCGTGGCCGCCCGCCAGCACGATCGGGTGATCGACGGTGCGGTCCTTGGACTCCAGCGGGATGCCCGCGAGATCCAGGGCCGTGAGCATGTTGGTGTAGCCGAGCTCCGTGGAGAAGCTGAGGCCGAACACGTCGAAGGCTCCGACGGGACGGTGGCTGTCCACGGTGAACTGGGGCACCTTGTGCTCGCGCATCAGCTCCTCGAGGTCCGGCCACACGCTGTACGTGCGCTCGGCGAGGACGCCCTCGCGCTCGTTGAGCACCTCGTAGAGGATCATGACGCCCTGGTTGGGGAGTCCGACCTCGTAGGCGTCGGGGTACATGAGTGCCCAGCGGACGTCGCATTCGTCCCACGGTTTGACGGTGGAGTTCAGCTCACCGCCGACGTACTGGATGGGCTTCTGCACATGCGGGAGCAGAGCTTCGAGCTGCGGGAAGACCGACTCGGCAGACATCTGAGGACCTTCGTAGCTGGCAGGGGTGACCATCAAGCGTAACCCGGTGCTCAGCCTTCCAGTGCCGCGCGCGGTCCCGGCCGCGACGCCCGCGCCCAGACCTCGGGCAGTTCGCGTTCCCGTGCCTGGGCCGCCGCCTCCTCGTGGCCGTACAGGAGTCCCCAGGTGAAGGCGGACTCCCCGGCCCCGTGTGCCTGGACGGCCAGGGTGCGCAGGGCGTCCCGGGCGACGACGCTGTCCTGGTGGTCGCCGAGGACCGACTGGACCGACTTCATCCGTTCGGCGAACCTCTTCGCCGGCTTGCCGAGGGCGGGCCTGGCGGCCTCGGCGGCGTAGCGGACGCGTTTGGCGGCCTTGCGCGCCTCGTGCATCGCCACGTCACGCTCCTCGCCCGGCCGCCGCTCCAGCGCGTGCCCGACGCGGCCGGCCAGGCGCCCGTAGTCCTTGAGCACGGCGCGGGGCAGGGCGTCCCGCGGTGCCTCCGCGGCGGCGGGGAGCAGGGGCGGATCGGCGAGGAGGGCGTCCAGGGAGTCCAGCAGGGCCAGGTAGCGCTCCGCGTCGAGCACGGAGGCGACCCGCTGCCGCGAATCGGTGCGCCGGGCCGCGAAGGCGAGCTCCAGCCGGGCGTCGACCGGGCCCAGGACCAGGCCGGCG
This sequence comes from Streptomyces sp. NBC_01460, assembly GCF_036227405.1. NCBI lineage: Bacteria > Bacillati > Actinomycetota > Actinomycetes > Kitasatosporales > Streptomycetaceae > Streptomyces > Streptomyces sp. NBC_01460. Next base: position 2,852,775 of record NZ_CP109473.1, read on the forward strand.
GGCAGCCCGGCGACGTGGGAGCGGAGCCGTGCGTCGAGGACTTCCCGGTCGCGGTCGGCCCCGAGCTCCGCGGCGAGCCACTTCAGCTCGGCGCGGAGGGGGTCGGTGACGGTCCGGTCGAGCAGCCGGCGGTACGTCCTGAAGGCGCTGCGCAGCCGCCGGGTGGCGACGCGCATGCGGTGCACGCTGTCGGGCAGGTCGCGGCGCACGGCGGGGTCGAGCGTGACGAGGGCGGCGACCTGGTGCCGTACGTAGGCGAGCACGTGGTCGCCCGCCGTGTGCGGGGAGGGCTGCTTCCTCGTCCGGCGCCGCTTCTCCGGGGCGGTCTGGGCGAGGGCCCTGGCGAGCTTGGACGGCGCCGCGGAGGGCCGGACGCCGGCCTTGCGCAGTCGCCGCTCGACGGCGCCGAGGACTGCCGGGTCGCCGTCGTCGGCCAGCTCGACCTCCATCTCGGTCCACGCGGAGGTGGTGCCGCGGCCTTCCTCGGTGAGGCGCTCCACGAGGACCTCGTCGATGCTCAGCTCGGCGAGCAGGGCGCCGTCCTCGTCGAGGAGGTGGTGGACGTCCCGCGAGGAGAGGATCCGCACGACGGGCACCACCGGTGCGTGCCGCACGCGGGAGCGGAGCAGTTCGGCGATGTCGGGCGGCAGGGCGTCGGCGAGCGGGGCCCGGATCTCGTCGCGTACGTCGGTGGAGACGGGGATCTTGAGATGCCAGCCGGCGTCGCCCCCGCCGGTCCTGCGGCGCAGGGTGAGGGAGTCCGCGGCCAGCCGGAAGTCCTCGGTGTCGTAGTAGACGGCGTCGAGCTCGGTGAGGCCCCGGTGGACGACGGCCGACACCCCGGCCGCCCGGGTCAGGTCCGGCAGCCGTGTCTCGGGAGTCGCTTCGTACTTCCGCTCGACCTCGCGCGTGGAGTCCGCCATAGGACGAATCTTTCCGCCCTGCGCGCGAACATGCAGGGCGGAAGGAATCGGTCAGGCCGACATCGGCCTCTGGACCTTGATCGACTGGAGCAGTCCGATCGCCACCCAGACGGCGAACATGGACGAGCCCCCGTACGAGACGAACGGCAGCGGGAGCCCGGCCACCGGCATGATCCCGAGTGTCATCCCGATGTTCTCGAAGGACTGGAAGGCGAACCAGGCGATGATGCCGGCGGCCACGACCGTGCCGTACAGCTCGGTCGTGCCCCTGGCGATCCGGCAGGCGCGCCACAGGACGACGCCGAGCAGGACGATGATCAGTCCGGCCCCCAGGAAGCCGAGCTCCTCGCCCGCGACGGTGAAGACGAAGTCGGTCTGCTGTTCGGGCACGAACTGCCCCGTCGTCTGGGAACCGTTGAAGAGCCCGGTGCCCGTGAGTCCGCCGGAGCCGATGGCGATGCGGGCCTGGTTGGTGTTGTAGCCGACGCCGGCCGGGTCGAGCGCCGGGTTGGCGAAGGCAGCGAAGCGGGCGATCTGGTAGTCGTCGAGGACCCCGAGCTGCCACACGGCGAGAGCACCCGCGGTGCCCGCCCCGAGGAGCCCGAAGATCCAGCGGTTGGACGCCCCGGAGGCCAGCAGCACGCCGAGCACGATGACGGCCATGACCATGACGGAGCCGAGGTCGGGCATCAGCATGACGATCGCCATCGGGATGACGGCCACCCCGAGGGCCTTGGCGACGGTCCGGTGGTCGGGATGCTGCTGGTCGCCGGCGTCGACGCGGGCGGCGAGCAGCATCGCCATGCCGAGGATGATCGTGATCTTGGTGAACTCGGACGGCTGGAGCGAGAACCCGCCGGGCAGGAGGATCCAGGCGTGCGCGCCGTTGACGGTCGCACCCAGCGGGGTGAGGACCGCGAGGACGAGCACGACCGAGATGCCGTAGAGGACCGGTACCGCTCCCCTCAGCGTCCGGTGACCGAGCCAGATCGTGCCGATCATCAGCGCGAAGCCGATGCCGGTGTTGAGAGCGTGCCGGAAGAGGAAGAAGTACGGGTCGCCGTGGGTGAGGGAGTCCCGGCCCCGGGTCGCCGACCAGACCAGGAGCGAGCCGACGAAGGACAGCGCGACGGCCGATCCGAGCAGGGGCCAGTCCAGCCGCCGCACGACGGAGTCGCGGGCGGTGAGCCTCACCCAGAGGGAGCGGTCCTCGGGGCCGTAGCGCGAGACGGAGAATCCGGCCATCAGTCACGCCTCCCGACGGTCGCCGGCAGGGCACCCGCGAGAGCCTGCGTGCCGTCGTCGACGGGCGCGGGGACGTACGGCCTGATCTTGGGCGACTCGATCTGTCCGTCCGGCTTGATCTTGGGCAGGGTCTTCTGCGGCGTGGGCAGCAGCGCCTTCTTGAGGTTCTGCTTGCCGCCGGCGTCGAGCCCGTAGAGCGCGTTGTAGATGTTGCGCACGGCGGGACCGGAGGCACCGGAACCCGTACCACCCTGGGAGATCGTCATGACGATCGAGTAGTCCTTGGTGTACGTGGCGAACCAGGAGGTCGTCTGCTTGCCGTAGACCTCGGCCGTGCCCGTCTTGGCGTGCATCGGGATCTTGTCCTGGGGCCATCCGCCGAACCGCCAGGCGGCGCTGCCCCGGGTCGCGACTCCCGCGAGGGCTTCGTCTATCTCGTCGCGGGTGTCTCCCTTGAAGGGCAGCTTCCCGTGCGCCTGGGGTGCGATCTCCTGGACGGTCCTGCCGTCACCGCTGACGACCGCCTTGCCGACGGTCGGGTCGTACAGGGTGCCGCCGTTGGAGATCGCGGAGTAGATGGTCGCCATCTGGATCGGGGTGACGAGCGTGTCGCCCTGCCCGATGGAGTAGTTGACCGAGTCACCGGCGCGCATCTTGTAGCCCTCGAGGCAGCCCTCGTACGCGATCTTCTCGACGTACGTGCCGTCCTTCTTGCCCTGCTTGCACCACGAGGTCTTGTTGGCGTCGTAGAAGCTCTGCTTCCACTGGCGGTCGGGGACGCGGCCGGGGACCTCGTTGGGGAGGTCGATGCCGGTCTCCTTGCCGAGGCCGAACTGGTGGGCCGTCCTGTAGAACCAGTCCGACGGGGTCTTCTTCGGCTTGTTGCCGCCGTCCTTCGCCCACTCCTTGTGCGCCAGGCCGTAGTAGACGGTGTCGCAGGAGACCTCGAGGGCACGGCCGATGCTGATGCTGCCGTAGCCCTGGGACTCGAAGTTCTTGAAGGTCTGGCCGCCGATGGAGTACGAGCTGGGGCACGGGTAGTTGCCGTCGAACGGGTACCCGGCGTTGACCGCCGCCGTCGAGGAGATGACCTTGAAGATGGAGCCGGGGGCCGCGGTGCCCTGGATGGCCCGGTTCAGCAGCGGGAAGTTGGACTTCTTGCCGGTGAGCTTGGCGTAGTCCTTGGCGGAGATGCCGCCGATCCAGGCGTTCGGGTCGTACGTCGGCAGGGACGCCATGGACACGATCCGGCCGGTCTTGGCCTCCATGACGACGACGGCGCCGGAGTCGGCCTTGTACAGCTCGTTGGTGTTGCGGTCCATCTCCTTGCGGGCGGTCTCCATGGCCTTGTTCAGCTCGTACTCGGCCACGGCCTGGACCCGGGCGTCGATGGAGGTGACCACGCTGGACCCGGGCTCCGCCTCGTCGTTCTGTGCCTGGCCGATGACACGGCCGAGGTTGTCGACCTCGTAGCGGGTGACGCCGGCCTTGCCGCGGAGTTCCTTGTCGTACGTGCGCTCCAGGCCGGAGCGGCCGACCTGGTCGGAGCGGAGGTAGGGCGAGTCGGTGTCCTGGGCCTTGGTGACCTCTTCGTCGGTGACCGGCGAGAGGTAACCGAGGACCTGGGCGGTGTTGGCCTTGCCCGGTGCGGCGTAGCGGCGTACGGCGGTGGGTTCGGCGGTGATGCCGGGGAAGTCCTCGGCACGCTCACGGATCGTGAGGGCCTGCTGGGTGGTGGCCTCGTCGGTGACGGGGATCGGCTGGTAGGGCGAGCCGTTCCAGCAGGGCTGCGGGGTCTTGGCGTCGCAGAGCCGGACCTTGTCCCGCACGTCCTCGGGCTTCATGTCGAGCACGTCGGCGAGCCGGGTGAGGACGGCGACCCCGTCGTCCTTCATCTTCATCAGCTCGGTGCGGCTCGCGGAGACCACGAGGCGGGTCTCGTTGTCCGCGAGCGGGACGCCCCGCGCGTCGAGGATGGCCCCCCGGACGGCGGGCTGCACGACCTGCTGGACGTGGTTGTTCTTCGCCTCGTCGGTGTACTCCTGCCCGTTGCGGATCTGGAGGTACCAGAGCCGGCCGCCGAGCGTCAGGAGCAGGGAGAAGACGAGGACCTGGATGACGACGAGACGGATCTGGACCCGCGGGGTCCGTCCGGTCTCCGGAATGTTGCTCACGGTGCGCCCCCGGTGGTGGTGGGTCGGCCGGGGGTGCGGGGGTTGCTGCCCCCGGTGCCCGCCCGGTGCCGGTACGGCCTCACAGTCGCTTGACCCCCTTGATCCTTCCCGCGCGCGAGGCGCGGCTGCGGGCCGCCCTCAGGCGCATCCCGCCGCGCTGGTCGCCGATCCGCAGCCCGGTGCCCGAGGCCAGCCAGCCCGCGGCGACGTCACCGCTGCCGGAGCTGTCGGCGACCGGGTCGTTCACCGTGCGTCTGGCGAGCGCCATGATCAGCGGAACGGTGAACGGCGCGAGCAGCAGGTCGTACACCGCGGCGGTGAACAGCAGGCTGCCCAGGCCCACGTGACGGGCCGCCGTGTCGTTGACGAGGGCGCCGACACCGGCGTACAGCAGGGTCGACCCGAGGGCCGCCGCGACGACGAAGGCCATCGGGGTGAAGGCCGACTTGAGCTGGCCGTTCTCGGGGCGGGCCATTCCGGCGAGGTAGCCGATGACGCAGAGCACCAGGGCGTAGCGCCCGGCCGCGTGGTCCGCGGGCGGTGCGAGGTCGGCGAGGAGGCCCGCGCCGAATCCGATGAGGGCGCCGCTGACCGGCCCGTACACGAAGGCGAGTCCGAGGACGACGAGGAGCAGCAGGTCGGGGGTGGCGCCGGGGAGCTGGAGCCGGGCGAGGACGGAGACCTGGATGACGAGGGCGACCACGACCAGGGCGACGGAGAGCAGAGTCCTGTTCAAGCGCATGGGGATCAGCTCTATTCCTGCTCGTTCGCCGCGTCACCGGCGGCCGGGTCGGGGCTGCCGGAGGCGCCGGCCGAGGCGGACGCGTCGGGCTTCTCGTTGATGTTCCCGACGACCTTTCCGCTGCCGTCGACGAGGTCGCCGTTCGGCTGGACGGTGACGGTGACGGTCGGGGTGGGCTTGGGCTTCTCCGGCTTCTTGGGCTGCTTCGGCAGCACCATGTCGCGGGGGTCCTCACGGGGCGCCTGGACGACGATGCCCACGATGTCGAGCTTGGTGAAGCCGACGAACGGCTCGACGTAGACGGTCCGGGTCAGGTCACCCCCGGACGGGTCCACGCGCACGACCTGGCCGACCGGCACGCCGGGCACGAAGGGCTTGTCCTTGCTGGAGCCGAAGGTGACGAGCCGGTCGCCCTTCTTCACCTCGGCCTTGCCGTTGAGGAACTGGACCGAGAGCGGCCGGGAGCCCTGCCCGGTGGCGAAGCCGAGCTCGTCGGTCTTCTCCAGCCGGGTGCCGACGGTGAAGTCGGGATCGTTGGCCAGCAGGACGGTCGCGGTGTTCGGGCCGACGGTCGTGACCCTGCCGACGAGCCCTTCGCCGTTCAGTACGGTCATGTCGCGCGTGAGGCCGTCGGCGGCCCCGGCGTCGATGGTGATGGTCCAGGAGAAGCCCTGGGCCGCTCCTATGGCGATGACCTCGGCGGCCTTGATGCCGTACTGGCCGGCCCCCGCGCTCTTCAGCATGGTGTCGAGCTGACGGACCTTGCTGGCGTTGCGGTCGTCGCTGCCGAGCTTCGTCTTCAGCGTGGCGTTCTCGTGCTCCAGGGCCGCGATCCGGTCGTGCCGGTCACCGGAGTCCCGTACGGCGCCGATGGCGTTGCCCACCGGGTCCACCGCCGCGGAGACGCCGTTCTCGACCGGTCCGAAGACCGTGGCTGCGGCCTGCCGGGCTCCGTCGACCGGAGACTCCTCGCCACCGCGGATATCCACCGTGATCAGGGCGAATGCGATGGCGATCAGCAGCACCAGGAGCAGCCGGCTCTCTCGTGTGTCCCTCACGTGCGGCGGCCGTGCCTTCCTCGTCGGAATGTTCGTGCCTGTATACCAACATTCCGCCGTACGGGACGGCAGTGCCCGTACGGCGGAACAGCGTGTTCTAGCGTCGGGGCTGGGCGTCCAGCACCTGCTGGAGCGCCTCGAACTCCTCGACGCACTTGCCGGATCCGAGCGCCACCGAGTCCAGCGGGTCCTCGGCGATGTGGATCGGCATGCCCGTCTCGTGACGGAGCCGCTCGTCGAGTCCGCGCAGGAGCGCGCCGCCGCCGGTGAGGACGATGCCGCGGTCCATGACGTCACCGGAGAGCTCCGGCGGGCACTTGTCGAGCGTCGTCTTCACGGCGTCGACGATCGCGTTGACCGGCTCCTCGATGGCCTTGCGGACCTCGGTCGCGGAGATGACCACGGTCTTGGGCAGGCCGGAGACGAGGTCGCGTCCGCGGATCTCGGTGTGCTCGTCCTTCTCCATCTCGAACGCGGAGCCGATCGTGATCTTGATCTGTTCGGCGGTGCGCTCACCGAGGAGGAGGGAGTACTCCTTCTTGATGTGCTGGATGATCGCGTTGTCCAGCTCGTCGCCGGCGACCCGGATCGACTGGGCAGTGACGATTCCGCCGAGCGAGATCACGGCGACCTCGGTGGTGCCGCCACCGATGTCGACGACCATGTTCCCGGTGGCCTCGTGGACCGGCAGGCCGGAGCCGATGGCCGCGGCCATGGGCTCCTCGATGATGTGCACCTGGCGCGCGCCGGCCTGCGTCGACGCCTCGATGACGGCGCGTCGCTCGACCCCTGTGATGCCGGAGGGCACACAGACGACGACCCGCGGGCGGGCCAGGTAGCGGCGCTTGTGGATCTTGAGGATGAAGTAGCGGAGCATGCGCTCCGTGATCTCGAAGTCGGCGATCACGCCGTCCTTCAGGGGCCGCACGGCAACGATGTTGCCCGGTGTGCGGCCGATCATCTTCTTTGCCTCGGCGCCGACCGCCAGGATTCCGCCGGTGTTGGTGTTGATGGCCACGACGGACGGCTCGTTCAGAACGATGCCGCGCCCCCTGACGTACACCAGCGTGTTGGCAGTCCCGAGGTCGATAGCCATGTCACGGCCGATGAACGACATTGAGTTCCCCTTGTTCCCCATGAGGATGCGTCGGGCCTTCCCAAGAAGCGAAGAATGGCTTGATTTGAGTAGGCGAGGGTTGGCGCTGCGGGCGTGGAAGCTTCCATCGTAGTGCCGTATGCGCGGACACAGCGCGAGGGTCCTTCGCCATGGCGAGCGGAACGGCTACCCGTTCCACCCATGGTGACGTTACGTCGGAGGGATGCGTTCCCGCGATACGTGACCCTATGCCGAAGGGCGACCGAATTACTTCGGTCGCCCCAGGTCATGAGCGCTGATTGGCGGAGCCGAAGTCAGGAAAGTCCGGGAAAGAACAGCTTGAGTTCCCGCTCAGCGGACTCCTCGGAGTCCGAGGCGTGGATGAGGTTCTCCCGGGTGATCGACCCGAAGTCACCGCGGATCGAGCCGGGCGCGGCGGCGATCGGGTCGGTGGGACCGGCCAGCGCGCGGACGCCCTCGATCACCCGCTCGCCTTCGGCCACCAGGGCGACGACGGGGCCGGATGCCATGAACTCGACGAGCGGCTCGTAGAACGGGCGGCCCTGGTGCTCGCCGTAGTGCTGCTCCAGGGTCTCCTGGTCGAGCGTGCGCAGCTCCAGCGCGGTGATCGTCCAGCCGGCCTTGCGTTCGATGCGGCCGACGATCTCGCCGATCAGCCCACGCCGTACGGCGTCGGGCTTGAGAAGGACGAGGGTGCGCTGAGTCATGTGCGGCTCCTTGCGGGCTTTCGGTGCGGGTGAGGGCGAGATTACAGGGGGACGCCGACGGCCTCACGGCCGGGCTTACACAGCGTCACCCTTGGGCCGGAGCCTGTGTGCTCTCCTGCGCCGCCCACCGCGCCTTGGCCTCGTCGATCCTGCGCCCGTAGTGCACCGAGGCCCACCACAGGGCGGCGAAGACCACGCCCAGGATGAACATCATCGGGACGAAGAAACCGCTGAGCACGAGCAGGACCTGGAGCGCCCAGCCGAGCTGAACGCCACCGGGCCGGGTGAGCACACCGCAGAGCAGGACGGACAGCAGCATGCCGATGCCGCAGACCGTCCAGACGGTGCCCATGGACATGTCGTCGGACTTCATCGCCACGAGACCGGCGAAGCCGATGACGAAGAATTCACCGATCAGCGTCGATGCACAGAGCGTACGCACAGGTCAGCGCCTTCCCAGGAGCAGCCGGGCTTCGCCGACCGTGATCACGGATCCGGTCACCAGGACTCCGGCGCCCGCATATTCGGCTTCTTCCTCGGCGAGCGTGATGGCCGCCTCCAGCGCGTCGTCCAGACGCGGCTCGACCTGGACGCGTTCGTTGCCGAAGACCTCGACGGCGACCGCGGCGAGCGCGTCCGCGTCCATGGCCCGCCGGCTGGAGTTCTGGGTCACGACGACTTCGGCGAAGATCGGCTCGAAGGCTTCGAGCAGCCCCCGGACGTCCTTGTCGTCACTCGCGCCGACGACGCCGATCAGCCGGGAGAAGCTGAACGCCTCGGAGACGCCCTCCGCGGCGGCGAGGGCACCGGCCGGGTTGTGCGCCGCGTCCAGGACGACCGTCGGGCTGGACCTGACGACCTCCAGGCGGCCCGGCGAGAGGACGGACAGGAAGGCCTTGCGGACCGCTTCCACGTCGAGGCTGCGGGCCTGCTCCGCCCCGATGCCGAAGAACGCCTCGACGGCGGCGAGCGCCACCGCGGCGTTGTGCGCCTGGTGCGCCCCGTAGAGCGGCAGGAAGATGTTGTCGTACTCGCCGCCCAGGCCCCGCAGGGTCAGCAGCTGGCCGCCGACCGCGATCTCACGGGAGACGATGCCGAACTCCATGCCCTCACGGGCGACCGTGGCGTCGACCTCGACGGCCTTCTTCAGCATGACCTGCGCGGCGTCGACCGGCTGCTGTGCCAGGATCACCGTCGCGCCCTGCTTGACGATGCCGGACTTCTCACCGGCGATCTCGGCGGCGGTGGAGCCGAGGCGGTCGGTGTGGTCCAGCGAGATGGGGGTGACGACGGCGACCGAGGCGTCGATGACGTTCGTCGCGTCCCAGGTGCCGCCCATGCCGACCTCGACGACCGCGACGTCGACCGGCGCGTCGGCGAACGCCGCGTACGCCATGCCCGTCAGCACCTCGAAGAACGAGAGCCGGTAGGGCTGCTGGGCGTCGACCATCTCGACGTACGGCTTGATGTCGTTGTACGTCTCGATGAAACGCTCGGCCTCGATGGGCGCGCCGTCCAGGCTGATCCGCTCGGTGATCGACTGGACGTGCGGGGAGGTGTAGCGGCCGGTGCGGAGCTCGAAGGCGCCCAGCAGGGCCTCGATCATGCGGGCCGTGCTGGTCTTGCCGTTGGTCCCTGTGATGTGGATCGAGGGGTAGGCGCGCTGGGGCTCGCCCAGGACGTCCATCAGGGCCGCGATGCGGGTCACCGACGGCTCGAGCTTGGTCTCGCCCCACCGGCCGGCGAGCTCCTGCTCCACCTCGCGCAGTGCCCTGTCGGTCTCGGGGTCGGCCGGGCGGTCGGGGACGGCCTCACCCTGCGGCGGGCCCGACTGGGCGCGCAGCGTCCGGCTCCCGGCCTCGATCACCGCCAGGTCGGGGTCGCGCTGGGTCTCTTCGTCGACGATCTCCGCGAAGGTGTCGTCGGGATCGGACGCGTCGTGCCGGTCTGAAGGGCGGGGCTCACTCACAGGGCCAGTCTACGGATGGCCGCGGACATCGCACGCAGCGCCCGCCGCCGCGCTCCCTCCCCACCCGGCCCCGGGGTACGGCGAAGCCCCCGCGCTCCCGGTCGGTCGGGGGTGCGGGGGCTCCGGCTTCAGGTCATCAGGCCCCGGGCAGGTTCGCCAGCTGGGCGCTGATCCGCTCGATGTCGGCCTCCGCCTTGGCGAGCCGGCCACGGATCTTGTCGACCACGTTGTCCGGTGCCTTGGCGAGGAAGGCCTCGTTGCCGAGCTTGCCGGTGGCCTGGGCCTTCTCCTTCTCGGCGGCGCCCAGGTCCTTCGTCAGGCGCTTGCGCTCGGCCTCGACGTCGATGGTGCCGGACAGGTCGAGGGCGACCGTGGCTCCGGCGACCGGCAGCGTGGCCGTCGCGTGGAAGCCGTCCCCGGCCGGCTGCAGGCGCAGCAGCTGGCGGATGGCCGCCTCGTGCGGGGCGAGCACCGTACCGGTGACGGTCAGCTCGGCCGGGACCTTCTGGCCGGGCTGCAGGCCCTGGTCCGAGCGGAAGCGGCGGACCTCGGTGACGACCTGCTGGACGAGCTCGATCTCCTTCTCGGCGGCCTCGTCACGGAAGCCGCTGTCCTTGGGCCAGTCGGCGACGACGACGGACTCCTGACCGGTGAGGGTCGTCCAGAGCTGCTCGGTCACGAACGGGACGATCGGGTGCAGCAGCCGGAGCGTGACGTCCAGGACCTCGCCGAGGACCCGGGCGGACACCTGCGCCTGCTCGCCGCCGGCGAAGAACGTGGTCTTCGACAGCTCGACGTACCAGTCGAAGACCTCGTCCCACGCGAAGTGGTAGAGGGCGTCGCTGAGCTTGGCGAACTGGAAGTCCTCGTAGAACGCGTCGGCGTCGGCGACGGTCTTGTTCAGCCGCGACAGGATCCAGCGGTCGGTGGCCGAGAGCTTCTCGACGGGCGGGAGCTCCCCCTCCACCGTCGCGCCGTTCATCATCGCGAAACGGGTCGCGTTCCAGATCTTGTTGGCGAAGTTGCGGGAGGCCTGGACCCAGTCCTCGCCGATCGGGACGTCGGTACCGGGGTTGGCGCCCTTGGCGAGGGTGAAGCGGACGGCGTCGGAGCCGTACGTGTCCATCCAGTCGAGCGGGTCGACGACGTTGCCGAAGGACTTCGACATCTTCTTGCCGCGCTCGTCACGGACCAGACCGGTGAGTGCGATCGTCTTGAACGGGGCCTCGCCGTCCATGACGTACAGGCCGAACATCATCATCCGGGCGACCCAGAAGAAGATGATGTCGTGGCCGGTGACGAGGACGTCGGTCGGATAGAACTTCTTGAGGTCCGGGGTCTCCTCGGGCCAGCCGAGCGTGGAGAACGGCCAGAGACCGGACGAGAACCAGGTGTCCAGGACGTCGTTGTCCTGGGTCCAGCCCTCGCCGGTGGGCGGCTGCTCGTCGGGGCCGACGCAGACGACCTCGCCCTCGGGGCCGTACCAGACGGGGATGCGGTGGCCCCACCAGAGCTGGCGCGAGATGCACCAGTCGTTGAGGTTGTCGACCCAGTCGAAGTACCGCTTCTCCATCTCCTTGGGGTGGATCGCGACCCGGCCGTCACGGACCGCGTCACCGGCGGCCTTGGCGAGGGTCTCGACCTTGACCCACCACTGGAGCGACAGCCGGGGCTCGACGGTCGTGCGGCAGCGGGAGCAGTGGCCGACGGAGTGGACGTACGGGCGCTTCTCGGCCACGATCCGGCCCTGCCCTCGCAGCGCGCCGACGATAGCGGAACGGGCCTCGAAACGGTCGAGGCCCTCGAACGGGCCGGCGACGGTGATGACACCGCGCTCGTCCATGACGGTCATCGACTCCAGGCCGTGGCGCTGGCCGATCGCGAAGTCGTTCGGGTCGTGCGCCGGGGTCACCTTGACGGCGCCCGTGCCGAACTCCGGGTCGACGTGGTGGTCGGCGACGACCGGGATCGTGCGGTCGGTGAGCGGCAGCTTGATCCGCTTGCCGATGAGGTGCGTGTACCGGGCGTCGTCCGGGTGGACGGCGACCGCGGTGTCACCCAGCATCGTCTCGGCGCGCGTCGTGGCGACGACCAGCGTCTCCTCGCCCTCGCCGTACCGGATCGAGACGAGCTCGCCGTCGTCGTCCTGGTAGTCGACCTCGATGTCGGAGATCGCGGTGAGACAGCGGGGGCACCAGTTGATGATGCGCTCGGCGCGGTAGATCAGCTCGTCGTCGTAGAGCCGCTTGAAGATCGTCTGGACGGCGGCGGACAGCCCCTCGTCCATGGTGAAGCGCTCACGGGACCAGTCGACTCCGTCGCCGAGGCGGCGCATCTGGCCGAGGATCTTGCCGCCGTACTCTTCCTTCCACTGCCAGACGCGCTCGACGAACTCCTCGCGCCCCAGGTCGTGGCGGGACTTGCCCTCCTCGCCGAGCTGCTGCTCGACCTTGTTCTGGGTGGCGATGCCGGCGTGGTCCATGCCGGGCAGCCACAGCGCCTCGTACCCCTGCATCCGCTTGCGACGGGTGAGGGCGTCCATGAGCGTGTGCTGGAAGGCGTGGCCCAGGTGGAGGGAACCGGTGACGTTGGGCGGCGGGATGACGATCGTGTACGGAGGCTTCTCGCTCTCGGGGTCCGCCGTGAAGTAACCGCGCTCCACCCAGCGCTCGTACAGCTTCCCCTCTACCTCGGCCGGCGCGTACTGGGTCGGCAGTTCGGGGATGCTGGCTGGCTGCTGCGCTGCGTTCTCGGTCACGGCACACAGTTTAGGGGCGTCACAGTCGTGCACTGAAACCGGTTTGTTCAGTAACGGTGTACGTGCGGATTCCCTAAGTGAGCGCCGCTTCCGTCAGGATGTTCGGAACGCATAAGCATTCTGGAGGGGACAGCGCCATGAGCTACAACCAGCCGGGCCCGTACGGCGGGCAGCCGCCGCAGGGCCAGCCCGGACCGTACGGCCAGCAGCCGGGTCCGTACGGCCAGCAGCCCGGCCCGTACGGGGGCCCGCCGCCGCAGCCGCCGCAGGGCCAGCCCGGCTACGGCTACCCGCAGCAGGCGCCCCAGGGTGTCCCGCCGCAGCAGCAGCCGCCTCAGCCGGGCTACGGCTACCCGCAGCAGCCCGGCCCGTACGGCCAGCAGCCGCCCACCCCGCCGTACGGCGGGCAGCAGGCGTACCCCGGCATGCCGCCGCAGCCCGGTGCGCCGAAGAAGAAGACGGGCCTGATCATCGGTGCGGCCGTCGTGGCGCTGGCCGTGGTGGCGGGCGGGGTGTACTTCCTGACCTCGGGCGGCGGCAACGGTGACGTGGCCGACTCCACCAAGGGCTACAAGATCACTCCGGCCGCCTCGGTGGGCGACTACAAGAAGAGCGACAAGAGCTCGTCCTCGGACACGATGACGAGCAAGGAGAAGACCGAGGCCGAGGCCCTGGGCATCAAGGACGCCCACAAGGCCGAGGCCCAGTACCAGAGCGGCGAGCTCGAGAAGAATCCCCTCACGACCAAGATGCTCATGCTGTACGGCAATTGGGGTGAGGTCTCCGACCCGGCGAAGGCCCTCGACGGCATGTTCGCACAGGCCAAGCTCGGGATGGCCGAGAGCGGGGACGAGGGGGATGCCACCCTGGTCGGCAGCCCCAAGAGCGTCACGCCCGAAGGCTTCGAGGGTGCACTGATGAAGTGCCAGGAGATGAAGGTGGTCAACGACGAGGCCGACGGCACCGCGGCAGGGGGGCCCAAGGAGATGGTGATGCCCGTCTGCATCTGGGCCGACTACAGCACTGTCGCGGCCGTCATCGGCGTCGACATCGGCGCGGCGATGACCAACAAGTCCATGACGCAGGACGAGACGGCCGCCCTCGCGGCCAAGCTCTACAACACCTCGCGCACCAAGGTCTGACCCGCAACGCCGAAGGGGCGCCCGGCCGTCGGCCGGGCGCCCCTTCGCGTGTGCGTCGCTGTCGCCGCCGCTACGCGGACTTCTCGTGGCGGCCACCGTCGTTCTTGCCGATCGTGCGCGGTTCGCGCGGGACCAGCGTCGGGTTGACGTTGTTGCGGACGACGTCCGGGGTGATGACGACGCGGGCCACGTCCTTGCGGGACGGCACCTCGTACATCACCGACTGGAGGACCTCTTCCATGATGGCGCGCAGACCGCGCGCGCCCGTCTGGCGGAGGATCGCCTGGTCGGCGATGGCCTCCAGCGCCTCACGCTCGAAGTCCAGCTCCACACCGTCGAGTTCGAACAGGCGCTGGTACTGCTTCACCAGGGCGTTGCGCGGCTCGACCAGGATCTGGAGCAGCGCCTCGCGGTCCAGGTTGTGGACCGAGGTCAGGACGGGGAGACGGCCGATGAACTCGGGGATCATCCCGAACTTCACCAGGTCCTCCGGCATGACCTCCTGGAACTGGTCGCTCGCCTGGATCTCCAGCTTGGAGCGGATCGTGGCGCCGAAGCCGATGCCCTTGGCGCCGGCCCGCGACTCGATGATCTTCTCCAGGCCCGAGAAGGCGCCGCCCACGATGAACAGCACGTTCGTCGTGTCGATCTGGATGAACTCCTGGTGCGGGTGCTTCCGTCCGCCCTGCGGCGGCACGGAGGCGGTGGTGCCCTCCAGGATCTTCAGCAGGGCCTGCTGCACGCCCTCGCCCGAGACGTCACGCGTGATCGACGGGTTCTCGCTCTTGCGGGCGACCTTGTCGATCTCGTCGATGTAGATGATCCCGGTCTCGGCCTTCTTGACGTCGTAGTCCGCGGCCTGGATCAGCTTCAGCAGGATGTTCTCGACGTCCTCGCCGACGTAGCCGGCCTCCGTCAGCGCCGTCGCGTCCGCGATGGCGAACGGGACGTTGAGCATGCGGGCCAGTGTCTGCGCGAGGAGCGTCTTGCCGGAGCCCGTGGGGCCCAGCAGCAGGATGTTGGACTTGGCGAGCTCGATGGCGTCGTCGCGGTTCGCGCCGCCGCCGTTCTCCCCCGCCTGGACCCGCTTGTAGTGGTTGTACACAGCGACCGAGAGGGCCTTCTTCGCGGGCTCCTGCCCGACGACGTACCCCTCGAGGAACTCGTAGATCTCGCGCGGCTTGGGGAGCTCCTCCCACCGCACCTCGGAGGTCTCGGCGAGCTCCTCCTCGATGATCTCGTTGCAGAGATCGATGCACTCGTCGCAGATGTACACACCGGGTCCCGCGATGAGCTTCTTCACCTGCTTCTGGCTCTTTCCGCAGAACGAGCACTTGAGCAGGTCGCCGCCATCACCGATGCGTGCCACGAGGTGCTTCCCCTTCGCCTGGGAGCAGCCTGGTTCAGCGGCTCCTGGTGCCTCTATCCGACGGTACCTTGCCTGGCCCCCCGTTCGGGCCCCCC
Source organism: Streptomyces sp. NBC_01460 (assembly GCF_036227405.1). NCBI lineage: Bacteria > Bacillati > Actinomycetota > Actinomycetes > Kitasatosporales > Streptomycetaceae > Streptomyces > Streptomyces sp. NBC_01460. Next base: position 2,868,074 of record NZ_CP109473.1, read on the forward strand.
TTGGCACGGTTCACACGGCCGTGGCCGTGCGGAACGGAATGTGCCAAGGGGAAAGACCGACGTCAGACGGACGCGCCTGCGGTGGTCTTACGGGTGGAGACAATCTGGTCCACCAGACCGTACGCGAGTGCGTCGTCGGCGGTAAGGATCTTGTCGCGCTCGATGTCCTCGCTGATCTTCTCCAGCGGGGTGGTCGAGTGCTTGGCCAGCATCTGCTCGAGCTGGGTGCGCATCCGCAGGATCTCGTTGGCCGCGATCTCCAGGTCGGAGAGCTGCTCACGGCCGGTCTGCGAGGACGGCTGGTGGATCAGCACACGGGCGTGCGGGAGCGCCATGCGCTTGCCCGGGGTGCCCGCGGCGAGCAGGACGGCGGCGGCGGAGGCCGCCTGGCCCATGCAGACCGTCTGGATGTCCGGCTTCACGAACTGCATCGTGTCGTAGATCGCGGTGAGCGCGGTGAACGAGCCGCCGGGGCTGTTGATGTAGATCGAGATGTCACGGTCCGGGTCCATCGACTCCAGGCACAGCAGCTGCGCCATGACGTCGTTGGCCGAGGCGTCGTCGATCTGGACGCCGAGGAAGATCACGCGCTCCTCGAAGAGCTTCGCGTACGGGTCGTACTCGCGCACGCCCTGCGAGGTGCGCTCCACGAAGCGCGGGACGACGTAGCGGTTGTCCACCTGCGGGCCGGTGTAGAGGCCGCTCGCGGAGGCGCCGGAGAAGTTGTTCATGTGGGTCTTCACCATCCTGGTGGCAAATCTGAGGGCTGGGGGTCTCGGCGTACGAGAGGGTGCGGGGTGGTGCACGCCCGGATCAGGCGCCGGTGCCGCCGCCGCCCGGGATGCCCGACGCGACCGAGATGATCTCGTCGATGAGGCCGTACTCCTTGGCCTCCTCGGCGGTGTACCAGCGGTCGCGGTCGCCGTCGCGGATGATCGTCTCCACGGTCTGACCGGAGTGGTGGGCGGTGATCTCCGCCATCCGCGTCTTCGTACGGAGCAGGTACTGCGCCTGGATCTTGATGTCCGAGGCGGTACCGCCGATGCCGGCCGAACCCTGGTGCATGAGGATGTCGGTGTTCGGGAGCGCGAAGCGCTTGCCCGCCGTGCCACCGGTGAGCAGGAACTGGCCCATCGAGGCCGCCATGCCCATACCGATGGTGACCACGTCGTTCGGGATGTACTGCATGGTGTCGTAGACCGCCATGCCCGCCGTCACCGAGCCGCCGGGGCTGTTGATGTAGAGGTAGATGTCCTTGTCGGGTTCCGCGGCAAGGAGCAGAAGCTGTGCGGTGATCTTGTTGGCGATGTCATCGTCGACCTGCTGACCGAGGAAGATGATGCGCTCGCCGAGCAGTCGGCTGTAGACCTGGTCACCGAGGCCTCCACCGAGGGACGGCTCTCCGGCGGCGTAGGGCATCAGATTCGTCACGTATCCACCTGCTCGTCTCTGACGGCTCCGGCCGTCTCAGCGTCTTCGTACCGGGTGGGCCGGGACTACCCGACCCTTCCTCTTCATGGACCCTAACGCGCAGGTGGGACAACGCCATCCCGCTTCCCCAACTGTTCGCTGGGAGCGCAAGGTAAGCCAGTGGGCACAAGGGTTCCCGGGTGCGTCACCGGCCGCGGTCCCGGGCTCGGGCCGATACGACGGCGGGCCCCGGACGTGGTACGTCCGGGGCCCGCCGCGTGGATCGGGTCAGCGAGCGGAACGGGGCTCAGGCCTCGTTCTTCTCGTCCTTCTCCTCGGCCTTCTCGGTGCCCTCGGCGGCCTCGGCCGTCTCGGTGGCCTCCTCGGCGTCCTCATCGTCCTCGAGGTCGACGATCTCACCGTTGGTGTCGACGACCTTGGCGGCCTCGACGACGACGGCGAGCGCCTTGCCGCGGGCGACCTCGCCGACGAGCATCGGCACCTGGCCGCCTTCGACGACGGCCTGGGCGAACTGGTCGGGGCTCATGCCGGAGGACTGCGCGCGCCGCATGAGGTGCTCGGTGAGCTCCTCCTGGTTGACGTTCAGCTTCTCCTTGTTGACGAGCTCGTCAAGGATGAACTGGGTCTTGATGCCCTTGACGGCCTGCTCGGAGGTCTCGTTCTCGAACTCCTCCAGGGTCTTGCCCTGGATCTCGAGGTACTTCTCGAGGTCGAGACCCATCTGGCCGAGCTGGTGGTGCTCCAGGTTGTGCTTGCGGGTCTGGACCTCGTCCGCGAGAAGCTTCTCGGGGATCGGGACCTCGGCCAGCTTCAGCAGTTCCTCGAGGACGCGCTCCTGGGCCTGGGTGGCCTGGTCGTACTGCTTGCTGTTCTCGAGGCGCTTGCGGCTGTCCTCGCGAAGCTCGGCGAGCGTGTCGAACTCGCTCGCCATCTGCGCGAAGTCGTCGTCCAGCTCGGGCAGTTCGCGCGAGGCGACGGCGGTGACCTTGACGGTGACCTCCGCTTCCTTGCCCTCGGCGGAGCCGCCCTTCAGCTCGGAGGTGAAGGTGGCCTCGCCACCGGCCTCCAGGCCGGTCACGGCCTCGTCGATGCCTTCGAGGAGCTCGCCGGAACCGATGGTGTACGAGACACCCGCGGCCACGCCGTCCTCGAGGACCTCTCCGTCGACCTTGGCCTCCAGGTCGATCGTCACGACGTCGCCCTCGGCGGCGGCGCGCTCGACCGGGTTGGTCGACGCGAAGCGCTCGCGGAGCTGCTCCACGGCCTTCTCGACCTCTTCGTCGGTGACTTCGAGTGCGTCCACGGTGACCTCGATGCCGGAGTAGTCCGGAATCTCGATCTCGGGACGGACATCCACCTCGGCGGTGAAGGCCAGCAGTTCGCCGTCCTTGAGCTCGGTGATGTCAACCTCGGGCTGGCCCAGAACGTTGAGCTCACCCTCGTTGACAGCCTCGGTGTAGAACTTCGGAAGGGCGTCGTTGACGGCCTCCTCCAGCACAGCACCACGGCCGAACCGCTGGTCGATGACGCGGTTGGGGATCTTGCCCTTACGGAAGCCCTTCACCGTGACCTGCTGGTTGATCTTCTTGTACGCCGCGTCGAGGCTGTCCTTGAGCTCCTCGAAGGGCACCTCGATGCTGAGCCGAACCCGAGTCGGGTTCAGGGTCTCCACGGCGCTCTTCACGGTTCGGTCTCCTTGGTGGCTGACTTCTTGGGGTTCTGCTGGGCCGCCGAGAGGCGGCTTCGCGGATCGAGCCCGGTACATCAGACACACGGGCACGCAATTTGCATAGTAACGGCAAGGGGGAGGACTCCCACAATGCGATCTTGCTGGTGGTCGGGGTGGCCGGATTCGAACCGACGACCTTCCGCTCCCAAAGCGGACGCGCTACCAAGCTGCGCCACACCCCGTCGGTGCGACACGTAGGGTACATGCAGACGAGCGCTGCGTCGGCCGCTTTGCACAGGCGGTCACCGGCGGGTGTCACGGGGGCACGCCGATACGGGTGTGCGCGCACCTTCCCGGACCCGCTACGATGCTGTCCGTACCGAGTTCCACCGGGCCTTTCCGGACCGGTGTCGCGGTGCTCGCGGGCGTAGCTCAATGGTAGAGCCCTAGTCTTCCAAACTAGCTACGCGGGTTCGATTCCCGTCGCCCGCTCCAACAGCTCAGGGCCAGGTCGGAGGATTGTTCCTCCACCTGGCCCTGCTGCTTTCCCACGGGTCACCCGGCTGCCGGGAGCGCGACGGCGGGCCGGGGCGCTCGTCCGACCCGGCCCGCCCCGCGCTCGCACGGCGCATGGCGGAGCACCGATCGGCGATCGGCCGCCGGCCGGGTCCCTGGCGTGCGGCCTCAGAAGCTGATCTGGTTGATCGTGTCGGCTATCGAGTTCATGAATCTGTTGATCGACGGCGCCATGCCCGTCGAAGCCAGGAAGAAGCCGAAGAGCACGGCGACGACCGCCGGCCCGCCCTTGAGGGAGCCGCCGCGGATGAACACCACCAGGACGATCCCCAGCAGAAGCACCACAGACAGTGAAATGGCCACGACTGATCACACCCTTGGTCGGTCCGCCTTGCCGGCCCGGTGGTGTGCGGCCCAGCACGCCACCGTCGCGACCATCGTGCCACCAACTGCCCTGTGAATGCTGCCGGGTGAAGAAGGGACATGGCCGGATCGCGCCATCCTCGCGCCCCCGTGCGCCCCTGTGCGATCCGGCGCGGGCAGCGCCCTGCGCGGCGCCCGGGACAAGCTGTGCGCCCGCTGTGCACAGGGGAGTTCGGATATCCGTCGGTGTGATCGTTTCCATATCCCCACACTTCATTCACAGGGATTTGCCAGGAGTTCGTGCGACGAAATTCACTCTCACCAACCACCCGCCGATATGCCCTATTTAAGCGGGATGAATCATCACCTAACGGTCGGTTGTCGGTGGTTTCACCGACGAATACCCGGGAAGACGCGATATCTCTTCAGAGTTTTACGCCTACCGATCGACGGGTCTAAGGTGCATGAGATGTCCCAAGCTCCGAGCGAAATTCAGAGGGCCCCGATCACCCCGGAGAGCCGGGAGTCGGAGCCGAGACACGAGCAGACCCTGACGGCCACGGGGGCCCCTTCCCGCACCGCTGGGACCGCTCCGGCCGGCACCGCCGCACCCGCACCGGCCAAGCGCCGTGACGCGTACTTCGACAATGTGAAGTACCTCGCGATCGTGCTCGTCGCCGTGGCGCACGCGTGGGAGCCGGTGATGGACGGCAGCCGCACGGCCCGAGCGCTGTACATGGTCGTGTACTCGTTCCACATGCCGGCGTTCATCCTTGTCTCCGGGTACTTCTCCCGGTCGTTCGACATGAGCCCCGCCAAGGTCAAGCGACTCGTCACCGGCGTCGCGGTGCCCTATGTGCTCTTCGAGACCGCGTACTCGCTCTTCAAGCGGTACGCCGGCGGTGAGGGTGACGCCCCCATCACCCTGCTCGACCCGCTGTTCCTCACCTGGTTCCTGATCGCCCTGTTCATCTGGCGCGTCACCACACCGATCTGGCAGTCGCTGCGGCATCCGCTGCCGGTCGCGCTCGCCATCGCGGCGCTCGCCTCGGTGACGCCGGGCATCGGTGACGACCTCGATCTGCAGCGCGTCTGCCAGCTGCTGCCCTTCTTCGTGCTCGGCCTGCTGATGAAGCCCGAGCACTTCCAGATGATCCGGCGGCGCGAGGTGCGCCTGGCCGCCGTCCCGGTGTTCGCCGGAACCCTGCTCTTCGCCTACTGGGCCGCACCGCGCATGCAGCTCGGCTGGTTCTACCGGAGCAACAGCGCCCAGGAGATGGACTTCCCCTGGTGGGCGGGGGTCGTGATGACCCTGGCGATGTTCGGATGCGCCCTGGTCCTCACGGTCGCCTTCCTCTCCTGGGTGCCGCGCCGGCACATGTGGTTCACCGCGCTGGGAGCGGGGACGATCTGCGGCTACCTGCTGCACGGCTTCCTCGTGCGGGGTGCCGACTACTACGACCTGGTCGACCGGTACGAGTGGCTGACGGGCCCCGTGGGACTGGTCGTCGTCTCCCTCGTCGCGGCGGCCGCCGTGACCCTCCTCTGCACTCCCCCGGTCCGGCGTGTGATGCGCTTCGCCACCGAACCGGACATGAATTGGGCGTTCCGCAGCAGGAGCCCCGCCAAGCGCTGACCGTGGCTGTCCGGATCGGCCCCCCTTGCCGGGGCCGATCCCGTCGGCGCGTCAGCCCGTCACGGGGTTGGCTGGATCCCGCCGGTCCGTGGGCCTCACGCCCCCGTCGAGTCCCAACAGGCCGCGCACCTGCGCATACTTCTCGGTCAGCCGGGTACGGGTGGCCGGCTCCAGGACCGCCAGCCGGTCCGGGTCCGCGTTGTGCGCGAGATCCGACTCCTTGATCAGCAGCGCGCCGGGCGTGGCGAGAATCCGCCCGGTGTACGTGAAGAGGTCCTCGCCGTCCCGCTTGGTGACGGCGAGGACCATTTCTTTGGTCCGCCGGGGCAGCGGGGCCTCGTCCAGCCACTGCCGGGACACCGCACCGTCCTCGACCGCGTCGTGCAGCCAGGCGGCGGCGATCTGCTCCTCGTCGCCGCCCCGGATCCGTACGCCTTCGGCCACCGCGGCCAGATGCTCGGCGTACGGGCGCCCCGCCTTGTCGGTCTGCCCGCGATGGGCCTCGCGGGCGATCGATTCCACCTGGGCCAGGGTCAGATGCGGGGTCGGCATGGGCCGACTGTACGCCCGGCACCGCGTCCCTCCGACGGGTCCACACGTGCACTCCGGATCGTTCGGTAAACTAATTACTGACGATTCCTTGACGCACTCTTGACCGAACGAGGAGACAGGCTCATCGGACACGCAGACACGCTCATCGCCATGGGGGGCGCCTTCCTCGCCGCCGCCGTGCTCGCCCGCGTCGGCGGGCGCATCGGGCTGCCGACCATTCCCCTGTTCATCCTGGCCGGGATCCTGCTCGGCCCGCACACACCCGGGGTCGTCCTCCTCGACGATCCTCACGACCTGGAGATGCTCTCCGCGCTCGGCCTGGTGCTGCTGCTCTTCTACCTCGGCCTCGAGTTCCACCTGGACGACCTGAAGAAGGGCGGGCGCAAGATGGCGCTCGCCGGCGGCACCTATCTCGCCCTGAACGTCGGCGCCGGTCTCGGCTTCGGCTTCGCACTGGGCTGGGGCACCTCGGAAGCGCTGGTGCTGGCCGGTGTGCTCGGCATCTCGTCCTCGGCCATCGTCACGAAGGTCCTGGTCGACCTCGGCCGGATCGGCGATCCGGAGACCCGGCCGATCCTCGGCATCATCGTCGTCGAGGACGTCTTCCTCGCCCTCTACCTCGCCGCGCTGCAGCCGATCCTGTCCGGCGCGGACAGCCTCGGGGCGGCGGTGCTGGACGGCGGCAAGGCCTTCGGCTTCCTGCTGCTGCTCGCCCTGATGGCCCGGTTCGGCACGAAGCTCGTCGGCAAGCTGATGAACACGAAGGACGACGAGCTCCTCGTCATCTCCTTCCTCGGTGTCGCCGTCTTCGTGGCCGGGGTCTCGGAGTGGTTCGGGGTGGCCGACGCGATCGGCGCGTTCATGGTCGGCCTGATGCTGGGCAGCACCACCTCGGGCGCCCGCATCCTGAAGCTGGTGCACCCGCTGCGGGACGCGTTCGGCGCGATCTTCTTCTTCGCCTTCGGACTCTCCATCAACCCGGGCGACCTGCCCAGCGTGCTGTGGCCGGTGCTGGCCGCCGTCGCGGTGACCGTGGCGATGAACGTCTTCGCCGGGTTGGCCACGGCCAGGATCTACGCCTTCGGCCCGAAGGCGACGGCGAACATCTCCACCACCCTGCTGGCACGGGGTGAGTTCGCGCTGATCCTCGCCACGATGGCGGCGGGCGCGGGCCTGGACGAACGGCTCTCGCCGTTCATCGCCGGGTACGTGCTCCTGCTCGCGGTCCTGTCACCGCTGGCGGCCGGCCGCTCGCACTGGCTCGCCCGGATCCTGCCCGGGGGGCGTACGCAGGACCAGGAGGCCGGGAAAGAGGCGGTCCCGGTCTGAGTGCCGACGACCCGGGTGCGGGGCCGCGTCCACGCACCCGGGGATGAGGCACCTGGGGATGAGGCACCTGGGGACGAAGCACCCACGGATGACTTCACGTTCGGGTGACGAGCAGCGGTTGCATTGACGCCCGCACGGTTTACGCCACTTCGTACGGTTCAGGCACGCCGGGACAGCAGCAGCAGCGCACGGTCGTCGTTGACGTCCTTCGCGCAGGCCTCGATCAGATGCCAGGCGGCGCCTTCGAAGCTCGTCGCGACGTAGCGGTCGGCCTCGCCGGTCAGCCGGTCGATGCCGTCGGCGATGTCCCGGTCGGACGCCTCCACCAGGCCGTCCGTGAAGAGCATCAGGACGTCCCCGGGCTCCAGCGATCCCTTCACCGCGTCGAACTCCGCCCCGTCGTACACCCCCAGCAGCGGGCCCTCGGCGGCCATCTCCTCCCACAGGCCGTTTCCGGCGTGCAGTTGCAGGGCGGGCGGATGGCCGGCCGAGAGGAGTTCGTAGTCGCCGGACTCCAGGTCGAGGACGAGGTGGATCGACGTGGCGAATCCCTCGTCCCAGTCCTGGCGCAGCAGATAGCCGTTGGCGGCCGGCAGGAAGCCGTGCGGCGGCAGGGAGCCCAGGAGGCCGCCGAAGGCGCCGGACAGCAGGAGGGCCCGGGAGCCCGCGTCCATGCCCTTGCCGGAGACGTCGGTGAGCACCACTTCCAGGGTGCGTCCGCCGTTGGTGCGGGCGGCGACGACGAAGTCCCCGGAGAAGGACTGGCCTCCCGCCGGGCGGAGCGCCATCTCGCGGTGCCAGCCCTCGGGCAGCCGCGGCAGGGCGCTCTGGACCCGGATCCGCTCGCGCAGGTCGAAGAGCATCGTGCCGCCGCGCCGCCACGGCACCCCGACCCTGGCCCGGAACTGGGCCAGGACCAGCCCGAAGAAGCCGCAGGCCGCGACGACCAGGACGGTGCCCGGTGTGACCCGGGCGGGCCCGTCGGCGTAGGGGCCGAGGGCTACGGACTCCACGATCAGGGCGGCGGCCGCGGTCGCGTAGAGACTCAGCAGGCTGGCCGGCCGCAGCAGCAGACCGCCGGCGACGATCGGCAGGGCGAGGGCGGTCGGGGAACACCAGACGGGGTTGAGCAGGGTGACGCAGGTGATCACCGGAATGACGATCAGCAGACCGGCCAGGGCTATCCAGTCGGAACCGTCACCCCGGAAGTAGTCGACGCCGGACCTGCGCAGCGCGATGCGCGCCCGGTGCATCGATCTTCGCCACCGGGCGGGGTAGGTCTCTGCTCCTCTGCGACGGGCCATTGTTGGGGACCTTATCCATCCGACGGCCTCCGGTGCAGGGGGACCCGGTGACAATGTGTTCGAAACGGGTTCGCCAGGGCCTCGCGGCCCTGGTAAGCAGGGCTCATGACTACGGAACTGCGGGTGCTGTCGGCGGCGGAATGGGATGCCTGGTTCGGCTGTCTCGAGTTGGCGTTCGGTGGCGTTCCGTTCGCGCCCGAGAGCCGCGCGATGTACGCCGCCCTGGCCGAGCCGGAGCGCGCGATCGCCCACTGGGACGGCGCCGACTGCGTGGGGACGGCCGGGGCGTACAGCTTCCGGCTGACCTTGCCCGGCGGGGCCGCGGTGCCGGCCGCGGGAGTCACGGGGGTGAGCGTCTCCACGACCCATCGCAGGCAGGGGCTGCTGACGTCGATGATGCGGCGCCAGCTGGACGACGTCCGCTCCTGGGGCGAGCCGCTCGCGGTGCTGCTGGCCTCGGAGCCCGAGATCTACGGGCGGTTCGGCTACGGCGCCGCCACGGCCGAGATGAGCCTGAGGATCGACACCTCCCGGGTCCGCCTCGCGCTGCCCCCGGGCACGGACGGGGTGCGGGTGCGCCGGTCGTCCCCGGAGCAGGCGCTCGACGCCTGCGAGGCGGTGTACGGGCGGCTCGCGGCGGCCCGGCCCGGCACGCCCCTGCGCCGGCCCGGCTGGGAGCGGATGCCGGTGAACGACCCGGAGAGCAGGCGGCACGGCGGCTCCCCGCTGCAGTGCGTCCTCGCGGAGCGGGACGGCGAGGTGACGGGATACGTCACCTACCACCTCAGGCCCGCCTGGGACGATGCCGGACCGAAGGGCACGGTGGCGGTGCGGGACCTGGCGGCGCTGGATCCCGCGTCGTACGCGGCGCTGTGGCGCTTCCTCTTCGGGATCGATCTGACCTCGGCCGTCGAGTGTCACAACCGGCCGGCGGACGACGCCGTGCTCCGGCTGGTCTCCGACGTCCGGCGCTGCGAGGTGCGGCTGCGGGACGGGATGTACGTGCGGCTGGTCGAGGTGGGCGCGGCGCTGGAGGCGCGGGGCTACCGGGCTCCGGTGGACGTGGTGCTGGACGTGGAGGACGCCTTCTGCCCGTGGAACGAGGGGCGTTGGCGGCTGACCGCCGACGCGAAGGGTGCGGCCACGTGCCGGCGGACGGACGACGAGGCCGAACTGGCCCTGTCGGTGTCCTCGTTGGGATCCGCCTACCTCGGCGGGGTGTCGCTGACGGCGCTGGCCTCGGCGGGGCTGGTGCGGGAGCTGCGGGCGGGCGCGCTGTCCGAGGCCTCCCTGGCGTTCTCCACGGACGTGCAGCCGTGGTGCCCGCACGGGTTCTGACCCCGGGTGGTCCCCGGCCCGCCTACCGGCCCGGTACGGACGGCTGGCAGGCCGGGCACCAGAAGAGGTTGCGGGCCGCCAGGTCCGCCGTACGGATCTCGGTGCCGCAGATGTGGCACGCCTGCCTGGCCCGCCGGTAGACGTACACCTCGCCGCCGTGGTCGTCGACGCGCGGGGGCCGGCCCATCGCCCCGGGCAGGTGCTCGGGGCGGACCGTGTCGATGCGGTTGTTCCGCACCCCCTCGCGCATGAGCGCGCCGAGGTCGCTCCAGATCGCGTCCCACTCGCCCCGCGAGAGGTCCTTGCCCGGGCGGTACGGGTCGATCCCGTGCCGGAAGAGGACCTCCGCGCGGTAGACGTTGCCGACGCCCGCGACGACCTTCTGGTCCATCAGCAGGGCGGCGACGGTGACGCGGCTGCGGGAGATCCGCTGCCAGGCGCGCTCGCCGTCCTCGTCGCCGCGCAGCGGATCCGGACCGAGGCGGTCGTGTATCGCGCGCTTCTCGGGGCCGGTGATCAGGGCGCAGGTCGTGGGGCCGCGCAGGTCGGCGTGGTGGGCTGCGTTGAGCAGCCGCATCCGGACCGTGTCGGTGGGCGGCGGCGCGGGAACCGTCCCGAAGCCGAGCTTGCCGAAGAGGCCCAGGTGGATGTGGACCCAGACCTCGCCCTCGAAGCCCAGGAAGAGGTGTTTGCCGTGGGCGTCGACGCCGGTGAGGGTCCGGCCGTCCAGCAGGGCCGCGCTGTCGGAGAACTTCCCCTGGGGGCTGCTCACCCGCACCGGTCCGCCCGCGAACCGCTCGTGGTGGTCCGCGGCAAGGCGGTGGATCGTATGCCCCTCGGGCACGGCGGGTCTCCTGGTAACGCGCTCGTGCCGCCGGGAGTGGTCCCGGCGGCACGAGGGAGGCGGATGCGGGGCGGTTCAGCCCTGCTGCGGGTGGTGGGCCGGGATCGGGGGGAGCTCGCCGGTGTTCTCGTACGCCGTGAGCATGTCGATGCGCCGGGTGTGGCGCTCCTCACCCGAGTACGGGGTGTCGAGGAAGATCTCGACGAACCGGGTGGACTCCTCCACCGTGTGCATCCGGCCGCCGATGGCCACGACGTTGGCGTCGTTGTGCTCCCGGCCGAGCGCGGCGGTCTGCTCGCTCCAGGCGAGCGCGGCGCGGACGCCCTTGACCTTGTTCGCGGCGATCTGCTCGCCGTTGCCCGAGCCGCCGATGACGATGCCGAGGCTGCCCTTGTCCGCGGCCGTCCGTTCGGCGGCGCGGAGGCAGAACGGCGGATAGTCGTCCTGGGCGTCGTAGATGTGGGGACCGCAGTCGACGGCCTCGTGGCCGTGGGCGGTGAGCCACTCGACGAGGTGGTTCTTCAGTTCGAGGCCGGCATGGTCGGAGCCGAGGTACACGCGCATGGAGCGAAGTGTGGCACGGGCGGGGCGGGGTAACCGTCAGCGGGGTCGGGACCGGCCGGGCTTTTCCCGGGCCGCCGGGTCCGGGCGCGCGGTCTGTGCGCAATCCCACTCGGGCAACGATCCGGTCAAGGAACCGGAAGAGGGGGTTCCGCATCCAGCCCCGGCCGGGCTTGAATGCGTGGCCTTGCCTCCGCACCACCCCCCGCGCAGGCAACACCCGACACACGTGATCAGAAAACGTAAGGATTCGATCCATGACGTCGCAGACGACTCTGGCAGGGCCGGGCCAACAGCCCGGCGAGCCGGGTAAGCCTGACTCCCCGGACGGGCTCCAGGCCGGTCTCAAGAACCGTCACCTCTCGATGATCGCCATCGGCGGCGTGATCGGCGCGGGCCTCTTCGTCGGCTCCGGCGCCGGCATCGCCGCGGCGGGACCGGCCATCCTCCTGTCGTACGCGCTGGTCGGCGCGATGGTCGTCTTCGTCATGCGGATGCTCGGCGAGATGGCCGTCGCCCGGCCGAGCTCCGGCTCCTTCTCCGCCTACGCGGACCGGGCCCTGGGCCGCTGGGCCGGCTTCTCCATCGGCTGGCTGTACTGGTTCTTCTGGGTCGTGGTGCTCGCCGTCGAGGCCACGGCGGGGGCCAAGATCCTGGAGAGCTGGGTCCCCGGCGTCCCCCAGTGGGCCTGGGCCCTGATCGTCATGGTGGTGCTGACCGCAACCAACCTGGTCTCCGTCGGCTCGTACGGCGAGTTCGAGTTCTGGTTCGCCGGGATCAAGGTCGTGGCGATCGGCGCGTTCGTCATCGTCGGCCTGCTCGCCGTCTTCGGTGTGCTGCCGGGCTCGGACCACGCGGGATCGGGCCTCGCCCACCTCACGGACACCGGCGGGTTCTTCCCCGAAGGACCGGGCGCCATCCTCACGGGTGTGCTGATGGTCGTCTTCTCCTTCATGGGCAGCGAGATCGTGACGCTGGCGGCCGGTGAGTCCGAGAACCCGCAGCGGGCCGTCTCCAAGGCCACCAACAGCGTGATCTGGCGTATCGCGATCTTCTACCTGGGCTCGATCTTCGTGGTCCTCACCCTGCTGCCGTGGAACGACCCCTCGATCGTCGAGGACGGTTCGTACGTCGCCGCGCTGAACGTCATCGGCATCCCGCACGCCGGCCAGGTCATGGACGTCATCGTGCTGACCGCCGTGCTGTCCTGTCTGAACTCCGGCCTCTACACGGCCTCGCGCATGGCCTTCTCGCTCGGACAGCGGGGAGACGCGCCCAAGGCGTTCTCCAAGGTCAACAAGCGCGGTGTGCCGCAGACGGCGATCCTGTCGTCCGTCGTCTTCGGCTTCGTCGCCGTGTTCTTCAACTACCAGTGGCCCGACACCGTGTTCGCCTTCCTGCTGAACTCCTCCGGCGCGGTCGCCCTCTTCGTCTGGCTGGTCATCTGCTTCACCCAGCTCCGGATGCGCGGCATCATCCTGCGCGAGACGCCCGAGAAGCTGATCGTGAAGATGTGGCTCTTCCCGTACCTGACCTGGGCGACGATCGCGATGATCTCCTTCGTCCTCGTCTACATGCTGACCGACGACGCGGGACGCGAGCAGGTACTGCTCTCGCTGCTGGTCGCGGCCCTGGTCGTGGGCATCGCGCTGGTGCGCGACGCCCGCGGCCGGAAGGCGAAGGCGGCGGCGCCGGTCGAGTGACCGTCACCCATACCTGACGGCGGATGTCAGGTATACCCGGAAGGCTCTCCCTCGCCCCGCGATCCCGCGAGCGAACGGAGAGCCTTCCTCATGTCCGCCACCCCCGCTGTCGACAGCTTCCAGACCGGCTTCACCCTCGGCCCCGATCTCCTGGTCGAGGCCACCGGCGCCGAAGGCGTCCGGGCCGCGGTGCGGGACGCCGCGGCGCGCGGCCTGCCCGTCTCCGTCCACGCGACCGGGCACGGCCTGCCCGGCCCCGTCGAGGGCGGGGTGCTGATCAGCACCCGCCGGATGGACTCCGTGACGGTCGACCCCGGGCGCCGCACCGCCCGCGTCGGCGCGGGCGCGACCTGGGGTGCGGTGATCGCGGCGGCGGCACCGCACGGGCTCGCGCCGCTGAACGGCTCGTCGCCGGGCGTGGGCGCCGTCTCGTACACCCTGGGCGGCGGGCTGGGCATCCTGGCGCGGGAGTTCGGCTACGCCGCCGACCACGTCCGCTCGCTCGACGTGGTGACCGCCGACGGTGTCCTGCGCCACGTCACCCCCGACACCGAGCCGGACCTCTTCTGGGGTCTGCGGGGCGGCGGTCACCGGCTCGGTGTCGTGACGGGGCTGGAGATCGGGCTGGTGCCGGTGGCGCGCCTGTACGGCGGCTCGCTGGCCTTCGACGGGGACGCGGCCCCGGAGGTGCTGCGGCGCTGGCTGGAGTGGACCCGTACGGTCCCGGAGACCTGCACCTCCTCGGTGGCGGCCCTGCGCTACCCGGACATGCCGCAGCTGCCGGAGGCGCTGCGGGGCCGGTACGTGGTCTCGGTGCGCGTCGCGTACACCGGAACCACGGCCGACGGCGAGGCGCTGGTGGCGCCGTTGCGGACGGTCGGGCCCGCGCTCTCGGACTCGCTGCGGGAGATGCCGTACACCGACAGCCACACCATCCACAGCGACCCGCCGTTCCCGCACGCCTACTACGGCGAGGGGCTGATGCTCCGCGATCTGGACGCCGGAAGCGCCGCGCGGGTGCTGGAGCTGACCGGGCCGAAGGCACCGATGATGACCGTGGTCCAGCTCAACCACCTGGGCGGCGCACTGTCCGCCCGGCCCGCCGTGGACAGCGCGGTGCCCCACCGCGAGGCGGGGTTCCTGCTGCGGCTGCTCTCACCGCTGGACGGTACGGACGTGGCGGCGGTACGGGCGCTGTACGCGGAGGTGGCCGGGGAGACGGCGCCCTATGCCCTGGGCCGCGCGCTCAACTTCTCCTTCGGCGGCGGGGACCGCGCGGAGACGTACCGGGACTGCCACGGCCCCGGGACGCGCGAAAGGCTCGCCGGTCTGGTGTCGCGATACGACCCGGCGAGCCTCTTCGGTGGTCCCTACGGCATCAGCCGCGACGGCCGATGAGCTTCCAGGAGGCCGGCAGCGCGCCCATGGCCAGCGCCGCCTTGAGGGCGTCGCCGATCAGGAAGGGCACCAGGCCGGCCGCGACGGCGGCGCTCATCGACATCCCGGTGGAGAGGGCCAGGTACGGGACGCCGACGGCGTAGATGATCAGGGAACCGACCGCCATCGTGCCCGCGGTGCGCAGGACGGACCGGTCACCGCCCCGGCGGGCCAGACCGCCGACGACCGTGGCGGCGAGCAGCATGCCGAGGACGTAGCCGAAGGAGGCTCCGCCCGGGCCCGAGGAGCCCTCGGAGAACCACGGCATGCCGGCCATGCCGACGAGCGCGTACAGGGCGAGGGAGAGGAAGCCGCGGCGGGCGCCGAGCGCGGTGCCGATGAGCAGCGCGGCGAAGGTCTGGCCGGTGACGGGGACCGGGGAGCCCGGGACGGGCACGGCGATCTGGGCCGCGATGCCGGTGAGGGCGGCGCCGCCGACGACCAGCGCCGTGTCCACGGCGTAGCGGTGCCGGGCTGCGGGCAGCAGGTCGGCGAGGACCGCTCCGGAACGGACGGGGGCGGCAGCAGTGCTCATCGGGGACTCCGCGGGTGAGGTCGGCAGGCAGGACTGAGGGTGACGTTAGCCGACACCCTGTCGCCGGATCACCATCAGCCGCCCACAAAGCGGCGGTTGAGGCTCTAGTCGAGTTCGGACAAAGAGCGTTGCGCAATCCGGTGTGGGCGTGATGCTGGTCACGGAGGTGGGGGTGTGCCCGGGCCTCCGTTGGGGAAGGGGCACCGCCCCGTGAGACTGTAGGTTCCCCATAAATGATCCGAGAGTGATCCGCAGCTCATGCACGACGCGCCCCCCACGCACTCCCCCGTACGCCCCGAACCCCTGGCCCACGGCCTGAAGCAGCGCCACCTCACGATGCTCGGCCTGGGCGGGGTGATCGGCGCCGGGCTCTTCGTCGGGTCGGGCGCCGGGATCGCGGTCGCCGGACCCGCCGTCGTCGTCTCGTACCTGATCGCGGGCGTGCTCGCGATGCTGGTGATGCGCATGCTCGGCGAGATGTCGGCGGCGATGCCCGCCTCCGGGTCCTTCTCCGTCCACGCGGAGCGCGCCCTGGGCCGCTGGGCCGGCTTCAGCGTGGGCTGGCTCTACTGGTTCATGCTCGTGGTGGTGCTCGCCGTGGAGGCGACGGCCGCCGCGCAGATCGCCCACGGCTGGGTGCCCGCGGTGGACCAGTGGCTCTGGGTGCTGCTGTTCATGGTGGTGTTCACCGTGGCCAACCTGACGGCCGTGAAGAACTTCGGCGAATTCGAGTTCTGGTTCGCGGCGCTCAAGGTGACCGCGATCGTCGCCTTCCTCGTCCTCGGCCTGCTGGCGGTCCTCGGTGTCCTCCCGGACACCGACCCGGTGGGACTGACGAACCTCACGGGCCGGGGCGGCTTCCTCCCCAACGGCTGGGACGGCGTGGTCTCCGGAGTGCTCACCGTGGTGTTCGCCTTCGGCGGGCTGGAGGTCGTGACGATCGCGGCGGCCGAGACCGACGATCCGGCGCGCGCCGTGGGGCGTGCGGTGCGCAGCGCGGTCGTGCGCATCCTCTTCTTCTACGTCGGTTCGATGCTGGTGATCGTGACCGTGCTGCCGTGGACCGCGCAGCAGGCCGGGCTCAGCCCGTACGTGAAGGTCCTGGACTCGATCGGGGTGCCGTCGGCCGGGCAGATCATGAACATCGTGGTGTTCGTGGCGCTGCTCTCGGCCCTCAACGCCAATCTGTACGGCTCGTCCCGGATGATCTTCTCGCTGGCCGAGCGGGGCGAGGCGCCCCGTGGGTTGCTGAAGGTGTCGGGCGGCCAGGGCGGCGGTGTGCCCCGCAGGGCCGTGCTGGCGTCGGTGGCCTTCGGTTTCGTCTCCGTCCTGCTCAATCTCGGGTGGCCCGACACCGTCTTCCTCTACATGCTCAACTCGGTCGGCGCGGTGCTGCTGTTCGTCTGGGGTCTGATCGCCGCCTCCCAACTGCGGCTGCGGCGGCGGCTGGAGCGGGAGGCGCCGGGCGCGCTGGAGCTGCGGATGTGGTGCTTCCCCTGGCTGACCTGGGCGACCCTGGCCGGTCTGGTGGGCGTCCTGCTGCTGATGCTGACCGACGACGCGGCCCGTCCGCAGGTGCTCTGGTCGGCCGGTGCCACCGGACTCGTGCTGCTCGTGGCGGGCACCCGGGAGCTGCGGGCGAGGGCGTAGGCGGGTGAGCACCTTGTGTGAACCTGGTGACCGTATAGCGGACAGTTGTTCCCCGTGAGCGGGGCGGATGGCCACACTGTGGGCCGATCCCTGTCCCGACCAGTGAACTGAGCCTGTCCATGTCCCGGACCTCCGCGCCGCCCCCCACGGACGCAGCCGCCCCCACCGCCGACTCCGCGCTCACGCACGGCCTCAAGCAGCGCCATCTGTCGATGATCGCCCTGGGCGGCGTGATCGGCGCCGGGCTCTTCGTCGGTTCGGGTGCGGGCATCGCGGCGGCCGGCCCCTCGATCGTCATCGCGTACGGGGTCTCCGGGCTGCTGGTCATGTGCGTGATGCGGATGCTCGGCGAGATGTCGGCGGCCGATCCGGCGTCCGGCTCCTTCTCCGTCCACGCGGAGCGGGCGATCGGCCCGTGGGCGGGCTTCACCGCCGGATGGTCGTTCTGGGTGCTGCTCTGTGTCGCCGTCGGCCTGGAGGGCATCGGCGCCGCGCAGATCGTCACGGGCTGGCTGCCCGGCACGCCGGAGTGGGCCTGGGTCGCCCTGTTCATGATGATCTTCCTCGGCACGAATCTCGCCGCCGTGAAGAACTTCGGCGAGTTCGAGTTCTGGTTCGCGGCGCTCAAGGTCGTCGCGATCACACTCTTCCTGGTCCTCGGCGTCCTCGCGATCCTGGGCGTGCTCCCCGGCACGGACTCCCCCGGCACCTCGAACCTCACCGGGGACGGCGGTTTCATGCCGCACGGCTCCGAGGGCCTCATCATCGGTCTGCTCGCCTCCGTCTTCGCGTACGGCGGTCTGGAGACGGTCACCATCGCGGCGGCCGAGTCCGAGAACCCGGTGCAGGGCGTCGCCCGGGCGGTGCGTACGGCGATGTGGCGCATCGCCGTCTTCTACATCGGCTCGATGGCGGTCATCGTGACCCTCGTGCCGTGGGACGACCCCGAGGTCGCCGAGGTCGGCCCCTTCTACGCGATGCTCGACCACCTGGGCATCGGCGGCGCCGCCGAGATCATGAACGTGGTCATCCTGGTCGCCCTGCTCTCCGCCATGAACGCCAACATCTACGGCTCCTCGCGCATGGCCTGCTCCCTCGTCGCCCGCGGTCAGGGCCCCAAGGTGCTCGGCAAGGTCTCCTCGGGCGTCCCGCGCAACGCTGTGCTCGCCTCCTCCGTCTTCGGCTTCCTGTGCGTGCTCCTCAGCTACTGGCGCCCCGAGGACGTCTTCCCTTGGCTCCTCAACATGATCGGCGCGGTGATCCTCGTCGTCTGGATCTTCATCGCCGTCTCCCAGCTGATCCTGCGCAAGCGGCTGGAGCGCGAGGCCCCGGACCGGCTCGTCGTCCGGATGTGGCTCTACCCGGTCCTGACGGTCGTGGCGCTCGCGGCCATGGCCGGCATCTTCGTCCTGATGCTCCGCCAGCCCGACACCCGCGACCAGCTGCTGGCGACCGGGGTCCTGACCGCGGTGCTGGTCGTGACCGGCCTGGTCCGGCAGAAGCGGGCGGAGCGCCGCTCGCCCGCCGAGGGCTGAGCGGCACGGGCCTCCCCGCCGGCTCCCGGCGCTCGCGGGCACCCTCACCCGGCGAGGACGCGGGCGTACCGCTCACGAGGGCCGGGCGAGCACGATCCTGAGCAGCGGCAGTTCGCGCCCCGGGATCGAGCCGGACGGCGTGGCTCCGATCCGGACGGCTCCCATCGCCGTGCAGAACGGCTCGGCGTGCGGGTCGGCGTCGATGGTGAGCGCCTCGAAGCCCAGCCGGCCGGCCCGCGCCACGATGTGCTCGAACAGGAGTCGGCCGATGCCCCGGCCGAGGGCGCCGGGCTCGACGAACATCATGCCGAGGGCCCCCTCGGGCGGTTCTCCCGACAGGGCGGTGAAGCCCAGGAGGTGCCCGTCCTCCTCCGCGACCAGCGTGCGCCCGCCGGCCGTGTCGCCGGGGAGGACGGTCAGTTCCTCGCGGCAGGCGGCCATGAAGGCCTCGTCGTATCCCCAGTGGCCCTTGGAACGCAGGGCCAGAGCGGTCAGCAGGGCGGCTTCCGAGGGCCGCCCCGGTCGCACCCGCATGCCTTCCTCCTCCGTTGCCTGCCGAGTACCGTACGCGGGGCCGTACATGAGTGAGCAAGGTGCCGTCCGCCCCGGCGTGACCCCGTGTGGCTCCGGTGGTCGCTCCGCGCCCACCGAGGAGCCCGTATGTCCTTCCCCCATCCGCGACGCCGCTCGATCCTCCTGGCCGCGGCGGCCGTATCCGCCGCCGCCGCGGCCCCGGCCGTCGCCTCCGGACCGCAGGAGAAGCGCGGAGGCCCGCTCGTCATCGGCCACCGGGGAGCCGCCGGGTGGAGGCCCGAACACACGGCCTCCGCCTACATCTTCGCGGTACGGGCCGGGGCGGACTGGATCGAGCCCGACCTGGTCCCGACGAAGGACCACGTCCTGGTGGTCCGCCACGAGAACGAGATCTCCGGCACGACGGACGTGGCCCGCCACCCGGAGTTCGCCGGCCGCCGCACGACGAAGACGGTGGACGGCCGCGCCGTCACCGGCTGGTTCACCGAGGACTTCACCCTCGCCGAGCTGAAGACGCTGCGGACGGTGGAGCGGCTGCCCCTGGTCCGCGACCGCAACACGGTCTTCGACGGCCGCGAGCCGGTCATGACCTTCCAGGAGGTCGTCGACCTGGCCCGCGCCCTGTCGAAGGAGCACGGCCGCCGGATCGCGGTCTTCCCGGAGACGAAGCACCCGACGTACTTCCGCTCGGCCGGCCTCCCCCTGGAGCCGGAGCTGATCCGGCTCGTCCGCCGCAACCGGCTGACCGCCCGGGACTGCGTCGTCCAGTCCTTCGAGCCGTCCAGCCTCCGCGAGATCGCCGCGGCACGCCTCGGCCTCCCCCTCTGGCAGGCGCTGGGGACGAGCGGCGGGCCGTTCGGTCACCCGGTGACGTACGCGGACATGATGACGCCGGCCGGGCTGCGCGAGATCGCCTCCTACGCCGGGTGGATCGGCCCGGACAAATCCTCGCTGGTGCCCCCGCTCACCCTCCTGGCCGACGCCCACGCCGCCGGCCTCCGGGTCGGGGCGTACACGTTCCGCGCCGAGAACCAGTTCCTCCCCGCCGTGTACCGGAAGGGCACGGCGCCGAACGACTTCGGGGACGCGTTCGGCGAGTACGCCTTCCACTTCGGGCAGGGCGTGGACGCCGTGGTGACGGACTTCCCCGACCTGGCGGCGGCCGCGCGCGACGACTTCACGGCCTAGGACCAAGGACTGATCACCTTCGGGCCCTCCTCCTGCTAGCCTGCAATTGCGAAAGAGTTGCAATAACAACCATGCAGCAGTTGGAGGGTTCGAACCCATGGCCACGTACACGCTTCCGGAACTCCCGTACGACTACGCGGCGCTCGAACCGGTCATCGACCCGCAGATCGTCGAGCTCCACCACGACAAGCACCACGCCGCGTACGTGAAGGGTGCGAACGACACCCTGGAGCAGCTGGAGGAGGCCCGCGACAAGGAGGCCTGGGGCGCGATCAACGGCCTGCAGAAGAACCTCGCCTTCCACCTCTCCGGCCACATCCTGCACTCGATCTACTGGCACAACATGACCGGTGACGGCGGCGGCGAGCCCCTGGCCACGGACGGTGTGGGCGACCTGGCCGACGCGATCACGGAGTCCTTCGGTTCGTACGCCGGCTTCAAGGCCCAGCTGACGAAGGCCGCGGCGACCACGCAGGGCTCCGGCTGGGGCGTCCTCGCCTACGAGCCGGTGAGCGGCCGGCTGATCGTCGAGCAGGTCTACGACCACCAGGGCAACGTCGGCCAGGGCTCGGTGCCGATCCTGGTGTTCGACGCCTGGGAGCACGCCTTCTACCTGCAGTACAAGAACCAGAAGGTGGACTTCATCGAGGCCATGTGGCGCGTCGTCAACTGGCAGGACGTGGCGAAGCGTTACGCCGCCGCGAAGGAGCGCGCGGACGTGCTGCTGCTCGCCCCCTGACGGCCTCGGACGGCCTCGGACGGCCCCTGGAGCGTCCTGCCTCGTGATCGTCTTCTCAACCTTCACCCGGCAGGCGGATGAACGGAGAACCCCCGCGAGGACATGACTCGCGGGGGTTCTCCCATGGACGCGGCAGGCGGGCCGGCCGTCAGCGGCCGTAGACGCCGATCTCGTTGAGCGAGTACCGGTTGTCCGTACCCCGCTGGGTGGCGTGGATCCGCACGTACCGGGCCGTGGTCGGGGTGAACGCGCGGTTCTCCACGCCCCCGCGCCCCGCCGTGGTGGTGTGCACGGTGCGCCAGGTGGTGTTGTCGGATGACACCTCGATCCGGTACTGGAGGGCGTACTGGTCGGACCAGTTCAGCGCGACCCTGCCCACCTGGCGGGCGGAGCCGAGGTCGACGGTGATCCACGCGGTGGCGACCGTCTTCGACGCCCAGCGGGTCGACACGTCACCGTCGACGGCCTTCCTCGGCGGGTAGGAGACGACCACGGCGTCCTGGTAGTCGGAGGCGGTGACGGCCGCCCCCGTGGCCAGGTTGGTCAGGTCGTCCGTGCGCCGGGCCGGGAACTCCACCACCTGCTGGTAGGTCGGCCGGTTCTGCCAGGCGACGCGGGGCACGGTGATGCCGCCCATCGCACGGTGCACGATCGAGTCGGCGCACACCTGGCTGCCCGCGGTGGAGCAGTACCTGTCCGCCGGGTAGATCTGTGCCGCCGGGGTGGCCGCGGCCGTGGAGAGGGTCGACAGCAGCACCTGACGGCAGGCGGCGAGCGCGCCCGATCCGCAGAAGGTGGCGTTGAGCGGGCTGCCGACGCTCCGGCCGAGCACCGACCTGAGGTCCTTGTCCACGTAGGCCCACCAGCCGTGCTGGAAGGACGAGCCCTTGTGCGCCTCACTCGCGGCGATGCCCGCCCCGGTGGACCCGCTGCCGTTCTGGCCGCCGGACGGCGACTCGTTGATCGGGGCCACCGCGGTCAGCGCCTGGTAGAGACCGGTGCCGAGCCCCGGCGTGAACACCCCTTCGACGAGCAGCGGCCACCAGGCGTCCAGGATGCGGATGGCCTCGGCGTGCGCGTAGGTGCCCGATCCCTTCGCGGTCTCCCTGCGGTGGCCGCCGGCCGCCTCCCAGGCGCGCAGCTTCTCCACGGCGGCGGACAGCGCCGGATCGGTCACGGCGGCGGAGTCGATGACGTCGAGGACGGTCGGCAGCACCTGCTCGGCCCGCAGGTCGACGGTGGCCGCGTCCTCCATCGCCTTCACCAGCGCGGTGCGGGTGACACCGCCCGCGGCGACCAGCGCGGAGACCCGGTCGTCGAGGATGTCCGCGCGGTGGACGGAGCCGTTGCCCCAGGCCGAGGCGAAGCCCTTGGCCTGCTTGTTGTTCCAGCTGACGTAGTAGTCCTGGTCCACGGACTGCGGGTGCTGGGCCGGAGGTGTGACGGCCGAGGTGTTGAGCGCCGGGTTCCAGTCCTTCCACTCGTACGCCGTCGTGGCCAGGATCGGCTTGTCGGGGTCGGTGTCCGCCGCCCGCACGGGATTGGCGCCGGAGTTGTAGTACGCCGTGTGGTCGGCGTCCGCGTAGAACCAGTTGAAGGTGTAGCCGATGTTCTGCGCGGCCTTCTGGAAGGTCTGCGCGGAGGTGATCTGCCCGGGGTCGTTGAACTGCTGGAAGCCGATCACCGAGTCGATGTCGTGGTGGTAGGTGGAGCGCAGCGCGGTGAAGGCGACCGGCTTGCCGCCGACCTTGCCCGTGTGGGTGACCAGACCGTACGCCGTCCGCTCGGTGACGAGGTCGTAGGACCCGGCCTTGGTGGCGTCGGCGGTCGTCGGGGACCAGCTGTTCTTCTTCGTCAGCGTCTCGACCGGCGTGCAGACCCCGCGCAGCCGGTAGTGCTTCGACGCGGTCGTGGGCGTGGCGCCGGACGGTTCGCAGAGCTCGACGGCGAAGGTGTCGGTGATGTCCTGGTTGGCGGAGGTGGGGCTCCAGGAGTAGTCGAGCCCGCGCCCGATCTCGACGTAGAAGCTCAGGCCGGGGAAGGAGGCGCCGCGCGAGCGGAGTCCGGGGCCTTCGAGTTCCTGGACCATGAGCAACTGGGGTGCGTAGTAGCCGGTCTGGGGTCCGTAGACGGCCACGGGGTGGCCGGACGCGGTGTGTTCGCCGGAGACCACCAGGGCGTTGGACATGCCCTTCTTCGCCGTGATCAGGTCGGCGGGCAGGATCCCCTCGGCGGTGGCCTTCGTCGCGGACGCCGCGGCGGCGCCCGTCCCGGTCCCGTTCCGGGCGTGCTGGTACGTGGCCACCGAGCCGTCGTCGGGGACGGCGACCCCCACCGGGGAGGCCGGGGAGTTCGCGTACGGGTAGGTCCCGCTGTGCTGGGTCGTCGTGGCCTCGCTGTCGGTCTGCGCCCGCCAGGCCTTGTAGGCGGCCGTGCCGGCGGCGGCGCCGTACTGCTTCCGGAAGGCGATCTCGGCGAGCGCGTTCTCGACCTCGCCGCCGCCCCCGCCGCCGAAGATGGCGCCGATGACGGAGGAGATGGCCACGACGTCGGTGGCGGTGAAGTCCTGGATGGCGGAGCCGTGTCCGGTCAGCTCGTACTCACCGGGGTAGGTGTCGGCGCCGAGGGTGTCATCGATGAACGCGTTGATCCCGGACACGTAGTCCTGGATGTCCTGGTAGGCCTGGTTCCCGGCGGCGCCCGAGTCGCGGACCCGCTCCAGCTGGGCCCTCAGGTCGTCCTCGGTGTACGGGGCGACCGCCCAGAGGCTCTGTTCCAGGGTGCGGTTGCCCGCCGCGCCGCCCGCGAACGACGACAGCTCGCCGCGTCCGACGTGGCGCAGGACGTCGATCAGCCACAGCCGGTCCTGACCTGCCGCGTAACCGGCGCCGAACTCCGTGCCGGAGCGGGTGGTGCCCTTGATGTGCGGGGTGCCGGTGGCCTTGTCGCGGGTGATGGTGACGCCGGCGCGCGGCGACACCGTGCTCTCCACCTGGCCGGGGGCCACCCCGAACGACGCGTCGTTGAAGTAGGCGGCGAGCTGGTCCGCGGTCAGACCGGAGTAGTCGTGCAGGAGGTTGTCGTACGGCTCGATCTGGTCCGCGGAGTGCTTGGGGCGGGTGCCGACGGTCTGGTGGAGCAGGATTCCCGCGAGGGTCGCGTGGCCGTTCTGGCCCGCCGGGAGGATGTCCTGGCACTGGCCGAGGCAGGGGTCACCGGCGGCCGGTACGGGATCGACGCCCGGGGCGGCCTCGGCCGGGGAGGCCGTGGCGAGCGACGCGAGCAGGGACGCCGCCGCGAGCGCGGAGACCAGCGCGGTGCGGAGTCTCGGGCGGCGCCGTGGTGGCGGGGGAACGGGTGCAGGGGTCACCGGAACCTCTTCGGGAAGGAACGGGAGTGCGGGGGCGCCGGAACAGTAACCGCGCCCGGGGCCCCCCGGACAGACCGCGACGAGATCTTCCGCACGACTGCAACAACCCGTTCACGCAAGGCCGTTGACGCCAACCGCCCGGCGGGACGGACGGCTACGGGACGCGGAAGACGGACCCGATGAACTCGGCGAGCAGCCGCTCCTTGAGCGCACCCGGCAGGGCGTCCAGCAGGACGAGCACGGGCGCCATCCGCCCGGGCAGTCCGGCGCCTTCCCCGAGTCCGGCGAACGCGAGGACGCCCGCGATCTCCTCCGGTCCCAGTGAGTCCGGGTCCAGTTCGGCGGCGAACGCGGCGAGCGCCGGGTCCACCGCCACCGGCTCCAGGCCGCGGGCCTTCGCCAGGGCGGTCCCGAGGTCGCCGAGCAGGGCGTCGACCTGGCCGACCGTCGCCGGGGTGAGCGTGAGGTGGAGGTTGGGAGGGAGGCCGTCGAAGGAGAGCTGCGGCTGGAGGTACCAGCCGAGCTCACGCATCTCGTCCGCGAGGTGGAGGAGCAGGCTGAGATCGGGGTCGCCGTCCCCCTCCCGGCTGACGGTGAACGCCACGAGCCCGGCCGCCGGGTCGCCGAGCACCCGTACGCCGTCGAGGGAACGCAGCCCCGCCAGCAGCCGGTCCGACGCCTCGGCGACCCGGCCCGCGAGCGCGGTGTAGCCCGCCTCTCCCACGTACTGGAGGACGGCCCAGGCCTGGGCCAGCAGGCCGCCGGACTTGGTGCCCTGCACGGTCGGGTTGACGACCGGGTAGCCGGGCCAGCCGGCGTGCGCGAAGTACTGGTGGCGGCGGAGCTCCGCGTCGCGGTAGAGGACGACGGAGGCGCCCTTGTCGGCGTACGCGTACTTGTGCAGGTCCACCGAGAGGGAGGTCACGCCGGGCACGGAGAGGTCGAAGGGCTCGACCTCGCGCCCCGCGCGCCGCAGGTAGGGCAGGATCCAGCCGCCGATGCAGGCGTCCACATGGCAGAGCACCCCGCGTGCGGCGGCCGCCGCGGCGATCCCGGCGACGGGGTCGATCACTCCGTGGGCGTACGAGGGCGTGGAGGCCACCACCAGCGCGGTGCGGTCGGTGAGCGCGGCGGCCGTGGCCGCCGCGTCGGCACGGAAGGTGACGGGGTCGACGGGGACGACGACCGTCTCCACACCCAGGTAGGCGGCGGCCTTGTGGAAGGCGGCGTGGGCGGTGGACGGCAGGACCAGCTGGGGCTCGGTGATCCCGCGCACCGTCCTGGCGTGGTCGCGCGCGGTCTTGACGGCGAGCAGGATGCTCTCCGTGCCGCCGCTGGTGAACGTCCCCTGGGCGCCGGGCGCGCCGAGCAGCGCGGCGACCGCGCCGACCACGTCGTTCTCCAGCCGGGCCACGCTCGGGAAGACCGTGGGGTCGAGTCCGTTGACCGTCGCGAACGCGGTGTACGCCTCGGCGGCCAGCTCGTCGAGGCCCTCCAGCCCCGCGTCGTAGACGTAGGCGAAGGTGCGGCCCCCACGGGTGGGCGCGTCCGCCTCGCGCAGGGCGCGCAGCTCGGCGAGCACCTCGGTGGCGGGGCGGCCGTCGGGCAGGGCGGGGTCAGTCGGCACGGGCGGGCTCTTCCTGGAGGGGGCGGGTCACGGTCGGGGTCTCGCGGTAACGGTGGAGCAGCAGGAGGCTCGCCGCGGCGAGGACGGCGGGCAGCACGCTCATCCCGGCGGTGATCCCCGTCAGCGCCGCGTCCGGCTGCTCCACATGGTGCGTGGCGTCGGAGGAGCGGAAGCCGGTCAGGGCGAGGACGAGGGCGAACACCCCGGCGCCCAGCGCGAAGGCGAGGGTCTCGGCCGCGGTCCACAGCCCGGTGAAGGTGGCGGCCCTGCGCCTGCCGGTGGCGACGGCGTCGGCGGCCAGGGTGTCCGCGAGCATCGTCAGGGGGAGCAGCTGCAGCCCGGCGTAGGCGATTCCGACGAGGACGACCGCGGCGTAGCCGACGGCGGGGCCCACGGCCCCGGTGAAGGCGAGGAGCACCGCCCCGGCCGTGTAGAGCAGGGACGCGCACCACTGGGCGTACGTCACGCCCTTGCGGCGGGCCAGCCGGTTCCACAGCGGCATGAAGAGGACCAGCGGGCCGATCAGGCAGGCGAACAGCGGGGTGACCGCGCCCGGCGAACCGAGGGTGTACGTCGCGAAGTACTGGACGCCGGCGAGCATCACGCCGATGGCGAGGGCCTGGAGCGTCCACATCCCGGCCAGGTGGAGGAACGGCCGGTTGGAGCGGGCCGCGGCGAGCTGGGCCCGGAGGGAGGGCTCGGCCTCGCTGCGGGCGACGGCCGGGGCGCGGCGTGTGGCCGCCCAGGCCCCGAACATGCCGAGGGCCAGCAGCACGGCGACGGCGGCGCCCATCAGCCGGTAGCTCTCCGGGGTGTCACCGTCGGCGTGCGCGATCGCGGGGGCCAGCGCGCCGGACAGCAGGATGGCGACGCCGAGGAACCCCACCCGCCAGCCGAGGACGCGGCCGCGTTCGTGCGGGTCCTCGGTCATCTCGGCCGGCATGGTCACGTACGGCACCTGGAAGACGGCGTACGCGGTCGCGGCGAGCAGGAACAGGACGGCGACGTAACCGGCTGCGGGGGCTCCCCGCAGCGGCGGCGCGGCGAAGATCAGCGCGAAGAGCGGCGGCAGGGTGCACGCGCCGATCAGGAGGAACGGCCTGCGCGGTCCGCCGCGCAGGCGGCTGCGGTCGGAGAGGGCGCCGACCAGCGGGTTGATCAGGACGTCCCAGGCCTTGGGCAGGAAGACGGCGGCTCCCGCGACGGCGGCGGGCACGGCGAGGACGTTGGTGAGGTAGTAGAGCAGGATCAGGCCCGGCACAGTCGCGAAGGTGCCCGTGCAGAGCGAGCCGAGCCCGTAGCCGATCCGCACGGTGGGCGGGAGGGGCGGGGCCGCGTGGTGATCCGAACCGGCCGCTGGCATGGGCAGATCCTGAACGATGTTCATCTTTTCGGCAAGACCCGTGCCGCACGTGAAACATGATCGCCACACCGCGGGCGGGGCACGGCGGCCCCGCCCGCGGCAGGAGCGGGGTCAGTCGAAGACGGGACCCTGCGTGCGGGTCCGCTTGATCTCGTAGAAGCCGGGGATCGACGCCACCAGCAGCGTGCCGTCCCAGAGCCGGGCCGCCTCCTCGCCCTTCGGGGCGGGGGTGACGACCGGGCCGAAGAAGGCGATCTGCTCGCCGTCGGCGCCGGGGACGGCGATGACCGGGGTGCCGACGTCCTGGCCGACCTTGTCGATGCCCTCCTGGTGGGAGGCGCGCAGCTCCTTGTCGTACGCGTCGGAGTCGGCGTACTCCAGGAGCTCGGCCGGCAGGCCGACATCCGCCAGGGCGCCCGCGATCGCCTCGCGGGTGGGGCCCTCGCCGTTGTTGTGGATGCGGGTGCCGAGCGCCGTGTACAGCGGTCCGACGATGTCGTCGCCGTGCTTCTGCTGGGCGGCGACCACGACACGGACGGGCGCCCAGGCCTTGGTGCGCATCATGTCCTGGTACTCCTCGGGCAGCTCGTCGAGCCGGGGCTCGTTGAGCACGGCGAGGCTCATCACGTGCCAGCGCACCTCGACGTCGCGGACCTTCTCCACCTCCAGCATCCAGCGGGAGGTCATCCAGGCCCAGGGACAGAGCGGGTCGAACCAGAAGTCGGCCGGGACCTTGACGCCGGCCGTGCTGTTCTCGGGCATGTCTCTCCTCATGAGGTCGGTCTGCACCTGACCCCCGGAACACCACGGGGCCCTCCCGCCATTCCCGTGCACCGGCCCGGACGGCCGCATGGGAGGATCAAAGGTCTTCGAACGAGACACAAAGGAGTGCTCCGTGCCCGGTGAGAACCTGTCCCGCGACGAGGCCCGCGAGAGGGCCGAGCTGCTGACCGTCGACGGTTACGAGGTCGCCCTCGACCTCCGTTCCGCCGTCGGTGAGCCCGACGGGGGCGACGACGCCGGTCCGCGCACCTTCCGCTCGCAGACCACGGTCCGCTTCCGCGCCGCCCGCGCCGGAGCGTCGACCTTCGCCGATCTGCTGGCCCCCTCCGTGACCGCGGTGACCCTGAACGGCCGGGACCTGGACCCCGCGGCCGTCTTCGACGGGACCCGCATCGCGCTGGAGGACCTCGCCGGCGGCGAGAACGTCCTGGTCGTCGACGCGCGGTGCGCGTACAGCCGGACCGGCGAGGGCATGCACCGCTTCGTCGACCCGGAGGACGGCGAGGTCTACCTCTACACGCAGTACGAGCCGGCCGACGCACGGCGCGTCTTCGCCAACTTCGAGCAGCCCGACCTCAAGGCGCCCTACCGCTTCGAGGTCACGGCGCCCGAGGGCTGGCAGGTCCGGAGCAACGGCGCCGAGGAGTCCCACGAGGGCGAGGTCCACCGGTTCGCGGAGACCCTGCCGATCTCGACGTACATCACGGTGGTCGTCGCGGGTCCGTACCACTACGTGAGCGACACCTACACGCGTACGTTCGACGACGGTACGAAGCTGGAGATCCCGCTCGGCGCGATGTGCCGCAAGGGGCTCGCGCGCCACTTCGACGCGGACGACGTCTTCCTGATCACCAAGCAGGGCCTGGACTTCTTCCACGACCACTTCGACTACCCGTACCCGTTCGGGAAGTACGACCAGGCGTTCGTGCCCGAGTACAACCTCGGCGCCATGGAGAACCCCGGTCTCGTCACCTTCCGCGAGGAGTACATCTACCGCGGCAAGGTCACCTCGGCCTCCTACGAGCGCCGCGCCAACGTCATCCTGCACGAGATGGCGCACATGTGGTTCGGCGACCTGGTCACCATGCGGTGGTGGGACGACCTGTGGCTGAAGGAGTCCTTCGCGGACTTCATGGGGACCTTCTCGATGGTGGAGGCGACGCGCTTCACCAACGGCTGGATCACCTTCGCCAACAACCGCAAGTCCTGGGCCTACCGCGCCGACCAGCTGCCGTCCACGCACCCGATCACGGCCGACATCCGTGACCTGGAGGACGCCAAGCTGAACTTCGACGGCATCACGTACGCCAAGGGCGCCTCGGTGCTGAAGCAGCTCGTGGCGTACGTGGGACGGGACGCGTTCCTGGAGGGCGCGCGCCGCTACTTCAAGCGGCACGCGTTCGGGAACACGCGGCTGGGCGACCTGCTCTCGGTGCTGGCCGAGACCTCCGGTCGCGACATGACGGCCTGGTCGCGCGCCTGGCTCCAGACGGCGGGCGTCAACGTCCTCACACCGGTCGTGACGTACGACGGCGAGGGCCGGATCGCGGAGCTCGCCGTGACGCAGGAGGCCGCGGCCTCCCACCCCGAGCTGCGGCCGCACCGGGTCGCGGTGGGCCTGTACCGGCTCTCCCCCGAGGGCGAGCTCGTGCGGTACGCCCGCGCGGAGACCGACGTCGCGGGCGCGCGGACCGTGGTCACCGAGCTGGCGGGGGCCGAGAAGCCCGACCTGGTCCTGGTCAACGACGACGACCTCACCTACTGCAAGGTCCGCTTCGACGAGGTGTCCCTGGGCACCCTGCGCGAGCACCTCGGTGACATCACGGACCCGCTGGCGCGGGCGCTGTGCTGGTCCGCGCTGTGGAACCTGACCCGGGACGCCCTGCTGCCGGCCCGGGACTTCGTGTCCCTCGTACTGTCGTCCGCGGGCCGTGAGTCGGACATCGGCGTCCTGCAGATGCTGCACGCCTGGGCTCAGTCGGCGCTCGTGCACTACGCCGCGCCCGCCTGGCGCGAGGAGGGCGCCCGGGCGCTGGCCGAGGGCGCCCGGGCGGAGCTGCGGCGCGCGGAGCCGGGCAGCCAGCACCAGCTGACGTGGGCCAGGTTCTTCGCGGCCGTCGCGGCGTCGGACGAGGACTTCGAGCTGCTGGGCGGGCTGCTCCACGGTTCGGCCGTGATCGACGGACTGGACGTGGACCAGGAGCTCCGCTGGGCGTTCCTGTCCTCTCTCGTCTCGTACGGGAAGGCCGACGAGGCCGCCGTCGACGCCGAACTGGCCCTCGACGACACCGCGTCCGGCAAGCGGCACCACGTACGGTGCCTGGCCTCGCGTCCCTCCGCCGCGGTCAAGGCGCAGGCGTGGGCGACGGTCGTGGAGTCGGACAAGCTCTCCAACGCCCTCGTCGGCGCGACGATCGCCGGCTTCGAGCAGCCCTCCCAGCGGGAGCTGCTGGCCCCGTACACGGCGTCCTACTTCGAGGCGATCGAGCGGGTGTGGGCCGAGCGTTCCATCCAGATCGGCATGGACGTCGTCAAGGGCCTGTTCCCCGGGCTGCAGGACGATCCCGCGACCCTCACCGCGACGGACGCGTGGCTGACCTCGCACCCGGACGCGGCACCGGCGCTGCGGCGGCTGGTCCTGGAGGCGCGGGACGACCTGGCGCGGGCGCTCCGGGGGCAGGAGCGCGACGCGGCGGCGTGAGGTTCCGGTGCGCGCCCCGCACGCGTGTGCGGGGGGCGCACCGCACAATCCCCGTCGCGCCCCCTCTTTTCGGCATTCGAACTGTCGTGCTTTAGGACGGCGTTGTCCTGGATTGTCGACGGACGTGTAACACGGGTTACGGCGCCGCGAGCCTGCGGGAACCTCCCGGGCATGAACCGGAACGCCCCCCTCTCCCCGCGCCCCGTCCACGAAGTGAGCCACCGCGTGCAGTCCGCCTCGCAGTTGCGCGCCCACGGCGTGACCGCCGCGCAGACCGCCGCGCAGTGCCTGCCCGGCGGCCCCTGGCAGCAACTGCTCCCCGGCGTGTACCTCCTGCACCCGGAACCGCCCACGAACGACGACCGGGTGCGCGGCGCCCTGCTGTACGCGGGACGGCCCCCGGCCGGCGTCCGGCGGACCGTGCCCGCCCCGTCCGGACCCGGTTACGGCGAGGCCATGGTGACGGGCCTGGCCGCCCTGGCCCTGTACGGCTTCGCCTCCGCGCCCCCGATGATCGCGCTGCACCGGATCGACGTGCTGGTCCCGCGCACCAGGCGACTGCGCTCCACCCGGTTCGTGCAGGTGACCCGTTCCGCGGACCTGCCCCGGCCGCAGCGCCGGCTCGGAGTGCCGCTGGCTCCCGCGGAGCGGGCCGTTGCCGACGCGGTGGCGACGCTGACGGACGCCCCGACGGTGCGCCGGATCCTGACGGAGGCGGTGCGTGGCGGGCACTGCGAGCCCGCGGCCGTCGTGCGGGAGCTGAACGCAGCCGGACTGCTGGGCCGCGCGCACGTGGGGGACGCCGTCGACGCGCTGCTCGTCGAGAGCCGGGCGGCGGCGGAGGGCAGGCTGTACGAGATGGTGCGCACCCATGGGCTGCCCCAGCCGCTGTGGAACGTCGAGCTGTCCCTGCCGGGCGGCGGATCGCTGGGCGGGGTGGACGCGTTCTGGCCGGAGCAGGCGGTCGCGCTCGAACTGGGCTCACGCTCGCCCCGGGAGGAGCACGTCGTCTTCGCCGCGGAGCGGGAGCACCTGGAGAGGCTCGGGGTCACGGTGGTGCGGGTGGCGCCGAAGCAGTTGCGCGAATCGGCCGCGCAGCTGTCCGTCGTGCTGCGTACGGCGATGATGGCGGCCGAGGACCGCGAACCGGCCGCCTACCTGGCGGTCCTGCCCCGCTGAGTGGCGCGGTGGTGCCGATGGCGGATCTCCGCCATGTCCCTGTTCGATCACCGCCAACTCTCCACAAAACCCTGTCTTTTACGAAAGGCTGAGCGGTCATCGGGTACCGAATTCCGGACTCTCTCTTTCTTTCACAAACAGGGATGCTGATGACCAAGGAATCCCCCAGCTCCATACCCGGGGCGAGACGCGCGGCGCGCATAGCCGCAGCGGCCGGTCTGGCGGCCGCGCTGGCCGCCTCCGGCGCCGCCCCGGTGTTCGCCGCCGACGACCCGGCGCCCTCCCCCGTGAAGCCCGCCGCCACGAGCGCGAAGGGCGACAAGCTGGGCGAGGCCGACGCCGGTGTGCTGGCGAAGGCCGAGGCCGAGGGCGAGAAGACCATCACCATGATGGTCGCCACCACCCCGGGCGCGACCGAGCAGGTCGCCGAACAGCTGGACTCCGTCAAGGGGTCCGTGCTGGGGCGGACGTACGACAAGCTCGGCTACGTCCGGGCGACCGTGCCGACCGCGACCGCCGAGGCCACCATCAAGGCGGCGCAGAAGCTCTCCTCCGTCCAGGGCATCGATCTCAAGCAGGAGATCAAGCTGGACGACCCGACGCCCGCGGGCGACCGGGCCACCGGGGCGAAGCAGCCGAAGGACACGGGCAGTTACGCGGCCCCGGGCAGGAACACCCCGGCGAAGAACCCGTACAACCCGTCCTTCGAGACGGGCGCGGTCGACTTCGTGAAGCAGCACCCGAAGGCCGACGGCCGCGGGATCACCATCGGTGTCCTGGACTCCGGTGTCGACCTCGGCCACCCCGCACTCCAGAAGACCACCACCGGCGAGCGCAAGATCGTCGACTGGGTGACGGCGACCGACCCCGTCAGCGACGGCGACGGCACCTGGCTGCGGATGACCGCCGCCGTGGCCGGCCCGACGTTCACCATCGGCGGCCGCACCTACTCGGCGCCGGAGGGGTCCTACAAGATCCAGCTCTTCTCCGAGGCCGCCACCAAGGGTGGCGACATGGCCGGGGACCTGAACCGGGACGGGGACACCACCGACGTCTGGGCCGTGCTCTACGACGCGGTCGCCGGCACCGTCCGGGTGGACCTGGACAACGACGCGGACTTCGGCGACGAAGCCGTGCTCAAGCCGTACAAGGACAAGCACCAGGTCGGCTACTTCGGCACGGACAACCCGGCGACGCAGATCGTCGAGCGCATCCCGTTCGTCGTCGAGACCCGCAAGGACGTCGTCTACAACGCGGCCGGCGCCAAGGCCGACTTCGTGAACATCGGCGTCATCGAGAGCGAGCACGGCACCCACGTCGCGGGCATCACCGCGGCCAACGGCCTGTTCGGCGGCAAGATGAACGGCGCGGCGCCCGGCGCCAAGGTCGTCTCCTCGCGTGCCTGCACCTGGTCCGGCGGCTGCACCAACATCGCGCTGACCGAGGGCATGATCGACCTCGTCGTCAACCGCGGCGTCGACGTCGTCAACATGTCGATCGGCGGCCTGCCGCCCCTCAACGACGGCAACAACGCGCGCGCCGAGCTCTACAAGCGCCTCATCGACATCTACGGCGTCCAGCTGGTCATCTCGGCCGGCAACGAGGGCCCCGGCGTCAACACCATCGGTGACCCCGGCCTCGCCGACCACGTCATCTCCGTGGGCGCGTCGATCTCCAAGGAGACCTGGGCCGCCAACTACGGCTCGAACGTCACCAAGAAGTACGACATGCTGCCCTTCTCCTCGCGCGGCCCGCGTGAGGACGGCGGCTTCACGCCGACCCTGACGGCACCGGGTGCGTCGATCAACACCACGCAGACCTGGTTCCCGGGCGGTCCGGTCAAGGAGGCGGGCTACACCCTCCCCGCCGGCTACTCCATGCTGCAGGGCACCTCGATGTCCTCGCCGCAGGCCGCCGGTGCGACCGCGCTGCTGCTGTCCGCCGCGAAGCAGAAGCACATCGAGCTGCCCCCGGCCGACCTGCGGACCGCGCTGACCAGCACGGCCACCCACATCGACGGCGTGCCCGCGCACGCCCAGGGTGCCGGTCTGATCGACATCGTCGGCGCCTGGAAGCAGATCGAGAAGCAGGGCA
Organism: Streptomyces sp. NBC_01460; assembly: GCF_036227405.1. Taxonomy (NCBI): domain Bacteria; kingdom Bacillati; phylum Actinomycetota; class Actinomycetes; order Kitasatosporales; family Streptomycetaceae; genus Streptomyces; species Streptomyces sp. NBC_01460. Next base: position 2,902,055 of record NZ_CP109473.1, read on the forward strand.
CCCCGGCGCACGAGTACACGGTGAAGGCCCCGGTCGACACCGCGATCGACTTCGCGCTCAAGGACCCGGGCTTCGGCACCGGCCTGTACGACCGCGAGGGCGGCCTGAAGACCGGCCAGACGAAGTACTACGACATCACCGTCACCCGCACCACGGGCCCGGACCGCGACGTCCAGCACAAGCTGTCGTGGAAGAACAACGACGGCACGTTCGGGCTGAGCAGCCCCGAGTACGTCTCGCTGCCGCTCGGCACCCCGGTGAAGATCAAGGTCAGGGCGAAGCCCGTCAAGGACGGCGTCCACAGCGCCATCCTGCAGGTGGACGACAAGAAGACCTCCGGCATCGACCAGCAGATCCTCTCCACGGTGGTCGTCGCCAAGGACCTCGTGAAGCCGGGTTACGCGTTCTCGACGACCGGCTCGGTGCAGCGCAACGGCACCACGTCGTACTTCGTGAACGTCCCCGAGGGCGCCGAGACCCTGGAGGTCGCGCTGAGCGCCCTGCGCTCGGGCAGCCAGACGCGGTTCATCTCCATCCACCCCTACGGGGTCGCGGTGGAGGACAGCTCCACGATCAACTGCTACCCGAACTACGAGAACCCGGCCAACACCTGCCGTCCGGACACGCGCTCCTACAAGGCCCCGCAGCCCGGCGTCTGGGAGATCGAGGTCGAGTCCCGCCGTACGTCGCCGCTGCTCGACAACCCGTACAAGCTGGACGTCTCGCTGCTGGGCGCCTCCTTCGACCCGGCGGTGCAGACCATCGCCGAGGCGAAGATCGGCACCCCGGCCGCGGTGAACTGGACGGTCACCAACAACGCCGGTGACCTGAAGGGCTCCCTCAAGGGCGGCTCGCTGGGCTCGGCGGACGTCGAGCGCCCGTCGATCTCCACCGGCGGCGAGTACACCAAGACGGTCACCATCGGTGAGGGCGTCGAGAAGCTCGACGTCGCCATCGGCAACACCTCGGACGCCAACGCCGACATCGACCTGTACGTCTACTCCGAGGACGGCACCGAAGTCGGAGCCTCGACGACGGCGGGCTCGGAGGAGTCGGTCAGCCTGGTGAAGCCGGCGGCGGGCACGTACACCGTCGTCATCGACGGCTACTCGGTCCCGGCCGGGACCACCGAGTACGACTACCGGGACGTGTACTACGCCCCGTCGCTCGGCGCGATCAAGGTCGACGAGTCGAAGGCCGTGAACCTGGTCAACGGCGCGTCCGCCCAGGTCGGCGCCGAGGTCGTGGTCGCCGGAGCGGCTCCCGAGGGCCGGCAGTTCTTCGGCGAGGTCCAGCTCGTGAACGCCCGCGGCACCGCGGCGGGCACCGGCAGCGTCGTGATCGAGAAGGTCACGCCGTAGCCGTAGCGACGGTGTGATCCGTACGACACCGGAACACTGTGGGGCGGGGGCTCGCAAGGGCACCCGCCCCACAGCGCTGTGCGCGGCCTGTCCGCCTGCCGGACAATGGATTGGACATAGGGGCCATGGACATAAGCATCATGGACCGGCAACCGTGCCCGTTCGCGTCTGTGAGGGAGTTCTCGTGAAGGTCGGAATCGTCGGCGCCACCGGTCAGGTCGGCACAGTCATGCGCAGGATCCTGGCCGAGCGGAAGTTCCCCGTCGCCGAGCTGCGGCTCTTCGCCTCCGCCCGTTCCGCAGGCTCCACCCTCGCGTACGAGGGCACGGACATCACCGTCGAGGACGCCTCCACGGCGGACTACACCGGGCTGGACATCGTGCTGTTCTCCGCGGGCGGCGCGACCTCGAAGGCACTGGCCGAGAAGGTCGCCTCCCAGGGTGCCGTGGTGATCGACAACTCATCCGCCTGGCGCAAGGACCCCGAGGTCCCGCTGGTGGTCTCCGAGGTCAACGCGCACGCGATCAAGAACCGCCCCAAGGGCATCATCGCCAACCCGAACTGCACCACGATGGCCGCCATGCCCGTGCTGCGCCCCCTGCACCAGGAGGCGCAGCTCGACGCGCTGACGGTCGCCACCTACCAGGCGGTGTCGGGCTCCGGCGTCGCGGGCGTCGCGGAGCTGCACGGCCAGGCCTCCAAGGTCGTCGCCGACGCGGACAAGCTGACGCACGACGGCGGCGCGGTCGACTTCCCCGAGCCGGGCGTCTACAAGCGTCCGATCGCCTTCAACGTGCTGCCGCTCGCGGGTTCGATCGTCGACGACGGCTCCTTCGAGACGGACGAGGAGCAGAAGCTCCGCAACGAGTCCCGCAAGATCCTGGAGATCCCGGAGCTCAAGGTCTCCGGCACCTGCGTCCGGGTCCCGGTCTTCTCCGGCCACTCCCTCCAGATCAACGCCCGTTTCGCCCGCCCGATCAGCGTGGAGCGCGCCTACGAGCTGCTCAAGGACGCCGAGGGCGTCGAGCTCTCGGAGATCCCGACCCCGCTTCAGGCGGCCGGCAAGGACGCCTCGTACGTGGGCCGCATCCGGAACGACGAGACGGTCGAGCACGGCCTCGCGCTGTTCGTCTCCAACGACAACCTGCGCAAGGGCGCCGCGCTGAACGCGGTCCAGATCGCGGAGCTGGTGGCGGCGGAGCTCAAGGGCTGAGCCGTCGTACGGTGAAGGGGTGGCCACCGGACTCCGGTGGCCACCCCTTCCTCGATGTGCCGGGCCTCTGTCACCGCGTCTCGCGGTCTGCTTCCTGATCGGCCTTCCTCAGCAGTGCGACCGCCACGTGGAGCACAGCCGAGCGGGACGGCAGGCCGGCCGCCGTGGCATACGCGTCGAGGAAGTCGATGTCCTCCTGCGGCAGATTCACGGTGATCCTCATGGCACCATCCTGCCGGAGAGTCCGGTTCCCGGAGTCCCGCCGTCAGCCGGCCCGCACCTCGAAGTGGAAGCACCCGTACTCCACGGCCCGTACGTGCGCCAGCACCACCCGCGGGTCCGCGAACGCCTCCGCGAGGGCCGCGTCGAAGCCCTGCTCCTCCTCGGCCGGGATCTCCAGCAGCCGGCCTCCGACGATCCTGCCGTCGGCGTCGTAGCGCCGGACCGTGCGCAGGGCGCCCGCCCGGGAGAACGGATAGCCGGGCCGGTCGTCCGCCGGCCCCTCGCACTCCTCGGCGTGGACGAAGACCGGCCCCTGCTCGTCGTACGCCCCGGGGCGCGCCCAGGTCTCCACCGCCCAGCGGCGCAGCGGCGCGTAGGAGACCAGGGCGATCCTCTCGCCCGGTTCGGCGCCGCGCAGGCAGCAGCGCAGGGGCTCGCCGCCCTCCGTGGCCGTGTACGGGACGCAGGGCCGCCCCGCGTCGTCGGTCGTGCGGAGCTCTTCCAGGGTGTCCGGCCCGATGGGCCGCGCCTCGTATGCGGTCATGGTCCGAGGGTGGCCCGTGCGCCTCCGCCGGTCCGGCGGAAAACGGACATCGCGTTGGGCGCTCCGTACGTGGAAGGATGGCGAAAACATCGCACATCAAAGGAGATGACCGCGTGCCTGGCACGAATCTGACCCGCGAAGAGGCACAGGAGCGGGCGCGCCTGCTGACCGTGGACGCGTACGAGATCGATCTCGACCTCTCCGGCGCGCAGGAGGGCGGCACCTACCGGTCCGTCACCACCGTGCGCTTCGACTCCGCCGAGGACGGTGCCGAGACCTTCATCGACCTGGTGGCCCCCGCGGTCCACGACGTCGTGCTGAACGGCAGGAGCCTCGACGTCGCCGCCGTCTTCCGGGACGCCCGGATCGCGCTGAAGCACCTCCGGGCCGGCACCAACGAGCTCAAGGTCGTCGCCGACTGCTCGTACACGAACACGGGTGAGGGGCTGCACCGCTTCGTCGACCCGGTCGACGAGCAGGCCTACCTCTACACCCAGTTCGAGGTGCCGGACGCCCGCCGGGTGTTCGCCAGCTTCGAGCAGCCCGACCTGAAGGCGACCTTCCGGTTCACCGTGAAGGCCCCGGCGGGCTGGACCGTGATCTCCAACTCGCCGACGCCCGAGCCGAAGGACGACGTCTGGTCCTTCGAGCCGACGCCGCGCGTCTCCACCTACATCACGGCCCTGATCGCCGGCCCGTACCACGCGGTGCACAGCAGCTACGAGAAGGACGGCCAGTCCGTCCCGCTCGGCATCTACTGCCGCCCCTCGCTCGCCGAGTACCTGGACGCGGACGAGATCTTCGCGGTCACGCGTCAGGGCTTCGAGTGGTTCCAGGAGAAGTTCGACTACGCGTACCCGTTCGCCAAGTACGACCAGCTCTTCGTCCCGGAGTTCAACGCCGGTGCGATGGAGAACGCCGGCGCGGTCACCATCCGCGACCAGTACGTCTTCCGCTCGAAGGTCACGGACGCGGCGTACGAGACGCGGGCCGAGACCATCCTCCACGAGCTGGCCCACATGTGGTTCGGCGACCTGGTGACCATGGAGTGGTGGAACGACCTCTGGCTGAACGAGTCGTTCGCCACGTACACCTCGATCGCCTGCCTGTCGGACGCCGAGGGCTCCCGGTGGCCGCACTCCTGGACGACGTTCGCCAACTCCATGAAGACGTGGGCGTACCGCCAGGACCAGCTGCCGTCGACGCACCCGATCATGGCGGACATCCAGGACCTCGACGACGTCCTGGTGAACTTCGACGGGATCACGTATGCGAAGGGCGCCTCGGTCCTGAAGCAGCTCGTGGCGTACGTCGGCAAGGACGCGTTCTTCCAGGGCGTGCAGGCGTACTTCAAGGCGCATGCCTTCGGGAACACGCGCCTGTCGGACCTGCTGGGCGCGCTGGAGGAGACCTCCGGCCGTGACCTGAAGACCTGGTCGAAGGCGTGGCTGGAGACGGCCGGGATCAACATCCTCCGCCCGGAGATCGAGACCGACGAGAACGGCCACGTCACCTCGTTCACGGTCCTCCAGGAGGCCCCCGCGCTCCCCGCCGGGGCGAAGGGCGAGCCGACACTGCGCCCGCACAGGATCGCCATCGGCTGCTACTCCTTCGACGAGACCGGGGCCGGGGGCGGGAAGCTGGTCCGCACGGACCGGATCGAGCTGGACGTCGACGGCGAGCGGACCACCGTGCCGTTCCCGTCCGGCACGGCCCGCCCGGCGGTCGTCCTGCTCAACGACGACGACCTGTCGTACGCGAAGGTCCGCCTCGACGAGGAGTCGCTGCGGGTCGTCACCGCGCACCTGGGCGACTTCACCGAGTCCCTGCCGCGCGCGCTGAGCTGGGCCTCGGCCTGGGACATGACGCGCGACGGCGAGCTGGCGACGCGCGACTACCTGGCGCTGGTCCTCTCCGGGATCGGCAAGGAGACGGACATCGGCGTCGTGCAGTCGCTGCACCGCCAGGTGAAGCTGGCCCTGGACCTCTACGCCGCCCCGGAGTGGCGCGAGGCGGGTCTGAACCAGTGGACCGAGGCGACGCTGGCGCACCTGCGCGCGGCGGAGCCGGCCAGTGACCACCAGCTGGCGTGGGCCCGCGCCTTCGCGGCGACGGCCCGCAGCCCGCTCCACCTGGACGTGCTGCAGTCGCTGCTGGACGGCACCCAGGAGATCGAGGGCCTGGCCGTCGACACCGAGCTGCGCTGGGCGTTCGTGCAGCGCCTGGCCGCGACCGGCCTGCTCGACGAGGAGGAGATCACCGCCGAGTACGAGCGCGACAGGACGGCGGCCGGCGAGCGCCACGCGGCCTCCGCACGCGCGGCCCAGCCCTCCGAGGAGGCGAAGGCCGAGGCGTGGGCGTCGGTCGTCGAGTCGGACAAGCTGCCGAACTCCCTCCAGGAGTCGGTCATCGACGGGTTCGTGCAGACCGAACAGCGTGAGCTGCTGGCTCCGTACGCGGAGAAGTACTTCACGGCAGTGAAGGACGTCTGGGACACCCGCAGCCACGAGATGGCCCAGCAGATCGCCGTGGGCCTCTACCCGTCCCTCCACGTCTCGCAGGAGACCCTGGACGCCACGGACGCCTGGCTCGAAGCGGTGCGGCCGAGCGCGGCCCTGCGCCGGCTGGTGTCGGAGTCCCGTTCGGGCGTGGAGCGTGCGCTGAAGGCGCAGGCGGCGGACGCCGCGGCGGCCACCGCCTAGCGGCCCCGGCCCGATGACGAGAGGGCGTCCCCGTCAGGGGGCGCCCTCTTCCGTGCCGGCGTCCGGCTCTCCGCCGAACACACCGGGGTTGCCCTCGCTCCACACGCTGGTCACGACACGGCGCGCCAGACGCCAGCCGTCCGGTGTGCGGCGCAGCCGGTCCTCGTAACGGCCCGCTCCGAGGAACGTCTCACCTCCGGGCAGCCCTGTCCGGACGTGCTGGGCGTGGAAGTAGCAGGTGTGCTCCGCCTCGTCACCGCTGACGGTGACGACATGGTTGCCGAGCAGGTGCTGCGTGGCGTCCAGGGGCCGTACGCCCGCACTGATCTGCCGTACGACGGCCTCCGGCCCGGAGACGGCGATGCCCGACCCGCTGTACTCCCAGGACGCGTCCTCGGTGAACAGACCGCGGAGCGCCTCCCAGTCCCTGGTGTCCAGCGCGGTGGCGTACGCGGTGACGGTGTCGACGACGGCGGCGCGGTCCGCGAGGTCCCGGACCTCCCGGGCGAGCGGCTCCCCGGCAGCCCGCTCCCCCGCGTCCTGCGGATACCAGCGGAGCTCGACGGTGTTGCCGTCCGGATCCTCCACGTAGAGGGACTGCGCCCGGCCCCGGGCGCCGAACCGTTCCCCCGGGCCGTCCAGCACGGTGAAGGTGCCCGAGTCGATGACCTGCTGCCAGTCCAGCGGCTCGACGACCAGGCAGATGTGGTCCACGTTCGACTCGCCCCGGGGGCCGTCGAGCAGATCGATGACGGTGGTCGGGCTGACCCGTACCGACGGGAACGAGACCGTGCCCGAGCGCCACTCGTCCACCCGGACCGGCTCCAGGCCCAGCGGCCCGCAGTAGAACTCCAGCGCCCGCTCGACGTCGCTCACGTTGAGCACCAGATGATCGAAGTCCTTGACGCGCAGCATGGCCGCCCTCCCGTGTCCGCACCGCCGGTTCCCGCTCGTTGCCCACATCCTCCCCCGGCGCGCCCCCACGGCGCCGCCGGAATGAGAACCGCCCGGCGGACGGGCGTCTAACGCGCAGCCGTCCACCGGGCGGGAGTCGGGGTGGTCCCGGGGCGTCAGCCCCTGGACCGCTCGTACCGGCGGGCCAGTTCGGCCGCGCCCGCCTCCGTCAGCGAGCCGTGGAGCCGCATCCGGGCGACGCCGCCGTCGGGGAAGGCGTCGAGGCGGACGTGGGTGACCACGGCCTCGGTGTCCAGGACGAAGCGGTGCACCGTGTCGGGCTGGAGCCGGGTGCGCGGGACGATCTCGGACCACTCGCCCGTCGTGCCGTCGCGGCCCTGGAGGCTGATCCAGCCGGCCGCGTTGCCCTTCAGGTAGGCCGTGTCGATCTCGACGGCGCGCACCGCGCCCTGGGCGGGGAGCCGGAAGCGTACCCAGTCGTTCGTGTCGCGGACCCGGCGGCGGCGGTTCTCCCAGCCGTCGTCCATCTTGCGGGAGGTGCCGGGCAGGATGATCTGGGCCGGCGAGGAGTAGAAGCGGTCCGAGGCGTCCTCGTAGGTGCCGCCGTTCATGATCGAGATCAGGTCGATCGTGCCCAGCGCCGCGAGCCACGCCGGGTCCGGGACGACCTCGCCGTGGACGCGGAGTCGGGCGATGCCGCCGTCGGGGTGCTGGCAGAGGCGCAGGTGGGTGTAGCGGCGGTCGCCGGTGATCTCGAAGGCGTTGGCGGCGTGGCCGCGTACCGGCGTCGGCGGGACGAGCTCCTCCCACTTCACGTCGTCGGCGAGGAGCTGCTCGGGGCTCGGGGAGCCCTCGACCGCCACCGCCTGGACGGAGACGCGCTGCGGGTAGTTGCCCCGGAAGTGGGCGGTGTCGACGATGATGCCCCGGATGATCCCGGGGGCGCCGAGGCGGACGATCGCCCAGTCGTGGTCCCCGGGGGCGGGGAAGGGGTGGTCCGCGTCGGCGCCGCGGCGGCGGCGGGTCTCCCAGCCGTCCATGATCTTGCCCTTGTGGCCGAAGCGCTCGGGGTCGAAGACCGCGGGTTCGCGGATCAGGAGGTTCTCGCGCTCGGCGAAGAACTCGTCGTTGGCGGCGATCACGCCCGCGCCGAGGCGGCGGTCCGCGAGGTCGACGAGGTCGGTGAAGGAGAGGCCGGTGGCCGCCCGGTAGTCGGCGTAAGGGTCGCCCCCGCCGTAAGGGGCCGCGTCGTTCGCGTGGGGGTCGGTGTCGTGGAATGCGGTCTCGTTCGCGTCGGTGGTCATGTCATGACTGTCACCCACCGGGACCTGTCAGGTCCATCGAAACTTTTCGTACGGTTCTTTCAGTTTTGTCGAAAGGTCGCACCCCCGGGGGGCGAGACCGCTACGTGGCCGGCGGACGGGCCGTGACGCCGGAGAGGATGAAGTCGATCCCCGCCAGGAACTGCTCCCGGTCGTCGTGCCCGCGCATCTGGTCCGCGGCGGCCCTGGTGAACGGGTACTCGTCGGGGTCGAGCTCCTCCCACGCGGCCGACACGGAGTCGAGGAACTCGGCGCGGTCCGCACCGGGCCCGAGGGCGCGGGCGCCCTCGACGTTCGCCGCGTTCTGTGCGGCGGCACCGAGGACGTAGTGCATCAGCGCCGAGGTCGCCGTGGTCCAGTCGGACTCGGGTACGCCCATCGCGCGGACCTGCCGTCCGATGCTCTCGAAGATCCGCGGCGTCACCGGCCCCCAGGGGTTGCGGGAGAGCTGGGTGGCCAGCTGCGTGGCGAGCCACGGGTGTTGCTCGATCGCGTCGAACAGACCGAGCGCGACGGCGCGGACGCCCTCCTGCGGCGAGTCCGGGGACCCGCCGGGCGTGACCGCCACAGCGTCGGCGACGACGGCGTCGGTCGCCGCGCCGAGCAGCTCACCCTTGTTCGCCACGTGCCAGTAGATCGCGCCGGGGCCGGTGGCGAGGCGCTCGGTCAGCACCCGGAACGTCAGCCCGCCCTCACCGGCCGTGTCGAGCAGCTCGACGGCGGCCGCGACGATGCGCTCCCGGGAGAGTGCCTCGGCGCGCCGCCGGGTCCGTGGTGTCCGCGTTGCCATGGGGACAGTCTGGCACATCTGGAACGCCGCTCCATCGACCCGGCGTCCGGCCCCGGAGGGCACGGGGCCCTGTGCCGGCCGGGCGCCTCACGGGCCCTCGCCACCGGCTGCTCACCGGTCCCCGGCCCGGCGCTCCTCGGCCCCCGCCACCGACTGGAGCGCCGTCAGCACCCGCGCCACCGCCGGCCCCTGCTCCGCGCCCTGCCGCACGGCCGCCACGACATGGCGGCGCGGGCGGTCCGACTCCAGGACCCGCATGGCCACGCCGTCACCCGACCGGTCCGCGGCGGACGCCATCCGGGGGACGAGGGCGACCCCCATCCCGGCCTCCACCATGGCCAGGATCGCGGTCCAGCCCGAGGCGCTGTGGGCCTGTTCGGGCACGAACCCCGCCGCTTCGCACGCGGCCCTCGTGATCTCCGACCAGGGGCCCGACCCCCCGAAGATCCAGGGTTCGGCGGCGAGATCGGCCAGCCGGAGGCCCGGCGCGCGGGCAAGGCGGTGGTCCACGGGCAGCGCGACGTCCAGCGGATCGGCCAGCAGCGGCAGCAGGGTGAAGCGGGGGTCCCGGGCCGTGGGCGCGTGCGCCGCCAGGGAGAGGGCGAGGTCCACCTCCCCCGCAGACAGGAGCTCGTACGCCTGGGCGGCCTCCGCCTCCCGTACGCGCACCTCGGGGCCCGGACGGTCCCCGGCCCGCAGGAGCCGTACGGCCGGTACGACGAGGGCGGGCACGGCCGTCGAGAAGGCGCCGACCCGCACCTGTCCCGCCTCACCCCGCAGATAGCCGGTCAGCTCGGCGTCGGCGCGCTCCAGCTGGGCGAAGACCGTCTCGGCGTGGCGCAGGACGAGATGCGCGGCGTCGGTGAGCCGGACCCGGCGGCCCTGCGCCTCCAGGAGCGGTACGCCGAGCTGCCCGGCCAGGTTGGTGAGCTGCTGCGAGACGGCCGACGGGGTCATGAGAAGGGCCTGGGCCGTGGCGGTGACCGTGCCACGGTCGCGCAGGGTGCGCAGGATGCGGAGCTTCTTGACGTCCCACTCGGTCATGGCCGAAACCTACCGGGCGCCCGGACACGCCGGAGCGCCGCGCGGTACGTCGTACCGGCGGCGCACTCGGGAGAACAGCTGTCTAGGCCTGCTTCTTGGACTTGTCGAGGACCATGACGAGTCCCGCGATGACCAGGAACAGGACGATCGGTGCCGCGACGAAGAGGCCGAGGGTCTCCATCACGTTGAGGCCCGGACCCGGGTCGTCGCCGTCGTCGCGGGTGAGCGCGAGCGCCGGGGACGACATGAGCAGCATCATCAGCGTCGTACCGGCCGCGACGGCGCCGGCGCGCATAGCGTTCTTCTTGTCCACGGTGCAAACGTAGCGAACGCCTACGAGGGGCGCGCGCCCGGGGGTGCCGTACGGGACTCCCGGCCGTCCGGCACGACGGCCATCAGCCGGTGCAGCCGGGGCGAGGCGGTGATCTCCTCCAGCGTGACGGGGTGGCCCTCCTCGTCGGCGATGGGCAGGCGCCAGTTGGGGTACTGGTCCCAGGTCCCGGGGAGGTTCTGCGGACGGCGGTCGCCGACGGTGTCCGGGAGCCAGATCCCGGTCATCCGGGCCGGGGTGGCCAGCAGGAAGCGGTGGACCGCGCGGACGGCCGCCTCCTCGTCGCCGTCCCCCTCGGGCAGCAGACGGAGCCGGGCCAGGTAGGCCAGCCACTCCGCGGTGTCGGCGGCGTCCTCGGCCAGCTCCTGCTCCAGGCCGCGGCCGAGCAGCCCGAGCCGGTGGCGGAGCGTCACATGCTCACCCGTCAGCCGGGCCGCGGTGGACGGGAGGTCGTGGGTGGTCGCCGTGGCCACACAGCCCTCGCGCCACTTCTCGGGGGCGAGGGGGCGCCCGGTGCCGCCCCAGTCGCGCTCGAACCAGAGCACCGAGGTGCCGAGCACCCCGCGCCGGGCCAGCGCCTCGCGCACGCCGGGCTCGACGGTCCCGAGGTCCTCCCCTATGACGACGGCTCCCGCACGGTGCGCCTCCAGGACGAGGACCGCGAGCATCGCCTCGGCGTCCTGGGCGACGTACGCGCCATCGGTGGGCGGGCGCCCCTCGGGCACCCACCAGAGCCGGAAGAGACCCATGACGTGGTCGATGCGCAGCGCTCCGGCGTGGGCGAGGAGACCGCGCAGCAGCCGGCGGAAGGGGGCGTAGCCGGAGGCGGCGAGGGCGTCGGGGCGCCAGGGGGGCAGCCCCCAGTCCTGGCCGTGGGCGTTGAAGGCGTCGGGGGGCGCGCCGACGGACATGCCGTGCGCGAAGGCGTCCTGCTGGGCCCAGGTGTCCGCGCCGTCGGGATGGACGCCGACGGCGAGGTCGTGGACGATGCCGACGGCCATGCCGGACTCACGCGCGGCACTCTGCGCGGTGGCGAGCTGGGTGTCCGTCAGCCAGGCGAGCCGGCAGTGGAAGTCGACCCGGTCCAGCAGGTCGGTGCGGGCGCGGGCGCTCTGCGGGGAGCGGGGGTCGCGCAGCCCCTCGGGCCAGGTGCGCCACCCGGGGCCGTAGACCTCGGCCAGGGCGCACCACAGGGCGTGGTCCTCCAGCGCCTGCCCCTGCGCGGCGAGGAAGTCGCAGTACGCGGCGCGGCGCCCGGGGGTCAGGGGGACCTGGTGGATGAGCTCCAGGGCCTGTCTCTTGAGCTCCCACACGGCGTCCCGGTCGATCAGCGCGCCCTTGTTCAGCACGGCCTCGCGCAGCGCCGCGGCTTCCTGGCGCAGGTCGTCCAGGGCGGCCCTGCCGGGCTCGGGGACATGGCCGTACTCCGGGATCGACTCGATGTGCAGGTGCACGGGGTCGGGGAAGCGGCGCGAGGAGGGGCGGTACGGGGAGGGGTCGGTCGGCGCGCCCGGTACGGCGGCGTGCAGCGGGTTCACCTGGACGAATCCGCTGCCCAGGGTCCGCCCCGCCCAGGCGGCGAGGTCGGCCAGGTCCGCGAGGTCGCCCATGCCCCAGGAGCGGGTGGAGAGCAGGGAGTAGAGCTGGACGAGGAATCCGTGAGTGCGCGCGGGCGGCTGGGGTACGCGGTCCGGGGCGACGACGAGCGTGGTGGTCGCGTACCGGCGATCGGCGGTCCGGACCGTCAGCCGGTGGACACCCAGGGGTGGTTCGGTCCACCAGGAGGGCGTGACCGGCGTGTCCTCCGTCGGGGCCGGTGCGGGGAGCACGCGCATGCGCAGGGGCGCGGCGGGGCCGCAGGCGTCCGGATCGGGGTCGACCGTCAGGACCGCGCCGGGCGGGAGTGCGGCGAGCGCGGCCGGCAGCGGCTCTCCCGACCAGGCCACCACCGTCGGCGGGAGCAGTCGGGAGGCCGCCGCCGATTCGGCTGCGGTGAGCGATCTCCGCACCTCCGCGGGCGTGGCGGCGTCGACGCCCAGCGCGGCGAGCACGGCCGTGACCGTGTCGTCGGGGACGGACACCGTGACGTCCGCGGACGGGGAGAAGGAGGTGGCGACGCCGTGCAGTGCGGCGAGCCGGGACAAGCCCATTCAGACTCCTGGGGACTCCATGCCCCCTGCGGTGCCGGGTGCTGTCGGCTCGCTGGTCAGAGGGGCGACGGCGGCGAGCGGTGGCTCGCTCGTGAGGGGTGTGGCGTCGGCGAGCGGGGGCTCACTGGTGAGCGGGGGCTCGCTGATGAGAGGAGCGCTGTCGGCGAACGCGGGTTCACCGACCAGGTGGGAGACGTCGGCGAGCGGGAGCTCGCTGATCATCGGAGGGGCGGTGAGGGCCGGGGACTTCGCGCCTGCCGGCGTGCCGGACCCGGTGAGGCTCGGTACCTGTTTGGAGAGGGCGGAGAGCAGAAGCTGCGCGGAAGCGGGCATGTGGGCCTCCTGGCCGTGGACAACAGGACACAGCAGGCCTACCCAGCAGGCGCGCGTGCAGGCGTGGACGTGACATACGCGTTATGACAACGAGCCCAACGTGCCGTGGGTCACATCAGGTTCCCCCACATGCCAGGTATGAACGGTTTTAGGCCACCCAGGGATACTTCCCCGAACGCCCACGCGCCACGCCAGGCAATACACCGGGCATATCAGTCAAAACAGCCATGCGCATTGACACCCCCGCGCCCGGGTGGTGGGCTCGGACGTCACTGCCGGGGCGAGGTCAGAGTGAGGGAGTACGGCGTGCAGCTCGGGCGCAGGAGGCATGCGACAGCCGTCGCCGTCGCCGTGATCGGCGGGCTGCTCGGCCCGTTCGGGCCGGCCGCCGTCGCGGCCCCCGTCAATCCCTCCGGCCCCGCCGCGACCAGTCCGGACCACGCGGACGACACGGCCGACGCGCGGCTGCCCGCCGTCTGGCCGCGTCCGCAGTCCGTCGAGGCGTCCGGACGGTCCGTTCCCCTGGGTTCCGAGGTCACCCTCCTGGCCGACGCGCAGGCCGACCCGTACGCGGTGGACGCGCTCAGGGAGCTCCTGCGTGACACCGGGGTCCGGACGGTGCACGGCTCCCTGCCCGGCAAGGGCCCCGTGATCCGTCTCGGCGGCGCGGACGCGGGCCGGGCGCTGCGGGCCCTGCGCGCCCCCGAACGCGCCGACCTGCCGTCCGGGGGTTACCGCCTCGCCGTGGGCCGGGCCGACGACCGGCCCACCGTCGCCCTGGACGGTGTCGGTGAGGACGGCCTGTTCCACGCCGTGCAGACCCTGCGCCAGCTCGTACGGAACGGCACCGTGGCCGGGGCGGTGGTCCGGGACTGGCCGGGTACCGCCGTGCGCGGCACGACCGAGGGGTTCTACGGGGAGCCGTGGAGCCAGGAGGAGCGGCTGGCCCAGCTCGCCTTCATGGGACGCACGAAGCAGAACCGCTACCTCTACGCGGCCGGCGACGACCCGTACCGGCAGACCCGCTGGCGTGAGCCGTACCCCGCCCAGGAACGGGCCGGCTTCCGCGCGCTGGCCGCGAAGGCGCGCGCCGAGCACGTGACGCTGGGCTGGGCCGTCTCCCCCGGGCAGGCCATGTGCATGAGCTCGGACACGGACGTCCGGGCGCTGACCCGGAAGATCGACGCGATGTGGGCGCTCGGGGTACGGGCCTTCCAGCTGCAGTTCCAGAACGTCAGCTACAGCGAGTGGCACTGCGACCAGGACGCCGAGACGTACGGCAGCGGGCCCGAGGCGGCGGCCAGGGCGCAGGCCCGGGTCGCGAGCGCCGTCGCCCGGCACCTCGCGGACCGGCACCCGGACGCGGAGCCGCTGTCGGTGATGCCGACCGAGTTCTACCAGGACGGCGCCACCGACTACCGCACGGCGCTCGCCGCGGCGCTGGACCACCGGGTGCAGGTGGCCTGGACCGGTGTGGGGGTCGTGCCGAAGACGATCACCGGCCGGGAGCTGGCGGGCGCGCGGGCTGCCTTCCGCCACCCCCTCGTCACCATGGACAACTACCCGGTCAACGACTACGCGCAGGACCGGATCTTCCTCGGCCCCTACACGGGCCGCGACCCGGCGGTGGCCGGTGGTTCGGCGGCGCTGCTGGCCAACGCCATGGAGCAGCCGTCGGCGTCCCGGATCCCGCTGTTCACGGCCGCGGACTTCGCCTGGAACCCGAAGCAGTACCGGCCTCAGGAGTCCTGGCAGGCCGCCCTGGACGATCTGGCGGACGGGGACACCGCCGCCCGGGAGGCCCTGGGCGCGCTGGCGGGCAACAGCGCCACCTCCGTGCTGGGCGGCGACGAGTCGGCGTACCTGAGGCCGCTGCTGAAGGCGTTCTGGACGTCGCGTACGGCCCCGGACCCGGCGGGAGGGGACAGGGCGGCGCGCGAGCTGCGGGCGGCCTTCGGAGTGATGCGGCAGGCGCCCGAGCGGCTGGGGACGCCCGCGAGCGGCCGGCTCCGGGACGAGGTGCGGCCGTGGACCGGGCAGCTGGCCAGGTACGGCCGGGCGGGTGAGCTCGCCGTCGATCTGCTGGAGGCCCAGGAACGCGGCGACGGGGCCGCCGCCTGGCGGGCCCAGCTGGCGCTCGAACCGCTGCGCGAGGAGATCGGGGCGCACCCGGCCACCGTCGGCAAGGGCGTCCTGGACCCCTTCCTGGACCGGGTCCTGGACGAGGCCGACGCCTGGAACGGCACCGACCGCGACGCGGGCACGGCGAGCCGGGACGCGCACGGCTACACCCTCCGTCTCGACCGGGCCCGCCCGCTGGAGGCCGTGACCACGCTGGCCCGGCCGGGTGACGGCTCGGCGGGCGCGGTCCTGGAGGCCCACGTGCCGGGTGAGGGCTGGCGCGGACTCGGCCCCCTGTCGGCCGCCGGCTGGACGCAGACGGCGGCGCGCGGGCTTCGGGCGGACGCCCTCCGGGTCACCGTCCCCTCCTCCCGCCCGGCCTTCGTCGGGCCTCCGGCCCCGGGCGTCACCGGGACGGCTCCCCCGTCCTCGGACGCCCCCCGGGTGCGGGCGCTGGTCCCGTGGTTCGGCGACGAGCCGGCGGCCCGGCTCGCGCTCGTACGCGACCGGACGGACGCCGTGATCGGCGGCGGTGCGCAGCGGGTCGAGGCGCGGCTGGCCGGCGGGCGCCCGGGCGAGGTGAAGGGCGAGCTGAAGGCGAAGGCACCGAAGGGCATCGAGGTGAAGGTGCCGAAGCAGTCGACCGTGACACGCGGCTCGCGCACCCACGTCCCCGTGGACATCACCGTGCCGGCCGACACCCCGGCCGGTGAGTACGAGGTGCCGCTGAGCTTCGGGGGCCAGGAGAGCACGCTGACCGTGCGGGCCTATCCGCGCACGGCGGGCCCCGATCTGATGCGTACGGCCGAGGCGTCCTCCTCCGGCGACGAGACCCCGGACTTCCCGGCGTCGGCGGCCTCGGACGGTGACCCGGAGACCCGCTGGTCCTCACCCGTCGAGGACAACGCCTGGTGGCAGGCCGAGCTCCCCGCACCGGTGCGGCTGGGCCAGGTCGTCCTGCGCTGGCAGGACGCCTACGCCTCCCGCTACCGCGTGCAGGTCTCCCCGGACGGCCGCACCTGGCGTACGGCGGCGACCGTGCGGGAGGGCGCGGGCGGACGCGAGTCGGTCCGGATGGACGCGAAGGACACCCGCTTCATCAGGGTCCAGGGCGACGGGCGGGCCACCGAGTACGGCTACTCGCTGTGGTCGGTCGAGGCCTACGCCGTCGCCGGCGAGGCCCCGAAGGCCCCTGAGGACCCGGACGCCCCCTGAGGGCCCCGGTACGTCGAAGGCCCGGTCCTCAGGCGGAAACGCCGTCGATCCGGGCCATCACGTCGTCCGCGCCGAACGGCTGCAGATAGGGCAGCCAGCGTGGGTCCCGGTGTCCGGTGCCGATGATCCGCCAGGCCAGGCCGCTGGGCGGCGCCGGCTGATGCCGCAGCCGCCAGCCCAGCTCGGGCAGATGGCGGTCCGCCTTGACGTGGTTGCAGCGGCGGCAGGCGGCCACCACGTTGTCCCAGGCGTGCTGCCCGCCGCGGCTGCGCGGGATGACGTGGTCGACGCTGGTCGCGGCGGCGCCGCAGTACATGCAGCGGCCGCCGTCCCGCGCGAAGAGCGCGCGGCGGGTGAGGGGGACGGGCCCCCGGTAGGGGACGCGCACGAACCGCTTGAGGCGGACGACGCTCGGCGCGGGCACGGCACGGGTGGCGCTGTGCATGAAGGCGCCGGACTCCTCGAGGCAGATGGCCTTGTTCTCGAGGACGAGGACGAGCGCGCGGCGGAGAGGTACGACGCCGAGCGGCTCGTACGAAGCGTTGAGAACCAGGACGTGCGGCACGTGGATGCCTCCTTGTACGCCGGCGACGCGTGGCTCGCGCCGGGACGATCCGCTCTCAGTCTCTCCTTATGCCTGGTCCGAGCGCCACCACGTGCGGGTAACGGGCCCGAGGGATTTTTCTCACCCGTCCGCCGCACGCCGGACCCGGGCACACCGGAACCGGTGCCCCGGCAGGGCGGCCGTCCCCGCCGTGGGGCCGGCCGCACCCCGCGCGTCCCGGGGTGAGACGTGTATCTCCCTCCTCCGCGGCAACGAACCACTCCCCCGGCTTCGTTACTGTGGTTGGTCTGCTCCCGCCCCACCTGGAGGTCCCCGCCGTGTCCCTGTCCGCCCTCCTGGCCGCAGCTCCGTCACCCGGGGCCGGCGGCTCGCTGGACGAAGCCGCCGAACGGGCGGGGAACGCCGCAGGCTGGGTCGAGGAGAACTGGTCCACCTGGCTGAACACCGGTCTCCGCATCATCCTCATCGCGGCCATCGCGATCGTGCTGCGCTACCTGATCCGGCGCGCCCTCACCAACCTCATCGACCGGATGAACCGCAGTGCCCAGGCGGTGGAGGGCACGGCCCTCGGCGGCCTGCTGGTCAACGCGGAACGCCGCCGCCAGCGCTCCGAGGCCATCGGCTCCGTGCTCCGCTCGGTCACGTCGTTCCTGATCCTCGGCACGGCGGCCCTGATGATCCTGGGGGCCTTCCAGATCAACCTGGCCCCCCTGCTGGCCTCCGCGGGGGTCGCCGGTGTGGCGCTGGGCTTCGGCGCGCGCAACCTCGTCACCGACTTCCTCTCCGGCGTCTTCATGATCCTGGAGGACCAGTACGGCGTCGGCGACACGGTCGACGCGGGCGTCGCCTCCGGTGAGGTCATCGAGGTCGGCCTGCGGGTCACCAAGCTGCGCGGCGACAACGGCGAGATCTGGTACGTCCGCAACGGCGAGGTGAAGCGGATCGGCAACCTCAGCCAGGGCTGGTCCACGGCCGGTGTCGACGTCACGGTCCGCCCCGTCGAGGACCTGGACCTGGTCCGCAAGGCGATCGCCGAGGCGGGCGACACCATGACCAAGGAGGAGCCCTGGTCGGAGCGGCTGTGGGGCCCGGTGGAGATCCTCGGCCTGGACGCGGTGCTGCTCGACTCGATGACCGTACGGGTCACGGCGAAGACCATGCCGGGCAAGTCGCTGGGAGTCGAGCGGGAGCTGCGCTGGCGGATCAAGCAGGCGCTGGACGCGGCCGGCATCCGGATGGTCGGCGCCCTCCCCCTCCAGGCGGGCGGCGAGTCCACGGCCGACCCGACGGCGGCCATGGCGGCGCCTTCGGCGTACGCGTCGACGACGTCCCCCCAGTCCCTGGCGGCGACCCCGATACCCCCGCCGAACCTGACCAAGTAGGACCCACGGGAAGGGGCGCTCCGCGAGACCGCGGGGCGCCCCTTCCGCGTGCCCGCGCCCATGGTCAGGTAACGCTTCGGCACTCGTGTCACCTGACCCCATTGACGATCCGGTGACACGGGTCCTACGTTCCTCCCAACGAATAGGAAAGTTTCCTAACAGAGGGAAGGCGCGTCGCTCATGGCCGGAACCACACCGGGTACCCCACGTGTCCTGCGCGCCATGAACGACCGGGCCGCGCTCGATCTCCTGGTCGCCCAGGGCCCCCTCACCCGCACCCGCATCGGCGAGCTCACCGGGCTCTCCAAGCCCACCGCCTCCCAGCTGCTCGCCCGACTGGAGGACGCCGGCCTGGTCCGTTCGACCGGCAGCCAGAGCGGGCGTCCGGGCCCCCGGGCGGTGCTCTACGAGATCGACCCGGCCGCCGGACACGTCGCGGCGCTCGCCGTCGGTCACACCGGCATCGACGCCGTCGTCGCCGACATCACCGGCACCGTCATCGGCTCCTGCCGCGTGGAGGCCGAAGCCGTCGCGGAGGACGTACGCCACCGCACCGCCCAGCTCGTCGCCGAGGCCGTGGACGGCGCCCTGCGCGGGACCGGCCTCGGCCACGACGACCTCGACGGTGTGGTGATCGGGACCCCGGGGGCGATCGACCCGCACACCGGCCAGCTGCGCTACGCACCCCATCTGCCCGGCTGGCACTCGCGCACCCTCGTCGCCGACCTCGCCGAGGTCGTCGGCAGGCCGGTCGTCATCGAGAACGACGTGAACCTCGCCGCCATGGCCGAGCAGTACGAGGGCGCCGCGCAGGACCACGACCACTTCGTCCTCGCCTGGCTCGACGAGGGTGTGGGCGCGGCCATCGTGCTGGGAGGCTCCCTCCTGCGCGGCGCCACCGGCGGCGCGGGGGAGATCGGCTACATGCCGCTGCCGGGCGCCCCGCTCGCCCGCGGCGGCGAAAGGGACTGGGCGGGTCCGGACGCGGGGGGCGGCTTCCAGAGCCTCGTCTCCCGCCCCGCGATACGTGCCCTGGCCGGCGGGAGGCCGCTGGCGGAGGCGCTCGCCGACGAAGCCGTCCGCGCCGAGGTCGCCCGCCGGCTGGCCACGGGGCTCGCCGCCGTGGTCGCCGTGGTCGATCCCGAACTGGTCGTCCTCTCCGGACGCGTGGCCCAGGCGGGCGGCGAGGCGCTCCGCACGCTGGTCGAGGCCGAACTGACCGGCCTGGCACTGCCCAGGCCCCTGCTGCGCATCAGCGACATCGCGGGGAACCCGATCCTGACCGGCGCACTGCGCACCGCTCTCGCCCAGGCCCGCGACACCGTTTTCGACACCGTCTGAACCACCCGTCACCCCGCGGCGGCGCCCCCGGTCCGGTGGCCCGTACGGCACCTCCATGCCTGCCGCTCCCTCCCTCCCCCTCCCGCTAAGGAAGTCCGACATGGCGCGATGGCACATCCGTACCCGGGTGCCCGTGGCGCTCGGCGCGGCCGCACTGCTGCTGGCCGGCTGCGCGAACCCGAGCACCGGCAGCAACACCGACGACCCCACGAAACCGGTCACGCTGAAGTTCTGGCACGGCTGGTCGGCGCCGAGCGAGGCCAAGGCGATCAAGGAGAACATCGCCCGCTTCGAGAAACTCCACCCCAACATCGACGTCGTCTCCACGGGCAACGTGAGCGACGAGACCATCAACCAGGCGCTGCGGGCCGGCGGTGACGACGCACCCGACGTCGTCACGTCCTTCACGACCAACAACGTCGGGCAGTACTGCTCCTCCGGCATGTGGGTGGACCTCGACCCCTTCCTGAAGAAGAGCGGGATCGACAAGACGAAGGTCTTCCCGAAGACCCTGCTGGACTACACCCGGTACGAGGGCGTCCAGTGCGCGACGCCGCTGCTCGCCGACGCGTTCGGCATGTACTACAACAAGGACGCCTTCGAGGAGGCCGGGATCAGCCGGCCCCCGCACACCATGTCCGAGATGAAGGCCGACGCGGTCAAGCTGACGCGGAAGAAGAAGGACGGCTCGCTCGAACGCGCCGGCTTCATGCCGAACTTCCAGCTCTACCAGAACGCCCCCGACCGGATGTTCGCGCAGTGGGGGCCGCGGTACTTCGACGACGAGGGCAAGGCGAAGCTCGCCGACGAGCCGAAGACCGAGCAGTTCTTCTCCGCCATGCGGGGTCTCTCCGACGCCCAGGGCGGCTACCACGCCATGGAGCGGCTGCGCGCCACGTTCGGCGACGAGATGTCGTCCCAGAACGGCTTCCTGACCGGCAAGCTCGCCATGCATCTGGACGGCGAGTGGCGCGGGCTGATGCTCGACGAGGCCAAGGCGGACTTCGACTGGGGCGTGGCCCCGCTGCCGGTCCCCGACGACCAGGCCGACACCTACGGGCGGGGGTACCTCACCGGCACCGTCGCGGGCATCGCGCACAGCAGCGTGCACCAGAACGCCGCCTGGGAGCTGGTGAAGTACCTGACGATCGACACCGAGGCGGTCGTCCACTTCGCCAACGCCATCCACAACGTGCCCTCCACGTTCGACGCGCTGAAGTCGCCCGACCTGGACGCCGATCCGGCGTTCCGCGCCTTCCTCTCGATCGCCCGGAACCCGCACAGCCAGGCCGTTCCCCCCTCGAACAACGGCGGGCAGTACATCAACTCGTTCGGGGACTTCTCGCAGTCCGTCGAGGCCGGCAGGACGAAGAACCTGCACAAGGCCCTGCAGGACCTCGACGACCAGATCGACGCCGACAACGTCCAGTCGGAGAACTGAGGAGCCGGGTCATGGCACTTTCCCTTCCCACCTCGGCGAAGTCCGCCGGCCGGGGGACCGATCCGGCCCCCCGCACCACCCCGCTGCGACGCAAGAGGAACCGCGAGCGACTGCGCACCCTGGGGTTCCTCTCGCCCTGGCTGGTCGGCTTCTCGGTCTTCTTCGGCTATCCGCTGATCGCGACCGTCTACTTCTCGTTCATGCACTACAACCAGATCAAGGCGCCCACCTTCGTGGGGCTGCGGAACTGGAGGTACGTGTTCGAGCAGATGCCGCTGTTCGGCCCGGCCCTGTGGAACACCCTCTGGCTGGTCGTCGTCATGGTCGCGCTGCGCGTGGTGTTCGGCCTCGGCATCGGGCTGCTCATCACGAAGATCAAGACCGGCGTGGGGCTGTTCCGTACGGCCTTCTACATCCCGTACCTGGCCCCGCCGGTCGCGGCCACCGTGGCCTTCGTCTTCCTCCTCAACCCGTCCACGGGACCGGTCAACGAGATGCTCTCGTGGGTCGGCCTGCACGGCCCGAGCTGGTTCAACGACCCGAACTGGTCGAAGCCCTCACTGGTCCTGCTCTCCCTGTGGGGCATCGGCGACCTGATGGTCATCTTCATGGCCTCGCTCCTGGACGTGCCGAAGGAGCAGTACGAGGCCGCCGATCTCGACGGTGCCGGTGCCTGGACGAAGTTCCGTTTCGTCACCTGGCCCGCCATCACCCCGATCGTGCTGTTCGCCGTCGTCACCGGCGTCGTGCAGACGATGCAGTACTACACGCAGGCCCTCGTCGCGGGGAAGCTCGCCTCGGGCGTCTCCATCGGCCCCGGCACGGTGATCCAGCCCGGATACCCGGACCACTCCACCCTGACGGTGCCGCAGCTCGTCTACTCGATGGGCTTCCAGAACTTCAACACCGGTGCCGCGTGCGTGCTCTCCCTCGTGCTCTTCGCGATCGCCATGGGCGTCACCCTTCTGCTGATGCGCAAGAGCGTCGGCCTCATTCCGGCGGAGGACTGAGATGACCAGCACCACCCTGACCAGGCCGGAAGCTCCCGTGACGACCCGGCCGCGCGGCGCGGACGCGGCCTCGCACCGGCGCAGGCGCGTCCTGAACTGGATCGCCGTCCACTCCGTGGCCGTGGCACTCGCCCTCTTCTTCGTCCTGCCGTTCGTCTTCGTCCTCCTCACCTCGGTGATGAGCGACAGCCAGGCGATGAGCGGCGACCTGTGGCCGGACTCCTGGCACTGGTCGAACTACTCGACCGTCTTCCACACCCCGGGGTTCCTCGACTGGTGGCGCAACTCGCTGATGTACGCCCTGCTCGGCACGGTGTTCACGGTGTGCTCGTCGGTGCCGGTCGCCTACGCCCTGGCCAAGTTCCGCTTCCGCGGCCGGCGCACCGCGATGATCCTCGTCATCTCCACGATGATGCTGCCGCCGCAGGTCATCGTCATCCCGATGTACCTGGTCTGGTCGCAGCAGCTCCACCTCTCGGGCTCGCTGTGGCCGCTGATCATCCCGATGGCGTTCGGCGACGCCTACTCGATCTTCCTGCTGCGGCAGTTCCTGCTCACCATCCCGCAGGAGTACATCGAGTCGGCGAAGGTCGACGGGTGCGGTGAGCTCCGGACGCTCCTGCGGATCGTCGTGCCGATGGCCAAGCCGGGCATCGCCGCCGTCGCGCTCTTCCAGTTCTTCTACTGCTGGAACGACTACTTCGGACCCCAGATCTACGCGGCGCAGAATCCGGGCGCCTGGACGCTGAGTTACGGCCTGGAGTCCTTCAAGAGCGCCCACGCGGTCAACTGGAACCTGACGATGGCGGCGACCCTGCTGGTCATGGCGCCGGTCATCATCGTGTTCTTCTTCGCACAAAAGGCCTTCGTAGAAGGCGTCACACTGACTGGAGTGAAGGGCTGACATGAAGCTCGCAGTAGTGGGTGGCGGGTCCACCTACACACCTGAACTGATCGACGGGTTCGCACGGCTGCGGGACACCCTGCCCGTCGAGGAGCTGGTGCTCGTCGACCCGGCGGCCGACCGGCTGGAGCTCGTCGGCGGCCTGGCGCGCCGCATCTTCGCCAAGCAGGGCCACCCCGGCCGGATCACCACCACCTCCGACGTGGACGCGGGGGTGGAGGGCGCCGACGCGGTGCTGCTCCAGCTGCGCGTCGGCGGGCAGGCCGCGCGCAACCAGGACGAGACGTGGCCGCTGGAGTGCGGCTGCGTCGGCCAGGAGACCACCGGCGCCGGTGGTCTCGCCAAGGCGCTGCGCACGGTGCCGGTCGTCCTCGACATCGCCGAGCGGGTCCGGCGCACCAACCCGGACGCCTGGATCATCGACTTCACCAACCCGGTCGGCATCGTGACCCGCGCCCTGCTGCAGGCCGGCCACAGGACCGTCGGGCTGTGCAACGTCGCGATCGGCTTCCAGCGGAAGTTCGCGCGGCTCCTGGACGTCGCTCCGGCCGAGATCCACCTGGACCACGTCGGGCTCAACCACCTGTCGTGGGAGCTCGGGGTGCGGCTCGGCGGCCCGGACGGCGAGGACGTCCTGCCGAAGCTGCTCGCGGAGCACGGCGACACGATCGCCGGCGACCTGCGCATGCCCCGGCAGATCGTCGACCGGCTCGGTGTCGTCCCGTCGTACTACCTGCGCTACTTCTACGCGCACGACGAGGTCGTGCGGGAGCTCGGCACCAAGCCGTCCCGGGCGGCGGAGGTCGCCGCGATGGAGAAGGAGCTCCTGGCCATGTACGGCGATCCCGCGCTGGACGAGAAGCCGGCGCTGCTCGGCAAGCGGGGCGGGGCCTTCTACTCGGAGGCGGCCGTGGACCTGGCCGCCTCGCTGCTCGGAGGGGGCGGCCCGGCCGTGCAGGTGGTCAACACGTACAACAACGGCACGCTGCCGTTCCTGCCGGACGACGCGGTGATCGAGACCCAGGCCCGGGTGGACGGCACGGGCGCCTCCCCTCTCGCGGTCCCGGCCCTCGACCCGCTGTACGCCGGGCTCATCGCCAACGTGACGGCGTACGAGGACCTGGCGCTGGACGCCGCGCTGCGGGGCGGCCGGGACCGGGTGTTCAAGGCGCTGCTCTCGCACCCGCTCGTCGGCCAGTTCGAGTACGCCGAGGCCCTCACCGACCGGCTGATCGCACACAACCGGGAGCACCTGGCGTGGGCGTGAACGCTTCGGTCCTCGCCATCGACGCGGGCAACAGCAAGACCGATGTGGCACTGATCGGCGAGGACGGCACCGTCCTGTCCACGGCGCGCGGCGGCGGCTTCCAGCCGCCCGTCGTCGGTGTGGAGACGGCGGTGGACGTCCTGGCCTCGGCGATCGGACAGGCCCTGGCCGCGTCCGGGGAGCCCGTCGGGAGCGTGGAGCACGTGTCGGCGTGCCTGGCCAACGCCGATCTCCCGGTGGAGGAGGCCGAGCTGGCCGAGGCCCTGCTCGCCCGGGGCTGGGGCCGCACGGTCGAGGTGCGCAACGACACCTTCGCGATCCTGCGGGCGGCGCTGGACGAGCCCCGCGGGGTGGCCGTCGTCTGCGGTGCCGGGATCAACTGCGTGGGCATGGTCCCGGACGGCCGTACGGCCCGGTTCCCCGCGATCGGCCGGATATCGGGTGACTGGGGCGGCGGTTCGGGCCTCGCCGAGGAGGCCCTCTGGTTCGCCGCGCGGGCCGAGGACGGCCGCGGGGAGCCGACGGAGCTGGTGCGTACGCTGCCGGGGCACTTCGGCCTCGGCTCGATGTACGAGCTGATCGAGGCGCTGCACCGGGGGCTGATCCCCGCGGGGCGCCGCCACGAGCTGACGCCGGTGCTGTTCGCGACGAGCGCGGCCGGGGACACGGTGGCGAGCGCCCTGGTGGACCGGCTGGCCGGCGAGGTCGTCTCCATGGCGACGGTGGCGCTGGGACGGCTGGGACTGCTGGCCGAGGAGGTGCCGGTCGTCCTGGGCGGCAGCGTGCTGGCGGCCCGGCACTCCCGGCTGGACGACGGCATCGCCCGGCTGTTGTCGGAGCGTGCCCCGAAGGCGGTGGTCCAGGTGGTCGCGGAGCCGCCCGTCCTGGGCGCCGCGCTGCTCGGCCTGGACCACACGGGAGCGCCGGCCGGGGCGCACCGTAGGCTGCGGGCGTACTACACCTGACACACTGGTCACAGAGGTGGGGGCGTCTCCCGGTCCGTCGCCGGGGGGCGCCCCTTCCGTACGGGAACCGATCAGATGTCCCGAACGTGTTCTTGGTGGGGAGATCGATTCGGTGCAGGATCCAGGTATTCCTGGTGAATGCCGGTCCCTGCGGCCATACTTCTGGCCGGGCGCCAGTCTCCCGGCCGGCCGGGGCCGGGGCCGACGTCGGAGACCGAGGGGGAGGTCGAGTGACACACCCGCCGAGCGGGGCCGCACTGCGGGAGCCGGGGACGGACGGTCCCGTCGCGCCCGCGGCCGTGCCCGCGCAGCGCCGTGGTCTCCGGTCCGAGGCCGCCGGGCGGCTGCGCGCCGCGGCGACCACCGAGCCGGGCCGGCTGCAGATCATCGGCGCCGTACTGGCCCTGCTGGTCGTGGTGTTCGGGATGGTCACCTTCCTGGAGATCTCCGGGCGGGCGGCCTCCGCCGACGACGTGGTGGAGCGCAGCCAGCCGCTGAGCGCGGACGCCGCGAGCATCTACCGTTCTCTGGCCGACGCCGACACGATGGCCGCGAGCGGCTTCCTCGCCGGGGCGGAGGAGCCCAAGGATGTCCACGAGCAGTACGAGAAGGACATCAAGGAGGCCTCCCGGCTGCTGGTGAAGGCCGCGGCGAGCACGGACCCCTCGACCCCCTCGCACCGGGAGATCACCGAGCTGGGCGAGGGGCTCCCCGAGTACACGGGCCTGATCGAGCGGGCGAGGGCCAACAACCGCCAGGGGCTGCCGCTCGGCGGCGCCTACCTCCGGTACGCCAACCAGAAGATGACCAACGAACTCCTCCCGGCGGCCGAGCGGTTGTACGCGGCGGAGACGGGCCGGCTCGGCACGGACTCGGCCGACGCGCGGCGGTGGCCGTTCCTCTCGCTGGCCGCCGGGATCGTCGCGCTGGCCGCGCTGGTGTGGATGCAGCGGCGCAACTACCGCCGGACGCACCGGGTCTTCAACCACGGGCTGCTCGTGGCCACGGCCGCGGCCACGGTGGTGCTGCTGTGGCTGGCCGTGGGTCACACGGTGGCCAGGGCCGAGCTGCGGGGGGCGATGGTGAACGGGCAGGAGTCGCTGGACGTCCTCAACAAGGCCCGGATCAGCTCCCTGAAGGCGCGGGCGAACGAGAACCTCACGCTGGTGGCCCGGGGCGCGGTCCTGACCCCGGACGGCACGCGGGACAAGTACGAGAACGACTACAGCACGGGCATGAAGGCGCTCGGCGCACAGCTCGGCACCGCGGAGAAGCTCGCCGGCGACGACGCGACGGGGAGCGGACCGGTGAAGGACGCCATCAGCGGTGTCTCCGAGTGGCAGGACCGCCACAGGAAGGCCCGGACGACCGACGACCGGGGCGAGTACGATGCCGCGCTCAAGCAGATCATCGGGCCGAAGGGCACCACGGGTCAGTCCTTCGAGCAGGTCGACGACGCGCTGCAGCAGGCGCTCGCCCATGAGCAGGGCGAGTTCGACGCGGCGGCCGGGAGCGGCCGCAGGGCACTGGGCGGGCTCCCGGCCGGCGCCGCCGTCCTCGCCCTGCTGGGCGCGGTCGCCGCGATCGTCGGGGTCAACCGCAGGCTCGCGGAGTACCGGTGAGGGGACGAGCGATGACCAGGGTGAAGGGCTGGGCGGCGCGGAGCAGGCTGCGCGGCTGGGGCGGTGTGACGGGCATGGCGGTGGCCTGCGCGGTCACGGCCTCGCTCACCCTGCTGCCGCTGGCGCACGGCGACGGGACCTTCGGCGGACTGAGCGCGGGGCAGGAGACCACCTCGGCCGTGCCGGCCAGGGCCGAGACGTGCAAGGACCCGGAGGCGAGCGTCCCCGCGTCGACCGACGACGGCCCGAGCCTCCGGAAGATCCGGGAGCGCGGGAAGCTGATCGCCGGTGTCGACCAGAACAGCTTCCAGTGGGGCTACCGGAATCCGGAGAGCCGCACCCTCGAAGGCTTCGACATCGATCTGGTGCACGCCATCGCGGAGGACATCCTCGGTGACCGGGACGCGGTGATCTTCCGCGCCATCCCCACCAACCAGCGGATCGCCGCCCTGGAGAACGGGAAGGTCGACGTCGTCGTCCGTACGATGACGATCAACTGCAAGCGCGTCGGCCAGGTCGCCTTCTCCACGGCGTACTTCCAGGCCGGCCAGCAGGTCCTGGCTCCCAAGGAGTCCACGATCGACGGCTACGACGAGTCGCTGAAGGGCAAGCGCGTCTGCACGGCCGAGGGCTCCACGGCGAACGACGCGCTGAAGGAGAAGTCCTTCGGGGCGGTGTTCGAGGACGAACACGAGGACACCGAGCGCGACGAGGACCAGCTGACCGTCCCCAACCAGCTGGACTGCCTGGTGCGGCTGCAGCTCGGTGAGGTCGACGCCGTGGTCACGGACAACGCGCTGGCGGCCGGTCAGGCGGCGCAGGACCCGGCGGTGGAGCTCAAGGGCGACGAGCCGTTCACCACCGAGTACTACGGCGTCGCGGCCAAGCTCGGCGCCGACGACCTGGTGGCCCGGGTCAACCACGTGCTGGACGGCTACCGCCGGGGCGGTGCGAACAGCCCCTGGATGACGTCGTACCGCACCTGGCTGGCGGAGGGGCTGCCGGGCATCGAGGGGCCCCCCGCGCCGAAGTACCGGAGCAACTGAACGTGTCCGGACCCTCGGGTCCGGCTGCTGGAACGGAGAGGTGATCGATGGGCGTGGCGGGATCCTTCCCCGGATTCGCGGGGAGGCCCCCCGGCCCGGTCATGGGCCGGGACGAGGCGGACCGTACGCTGGCCCGGCTCGGTGCGGAGCACGAGGCCATCGAGACCTCGCTCCTCGCCCTGGAGGAACACGCCGGTCGCCGGCTCCTGGAGGGCGCCACGCTGGCCGGTGTCACCGAGGAGCGCTGGGGTTCCACCAAGCGGTCGATCACGTTGCTCTGGCGGTACTTCGACGCGTACGCCGGGGCGCTGGCCTCGGCCCGTGAGATCCGGGCCAGGCGCCGCTACCCCGGCAGGAGCGACCTGGTGGCCCTGACCGACCTGCTGCGCGGTGACGGTGTGACCGTGGCGAACCAGGGAGCGACCGGCCCCGGTGTCTCGCTCACCCGACCGGCCCGGCTCTCCGAGCGGTTCACGCTGGAGGAGCTGGTCGCCCGGATGAACGACCTGTACGCCCAGGCGCTGGACATGATCCTCGCGTCGGACTCCGTATGGTCGGCACTGCCCGCCCGGATAGACCTGCTGGCCGCCGAGCTGCGCCGCACCGCCTCGCTGGCGCACTCCGTCGGGGTGCGGCCCGGGGAGCATCCGGCCGGTGACGACCTGGAGGCGATCGCCGAGGAGCTGGCCGCGCTGCGGAAGCAGGTGATCTCGGATCCACTGGCGTTCTGGGTGCCGGGCCCCGGCAGTGCCGCCCCCGGCGGAGGGCGGCCCGACACCACGCGCTACGACCGCGCGGCACTCGCCCTGGAGGAGGTACGCCGGGAGATCGAAGCGGTGCTGGCGGTCCGGCAGGACGCCGAGCAGCGCCTGATCCAGGTGCGTGACCTGCTGTCGCGCGCGAACCGCACGCTCGCCGAGGCCCGGTTGGCGCGCGGCGAGGTGCTGGCGAAGATCGCCGCCTCCGAGGTGCCCGCGGTCAGCGGGCCGCCGACCGTGCTGCAGGAGCGGCTCGCGACGGCGTCGGCGTACCGCAGGCACGCCCAGTGGAACCGGCTGTCGCCTCTGCTGGAGTCGCTGGAGCGGGAGGCCGAGGACGAACTGCTGCGCGCCCGGGAGTCGCTGACGTCCGTCACGGGGCCGCTCGCGGTCCGGGCGGAGCTGCGGGGCAGGCTGGACGCGTACAAGGCGAAGGTGGCCCGGCACGGTCTGGCCGAGGACCCGCTCCTGATCGAGCGGTACGACGCGGCCCGCCGGATGCTGTGGAGCGCGCCGTGCGACCTTCGCGTCGCCGAACAGGCGGTCCTGCGCTACCAGCTGGCCGCCACCGACCTGCTGACACAGCACCGTCCGGACAGGCACGACGGACAGGGGGAGACATCATGAGTACGGAGTGCCAGCGCCCCGCGTGCGAGGGCAGTTACGAGGACATGGGCGGCGGTGAGCTGTACTGCGGCACCTGCGGCCTCGCGCCGGTCGTGTCGCCGACGGGCATGGTGAGTTCACCGCCCACCGGCATCGCGGGCGGTGGCAGGGCTGCCGGCGGCAGGGGGAGCGGCAGCACCTCGCAGCGGACCGGTTCCCAGGCGTCCGCCCGCTCCTCGTCGCGCTCGTCGACCTCCCGGCGTTCGGTCTCCGGGCGGCTCTCCCGCTCCTTGTCCGGGAGCTCCACGTCCCGCTCCGTGTCGGTGCGCTCCTCGGGCACCTCCACGGGCTCCACCTCCGGACGCGGCAGGCTGGGCGCGGGCCTGGTGCTCGTCCCCGACGTGCCGCGGCCCGACCCGCGCACCGCGGTGATGGACAACCCCGAGGTCCCCGAGCGGAAGCGCTTCTGCTCGCGGTCCGACTGCGGGGCGCCGGTCGGCCGGGCCCGCGGGGACCGGCCCGGCCGTACCGAGGGGTTCTGCACCAAATGCGGCCACCCCTACTCCTTCGTGCCGAAGCTGCGCGGCGGCGACGTCGTGCACGGGCAGTACGAGGTCGCCGGCTGCCTGGCCCACGGCGGGCTCGGCTGGGTCTACCTCGCCGTGGACCGCGCCGTCTCCGACCGCTGGGTGGTCCTCAAGGGCCTGCTGGACACCGGGGACCAGGACGCCATGGCCGCGGCCATCTCCGAGCGGCGCTTCCTCGCGGAGATCGAGCACTCCAACATCGTCCGCATCTACAACTTCGTGGAGCACCTGGACCAGCGCACCGGTTCGCTCGACGGCTACATAGTGATGGAGTACGTCGGCGGCAAGGCGCTCAAGGAGATCGCCAACGAGCGCCGGACACCGGGCGGGAGGCGGGACCCGCTGCCGGTCGAGCAGGCCTGCGCGTACGGGATCGAGGCGCTGGAGGCGCTGGGACACCTGCACAGCCGCAACCTGCTGTACTGCGACTTCAAGGTCGACAACGCGATCCAGACCGAGGACCAGCTCAAGCTCATCGACATGGGCGCGGTGCGCCGGATGGACGACGACGAGTCGGCCATCTACGGCACCGTCGGCTACCAGGCGCCCGAGGTGGCCGAGACCGGCCCGTCCGTCGCCTCCGACCTCTACACGGTGGCGCGGACGCTCGCGGTGCTGACCTTCGACTTCCAGGGGTACACGAACGTCTTCGTGGACTCCCTGCCCGATCCGGACAACATCGAGGTGTTCCGGAGGTACGAGTCGTTCTACCGGCTGCTCGTGCGGGCGACGGACCCGGACCCGGCCCGCCGCTTCTCCTCGGCCTCGGAGATGGCGGAGCAGCTGACCGGGGTCCTGCGAGAGGTGGTCGCCCTGCAGACGGGCCGTCCGCGCCCGGCGCTCTCGACCCTCTTCGGCACGGAACTGCGCGTGACGGACACGGAGTTGTTCGCGGAGCTGACCGGCGAGGCGTCCCGGCTCGGCGCCCGGACGGGCCCGTCCGGCGGCGCGGGGTTCTTCGGGCGCCGCCGCAGGCCGGCCGTCACCACCACGACGCACCCCGCGTCGGCGCTGACGGCCGCGTTTCCCGTCGCCCCCACCGTCGCCGCCCCGCAGCCGGTGCCGGCCGGCGCGGGCCCTCTGTACGCGCCCGCCACCCATGTCCGGGGAAGCACGGGGAGCACAGGGGGCACGGGAAGCACGGGGAGCGCGGCGACGGGCGGCGCGCCGTCGTACGTGCCACCGCTGCCGGCGGTCCCCGCTCCCCGGGCGGCGGTCGTGGAACCGGGCCCCGTCCCGGGGGCGTACCCGGCCGCGGGTCCCCGGCTCGCCGCGTTCGACGCACGGGCGACCTCGCTGGCCCTGCCGGTCCCCCGGGTGGACCCGAACGACCCCAACGCCGGTTTTCTGGCCGGGGTGATGGCCTCGGCGCCCGCCGAGCTGGTCTCCGCACTGCACTCCGTGCCGGCCGCCTCGCTGGAGACCAGGCTGCGGGAGCTCCGCGCCCGCCTGGAGATGGACGAACTCGGCTCCGCCGTACGGGCGCTGACGGCGGTGGAGTCGGAGCACCCGGACGACTGGCGGGTCGTCTGGTACCGCGGGATCGCCTCCCTGGTGACCGGTGACCACGAGAACGCCGCGCTGTCCTTCGACGCGGTGTACGACGCGTTCCCCGGCGAGCCCGCCCCGAAGCTCGCGCTCGGCATCTGCGCGGAGGTGCTGGGGCAGCTGGACAACGCCGCGGAGTACTACCGCCTGGTGTGGGTGACCGACCCGAGTTTCGTCAGCGCGGCGTTCGGTCTGGCCCGGGTGCAGCTCGCCGCCGGCAACAGGGCCACGGCGGTGCACACCCTGGAGTCCGTGCCGGAGTCGTCCATCCATTACACGGCGGCCCGGGTGGCGGCGGTGCGGGCACGGCTCCGTGAGCGGGCCCCGCACGAGCCGCTGATCCAGGACCTCTCCGCGGCCGCCGACCAGGTGACCGCGCTGCGGGCCTACGGCCTGGACGCGGTGAGACGCGAGCAGTTGTCGACCGAGGTACTGGGTACGGCGCTCGACTGGGTACTCTCCGGTAGTCCCACGGCTCAGCCGGCCGCTCCGTCCTCCCCCGCGACCGCGGCGCCGAGGACGGTGCTCGGCAGTGAGCTGGACGAGCGGGGCCTCAGGTTCGGTCTCGAACGCTCGTACCGGATGCTCGCCCGGCTCGCGCAGCGGGGCGACGAGAGGATCGAACTGGTGGAGCGGGCCAACCGTTTCCGCCCCCGGACCTGGGTGTGAAGATGTCAGAGATCCACGGGCGGGCCTCCTTGGCGGGGTGCCCCGGCTGCGAGGAACCGCTGGAATCGGGCGACCTGTTCTGCGGGGCGTGCGGGTACGACCTCTCGGCGGTGCCGACGCCGCCGGGCGACCGTCCGACGGTCGCCATCACGGTGCCCGCACAGGGCGTGGCGTCGTCCGCCGCCGGTCCCGTGGCGTGGCCGGCCGCCTCCGAGGCCGACAGCTCCGACGTGCCGGCTCCGACGCACCGCCCGGCCGACCTCCCGGGCGTGGACTCGGGCGGCAGGCCCCTGCCCACCGCGGAGCGGGCGGCGGTCCGCTTCGACGAGCCCGGCGGCACCGCCCCGGAGCCTCCCGGCGAGCCCTCGGGCGACTTCGAGCTGGCCGCGCCCGACCCCCGTACCGTGGAGCACGCCGCCGCGGGGGCCTCGGCGGCCGGTGCCAAGATCTGTGTGGCGTGCCGCTCGGGCCGGGTGGACCCCGACGGCTACTGCGAGAACTGCGGCCACGCCCAGCCCCGCGAGCGCGACCACATGGAGCAGGAGCTCGGTTCGGTGGCCGCGGTCAGCGACCGCGGCCTGCGTCACCACCGCAACGAGGACGCGTTCGCGGTGTCCTGCACCGCCCTGCCGGACGGCTCGCCGGCGGTCGTCGCCGTCGTGTGCGACGGCGTCTCCTCCGCGAGCCGCCCCGACGAGGCCTCGGCCGCGGCCGCGAGCGCGGCCAACGAGGCGCTGCTGGAGTCGCTGCCGCGCGGGACCCATCCGCAGCAGGCGATGCACGAGGCGATCCTCGCGGCGTCGGAGGCCGTCAACGCGCTGGCCCAGGACTCCGGTCAGGCCCTGGAACACGAGCAGCAGCGCCACCAGAACGCCCCGGCGTGCACCCTGGTCGGCGCGATCGCGGCGGGCGGCCTGCTGGTCGTCGGCTGGGTGGGTGACAGCCGCGTCTACTGGGTCCCCGAGGACCGCGCCGATCCGCCGGCCCGGCTCACGGAGGACGACTCCTGGGCCGCGCAGATGGTGGCGGCCGGCCTGATGAACGAGGCGGAGGCGTACGCCGACGAGCGCGCCCACGCCATCACGGGCTGGCTCGGCGCCGACGCGTACGACCTGGAGCCGCACACCGCGTCCTTCAAACCGGACCGGCCCGGCCTGGTCGTGGTGTGCACCGACGGCTTGTGGAACTACGCGGAGGGCGCGGCGGAGATTGCCGCGGCCGTGCCGCCCGACGCGTACGAACGGCCGTTGCACGGGGCCCAGGTGCTGGTCGGTCACGCGCTCGACGGCGGGGGCCACGACAACGTAACAGTGGCGCTCCTGCCGTTCGCCGTGGCCGCACCAGGGGCAGGATCGGCCTGAGCCCACGCCCGGTCCGCCGGCGCCCGGCCGGTGGTCCGGCCGGCCCGTCGCCCCTACGCCGTCCCGTCCCTACGCCGTCCCGTCCCCACGCTTACCGGTCCCTACGCTTCCCGGTCTTCACGCCTTCCCGTCCGCGCACGCCGGGGCCGCCGCGCTCGCCCCGGTCCTTCGGCCGTAAGTCCGTCCGCACACCTGTCTTCGTCCGACCTACGTGGAGCCTCAAGGAGCCGCTCAGATGGCCAACTTCTCCAAGTCCAACGTGCCGCAGTTCTCCGTCGAGGTGTACCAGAACGAATTCCTGCCCGAGGGCGGCCGTGACGTCAACGCGATCGTCACCGTCACGTCCACGGGCGGGGGGACGACGGGCCGTGTCCCCCTGGCCGACGGCACCCCGGCCGCCGTGCGCGTCCCGGGGCAGGCGCCGAACGCGGCCGTGGTGCTCATGGTCGACTGCTCGGGCTCGATGGACTACCCGCCGACGAAGATGCGCAACGCGCGCGACGCGACGGCGGCGGCCATCGACACCCTGCGTGACGGCACGCGGTTCGCCGTGGTGGCGGGAACGCACGTGGCCAACGACGTGTACCCGGGCAACGGGCAGTTGGCGACGGCCGATCCGGGGACCAAGGCGCAGGCGAAGGAGGCCCTGCGCCGGCTGAGCGCGGGCGGGGGAACCGCCATCGGGACCTGGCTGCGGCTGGCCGACCGGCTGCTGGGGGCCGCCGAGGTGGACATCCGGCACGGCATCCTCCTGACGGACGGGCGCAACGAGCACGAGTCCCCGGAGGATCTGCGGGCCGCCCTCGACTCCTGTGCGGGCCGGTTCACCTGTGACGCGCGAGGTGTCGGCACCGACTGGGAGGTGAAAGAGGTCACAGCGATCGCCTCCGCCCTGCTCGGCACGGCGGACATCGTCGCCGATCCGGCCGGCCTCGCCGCGGACTTCACCCGGATGATGGAGAACGCGATGGGCAAGGAGGTCGCGGACGTGGCGCTGCGGCTCTGGACGCCCGTCGGGGTCGAGATCGTGTTCGTCAAGCAGGTGGCGCCGACGGTCGCCGAACTGACCGGCCGCCGCACCGAGTCCGGGCCGCGGTCCGGTGACTACCCGACCGGGTCCTGGGGTGACGAGTCCCGGGACTACCACGTGTGCGTGAGGGTTCCGGAGGCCGGGATCGGTCAGGAGATGCTGGCGGCCCGGGTCTCGCTGATCCTGCCGGCCCCGTCGGACGGCGGTGCCCCGCAGACCCTCTCCCAGGGTCTCGTCCGCGCGGTGTGGACGGACGACATGGCCGCTTCGACCTCGATCAACCCCCAGGTGGCGCACTACACGGGGCAGGCCGAACTGGCGCAGGTCATCCAGCAGGGACTGGATGCGCGCAAATCGGGAGACTTCGACGGCGCTACGGCGAAACTGGGGCGTGCGGTGCAGCTCGCGTCGGCCTCCGGAAACGCGGATACTGCGAAACTGCTTTCGAAGGTGGTCGACGTCGTCGACGCGGCGACGGGTACTGTGCGACTGAAAGCAAGGGTCGCGGAAGCGGACGAGATGACCCTCGAAACGCGCTCGACCAAGACAGTTCGCGTCAAGAAATAGCGACGCGGACGACAACGGCAGAACCGCACCGAGAGCCGTCCCGGCCGACCGGACGGTGCACCGACACGCATGACGGCCTCCGGGCCGGACGAGGAGAGGGGGAAGCGCCGACATGCCGACCTGCCCGAACGGACACCAGTCGGGTTCCGAGGACTGGTGCGAGGTCTGCGGACATCGCATGGCCGGGGCGAGCGCGCCCGCGGGCGCCGTCCCGCCGCCGCCTCCCCCGCCGCCCGCGCCCGGTTACGGCTATCCGCAGGGCCCGGGCCCCGGACAGCAGACCGTCCAGGCCGAGCTCTGCCCGCAGTGCCGCACCCCGCGTGAGCCGATGGCTCCGTACTGCGAGGAGTGCCGCTGGAACTTCCTCACGAACACGGCGACGTCGTACACGCCGCTGGCCCCGCAGGGCGGTGTCGGTGGACCGCCCGGGCTGAACCTGCCGCCCGGCTTCCAGGCCCAGCAGGGCCCGCCGCAGCAGCGGGATCCGTTCGAGTACCAGGGCTCCCGGCCTTCGCAGATGAACCGGCCGGCCGAGCCGCTCTCGCCGGAGCAGGACGACCGGCAGGGCCCGCCGCCGCC
This sequence comes from Streptomyces sp. NBC_01460, assembly GCF_036227405.1. Taxonomy (NCBI): domain Bacteria; kingdom Bacillati; phylum Actinomycetota; class Actinomycetes; order Kitasatosporales; family Streptomycetaceae; genus Streptomyces; species Streptomyces sp. NBC_01460. The sequence continues at coordinate 2,937,566 of NZ_CP109473.1, forward strand.
CCCGCACTCCTTCCAGCAGGGGCCGCCGCCCCCGCCGTCGTTCCAGCAGCAGTCGCCGTCCCCGTTCGAGGCGCAGGGCCGCCCGGGCCAGGGGCCGGGCCAGCAGGGACCGGGGCCGCAGGGCCCCGGTCAGCAGGGTCCCGGTCAGCAGGCCGGCCCGCCGTCGCCGTTCGACCCGCAGGGCAGGCCGGGTCAGCCGGGCCCCCAGGGGCCCGGACACCAGGGTCCCGGACACCAGGGTCCCGGACAGCAGGGGCCCGGACAGCAGGGACCGGGCGGGCAGAGTGGCCCGCCGTCGCCGTTCGAGCCGCAGCGGCAGGGGCCGCCTCCCCCGCCGTCGTTCCAGCAGCAGTCCGCGCCGCCCGCGCCGCAGCGGCCCCAGGCGCCGCAGACCGGTGGGGGCGACGACTGGATGCTGCCGCCGCCCTCGCAGCAGCAGCCGCCGCAGGGCTTCCAGCAGGCACCGCAGGCCCCCCAGGCGCCTCAAGCACCGCAGGCATCCCAGCCTCCTCAGCAGCAGTTCCCCGGCCAGAGCTTCGCCCAGGGCGGGCCCGACCAGGGGCCGGGCAGTTGGACGGCCGTCATCGCGCCGGACCGCGACTACTTCCTGGCGATGATGCAGCGGAGCGGCCCGGAGGCGACCGGACTGAACCTGCCCGCGTACTCCCCGGAGCAGCGCCTCGCGCTCACCGGCAGCCAGATCACCATCGGCCGCCGCCGGCACAGCACCGGCGAGTCCCCCGACATCGATCTCGCCGTGCCGCCGGAGGATCCGGGTGTCTCGCACCAGCACGCCGTGCTGGTGCAGCAGCCGGACGGCACCTGGGCCGTCGTCGACCAGAACTCCACCAACGGCACCACGCTCAACGGCGCCGAGGACCCGATCCAGCCCTATGTCCCCGTCCCGCTCCAGGACGGCGACCAGGTGCACGTCGGGGCCTGGACGACGATCACGGTCCGCCGCGACTGATCCGGCGATCCCACGACGCCCGCCGGCCGAGGACCGGGGTCCTAGGACCCCGGTCCTCGGCCGGTGCGTCTGCGACGATGGACGGGTGACAGAGATTCCGCGCGACACGCTTCAGGAGCAGACCTTCTACGAGCAGGTCGGCGGCGAGGAGACCTTCCGGCGCCTGGTGCACCGCTTCTACCAGGGCGTAGCCGAGGACCCGCTGCTGCGGCCGATGTACCCGGAGGCGGATCTCGGCCCGGCCGAGGAACGGTTCACGCTGTTCCTCATGCAGTACTGGGGCGGTCCGCGCACCTACAGCGACCAGCGGGGGCACCCGCGGCTCCGGATGCGCCACGCCCCGTTCCAGGTGGACAGGGCGGCGCACGACGCCTGGCTCGGTCACATGCGGGTGGCCCTCGACGAGCTCGGCCTTCCCCCCGAGCACGAGAGGCAGTTGTGGGACTACCTCACCTACGCCGCCGCCTCGATGGTCAACACCGCGGGGTGATCCAGGTGTGCGGAATCCGGTGCTCCACGGCCGGATAACGATCACGATCCCGTCAAGGTGCTCCCCGGGACGGTTCCCAGGAGCCCGTGCACTCTGAAAGCATCCGGAGTGCGCCGGGGGGCGTACGAGGCGTGCGGCTGCTGAGGTACGGGGGATCGGGTGACGGGGTTCGTCTTTCTACGGGCGCGCGCCCATCGGCTCCTGCTCGCCGCCGCCTTCCTGGCCGTGCTGCTCACCACCTGCGTGCTGGCCGCGCTGACGGCGTTCTCCGGTTCGACGGGCGACGCCGCCCTGCGGCACACGCTCACCCACCGCTCCGCGGAGCAGGCCTCTCTGTTCGTCTCCGCCGACGTGGACCGCGAGCGGCGTGAGGAGGCCGACGCCGCCGTGCGTGAGGCGGCCGGCGACACGTTCGACGGACTGCCGGTGGCCGTACGGAAGCTGGAGAGTTCGGGGCCCTACGCGCTGCCGCGGGACCTCCGGGCGCCCGCCGCGCGGCGTGGCCAGCCCGACCTGACGCATCTCGCCTCGCTCGACCGCAGCCGTGTCCGCCTGACCACGGGACGCATGCCGGACGCCGGGGGCGGGGGCGCGGGGCGTCCCGTGCAGGTGGCGCTGCCCCGTGCCGCCGCCGAGGCGCTGAAGCTGAAGCCCGGTGTCCGTCTCACCCTTACCGACCGGCTGGACGAGACACCCCTGCCGATCGAGATCACCGGTCTCTACGAGGCGTCCGACCTGGACGACCCGTACTGGCGGCTGGACCCGCTCGGCGGGCGCGGTGCCCGGAAGGTCGTCTTCACCACCTACGGCCCGCTGCTGGCCGACCCGGCCGTGCTGGGTTCCGGCCGGGTCAGCGCCGGTCCGGTGTCCTGGCTGGCCGCCGCCGACTTCCGCTCGGTGACCACCGGCCGGACCGGGGCGCTGCACCGGTCCTCGACGGCCGGACCGAAGGCGCTGTCCGCCTCGGGGGCCCTCGGGGGCGGCGCCACGGTGAGGACCTCGCTGCCGACCGTCCTCGACGAGATCGAACGGGCCCTGCTCGTGTCCCGTTCCACCATCATGATCGTCGCCGTCCAGCTCGTCCTGCTCGCCGGGTACACCCTGCTGCTCGTCGCCCGGTTGCTGAGCAGCGAGCGCGGCGGCGAGACCGAACTGCTGCGCGCCCGGGGCGGCTCCCGGGGCCGGATCGCCTCGTCGGCCGCGATCGAGGCGGTCCTCCTGGCGGTGCCCGCCGCCGTCGTGGCGCCCCTGCTGGCCGGTCCGCTGACCCGGCTGCTCGCGGAGCGGAGCGAGCTCGGCAGGATCGGGCTGAGGCTCGACGGCGGGGCGGGCGGCACGGTCTGGCTGGTGGCGGGTGCCGTCGCGCTGGCGTGCGCGCTCGCCGTGGTCGCGCCCGCGCTCACCGCGGGCATGGGCGGGCGCCGGGGCGCCCGCGCCGCGTCGTTGCCCACTCCGGTGCGGGCGGGCGCCGACATCGGGCTGCTGCTGATCGCCGGGGTGGCCTACTGGCAGCTCGACCGGCAGACCGGGGCCTCCGGCGGCGGCGCGCTCAGCGGCGACCGGGAGGGTGAGCTCGGCATCGATCCGCTCCTGGTCGCCGCCCCCGCACTGGCCCTGCTCGCGGGCACCGTCCTGACCCTGCGTCTGCTCCCGCCTGCCGCCCGGCTCGCGGAACGCCGTGCGGCGGGCGGTCGTGGACTGTCAGCAGCCCTGGCGGGCTGGCAGTTCAGCCGACGGCCGCTGCGTGGCGCGGGTCCGGTGCTGCTCCTGGTCCTGTCGGTCGCGATGGGCATGCTGGCCATCGGACAGAGCGCGTCCTGGGACCGCTCCCAGGGTGACCAGGCCGACTTCCGGTCGGGTGCGTCGGTGCGCGTCGTGGGCACGCTGTCCGGCGATCCGGCGAAGGCCGCGGCGTACACGGACCTGCCGGGTGTGCGGGAGGCGGCTCCGGCGTTCCGCACGACGGCCGACCTGTCCGGCGGGCGGACGGCCGAGGTGCTCGCGCTGGACACCGCGCACGCGGACGAGCGGATGCTGATGCGCGGGGACCTCTCCGGCGCGTCGTCGCGGAAGCTGTTCGACGCGGTCGCCCCGCCGAGGACGGCACGGACCGGGGTCGTCCTGCCCGAGGGCGGTGAGCGGGTGCTCCTCGACGTGCGGATCAGGGACACCGCGGCGCCGGGCGGCAGGTCACCGTCCGGCTCCGCACCGATGGTCAGCGTCCTGCTGGAGGACCGTTACGGCATCGGCTACCGGATCGGGGCGGGAAGGGTCCCGGTCGACGGACGCGCCCACACCCTGTCCTTCCCCGTCTCTGCACCGGGCGGACTGGCGGTGACCGGCTTCGAGGTGGACGGTGACGTGCCGTCCGCCCGCTCCGAGAAGCGGCTGGTCGCGGTGACCGGCCTCCGGGCCGTCACCGCGGACGGCGAGCGGCCGGCGCCCCCTTCGGACGGAGTGCGCTGGAGCGCCGCCACGACCGTGTCGGAGGGGAGCGAGACCCGTCCCGGGGAGAAGGCCCAGGAGGTCACCGGCTCAGGTGCCGCGCCTGCCTTCCGGTACGACACCGGGGCCGTCCCGCCCGACGACTCGTTCTTCGGCAGCGGCTCCGCGGTCGGCACCCTCCGGATCACCGCCGTCCGTCCGGCGGCCCCCGTGCTGAAGGCGGTGGCCACCGACGCGTACCTGACGTACGCGGGGGCGGAGCTCGGCCAGGAGGTCGACCTCACGCTGGCGGGCAACACGGTCCGGGTGAAGCTGGCCGAGGCGGTGCGACAGCTCCCGACGACCGGCCCCGGCACGGCCTCCGACGCGCTCGAAGGCGCACAGGAAGGCACCTCGGAGGTCTCGTCCACCGAGCCGGGCGGCGCCCTTCTGCTGGACCTCAGGGCGGTGTCTGAGGTGCTCGCCCACCGCTCCGGGGCCACCCTCGCGCCCACCGAGTGGTGGCTGAGCGCGGCGCCCGGCGACGGGCCGGAGGTGGCGTCGGAACTGCGTGCGCTGCCCGGCATCGATCCCGCGCAGGTACGGGTCAGGGACGAGGTGGCGCGGGAGCTGGCGGACGACCCGCTGGGCGCGGGGCCGCAGTCCGCGATGCTGGCCGTCGCGGTCGTGGCCGCCGCCCTGGCCGCCGTCGGATTCGCCGTGGGGCTCGTGGGCTCGCAGCGCGAACGGGGCGCCGAGTTCGCCGTGTTGCGCGCCCTGGGCGCGCCCCGGAGGGGGCTGGCCCGGATGATGGCGGCCGAACAGGGGGTGCTGATCACCCTGGCCCTGCTGATCGGGCTCGCCCTCGGGGCGGTGCTCACCAGGGCCGTCGTGCCGCTCGTCGTGCTGACGGGGCAGGCGGCCCGGCCCGTGCCGGACGTGCTGGTGCTGCTGCCGGCCGGGCAGGTCGCGGTCCTGCTGGCATCGGTCGCCGCGCTGCCGCTGCTGACCGTCGCCGCGCTCACACTGCGCCGCGGTGATCCTGCGGTGTCGCTGCGCCACCAGGGGGACAACTGACATGAACGCCGCCAAGCTCCCGGCCGCCTGCGCCCCGTGGGTGCGGACGAGGCTGCGCACCGCCCCCGGCGTCTCCGCCGCCCTGGCCGTCCTGGTCCTCCTGACCGCCTTCCTCGCCGCGGCGTTCCCGCGCTCCGTGGACGCGTACGAGACGAAGGCGCTGCGCCATGACGTCGCGTCCGCGCCGCCGGGGCAGAGCGTGCTCGAAGTGGCGACGCCGCCGCCCTCCCTCGGGCGGGCTCCCTCGGTCCGTGAGAGCGCGGTGCGGGAGAAGGCCCTGTCCTCCGCCCGTGACGCGCTGGTGAAGGCGCTCCCCGCCCCCGCGCGCGCCGACCTGCGCAACTCCTCGTACGGCGTGCACACCACGAAGCCCCTCGTCGCGGACGAGGCCTGGCTTCCGCGCCCCGATGCCCTTCCGCCGCAGCTCACCTACGCCGCCCCGTCGGCGCTCCCCGGACACAGCACCCTGCGGTCGGGGCGCTGGCCCGCCGCCCGGGGCCCGGTGACGCTGGACACCCGTGAGGTGGAGGCCGCCGTCACGGAGGAGACGGCGAGGACGCTGAGGATGAAGCCGGGCTCCACCGTGGCGGTGCCCACCCGGAGCGGGGTGGAACTCACCGTACGGATCACCGGGATCGTCGCGCCGCTGCGGCCGGAGAGCGGCTACTGGGCGGTCGACCCACTGTTCCGCGCCCCGTCCCTGATCCGGGACCCGGGGTCCCGGACGCCCGTCTTCTACTGGCGGGGGACGCTGCTCCTGCCGCCGGACACGGGCCCGGCGCTGCTCGCCACCATGGGCGAGCCGGAGCTGTACTGGCGCCTGGCGCCGGACGCCTCCGGGCTCACCGCGGCCGACGTGCCCGCGCTGGCGTCCGGGATCGCGGCGGTCGAGAACGGCCCCGGTCTGCTCAAGCTGCGCGACGTCGCCGGGCCGAACACCACACTCACGACGGACCTGGACGCGATCCTCGGCGCGTACACCTCGATGCGCGCCGCGATCGGCCCCGTCGTCACCGTCGCCGCCGTCGGCATCGGCGCGGTGGCCGCCGTCGTCCTGCTGATGACGGGCGCGCTGATCGGCGCCCGCCGCCACCACGAGCTGGCCCTGCTGCGATCCCGCGGCGGCTCGCTGCGGGGCATCGGCGGGCGGCTGCTGGCCGAGACAGCGGTGGCCGTGCTGCCCTCGGCGGCGCTCGGACTGCTGCTGGCCGTGCTGCTCGTCGGCGACGCACGCTTCCTGCCGGCGCTGCTGGGCGCCTGCGCCGTGGCGGCGCTCGTCTGCGTGGCGCTCCCGCTCCGCACGGCTCTGCACCACCGCACGCCGTTGCTGCACGGCGCCCGGGACGACGTGATGGACTCCAGGCCCTCCCGGCGCCGTACGGTGGCCGAACTGACCCTGCTCGTCCTGGCCGTGGGGGCCGTCGCTGCGCTGCGCCGGCGGGGCACGTCGGCGGGCTCGGGTGCCGATCTGCTGGTCAGTGCCGCGCCCGTCCTGGTGGGGCTGATCGCCGCGCTCGTCCTCGTGCGGCTGTACCCCCTGCCGCTGCGGCTGGCGGCCCGCCCGGTGGCGCGGCTGCGCGGCGCGGTCGGCTTCCTGTCGCTGGCCCGCGCGGGCCGGGCCTCGTCGAGCGGCACACTGCCGCTCCTGGCCCTGCTGATCGCGCTGACGACGGCGGCGTTCGGCGGCTCGGTCCTCGCCGGGGTCGCGGACGCGCGGGACGAGGCGGCGCTGCGGGCGGTCGGCGCGGACGCGAGGATCAGCGGGGAGGGCGCGCCCTCCCCCGTCCCCGACGGCGTCCTGCGCCAGGTGCGGGCGGTGGACGGCGTCGAGGACGTCGCCCCCGTGCGCATCGAGTACAGGACCGCGCTCGCGGCTTCCCTGGACGTCAGGTCGGACACGAAGCGCGCCACGCTCATGGGCGTCGAGCCGGAGTCGTACGCGCGACTGGCCCGCGACGGCGGGCTGCCCGCCTTCCCCGCAGCCTCACTGCGCAGCGGACCCGGGCAGGACGAGGCGCTCCCCGCGGTCGTCTCACCGGCGCTCGCGGACCGGCTCGGTGAGCGTCCGCACACCATCCGGTCACAGGCCGGGGACATCACGGTGCGGGTCGCGGCGGTGCTCTCGCGCACCTCCGCGGTGAGCGACGCGGAGTTCCTGATCGTCGACGCGAAGGGGCTCGCCCTGCCGGAGCCCACGACGCTGCTGGTCACGGGTGCCGCGCTCGACACCCAGCGGCTGCTGGCCGCCGCGAAGAAGGCGGGGCCGGACTTCAGGGTGGGGCTGCGGGCCGCGGAGCGTGAACGGTTCGTCGACACCCCGATGCAGTCGGGCGCCGAACGGATCTACGGCGCGGCGGTCGTGGCGGGCGCCGGATACGCGTTGCTCGCCGTGCTCCTCTCCCTGCTGCAGACGGCCCCGGAGCGCACCACGCTCCTGGCCCGGCTCCGCACGATGGGGCTCACCACCCGGCAGGGGCGGCGGCTGCTCGCGTTCGAGGCGATGCCGCAGGCGCTGCTGGCCGCGTTCGGCGGGCTCCTCGTCGGCTGGGCGACCATCGCCCTGCTGGCACCCGGCATCGACCTCGGCTCACTCGCCCTGGCCGGCGCCACGGCCCCCACCACGTACACGGCCACGCTGCGGGCCGACCTCCGGTCGCTGGCGCTCCCGGCGGTGGGCGTGGTCGTCCTCGCCGCCGCCGTGGCCGGCGTCCAGGCCTGGTGGGCGGGCCGCCGTGGATCGATCAAGGAACTCAGGGCAGGAGACACCCGGTGACATCATCGACAGAGACCACCCTGGCGGAGCTCGAACAGCGGGCCGCCGCCCGCCGCGACCGGCCGTCGTACGGGCACGACGCGTTGATCGCCTGCGACCGGCTGGTGCGCATCTTCTCCGCGGACGGCGTCGAGGTGCAGGCGCTCCAGGGCCTCGATCTGCTGGTGACCGAGGGCGAGTTGATGGCGCTGGTCGGCGCGTCGGGCAGCGGGAAGTCGACCCTGATGAACATCCTGGCGGGCTTGGACGTGCCCACGGCCGGCTCGGCGAAGGTCGCGGGCGGCGATCTGCTGGCGATGGGGCAGAAGGAGCGGCTGCGCTACCGCCGCGACGTCGTGGGGTTCGTCTGGCAGCAGACCTCGCGCAATCTGCTGTCGTACCTGACGGCCGTTCAGAACGTCACGCTGCCCATGCAGCTGCGCGGTGGCGGGCGGAACCGTGAACGGGCCGCGCGGGCCGATTCGTTGCTGGAGATGCTCGATGTCGGTGACTGCCGCGACCGCCGTCCCGCCCAGATGTCCGGCGGCCAGCAGCAGCGGGTGGCGATCGCGGTCGCCCTGGCCAACAACCCCTCGGTGCTGCTCGCCGACGAACCGACCGGCGAGCTGGACTCCGCGACGGGCGAGCAGGTGTTCGCCGCGTTCCGCCGCGCCAACGAGGAGCTCGGCACGACGATCGTGATCGTCACGCACGACCAGGCGGTGGCGAACGAGGTGCGCCGTACGGTCGCGATCCGCGACGGCCGTACGTCCTCCGAGGTGCTGCGGCGCACCGAGGTGGACGCGGTGACGGGGCAGGAGTCCCAGGTGGCGCGGGAGTACGCGATGCTCGACCGGGCGGGCCGGCTGCAGCTGCCCGCGGAGTACACCGCGGCGCTGGGCATGGAGCACCGGGTGATGCTCGAGCTGGAGCAGGACCACATCGGGGTGTGGCCGGACGCGCCCGAGGAGCGGGACGCGCCGAAGGAGTAGACCGCGTCCATCAGACGGAACGCGTCGGCCAGGCGGAACGCGTCGTCGGAGAAGCGGGCGCTCCGCTCCGCCTCAGACGGTGCCGACGGTCACGGCGAGCGTGCCGAGGCCACCGCCCGCGCCCCGCAGGGCCACCGACCCGAAGGGCGTGCGCAGTCGCAGCCAGGGTCCGGCCGTGAGCAGGGTGACGGGGAAGTCGGGGGCGGGGCGCAGGAAGCCGAGGGACTGGGCGGCGTGCACGGCGCGCAGCGGGAGCTCCGTGTCCCCGACCGTCCGGGACCAGATGTCGCGGCCGATCACGTCGCGTTCCGCGCGGGTGCGCCGGTCCTCGGGGAGTGCCGCGTCCCGGGCCCGGAATTCGGCCACGGCGTCCGTGAGGCCGGTGCGCAGGTCGAGGGGGCCCGGCAGCCCGGGGCGTTCCCTCCATCCGCCGCGGGGCGGCAGCATCCCCGCCCACGGCGGCCCGGTGACCGGTGTGGGCAGGGCGCTCACGCCGGGCGCCTCCCCGGCACCGTCCGTGTCCACCGCTTCGAGGAGCTCGCCGGCCGAGACCGTGACGTCGAGGTCGTGGATCCCGGACAGCCGGACCGTGCGGATCGCGAGGACCTCGAACGACGGCGGCCGGCCGAAGACGGCCAGCGCGCCGCCGCCCGCCTGGAGGCGGACGGCGGCGGCCCGGTCGTAGTGCAGGAGCCTGCCGAGGAAGGCGGCGAGATCCGCCGCCTCCCTCGCGTCGGCGAACCTCAGCGACCGTACGGGCACAGTCATGCGACGGCGGGCTCCTGGTCGAGGTACTCCTGGAGGAAGAGCTTCTCCTCGGCGGTGATCCGCCGGGGCCGCTCCGCAGCCAGGTCGTAGGGCACGACGACCGTCGACGCCCGGACGTAGAGCTGCTCGGGATCCTTGACCTCGTACGCGATCGTCAGCGACGCCGCGCTGATCTTCGTGACCCAGGACTCGATGGTCACCGGCGCGTGCCGGTGGACCAGCGGGCGCACGTAGTCGATCTCGTGCCGGGCCACGACGGATCCGCCGGCGAAGGACGGCGAGCCGTCCCCCGGCGCCAGCCGGAACATGAAGTCGATGCGCGCCTCCTCCAGGTAGCGGAGGAAGACCACGTTGTTCACGTGGCCGAAGGCATCCATGTCCGACCAGCGCAGCGGGCAGCTGTAGATGTGACGGGCCAAGTCGATCAGCCTCGCGTGAGCTTCTTGTAGGTGGCACGGTGCGGACGGGCCGCGTCCGCGCCGAGGCGCTCGACCTTGTTCTTCTCGTACGACTCGAAGTTGCCCTCGAACCAGTACCACTTGGAGTCGCCCTCGTACGCCAGGATGTGCGTGGCGACCCGGTCCAGGAACCAGCGGTCGTGGGAGATGACCACCGCTGCTCCGGGGAACTCCAGCAGCGCGTTCTCGAGCGAGGACAGGGTCTCCACGTCGAGGTCGTTGGTGGGCTCGTCGAGGAGCAGCAGGTTGCCGCCCTCCTTGAGCGTCAGCGCCAGGTTGAGGCGGTTGCGCTCACCACCGGAGAGGACACCGGCCGGCTTCTGCTGGTCCGGGCCCTTGAAGCCGAACGCGGAGACGTACGCCCGCGAAGGCATCTCGACCTGGCCGACGTTGATGTAGTCCAGTTCGTCCGACACGACGGCCCAGAGGGTCTTCTTCGGGTCGATGTTGGCGCGGGACTGGTCGACGTAGGAGATCTTGACCGTGTCGCCGACCTTGATGGCGCCGGAGTCCGGCGTCTCCAGGCCCTGGATCATCTTGAACAGCGTGGTCTTGCCCGCGCCGTTCGGGCCGATGACGCCGACGATGCCGTTGCGCGGCAGCGTGAACGACAGGTCGTCGATGAGGACCTTGTCGCCGAAGGCCTTGGAGAGGTTCTCGACCTCGACGACGATGGAACCGAGCCGCGGGCCCGGCGGGATCTGGATCTCCTCGAAGTCCAGCTTCCGCATCTTGTCCGCCTCGGCCGCCATCTCCTCGTAGCGGGCGAGACGCGCCTTGGACTTGGTCTGACGGCCCTTGGCGTTGGAGCGGACCCACTCCAGCTCTTCCTTGAGCCGCTTGGCGCGCTTCTCGTCCTTGCGGCCCTCGACCTTGAGGCGGGTGGCCTTCTTGTCGAGGTACGTGGAGTAGTTGCCCTCGTAGGGCAGGGCGCGGCCGCGGTCGAGCTCGAGGATCCACTCGGCGACGTTGTTCAGGAAGTACCGGTCGTGCGTGACGGCGACGACGGCGCCCGCGTACTTCGAGAGGTGCTGCTCCAGCCAGTTCACCGACTCGGCGTCGAGGTGGTTGGTGGGCTCGTCGAGGAGGAGCAGGTCCGGGGCCTCGATGAGCAGCTTGCAGAGCGCCACACGGCGCTTCTCGCCGCCGGAGAGGTTGTTGACCGGCCAGTCGCCGGGCGGGCAGCCCAGGGCGTCCATGGCCTGCTCCAGCTGGGCGTCGAGGTCCCACGCGTTGGCGTGGTCCAGGTCCTCCTGGAGCTTGCCCATCTCGTCCATGAGCGCGTCGGAGTAGTCGGTCGCCATGAGCTCGGCGACCTCGTTGAAGCGCTTGAGCTTGCCCATGATCTCGGCGGCGCCGTCCTGGACGTTCTCCAGGACGGTCTTCGACTCGTCGAGCTTCGGCTCCTGCATGAGGATGCCGACGCTGAACCCGGGCGAGATGAACGCGTCACCGTTGGACGGCTGCTCCAGGCCCGCCATGATCTTCAGCACCGTGGACTTACCGGCGCCGTTGGGGCCCACGACACCGATCTTCGCGCCGGGCAGGAAGTTCAGATTGACGTCATCGAGAATCACCTTGTCGCCGTGCGCTTTGCGCGTCTTGCGCATGGTGTAGATGTACTCAGCCAAGAGAAACCGTCCGGCAGCAATAGAGGTGTGGGCAGATACACCCATCTTGCCTGACGTCCGCGCCCGGAAGGAAACCCGTCCGGTCCCCGGTACGGCCCCGGCACGCCCCCGCCGGCCCCCGCCGGGAGCCCCGGGAACGCGAAGTGCCTGGTACGGGGGTCCGTACCAGGCACTTCACCGGCGCATTCCCGCTGCGCCTGTGCTCAGTCACTCACCGCTGGTCTGCGTCTTCTTCCGGCGGAGGAAGAAGACCGCGCCGCCGCCGAGGACGACGAGGGCGATCGCGACACCCGCGATGACGGGGGTGGCGCTGGAGCCGCCGGTCGCGGCGAGGTCACCCTCGGTGGCGGGGGTGCTCACGGCGGGCGTGGGCTCGGAGCCGGTCTGCGTGGTCACGTCGTCACCCGGGGCGGGGGTGCCTGCGGTCTCGCAGTCCAGGACGCCCTTGAAGTTCTTGCTGAAGCCGCCGGGGCCGGTGATCGTGAAGTCGTAGGCCTCGTCCTCGCCGACCGGGACGGTCACCGTGCGGGTCTCGCCGGCCGGGATGGTGTGCTCGGTGCCGGCGAGCTCGAAGGTGAACGCCTCGTCACCGGTGTTGCTCGCGGTGATGTCGACGCCGCCCTTGGCGCAGTTCTTCTCCGCGGTCACCGCCGGGACGGCGCCCTTCTCGGCCCAGGTGGCGGTCGCCGTCGCGGAGACGGTGGACTCGCTGGAGCCGGCGAGGATCATCGTCTGGCTCTTGATCAGCCCGGCGAAGACCCGGCCCACGGGCACGGAGGTCGAGGCCTGGACGGAGAACGAGGCGGAGCCGTCGGTGGCGTCCTCGGGGACGGAGAAGTACAGGTCGGTGCCGTCGGCGGCCTCGGTGACGGGCTTGCCGGCCTTGTCGGTGACCTGGACCCCGCTGGCGGCGGCGTCGGCGGGCGGTGCCACCGAGACCTGGCCGGCGTCGGTGTGGACGGTGATCGGACCCAGCTGCTCACCGGCCTTGCCGGAGACAGCGGCCGGGGACAGCTCCACGGACGCCTTGGGCTCCGCGACGTTCTGGGCGTTCGCCTCCAGCCAGTCGGCGAGCTTCTCGGCGTCCGCGTCCTTGGCCGTCACGTCGGCCTTGTCCGAGAAGCGCCAGATCGCGACCTGGGTGCCGGCGGCGGCGGTCTTCTCGTCGAGAGGACCGGTACCGGCCTTCTCGGCGAGCGCCGCGAAGTCGTTGACCTGCGGGTAGGAGTGCTGCAGGATCCAGCGCACCTTGCCGGCGTCCGGGTTGGCGCCGAGCGAAGACTGGTCCCAGGGGGTCTCCAGGTACTTCGCGTCGTCCTTGGTGGGCGTGTGGAAGTCGATGCAGTACGTCTGGATGGTGCCGCCGCCGTCGACCTTCATCTCGAACAGGCCGGCGGGCAGCTCCTGGGGCTTGTTGCCCTCACCGGTGTTGAGCTCGGCGGTGCCGTAGGTCTTCAGACCGTCCAGTACGGCCACCGCACCACCCTGGTGCTGACCGTTCTCGTCCGCCGGCGCGGCCGTGGCGGCCGTCGCTCCGACGATCGTTCCCGCAGCGACCAGCCCGGTGGCCAGCACCGCGGCGGCCGTCCTGACGAGACCGCGGCCGTGGCCCTTGCTCCGGCCCCCTGGGGAGCCCCCCGTCGCCGACGACGACGTGGATGCTGAAGACACAGAAAACACAGAATTCCCCTCCGGGCGAGACCTTCACGCTTGAGGCGCGTGTGGGAGGTGTCTCGCCAGCAAACTCAAGTGCCGCATGAGTACGGGGGAATCGTAAGGAGCGAGCGAAGGGGAATCCCCCTTCATGCCGTCACATAAGCATTCCGACTCGTAATCGTTATCGCTCTGTTCGGCGCGCCCCCTCCGCTTCAGGACATCGATACCATTTCCGTGGCCGGTTTCTGACGATGCGTAGGCGCCGTCAGCGTGGGATCGGCTCTGGCCACCCGCCGGAACGCGGCCGTTCCCCTGGTCAGGTCGTGCCCGACGGCCACGGCCTCGATGTCCACGGAGGTCCTCCACACCCCGTCCCGCTCCTCCTCACGCACCTTCAGGCGGCCGTGTACGACGAGCGGCTCCCCTACCGAGACCGATCCGGACAGATTTGCCGCGAGTGTCCGCCGGGCCCACACGGTGTAGAAACCGGTACGCCCGTCCGTCCAGATCTGCTGCTCCCGGTCCCACCGCCGGGGCGTCACCGCCAGACGGAGTCTGGCCGTCGATCCGGTCGCCGTCTCCCGGAAGTCCACCGGTGTCGCGACGTTTCCCACCAGCGTCACCAAGGTCTCGTTCATTTCCCGTCCCCCCGATTCCCTGCCACATTCCGTACGCTTTCCGTCCCGCGGCCCTCCTGCACCGGTGCGGTGCGAAGAGGCGCGATCCGGTACGCCTGTCTGTCTCCTCGGGCGCCCTTCCGGTCATGGGCGCCCTTCCTGTCCCCGGGCGTCCGCCCGATCCCGGGCGCCCTGCCGATCCGAGGCGTCCTGCCGGAGCAGGGCGCCGTCCGATCCGCTGCGCACCATCCTGGACGGGAACCGGGAATCCCGCCGAGGCCTGTGGACTACCCGCTGGTTGTGGACAACTCCGTCACCGCCACGTAGCGCTCCCGCACCTCGCGGTAGCGCGCCAGCTCCGCCGCCACCGGGTCGAGGACCCTGGCCCGGCCGCAGCCGGACGCCGCCTCGCGGAGCCGCCGCTCGGCCTCCTGCCCGTACCTGCGCGCGGGCCCTCGTGCCGCTGCCGCGCACGACCACTCGACGAGCGGGCCGCCGATCACCCCGGCCAGCATGAGCAGGGCCGGGACGAGCAGGCCGGGCTCGATCACGCCCACGATCTGCCCGAGCAGCCACAGCCCGCCGAAGATCTGGAGCAGCGTCATCGAGGCCTGTGCGAACACCGCCGCCGGCCACCACGCCGGGCGCGGCGGCCTGGCGGCACGGTTCCCCCGCCCCCCGGCGGCGGGAGAAGCGGCGGTGTCCGGCAGACCGGAACCGCGCCTCCCCGAGCCCGTGGCCGGGCCCTTCCCGCCCGCTCCCACCGCGGTGGATCCGGTGTCCCCGGCCCTCCCGCGCCCCCGGCCGGGGGCTCCCGCCTGGGCGTTCCGCGCGAGTTCGTCGAGCGCCTCCGGCAGCCCCTTCGCCCCGTTCACCGCCGCTTCCCGTACGGCCTGCGCCCACGGTGCGGGCAGTCCGTCCACCGCGTCGTCCGACAGCTTCCGGACGGCCTGCTCCACCCGCTGCCGGGCGGTGAGCTCCTCCTCCGGCGGCGCGAGCGCCTGAGCCATCAGGTCGAGGCCGCCGAGCTGCCTGGTGGACTCGTACCAGCGCCACAGCCGCAGCCAGGGCGTCCCGCAGGCCCGTCCCGCGTTCCTGCGCCACTCGCGCTCCGCCGCCTGCCCGGCCGCGGCCGCGCCCACGGCTTCGGCGAGCCGGTCGGTGAACTGCTCGCGGGCCCGCTCGCCGAGCCCCGGCCGGCCCTCGGCGACGTACACCGGCCGGAGGCGGGCGGCGGCGGCGTCCACGTCGGCGGAGAGCCTGCGGGCGGCAGCCGTACGGGCCTGGACGAATCTGCCGAGCAGCTCGCGCAGGTCACCCACACCGGCCCCGCTGAGCGCGGACAGGGGCATGACGGTGACGCCGGGTTCGCCGTGCTCCCCCACCGCCATGCCGTCCTCGTCGAGCAGCCGGCGCAGATCGTCCAGGACCAGGTCGGCGGCCTCACCGGAGAGCCGGTCGATCTGGTTGAGCACGACGAAGGAGACCTCGGCGTGCCCGGCCAGCGGTCGCAGATAGCGTTCGTGCAGGGCCGCGTCGGCGTACTTCTCCGGGTCGACGACCCAGATCACCGCGTCGACCAGGGCGAGCACCCGGTCCACCTGCTCCCGGTGGCCCGTCGCCGCCGAGTCGTGGTCGGGCAGGTCCACCAGGACGAGCCCCTGGAGCGCCTCGTCCGTGGCCGTGCCGCCCTGCACCGGCCTGCGCCGCAGTCGGCCGGGGACGGCCAGCCGGTCGAGCAGCCCGGCGGCGCCGTCGGTCCAGCTGCAGGCGATCGGGGCCGAGGTGGTCGGCCTGCGCAGTCCGGTGTCGGAGATCTGGACGCCGGCGAGCGCGTTGAAGAGGGTGGACTTCCCGCTGCCGGTGGCTCCCGCGACGGCGACGACCGTGTGCCGGGAGGAGAGCCGCTGGCGGGCCGACGCCTCGTCGAGCACGCGCCCCGCCTCGGCGAGGGTGTCCCCGTCCAGCCGGGCGCGGGAGAGTCCGACCAGCTCGCGCAGCGCGTCCAGTCGTGGCCGCAGCGGGCTGCCGGGCAGTCCGTACGCCTCGACCTGGGGCCCGGGCTCGTCCTGCGGGTCGGGCTCGCCCCGGGGAGGCAGCTCGTCCTGGGCCGCGTCGGCGGCACGGCGGGCGATCAGCCCGTCGTCCCAGCGCCGCTCCTCCTCCCGGGGGTCCTCCGGGCCGTCGCGCTCCGGTTCCGGCCCCGGTCCGTGGTCCCGGCCCTGGTCAGTGACGGCAGTCATCGCTGCCACCTCTCCTTCTGCAGTACGGACAGCGCGGCGATGAGTGCGGCCTGCGGCTCGGGGGCGACTTCGAGCGCGTCCAGCGGGGCGAGCCGCCGGTCGCGCTCGCCGTGCACGACCTGGTCCAGGCAGCCGGTGAGCAGGGCCCCGCCCTTGTCGCGGAGCCGCAGCGCCCCCTGGGCGCCGATCCGCTCGGCGAGCTGCTCCCCTGCGCCCCGGGCACGGCGTCCGCCGAGGAGGACGGCGGCGAGCAGCGCCGCCACCGTCTCGGCGTCGGGCGCGGCGTTGCGTTCGAGCAGCCGCGTCTCCTCCTCGGCCAGTTCCTCCAGGACCCGACGCCAGCGGCGTACGGCCATGCCGATCCGGCCCTGGATGTCCTCGGCCGGCCCCCATCCGCCGGCCTCCCGGCCGGCGTCCTCGAAGCGGAAGATCCCGGCGGCGGGCTCGCGCTGCCACGTGGTGCGGATCTGCTCGTCGGACGACGCCACGGCACACTGCAGCAGGGCCGCCAGGCTCTCCACGAGGGCGTCCAGCAGCTCTCCCGCGGTGCTGTAGAGCGGGTAACCGCGCCACCGGGTGCGGGCACCCCCCGCGAGCACCGCGCCGTCCCGGAGGCGCCGCCGCACGCGCGCCAGCTCCTTCCCGTACGCCTCCTCGACCACCCCGGTCAGCCGCACGGCCGCCGCGTACTGCGCGGCCACCGCCCCGGCGAGCTCGGGCATCCGCACGTTGAGCGAGTCGATGACCCCGGACGCCGTGCGCCCGACGGCCTGCTGACGGGCCGCCGGGTCCTGCGCCCGGTGCGTGAGCCAGGCGCGCAGGGGCGCGACGGCGGTGGTGGGCAGCAGTCCGCTGCCGCCGCCCGCGGACTCGGGCAGCTCCGGGATGGTGAAGCGGGGCACCTCACCCAGGCCGGCCCGGGTGAGCAGGGCCGCGTACTGCCGGGACACCTCGCCGATCACCTGGTGCGGCACCCGGTCCAGGACGATGACCAGGGAGGCGTCGTACTCCTTGGCGGTGCGCAGCAGATGCCACGGCACGGCGTCGGCGTACCGGGACGCGGTGGTCACCATGACCCATACGTCGGCGGCGCAGATGAGCTCGGCGGCCAGGACCCTGTTCCGTACGACGAGCGAGTCGATGTCGGGGGCGTCCAGGAGGGCCAGCCCCCGGGGGAGGGTCGCGGCGGTCTCCACCCGCAGCACGGTGTCGTCCCGCTCGCCGTCGGCGCCGAGGTGGTCGAGCCCGTCCGGGTCCGGGACCTGCCCCGGAGGCAGCCACACGCGGGTGAGCTGCGGGAGCACCCGCACCCCGGCGAACCAGTGGTGGTCGTCCGGGTGGCAGACGAGTACGGGCGTGCGCGTCGTCGGGCGCAGCACACCGGCCTCACTGACCCGGCACCCCACCAGCGAATTGACGAGCGTCGACTTGCCCGCGCCGGTGGATCCCCCGATGACCGCGAGCAGCGGCGCCTCGGGATCCTTGAGCCGGGGTACGAGGTAGTCGTCGAGCTGGGCGAGGAGTTCGGTCCGCGTCTGCCGGGCGCGCGGGGCGCCCGGCAGCGGAAGTGGAAGACGCACGGCAGCGACACGGTCGCGCAGGGCGGAAAGTGCGTCGATGAGCTGGGGCCGTACGTCCATGGTTACCACATGTGAAGAATGCCCAATTTTGACGCCTTTTTGAAGCGTATAGGCCTCTCTGCGCGGCGGATCCACCCCGGGGGACAGAGGGGACGAGTGGGGCGCAGGCATAACGAGTGCACAACACCCGGGGCGTGAGGCGCGAAAAGCGATGCAGGAATCGCACCCACCTGCGATTATCGGTTCGCTTCACCGAACCTCCACATCGTGCCACGCAGGTGAAGCAACCGGGACGAGGTGATCGGAGCCCTATCCTTGTCCCGGCAAGGTCACGGATGGCTTGAACCAGCGCCCTCCGGGACACCAGGCCGGCACCCGGCCCCCGTAGCTCAGTGGATAGAGCAGGCGCCTTCTAAGCGCTTGGCCGCAGGTTCGAGTCCTGCCGGGGGCGCACAACGCGCACCACTGTGAGGCCCTCCGAACCGGGGGGCCTTTCCCGTGGGTCACAGCACGGTAGCGAGGGCCGCGTAGCGAGCGCGTAAGCGCCGGACCCGCCCCGTGGTCAGGACGGGGAGAGCCCGGCGCCGTACGGCTGCCGCGTCACGCCGGGTAGGGCTCCGCCTCTCGCGCCGTCCGCAGGGCACCCGCCCACCAGGCCAGCTGCTCGAGCAGCGTCTTGGCGTACCCGGGGGCCGCGGCGTCGAGGGGGCGGCCGTTCTCCCACGCCGTGAAGTAGTTCGGGAAGGCGAGGCCGTCCCGGATCGTCACGGCGTGCAGCTCGGTCAGCACGTTCTCCAGGTGCAGCACAGCGTGCCGGCCGCCTGCCGCGCCGCCGTAGCTGACGAAGGCGACGGGCTTGGCCGTCCACTGGGTGAAGTGCCAGTCGATGGCCGCCTTCAGCGAGGCGGGATAGCTGTGGTTGTACTCGGGCGACACCACGATGAAGGCGTCGGCACCCTCCAGGGCGGCCGTCAACGCCGCCATCCCGGCCGGACGGGGGTAGTCGGCCCCCGCGTACTTCGGTGATTCCGCCGGAAGCTCCAACGGGATGTCGGTATCGGCCAGATCGACGACCTCCACGTCGAAGGCGCCGTGGCCGTAAGCCTGTTCGGCGACCCAGGAGGCCACGACCGGGCCGAACCGCCCCTCCCGGACGCTTCCGACGAGGATCACCAGCTTGTGCCTGTTGTTGTCCATGCCCACACGATCGGACCGCGCCCCGGCTCCAGCCAGACCGTGCTCAGACCGGCCCCCGCAGGGCCACCCTGAGCCCTCGGCGCGCCGCGGGCCGCGCCCTATCCTCGAAGCATGGGGACGCCGTTGGGGGATTTCATCCGGGCCAAGCGTGACAGCATCCAGCCGCGGTCGCTGGGACTGCCGGACCACGGCCGCCGCAGGGCACCGGGGCTGAGGCGCTCGGACCTCGCCGGCCGGGCCGGGATCAGCGTGGAATACCTGACCCGCCTGGAACAGGGCCGGGACCGCAACCCTTCGGTCGCGGTGGTGAACGCGGTCGCGGACGCGCTCAGCCTCTCCCCCTCGGAACGCGGCCATCTGCGCTACCTCACGAAGATCAGCGGCGGCGAGTGCACCGCCCACGCCGAGCCCGCGCCACCGGCCCGCGAGATCCGTCCGCCGGTCCTGGAGACCCTCCGCCTCCTGGAGCCCGGCATCGCCATGGTGACCAACCGGCTGGGCGACGTCCTCGCCCGCACCAGTGCGTACGAGTCCGTCACGAGCGGGACCGGGCTGCTCGACGACGACTCCCCGAACCTCACGCGCTACGTCTTCACCGACCCCCGCGCCCGGACGTTCTTCGCCGACTGGGAGGAGATCGCGGACGAGCAGGCCTTCGACCTGTGGCACGCCCCGTCCGTCGAGAGCTCCGAGTGGTTCACCGCGGAGCTCGCCCCCGTGGCCGGCGCCGAATTCACCCGCCGTCTGCACGCTCACGCGGTTCCCCGTCGCGGCCCTCTGCGCCTCAACCATCCGTCCGGGTGTGAACTCCGCCTGCTCCGCGAGACGCTCGATCTCTCCGCCGACTCCCAGCAGCTGGTCGTCCTCCTGCCCCTGGACGAGGCCACGGCCCAGGCCGTGGACCGCCTCCGCGGCCTGCCACCGCACGGCCGGCTCCGGGCCCTCTCCTGACGCCCACGGGTCCGGCCGTCCCCCGACACCAGGACCGCACCCTCGCCGGCACCGTGGCCGCCGTCGCCGCCGCCGTCGCCGTCGATCAGGCACGCCGGTTAGTACCGCGGGACCGGCCGTCCCGACTTGCCGATCCGGTGCACATGGGATTGTTTCGAAGGTGGGGATGTACGCGTGTTACGCCCCTCTCTCCTCCCGGAGGTGAACCACCGTGCTGTTCACCGACCGCACGGACGCCGGGCGCCGGCTCGCCCAGGCGCTCGGCCACCTGGAGTCGCGCCGGCCCGTCGTCCTGGGGCTGCCCCGCGGGGGTGTCCCGGTCGCGTTCGAGGTGGCTCGGGAGCTCGGCGCCCCGCTCGATGTGATCGTGGTCCGCAAGCTCGGGGTGCCGTCCCATCCGGAGCTTGGGTTCGGTGCCATCGGCGAGGGCGGGGTGCGGGTCATCAGCGACGAGATCGTCCGCCACGCAGGGGTCCGCGAGAAGGATCTCCTGTCCGTCGAGCGCGCCGAGGAGGCGGAGCTCCTCCGCCGGGCCCGGGCGTACCGGGAGGGGCGGCCGCGTCTGCCGCTGAAGGGGCGGTCGGTCGTCGTGGTGGACGACGGGGTCGCCACCGGGGCGACGGCGAGGGCCGCCTGCCGGGTGGTGCGGGCGCAGGGCGCCGCCCATGTCGTCCTGGCCGTGCCCGTCGCGTCGCCGGACACCGCCGCCCGGCTGCGTGAGGACGTCGACGAGGTCGTGTGCCTCGCCACGCCGAGCCTCTTCTCCGCCGTGGGCGAGTGGTACACGGACTTCTCCCAGACCTCCGACGAGGAGGTCGTCGCCCTGTTGGCGCGGGCCTCGGGCGGCGCCGTCACGGCCGAGGACGTCGAGGTGGACGCGGGCGGGGTCCCGCTCGCCGGGGACCTCGCGCTGCCCGCGGACGCGGGAGCGGTCGTGGTGTTCGCCCACGGCTCGGGCAGCAGCCGCCACAGCCCGCGCAACCGCGCCGTGGCCGCGGCCCTGAACCGCGCCGGCCTGGGCACCCTCCTCTTCGACCTGCTCACGCCCGGCGAGGAGGTCTACCGCGCGAACGTCTTCGACATCGGGCTGCTCGCCGGGCGGCTGGCCGACACCACCCGCTGGCTGAGGAACCGCGTGGACCTCCCGGTCGGCTCGTTCGGGGCGAGCACGGGGGCGGCGGCCGCGCTGAGGGCCGCCGCCGCGGCGGACTCGGGCATCGGCGCCGTGGTCTCCCGGGGCGGGCGTCCCGATCTGGCCGGTGCCGATCTGTCCGGCGTACGGGCGCCCACCCTGCTCGTCGTGGGCGGCGACGACACCACCGTGATCGACCTCAACCGTCAGGCGCAGGCGGCGCTGCACTGCGAGAACCGGCTGGAGATCGTCCCCGGCGCCACGCATCTGTTCGAGGAGGCGGGCGCCCTGGACCGGGTCGCGGACCTCGCCCAGGACTGGTTCACAGCACACCTTTTTCCCGGTCAGCCGTAATCTCCCGGGACGCGCAGAAAGTGTGAACTCACTTTCACAAGAAGTGATTTGACAGGCCATCGGCTGTCGTAGGCTCCCGTTCGGGCATTTTTTGCAGGGACGAGCAGGGGAGGCTCCCCATCAGCACCGACGGCGACATCTTCAGACCTCTCGGGCCCCAGGATCCGCGCGAGACCGCCGGTTACCGGCTCCTCGCCCGCATCGGCGAGGGAGGGATGGGCACCGTCTACCTGTCGCACACACGGGGCGGGCAGGCCGTGGCCCTGAAGCTCATCCGGCAGGAGTTCGGTGACGACCCCGAATTCCGCCGCCGGTTCGAACAGGAGGTGCAGGCCGCCCGCCGGGTCCAGGGGTACCACCTCGTCCCCGTCGTCGACCACGACACCTCGGGACCGCTGCCCTGGCTGGCGTCCGCCTACGTCCCCGGAGTGGCGCTCCACACCGCGCTGGAGACGTACGGACCGCTGCCGATCCCGGCGGTGTTCCAGCTCGTCGGCTGCACCGCGCAGGCCCTGGCCGCGATCCACGCCGCCGGGGTCGTGCACCGGGACCTCAAGCCCGGCAACATCCTGCTGGGCCCGGCGGGACCGTGCGTCATCGACTTCGGCATCGCCCGCGCGGCCGACGCCACCCAGCTCACCCGCAGCGGCGGCCTGATCGGCACCCCGCAGTTCATGTCGCCGGAGCACGCGCTCGGTGACGCCGTCGGCCCCGCCACCGATGTCTTCTCGCTCGGGCTGATCGCGGCCCTCGCCGCCACCGGACGGCACCCGTACGGGGAGGGCGGTGCCATCACCATCGCCGCCCAGATCGCCAACACCTCGCACCGGCCGCCCCGGCTGGACGGGTATCCGGAGGCGCTGCACCCCCTCCTGGAGCGCTGTCTGACCGCCGCGCCCGAGGACCGCGCCACCCCGGCCGAGCTGGCCGGGCTGTGCGAGCGGGCCGCGGGCCGCTCGCTGCGCGACTTCGGCGGCTGGCTGCCACCGGCGCTCACCGCGGAGATCGCCCGCCGGGAGCAGGCCTCCCGGCAGCAGCCGCCCGCCCCCGCCCAGGGGACCGGCCAGGGCACCGCGGGGACCGGCTGGGGCGCCACCGTGCCCCCCTCCTCCGGCACGGCCGGCGGGCAGCCCGCACCGTCCGGCACCTGGACGCCGGCCTCGCCGGGTACCGCGCCCCGGCCCCCCGCCACGGCCCCGCCCGGCCCCACGCCGCCCGCCGCTCCGGCCCGCCGCCTGCCGCGCGCCCTGCTCGTGGCCGGCGCGGTGGTCGCCCTCGTCCTCGCGGTCACGGTGACCTGGATGATCGCGCGCCCCGACGACGACGCCAAGGGCGCCGGTACCACGGCTGGGCCCACCAAGGCAGCGCAGACGGGCGGAGGTTCGCCCTCGAAGAAGGAGGAGGGCGGATCGGCCGCGCCGGAGGCCGGGGCCACGTACACGGAGGTCTTCGCGGACAAGCCGCTGACGATCCGGGCGCCCGCCTACGGCACCGGCACCCACGTGGACCTGGATGCGCCGAAGCTGTTCCCGAACGGCATGATCGGCGAGAAGGAGGACCTGGAGATGACCTATCAGGACTGGTCCAACGACGACCTGCAGTTCCTCACCCCCATGGGCAGGAGCACGGGCACCAGTCCGCAGGAGTGCCGGGACGGCGCGGACACCGACACCCTGCCGTCGAGCGTCCTGTCGGAGGACCTGACGTCGGGCGAGGTCATCGCCAAGGGCACGATCCTCTGCACGGTGACGGCCGAGGGCTCACTCGCGATGCTGGAGATCACCGACGTCCTGCCGAACTCGGTCAAGGGCGAGCTGGCCAACGAGCTGCCGGACTTCGTGACGAAGCTGACCCTCTGGAAGATCGACGAGTAGCGTCCTGCCGCGCGGAGGGTGACCCGATGGACGACCACTTGACCACGGACTTCAACGAGGCGTGCTTCCTCGTGGACCTGTCCAACGTGGTGCGCGACCGGCGGCTCGGGGAGCCCGGCGCGCGCTCCCTTCGGCGGCTGCGCCTGCTCGTCGACGCCGCGAAGGAGCTGGCCCGCGACCCGGACGTCAAGCTCTATCTGGTGGCCGACAGGAGCCTGCGGCACGGCGGACGGCGGGAGTTCAGCGACCTGGGGGACATCCGGCAGCTCGGCAGCTGGGTCCGGCGCGGACTCGTCGAGGAGCTGCCCGACGCGGACGACCGGCTGCTGGAGCTCTGCGAGCTGACGGGCATCCCCGTCATCACGGGCGACCGCTTCCGCGGCGCCCGCGGCGAACGCCCCTGGCTCCAGGGCAACACGGACGACTTCCTGGAGCCGCTCCCGGGCCCGGGCGGCACCGTGCGCCTCGCTCCCGTCGACATGGGCCTCGCGCACGCCTCGGCCATCTCCATGAAGCTGGAGGAGGACGTCCTCAAGAAGCAGGGGCTGCTGGACACCCACCGCCGGCCCCGCTTCGACGTGGTGTCCCGCAACTGGCGGTGCGAGGAACGGCGCTGCACGCTGTACGACACCACCAAGGGCTCCGCGGCCCTGCTCCCCAGGATGCGCGGGACCGCCCCGACCTGCGAGATGCACGGCGGTGTCCTCGTCGACGACGGTCCGCGCACGGCGACGGTCCAGCTGAAGCTGCTGCTGGACGGGGAGCTGAAGGCCAGGTTCACCCTGGAGAACGGCACCACGGTGCCGGTCGGGCGGGCACCCGGGCCGGGCGGCATCGCGCTCCACGGCCTGGTCCCTCCCGGGCGGACCACCGGCCTGAGCCGCGTCCATCTGACCCTGCGGATCAGTGACGGCCTCGTCCACGTCCTGGACCGGAGCAGTTACGGCACCACCCGGCTGCGTTCCACGGCGGGGCGTGGCGGCCCCGGCCGCTGGCGCGGTCTCGGCGCGGCGGAGGAACGCTTCGGCGGCGGGGACGAACTCCTGCTGGTGGAGGGCGTGGTGCTGGCCCGCAGCGGGCGCCGGTTCCCGACCGAGCTGGCACAGGAGTGGCAGCGGCGGAGGCCGCTCCCGCCCGGAGCCGCAGAGGTGACCAGGATGCACTGACCCCGGTGACGGCAGTGGTCGCACCCTGCGCGGGCGCCGACGCCGTGGGTCGGGCGGCCCCCTGAGGCGCCGCAGGTGTGCGTCCTATCCTGTGCGGATCGGTCCAGGGACGGGGAGTGGTGCGGTCATGCGGGTCCGACTGGTCGGGAGCGGGAGCCTTCCGGCGTACGCCGACGGGATCCGGCGGGTCTACGCCGACGTGTTCTCGGCGCCGCCGTGGAACGAGGACCGCTCGGCGGGCGCGCGGTACACCGAGCGGCTCGCCGCCGACGCCGGACGCCCGGGGTTCACCGCCGCGCTGGCCCTCGACGGGGACACGGTGAGCGGCTTCGCGACCGCCTGGACCACGCCCCGCGCCTTCCCCTCCGACCGGAGCTACGGGCATGTCGCCGAGGCCTTGGGGCCCGGCCGCACCGAGACGTGGCTCAGCGGGGCCTTGGAGGTCGACGAACTGGCGGTCACCCCGGACGCGCGCGGCACCGGGCTCGGCGCGGAACTGCTGGCGGCGGTCACCCGGGCCGCCCCGGACGGACGGTGCTGGCTGCTCACGTCCGCGGGTGCGGAGGCGACGCTGCGCTTCTACCGGCGCGCGGGCTGGCACCGGGTCCCGGTGCCCGTGCCCGGCCGGGCGGGACTGGTCGTCCTCCTCGGGCCGGAGCATCCGGCGGTCGCCGGACCCACCCCCGGCCCCTGAGGCGGGAGCTCCTGGTGCGCACCTGTGAGAGGCGCGGTGCGTGGCCGTTGCATGAATCGATTCAAAAAGCGGGAAGATAGTGGGCCTCCCCGAACACTGTCAAGACCACCTCCCCATTCCCCCCATGCAGTCCGCACATCCGCCCGCTTCCTGGAACTTCTCGGCATCAACCCATTGACTGTGCCCGCAATCCCCGTTTAGCTTCCGAGCAACCTCATTGAAACCTTTCACGGCGGGTGGAGCGGAACAGTCCCACCGCTGAGGAGCTCCCATGAACCAGTCCGCCCCGGACCCGGCCCCGGTCCTGGCCCTGAAGGGCGTGAGCAAGTCCTTCGGTGCCGTACGGGCCCTGCAGGACGTGTCCCTGCGGTTGTTCCCCGGCGAGGCGCACGCACTCGCGGGGGAGAACGGCGCCGGCAAATCGACCCTGATCAAGGCCCTCGCCGGGGTGCACCGCCCGGACAGCGGCGAGGTGCTCCTCGACGGTGAGCCCGTCGTCTTCCACGGCCCGGCGGACGCACGGGACGCCGGCATCGCCGTCATCTACCAGGAGCCGACGCTCTTCCCCGACCTGTCCATCGCGGAGAACATCTTCATGGGCCGCCAGCCCCGGCGGTCCCTGGGCCGGATCGACCGCAGGGCCGTCCACGAGACCACCGCAGCCCTCATGCGCAGGCTCGGCGTCGACCTGGCACCGGACCGGCCCGCCCGCGGACTCTCGATCGCCGACCAGCAGATCGTGGAGATCGCCAAGGCGCTCTCCTTCGACGCGCGCGTCCTGATCATGGACGAGCCCACCGCCGCCCTGACCGGCAGCGAGACCGCCAGGCTCTTCTCCGTCGTCCGGACGCTGCGCTCCGAGGGCGCGGCGGTGCTGTTCATCTCGCACCGCCTCGACGAGATCTTCGAACTGTGCCAGCGCGTCACGACCCTGCGCGACGGCCGGTGGATCTCCTCGGAGCCACTGGAGGGTCTCACCGAGGACGACCTGGTGCGCAGGATGGTCGGCCGTGACCTCGACGACCTCTACCCCAAGCAGGACGCCGAGGTCGGCGAGGTCGCCCTCTCGGTGCACCGGCTGACCCGCGAGGGCGTCTTCCGCGACGTGTCCTTCGACGTCCGCCGCGGCGAGATCGTCGCCCTCGCCGGACTCGTCGGCGCCGGGCGCACGGAGGTCGCCCAGGCGGTCTTCGGCGTCGACCGCCCCGACGCGGGCGAGGTGAAGGTGGCGGGCACGGTGCTGCGCCCCGGTTCACCGACCGCCGCGATGGACGCCGGGCTCGCGCTGGTGCCCGAGGACCGGCGCCAGCGCGGACTGGTCATGGATATGTCGATCGAGCGCAACATCGGCCTGACCGGCCTGACCGAGGTCCGTAAGCGCGGGCTCGTCAGCAGGGCCCTGGAGCACGACCGGGCCGCCGACTGGGCGGTGCGGCTCCAGCTCAAGTACAACCGGCTGGCCGACACCGTGGGCGTGCTCTCCGGCGGCAACCA
Source organism: Streptomyces sp. NBC_01460 (assembly GCF_036227405.1). Taxonomy (NCBI): domain Bacteria; kingdom Bacillati; phylum Actinomycetota; class Actinomycetes; order Kitasatosporales; family Streptomycetaceae; genus Streptomyces; species Streptomyces sp. NBC_01460. Next base: position 2,964,086 of record NZ_CP109473.1, read on the forward strand.
GCAGAAGGTCGTCCTCGCGAAGTGGCTGGCGACCGGCCCCGCCGTGCTGATCGTCGACGAACCGACCCGCGGGATCGACGTCGGCACCAAGGCGGAGGTGCACCGGCTGCTCTCCTTGCTCGCGGCGGACGGCCTCGCCGTACTGATGATCTCCTCCGACCTCCCCGAGGTCATCGGCATGGCCGACCGGGTGCTCGTGATGCACGAGGGCCGGCTCGTCGCCGAGATCCCGCGCGCGGGCGCCACCGAGGAGTCGGTCATGGCCGCGGCCACCGGACGCAACGAGAGGGCAGCGGCATGACCACCACCATCGAGAGCCCTCCGGACACCGCGAAAGCGCCGGAGCGGAGTGCCTCCTCGCTCGTGGACGCGGTCTTCCGGGCGCGCGAGATCTCCATCGCGGGGGCCCTGGCCCTGCTGATCGTCGGCACCTACCTGGCCAATCCGCGCTTCCTGTCCGACCAGGGCGTCAAGGACCTGCTGCTCAACGCGTCGATCCTGGTGCTGCTCGCCGTCGGCCAGTCCGCCGTCGTGATCACGCGCAACATCGACCTGTCCGTCGGCTCCGTCGTCGGGCTGTCCGCCTTCGCCTGCGGCAAGTTCGTCGCCGGGAGCGACCACGGTGTGCTGACGGTGATGCTGCTCGGCATCGCCATCGGGATCGTCTGCGGGCTCGTCTCCGGCGCCCTCGTCAGCTTCGGCAAGGTCCCCGCGCTCGTCGTGACCCTGGGCATGCTCTACATCATCCAGGGCGTCGACTACTGGTGGGCGCAGGGCGAGCAGATCAGCGCCTCCGACGTGCCGGACGCGGTCCTGGGCCTCGGCAGCGGCAGCGTGCTGGGCATCCCGTACCTGCCGCTGATCGCGGTCGTCCTGCTCGCGGCGACGGCGTACTTCCTGCGCGGCTACCGCTCGGGGCGTGAGCTGTACGCCATCGGGTCGAGCCCCGAGGCCGCCCGCCTCGCCGGCATCCCGATCCGCCGCCGGGTGCTCGCCGCGTACGCCTTCTCCGGGGCCGTCGCCGGCTTCGCCGGTGCCCTGTGGCTGGCCCGCTTCGGCACGGTCGTCGCGGACAACGCGCACGGCTGGGAGCTGACCGTCGTCAGCGCCGTCGTCGTCGGCGGTGTCGCGATCACCGGCGGCACCGGCACCGTCTGGGGCGCCGCGCTCGGTGCCCTGCTGCTCACCACCATCGGCAGCGTCCTGGTCGTGCTCAAGGTGGACTCCTTCTGGCAGGGCGCCATCACCGGCGCGCTCCTCCTGCTGGCCATCAGCGTCGACCGGATCGTGAACCTGCGGATGACCGCCGCCCTGAGGAAGAGGAACGCCCGCCATGACCACGGCGCCTGACACGAAGACGGCCTCCGCACCGCGCGCCGTGACGAAACCCTCCCTCGTGCGCGCCCTGGCGCTGCGCTGGGACACCGCGGTCGGTGTCCTGCTGGTGGCGGTCCTCGTCGTCGGGCTGGGCACCACCGAGGGGTTCGGTTCGACCGAGAACCTCGCGTTCGCCTTCAACGACATCGCCGAGGTCGCCCTCATCGCCCTGCCGATGACCCTGCTGGTCGTCGCCGGACAGGTCGACCTGTCGGTCGCCTCCATGCTGGGCCTGGGCAGCGCGCTGACCGGCGCGCTGTGGGAGGCCGGCTGGGCCTTCGAGACGATCGTCCCGGTGGTGCTCCTGGTGGGCGTCGCGGGAGGCCTCCTCAACGGATGGCTGGTCACCAAGGTGGGGCTGCCGTCCCTGGCCGTCACCATCGGCACCCTGGCGCTCTACCGGGGCCTGGCGTCTGTGGCGCTCGGCAGCGACGCGGTGACGGACTTCCCTCAGGTCTACGCGGACTGGGCCGTGGACACCACGACCGTCCCCGGCACCTTCCTCACGTATCCCGTGCTGCTCTTCGTCGTCCTGGCCGCGGTCACCGCCGTGGTGCTGCACGCCACCGGGCTGGGCCGCTCCCTCTTCGCGATCGGCGCCCAGGAGGAGGCCGCGTACTTCGCCGGGATCCGGGTCAAGCGGATCAAGCTGCTGCTCTTCGTGGTCACCGGCCTGTTCTCCGCCTTCGCGGGGGTCGTCTTCACCCTCCGGTACGGAAGTGCCCGCGCGGACAACGGACTCGGCTTCGAGATGCTCGTCATCGCGTCCGTCCTGCTCGGCGGCATCGACTTCGACGGCGGCAAGGGCACGCTCTTCGGCGCGGTCGCCGGTGTCCTGCTGATCGGCCTGCTGAAGAACCTGCTCACGCTCAACGACATCGCCAACGAGGTGCAGGTCATCGTGACCGGGCTGCTGCTCGTGGCCTCCGTCCTGACCCCACGGGTCGTCGCCGCGGTCGTCGAACGACGGCACAGGCGGGCCGCGAACACCCCCGCGCCCCAGCAGTAGTCCCTCCTCCCCTTCTTCGAAAGGCACACGCCGCCATGATGCTCCGCAATGCCGCCGGGCGCCGCGCCGTCGCGACCGCAGCCACCGCCGTCTCCCTCGCCCTCGCCCTCACGGCCTGTTCCGGCACCACGAAGGACAGCGAGGACACCGGCGGCGCGAAGGCCGGCAGCTCGGCGAAGGCCGACCCGGACGCCCCGCTGAAGAAGGGGCTGAAGCTCGGTTTCCTGCCGAAGCAGATCAACAACCCGTACGAGAAGATCGTCGACGAGGCGGGCATCGCGGCGGCGAAGGAGTACGGCGGCACGGGCAAGGAGGTCGGCCCGTCCGACGCGAACGCGTCCTCGCAGGTCTCCTACATCAACACCCTGATCCAGCAGCGCCAGGACGCGATCCTCATCGCGGCGAACGACCCGAACGCGGTCTGCGGCCCGCTCAAGCAGGCCATGAAGAAGGACATCAAGGTTGTCGCGTACGACTCGGACACCGCGAAGGACTGCCGTCAGCTCTTCATCAACCAGGCCAGCTCCGAGGAGATCGGCCGCAGCCTGGTCCAGCACCTCGGCGAGCAGATCGGCTACAAGGGCAAGGTCGCGATCCTGTCGGCCACTCAGAACGCGACGAACCAGAACACCTGGATCGAGTACATGAAGGAGGAGCTGAAGCTCCCGAAGTACAAGGACATGAAGCTGGTCAAGGTGGCGTACGGCGACGACGCTGACCAGAAGTCCTTCCAGCAGACGCAGGGCCTCATGCAGGCCTACCCGGACCTCAAGGGCATCATCTCCCCCACGACGGTCGGCATCGCGGCGGCCGCGCGCTACCTGAGCGACTCCTCGTACAAGGGGAAGGTCGTGCTCAACGGGCTCGGCACGCCGAACCAGATGCGCAAGTACGTCAAGGACGGCACCGTCGAGCAGTTCTCGCTCTGGAACCCGGAGGAGCTCGGCTACCTCGGCTCGTACGCGGCCGCCGCGCTGGCGTCGGGGCAGATCACCGGCGCGGAGGGCGAGAAGTTCGAGGCGGGCAAGCTCGGCGAGTACACCGTCGGCAAGGACGGCGAGGTCATCCTGGGTGAGCCGACCGTCTTCGACTCCAAGAACATCGACACGTTCGACTTCTGACCGGGGGGAACGGCTCCATGCAGCGCGTCTGCTTTCTGCTGAAGGTCCGTGAGGACCGCAAGGACGAGTACCGCGAGCGCCATGCCGCGGTGTGGCCGGAGATGCTCGCCGCGCTGTCGGAAGCGGGCTGGCACAACTACTCGCTGTTCCTCCGCGAGGACGGCCTGCTGGTCGGCTACCTGGAGACGGAGGACTTCGACGCGGCCAGGGAGGCGATGGCGACGACCGAGGTCAACGCACGGTGGCAGCGGGAGATGGGTGAGTTCTTCGAGCAGTCGGAGGCCGCCGACGAGGCCATGGTCCCGCTGAGCGAGGTGTTCCACCTGGCCTGAGCCCGGCGCTGTCCGCCCTGGCTGCCGAGCGGCAGTCAGGGCGGACGTCATTTCAGGTGGTCTCTCCAGGACGTCCGCTCACGACGTCTCCTCACGACGTCTTCTCACGACGCGGCGAGAACCCCTCGTGTCTCCGGGTACTCCACCTCGTCGGGCAGTGTGTGGCCGAGGGCCGTCAGCCGCGCGGCGACGTCCGCCGGGCTCCGGCCCGTCAGTCCGGCGCTGCGCAGGACGTGCTCCAGGTGGACGCGGTCCAGGTACGAGCGGTCGACGGTCTCCAGCAGCCGGATGTCCGCCTCGTCGGCGGTCTCGGGCAGCTTCGCGTTCTCGTGCAGCGTGTGCCCCAGCTCGGCCAGCCGCGCGGTGATCGCGGCGGGGGTCCGCCCGGTGACGAGGGAGGCGCGCAGGATGTGCCCCATCCGCAGCCCGACGACGGTGTTCTTCACCAACCATGGTTCGCGGCCGTCGAGTTCCTCGCTGAGGAGGACGAAGTCGTCGTCCTGGGGGGACTCGGGCACCGTGCCGTCCGGCCGCCCGACCCCCAGCATCTTCAACCGGGCGACGATGTCCGAGGGACTGCGTCCCGTCTCCCGCGCGACGGCGAGGACGTGCCCGACGGGTGCCGACGAGTAGCGGCCGGGGTAGTGGGCGCGGTACGTGGTGGCGAACGTGAGGATCCGCTCGTCGTCCGGTTCGGGGGTGTACGGCAGCCGGAGGCCGAGCGCCGCGAGCCGCGCGGCGGCGGTCAGCGGACTGCAGGCCAGGTACGCGGCCACGTCGAGCACATGCGCGGCGGACGCCTCGTCGCCCCAGCCCAGCCAGTCTCCCTGTCCCCCGCGGGCTGTGCGGAGCAGCATGACGTCGCGGGGATTCGGCGTCCCGGGCAGCGGAGCGCTGCCCCCGAGCCGGTAGCCGAGTGCGGTCAGCCGGGTCGCGACATCGGCGGGTGAGCGCCTGGCGTGCCCCGCCGTCCCGACGATCTCGAGCAGGGAGACCGGCTCACCGACATCGATCCACTGCCGCAGGTACCTCTCGGACCCCTCCCTCTTGACCAGTGCGGCGTCCTCGATGTCCACGGAGGCGGGCCAGGGGGACCCGGAGTGCTGGACATCGGCGTACCCCAGGGTGACCAGCCGGGACACGACGTCGGCGGGGGCCCGCCCCGACACGGCCGCGGCGTACAGCACGTGCGCGTACGGCACCTGCCCGGCGGGGTCCAGCCAGGGGTGCCGGCCGTTCAGGTAGCGGCTGACGAGCAGGAGGTCGTCCGGGTCCTGGAACTCGGGGGCACGGGTCATCGTGGGTGCCTTTCGACGGCGGCGGAACGGGACGGTGGGAGAGCCGCGAGGACGGTCATTCGGCGACCGCGATGTACCTGCCGGGCTCCTCGGCCCAGTCGGGGTCGTCGTCCTCCTCCTCCTGGCGGTCGGTGAGGTTCACGCGCACCCCGTGCGGCTCCAGCCCGGTCCAGAGCCGCAGCATCATCTCCCTGCTCAGGAAGTGGTGCGAGAGGTCCAGCTCCCGCAGGTGGGTGAGCGGCTGCCCGCCCAGCAACGCCTCCGCCCCCTCGTCCCCGAACGTGCCCATCGACAGGCTCAGCGACCTCAGCCGGCCCACGACCGGCGCGGAGGCCAGCTCCGCGGCCAGCTCGTCCTGGATCGCGCTGTTCTGCAGCCCCAGGTGACGCAGCGCGGGCTTGCCCACGCCGGTGAACAGCGGGGCGAGGTCCTCGACCGTGGTGCCACCGCCGTAGTCCTCGTCGCCCAGCCACAGGTCCAGGCGCTCCAGCGCCGGCAGCTCGGCGGCGGCGATCCGGGCCGCCGCCGCGGGGGGCAGGCCGCCGGATTCGACGCGCAGCACCCGCAGCCCTTCGTGGCCCGTCAGGGGGAACTCCAGGCCCTCCCCGCCGCGCATGGCCAGCTCCCGCAGCCCGGGGAACGCATCGAGAAGGTCCGTGAGGTCCGTCAGCCCGATCGTGGAGATCATCGCCTCCTCGTCCTCCAGATCGCCGAGGAACACCGCTTCGAGCCCGCCCAACCGGGGCTGTAACGCCAGCAGTTCACCCAGGTCGCTCCCGCCGTCTCCGTCGAACCAGGGGCTGCCGAAGACCAGGGCCCGTATCTTCCCCAGGTCGACCGACTCGGTGAACCGCGTCCAGTACGAACCGGAGTCCTCGTCGGTCGCGTACGGACCGCAGTGGAGGCGCCAGGCGACGGCGGCCGCGTCGGGCAGATCCGCGGGGTCCGCGTACGGCGGGAAGGTGAAGACGGGCAGTCCGTGGAACTGCTCCACGTGCTCGACATGGTGGACATAGGACAAGGCGGCGCTCCTGACGGTCCGTTCGATGGCTGTGCGATGTTCTACCAGCAGCCACCGACAGGCCGGGCCCGGCAGAGGCGTTCCCTGCCGGGCCCGGCCTGTTCGTGTCAGCCGATCTCGCCCTCACCGCCGTCATCCTGCGGTCCGCCGCCGCCGCTCCTGATCCGGTCGGCCTGTTCGATCATCGTCGCGAGCTTCTCCACCGAGCTGTCCTCGGTGGAGGAGGCCAGCTTCCGCGCCCGGGAGGCGAGTTCACCGAGCGCGGGCGTCCCCGGCAGCTCGCCGCCGCGCAGGGTGTCCGCGAAGTAGGCGGCCACCGCCGTCACCTGGAGCCGTGCGCCGGCGCCGTCCCACAGCTTTCCGCCGATCGCGCCGGTCGCCACCGACCCGGTCTCCTCGTGCGCCTTCCGTGTCTTCGGGTCCAGCCAGCGCACCGTCGCCGTCGCCACGTGACCGGAGGCTCCCTCACGGAGCCGTACGGCGTAGAGAGCGGTCACGGTGTGGCCGGGGCCGACCTCGCCGCCGTCGACGCTGTCGTCACGGAAGTCCTCGTCGGCGACCTTGCGGTCCTCGTAGCCGATCAGCCGGAACTGCTCGACGGTCCTACGGTCGAACTCGACCTGGGCCTTGGCGTCACGGGCCCGGAGCTCGACGTGGGCGGGCAGCTGGTCGACGAAGACCTTCCTGGCCTGGGTCTCGTCGGCGATGTAGGTGGTGTTGCCGTCGCCCTTGTTGGTGAGGCGTTCCATCAGCGCGTCGCCGTAGTCGCTGCCGACCCCCACGCCGAACAGGGTGATGCCGTGCTCCTCGCGTGCGTCCCCGATCCGCTCCAGGATCGCGTCGGCGTCCGTCTCACCGGTGTTGGCGAGCGCGTCGGAGAGCAGGACGACCCGGTTGGTGGCGCCTTTGCGGTGGCCCTCGACCGCTTCCTCGTAGCCCCGCTCGACGCCGGCCGCCACGTTCGTGGAGTCGGCGGGCTCCATCGCCTCGACGGCGTCCCTGACCTTGGTGCGGTTGCCCCGGAGGCGAGTCATCGGCAGCCGGGTCTCGGCCTCGTCGCTGAAGGTGACCAGGGAGACGGAGTCGTCGTCGCGCAGTTCGTCGGTGAGGATGCCCAGCGAGGTCTTCGCCAGGTCGAGGCGGCCGGGTTCGGCCATCGATCCGGAGATGTCGACGACGAAGGTGAGGGCGGCGGGCGGGCGTTCGCCGGCGTCGGAGGCGGCCTTCGTGGCCAGCCCGACCCGTACGAGGGACCAGTCGGAGGCATCGGGCCGGGCGCCGTCGACGCTCACCGAGAAGCCGTTGCCCTTCGGCCGCTCGTAGCCCTGGCGGAAGCTGTTGACGAATTCCTCCGGGCGCACCGTGCCGGCGGCCGGCAGCTGCCCGTCGTCCAGGGTGCGGCGCGCGTATCCGTAGCTCGCGGTGTCCACGTCGAGGGCGAAGGTGGACAGGTAGTCGGGCGCCGCGCTCTCCCGCGCGAGGCCGTCCTCCGCCGCACTCGCCCCGTCCTCCCGCTGCCCCGGGGCGGCGGGGGCCGGGTTGCCCCCGGCCGGTCCGCCGCTGCCGGCGACACCGCGTTCGGCGGCGGAGTCGTTGGTCGTGCCCGATCCGCTGCACCCGGTCATCAGGACCCCGCCCGCCACCAGCAGTGCGAGCGCTCCCCTGTACGTCCTTGCCCTGCGTTCCATCCGTACCCCCCACGTCGTCGACATCTGTGAATGTGACGTGTGAGGGGTCCGGGCGGAGTCGTCAGAAGCGTTGCGGAACCGTCTCGATGGTGCAACGACGGGCCGTGACGTGGCGGAACATCAGGGTCAGGACACGATGTCCTTACGACTGAACCCTCGGAAGGCGAGCGCGAACAGGATCAGGGCATAGGTCACCGACACGGCGGCGCCCTTGGCCATCCCTCCCCATTCGAGATCGGGCTGGAGCGCGTCGGCCCAGGCGAACTGCCAGTGCGCGGGCAGGAACTCGCGCCAGGAACCGAGCGCGGTGACCGCGTCCAGGACGTTGCCGACGATGGTCAGCCCGACCGCGCCGCCCACCGCGCCGAGCGGTGCGTCCGTCTTCGTCGACAGCCAGAACGCCAGCCCCGCGGTGACGAGCTGGGAGACGAAGACGAAGGCGACGACGAGCGCGAGGCGCGGCACGGTGTCCGAGGTGGCGAGCGCACCCCCGGTGGGCAGTTCGAGCGGCCCCCAGCCGTACGCGGCGGCTCCCGCGGCCAGTGCGACGAGCGGCAGCAGCACCATCGCGGCGAGGCTGAAGCCGAGCGCGACGACGAGCTTGCTCCACAGCAGCCTGGACCGGGGCACGGGCGCCGCGAGCAGGTAGCGCAGCGAGGACCAGCTCGCCTCGGATGCCACGGTGTCCCCGCAGAACAGGGCCACCGGCACCACCAGCAGGAAGCCGGCGGAGACGAAGAGGCAGGTCGCCGCGAAGTTCGCAGCGGACTCGGTCGCGACGTCCATGAGGTTGATCCGGGAGCCGCCTCCGCCGCCTCCCCCTTCACCGTCCGGGGTGCCGCCGATGGCGAAGGCGATGATCAGGATGAACGGCAGGGCGGCCAGCACCCCGCCCATGAGCAGGGTGCGCCGCCTGCGCAGCTGTCTCATCGCCTCCACGCGCAGCGGCAGGGTGCGGCGGGCGTGGTATCCGGGGGCTTCGGCGAGTGCCTGGATCTCTGGTGCGGAGCTCATGCGGATCCTTGGGAGATGAGGGTGAGGAACGCGTCCTCCAGGCGGCGGTGCGGCCCGACGCCCGTCACCGGCACGTCGAGACGCACCAGTTCGGCGACCAGCTGCGCCGCCGTGGCGCCGTCGAGGCGGACCAGCAGGCCGTGGCCTTCGTCCAGGGGGACGGCGGAGGCGATGCCCGGGAGTGCGGCCACCTTCCGCACGACCGGTTCGGCGACCTCGGTGGCCGTGGTGACGAGCAGCATGTCGCCGGACCCGGTGATCTCGGCGACCGGACCGGCCTGGACCAGCCGCCCGCGGTCCATGACCACGAGGTGGGTGCAGGACTGTTCGACCTCGGAGAGGAGGTGGCTGGAGACGATCACGGTCCGGCCCCCGGCCGCGTACCGGATCATCACGTCCCGCATCTCGCGGATCTGGGGCGGGTCCAGCCCGTTGGTCGGTTCGTCGAGGATGAGGAGGTCCGGCATGCCGAGCATGGCCTGGGCGATGGCGAGGCGCTGCCGCATGCCCTGGGAGTAGGTGCGCACGGCGCGGGCCAGGGCGTCGCCGAGGCCGGCGATCTCCAGCGCCTCGCCGATGTGGGCGTCCTCGGCGGGCCGCCCGGTGGCCTGCCAGTACAGCTCCAGGTTGGAGCGGCCCGACAGGTGCGGGAGGAAGCCCGCGCCCTCGACGAAGGACCCCACGCGGGACAGCACGGGCGCCCCGGGGCGGATCGCGTGTCCGAAGACGCGGATCTCCCCGGCGTCGGGGGTGATGAGCCCCATCAGCATGCGCAGGGTGGTGGTCTTGCCCGCGCCGTTCGGTCCGAGCAGGCCGAGGACCTGCCCCTTCTCGACCCGGAAGCCGAGGTCCCGGACGGCGTACCGGTCCGAGGACTTCGCGTACTTCTTGGACAGGTCCGTGATCTGGAGCGGCACGTCGGCCAGCGCCGGGTCGGGGGCGGGGGTCGCGGTGCGCCGGCGCGCGGTGAGCAGGAGCGCGGCGGCGATGACGAGCGCGGCGGCCGGGAGTCCCCAGGTCCACCAGGGGAGCGTGGCGGCCGCGGTCCTCACGCCGGGTGCGGTGGGCACGGTCAGCGGCCCGTCGAGGGAGACGGTGTACGTCGCGGGCTCGGCGGGTGAGGCGTAGGCGAGGTCGGTCGCGGAGAGGACGAGGCGGAGCCGGTGCCCGGCCTCGACCTCGTGGTCGACGGCGGGCAGGGCCAGCTCGACCGGCTTGCCCTGCTGACCGGGGGTGATCCGGTACGGGGAGACGAGCTGCGAGGGCAGCACCTGCTGCTTCCCGTCCGGCGACACGTCGTAGACCTTGCCGAACAGGACCGCGTCACCGTGGTCCGCCGTGACGTTCACCCTGACCGTGGGCGATCCGGTGACGTGGACCGTGCTGTCCAGCGGGGCCGATTCGAAGCGCGCGTACTGCCCGGGGAAGTCGAGGGAGAACCCGACGCCGAGCGAGGACAGCTGGGAGAGCCCGCCTCCGATGCCGGGGACGGCGGAGATGGAGGGCGGATTGGCCCCGGCGGGGTTGCGGAAGGTCTGGGTGACGCCGCCGGCAGCGGCGCTCCGGCCCCCGCCGCCCTGACCACCGGCCGAGGAGGCGTCCTGACCACCGGTCGAGGAGGCGCCCTCACCGCTGTCGGAGGGGGCGTCCTGGTCACCGTTCGAGGGGGCGTCCTGACCGCCGGGTGTGATGCCCTGCGGGCCCGCGCCGGGCTGCCCCGCTCCGGTCAGGGGGATCTTCCGGCCGCCGCTGGTCAGACCCGGGTACGTCGCGCTGCTCGCGCCGCGCTTGAGGGCCGCGCCGTCGGTGGAGTCGACGCCGCCGGTCCGGGTCACGCGGAATCCCGGCCCCGTGTCGGCGCCCTTGTCCTCCTTCAGGTACCGGTCGAACCAGTCGCCGACCCGGCCCTGGACACGGTCGCCCTCGTCGTCGCCGCCGTCGTGGCCTCCGGCGATCCAGTCGACGGACACCGGGGCGCCGTTCTTCTCGATGGCCCTGGCCATGGCGTCGGACTGGCCGAGCGGGAAGAGCGAGTCGCTCTGTCCCTGGAGGATCAGCGCGGGTACGTCGATGCGGTCGGCCACGGCCTCGGGGGAACGTTCCGTCAGGAGCTGGCGCGCTGCGGCGTCCGGCTTGCCGTTGACGGCGACCCGCTCGTACATGTCGCACAGCTGCTTCGAGAACCGCTCGCAGCCGCCACCGGAGCTGACGAAGATCCCGGCCCAGAGCTTCTTGAACACGCCGTTCGGGAAGAGCGCGTCCGCGAGGTTCCAGTAGCTGATGACCGGGGCGATGGCGTCGACCCGGTCGTCGTGCCCGGCTGCGAGCAGCGAGATGGCGCCACCGTAGGACGCGCCGGTGACTCCGACGCGCGGGTCGCCCTTCGCGTCGAGCTCCACCTCGGGACGCTGTGCCAGCCAGTCGATGAGTCCGGAGACGTCCTCGACCTCGGCGTCGGGGGCGTTGAGCGTGATCTCCCCGGTGGTCCTCCCGAATCCGCGGGCGGACCAGGTCATCACGGCGTACCCGTCGGCTGCCAGCTTCTCGGCCTGGGCGCGCACGTCGTTCTTGCTGCCGCCGAAGCCGTGCCCGATGAGGACGGCCGGGCGGCGCTCCGAGCCCCCGGTGGTGAAGTACGAGGTGTCGACCGACACCCCGTTCATCTTCATCATCCGGTCCTGCCGGTGCACGGACGGCTTACTGTCGTCGTCTGCGGCGGCGGTCCAGGTACCGGCGCCCACGAGGACGGCGAGGGCGGCGACGACCGCGGCCCACCGGCCTGGGGTGCGGGGCAGCCGGTGACGCCACCGGGAAGTCGGTTTCTCCATGCCTCGACCCTAGACGGAGCCGCCGACGGACCTGGGTGCCCCCGGGGGGAGGTGTACGGCATCCCTGGGAGGTACGGCCTCCTCCTCCCGTACTCCGCATGCGGTACACCGCCGTCACGAAAGGCCCTATATATGGACACCGGCACCAACACCGGATTCCGTATCCGTCCCGCCACCACCACGGCGGAGCTCCTCGCCGCCGCGCACCTCTACGACGCCCCGCCGCGCCCCGGGTGGGCGGACCGCTTCCTCGCGGCGGACGGTCATCTGATGCTGATCGCCTACGTGGACGGCGCCCCGGCGGGGTTCGTCTCGGGCATCGAGATGCTCCACCCGGACAAGGGCACCGAGATGTGCCTGTACGAGCTCTCCGTCGACGAGGCGCACCGCCGCCGGGGCATCGGGCGTGCCCTGACGGAGGCCCTGGCCGGCGAGGCCCGGGGGCGCGGCTGCTACGACATGTGGGTGGGCGTGGAGCGCGACAACGAGGCGGCGCTCGCCGCCTACCGCTCGGCGGGCGCGGCGGACGACGGGGTGTTCGCCATGCTGACCTGGGACTTCGCTACGGTCCGCTGACGGTCGTCCGGCGCGCCGGGCCGCTGCCCGCTATCCGAGCCCGCCGTTGCTCTGCAGCAGCTGGCCGTTGACCCAGCCGCCCTCAGCCGAGCAGAGGAAGGTGACCAGGTTCGCGCAGTCCTGCGGCATCCCGAGACGCCCCAGGGGGGTGTGGCGCGCCAGGTCCGCCTTCTGGTCCTCCGCCATCCATCCGGTGTCGGTGGGACCGGGGTTGACGGCGTTGCAGGTCACTCCGAGGTGGGCCAGTTCGTGGGAGGCGGCCAGCGTGATCCGGTCCATCGCCCCCTTGCTCGCCCCGTACGGCAGGTTCCCGGCGGTGTGGTCGCTGGTCAGGCTGACGATCCGCCCGGTTCCGTGCCGCCCGGTGAAGCGGAGCCCGTACTCGCGGATCAGCAGCCAGGTGGCGCGCGCGTTGACCGCGAAGTGCCGGTCGAAGCTCTCCACGGTGGTGTCCAGCAGGCCGGAGTCGACCGACTCGGCGTGGCAGAGCACCAGGGCGGTCACGCTTCCCCGCTCGCGCTCGACGCGCTCGAAGAGCTGGGCCGGCACGGCCGGGTCGCTCAGGTCCGCCTCGACGGCGAGTGTCGTCGCCCCGAGGGCCGCCGCAGCCTTGCCGAGCGCGTCCTCCGCACCCGGGTCCGCGCCCCACGCCATCCGCGCGTCGTACGGCGTCCAGTAGGTGAAGGCCACGTCCCAGCCGGTCCGTGCCAGGTCCAGCACCACGGAGGCTGCGATCCCCGCCGACCGCCCGGCTCCCGTGACCAGGGCCACCGGGCGGGTCCCGGCGTTCACCGGCCCGCCGGTACGGGCCGGGGCGCGCCGAGGCCGGTGAGCGGCGTCTCCGCCGGGAGCAGCCGGGCCGCCGCGTCCTGGTCGCCCGCCCTGACGAGACCGTGGATCTCGTGCGCGAGCGGCGTGACGTCGGTGACCGAGACCAGCCACTCGTCCGCGTACCGCCGTGCCGCCTCTCCGCTCAGTCCGAGCTGGAGGGAGCGGTAGGGCAGCGGGTTCAGATGGAGGTCGCGCTCCGGGTCCCACTGGACACGGGTGGGGCTGCGGCGCAGGCCGCGCTGCCAGGTGGCCCGGTCGGGGTGCACGCCCCTCACGTAGTGCGAGAGTTCGGCGTTCTCCAGGGCCCACGCGAAACCCTCGCGGGTGATCTCGACGGCGAGCACCGTCTCCTGGCCCTCCTTGGCGCCCCAGCCGCAGCGGTACATCATCCACAGGAAGCTCGGCTTGATCCACGTCATGCGGTCGCGCTTCCAGGCCGGTGGGAAGCGGCCGTCCCGGGCGGCGGGCAGCCCGATGTCCGGCCGGTACGCCTGGTAGACGGTGACCGTGCCGGCCGTGTGGCGGGCCCGGATCTCGTGTCGCGGTGCGGTCATGGCACCCAGGATGGCGGGGCACCCGCCCACCGGCCACGGGTTTTCCGGCAGGGGCGCCCCCGCCTGCGCGGCGGGGGCGGCGGACCGGATGTGGGTCAGTGGTTGCGGGGGAAGCCGAGGTCGACGCCCGCGGGGGCGTCGGCCGGGTCGGGCCAGCGGGTGGTGACGACCTTGCCGCGGGTGTAGAAGTGCACGCCGTCGTTGCCGTAGATGTGGTGGTCGCCGAAGAGCGAGTCCTTCCAGCCACCGAAGGAGTGGTAGCCCACCGGCACGGGGATCGGGACGTTGACGCCGACCATGCCGGCCTCGATCTCCAGCTGGAAGCGGCGGGCCGCGCCGCCGTCCCGCGTGAAGATCGCGGTGCCGTTGCCGAACGGCGAGGCGTTCATGAGGGCGACGCCCTCCTCGTACGTGGCGACGCGCAGGACGCACAGGACGGGGCCGAAGATCTCGTCACGGTAGGCGTCGGAGTCCGTGGACACGTTGTCCAGCAGGGACAGGCCGATCCAGTGGCCGTCCTCGAAGCCCTCGACCGTGTGGCCGGTGCCGTCGAGGACGACGTCGGCGCCCTGCGCGGCCGCCCCGGTGACGTAGGAGGCGACCTTGTCACGGTGGGCGGCGGTGATGAGCGGGCCCATCTCGGAGGCGGGATCCGCGCCGGGACCGATCTTGATCTTCTCGGCGCGCTCGCGGATCTTCGCCACCAGCTCGTCGGCGACGGAACTCACCGCGACCACCGCCGAGATGGCCATGCAGCGCTCACCGGCGGAGCCGTACGCGGCGGAGACGGCGGCGTCGGCCGCGGCGTCCAGGTCGGCGTCCGGGAGGACCAGCATGTGGTTCTTCGCGCCGCCGAGGGCCTGGACCCGCTTGCCGTTCGCCGTGGCGGTGGCGTGGATGTGGCGGGCGATGGGGGTGGACCCGACGAAGGAGACGGCGGCGACGTCGGGGTGGGCGAGGAGCCCGTCCACGGCGACCTTGTCCCCGTGCAGGACGTTCAGCACCCCGTCGGGGAGCCCCGCCTCGGCGGCCAGTTCGGCCAGCAGGTTGGCTGCCGACGGGTCCTTCTCGCTGGGCTTCAGGACGAAGGTGTTGCCGCAGGCGATGGCCAGCGGGAACATCCACATCGGCACCATGGCCGGGAAGTTGAACGGCGTGATGCCGGCGACGACACCGAGCGACTGGCGGATCGAGGAGACGTCGACCCGGCTGGACACCTCGGTCGACAGCTCACCCTTGAGCTGGGTGGTGATGCCGCAGGCCAGCTCGACGATCTCCAGACCGCGGGCGACCTCGCCCAGCGCGTCGGAGTGCACCTTGCCGTGCTCGGCGGTGATCAGCGCGGCGATCTCGTCGCGGTGGGAGTCCAGGAGGGCGCGGTAGCGGAAGAGGACGGCGGTGCGGGCGGAGAGCGAGGAGGTGCCCCAGGTCTCGTACGCGGTCCTCGCGGCGGAGACCGCGGTGTCGACGTCCTCGGCGGAGGCGAGCGCGACCTGCGTGGTGACGGCGCCGGTCGCCGGGTCGGTGACCGGTCCGTAGGCGCCCGACGTGCCCTCGACGGTCTTGCCACCGATCCAGTGGTGGACGGTCTTCATGACAGTGCTCCTTCACAGGTGGCGGCGTCGGGCTGCGATCTGCCGGTCGTACTCTTTCCTGGCCTCGACCGCCGACGGGCGGGTCGCGGTTTCGGCTACGGGAACATCCCACCACGCCTGTGCGGGAGGGGGCCCCGACACTGTGTCTGCCGTTTCGGTCTCGACGTAGACACAAGTGGGACGGTCCGCGGCCCGCGCCTCGGCGAGGGCCCCGCGCAGCTCCCCCACCGTGCCCGCCCGCAGCACCCGCATGCCGAGCGAGGCCGCGTTGGCCGCGAGGTCGACGGGCAGCGGGGGGCCGTCGAACGCCCCCTCCGCCGTGCGGTGCCGGTAGGCGGTGCCGAGGCGTTCGGCGCCGACGGACTCGGAGAGGCCGCCGATGGAGGCGTATCCGTGGTTCTGCAGGATGACGAGCTTGACGGGCAGGCGTTCCTGGACCGCGGTGACGATCTCGGTCGGGTTCATCAGATAGGTGCCGTCGCCGACGAGGGCCCAGACGGGCCTGCCCGGTGCGGCGAGCTGCACGCCGAGTGCCGCGGGGATCTCGTATCCCATGCAGGAGTAGCCGTATTCGACGTGGTACTGGCGCGGGGAGCGGGCCCGCCACAGCTTGTGGAGGTCCCCTGGGAGGGAGCCGGCGGCGTTGATCAGGATGTCGTCCTCGGTGACCAGTTCGTCGAGCAGGCCGAGGACCTGGGCCTGGGTGGGGCGGGCGTCCGGGTCGGCGGTGGCGTAGGCGGCGTCGACGCGCCGCTCCCAGCGGGCCTTGGCGTCGGTGTACTCGCTCTCGTACGCGGGGTCGACGTGGTGGCCGCGGGCGCCGAGCGCCTCGCCGAGCGCCTGGAGGGCGGTGCGGGCGTCCGCGACGAGGGGGAGCGCGGCGAGCTTGTGGGCGTCGAAGCCGGTGATGTTGAGGTTGAGGAAGCGGACGGCCGGGCCGGCGAAGAGGGTGCCCGACGCGGTCGTGAAGTCGGTGTAGCGGGTGCCGACGCCGATCACCAGGTCGGCCTCGCGGGCGAGCGCGTCGGCCGGGGCCGTGCCGGTGTGACCGATGCCGCCGACGTCGGCGGGGTGGTCGTGGCGCAGGGAGCCCTTGCCCGCCTGGGTGGAGGCGACGGGGATGCGGGTGGCGGCGGCGAAGGCGGCGAGCGTCTCCTCGGCCGCGCTGTGGTGGACGCCGCCGCCCGCGACGATCAGGGGGCGGCGCGCGGCGCGGACCGCGCGGACGGCCTGCTCCAGTTCGTACGGGTCGGGGGCGGGCCTGCGCACGTTCCAGACGCGCGTCGCGAAGAACTCCGCCGGCCAGTCGTACGCCTCGGCCTGCACGTCCTGCGGCAGCGCGAGGGTGACGGCTCCGGTCTCCGCCGGGTCGGCGAGGGTGCGCATGGCCTGGAGGGCGGCCGGGATCAGCGCTTCGGGGCGGGTGATCCGGTCGAAGTAGCGGGAGACGGGGCGCAGGCAGTCGTTGACCGACACGTCTCCCGCGTGGGGCACTTCGAGCTGCTGGAGCACGGGGTCCGCGGGGCGGGTCGCGAAGGTGTCGCCGGGGAGGAGGAGCACGGGCAGGTGGTTGACGGTGGCGAGAGCGGCGCCGGTGACGAGGTTCGTGGCGCCGGGGCCGATGGAGGTGGTGACGGCGTGGGCGGAGAGCCGGCCCGACTGGCGGGCGTATCCGACGGCGGCGTGCACCATGGCCTGTTCGCTGCGGCCCTGGAGGTACGGCATCGCGGGCCCGGACTCGACGAGCGCCTGTCCGATGCCGGCGACGTTCCCGTGGCCGAAGATGCCCCAGGTGGCGTCGATCAGGCGGTGGCGCCGGCCGTCGCGTTCGGTGTACTGCCGGGCGAGGAAGGCGATCAGGGCCTGGGCGGTGGTGAGCCTGCGGGTGGGCGCGGTCGCGTCGGACGTGCGGCGTGGTGTGGTCACCGGGCGGCCTCCGCATCGTGCAGCGGCAGTCGTGGGTCGACGGCCTGCCCGGGCCAGGTGTCGCGGATCCACCGGTGGTCCGGATGGTCGCGGATGAGCCACTCGCGCGCACCGGGGCCCGCCATCACGTTCAGGTAGTACAGGGTGCGGCCGGGCGGGGCGACGGACGGGCCGTGCCAGCCGTCGGGGATGAGGACCGCGTCACCCGTGGCGACTTCGGCGAGGACGTCCGTACCGCCGGGGCGGGACGGCGAGACCCGGTGGTAGCCGAGGCCGTCGCCCTCGACCTCGAAGTAGTAGATCTCCTCCAGGACGGACTCGGTACCGGGGTGGTGCTCGTCGTGCTTGTGCGGCGGGTAGGAGGACCAGTTGCCCCCGGGGGTGAGGACTTCGACGGCGATGAGCCGGTCGCACTCGAACGCGTCGGCGGCGGCGAAGTTGTGCACCTGGCGCGAGCAGGTGCCCGCACCGCGGAGCTCGACCGGTACCTCCGGCGCGGGGCCGTAGCGAGCGGGGAGTCGTCGCTCGCACTTCGCTCCTGCCAGGGCGAAGCGGCCTCCTGCGCCGGAGGCGATCTGGGCGCGGGCGTCGCGCGGGACATAGGCGAAGTCCGTCGCTGCGCCGAACACGTTCTTCCTGCCCCGCAGTTCAAAGATCTCACCTGCTGTGCGCACCGTACAGCCGCCGGACAACGGCAGGACGATCCATTCGCTCTCCCCGGTGACGAGGGTGTGAACACCACCTGGCTCCAGTTCCAGGACGCGCAGACTCGACCGCTCCCACCCTGCCCGTTCCGGGTCGATGTCGAGGGCGTAGGGGCCACGTGACGCGTGTCCGGCCCGGAGGTGGTGCCTCTGCTGCTCGTCGGTGGTCGTCATGGCTCCATCCCTACCCGTCGTCCCGTTCCTTCCACGGACACCGTGCGTCGGTGTGCGGGCGGACGCCCCGCGTCCGCGGGTCCCGCGCCGGCGGGTTCACAGAAGCCCCACCGCCGTGTCGACCGCGCCCGCCACGTCACCGTCGGCGGGGTAGAGCAGCGAGCGGCCGACCACCAGCCCCTGCACGGTGGGCAGCCGCAGCGCGCCGCGCCACCTCTCGTACGCCGTGTCCGGGTCCCCCGCGACCTCCCCGCCGAGCAGGACGGCGGGGAGGGTGGAGGCGCGCATCACCCGGTCCATGTCGCCGGGGTCGTCGGTGACGGGGACCTTGAGCCAGGTGTACGCGGAGGTGCCGCCCAGACCCGAGGCGATGGCGATGGAGGTGGTCACGGCCGCGGCGCCCAGGTCGGTGCGGAGCCCGTCCCGGGTGCGGTGGCAGAGGAACGGCTCGATGAAGACCGGCAGCCGGAGCGCGGCCATCTCGTCCACCGCGCGCGCGGCGGTGTGCAGGGTGTCCAGGGAGCCCGGGTCGTCGTGGTCGATCCTCAGCAGCAGCTTGCCGGCGTCGTACCCGTGGCGGGCGAGGTCGGCGGGGCGGTGGCCGGTGAAGCGGTCGTCGAGCTCGAAGGCGGCTCCCGCGAGCCCGCCGCGGTTCATCGAACCGAGGACGACCTTGTCCTCCAGCGCACCGAGGAGCAGCAGGTCCTCCAGGACGTCGGCGCCCGCGAGCACCCCGTCGACGCCGGGGCGGGCGAGGGCGAGGCAGAGGCGTTCCAGCAGGTCGAAGCGGTCGGCCATGGCCAGGTCGTCGTCGCCGACGGCGAGGGCGCCACGGGCCGGATGGTCCGCCGCGATGATCATCAGGCGTCCCGTGGGCCCGACGAGAGGGCGTCTGCGGCGGGCCGCGGCGGCCTCGGCGACGGCTTCGGGGTGACGGGCGCGGAGCCGGACGAGATCGGCGACGCCGGCCGCGGCGGGCGGGGTCACGGGGTGGCCCCCGCAGCCTCGCCGACCGCCCCGTCGGCGAGGGCCTGTTCGACCTCGTGCGGGAAGGGCATGGCGGACGAACAGGCGAGGCGGGAAGCGACGATGGCCCCGGCCGCGTTGGCGTAGCGCATGACGTGCTCGGTGTCCCAGCCGGCGAGGAGCCCGTGGCAGAGGGCACCGCCGAACGCGTCCCCGGCGCCCAGCCCGTTGACGACGTCGACGGGCAGGGGCGGGATCTCGGCGACGGTGCCGTCCCTGCGGGCGGCGAGGACGCCGTCCGGTCCCTGTTTGACGACGGCCAGTTCGGGTCCGGCGGCGAGCAGGGCGCGGGCGGCCGCGTGCGGTTCGCGCTCCCCCGTGGCGATCTCGCACTCGTCGAGGTTGCCGACGGCGACCGTGGCGTGGGCGAGCGCCTCGCGGTAGTGGGCGCGGGCGGCTTCGTCGTCCCCGCCCTTTCCGTCACCCCAGAACATGGGGCGCCAGTCGAGGTCGAAGACGGTGGCGCGCGGGGCTCCGGGTGCGTCCGGCGCCGTGGCGGCTGCCGCGCTGCGGGCCCTCAGTGCGGTGAGGGTCGCGGTGCGGCTGGGTTCGGCGCACAGCCCGGTGCCGGTCATCCAGAACACCCGGGCGGACCGCACCGCTTCCAGGTCGAGCTCCTCCGGGTGGATCTCCAGGTCGGGGGCCTTGGGCTGCCGGTAGAAGTAGAGCGGGAAGTGGTCGGGCGGGAAGATCTCGCAGAAGGTGACCGGGGTCGGGTACTCCACGACGGCGCCCACCCAGCGGTCGTCCACCCCGAACTCCTCCAGCGCCTGGTGGAGGTAGTCGCCGAAGCCGTCCCGGCCGGTCCGGGTGATCACAGCCGTACGCCGTCCCAGCCGGGCGGCGGCCACGGCCACGTTGGACGGCGAGCCGCCGAGGAACTTCGCGAAGGTCTCGACCCGGGCCAGCGGTACACCGGTCTGGAGCGGGTAGATGTCCACCCCGATGCGCCCCATGGTGATCACGTCGTACGGCTCAGGCATACGCATCCCTTCGACCCGGTGCTCCGGCCCGGAACAGCGTCCCGGGAGTCGGCCACGGCCGGACGGCCGCTCCCAGGTCTAGCCCTCGCCCGGAACCCTGTCAACACTTTGTCCGGACATTCGGACGAACTCTTGACACTCCCTCCGGAGGGCTGGAGGGTGGGCGATATGACCTCCTCCGTACCCTCTCCGGCCCGCATCCGCATCGGTTCGGCACCCGATTCGTGGGGCGTCTGGTTCCCCGACGATCCGCAGCAGGTGCCCTGGGAGCGATTCCTCGACGAGGTCTCCGAGGCGGGGTACGAGTGGATCGAGCTCGGCCCGTACGGCTATCTGCCGACCGACCCCGCCCGTCTCGCGGACGAGACCGCCCGACGGAATCTCGCCGTCTCCGCGGGCACCGTCTTCACCGGATTGCACCACGGCTCCTCGGTCTGGGACCGGACCTGGGAGCATGTCGCGGGCATCGCGGCACTCACCCGGGCGATGGGCGCCGGGCATCTGGTGGTCATCCCGTCGTTCTGGCGGGACGACAGGACGGGTGAGGTGCTGGAGGACCGCACCCTCACCGCCGCGCAGTGGCGCGACCTCACCACACAGACGGAACGCCTGGCCCGCGAGGTGCGGGACCGGTACGGGCTGCGGATCGTGGTGCACCCGCACGCCGACACGCACATCGACAGCGAGGAGAACGTCAACCGCTTCCTCGACGCGACCGACCCGGACCTGGTCTCCCTCTGCCTCGACACCGGCCACTACGCGTACTGCGGCGGGGACAGCGTGAAGCTCATCAGGACGTACGGGGAACGGATCGGCTATCTCCACCTCAAGCAGGTCGACCCCGCGGTGCTCGCCGATGTCGTGGCGAACGAGGTGCCGTTCGGCCCGGCCGTCGCACGCGGCGTGATGTGCGAGCCGCCGGGCGGAGTGCCCGCACTGGAGCCCGTGCTGGACGCGGCGCGCGCCCTGGGCACCGACCTGTTCGCCATCGTCGAGCAGGACATGTATCCGTGTCCGCCCGACAAGCCGCTGCCCATCGCCCGCCGCACCCGCGAGTTCCTCCGCATCTGCGGGCCCGCGCGTCCGTCCTCCTGAGTCCCGCCGGCCCCTCCTGCCACAGCAGTCACCTCTCTGTCACGTATGTCCGGGTTCCGCTGAGCCTGTGTCACGGACTCGCGACGCCCCCTGCCCGGCCCGGGACCCTCTCGTTCACCGGAACAGAGGCGCGGACGCACGGGCGCACTTCACGGACGTGCGTCACGGGCGCACTCCGCGGACGTGCGTCACGGGCGCACATCAGGGACGTACAGAGAGGTGTCATGCATGACGGACAGAAGGCTCTGGTCGTACAAGGACATCGCGGCGCACATACACGTCCAGCCGGACACGATCCGCTCGTACCGCAAACACGGCCTGCTGCCGCCTCCCGACGATGTACGGAACGGGAAGCCCTACTGGTACGTGGACACCGTCCTCGCGTGGATCGCGTCCAGGCCCAGCAACCGCGGCCGTTGAGACGGGCCGTGTCCGGAGCTCAGGAAACTCAGGCTCTCAGGGAGCTCAGGCCTCCTTCGCCGGTTCGATGACGGTGACGCCCGCTCCGGGCGCGGTGCCCATCGCGGCGAGGGCCGCCGGGGCGGCGTCCAGGGGGATGGTGGAGGTCACCAGCAGATCGGGGCGCAGGGTGCCGGCCCGGACCATGTCCATCATCGGCGGGTAGGCGTGGGCGGCCATGCCGTGGCTGCCGAGGATCTCCAGCTCCAGCCCGATCACCCGCGCCATCGGCACGACCGGATCGCCGGCGGCCGACGGCAGCAGCCCTACCTGGACATGCCGGCCCTGCCGGCGCAGGCTCCGCACCGAGGCGGCACAGGTGACCGGGGAGCCGAGGGCGTCGAGCGAGAGATGCGCACCGCCGCCGGTCAGTTCGCGTACGGCCTCGTCCGCTCCGGCGGGGTGGGCGGCGGCGTCCACGCACGCCGACGCCCCGAAGGCCCGTGCCAGCTCGAGGGCCTGCCCGGACACGTCGACCGCGACGACCCGCGCCCCGCACGCCACCGCGATCATCACGACCGACAGCCCGACCCCGCCGCAGCCGTGCACGGCGACCCACTCGCCCGGCGCCACCCGCCCCTGTCCCACGACGGCGCGGAACGCCGTGGCGAACCGGCAGCCCAGTCCGGCCGCCGTGGCGGACGAAAGCCCCTCGGGCACCGCGACCAGATTGACGTCGGCCGCCTCCAGCGCCACGTACTCGGCGAAGGATCCCCAGTGGGTGAAACCCGGCTGGGTCTGCCGCTCACAGATCTGCTGGGCGCCGGCCGCACAGGCGGCGCACCGGCCGCAGGCGCAGACGAAGGGCACGGTGACCCGGTCACCGGCGCGCCAGTTGTGCACGCCGGTGCCCACCGCCTCGACCACACCGGCCAGTTCGTGTCCGGGGACGTGCGGGAGGACGATGTCCGGGTCGTGGCCCATCCAGCCGTGCCAGTCGCTCCGGCACAGGCCCGTGGCCTCGACCCGGACCACGACTCCCCCGGCGGGTGGCGCGGGATCCGGGAGGTCCCGGACCCGGGCCTCCTGCCCGAACTCCTCGAACACCACTGCCCGCATACGCCCCGCCTCCCCATGGCCGGCTCGCGCTGTCCGGCTCCTCGATCCGGTGAATCTACGCCCCGGCCGTGATCGTGTCCCGCTCGCGGCCGTCCGCTCCGGACGTCTCCCCGGCGCCCCGCGCCTCGCCCCGGGCCGGCTCCCCCTCGCTGAGCCCGAACCGCTCATGGAAGGCGCGCAGCGGCGCCGGGGCCCACCAGGTGATCCGGCCCATCAGCTTCATCACGGCCGGCACCAGCAGGCTGCGCACCACCATGGCGTCCATCAGCACGGCCAGCGCGATCCCGAGCCCGAGCATCTTCGTGTTGGTCACCCGCGAGGTCCCTATGGCCACCATCACCACGGCCAGGATGACGGCCGCCGCGGTGATCAGTCCGCCGGTGCGGCGCAGCCCGAAGGTCACCGAGTGCTCGTGATCGCCGGTGCGGTCGTACTCCTCCTTGATCCGGGAGAGCAGGAACACGCCGTAGTCCATGGAGAGGCCGAAGGCCACACAGAACATGAGCACGGGCAGGGTCGTCTCTATGTCCCCCGTGCTGGTGAAGGAGAGGATCCCCGAGAGGTTGCCGTCCTGGAAGACCCAGACCACCGCTCCGAACATCGCGGTCAGACTGAGGGCGTTGAGGACGACCGCCTGGAGAGGTATCAGGACGCTGCCGGTCAGCAGGAAGACCAGCAGCAGCGTCACCACGACGATGATTCCCACGGCCCAGGGCAGCCGGTCGGCTATGGCGTCCTTGGAGTCGACCAGGACGGCCGCCGTGCCGGTCACCGAGGTGTCGAACGGCGCGGGCTCGGCCCGCAGCAGCCGGACCAGGTCCTGTGCCCCCTGCCCGACGGACTCCCCCTCGGGAAGGACCTCGTAGTACGCGGCTCCGTCTCCCATGACGGGGCCGTCGACCCGCGCCACTCCGGGAAGTGCCTCGATCCGCTCCCGGAACTCCGCGTACCGGCGGGGGCTCGCCGTCCCCTCGGCGAGCACGTCGAGTCCGCCGCCGGGGCTGCCGGGGAATCCGTCACGCAGGTGCTCCTGGACGACGCGGGACTCCGCCGTGGCCGGCAGCTGCCGGTCGTCTGCCGTTCCGAACTTCACCCCGAGGAACGGGACCCCCAGAAGCACGAGCCCGACGGTGGTCACGACGGCGAAGACCGGTGCCCTGCGCATCACGAGCTCAGAGAAGCGGGCCCACCCCCTGCCGGAGCCCTCGGCCGCACCCGCCCCCGGGGCGGCCTGCCCGCCGCGTCGCATCAGGCGCCGCAGGTCCAGGGAGTTCACCCGCGGACCGAGCAGCATGAGGGCGGCCGGCAGCAGGATCAGGGCAGCGGCGGCGGCGAGCAGCACCACGGCGATGCCCGCGTAGGCGAAGGAGCGCAGGAAGTACTGAGGGAAGACCATCATCGCGGCCAGCGACACGGCCACCGTCAGCGCGGAGAAGAGGACGGTACGGCCCGCCGTGCGCATGGTCGTGCCGATCGCGGCCCGGGTCTCCGCTCCGGCGGCCAGCTCCTCGCGGAACCGTCGCACGAGGAAGAGGGCGTAGTCGATGGCGAGTCCGAGGCCCAGCGCCGTGGTGAGGTTCTGGGCGAACACCGAGACGTCGGTGAACTCGGTGATGCCGCGCAGCACCGCGTTGGTGCCGAGTATCGCGACGATCCCGACGGCCAGCGGCAGCAGGGCGGCGATCGCGCTGCCGAAGACCATGACCAGCAGCACCAGCGTCACCGGCAGGGCGATGAGCTCGGCCCGCAGGAGGTCCTCCTGGATGATGCTCTGCATCTCGTGCCGCACGGCGACGGGGCCGCCGACGGACACCTCCACCGGGCCGTGCGTGCCCCTGTAGACGGGGGCTATCCGGTCGAGGACCTCCCCGGCACCCTTCTCGTCCCCTTCGATCCGGGCGGCGACGATCGCCTCGTGTCCGTCACCGGAGCGCAGGGCGGGGGACTTCGTCCGCCAGTACGAGCCGACGCCGGTGATGCCCGGCTCGGCCGACAGCCGCTCGGCGAGCCGGGCACCCTCGGCGGCCACCGCGGGGTCGTCGACCGAGACGTCGCCGCCGTCGACGAGCAGCAGGAGATTGGGCTGCGAGTCGGGGAACTCCCGCTCGAGCACCTGGGTGGTGTACGTCGACTCGGCGTCGGGCGCCTCCCAGCCGCCGCTGCCCATCCGGTCGGCCACTCCGCTGCCCGCGAACACGGCGAGCGCCGTGACGACCAGGGCGGCCAGCAGGGCGAGCCGTGGCCGGGCGGTCACGAAACGGGTCCATCCCCCGACGCGCTCCGAGCTGTCGATGTCGGACATGTGTGGTGCCCCCTCCACCGGGACCCGGGCGGCACAGGGCAGCATGGGTCGGCCATTGCCACGTACACTGGCAAACACGAGTCCCCGCTCGTGTTTCATCAGAATGCGAGCGGCCACTCGTGTTTGTCAACCGCGTCTTGAAAGCTGGGGATCGACCATGCCGGAGGGCAGAGCCGAAGAAGCCGCCGCAGCCGCACGGCGCGGCACGCGCGGCAGGAGCGCGGAGCAGGGCACGGACGTGGGCGACGGCGCGACAGGCCGGCCGCGCCGTCGCCAGGCGCGCGGCGAGGCGCGCATCGCCCAGCTGCTAGAAGCCGCCGCCGACGTCTTCTGCACCAGCGGGTACAACGGCGCGAGCACCAACGCCATCGCCCGCGAGGCGGGCGTCTCGCCGGGCACGCTCTACCAGTTCTTCCCCAACAAGGAAGCCATCGCCATAGAGCTCGGCGAGCGGCTCATGCACCGCTGGCAGGAGACGTACGGCGCCGCGTTCGTCGTGAGCCACATCGAACTGCCCCTCGACCGGCTGCTGGACACGGTTCTCGACCCGCTGATCGCCTTCAACTGCGAGAACCCGGCCTTCGCGGTCCTCACCCACGGCTCCGAGATCCCCGGCGTGATCACCCGGGAGCACGACGCCCTGCACGCGAGCATGCTCACCCGGACCGAGCAGCTGCTCCGCGCCCTCCTGCCGGACCTCCCGGCGGACCGGGCGACGCGCACCGCCGCGATGTCCTTCGTCCTCTTCAAGGCCGGCCTCGATCTGGTCATGGCGCACGAAGGGGACGAACGGGAGGCGTACGTCAGGGAGTTGAAGGACGTGATGTACCGCTACCTGGAGCCCCTGGTCTGCGACACGCCCGAGGGCTCACCGACCGGGAGCCTTAATACCCCCTAGGGGTATAGTCGGGAGTACGGGTAGGCGCACCGGGCGCACCGGGCTCCCCGGCGCCCCCTCGCGCCGCTCCCGCGACGTACCTATGTGCCTGCGAAGAGGAGAACGCCATGACCGCCGAAACCGACACGCCCCGGACCGCCGGCTCCTGCTGCTCGTCCACCGGCTCCTGCCACGACGGGGCCGCCGACATCCAGGGGGGCGTCACCGCGGTGTACGAGGTGAAGGGCATGACCTGCGGCCACTGCGAAGGGGCCGTGTCCGAGGAGATCTCCGGGTTGGAGGGCGTCACCTCGGTGAAGGCGGAGGCCGCCAGCGGCCGGGTGACCGTCGCCTCCGCGACGCCGCTGACCGACGACGCCGTACGCGCCGCCGTCGACGAGGCGGGCTACGAGCTCGTCGGCCGCGCCTGAGACCGGCTGCACACCCCCGGCGACGCCCGCCGGTCACGCCCACCGACGGGCACCCACGGCCGGCCGAAGCCCCGTCGGCCCCACGGCCGGCTCATGGGCCCGCGTCGCCGCGCACCCTCCCGTCGGGCCGGTTCCGCCACCAGGAGAGGCAGATACTGGTGGGGAACGGCCCGACTGCTCGACCCAGGAGTCCCCACACATGGCCAGCACCACGGCAGCCGAGGCCCCCGCTGCGGAGGTCTCCGACGCCGAGCTCACGATCGGCGGGATGACCTGCGCCTCCTGCGCGGCCCGCGTCGAGAAGAAGCTCAACCGGATGGACGGCGTCACCGCCACCGTCAACTACGCGACCGAGAAGGCCCGCGTCTCCTACGGTGCCGGAACCACGCTCGACGACCTCGTCGCCACCGTCGAGAAGACCGGCTACACCGCCCTGCCCGTCGTCCGCCCCGCACCCGCGCCACCCGTCCGGACACCCGAGGCCGACGGCCCGTCGGCACCGGCCCTCGCCACCGCGCACCGGGACGGCACGGACGACCGTCTCCACGCGGCGGACGGCGGCACGGCCGACGACCCCCGCGACGCGGCGGACCGTACGACCGACGAGGCCCTCGCCGCTCTCCGGCAGCGCCTCCTGGTCTCGGCGGTCCTCGCCGTGCCGGTGATCCTGATGGCTATGGTCCCCGCCCTCCAGTTCGACAACTGGCAGTGGCTCTCCCTCACCCTCGCCGCACCCGTCGTGGTCTGGGGCGGACTGCCCTTCCACCGGGCCGCCTGGGCGAACCTGCGCCACGGCGCCGCGACCATGGACACCCTGGTGTCGATCGGCACGCTCGCGGCCTTCTGCTGGTCGGTGTGGGCCCTGTTCCTCGGCGACGCGGGCATGGCCGGGATGCGGCACGGCTTCGATGTCACCGGCTCCCGGTCGGCCCCCGCCTCCACCATCTACCTGGAGGTGGCGGCCGGAGTCGTCGCCTTCATCCTTCTCGGCCGCTACCTGGAGGCCCGGTCCAAGCGGAAGGCCGGCTCCGCCCTGCGCGCGCTGCTCCACCTCGGCGCCAAGGACGTCACGGTCCTCCGCCCTGAACCGGCACCGGGCGACGGGCCTTCGGGCGGCGGGCCCTCGGGCGGCGGCTCCGTGGAGGTACGCCCCCCAGCGAACCCGGGCGCCGTGGAGGTCGTGGAGGTCCGTATCCCCGTCGGCCGGCTCCTCGTCGGCGACCGCTTCGTCGTGCGGCCCGGCGAGAAGATCGCCACCGACGGCACCGTCGTCGAGGGCCGATCGGCCGTCGACACCTCCCTGCTCACCGGGGAGTCCGTTCCGGTGGACACCTCCCCGGGCGACTCCGTCACCGGCGCCACCCTCAACGTGTCGGGCCGGCTGGTGGTCGAGGCCACCCGCGTGGGCGCCGACACCCAGCTGGCCCGGATCGCCACCCTCGTGGAGGAGGCCCAGAGCGGCAAGGCCGCCGCGCAGCGCCTCGCGGACCGGATCTCCGGGGTCTTCGTCCCCGTGGTGCTGCTGATCGCCCTGGGGACGCTGGTGGCCCAGCTGCTCGCGACCGACGACATCACGGCCTCGTTCACCGCCGCCGTGTCCGTACTGATCATCGCCTGCCCCTGCGCCCTCGGTCTCGCCACTCCCACCGCCCTCATGGCGGGCACGGGGCGCGGCGCCCAGCTCGGCATCCTCATCAAGGGACCCGAAGTCCTGGAGACGGCCCGCCGGATCGACACGGTCGTCCTGGACAAGACCGGCACGGTCACCACGGGCCGCATGACACTCGGGCGCGTCCACACCGCGCCCGGCACGACCGAGGCCGACGTCCTCCGCCTCGCGGGCGCCCTCGAACACGCCTCCGCGCACCCCGTCGCCCGCGCGGTCGCCGCCGGTGCCGCCGCCCGCACGGACGCGGCACTGCCCGCGCCGGTGGACTTCACCGACGTCCCCGGCCTCGGGGTGCGCGGCACCGTCGAGGGACACCACGTGGTCGCCGGCAGGCAGCGGCTCCTCACCGACGCGGGGATCACCCTCCCGCCCTCCCTGGCCGACGCGCTGGCCGAGGCCGCCGCCTCGGGCCGGACCACGGTCGCCGTGGCCTGGGACGGCGCGGCAAGGGGCGTGCTGGAGGTCGCCGACACGGTGAAGGGGAGCAGCGCGGAGGCCGTCGCCGAGCTCCGCGCGCTGGGCCTCCACCCGATCCTGCTGACCGGGGACAACCGGGCGGCGGCGGACGCCGTGGCTCACGCGGTGGGGATCGACGAGGTCCACGCGGAGGTCCTGCCGGAGGCCAAGGCCGAGGTCGTCCGGCGCCTCCGGGCCGAGGGCCGGGCCGTCGCCATGGTCGGTGACGGCGTCAACGACGCGGCGGCGCTGGCGGTGGCCGATCTGGGCCTGGCGATGGGCACCGGGGCCGACGCGGCGATCGAAGCGAGCGACCTCACACTGATTCGTGGAGATCTTAAGGTTGCCGCTGACGCCATGCGCCTGTCGAGGCGTACTCTGTCCACCATCAGAAGCAACCTCTTCTGGGCCTTCGGCTACAACGTGGCCGCACTGCCTTTGGCTGCGTTCGGGCTGCTCAGCCCCATGATCGCGGGTGCGGCGATGGCGTTCTCGTCGGTCTTCGTCGTGACGAACAGCCTGAGGTTGCGCTCCTTCACATAATTTCTACAAAGAGACTTAGATCACACCGATTTGAGGGTAACCATCTGATGGGTTGGTGAGTCTAAGAGTGCGATGCCAAGGATGTCTTGGGGGACGTCCGATGGAGTGTCTTGGGGGACGCTCCATGGCAAGTGTTGGCCGGGGCACGTGCACCGGGGAGCTTTGAGCGGCCCTCCCGTGCGTACGTACCCCGGCGGCCCGCACAGCAGGACCGAACTGAATACGCACCACCGGAAAAACAACGGGAGTTCAGGCTCCCTTCAGACGCCCGGCCGGATCCCGTGGGGGGAATCCGCTCCGGGATATGGGAAACGCCCTGTCCGTCGACCCGTGGGGGGATCGGCGGCGGGGCGTTTCTCGCATGTACGGGCGGACGACCGCCACCGCCGGACCCGGAGGGGTACGGGCGGGCACCAGGGGGCCGAGGCGCCCCGGCTGGCACCAGGGACACCGAACCCACACCCGGACCCCCGACACCCGCCCCTCAGGCGCCCGGAACGCCGAATCGCCCCGGACACCGCGCTCTGTCAGTACGAGCGCGGTACGCGGGGCGAAGGATGCCGGCCGGAGCGGCCGGGTACAGCAGCGGTGCTACGGGCGTCAGCGGCCCTCGACCGGGACGAAGTCGCGCAGGACCTCGCCGGTGTAGATCTGGCGCGGGCGGCCGATGCGGGATCCCGGCTCCTTGATCATCTCGTGCCACTGGGCGATCCAGCCGGGAAGGCGGCCGAGCGCGAACAGCACGGTGAACATCTCGGTCGGGAAGCCCATGGCGCGGTAGATCAGGCCCGTGTAGAAGTCCACGTTGGGGTAGAGGTTGCGCGAGACGAAGTACTCGTCGGAGAGCGCGTGCTCCTCCAGCTTGAGCGCGATGTCGAGCAGCTCGTCGGACTTGCCGAGCGACGACAGCACGTCGTGGGCGGCGGCCTTGATGATCTTGGCGCGCGGGTCGAAGGACTTGTACACCCGGTGGCCGAAGCCCATCAGGCGGACGCCGTCCTCCTTGTTCTTGACCTTCTGGATGAAGGAGTCGACGTCGCCGCCGTTGGCCTGGATGCCCTCGAGCATCTCCAGCACCGACTGGTTGGCGCCACCGTGCAGCGGGCCCCACAGAGCCGAGATGCCGGCGGAGATCGAGGCGAACATGTTCGCCTGCGAGGAGCCGACCAGACGCACGGTGGAGGTCGAACAGTTCTGCTCGTGGTCCGCGTGCAGGATGAGCAGCTTCTCGAGCGCGGAGACGACGACCGGGTCCGGCACGTACTCCTGGGCCGGGACCGAGAACGTCATGCGCAGGAAGTTCTCGACGTAGCCGAGGTCGTTGCGCGGGTAGACGAACGGGTGACCGATCGACTTCTTGTACGCGTACGCCGCGATCGTCGGGAGCTTGGCCAGCAGCCGGATCGTCGAGAGGTGACGCTGCTCCTCGTCGAACGGGTTGTGGCTGTCCTGGTAGAACGTCGACAGGGCGCTGACGACCGAGGACAGCATGGCCATCGGGTGGGCGTCGCGCGGGAAGCCGTCGAAGAAGCGCTTGACGTCCTCGTGCAGCAGCGTGTGCTGGGTGATCTCGTTCTTGAAGGCCGACAGCTCGTCGACCTTGGGAAGGTCACCGTTGATCAGCGTGTAGGCGACCTCGAGGAACGTCGAGCTCTCCGCGAGCTGCTCGATCGGGTAGCCGCGGTACCGCAGGATGCCCTGCTCGCCGTCGAGGTAGGTGATGGCGGATTTATACGCGGCTGTGTTGCCGTATCCGCTGTCCAGCGTGACCAGGCCCGTATTGGCCCGGAGCTTCCCGATATCGAAGCCCTGGTCGCCGACGGTGCTGTCGATCACCGGGTAGGTGTACTCGTCATCGCCGTACCGCAGTACTACAGCGTTGTTGGTGTGCTCGCTCACGTCATCCCTCACCGACGTAGTGCCTCTTCTTCGAGGTGCCCTGACTGTCTCCACCCTCCCCCATTTGGCTCAGGAGAGTGCACTCGGGGTCGTCCATTGGACCTACTGGCGGCACTGAGTGCCGTCAACTTTCTCATCCTGCCCCCTGGACCCCGGTTCCGGAAGGGCTCAGTGATGTTTCCCACCGTTTTGATCGATCATTTTTCCGGGACCTCTCCGGCCGTACCGCCACGGAGCCGGAAATCCAGTCCCGTACAGCGCCTGCCTGCGGAAACCGTGCGGACCGCCTGCCCGATCGCCTTGCGTGAGCCGACCAGCACGACGAGCTTCTTGGCCCTGGTCACGGCGGTGTAGAGCAGGTTTCGCTGCAGCATCATCCAGGCACTGGTGGTGACGGGGATGACGACGGCCGGGTACTCGCTGCCCTGGGATCGGTGGATGGTCATCGCGTAGGCATGAGCCAGTTCGTCCAGTTCGTCGAAGTCGTAGACGATCTCCTCGTCCTCGTCGGTCAGGACCGTCAGCTTCTGCTCGTCCGGGTCGAGAGCGGTGACGACACCGACCGTACCGTTGAATACCCCGTTCTCCCCCTTGTCATAGTTGTTCCTGATCTGCGTCACCTTGTCACCCACCCGGAAGACACGGCCGCCGAACCGCTTCTCGGGCAGGCCGGGGCGGCCCGGGGTGATGGCCTGCTGGAGCAGTCCGTTGAGATGGCCGGCGCCCGCCGGGCCGCGGTGCATCGGGGCGAGGACCTGCACGTCACGGCGGGGGTTCAGGCCGAACTTGGCGGGGATGCGCCGGGCCGCGACGTCCACGGCGAGCACCCCGGCGTCCTCCGTCTCGTCCTCCACGAAGAGGAAGAAGTCGTCCAGCCCCTGGGTCAGCGGTGGCACCCCGGAGTTGATCCGGTGGGCGTTGGTGACGACGCCGGACTTCTGCGCCTGCCGGAAGACGGTGGTCAGACGCACCGCGGGAACCGGGCCGCCCTCGGCGAGCAGATCCCGCAGCACCTCCCCCGCGCCGACCGAGGGCAGCTGGTCCACATCGCCGACGAGGAGGAGATGGGCACCGGGTGCCACCGCCTTGATCAGCTTGTTGGCGAGCAGCAGATCGAGCATCGAGGCCTCGTCGACGACGACCAGATCGGCGTCCAGCGGCCGGTCGCGGTCGTACGCGGCGTCCCCGCCGGGCTTCAGCTCCAGCAGCCGGTGCACCGTGGACGCCTCGGCGCCGGTCAGCTCCGAGAGCCGCTTCGCCGCCCGCCCGGTGGGGGCGGCCAGCACGACCTTCGCGTTCCGGGCGCGGGCCAGCTCGATCACGGAGCGCACGGTGAACGACTTCCCGCAGCCGGGGCCCCCGGTGAGGACGGCGACCTTCCTGCTGAGCGCGAGCCGGACGGCCGCCTCCTGCTCGGGGGCGAGCGTCGCCCCCGTACGCCGCGCGAGCCACGCCAGCGCCTTGTCCCAGTCGACGTCCTGGAAGGCCGGCATCCGGTCCTCCGGTGTACGCAGCAGGCGCTGCACCTGCAAGGCCAGGGAGATCTCGGCACGGTGGAAGGGGACCAGGTACACGGCGGTGACCGGCTGCCCGTCCTCGGGCCCCGGCACCTCCTCCCGTACGACGCCCTCCGGGTCCTCGGCGAGCTCGGCCAGGCAGTCGATGACGAGCCCGGTGTCGACCTGGAGCAGCTTCACCCCGTCGGCGATCAGGCGTTCCTCGGGGAGGAAGCAGTGCCCCTGGTCCGTGGACTGCGACAGGGCGTACTGGAGCCCGGCCTTGACCCGCTCGGGGCTGTCGTGCGGGATGCCGACGGCCTGGGCGATGCGGTCGGCGGTAAGGAAACCGATGCCCCAGACGTCGGCGGCCAGCCGGTAGGGCTGGTTCTTCACCACGGAGATCGACGCGTCCTCGTACTTCTTGTAGATGCGGACGGCGATGGAGGTGGAGACACCGACGGTCTGGAGGAAGACCATGACCTCCTTGATCGCCTTCTGCTCCTCCCAGGCCGCGGCGATCATCTTCGTCCGCTTCGGGCCGAGCCCGGGAACCTCGACGAGACGCTTCGGGTGCTGCTCGATGATGTCGAGGGTGTCGACACCGAAGTGGGTGGTGATCCGGTCGGCCATGACCGGCCCGATGCCCTTGATCAGGCCGGAGCCGAGGTAGCGCCGGATGCCCTGGATGGTGGCCGGGAGGATCGTCGTGTAGTTCTCGACGGTGAACTGGCGGCCGAACTGCGGATGGGACCCCCAACGCCCCTCCATGCGCAGCGACTCGCCGGGCTGGGCACCGAGCAGCGAGCCGACGACGGTGAGCAGATCACCCGCCCCACGCCCGGTGTCGACGCGGGCGACCGTGTACCCGTTCTCCTCGTTGGCGTAGGTGATCCGCTCCAGGACACCTTCGAGGACGGCGGTGTTGGACATGGTGCCGACCGTACCGGCCAGGTCGGACAGCGTGGGCCGCAGTCATGGTTCCCGCCTTCCGGTCCCGTCGCCGTCCAGTTCGGGCCTGTTCGCGTCCGACCGCGCGCCTCGGTGCTCAGCGACCTGGACGACCTCCCGCAGTGACTCGCTGAGCCGACTCGCAAGGAAGTGCAGCTCCACTCCGGTGGCGTTCCGATCTGCCAGCAGGTCGGCGGCGTGGTCGAGCAGATCAGCGGCCATGCCCAGCCGAATGCCTTCGATACTCGCGGCCATCCGCGACACGGGGCCGGTGCCGTCGCCCAGGACATAGCTGGGCTTCTCCTCCGGTCCCACCCCGGGCAGCAACCTGAACGTGTGGCCTTCGTACGCCTTCCCGTTCACGCGGCAGCCCTTGCTCCATGAGCGGACAGGGACAGGAGGACGGCGGGTGACGGGCACAGGGGCCACCCCAGCGGCTCCGCGAAGCGGCGGACCAGTTCCTTCATGACGGTGTGCTCTCCCTCTGACGACTCACCCACGAACGGATGCGTTCCGTAGCGAACTCATCACAGGGTGGGGCTGCGCATGGCTACGCTCCAGGGGTACGGGCTTGACAGCCCGCCTGTCAGGAAAGGGACTGAGGCCGGTGGCCGAGGCGCGGAAGACACGCACCCAGAGGGAGAAGTACGGCGAAGAGCTCAGACTCCGGCGCGTGGCGGCGGGCTTGACGCAGGAGGCCCTGGGCGAACAGGTCGTGTGCTCACCCACCCTCATCAGCCATTACGAAGCGGGGCGACGTCTGCCGAAACCGGACGACGCGCAGCGGATCGACGTGGCGCTGAAGTCTGACGGCTTCTTTGTCAGGTGGCTGGAGGATCTGGAGTCGAAGTACGCCCACTACTTCGCTGCAGTCTCCGAGTTGGAGCGCGAGGCCACGGAGATCCGCCAGTACTCCTCCTCGCTCATCCCCGGCCTGCTCCAGACGGCCTCGTACGCCCGCGCCGTGTTCCAGGCGTATCGCCCCAACTACCGGGCGGAAGACGTCGACGAACTCGTCGTCAGCCGCATGGAGCGCGGCCGACTGCTCACCGAGTCGTCGACTCCAGTCGCCTGGACACTGCTCGACGAGGCCGCACTCAGACGCAGTATCGGTGGCCCGAAAGTCATGGCGGAACAACTGCACAAGGTGGCGGACATGGCGGGATCCGGGCGTCTGAGGCTCCATGTGCTGCCCTTCTCATCGGGAGCGCACGCGCTCCTGGAGAGCATGGTCTACCTGCTGAACTTCGCGGACGCCGCCCCGGTCGCGTACGTCGAAGGCCTCCACACAGGACACTTGATGGATGATCCGGCGCTGGTTGAGGCGTGTCACGGGTCCTACACTCTCGCGTTGGGCGACGCGGCCCCCTTGCTTGAGTCAGTGGCCCTCGTCAGGGCTGTTGCGGAGGAGTACGAGCGTGCACAGCATTGACCTCACCTGCACGTGCGGGACGCCCACGGGCTGGCGCAAGTCCAGCTACAGCGGCGGCGCCAATGGCGAGTGCCTAGAGGTCGCCGATGGCTGCACCCACATCCCCGTGCGCGACAGCAAGGCTCCGCACGGGCCGGTCATCACCTTCTCCGCCCCCCACTGGGCCACATTCGTCGCCGCCGTCGCGGACGGTCAGCTCGACATCTGAGTGCTCCCGGCGCTCGGGGCCCGAAGCTCGGGTTTCGAGGGCCGGAACGGGCGGCTCACTCTTTCGTGGGTACCGGGACGGCGCCGGGCCCGACGCTTGAGCTTCGGGATTCGGGTGCCGAAATTCGGGCTTCGAGATTCGAGCGGTGGTGGTTTCCGGGAGGGAAAAGAAGGGGTTGGGGAAAACCTCCCCGACCTCCCTACCCCGTCACGGCCAGCAAGTATGACTAATCGTGACCGGCTTGCAGCGTGGTGTCACGACTGCTTACGGTGCCCTCAACGAATCGACCCCGACGCGGTGCTAGCAACACCGGCCGGGGCCTCACCCCAAGATCGACAAGGACCCGATCTCGTGGCTACCGAGAACCTTAGTCCCGCCCTGCGCGCGCCCGCAGCTTCGCACCCGTACGCCAGGGCTCACCCCGGCTACGGCAAGCGCACCACACCTGGTCAACGACCACCCCGAGCAGATGACTTCGCGCTACTGCCGGAGCGGGAGCGGTACGTCGCCGGATATGTGGACCGGCTGCCCGAGGGTGGCGCCATGGACGTCAAGTCGCTGGCCAAGTCTCTGCCGCTGTACGGGCAGATGGCCGTGGGCAGTGCGCTGCGAGCCCTCGGTGTGGCCGGTCATCTGCGCCGCGTGCGCTGCCAGATCGTCGGCGAGGGCGGCCAGGCCCGCTGGGTGACCCGCACCTTCTGGTCCCGTACCGCCCACGACAGCGAGTGGTGGGACACCTTCACCAGGACCGGCACCGGCGGCGATCCGGCCGCCTCAGCAGCCGGGCCGGAGGGAACCGATCCGGTGGAGCCCGCGCATCCCTCCCCCGCCTCACCCCCGCCTCTCGTACCCGAGCAGCGGACAGCCCCCGCGAAGAGCCTGGCCGGCCACTCCCCCGTCTACCTCGCCCTCGCCCGACTCGGCCGTACGGAGCCCCGGCTGGCCCTGTCCGCAGCCGACTGCACGGTGCTCGAAGGGCTGGCCGCCGCATGGCTCGACCGGGGCGTGAACACGGACTACCTCACCCAGGCCCTCACCGCGGGGATCCCCGCCCAGATCGGCTCGCCCGTCGGCTTCGTACGTCGTCGGCTCACCGACAAGATCCCGCCCCAGTTGCCTGGCACCGCACCGGAGAGCCACTCCGACCTGCCCGTCCGCCGCGTCATGATGGAGTGCACCGAATGCGGTGCGCCCGGACCGCCCGAAGCCCTGCCGGACGGCCTCTGCCGCCCCTGCCGCACGTCCACGCCAGACGCGGACGCGGACACAGCAGCCTCAAACGCCACCGCCGAAGTACCCGCAGACCGCGACATCAACGCAACGGTCGCCAACCTCCGCAACCTGATGAGAACACCCTGAAGGGCGTCTGCGCCTGCCTCAGCGGCGAGCCAGGCTTTCCGGCCGGTGGCGGCGGGAACGCACACCCGCCGCCACCGCTACCAGGTTCATGACGAGGTATCGCCCGACTACGGACGCTTCCCCTTCGTGTCCACCACGGCACGCTGGAGGATCGCTGTGGTCCCCAGCACCTGTCCTGCCTCGATCGTGTCGGTCGCCTTCGTCGCCACGCTGCGCACGCCGATGAGCTCCAGGGTCTCCCTGTCGAAGATCAGTTCGTCGCGGACCCCCGGGTTGTACGCGTCGTAGCGGGCCACCGCGACGCCGTGGCGCCCGTCGGCGTCGACGGCGTCGGGCACCACGACCACACCCGGGATCTTCGCGGCGGCGCGGAACAGTGCGGCGCTGACGTTCGGCGGCATCATCGACTCGTGGAGGAGGTCGCCGATGAGCACGTACGCGTCCTGGTCGAGATCGCGGTCCTCGTCCTCCTTGCTCCCCTGGGAGCGGAGCCACTTCAGCATCGCGTCAGCGTCCGTGGGCAGTGTCTGGAGGTGCCGGTAGTGGGTGCTCGACTCGTAGCCGGGCTCACCGGGCGCCGGGGCGGGTTCCAGCTCCCTCCCGTCACTGAACTCGTCGCCCGGCTCGCGGATCAGTCCCGCACGGGTGCCGTCCACGGACATCCAGACCTCGCGCTCGTGGAGGAGCTCGAGCTCGGCACCGATGTCGTCCGACGTCGTCGCGTAGGCCACCAGGCTCCGGATGTACACGAACTGGTCGTCCCGGATGTCACCCGCCGGTGACCGCGCCGCGACCGTCGCGATGCGGTCGAGCAGCGCCGCCGCACCGCCCTTGGTGTCGCCGTTGACCATGGGAGCGAAGGCATACGTGGCCTTGCCGTCCTTGCCCACCGGTGTGCCGGAGCCGCCGCTGTCCGCTCCGGTCACCGTCACCGCCGTGATGACGGCAAGGACAAGGGCGGCCGCGACCGCCGGTCCCGCGACGACCGGCCGCGACCACCTCCTGCGACGGTTCGCCGGCTCGTCCTCGGCCCGGGCCTGCCTGATCTCGCGCATCATGTGCTCCTTGAGCTGGCTGTGACGGCCCGGGGGAAGGTCCCTCTCGGGGAGCGACGAGGTGTCGTACGTCATCGGAATCCCTCCTGCATGGGCAGGGCCGCGTCGGTGCGGCCCTCTTTCATCTGTCCGGCGGCGTGCGGTGGTTCCCCGCGTTCTGCGGCCGCCGCGAGCTTCCGCCGGGCCCTGGACAGGCGCGAGCGGACCGTCCCGGTGGGAATGCCGAGCGCCTCGCCGGCTGCCGCGTAATCGAGGCCCTCCCACACGCAGAGCGCCAGTACCTCGCGCTCGTTACGCCGCAACGTGTCCAGGGCCAGCCGTACGGCGGTCAGCAACTCCGCGTCGGCGATGCGGCCGACGACCTCGTCCGCGAAGTCCCCGACCGCGCCGCCATGGGGGCCCGGGGGCAGACGTGACATCGCGGCGGCGTGCCGGGCCGCGGCCCGCCTGGTGTTGCGCACCATGTTCGTCGCGACCCCCAGCAACCAGGGGCGCAGCGATCCGCCCTCGGCGTCCACCCGTCCCCGCAGCCTCCAGGCCTCGAGGAACGTCAACGAGACCACGTCCTCGGCCATGGACCAGTTGCCCGTGAGCCGGAACGCGTGGTTGTAGACGGAACGCGCGTATCTGTCGAACAGGTCGGCGAAGGCATCCTCGTCGCCGTCCCGGATGCGGACCCTCAGTGGTCTCTCCATGTCCCCTTATCTGTGCGGGGGTTCGGGGCGGTTCCCGTGGCCCAGGTCACTGCGGCGGGCCGCGGACGGCAACAGCCTCTGTATGGGCGAAAACTCGCTGCCACCCTTGCCGATTCGAGCGGCCGGAGGCCGGTTCGGCCGGACATCGCTGGCGCGCGGGGCAGGCGCTGTGCGGGACACCTCGCTGTCAGTGTCGGCGTCTACGTTCGGCACATGACACACGTGGACACCGCTGCGTTCGATCATGAATGGGCTCGCCTCGAGTCGTGGCTTTCGGCGCATTCGCCCGCCGATCGGGCGGCTTTGAGAGGGCCCGCGGACCCCGAAGGGATCGCCGCACTGGAATCGCGGCTGGGATTCGCCCTGCACCCGGAGCTCAGGAGGCTCCTGGAACTGCACGACGGCGCAGCTCATCCTGTTGCCCCGCCGGGTTCGTTTCCTCTGCCCGCCGGGGCGTTCCTGCCGCTGGGGCACCGCCTGAGCGGTCTGGACGACATCGCGATGATGCACGAGATCCTCGTGGACGTCGGCGAGGACACCATCGAGGCCGACCTGTGGGACGACGAGGACCTGGCTGGGCATCTGCACCTGTGCGTGCCGATAGCCCTGCCCAACGACGGGGGCGTCGCCTTCGTCGATCACCGCCCAGGGCCTACCTACGGGCACGTGTACGAGATGGGTATCGGCTCGGGCGATCTCGACGGCACACTCTGGGCGACCGGACCGGCCGAGCTCTTCCGGTCCCTGGCCGATTCCTTGGAGACAGGTTCACTCTTCCTGTACTACCGGCCGTCGACCTACGCGCACGAGTCGGGGGACCACTGCGTCCAGTGGGACATCGAACACTGACGGCCGTCCGGCACCCGGCCGCCCCCGGAAGTCCCCGAGAAACACACCTCGGCCGCCCCCGGAACCGTCCCGCAACGGCCCTGGGACGGGCCGTGGACGGAGGAACGAGCGGTGTCCCAGGGGCCCGGCCCGGGTGCTTGTCGGACGCTGCCCAGCGGGGCGGCCAGCGCGCTCCCACACCGGCTCTGATCTGCGGAAATGGACGCTCCAGGACTAGAATTGGGGCCTCGGGAAGGGGGTTCCGGATGCACCGGAACATACGCTCGGTGGACGACGTGCTGAAGCTCATGGACGGCCTGTTCGCGCCGCAGGCCGACCGGTGGACCGACGACGCGAGCGACTGGTGGGACGGGTTCTACGAGGACCGGTCGAAGCCTGTGCCGTTTTTCGTGGGAAAGCCCGACGAGAGCCTCGTGTCCTCCCTCGACCGGGGCGTCATCGCCCCCGGCCGCGCCCTCGATCTCGGCTGCGGGCCGGGGCGCAACGCCCTGTACCTCGCGTCCCGGGGCTTCGAGGTGGACGCCGTCGACCTGTCGCCCGGGGCCATCGCCTGGGCCGAGGAGCGGGCGGCCGAGGCGGGGGCGGACATCCGCTTCCACTGTGGTGACGCCTTCGCGGAGGGTGCGCCCGCCGGGCCCTACGACCTGGTCTACGACTCGGGCTGCTTCCACCACCTGCCGCCTCACCGCCGCGTCAGCTACCTCCAGTTGGTGGAGCGCACCCTCGTCCCCGGCGGTCACCTCGCCCTCAACTGCTTCGCCGCCGGGTCGATGGGTTCCGAGCTGCCCGATGCCGAGCTGTACGGCGGTACGGGGCTTCAGGGCGGCCTCGCCTACACTCCCGAATCACTGCGCTGGATCTTCTCCGGGATGGACGAGATCGAGCTGCGGCGCATGCGGGACGAGCCGGCCGAATCCCCGCACTTCGGGGAGGACTTCCTCTGGACCGCGCTGTTCAGGAAGCCGAGCCCCCGGTGACGAGGCGAGCCCCCCGGTGACGACCAGGGGGCTCCACCTCGCGGGCCGAAGCCCCGTGGTCACACCGTGAGCTTCACGGCCTCGAACCACCGCTTGTTGTCGACAGTGCCGACGAACATGTACTCGGGCCGGCTGTTCTTGCAGTACTGCGGGCCCCAGCCGCCACCGTCCAGCCTGGCCGTGTGGCAGACGCTGCCCTTGCCGACGTTCATGGCGAAGCCCGTCAGGAACGGGGCGCCCTGCTGCGCACTGCCTATGTAGTTGTTCTTGCCGTCCGCGACGGTGGCCGTCCAGTTCGGGGCCCACTTGGCGTTGCCACTCGTCGCACCCTGGTCGTGCAGCAGGGCGTTGGCGGAGGACCCGCCGACGTTCCACACGGCGATGTTGAGGGCCGTGATCTGCTTGCCCTGGCCCGCCGTCCCGGCCATCGTCCCGTCGCAGACCGGTGTCTGCCAGCCGCTCCCGGACACGAAGGCCCGGTAGCAGATGTGCCGCCCCTCGGGGTCGCTCTTGGCGAGGCCGCTCAACGCACTGGCAGCCGTGTTCGGCGGCGCCTTCGCCGTCACCGTCGCCGTGGGCTTGCGCTCAGGCGTGACCGGCGGCGGTACGGCCACCGGCTTGGCGGCCGGTGGTGCGGACGGCTTCTCCTTCGCCTTCTCCTTCTCCTTGCTCGGAGTCGCGGAGGGGCTGGGTGACTTGGCGGTGTAGGTCTCCGGCGGCTCGGAGCGTTCGGTGCCCAGGACCGTGCCTGCCGCGTTCTGCGTGCGGTCCTTCTCGGGCTTGCGGTCGTCCAGGCCCATCATGAGGAACGGTACGGAGACCAGGATCGCGCCGATGACCGCCGCCGCGGCCAGTATTGGCTTCTTCGGCCGGCTGCCGAGCAGTTCGCCGGCCGTGCGCGTTCCCGTTCCAGCGCGGCCGCTGCCCGCCGCCGCCACCGCGACTGCGACGCCGGGGGACCCGCCGACGGTACCGGTGGTCGCCTGCGCCGCCGCCGGGCCGGAGGCGGACGCCGTCGAAGCCGAAGACGTCGTGGTCTCCTCGGAGTTGGCCGACGCCCGTTCGGGCACCTCCTCCGCCGACGAGTCCGGGTCGCCGGTGCCTCGCGCGGCACCGGTACCGGAAGCCGCAGCAGCAGTTCCGGCGGCGCCCGCTCGCTTCGCGCTCGATGTCCGGGCGTCGGCACCCTCGCGAGCCTCGTTCTCGGAGTTCCCGCCCTCCGGGCTCTCGCTCGTCGAGGCCTGCGGGCCGGCGTCCGTGTCGGCCGCCGTGGACGACGTGTCCGATGTATCCGTTCGACCACGCAGGCCGTCCGGCCTCACGGCCTCGCCCGAGTCGCCGGAGTCACCCGGGTCGCCGGGGCTCCCGGCGTCCCCGGCCACGCCCTGCGCAGACACCGCCGGGCTGGCCGACACCGGCGAACTCCCGGACGCATCGGAGGCGTCGGGGCCACCGGAGGACGTGCCCGGACCCGGCGGTATGCGTCTGGAAGGATCATGCTGACGTGCCATGCAATTTCCTTACTCATATGTGGGTTCGGCACCGCGTCGCGCTCCGCACCCCCGCACGACCGGACCTCACCCTCCCCGTCCGTCAGATGAGCGAAGTCCCGGTCATCACACGCGTGTTGGCGGGCAACGGTCCGGGCCCGGGACGACGGTACAGGAACTCCTCCGACCATCGTCGGCCGAGGGAGCCCGCCACGGGCGGCACGCCCCTCCGAGGACCGCCCCCGGCGGGGACCGGCCCGGCGCCCTCAGCCGATGACGGCCGTCGCCTCGACCTCGACCAGGTGCTCGGGGACGTCCAGTGCGGCGACGCCCAGCAGGGTGGCCGGCGGTACCGGGGTGGTCCCCAGCCGGGCGGAGGCCCGGGCGATCCCCTCCAGGAGCAGGGGCATCCTGTCGGGGGTCCAGCCGACGACGTGGACGTTCAGCTTCGCCACGTCGTCGAAGGTGGCGCCGACACCCGCCAGCGCGGTGGCGACGTTGAGGTAGCACTGCTCGACCTGGGCCGCCAGGTCGCCTTCGCCGACCGTGACGCCGTCGGCGTCCCAGGCAACCTGGCCGGCGACGAAGACCAGCTGCGAACCGGTCGCGACCGACACCTGACGGTAGACGTCGATCTCCGGCAGTCCGGTGGGGTTCGTCA
Source organism: Streptomyces sp. NBC_01460 (assembly GCF_036227405.1). Lineage (NCBI taxonomy): Bacteria > Bacillati > Actinomycetota > Actinomycetes > Kitasatosporales > Streptomycetaceae > Streptomyces > Streptomyces sp. NBC_01460. The sequence goes on from NZ_CP109473.1 coordinate 3,006,106, forward strand.
GGGTGATGGCCATGCTGTCCGCCTCTCCTCGCAGCGCCACCTGACGGGCAGCCGGGCCGACGCGTGCTCTCTTGTGGTTACTGGGGAACCGTAGGAGAGTGAGCGCTGACGTGGAAGAACGCACTTTTCGGTGACAGGGGAACCAGAAGGTGACCAAGCAGTTCAGCGGCTCGCCCGAGGAACAGGCGGATCTGCGGCGCGCGGATTCGCTGGCCCGGGAGATCTTCTCGGACGTCGCCAACAAGTGGGCGCTCCTGATCATCGAGGCCCTGGGCGACCGCACCCTGCGCTTCACCGAGCTGCGGAGCGCTGTCGAGGGGATCAGCCACAAGATGCTCACGCAGAACCTGCGCATGCTGGAGCGCAACGGCCTGGTCGAGCGGACCGTGTATCCGACGGTCCCGCCGAAGGTGGAGTACACCCTCACCGGTCCGGGGCAGGGGCTACGGAAGACGGTCGACGTGATGTGCGACTGGACCCACCGCAACCTCGGCCACATCGAGGCGGCCCGCAGCGGCTTCGACGGTGGCTGACGTCGCGGAACGGTGGCTGACGCCATGGACCAGGGCTGGCGTCGCGGAACGGTGGCTGCGGCCACGGACGAGGGCGCCGGCCGCTCCCGAGGGCGGTCCGCGTCGCGAACCGGGTCACCCGCCGCTCAGTGGAACGTCAGGCCCAGGTGCCGGTGGAGCGCTTGCCTCTGCTCCGGGGTGGCGAGCACCATGATGCTGTCGTAACCGGCGCCCGGTTCCCGCGCGAAGCCGACGTGGCACCACGTGCGCGGGTCGTCGTCATGGGCGGTCTCTGCGATGGCGCGGCAGGCCGCCTCGTGGTCGTAGTAGTCCTCGGCGAAGTGCTCGGCCGGGACGGACACAGGCGTGCCGTCGCGCTCGAACTCGACGGCGTCGGAGCGGCCGTCCTCGAATCCGCCTTCGCCCTCGACGATCCGGACGCCGGTGACGGTGACCCTGCCGCCGGCGGTCTCCGCCGCCTTCGCCAGCAGGCTCGCGTAGCCCTCGTGGATGGAGTCGATGTCGTCGGCGTGGACCGAGACCGCCACACCGAAGCTTTCCAGCGCTCCGGCCGCCGCGTAGGGAGTCAGTTCGTCGTCCGCGTAGGCGGCGGCGCCCTCGATCACGCGGTGCGTCTCGTCCTCGGACACCATGCCGGCCTCCTGGAGGAGCACGCCGATGCGTCTGTAGGTCGTCGGGGAATCCTTCGGCATCCCGGAGATCCTGCCAGACCGGTGGCCGGACCGTCCCGGGGCGTCGTCCCCACAGGGGCTCTGCCGGTACCGCACCACAGCTGCTCAGGAAAGCGGAATGGGGCCCGGCCCACAGGCCGGACCCCCCTCGCTTTCCCCCTCCGTCGGGCTTCCCGATCCCCCCGGACCCCTCCCCGGAAGTCCCGACGCTGAGTACGACCGGGGAGGGTACGCAAAGGTTGCACGCCTTTGCGATCTCTTTACCCTCGCCGGTCCGATCGGCTCTCAGCAGGCATGTTCCAGGTAGCGCGCGGCGACTTCGGCGATCACTTCGGCGCCGTCACGGGCCCAGAGGTCCTCGTTGAAGATCTCGACCTCGATCGGCCCGTCGAAGCCCGTCGCCTCGACCTGCCGGCGCATCGCCCGGAAGTCCACGCAGCCGTCACCCAGTTGACCCCGGCCCACCAGAACGCCCGCCGGGAGCGGGGTGATCCAGTCGGCGAGCTGGAAGGAGTGGATCCGCCCGCCCGCGCCCGCACGGGCGATCTGCGCGGCGACCTGGTCGTCCCACCAGAGGTGGTAGGCGTCGACAACCACGCCGACCTGCTCGGACGGGAAGCGCTCCGCGAGGTCCAGGGCCTGGGAGAGGGTGGAGACCACGCAGCGGTCCGAGGCGAACATCGGGTGCAGCGGCTCGATCGCGAGCCGGACGCCCCGCTCGTACGCGTACGGCGCCAGCTCGGCCAGGGCGTCGGCGATCCGCTCGCGCGCGGCATGGAGGTCCTTCTCCCCGGCGGGGAGACCGCCCGAGACCAGGACCAGGGTGTCGGTGTTGACGCCTGCGGCCTCGTCGACCGCCGCACGGTTGTCGTCCAGCGCGCGGGCCCGCTCCGCCGGGTCGGTCGCCGTGAGGAACCCGCCGCGGCAGAGGCTGGTGACGGTGAGGCCCGCGTCCTTCATCAGCCGCCCGGCGCGCTCGACGCCGTACTCCTGCACCGGGGCCCGCCAGAGACCGACCTGCCCGATGCCGGCCTTGGCGCAGCCCTCGACGAGCTCCGGCAGGGAGAGCTGCCGGACCGTCTCCTGGTTGATGGACAGACGGGAGAGTTCGGTGCTCATCGGCTTCCTCCGTGGACGGACAGCAGCGCGCGCATGCGCGCCTCGGCCAGCTCGGGGTCCGGGAACAGGCCGAGACCGTCGGCCAGTTCGTACGCCTTCGCCAGGTGCGGCAGCGAGCGCGCGGACTGGAGGCCTCCGACCATCGTGAAGTGGTCCTGGTGGCCCGCGAGCCAGGCGAGGAACACGACGCCCGTCTTGTAGAAGCGGGTGGGGGCCTCGAACAGGTGGCGCGACAGCTCGACCGTGGGGTCGAGGAGGTCGCGGAACCCCTGGACGTCCCCGGTGTCCAGGACCCGCACCGCGTGGGCGGCGAGCGGCCCGAGCGGGTCGAAGATGCCGAGCAGCGCGTGGCTGAAGCCCCGGTCGTCGCCCGCGATCAGCTCGGGGTAGTTGAAGTCGTCGCCGGTGTAGCAGCGGACCCCGCCGGGAAGGCGGCGCCGTACGTCGATCTCGCGCTCGGCGTCCAGGAGCGAGATCTTGATGCCGTCGACCTTGTCCGGGTGCTCGCCGATGACCTTCAGGAAGGTGTCGGTGGCGGCGTCGAGGTCCGCGCTGCCCCAGTAGCCCTCCAGCGCCGGGTCGAACATGGGGCCGAGCCAGTGCAGGACGACCGGCTCGGTGGCCTGGCGCAGGAGATGGGCATACGTCTCCAGGTAGTCCTCGGGGCCGTTCGCCGCGGCGGCCAGGGCGCGGGAGGCCATCAGGATGGCCTGCGCGCCGCTCTCCTCGACCAGCGCGAGCTGCTCCTCGTACGCGGCGCGCACCTCGGGCAGGGTGGCGGGGCCGGTGAGCTGGTCGGTGCCCACGCCGCAGGCGATCCTGCCGCCCACGGACCTCGCCTCGGCGGCGGAGCGGCGGATCAGCTCCGCCGCTCCGGCCCAGTCCAGGCCCATGCCGCGCTGAGCGGTGTCCATGGCCTCGGCGACGCCCAGGCCGTGCGACCAGAGGTGGCGGCGGAAGGCGAGGGTGGCGTCCCAGTCGACGGCGGCCGGGTCGCCGGGGCTGATGTCGGCGTACGGGTCGGCGACGACATGGGCGGCGGAGAAGACCGTACGGGAGGCGAGCGGCGCTCCCGACGGTGCGAGGTCGAGCGGGGTGGCGCGCGGTTCGTACGGGCCGTGCGGCAGCTGGATGGTCACAGGCTCAGCTCCGGTACGTCGAAGCGGCGGCCCTCGGCGGAGGACTTGAGGCCGAGCTCGGCGAGCTGGACGCCCCGGGCGCCGGCCATCAGGTCCCAGGTGTAGGGCTCGTCGAGGACGATGTGGCGCAGGAAGAGCTCCCACTGGGCCTTGAAGCCGTTGTCGAACTCGGCGTTGTCGGGGACTTCCTGCCACTGGTCGCGGAACGGCTCGGTGACCGGGAGGTCCGGGTTCCAGACCGGCTTGGGGGTGGCCGACCGGTGCTGGACACGGCAGTTGCGGAGGCCCGCGACGGCGGAGCCGTGGGTGCCGTCCACCTGGAACTCGACGAGCTCGTCGCGGTTGACGCGGACCGCCCAGGAGGAGTTGATCTGGGCCACGGCGCCGCCCGCCAGCTGGAAGGTGCCGTACGCGGCGTCGTCGGCGGTGGCGGCGTAGGGCTTGCCCTGCTCGTCCCAGCGCTGCGGGATGTGCGTCTGCACGTGTGCCGAGACGCTCGTGACCTGGCCGAACAGCTCGTGCAGGACGTACTCCCAGTGCGGGAACATGTCGACGACGATGCCGCCGCCGTCCTCCGCGCGGTAGTTCCAGGAGGGGCGCTGGGCGTCCTGCCAGTCACCTTCGAAGACCCAGTAGCCGAACTCGCCGCGCACCGAGAGGATCTCGCCGAAGAAGCCGCCGTCGATGAGGCGCTTCAGCTTGAGCAGGCCCGGGAGGAAGATCTTGTCCTGGACGACACCGTGCTTGATGCCGGCGTCGCGGGCGAGGCGGGCCAGGTCGAGCGCACCCTCGACGTCCGTGGCGGTGGGCTTCTCGGTGTAGATGTGCTTGCCGGCGGCGATGGCCTTCTTGATCGCCTCGACGCGGGCCGAGGTGACCTGGGCGTCGAAGTAGATGTCGATCGACTCGTCGGCGAGCACCGCGTCCAGGTCGGTCGACCACTCGGTCAGACCGTGCTGAGCGGCGAGCGCCTCCAGGGCGTGGGCGCGGCGGCCGACGAGCACGGGTTCCGGCCAGAGCACCTCGCCGTCACCGAGGTCGAGGCCGCCCTGCTCGCGGATCGCGAGGATCGAGCGCACCAGGTGCTGCCGGTATCCCATGCGTCCCGTGACGCCGTTCATGGCGATGCGCACTGTCCTGCGTGTCACGAAGTTCCCTCCATACAGCCGTAGCAAGCGCTTTCTATACGGTATGACGCTAGCCTGCCGACAGCGGCCCGGACAAGGGGGGCCGCTCCACAACTCCTCGGAGGAGAGCGATGACAGTCACCCTGGCGGACGTGGCGGCCCGCGCCCGGGTGTCCCCGGCCACCGTGTCCCGTGTCCTGAACGGCAACTACCCGGTGGCCTCGTCCACCCGGGAGCGGGTCCTGCGCGCGGTGGACGACCTGGACTACGTGCTGAACGGCCCGGCCAGTTCGCTCGCCGCCGCCACGTCCGACCTGGTGGGCATCCTGGTCAACGACATCGCCGACCCCTTCTTCGGCATCATGGCCGGGGCCGCACAGAGCGAGATCGGCGGTCCGGGCGACGGTTCCGGCCGCGGGGGCGGCGAGAAGCTCGCCGTGGTCTGCAACACCGGCGGCTCCCCCGAGCGCGAACTCACCTACCTCACCCTCCTCCAGCGTCAGCGCGCCGCGGCGGTCGTCCTCACCGGCGGTGCCCTGGAGGACCCGGCCCACCAGGCCGCGATGGCCGTGAAGCTGTCGAAGCTCGCGGACGCCGGCACCCGGATCATCTTCTGCGGGCGCCCTCCGCTCCCGGACTCCGACGCGGTGACCGCCTCGCTGGCCTTCGACAACCGGGGCGGTGCCAGGCGCCTCACCGAGCATCTGATCGCCCTGGGGCACCGGCGCATCGGCTACGTCGCCGGCCCGCTGGAGCGCACCACGACCCGGCACCGGCTGGAGGGCCACCGCGAGGCCATGAAGGCGGCGGGGCTCTACGGGGACGAGGAGAGCGTCACCGTGCACGGCCCGTACGACCGGAGCTCCGGCTACGACGCCACGCTCGAACTCCTGCGCCGCGAACCGGAGGTGACGGCCGTCGTCGCCGCGAACGACACCGTGGCACTGGGTGCCTGCGCGGCGGTCCGGGACCGGGGGCTCCGCATCCCGGAGGACGTCTCGGTGGCCGGCTTCGACGACCTGCCGTTCTCCGTGGACGCCGTTCCGGCCCTGACGACCGTACGGCTGCCGCTGTTCGAGGCGGGGGCGCGGGCCGGGCGGCTCGCGATGGGCAAGGAGACGCCCCCGGTGGGTGGCGTGGCGACCATCGAGGCGGAGCTCATGGAACGGGGATCGACCGCCGCTCCGGCCCGCTGATCCGCGGCACCCGTAGGGACCGGGACGCCACGGACGGAAAGATGGGGGCGACTCCCCCATGTGCGGGCCCCTGCCGCCCTCCAGGATGGGCGCGGGAGAACCACTGAGGCCTCCCGCGACCGGGGAGGTGAACGCGGTGGTGGAGAAGGAAGCGATCGGGAACACGGACCGGGCGGCCGCCCCGCACGACCCGGCCGACGCTCCGTATGTCCCGGGCCACGCACCACACGTCTCGGCCGGAGCACCAGGCGTCCCGGCGGCCGCTCCGCACGACCCGGCCACCGCTCCGTACGTCCCGGCCGGCGCCGAGAGCGCCGGGCACGCCCCGGTGCCGGACATCGCCCCTCTCCTCCGTGCCCGGGACCACGGTGATCCGTGGTGGGTCCCCGGCACCGTCGGGCCCCGCGAGGACACGGAGCCCGGCTGGGCCGGGTTCGTCCGGGAGGCCGTCGCACGGGCCCCGCGGGAGGCCCGGATCGCGGACCGGGCGTACCCGGATCTGACCGGCTTCCACCTGGTCGTCGCGCCGTTCGCGGCCCTGGCGGCGGACCGGCTGACGGGCACGGTGCCCGGCAACGCCGCACGGCCGGCGCAGGCGTCCTGCCCCGCCGGTGTGCTGGACGGCTTCCGGCACGACGTCGGCCGGCGCCTGGCCCTGCTGGCCGCCAGGACCCTCGTCTCGGAACTGCACGAGGCGCGGACCGGCGGCAGGCTGAGCGGCGAGGAGCCCGGGGAGCGCTTCCGGGACTTCCTGCGGCAGACCGCGAGCCGAGCCGGTCTCGCCTCCCTCGTCTCCCGTTATCCGGTCCTCGCCCGGGTCCTCGCGCAGGCGGCCATGAACGCGGCCGACGCCTTCGCCGAGATGCTCGGCAGGCTCGCGGCGGACGGGGAACTCCTGGGCTCCTCCGCGGTGCTCGGGGACCGGGGCGCGGGACGGGCCGCCGAATACGGGCCGCACACCCTGACCGGGGTCGAGTCCGGCACGGGCGACAGCCACCGTGGGGGCAGGTCGGTGATGCTGCTGCGGTTCGCCGACGGCGCCCGGCTGGTCTACAAGCCGCGCCCGCTCGCCGCCCACCGGCACTTCGAGACCCTGGTGGAGTGGTTCAACTCCCATGGGGACTCACACGCGAAATCCCACACGGGCTCCCATGCGAACTCCCACACGGGCTCCCGTGCGGACTCCCGTGCGGGCTCGTCCGCCGGCTCACCTGCGGAGTCCTCCGCCGGAACCCCCGCGCTGCGCGCTCCGCGGGTCCTCGACCGGGGCGCGTACGGGTGGGCGGAGTTCGTCGGAAGCGCTCCCTGTCTCTCGACGGCCGAGACCACGCTCTTCTACCGGCGGCTCGGTGCCCTGCTGGCGCTGCTCCACGTCCTGGACGGCACGGACCTGCACCACGAGAACCTCATCGCCTGCGGGCCGCACCCCGTCCTGGTCGACGTCGAGACGCTGTTCCACCCGCCGCTGACGCAGGCCCCGCCCGCCGATCCGGCCGCACGGGCCCTGCACGCCTCGGTCCACCGCGTCGGGCTGCTCCCGCAGTTGCTGGTCGGGGACAGCGCCGCGCTCGACATGTCCGCCGTGGGCGGCGGCCGGGCGGCCTCCTCCCCGCTGGAGACGGCCTCCTGGGCCGCGGCGGGCACCGACACGATGCACCTGGTGCGCGCCTCCGGGCGGTTCACCGAATCGGCCAACCGCCCCACGCTCGACGGGACCCCGGCCGATCCGTTCCGGTTCACCGAAGCGCTCTGCGACGGGTTCCGCTCGGCGTACACGGCCGTCAGCGAATCGCGCGACGAACTGCTGGGTTCGAAGGGGCTGTTGCGCCTCTTCGCCGACGACGAGATCCGCTTCGTGCCCCGGCCGACCTGGACGTACGCCACGCTGCTGCACGAGTCGACCCACCCCGACCTGATGCGGGACGCCACCGAGCGCCAGCAGGTGTTCGCGCTGCTGCGTACGGGGGCCCTGGGCTCCCCCGCGCTGCCCGGCCTGGAGGACGAGGAGATCGCGGAGCTGTGGCAGGGCGACGTACCGGTCTTCACCACGCGCCCGGACAGCACACGGGTGTACAGCGGAACCGGACACGAGGTGCGGGAGCTGGCCGGGCCCACCGGGCTGGCACGGGTGGAGGCCAAGATCCGCGCCCTGGACACGGTGGACCGCCAGGACCAGGAGCGGATCATCCGCACGGCCATGGTGAGCACCTCCTCCGAGCCCCCGCACCGGGTCGCCGGCGGTGGCCGGCCGCGGACCGAGGCGACCGCACCGGAGCCCGAACGCCTGCTCTCCGCCGCGCGCTCGGTCGGCGACCAGCTCGTCTCACTCGCGTACCACAGCGGCAGCCGGACCAACTGGATCGGCCTGGAGCTGCTCGGCGAACGCTACTGGCGTCTCACGCCGCTGGCAGCCGACCTCGCGGGCGGCTACACCGGGCCCGCGCTGTTCCTCGCGCAGCTGGCCTCCCTGACCGGGGCGGCCCGCTACGCCGACGCCGCCCGGGCCGCGCTGGCTCCGATACCAGGACTTCTGGACGCACTGCACCAGCGCGGCGACGACCTCGGACTGCTCGGGTCCGGTGCCTTCTCCGGCCTCGGCGGTATCGCGTACGCGCTGGCCGAGGTCGGAACCCTGCTGGACGACGGCCGGGTAAGGGACTGGGCGGGCCCGGCCACGCGGCTGGCCGCCGCCGCGGGTGCGGCCGAGGAAGCGCTCGGGGTACGGGGCGGGGCGGCCGGCGGCCTGGTGTCGCTGCTCGCCGTGCACCGCGCCACCGGCCGGGCCGAGGCCTGGCGTGGCGCCGAACTCTGCGCCGAACGGCTCCTGGCGGCGGCGCCGCCCGCGTCCGGCGGCTTCGCGGACGGGGCGGCGGGCACCGGATGGGCGCTGCTGCGGTTCGCCGGTGCGGGCGGGGGGCCGCGCCACCGGAGCGCGGGGCTGGACGCCCTGCGGGGCGCGGCGCGCGGCGCCGGCCTCGGCGGGGCCTGGTGCGAGGGGGCGGCGGGGGTCGCGCTCGCGGTGGCCGACAGCCCCGACGCCCTGGCCGATCCGGAGCTGGCCGCCTGGCTGGAGGAGCGGGCCGGTGACGTGGCGCGGTCCGCGCCGCCCGGGAACGACAGCCTCTGCCACGGCGAGCTGGGCGTGCTGGAACTGCTCGGCCATGCCGCACTGCCGGGTCTGCGCCCCCACTGGCTGCGCCGGACCGGCACGTTGCTGGCAGCGGCCGACCGGGCGCAGTCGCACTGCGGGACGCCCGGACACACACCTCACCCGGGACTGCTCACCGGTCTGTCGGGCATCGGACACGGACTGCTGCGGGCGGGGTTCCCCGACCGGATCGGCCCGGCACTGCTCATGCGCCACTCGACGGGGGCCGACCGGTCCCCCGCCATGACGTTGTCGACCAACGACCAGTAGATGAGGCAGAGATGACGCAGATCAGCGAATCGGCCGGATACGCGGACGCCGCCACGGCGCACGAGGGCGCATGCGAGCACCCCGCGGGCCGGATATCGCTCGGGAACAGGGGCGGACTCGGTCTGCGCAGCAGGCTCCTCAGCGCTACGGACGGGGACCCGACCGGCCCCGACCTGCCGTGGACCACCTTCACGGTCCCGATGTAACCCTTTCCCGACGGGGCGCACCGTCATGAGCGGGAATGCGCCCACTGCCGCACTCTGTACGGCTCCAGTAGCCTGCGGCCATGCGTGCGAATTCGCCGGTCGTCGTCGGACGTGACGAGGAGATCGGCCTGCTGAGCAGCGCCCTGGACGCCGCACGACGGCGTTCGGGGCGCGCGCTGTTCCTCGTCGGTGAAGCGGGGATCGGTAAGTCCCGGCTGGTGGGTGAGTGCGCCTACCGGGCCTACGGACTGGGGATGCCGGTGCTGCGCGGCCGGGCGGGCTCCACGGGCCTGATCGTCCCCTTCCGCCCCCTGATGGAGGCGCTCTCCTCGCACTTCCGGTCCGCGGGCACACCGACCGATCCGGAACTTGCCCCGTACCACCCGGCGTTGGCGCGGCTGGTGCCGGAGTGGCGGAGCGGGACGTCCGCCGGCTACACGGAGACCGTCGTCGAGCTGGCCGAGGCCCTGCTGCGGCTGCTGTCGGTCCTGGGACGGGACACCGGCTGCGTGGTGCTGCTGGAGGACCTGCACGACTGCGACACGGAGACCGTCGCGGTCGTCGAGTACGTCGTCGACAACCTGGCGGACCTCCCGGTCCTGCTGCTGGGCACCCTGCGCCCCGAGCCGGGGGCCGCGCAGGACCTCGTACGCTCCGCCGAGCAGCGGCACACCGCGACGGTGACGGAGTTGCGGGGGCTCGGTGACGCGGAGGTGCGGACCCTGACCGGCGCCTGTCTGGAGACACCGCCCGAGCGGATACCCGACGCCGTCCACCGGCGGCTCGTCGAACGCGCGGCAGGCAACCCGTACCTGGTCGAGGTGCTGCTCGACGACCTGCTCGACACGGGCCGGCTGCGGCGCGCGGGAGACGGATGGGAGGCGGCGGACCAGCCGGACGGCATCCTTCCGTCGCGGATCCTCCGGAGCTGGGCCCAGCGGCTCGACCGGATGGACGAGCCGGTGCGGGACCTGCTGCTGACGGCGGCCACCCTGGGCAGCCAGTTCTCCGTGGCGGTCCTCCAGACCGTCACCGGGCTGGAGGACCGGGCCCTGTTCACCCACCTGAGGTCCGCCGTCGAGACGGGTGCCATCGCCCCCGACGGCGCGGCCCCCGACCGCTACACCTTCCGCCACACCCTCACCGCCGAGGCCCTGGTCTCCTCCCTGGCACCGGCCGAGCGCGCCGCGCTCGCCCGCCGTGCCGCCTCGGCCGTCGAGCAGGCGGGGGAGCCTCTCGACGAGGACAGGCGCCAGCTCCTGGCCTCGCTGGAGCTGGCGGCGGGCAACCGCGCCGGTGCGGCCCTCCAGCTCGCCGAGGCGGGGCGGCGGATGCTCGCCGCGGGTTCGCACGGCTCGGCCGTGGTCCTGCTGGAACGTTCCCTCTCCCTGGCGGCCGAGACCGACCTCGCGGGCGTCACCGAGTCCTTGGCGGTCGCCCGGGCCGAGGGTGGCGACCTGGACGGCGCCCTGGCGCTGGCCGACGCCCTGCCCCCCGTCCCCGCGCACTCCGAGGCGGCCGCCCGGCGCGGGGACATCCACATCAAGATCGCCTGGGTCGCCGTCATGGCGGAGCGGGCCGCCGACACGGCCCGTCAGATCAAGGCGGCCAACGACCTGTTCGGACCGTCCCCGTCCCCGGCGCGCCGGGCGTCGCTCGCGGTCGTCGACGGTCACCTCTCGCTGCTCCCCGGTGAGGACCGGCGCGAGCCGGAGGCGGCCGAACGGGCCGCCCTCACGGCCGCGGAGACCGCCGAGGCGGAGGGGCTTCCGGTCGTGGCCTGCCAGGCCTGGCAGTTGCTGGCCCTGCTCTCCAGGGAGAAGGGGTTCGACGCAGCCGACGCATGCCTGGAGCGGATGCTCGCCCTGTCCACCGAGCACTCCCTGCCCCTGTGGCGGGTGGAGGCGCTCGTGCGGCTGGGGGTGAACAGCTTCATGCGGACCGGTGACGCGGCCCGTCTCCACTCGGCGCGGACCGCGGCGGCGGAGCTGGGTTCGCTGCTGCTGGCGCAGACGGTCGACGGACTGCTCGCGATGAACGCGGTGATGTCGGCCCGGTGGGACGAGGCGGAGGAGATCACCGGGCGGTCGGTGGAGGCGAGCGCCCGGATCGGCAACCACGGCGCCCACCGGTACCTGCTGCTGGCCGGGGCGGCGATGGCGGCGCACCGCGGCCGAAGACGGGAGGCGGACCGGGCCCTGGCCGCGTTCCGCCGGGCGGGGGGCGACCGGTCCGCCCTGGTGCCGTTGCGGCTGGGCTTCTGCGGGGCGATCGGGGCGCTGCTGGACGAGGACCGCCCCCGCGCCCTCGCGGCCCTGGACGCCGTCCTCGCCTGGGAGCGCGACCACCCCAGCTACTACTACCTGAGCGGCCGTTACGGACTCCGCCCGCTGCTGCGGGTGCTGGCGGGTGACGCGGCCCGCGGGGAGTACGAGGACGTGGCGGGCGCGCCCGGTGCCGCGCTGGCCTGGAACCGGCAGTTCCTCGAACTGGCGGAGGCGGTGCTGCTCGGCCGGGAGGGCGACCACACGGGTGCCGTACAGCGGACGACCGCCTTCCACGCCCGGTCCGCGGCCTTTCCCGTGGCCCGCCACCTCGGACTGAGGCTGGTCGCGGACGCGGCGCTGGCCGACGGGTGGGGCGAGCCGGTCGTGTGGCTGCGCACGGCGGAGGAGTACTTCCACGGAGCCGGGGTGCAGCCGCCGGCGGCGGCGTGCCGGGCGGCTCTGCGACAGGCCGGGGTGAGCGTGACCCAGCACCGGGGCGGCCGGGACCGGATCCCCCCGCCGCTGCGGACCAACGGGGTGACTCCGCGCGAGTACGAGGTGTTCGTGCTGCTGGCGGAGCGGCCGGGCAACCAGCAGATAGCCCAGCGGCTCTCCATCTCGCCCCGCACCGTGGAGAAGCACCTGGCCAGCCTGCTCAGCAAGACGGGCCGGGCCAACCGTACGGCCCTGTGCGAGTTCGCCGCGGAGTACGCGGTCGACCAGCCCTGAGGCTGCGCGCGACCAGCCCCGAGGCTGCGGGGCGATCAGCCCTGAGGCTGTGGGGCGACCAGCCTCAGGTGACGGGTCGACCAACCCCGAGGCGACGGGTCGACCGGCCCGGAGCTGCGGGGCGGGGGCCCGGAGAGTGGGGGAACGCCCCCGCAACATGGGGGCCCCGGGCGGCAGGGGTCGGGCGTGCGCCCCGGAAGATGCGGGCCGCGTACCGATGTGCGCCGTTCCGCGTCGCGGCAGGATCAGCCGGTGTACGGCAGCTCGTCGCCCCTCCCCCGGCCAGGAGGCCCGCTGATGCCCCCCTCCCCCGTTCGCCCCGGCTCCGCCGGCACGGTGTACTTCTCGCTGCTCGGGCCGCTCTCGGCGGTGATCGACGGCAGGCCGCTGCCGCTCGGGCCACGGAAACAGCGGCTGGTCCTGGCCACCCTGCTGTCCCGCCCCAACACCCCCGTACCGGTCGACGTGCTGACCGACGTGGTGTGGCCCGAGGGGCCGCCACGGACCGCGCGCAAGAACCTGCAGGTCTACGTCAGCGCCGCCCGCGCCCTGTTCGGGGGCGCGGACGGCGACGACCGGGACCGGGTGGTGCACGACTGCGGCGGCTACCGGCTGCGGGTGGAGGAGGGCGAGCTCGACACCCTGCGCTTCCGGACGCTGGCCCGTGCGGGCCGGGCGGCCGGGGAGCGGGGCGACCTGCGCACCGCCGCCCGGCTGCTCCGGGAGGCGCTGGACCTGTGGGGGGAGCGTCCGCCGCTGCACGACCTCCGCGACTCCGCCGGGGTCGCGGAGGAGGCCGAGCGGCTGGAGGCCCGCTGCCTCACGGTCTACGAGGACTGGGCCGAGGCCGAGATCGAGACGGGCCGTGCGGGCTCGGCGCTGGACGGGCTGCGGGACCTGGTGGAGCGTCACCCGTTCCGGGAGCGGCTCCGGGCGGCGTGGATGAACTCCCTGCACCAGACCGGGCGGCAGGCGGAGGCCCTGGCGGTGTACGACGACTACCGGCAGCTGCTCGCCCGGGAGCTGGGACTGGAGCCCAGTCCGGCGATGGCGGGCCTCTACCGGGCCATGCTCGGCGAGGGCCGGGCCTCCCGGCCCTCCGCTTCCCGGAACGCGGCGGGCGGTGTGTCGCTGCCGGCGGACAGCAGGCACTTCACGGGCCGCGAGGACGAACTGGCGCGGCTGCTCACGGTGTCGGGCGGTGCGGACGGGTCCGTGCTGGTCGTCTCCGGCCCGGCCGGGGTGGGGAAGTCGGCGCTGGCCGTCCGGGCGGCCCACCTGCTCGCGGACGGGTTCCCCGACGGGCGTGTCCATGTCCGGGCCCGGCGCGAGGACGGCTCGGCCCGCGCCCGGAACGACATGCTGGACGAGCTGGGGCGGCTGTGTGACGTGGGCGGCCCCGGCCGGCCGGATCCCGTGCGGGCCGAGAACGCCTGGCAGGACTGGCTGTCACGGCACCGGGCGCTGATCGTGCTGGACGACGTCGCCGACGAGGCCTCCGTGCGCGGGCTGCTGCCCCGGTCCGGGCGGTGCTCGGTCGTGCTCACCGCCCGCGGTCAGCTGGCCGGGCTGGAGTCCGTGCACCGGACGGCCCTGGCCGCCCCCGGGGACGACGAGGCGCTGGAGCTGCTGGGGACGCTGATCGGCGAGGACCGGCTGCGGACGGACCGGCCGGCGGCGCTGCGCATCGTGCGGGCCTGCGGGGGCCTGCCGTTGGCGGTGGCGGTGGGCGGGATGCGGCTGGCGGTGCTGCGGCACCTCCCGCTGGCGGAGTACGCGGACCGGCTCGACGACCCGACGTCGGCCCTGGACGAGCTGGTGGCCGGAGACGTGTCCGTCCGCTCCCGCCTGGCCGCGGGCTGGCGGGACCTGAGCGCGGACAACCGGGGGGCGCTGGTCCGGCTCGCGGGGGACGCGGGGGACGGTGCCTTCACCCTGGAGCGGGCGATGGCGGCGCTGGACCGCGACGAGCGGGGCACCATACGCGCGGTCGAGGCGCTCATCGATACGGGTGCGGTGACCTCACCCGCGGGTGAGGTCACCGCACACGCCGCGCTGTACGAGGTGCCGCGCCTGCTCTGTCTGTACGCCCGCGAGGCGGCGGGCCCTGGGACGACCGGAGCACGGGAAGCACCGCTCTTCTTCGGGAGCGGTGCTTCCCGGCTCATCGGCCGAGGGTGAGCAGGTCCAGCAGACCCGGGGGACGCCCACCGTCGGCCGGGCCCCGGCCCCCGGACAGGAAGTGCAGGGCGAGCAGCAGCCCCGCCGCCCCCGTGCCGAGGTCGGCGGAGAAGCGCCGCAGCGTCGCCCCCGGGACGAGCAGCCCCTCCTCGTCGGCGACGAGGTGCCAGGCGAGGTTGCGTACGGAGGCCATGACCCCGGGCCCGGTCCGGGTCACGGGGTCGAGCTGGCCCGCCGCCGCGGCGAGGCCCGCACGCCCGGTGAACAGCCCCGGTTCGCGGACGAATTCCATGGCACAGCCCTGGGCCACACCCGGGATCAGGGCGCTCAGTGCCTCGTCCTCGTACCGGGCGGTGTACGCCTGCGCGACCAGCGCGACCCCTGAGCTGCCCTGGTCGAGATAGAGCAGATGGCGTCGGCCGTCCTTCACCTGGAGGGAGCCGTCGTCCATGGTGACCAGGTGTCCGGCCTCCCGTCCCAGGGCGGTGCGGGCGGCCCGGCGCAGCCATTCCTCGCCGGTCAGGGTGTGCAGTTCCAGGAGGAGGAGAGCGGCTCCGCTCAGCCCGCGCAGCAGCCCCGCCGACTCCGGCGGCTTCATGCCGTCCACGTGTTCGCCCCGCACCAGCCGGTCCAGGTCCCGGGCGGTGCGCAGGGCCCCGTCGACGAGCCGGGGGTCGGGAGCGGCGCCGTTCAGCCGGGCCATGCGGAGTGCGGCGAGCGCGGTGCCCGCGCGTCCGGTGAGCAGATCAGCCGATGCCGTCGTCGGCGCGACGGACGTCGCGCGTTCCCACACCTCCCGTCCCTGCTCGGTACGGCCCAGGAGGGAGAGCACCAACGCCGCGCCGGGCAGCCCGTCGTAGAGTCCGCCGGCCCCGGCGGGATCCCTGCGCAGCGCAGCCGCCGCGAGCCAGTCGGTCCACTCCCCGGGGACGGGGGCGCCCGTCCGGTGCAGGGCGTACAGGACACCGGCCGCGCCGTGCGCGAGATCGGTCCCGCCGGTCGCGAAGAGGCCGGGGGCGCCCGGGAAGAGGCGGTCCGCCCGTCCAGGGGTGGCTCCGGCGTGGATGCCGGCGAGGAGCCGGGCGCGTATCCCCGCCCAGTCGACCTCCGGCCCGTCGAACAGGGCGGCGACCTCGGCCTCACGCCGCCGTGAGGCGTCCAGGCCGCTCAGCAGTCCGGGCCGGCGGGGCCCCGCCCCGGCCGGCAGCCCGTACCGCCGGCGGGCCCAGCTCTCCAGGGTGAGGGCCTTCGCCCTTTCCAGTCCGGCCATCTCCATGACCGGCATCAGCATGGAGAGCCAGGTCGCCCAGAGCGCGTAGGCGTCGGCCTCCGCCCCGGGGGTGCCCTGGGGAGCCTGGAGGCCCTGGGCACCGGCCAGCGGGGTGGCCTGGTCGTCGAGGGCGGTGGCGTACTCGAAGTCGACGAGGGCGATCCGGCCGTCGGGCCGGACGATGATGTTGGAGGGGTGCAGATCGCCGAAGCGCAGCCCGCGCGCGTGGATCTCCTCCAGCGCCCGGGTGAGTTCACCGGTCACCGACTCGGTCCACGCGACGTAGGGGGCGAGTTCGTCCGCCGAGTCCGCCCCGCGTACGAGGGAGAAGCGGGCGACGATCTCCTCCAGCAGCGTGTTGCCCTCGATGTGCTCCTCGATCAGGAAGTGGTGCTCCCACACGGTCCGCACCCCGTACACCTCGGGTACGCAGTCCAGTCCGGCCAGCGCGGTCAGCGCCCGGTGCTCGCGGTGCAGGCGGGTGACGGCGTCGTCGCCCACGCCGTCGAGGCCGCAGTGCGGCCGTGCCTCGCGCAGGACCACGCGCCGACCGGTCCCCCGGTCCTCGGCGAGGTAGATCCCGCCGGCGTTGGAGAACTGGAGTGCCTCGGTGACCGTGTACGGGAAGGAGTCGTCGCGGGCGGCGGCGCGCGCCGCGAGGTGGGGCCGCAGGGCCTCGGGGACCTCGACCCAGGAGGGCACCCGGAACACGACACCGCGTTCGTCGGGGACCAGCTTCCCGGACGGGTCCCGCAGGGCGAGGACCCGGCGGCCCTCGGCGTCGTCGCACCAGCGGGGGACGTAGGCGCCGTAGCGCGTGTAGACCGGTGCGTCGCCGATCCGCAGGTCGCTGAGGACGTAGGGGCCGCTGCGTCCCGCCAGGGTCCGGGACAGTTCGTCGGCCAGGGCGAGGAACACGGCCTCGTCGGGCGGGTAGGCCGCGATGAACTTGCCCGCGCCGCTGCGGTTCACGTGCTTGCCCGCCATCAGCAGCAACGCCTGCTCGCTGCGCAGGAACTTGAAGGGCACACCGTGGCGGACGCAGATCCGGGCGGTGTCCCGCAGGGTGGCCTCGGCCTCGTCGGGGACGGTGGACACATGGATCTTCCAGCCCTGCTCGGCGGGTTCGACGTGCTCGGGCACCAGCGAGGTCCACAGGCCGACGGCCTCACGGCGCCAGCCGGCCGGAGGAGGATCGGTGTCGAGCCGGTACCGGGACTCCTCGTCGGGCAGCCGGGCCGGGGTGTCGAAGTACGTACGGTCGGCGAGGCAGTACAGCTGGGTTTCCTGGATGCCTGGCACGCTCGGCCTTTCTCGTGGAAGCCCGCGTGAGCGGCGGACGGTGGTGGTGGCGGCCCCGGTTCGCGGATCAGTCCCCCGTGGCGGCGGGTTTCGCGCCGGCCGGTGCGTGGTCCGGGCCCGCCGCGGGCCCGGCGCCGGGCTCCGGACGGTCGGTGGGCTCCGGGGACGGCTCCGTCCGCGCCGAGCGGGCGAAGGTGACCACGAGGGCGGAGACGGCCAGCACGCAGCCGGTCAGGGCGAAGGCCCAGCGGGCGCCGAAGGCGGTCAGCAGGGCTCCTCCGGCCAGCGGCCCGAACGGCTGGACCATGGAGGACAGGAAGCCCGCCGCGCTCTGCACCCGGCCCACCCGGTCCTCCGGGGTCACGACCAGGAGCTTCGAGAGGAATCCGATGCTGGCGATCGTCGACAGGCACATGCAGAGCGCGCACAGGACTCCGGCCACCAGCGGCCGGCTGATCCAGGCCATCACCCCGGCGGCCGCCACACAGGTCCAGCAGGTGGCGACGATCAGGACCCGGGAGTACCGGGCGGGTCGGATCCGCGGCGCGAGCAGCGCCCCGGACAGCGCCCCGGCGGAGACACAGGTGAGGACGAAGCCGCCGCCGACGCCGGACGTGCCCCCGTCGGAGAACGCGGTCAGGGCGGTGAACGTGAGTGCCCCGAACGCGAAGTTCATGCCCAGGCCGAAGACGAGGAGGACCGTACGGAGGTACGGCAGCCCCCACAGGAAGGTCAGCCCCGCCAGGAGCTCGCGCCGGCTGAACACGGCGCCCGCCTTCGACCTGGCCCGGGAGCGGGTGCGTACGAGGGCCACGCAGACCGTCGACAGGAGCAGGCCCAGCGCCTCGGCCGCGAACGGCAGGGCCGGGTGGATGCCGAACAGCGCTCCCCCGACGAGGGGCCCGACGAGCCGGGCCGTCTGGGTGCGTGCCTGGAGCCGCGCGGTGGCGGTGCCCATCTGGTCGGCCGGGACGACCGCGCGCATGAGGCCGAAGACGGCCGGCCCGTAGACGCTGCCGATCACCGCGCCCGCCGCGGCGCAGAGCAGGACGAGCGCCATGGGGACGTGTCCGGACCAGACGGCGACGGTGAGGGCGGTGACGACGATCAGGCTGCCGACGTCGCAGACCCGCATCAGCCGGCGGCGTTCGACGCGGTCCGCCATCACCCCGCCGGGCAGCATCGTGATCAGGACGGCTCCCACGGACACCGTCCCGACCGCTCCGGCCTGCACCGCCGATCCGGTCTCCTTGAGCACCAGCAGCGGAAGGGCGAGGGAACTCATCTGCCCGCCCAGGACCGCGAAGAGGCCGCTCAGCCAGAGCAGCCGGAAATCCCTGTTGCCGCGCAGCGGCGTGGTCATGGTGAACTCCCGGGGACGGTCCGGGCAGCGGTCATCGTGAACTCCCGGGGACGGTCTGGGTCGTGACGAGGGGTGCGGGCCCGTCCGGGCCGCGGAAGCGACGGCGGGGCGGCTCCGTCATGACGGAACCGCCCCACATCACCGGCCGGCCGGGCGCCACGGCCGGAGGTCCTGCCCCGTCCTCCGTGGCGCCGCCCCGGTGTGTCCGGTCAGTCAGCGAGGACGACGCTGATCACGCTGACGCAGCTGCCGCCCGGGGCCTCGATCTCCTTGTTGGCCGTCTCCTGGAGGTCCAGCACGGAGTGCGCCTCGACCTCGGGGGTCTCGTCGTTGTTGTCGTCGGCGACGGGCTGGGTGTTCTCGGACATGGTGGTCTCCGTCCACTCGTGAGTGCACTGCCCCGGGGCCGGCGGGATGTCCCGCCGTCCGGTGCGGCGGGCTGGTGCCTGCCGTTGCCGAGAAAGTTAGGAGGGCCGGCCTGGGAGACGCTTCGGCAGCGGTATGGCAGCGGTATCCGGCCAGTTCGGAGGGTGTGCGCGGCCCGGACAGGGGCGTCCGGCAGGGTCCGGCGGGGCCGGTGAGCTGGGCCCATACCGCTCCTGAACCGGCCGTGGACCACCACCGAACCGGGGCGCCGGACCCTGGGTACGCGCCTGACGCGCCCCAGCCCTCTGAAGGAGGCGGCCCCGCATGGAACTCGGCGAACTCGTCGGACGGCGGCCCTTCCCCGCCGCCGGGCTGCTGCTCGGCCTCACCCGGCGCTGCCCCCTGAGCTGCGCCCACTGCTCGACCGGATCGACCCTGGGCACGCGGGAGGAGCCCGACGCCGGCCAACTGGTGAGTTTCGTCGGCTCGTTCACCCGGGCCGACCGCCCCGACGTGGTGATGCTGACCGGGGGCGAACCGCTGCTGCTGCCCGCGCTCGTCGAGGAGCTGAGCGCCCGGGCCCGCGCCGCCGGTTCGCGTACGGCGCTGCTCAGCGGCATGTTCTTCGCCCGCTCCCGGGAGATCCCGCCGCCGGTCCTGCGCGCGATCAGGGGCGTCGACCACTTCTCCGCCAGCCTCGACGCCCACCACGAGCGGGAGATCCCCCGCGCCGACGTGTTCCGCGCCGTGCACCGGGTGCGGGAGGCGGGGGTGGCGGTGAGCTTCCACCTCACCGGGACGGGGGCGGACGATCCCTACCTCGCGGACATCACCCGCGCCGTGGACGAGGAGTTCGGCGGCCGGGTCCCCTCACTGGTCAACGAGGTGAGGCCGTTCGGCCGGGCGGCCTCCTGGGCCGCGCCCGCCCGGACCGGCCCGGAGGCGGGCGCGGTCTCCCCGTGCGCCATGGCCGCCTGGCCGGTGGTCGCCTTCGACGGGACGGTGCTCGCCTGCTGCAACCAGGACACCGTGGACCGCCGGCCCGCCCCCGCCCACCTGCGCCTCGGGCACGTCGCCACCGACGACTGGGCGGCGGTGCGCCGCCGCGCCCTGGAGTCGCCCGTGCTGCGCATGATCCGCACGGTCGGCCCCGCCCATCTGGCCGCGCGCTCCGGTGTCCCCTCCCGGGGCGCCTCCTACTGCGAGGGCTGCCGGGCCCTGGGTTCCGACCCCGGGGTGACTGCCGAGGCGAACGCGGTGGCCGCGGGGGCCGCGGGTGCGCTGCTGGACCTGACCGCGGCCCACCGCGGGGCGGCGGAGGGGCCGGTGGGTGTCGTACGGCATCACGGCTGCGCCGCGTACGCCCCGCTGGTCACGGCCCGCGCGACCGCCGCGGGCGGTTCCCGGTGAGCGCCGCCGGGCCGAGCTCCTCGGCGCGGCTGCGGGTCACCCTGGGGCTGCTGGACGCGGAACTGCTGCACGCGATGGAGCACATGTGGCGCGAGGAGGACCTCCTGCCGCGCTACCGGCGCTACCTGTGTGCGATGCACGCGGTGGTGCGGGCGTCGGTTCCGCTGATGGAGCGCGCCCTGGAGCGGTCCGTGCGGCTGGACGTCTGCGGCGATCCGCTGGCCGGCCCCCTGGCGGCGTATCTCCGCGGGCACATCCGGGAGGAGGCGGGCCACGACGTCTGGCTGCTGGAGGACATCCGCGCGGCGGGTTCGCTGCCCGCGGACGCCCTCGCCCCGATGCCCGCGCCGGTCGTCGCCGCACTCGCCGGCTCCCAGTACTACTGGATCGAGCACCACCACCCGGTGGCCCTGCTCGGCTACATCGCGGTGCTGGAGGGGTACGCGCCCGCCGCCGACCTGACCTCCCGCATCGCGCGCACGACCGGTCTGCCGGACACCGCGCTGCGGACGGTGCGGGAGCACGCGGCGCTGGACACGGGCCATCTGGACGAGCTGTACGCGCTGCTGGACCGGCTGCCGCTGACCCGTGGCCAGGAGTCCGACGTGACGGTCAGCGCCCTGCACTCCCTCGACGCGCTCACCCGGCTGTTCGTCCGGCTCGGGCGCTCCGCGGCGGCGCCGCTGCCGCGGAGGGCCGGACCTCTCTCACCGACGGGAGTCACCCCATGACAGGACCACCCGACAGCAGCGCCTTCCCCGGGACGCCCGGGGGCGGTGAACAGCCCGCGCTGCCGGCTGCGTTGTACGAGGCCGGCCTGCCGGTGGACATGCTCACCGAGGAACAGCGCCTCGTGCTCAGCCAGCTCACGGAGGAGGAACTCGCCGTGCTGCTGGACATCAAGAGCCGGCTGGACGCGGTGGAACCCGAGGTCCGGGCACACGGCGAGATCGCCGGGGGCGCCCTGTTCTGAGCCGCGTCCGCGGTCCGGCCGGCCCCGGGGCCGGGCCGGATCCCGCGGCCCCGGAGGGGGCAGGGCCGGTACGCACCGGCCCTGCCCGCCCGGCGGCGCGGCCCCGCCCCCGCATCCGGCCCGCCGACCCGCCCACCCGCCCGCCCGCCCGCCCGCAGAGAAGGGATCGTCATGAACTGCCCCACGTGCCGCCAGGACCTGCCGGAGGACGCCAGGTTCTGCTCGTCCTGCGGGACGCCGTGCACCGTCGCCGCCGCACCCGGGGACGACGAACGCAAGCCGGTGACGGTGCTCTTCTGCGACCTCGTCGGCTCCACCGCCCTGTCGGGCGTCCTGGACCCCGAGACGCTGCGCGCGGTGACGCTGCGGTACTTCGAGGCGATGAGCGCACAGATCGTGGCGCGGGGCGGCACCCCGGAGAAGTTCATCGGCGACGCCGTGATGGCGGTCTTCGGTGTGCCGGTGGTCCGGGAGGACGACGCCCGGCGCGCGCTGGCCGCGGCGCTCGGCATGCGGGACGCGCTGGCCGCGCTCAACGAGGAGCTGCGCGCCACGCTCGGCATCACCCTGGCGACCCGGATCGGCGTCAACACCGGCCAGGTGGTGGCCGGTGGCGACGCGACGGCACGTCAGGCGCTGGTGTCGGGAGAGACCGTCAACATCGCCGCACGCCTGGAACAGCACGCCGGCGCCGGTGAGATCCTCCTCGGCCCCGACACCCTGCTCGCCGCAGGGCCCACGGTCTCCGCCGAACCCACCGGACCGCTCCGGCTGAAGGGCAAGCAGGACAGCGTGGAGGCCTACCGGCTGCTGGCCCTCGGCGCGGACGACCCGGCGCTGCTGCGCCGCTTCGACGTGCCCTTCGTGGGACGTCACACCGAGCAGGGCGCGCTGGACGCCGCCCTGTCGGACACGGTGAGCGAAGGGCGGGCCGGCCTGCTGCGCGTCACCGGCGAGCCCGGCATCGGCAAGACCCGGCTGGTACGGGAGTGGCTGGCACGGCGCTCCGCCTCGGGGCTCGTCTCCTACGGTGCGGGCCGGTGCCGCGGGCACGGGGACCAGGGCACGCTCACCCCCCTGGGCGACGCCCTGCGCGCCCTGCCGGACCTGGCCGTCGTCCCCGGGCCGTCGGAAGACCGCTCTCCCCGTGCCGGCACGGCGGCCGACGACGCGATGGCCCTGCTCTCCGCGGGCGTGCTGCGCGACGGGACGCCGAACGCCCCGTTCGAGGACCTGTGCGCCGCCCTGTCCACCGCGCTGGGCCGCGCCGCCAAGAGGCGGCCCTTCGTCCTCGTACTCGACGACACGCACGAGGCGGCACCCCTGCTGATGCGCACGCTGGAGCGGCTCGCGGACGGCTCCGGGCCCGCCGGTGTGCTGATCGTCTGTGTGGGCCGCCCGGACGGGACGGCCGACACCGAGGACTGCCTCCAGCTCACGGGGCTGCCCCGCGAGGAGAGCGTCCGGCTCGCCGGCCTGCTGGCAGGGCTCGACGGTGGCGCCGGACCGGTGGACGAACGGCTCCTGTCCCGCGCGGAGGGCAACCCCCTCCATCTCGAACAGCTGCTGGTCGGCGGCGGGGCGGACCGGGTCACCGCGGGCGGAGGCGACGCCGGGCTGCCGCCGACGCTCCAGGCCCTGCTCGGCGCCCGGATCGGGGCGCTGGCGCGGACCGAGCGGACCGTGGTCGATCTCGCCGCCGTGGTCGGCCGCGAGTTCACCGCGGCGGAGCTCCTGCTGCTGGAGACGTCCGCGCGGCTGGCCGAGCGGCGGGGCCCCGCGGTGGTGGAGGTGTCCCCCGCCGAACGGGCGCACCACCTGGGGCGCATCGAGGAGGTGCTGGTGGCGCTGACCGGGCGGCGCCTGGTGGAGCCGGCTCCGGGGACGGGCCCGTCGGGCTACCGGTTCAGCAGCGGGCTGGTGCACGAGGTGACGTACGCGTCGCTGTCCAAACGCGCCAAGGCGGACCGCCACGCCTTGGCGGCCGAACTGCCCCGGGTGCTGCGGGCCGGGGACGGCGCCGTCGGCGGTCATCTCGAACGCGCCTGCCGCTACCGGGCCGAGCTCGGGCTGCTCGACGACCGGACCGGGCAGCTGCGCGGCCGTGCGGCCGCCGCGCTGGGCCGCGCGGGGGCCCAGGCCGCGTCCCGGTCCGACCTCACCTGGGCGGACGACCTGCTGGAGCGGGCGGTCGAGCTGGATCCGGAGGACGCGGGCTCGGTCCGCAGGCTCGGTGAGGTCCGGGTGGCCCTCGGGCGGACCGCGAGCGGGGCGGGACTCCTGCGCCGGGTGCACGAGATGGACGCGGTGCCGGTGGAGTCCGCGCACGCCAGGCTCGCGCTCGCCGTGCTGGACCCCTCGGGGCCGGGCCCCGGGCTCACGGCCACGGCGCGGGCGGTGCTGCCGGTGTTCGAGGCGGCCGGGGACGCGGTCGGCCGGGCCAGGTCCCATCTGAGGCTCGCCCAGCACCTCCAGCAGGCCGGCCGGCACGAGGAGGCGGAACGCGACCAGGCGTGCGCCCTGGAGCAGGCGGTCCTGGCAGGGGCCGAACCGGAACGGGCCGGCGCTCTCGGGGCCATCGGCATCTCGCTGTGGCGCGGTCCGGTGCCCGCCCCCGAGGCGGTGGCCCGCTGCCGTGCGCTGCTGGCCGCGCACGGCGAGGGCCGCCCGACGGTGAGGCTCACCCTCAACTGCCCTCTGGCGGTGCTGTACGCGCTCCAGGACCGGCCCCGCGAGGCGCGCGCCTGCCTCGCCGAGGCCCGGGCACTCGCCGGGAAGCTGCGGTTCGCCGAGGCCGAGGTGTTCCTGCCGGTGTTCGGGGCCGCGGTGGAGGCGTTGCTCGGAGACGGCCCGGCCGCCCTGCGGCTGCTGGTGAGGGCGGACGAGGCCGCCCGGCGCGCCGACGCGGGCGGGCTGCGGACGGCGGTCGCGCTGGACGCGGCCCGGATCGAGCTCGACGGCGGCCGGACCCGGCGGGCGGCGGCCTGGATCGCGGGTGTCGGGGAGGCGGCGGAGCTGAGCCCCGCCGACGCCGTGGACCTGAACGGGCTGCGGGGCCGGCTGGCCGCCGCCGCCGGGCGTCCGGCGGAGGCCGCCGGCCACGCGGACCGGGCCGTACGGGCGTCGCTGCTGACGGACTCCCCGCTGGTCCGGGCGACGGCGGAGCTGGACCGGGCCCGCACCCTGTTCGCGCTGGGGCGCCGGGCTCCCGCCCTGGCCTCGGCGCGTGCGGCACGGGAGCACTTCGTGAGCAAGGGGCACCTGCCGGGGGCCCGCCTGGCCGACGGCTGCGTGCCGGACGACGCCATGGTCACCACGACGGAGAGGAGCTGACCGATGGGAACCGTCGGAACGGGCACGGTGCCGGGGCAGGGGCTCACCTGGAGCCTGCGGGGGCGCGGACCCGAGGACCTGCCGGTGCCCGCGGACGAGGGGCCGCCGGGCGGTCTGCCCGCGGAGCAGGCGACGGGGCGCGGCGTGCGGGTGTGCGTGGTGGATTCGGGCGTGGAGCTCGACCACCCGCTGGTGGGCCCGGTGGAGAGCTCCTGGGTCGTGGTCAAGGACCCGGAGAGCGGGACGATCACGGTCGAGCCGACGGACACCGGCGACACCTGCGGGCACGGGACGGCCTGCGCGGGGATCATCCGCCGCACCGCCCCCGACTGCGAGATCCACAGCGTCCGGGTGCTCGGCGAGCGCTTCTCCGGCACCGGTGACGTCCTGATGGCCGGCCTCCGGTGGGCCGTGGAACAGCGCTTCGACGTGGTGAACCTGAGCCTGTCGACCACCCGTTCCCGCTTCGCCGCCGAGCTGCACGGGCTGGCCGACCAGGCGTACTTCGGCCGTACGGTCATCGTCGCGTCGGCGCACAACACCCCGGTGGAGAGCTTTCCCTGGCGGTTCGCCTCGGTGATCTCCGTGGGCAGCCACCAGGAGGACGACACGCTCCACCTGTACAACCCGGACCCGCCGGTGGAGTTCTTCGGGCCGGGGCAGAACGTGTCCGTGCCGTGGCTGGGCGGCACGACGATCCGCACCACCGGGAACAGCTTCGCCACCCCGTACGTCGCGGGGCTCTGTGCCCGTGTCCTCTCCGGGCATCCCAGGATGACGGCCTTTCAGCTCAAGAACGCCCTCTACCTGTCCGCGGCCAACGTGCACGCGGACCCGCGTCCCTCCACTGCGGCAGGAGATACCCGTGACGACTCCGAGAACTGACGCCATGCTCCCTCCGGCGCCCTTCCCCGTACCCGGCCCGGGTGACGCCGCCCGGCACGAGCTGCTCCAGTCGGTCGTCGACGTGGCGCGCGCCATCTTCGGGGCCGCGGCGAGCTCCGTCTGCCTGCTGGACGAGGAGGCGGACGAGCTGGTCTTCCAGGCGGTCTCCGGGGAGGGCGAGGAGTTCCTGGTGGGGCGCCGGTTCCCCGCGGGACGGGGCATCGCGGGCTGGGTGGCGACCTCGGGTGAGCCGATGATCGTCGACGACCTGAGCCGGAACACGGCCTTCGACCGCTCCCTGGCGGAGTCCACGGAGTACGTCCCGGACGCCTTGATGGCCGCCCCGCTGATCAGCGACGCGCGCGTCCTCGGGGTGCTGGAGGTGCTGGACCCCTCCCCCCAGGCCCGGTCGGACGTCCGTGAACTGGACCTGCTGGCGATGTTCGCCCGGCAGGCGGCGGCCGCGCTGCGCGTGATCGCCGCGCAGCCGGCGGGCGGCGGGCGGGCCCTGGAGGGTGAACGGCGCGAGGACGCGTTGCAGCTGCTCGGCAGCCTGGAGCGACTCCTGCGGGGTACGGGCTGAGGGCCCGTACGCTGGGCGTCGCGCGGGAGTGACGGCCGGGTCCGTAGGGCAGGAGCCGGGAGAGTGCCGGGCGGTTCCGCGCGCCGGCCCCCTGTGGAAGGACACACCGTGAAGCTCGCTTTCTCGACCCTCGGAGTTCCGGGGATGCCCGTTGCGGACGTGGTGCGGCTCGCCGCCGAGAACGGCTACCAAGGGGTGGAGCTGCGCGCCCACCCCGAGGAGCCGGTGCACCCCGGCCTCACCGCTCTCGAACGGGCCGCCGTCGCCGAGGAGTTCAAGCGGGGCGGGGTCGAGGTCCTGACCGTCGCCGGCTATGTGAAGGTCGCCGCGGAGGGCGAGGACGGGCCGGTGCTCGCGGGGCTCGCCGAGCTGGTGGAGCTGGCCCGCGACCTGGGGGCCCCGTACGTCCGGGTGTTCCCCGGCGGCGGGGGCCAGGACCCCGCCGAGGCGGACGCGATCGCCGCCCGGCGGCTGGGCGCGGCCGCACCGCACGCCGCCGACCTGGGTGTACGGATCCTCCTGGAGACCCACGACTCGCACCGTGCCGGAGCCGACGTGGCACGGGTCGTGGGGACGGTCGGGCACGGGCAGATCGGCGCGATCTGGGACGTGATGCACACCTGGCTCGCGGGCGAGGAGCCCGCGGCCACCCATGCGGTGCTGGCCCCGCACCTCGGATACGTCCAGGTGAAGGACATCGCGTCGGCCGAGGACACCACGCCGCTGGCGCTCGGTGCCGGGACGCTGCCGCTGAAGGAGTGCCTGGACACGCCGGCCTCCGACGGATGGGTCTGCTGGGAGTACGAGAAGCGCTGGTACCCCGAGGCGGCCGAGCTGCCCGGCCTGCTGGCCGCGGGCCGGGAGCACCTGCTGGGGCTGGGCGCCCCGAAGCAGTAGGTCAGACCCGTGCCTCCTCGATCGCCGGTACGGGGGGTGCGGCGGCGCGGCGGGGGCCGGTCAGGGAGGTCAGGGCCACCCCGCCGACCAGCAGCGCCGCGGCGCACCACCGCAGCGGGCTGATCTCCTCGCCGAGGAGGAGCGCGGCGGAGGACATGCCGAAGACGGGCACCAGCAGGGTGAACGGGGCGACCGACGAGGCCGGGTGGTGGCGGAGCAGGAAGCCCCAGGCCCCGAAGCCGAAGACGGTGGAGATCCAGGCGACGTAGACGACGGTGCCGGCGCCGGTCCAGTCGAGCGAGGTCAGGGCCTCGGCGTCCCGGTCCCACCCCTCGAAGAGCAGGGACAGGACGAGCAGCGGCAGCACGGGGACGGTCGAGACCCACACCATGAAGTTGAGGGAGTCCGGCGGGGCCGCCCTGCGGGTGATCACGTTGGAGACGCCCCAGCAGGCGGCCGCCAGGACCACCAGGCCGAAGGCGAGCACGGGCCCGCCCGCGCCCTCGTCGACGGCGGCGACGCCGATTCCCGCGAGCGCGACCCCCATCCCCAGGATCCGTGTCCTGCCGGGCCTCTCGGACAGGACCAGGGCCGCGAACAGGGCGGTGAAGACGGCCTGGACCTGGAGGACGAGGGAGGAGAGCCCGGGGGGCATCCCCCGGTCCATCCCGATGAAGAGCAGCCCGAACTTGGCCACTCCCAGCGCGAGGCCGACGCCGATGACGTACTTCCAGGCCACCGTGGGCCGGCCGACGAGGAACACGGCGGGCAGCGCCGCGACGAGGAAGCGCAGGGCGGAGAAGAGCAGGGGCGGGAAGTGGGCGAGACCCAGCTCGATGACGACGAAGTTCACACCCCAGACGGCGGCGACCAGCGCGGCCAGGGCGATGTGGAGGGGACGCATGGACCGAGCATCCGCCGCCGGGACCGTGTAGCACCAGCGCGGATTTCTTCATGGTTGGATTAAGCACCGCTCATGCTTCCTCTTCGCTCGGGGGTTCCCGGTGCTCGATCTGTCCCGGCTGCGCGCCCTGCACGCCGTCTCCGTCCACGGCTCGGTCGCGGGCGCGGCGGCCGCGCTCGGCTACACCGCGTCGGCGGTCTCGCAGCAGATCACCAAGCTGGAGCGGGAGACCCGCACGACACTGCTCGAACGCCGTGGGCGGGGGGTGGCTCTCACCGAGGAGGCGCTCCATCTGGCGTCCACCGCGCAGCGGTTGCTGGCGATCGTGGAGCAGGCCGAGACGACGCTCGAACAGCGCAGGGGGCAGCCGACGGGACGGCTGTCCATCGCCGCGTTCGCCTCCGCCGCGCGCGGGCTGCTGCCCGGAGTGCTGGCGGAGCTGGAGCGGGAGCACCCGGCGCTGGACGCACGGCTCACCGAGGTCGATCCGCACCTCTCGGTCGATCTGGTGGCGAAGGGCGTGGTCGATCTCGCGGTGGCTCACGACTGGGACATCACCCCCCTGCCCGCGCCGGAGGGTCTCGCGCAGGCGGTGCTCGGTGAGGACCGGTGCGACCTGCTGGTGCCGGAGGGGCATCCGCTGGCCGGCCGGGAGGCGGTGCGGCGCGAGGAGCTGGCGGCGGAGCGGTGGGTGTGCCAGCCGCCGGGCACGGTGTGCCACGACTGGCTCGTGCGGACGCTGCGGGCGGCGGGGTACGAGCCGGACATCCGGCATCAGGCCGAGGAGAACCACACGCAGCTCGCCCTGGTCGCCGCCGGACTCGGCGTGGCGATGATGCCCCGGCTGGGCAGGGGTCCGCTGCCGGCGGGCGTGGCCGCGGTGCGCCTGGAGCCCGTGCCGGTGCGGCGGCTCTACGCGCTGTGGCGGACGGAGGCGGCGCGGCGGCCCGCGATCATCGCGGCCGTGTCGACGCTGCGGGGAGCGGCCGCCGAGGTGCTCCAGGAAGCCTGACGGCGGACCGGGCGGACCGTCCGGCGACCGCCGGCCCCGGTCGCCGCACCCATGTCCGGGCATGTCCACCCTGCTCCCCGCGTGTCCCGCCCGTTCTCGGGCGGCCCCCTTGACTGGTAGTTACTTTCCATATATCCGTACCTTCTTGGAAGTTTCTTTCAGTACCGGAAGGGGCTCACGTGCACCACCGCACCTCCAGACGCACCCTCCTCACCGCCACCGCGGCGACCGTCGCAGCCGCGGCCACCGGCGTCGCCGCCCTCCCCGGCACCGCCCAGGCGGCCACGGACCGCACGTCCTCGGACAGCCGCCTCAAGCGGCTCATCGCCCGGATGAGCCTGGAGGAGAAGGTCGGCCAGCTCTTCGTGATGCGGGTGTACGGCCACTCCGCCACCGAGCCCGACCAGGCGGACATCGACGCCAACCTCGCCGAGATCGGGGTCCGCGACGCGGCCGAGCTGATCTCCACGTACCACGTCGGCGGCATCATCTACTTCGCCTGGGCGCACAACACCCGTGACCCGCACCAGATCGCCGACCTCTCCAACGGCATCCAGCGGGCCGGGCTCGCCGGGCCCACGCCTGTGCCGCTCCTCGTCTCGACGGACCAGGAACACGGCATCGTGTGCCGCGTGGGCGAGCCCGCGACGCTGCTGCCGGGGGCGATGGCGCTGGGCGCGGGCGGTTCCCGCACCGACGCGCGCACGGCGGGCCGGATCGCCGGGGCCGAGCTCGCGGCCCTGGGCATCAACCAGAACTACGCCCCGGACGCGGACGTCAACGTCAACCCGGCCAACCCCGTCATCGGCGTGCGCTCCTTCGGCTCCGACCCGGATTCGGTCGCCGGGATGGTCACCGCGCAGGTGAAGGGCTATCAGAGCTCCGGCGTCGCCTCGACGGCCAAGCACTTCCCGGGCCACGGGGACACCAGCACCGACAGCCACACCGGCCTGCCGGTCATCAGCCACACCCGCGAGCAGTGGGCCGAGCTGGACGCCCCGCCGTTCCGGGCCGCCGTCGCCGCCGGGATCGACTCGATCATGACGGCCCACATCGTGGTGCCCGCCCTGGACCCGTCGGAGGACCCGGCCACCCTGTCGCACCCGATCCTCACCGGCATCCTGCGCGAGGAGCTCGGCTACGACGGTGTGGTGGTCACCGACGCCCTCGGGATGGAGGGCGTCCGCACGAAGTACGGCGACGAGCGGGTCCCCGTCCTCGCGCTGCTGGCCGGCGTCGACCAGCTGCTGAACCCGCCGGACCTCGAGGTCGCCTGGAACGCCGTCCTGAACGCGGTGAAGAGCGGCGAGATCAGCGAGGCCCGCATCGAGGAATCGATTCTGCGCATCCTTCGGCTGAAGACGAGGCTGGGCCTGTTCCGCGACCCCTACGTCACCCACCGGGGCGTCGACCGCACCGTCGGCATCGCGTCCCACCTCGCCGCCGCCGACCGGATCGCCGAGCGGACGACGACGCTGCTCGCCAACGCCGGTTCGCTGCTGCCCCTCTCCCGCCGGTCCCACAGGAACCTCCTGGTGGTGGGGGCCGATCCCGCCTCACCCTCCGGCACGACCGGACCCCCGACGACCACGCTCGCCGGGGCCTTCACGGAGCTGGGCTACGCGGCGACCGCGCTGTCCACCGGTACGGCCCCGACCCAGGCGAAGATCGCGGAGGCGGTGGCCGCGGCGCAGGGCAAGGACGCGGTGGTCGTGGGCACGTACAACGTCACGGCGACGAGCACCCAGCGCACCCTGGTCAGCGCCCTCGCGGCGACCGGCGTCCCGGTCATCACGCTCGCGATCCGGAACCCGTACGACATCGCCCAGCTGGCCGGGACGGGGTACGCCGCGAGCCTCGCCGCGTACTCCTGGACAGATGTCGAACTCCGGGCGGCCGCCCGGGTCATCGCGGGCCGCGCGGAACCGGAGGGCAGGCTGCCGGTGCCCGTGCAGCGGGCGGACGCCCCGGCGCAGGCGCTGTACCCCGTCGGCTACGGCCTGTCGTACCGCTCCTAGGACAGGCGAGTGGGCTGTGCCCGCCGGGTGGTGACACCACCCGGCGGGCACAGCCCACATGGAGCAGGACGCGCGTGTTACGGCCTCAGCGTGCCCCGGTTCCGCTGGAGTTCCTCGTCCCGCTTGTCGAGGCGGGCGTCGAACGCCGCGAGGGGCTTCGCCTTCGCCGGGTCGGCCTCGACGACCGCGGGCGCGACCCCGGCCCAGCGGAGGATGGCCGCGGTGGCCCTCGCCTTCTCGTCGGCCACGAGACCGGCGACCTTGGAGCCGTGGTTGCCGCCGGGCACGGTGTAGACGTGGCTGTCCCTGGCGCCCTTGCCGAGGCGGAAGGGCTCGGCGCCCCACGGGTCGTTCTCGCCGTAGACGTACATCATGTGCCGGGCGTTGTTCCTGACCCAGCTGTCCACGTCACGCATCGCCGAGGGCTGGAACGTCATCGGGATGGAGCGCGGGACGAAGCTGCGCGGCGGCTGGTAGCCGTAGCGGCTGAGCGTGCCGAGCCAGGGCTGCCGGATGTCGGGCGAGCCGAGCTGGGTGCCGGCCTGGTAGTAGTACGGCGTGTAGGTCGCCAGGCCCTGGTCGGCGTAGGCGGAGAAGCCCGAGATGCCGTCGACCGAGTCCCAGATCTCCTGGTCGGTGGCGTGCGCGGCGTCGGCCGGGATGCTCGCGCAGTCGGCGAGCAGGCTGTACTGCCAGAACGCCCAGACGTAGTCCATGACGACGGCCTCGTACGCCTTGTCGAGCGTGCCGACCGTGTCGAAGGTGAAGCCGTTCTCGGCGGCGTACGCCTCGTACTTCTTCTCCAGCGGCGCACGGCGGACGAGCGCCTCGCGCTGGACCCCGGCCAGCCGGTCCCGGCACTCCTTGGTGCCGACGCGCGCGAAGAACCGGTCGTACGCCGAGTCCTCGTCGTTGACGACGTCGTTGGGGGCGACGTAGGCGACGACGCCGTCCATGTCCTTCGGGTAGAAGCGCTCGAAGTAGGTGGCGGTCATGCCGCCCTTGGAGCCGCCGGTGGTGAGCCAGTTCTCGGAGTAGATCTTCTTCAGCGCCGTGAAGACGCGGTGCTGGTCGCTGGCGGCCTGCCAGATGTCGAGCTTCGACCAGTCGGCGGGGGCCGGGCGGGACGGGGTGAAGAACCGGTACTCCAGGGAGACCTGGTTGCCGTCGACGATCTGCGTCGGCTCGCTGCGGCTGGGGTTGGTCGAGACGTTGTAGCCGCTGGTGAAGAAGACCGTGGGCCGGGTCGTGTCCTTGTGCAGCAGCGTGACGCGCTGCTGGAAGGTCCCCTTGGACGGGTGCCTGTGGTCCACCGGCTGGGTGTAGTTCAGGACGAAGAAGCGGTAACCGGGGTACGGCTTCTCCTCGATCAGGCTCATTCCCGGGACGGCCAGGATGCGGTCCTTGATGTCCTCGCTGCTGTTCTCGCCGCTGCTCGTCGAGCCGCTGCTGGTCGAGCTGCTCTGCTTCGCGGCCGGTTCCGCGGCGGTGGCCGCACCGGCCGAGGCTCCGGTCGCACTCACTGTGCCTATGAGCACCGCGAGCGACAGAACGCCTCTGAGCGCCTTGCGCATGCACCCTCCCCTTGATTCACGACAGTCGCCGTGAACCTAGCGGGGGCACCACCTGCCACGCCAGACCCACCCGCGTGTCAGCACAGGATCCACCCCGTGGAGCCCGAGGATCCCCCGACCGAACCAGAGGCACGGACGCAGCGGTTCAGCGCGTGCACCGTGACCGGTCCGGCCAGGCTGGTGAACGCGCCGCTGTCGACGACCGCGTGTCCGCCCCTCGGCTGCAGCGACACCCGCATCGCCCGTCGCGCACCCGGCTTCCTGGCGACGCTGACGGCGCAGGCGTAGGCGCGGCTCTTGTAGACGCGCAGGGAGCCGGTGGAGAACGTCACCGTCTTGACCAGCCGCCCGGAGCAGGCCGACGCGGCGTGCGCGGGGGCCGAGCCGGCGGGTCCCGTCACGAGACCGAGGGCCCCGAGCAGCGGCAGGACGAGGAGCACCACCGCTGCACGCCGGCCTGCCGGACTCCCCTGACGCCCCTGACTCCCCAGTGGTCCCGGAAGTCCCTCCGGTCCCGATGACCTCACTCGTCTCGCCACACCGTCCACCCCATCCACCCCGCCCGCTTCATCGAACACGCTGCCCCTCACCGGACACACGTACGCATGGGTCTACGACGCGGGAAGAGCGCCCTCAGGTTGCGGAACGGGGGCACGAGGTCATACGCCTGCCGGGGTGTCCTCGCCCAGGCCCTCCCCTATGAAGGTGCGCCACAGCCGCGCGTACGCGCCGTCCCTGGCCAGCAGCTCGTCGTGGGTGCCGTCCTCGGCGACCCGGCCCCCGTCCATCACCACGACCCGGTCGGCGCGCGCGGCCGTCGTCAGCCGGTGGGCCACCACCAGCGTGGTGCGCCGGCCCGCCAGCCGGTCGGTGGCCTGGTTGACCTGCGCCTCACTGGCCAGGTCGAGGGAGGCGGTCGCCTCGTCGAGCAGCAGGATGTCCGGGTCGACCAGCTCGGCCCGGGCGAGCGCGATCAGCTGGCGCTGCCCGGCGGAGAGGTTGCGGCCCCGCTCGGCCACCGTGTGCAGATAGCCGTCCTCCAGGGTGGCGATCATGTCGTGCGCGCCGACGGCCCTGGCGGCCGCCTCCACCTGGGCGTCGGTGGCCTCCGGCTGTCCGTAGGCGATGGCGTCGCGGACCGTCCCCTCGAAGAGGTAGGACTCCTGCGGCACGACTCCGAGCCGGTGGCGGTACGCGGTCCTGTCGAGCCGGCGCAGGTCCGTGCCGTCGGCCGTGACCCGTCCGCTCGTCGGGTCGTAGAAGCGGGCGACGAGCTTGACCAGGGTGGACTTGCCCGCTCCCGTCTCGCCGACG
This sequence comes from Streptomyces sp. NBC_01460, assembly GCF_036227405.1. Classification (NCBI taxonomy): domain Bacteria; kingdom Bacillati; phylum Actinomycetota; class Actinomycetes; order Kitasatosporales; family Streptomycetaceae; genus Streptomyces; species Streptomyces sp. NBC_01460. The sequence continues at coordinate 3,039,896 of NZ_CP109473.1, forward strand.
AAGGCGACCGTCTGGCCCGCCGGGATGCGCAGGTCGATCCCCGTGAGGGCCTCCTCCTCGCCGGTGTACGCGAACGACACGTCCTCGAACGCGATCTCGCCGCGCAGCGACGTCACGTCCTGCGGCTCCTCGTGGTCGGCGGTGGAGGTCGGCTCCCGCAGGAGCTCCTGGATCCGGCCGAGGGAGACGGTGGCCTGCTGGTAGCCGTCGAAGACCTGGGAGAGCTGCTGCACGGGGGCGAAGAACAGGTCGATGTAGAGCAGATAGGCGACCAGCGCGCCCGTGGTCAGGGTGCCGTTGTCGACGCGGCCCGCGCCGACGATCAGCACGGCGGCCGCCGCGACCGAGGCCAGCAGCTGCACGAACGGGAAGTAGACGGAGATCAGCCACTGCCCGCGCACCCTGGCCTGGCGGTAGTGGTCGCTGCGCGCCGCGAACCGCTCGGCGCCGTCGCGCTCGCGCCGGAAGGCCTGGACGATCCGCAGCCCGGCGACGGACTCCTGGAGGTCGGCGTTGACGACGCTGACGCGGGTACGGGCGAGCTCGTACGCCCTGACGCTCTTGCGGCGGAAGAAGAACGTACCGACGATCAGCAGCGGCAGCGTCGCGAAGACGACCAGGGCGAGCTGGACGTCGAGGGCGAGCAGCACGACCGTGATGCCGAAGAAGGTCACGACGGAGACGAAGGCGGTGACCAGGCCGGTCTGCAGGAACGTGGACAGCGCGTCCACGTCCGTCGTCATCCGGGTCATGATCCGGCCGGTCAGCTCGCGCTCGTAGTAGTCGAGGCCGAGCCGCTGGAGCTGCGCGAAGATCTTGAGACGCAGGGAGTACAGCACGCGTTCGCCGCTGCGGCCCGTCATCCGGGTCTCGCCGATCTGTGCCACCCACTGCACGAGGACGGCGAGCAGGCCGAGGGCGGCCGCGGCCCAGACGGCGCCGAGCGCCATCTTGGTGACGCCGTCGTCGATCCCGTGCCGGATCAGCACAGGCAGCAGCAGGCCCATGCCCGCGTCGACGGCCACCAGCCCCAGGCTCACGAGCAGCGGGAGGCCGAAGCCGTGCAGCAGCCGGCGCAGGCCGTACGACTTCTCCGGGCGCGCCGCGCCCGCCTCGTCGACCGCGGGGGTGTCGGTGGCCGGCGGGAGCGCCTCCACCTGGGCGAGGAGCTCGGGGGTGGCGGGCATGCCGGCGGCCGCCGCGTCCCGCTGCTCCTCCTTGCGGATCCACAGCCCGGGGGTGACACCGCGCTCGGCGTCGAACTCGGCGTCCAGCTCCTCCTGGAGCGCGCGGTCGTCCTCGGGCGCCGCGACCGCCGTCGGCCGGTGCCCGGGAGAGGTGCCGCCCATCTCGTCAGGGTCGGTGAGAAGCCGCCGGTAGAGCGCCGAGCGGCTCTCCAGCTCCGCGTGCGTGCCGATGTCGGCGAGCCGTCCCTGGTCGAGGACGGCGATGCGGTCGGCGAGGCCGAGGGTGGAGCGGCGGTGGGCTATCAGCAGGGTGGTGCGGCCCTCCATGACCTGGGCGAGCACCTCGTGGATCTCGTGCTCGACGCGTGCGTCGACGGCGGAGGTGGCGTCGTCGAGCAGCAGCAGGCGGGGGTCGGTGAGGATGGCGCGGGCGAGCGCGACGCGCTGGCGCTGCCCTCCGGAGAGGGTGAGCCCGTGCTCGCCGACCTTGGTGTCGTACCCGTCGGGCAGCGCGGAGACGAAGCCGTGCGCCTGGGCGGCGCGCGCGGCCCGCTCGATCTGTTCCGGGGTGGCGCCCGGGTAGCCGTAGGCGATGTTGGCGCCGACGGACTCGGAGAAGAGGAAGCTGTCCTCCGGTACGAGGCCGATGGCGGCCCGCAACGAGTCCTGGGTCAGCTCCCGGACGTCGTGGCCGCCGACCAGGACGGCGCCGTGCGACACGTCGTAGAAGCGGGGCAGCAGGAGCGAGACGGTGGACTTGCCGCTGCCGGAGGCTCCGACGACGGCGACGGTCTCGCCCGGCTCGATGGTGAGGGAGAACCCGTCGAGGACCGGGCGGTCGTCGTCGTAGCCGAAGCGGACGTCGTCGAACTCGACGCTCGCGGGGGCGTCGGCCGGGAGCCTCTTGGTGCCGTCCTTCATGGACGGCTCGGTGTCGATCAGCTCCAGGACGCGCTCGACACCGGCCCTGGCCTGCTGGCCGACGGTGAGGACCATGGCGAGCATCCGGACCGGGCCGACGAGCTGGGCGAGGTAGGTGGAGAAGGCGACGAACGTGCCGAGCGTGATCTCGCCCCTGGTGGCGAGCCAGCCGCCGAGGGCGAGCATCGCGACCTGGCCGAGCGAGGGGACGGCCTGGAGGGCCGGGGTGTAGCGGGAGTTCAGCCGGATCGTGCGCAGCCGGCCGGCGAAGAGCCTGCGGCTGACCTCACGCAGCTTCCCGGCCTCCTGCTCCTCCTGGCCGAACCCCTTGACGACACGGACGCCGGAGACGGCCCCGTCGACCACTCCGGCCACCGCTGCGGCCTGACTCTGTGCGTACCAGGTGGCGGGGAAGAGGCGGGCCTTGGAGCGGCGGGCGATGAACCAGAGGGCGGGGGCGACGGCGAGGGCGACGAGGGTCAGGGGCAGCGAGAGCCACGCCATGATCACCAGGGAGATGACGAAGAGCAGGACGTTCCCGATGGTCATCGGGAGCATGAAGAGGAGGCCCTGGATCAGCTGCAGGTCGCTGGTGGCACGCCCGACGACCTGCCCGGTGGAGAGCTCGTCCTGCCGCTTCCCGTCGAGCCGGGTGAGGGTGCCGTACATCTCGGTGCGCAGATCGTGCTGGACGTCGAGGGCGAGCCGGCCGCCGTAGTAGCGGCGGACGAACGTGGCGGCGTAGACGATCACGGCCGCACCGATGAGCAGGCCGGTCCACACGCCGAGGGAGCGGGTGTGGCTGCCGACGACGTCGTCGATGATCACCTTGGTGATGAGCGGGACGAGCGCCATGACGCCCATGCCCGCGAGGGAGGACCCCAGGGCCAGCACGACGTTGCGGCGGTAGCGCCAGGCGTATCCGCCCAGCCGTCTGCCCCACCCCTGTTGCTCCGCGCCCTGCTGCTCCGCGCCCGCCACCCGTGCCTCCTGATGTTCCCCGTCGCCCCGCCTGACCTACCGCATGTCCCCAACGCGGCAGGATGCGGATTTCATCCTTCCGCAACAATTCTCGGCCGATGGACGGAGAAGGGGGCGGGTGGTCCTACGACCACCGGGGTACGGATGATCACGCGCATACCGGGACCGAAGGAACGGGGCAGGCGATGGCGAACGACCTGAAGGCGGAGGCCCACCTCTGCGGCCGGCTGTACGCGGCACTGGCGGAGCTGCAGCGACTGGGCGAGGGCGAGCACCACTCGCTCGGCAGGCCCGAGGTCCTGAAGAAGCTCGCCCTGGAGCCGTCGAAGCACCTGACCGAGCACCTCCATCTGGCCGGGAAGTACCTGATGGCGGCCAGGGGCAGGGGGCAGGCCGCTCCCGCCGCCGTGGTGTTCCGGTCGCTCCCGGACCTTCTGCCCTCCGGAAGGGGCCTGCCGGGGTCGCTGCGCGACACCGTGCTGCAGGACCGCTTCCACGAGGGCCGCACGGCGCAGGAGGCCACGATCGGCAAGGCAGGGTGAGCGGGGGCGGCCGAGCGGGGCCGGCTGAGGGCCGGCTCGGCTGAGCGGGGGCGGCCGGGCCAGGGGTCCGGCCGCCCCGTCTCCGCTACAGGTGCGTCGGCTCGAACATCCTGAGCAGCGCGGGAAGCACCACCACCGACGGGCCGGGGGCCGCGAGGGCCGTGCCGAGGTCGGCTGCCAGGGTCTCCGGGGTCGTACGGACCGCGGGGACGCCGAAGGACTCGGCGAGGGCGACGAAGTCCGGGCGGGAGAGCTCGGTCGCCGTGGCCTCGCCGAAGGCGCCCGTCATGTACTCCCGCAGGATGCCGTAGCCCCCGTCGTCGACGATCAGCCAGGTGACGGGCAGGTCGTACTGGCGCACGGTGGCGAGCTCGGCGATCGAGTACATCGCGCCGCCGTCGCCGGAGACCGCGAGCACCGGCCTGGTCCGGTCGGCCGCGGCGGCGCCGATGGCGGCGGGGAAGCCGTAGCCGAGACCACCCGCGCCCTGCGCCGAGTGCATCGTGTTCGGGTGGCGGGCGTCGAAGGCGGACCAGGCCCAGTAGGCCAGGATCGTCATGTCCCAGAAGCTGGGCGAGGTGTCGGGCAGCGCCTCGCGGACGGAGGCGATCACCCGCTGCTCCAGCGTGAGGTCCTGGGCCGCGATCCGCTCGCGGACCCGCTCCAGCAGCTCCCGGACGCGCTCCGCCGCGGTGTCGTCCTTCCGCGGCTCCACCGTGTCCAGGAGGTCGGCGAGCGCCTCGCGGGCGTCGGAGTGGATGCCGAGCGCGGGGTGGTTGGACTCCAGCTTCCCGGCGTCGGCCTCGATCTGGACGACACGGCCGCGCGGGGCGAACGTGTGGTAGTTCGAGGAGAGCTCCCCCAGCCCCGAGCCGACGACCAGCAGGACGTCCGCGGACTCCAGGAAGTCCGTGGTGTGACGGTCCTCCAGCCACGACTGGAGCGAGAGCGGGTGCTCCCAGGGGAAGGCCCCCTTGCCGCCGAAGGTGGTGACGACGGGGGCGTCGATCTTCTCCGCGAGCGCGAGCAGCTTGCCGGCCGCGTCGGAGCGCACGACCCCGCCGCCCGCGATGATCACCGGACGCTCGGCCTTCGACAGCAGATGGGCGGCGGCGACGGTCAGCTCCGGGCGCGGGTACAGCTCACGGGGGGTGGCGTCCAGCGCGCTGACCGGGGGCAGGGTGGTCTCGGCGAGCAGCACGTCCTGCGGGATCTCGACCCAGACCGGCCCGTGCGGGGCGGTCAGCGCGGACTCCCAGGCGGCGGCGATCGCGGAGGGGACCTGCGAGGCCGTGCGCACGGTGTGCACGGACTTCACGACGTCGCGGAAGGACGCCTTCTGGTCGCGGAGCTCGTGCAGGTAGCCGTGGCGCCCGCCGCCGAGCCCCGCGGTGGGGATCTGGCTGGAGATCGCCAGCACGGGCGCCGAGGCCGCGGCCGCCTCCTGGAGCGCCGCCAGCGACGTCAGGGCGCCGGGACCGGTGGAGAGCAGCAGGGGCGCCACCTCGCCGGTGATCCGGCCGTAGGCGTCGGCGGCGAAGCCCGCGTTGTTCTCGACGCGCAGGCCGACGTACGAGAGCGCGGAGCGGCGCAGGGCGTCGAACATGCCGAGTGCGTGCTGGCCGGGGAGCCCGAAGACGGTGGTGGCGCCGAGGCCCTGGAGGGTCTCGACGACCAGGTCGCCGCCGTTGCGGCCGGGCGGCGGGTTCAGGGCCGCCTCCGCCTGCGCGGCGGTGAGCTGCGGCCGGTCGTCGTGGTCGTGACTCACTTGGTGCGGCCTTCCGCGATCTGGCGGGACATGATCGTCGTCAGCTCGTACGCCGTGTGCGAGGCGGCGACGGAGGTGATCTCCGCGTGGTCGTACGCCGGGGCGACCTCGACGAGGTCGGCGGAGACGAGGTGGCAGGAGGAAAGCCCGCGCACGATCTCCAGGAGCTCGCGCGAGGTGAGGCCGCCGGCCTCGGGCGTGCCGGTGCCGGGGGCGTGCGCCGGGTCGAGCACGTCGATGTCGATGGAGATGTAGAGCGGCCGGTCGCCGATGCGCTGCCGCAGCTGGTCGGCGATCTCGTCGACGCCGCGCCGCATGACGTCGGCGGAGGTGACGATGCCGAAGCCCATCTTGGCGTCGTCGTCGAGGTCCTTCTTGCCGTACAGCGGGCCGCGGGTGCCGACGTGGGACAGCGCCTCCGTGTCGAGGATGCCCTCCTCGACGGCCCGGCGGAACGGGGTCCCGTGGGTGTACTCCGCGCCGAAGTAGGTGTCCCAGGTGTCCAGGTGCGCGTCGAAGTGGAGCAGGGCGACGGGGCCGTGCTTCTTGGCGACGGAGCGCAGCAGGGGCAGCGCGATGGTGTGGTCGCCGCCGAGCGTCATCAGCCGGGCGCCGGTGGAGAGCAGGTCGTCGGCGGCGGCCTCGATGGTCTCGACGGCCTCGTCGATGTTGAACGGGTTGGCCGCGATGTCACCCGCGTCGGCGACCTGGGCGAGGGCGAAGGGGGAGGCGTCCTGCGCCGGGTTGTAGGGGCGCAGGAGCCGGGAGGCCTCGCGGATCGCGTTGCCGCCGAAGCGGGCGCCGGGCCGGTAGGAGACGCCGGTGTCGAAGGGCACGCCGACGACGGCGACATCGGCGGTGCCGACCTCGTCGAGCCGCGGCAGCCGGGCGAACGTCGCGGGTCCCGCGTACCGCGGGACGCGGGAGGAGTCGACGGGGCCGCGCGGCGCTTCGTTGCTGCTCATGGGTGCGGGTGCCTTTCGTTCAGCCATGCACGCCTTGTGGGCGTTCATACGGTATTCAGTCTGCCAGGGCCGTTCGGGCCCCGGCTTCGGTGGCCGGTCAGACGCCGACCGGGTCCGGGGCGGCCGCCTCCTCGGTCCCGCGTCCCGCCAGCCGCTCACGCCAGGCGGTCAGGACCGCGGCGTCGGTCGGCTTCGTCGCCAGCGAGACGACGACGTAGACGGCGAGGGAGGCGAGCAGTCCGTAGTAGACCGGCTCGTTGGCGAGGATGCCGTAGCCCGCCATCAGCCCGATGACCGCGACGCCGCCGACGGCCACGGCGGCCAGGGCGCCCGGCGCGGTGCCCCGGCGCCAGAGCAGTCCGCCGAGGATCGGCACCAGCAGCCCGCCGACGAGCAGGTTGTAGGCGACGGTCAGCGCCTCGACGACGTTGTTGAGCGCGATGGCGATCACGATGACCGCGACGCCCATGATGAGGATGAAGGCGCGGTTGCCCTTCACCTCGTCCCGCTCCTCGCCGCCGTCCTTGGCGACCACGCCCCGCAGCCGCGACCAGATGTCGTTGTTGGCCACGGTCGCGCAGGCGATCAGGGCGCCGGAGGAGGTGGACATCACCGCGGCGAGCGCGGCGGCGAGCACCAGCCCCCGCACGCCGACCGGCAGTTCGTCCTTCACGATCGTCGCGAAGGCCGCGTCGGCGCTGGGCAGCGTCGGGTACATCACCTTGGCGGCCGTGCCGATGACGGCTCCGGCGACCGCGTAGACCAGGCAGTACGTACCGGCGACGGTGCCGCCCCAGCGTGCCGTGCGGTCGCTGCGCGCGGTGAACACGCGCTGCCAGATGTCCTGGCCGATCAGCATGCCGAAGGTGTAGATCAGGACGTACGTGAAGATCGTCTCGCCGCCGATGCCCAGCGGGTCGAAGTACTCGGTGGGCAGCTTCGCCTTCATCTCGCTGAAGCCGCCGGCCTTGACGACGGCGATCGGCAGGAGGAGGAGCAGGACACCGATCGTCTTGACGACGAACTGCACCATGTCGGTGATCGTGATCGACCACATGCCGCCGAGCGTGGAGTACGCGACGACGATGGTGCCGCCCAGGATGATCGCCACGGTCCGGTTCACGTCGAACAGGACGTCGAAGATCGTGGCGTAGGCGATGGTCGAGGTGACCGCGAGCATCAGCGTGTACGCCCACATGACGACGCCGGAGATGACCCCGGCCCGGCCGCCGTAGCGCAGGTCGAGCATCTCGGAGACGGTGTAGACCTTCAGCCGGGCGATGCGGGCGGAGAAGAAGACGGAGAGCGCGAGCAGCCCGAGGCCGATCGTGAAGACCATCCACGCGCCGGAGAGCCCGTACTGGTAGCCGAGGCCCACGCCGCCGATCGTCGAGGCGCCGCCGAGGACGATCGCGGCCATGGTGCCGGAGTACATCCAGGGGCCGAGCCGCCGTCCGGCGACCAGGAACTCGCTCTTGGACTTGGCACGGCGCATGCCCCACCAGCCCATGGCGAGCATGCCGAGCAGGTAGACGACGATCACGGCGTAGTCGACAGCCATGGGCTTCCCTCCGTTCCACGCGTTCAACAGGTTCGTGAAGACGGTAGGTGGCCGGAAGCAGACGATGAAGTGTACGTTTCCTCCATTCTGACCTCACAGAGTGGATGGATCATCCATGCCGGACTCCCCCGCCGGACCCCCCGCCCCTCCCATCCCCCTGGCCGAACTGCTGGGCAGGGAGGAGCTCGGGTTGCGCCGGATCGCCGGTCCTGACCACGCGGATCTGCTCTGGGTGCACACCTCGGAGATGGCCGACCCGTATCCGTATCTGCTCGGCGGGGAGCTGCTGCTGACCGCCGGCGTCCAGCTGAAGGACGCCGACACCTATGTCGCCCGGCTCGTCCAGGCGGGGGCGTCGGCGCTCGGCTTCGGGGTGGCACCGGTCCACGACACGGTGCCGGCGGCCTTGGTGGAGGCGTGCGAGCGGCACGGGCTGCCGCTGCTGGAGGTCCCTCCGGAGACCCGCTTCACGGCGGTCGCCCGGGCGGTGTGGCGGCTCATGGCGGAGGCGCGCCACCGTGAACTGCGCCGGGTCACCCGGGCCCAGCAGGCCCTGGCGACGGCGGCGGCCCGCCCGGACCCGGTACCGGCGGTGCTGCGCCAGCTCGCCGTGCAGCTGGAGGGCCGGGTCGCGCTCCTCACCGCCGACGGCGGGGTGCTGCACGCGGCGGGCGGGCGTACGGCACCGGACGTGCAGACGGCACTGGCCCGGCTGGCCCGGGTGGTGGCCCCCGCCGCACCTGCCCCCGCCGCACCGTCCCAGCCCCCTTCCCCCGGCCGGAAGCCGAGCCCCTCCTCTGCGGCGGAGACCCGGGGAGACACCCATCTGTTCGCGTACGCGCTGGGCGGCGGCCAGGGACTGGCCCTCGCCCTCGCGACCTCCCGCCGCGACTCCGGCGACCACACCGTCGCGGGGATCGCCGTCGTGCTGCTCTCCCTGCTCACCGCCCCGCACCAGGGCGCCGACGCGGCGGGCCGTTCGGCCGCGCTCGTACGTCTCCTGCTCGGCGCGTCCCCGCAGGACGTGGCCCCGCTGCTGGGCGACGGCGACTCCTGGACGGTGGTCCACGCCCGCCGCGCCGACGGCGCCCCCGCCGACCCGCTGAACGCCGGGGCGCTCGGCGCGGCCCTGGGCTCCGCCCTGTCGGACGTGGACCGCGCGACCGTACGGGTCCTGCTCCCCGGCCCCCACGAGCCGGTGACCCCGCGGCCCGGCTGGACCCTCGGCGTCTCCGAACCGTCCCCGGTCGCCGCCCTGCCCGACGCCGACACCCAGGCGGCTCGCGCCCTGGGCCACGCGGAGGCGACCCGCGCCCCGCTGAGCACCCACCGCCCCGGCACCGGAGGCCTCGCCGGCCTGGTCCCGGCCGACCGGGCGGAGGCCCACGCCCGCGCCCTGCTGGCCCCCCTCAACGGGCCCCTGGCCGAGACCCTGCGCTGCTGGCTGAGCCTCCACGGCAGCTGGGACCGCACGGCGGTCGCCCTCACGGTCCACCGCAACACGGTCCGCCAGCGCATCGCCCGGTGCGCGGCGCTGCTGGACATGGACCTGGACGACATGGACGTACGGACGGAGCTGTGGTTCGCGCTGCGCTCCTGCCCCTGAGGGCCGTCCCCCTCCTCCGTGCCACGGCGCGCGGAATGTATCCGCCGTGTATGCCCGCCCCCTTGAATCGCCGGGTCACCCGACGACAAGGGGAGAACCATGCACAGGAATGTCCGCCGCACCCTGACCACCCTGAGCGCGTTCGCAGCCGTCATGGTCACCGGTCCGGCCGCCGTCGCGGCGCCGGTCGTGAACGCGTCGGAGGCCGCCGTGGCCGCACGGCCCGCCTTCAAGATGCCCTTCGAGTGCGGCCAGACGTGGCTCGGCAGCAACTGGTCGGGGCACAGCCCCGCGCACTCCATCGACTGGAACCACTACGACGCGAACGGCAATCCGGACGACACCGGCCGCAGGGTGTTCGCCAGCGCCGGTGGGACGGTCCTCGACTCGTACTACTCCACGACCAGTGGGTACGGGAACACGATAGTCATCGGCCACGGGGGCGGCTGGCAGACGCGTTACGCCCATCTGCAGACGCGTTCGGTGCAGGCGGGGGACACCGTCGCCGTGGGGCAGAAGATCGGTGAGGTCGGCAACACGTCCGCCCTCTACGACCTCTCTCCCCACCTGCACTACGAGCAGAAGCTCGACGGAGCGGTCGTCGTCGCGGTCGTCCAGGGAGTGACGTGGGGCGACTACCTCAAGCGCAACCAGGTCAGCAACAACAGATGCTGACGCGCCTCCTGATGCCGGCGGGAGGACGTGCCACCACCCGGTGAGCTCGGTGCGGGGGTGCGGGGGTGGCGGCGGCCACTCCCGCACCCCCCCACCCCCGCACCCGCGCACCGGTGCTCACCGCATCGAGCGGAGCCTGGCGTCCACCAGACCCGCCTCGGCGGGTACGTCCAGCCGGTGCCAGGTCGCCAGGGAACGGCGGAAGTAGTGCCGCGCGGTCTGCTTGCGGCCGGTCGCGTCGTGCAACTCGCCCAGCAGGCAGGCCACCCGGGCCTCGGCGCGGCGGTCACCGAGCTGCTGCTGCACGGCGAGCGCCCCGATCAGCAGCGCCGAGGCCTCGCCGGCGTCGCCCTGGCGCAGGCAGAGTTCCGCGATGCTCTGCTGCACGTAAGCCGCACAGTGCAGGTCGGCCAGCTCGTCGAAGATGCCGAGGGCACGCTCCAGTTCACCGCGCGCCGTCCGCGGCTCGCCGCGCAGTTCGTGCAGCACGGCGATCCTTCGGCGCACCTGTGCCTCACGGTGCCGGTCCCCGACGGCACGGGACAGTTCCAGGGCCCCACGCAGCCAGCCGGCGGCGGTCTCCGGGTCCTTGCGCTCCAGCCAGACGGAGGCGATCGCGTTGCGTGCCACCGCCTCGCCGTGCCGGTCGCCCGCCGCGGCGAAGTCCTGGAGCGCGTCGGTGAACATGCCCAGCGCGGTGCCGAGTTCGCCCACGACCCGGTGGACCGATCCGGAGCCCACCGCGGCGACCGCCGTCCCCGTCGGGTGGCCGAGCCCGGCGAAGAGCTTGCGGGCACGCTCGAAGGACGTGAACGCGTCCGCGTACCGGTCCTGGTAGAGGTGGAGCTGCCCGAGGTTGCGCAGCAGGGCTGCCGCCCGGACGTCGTCGTGACGCGGCATGGCGTCGAGTGCGAGCCGGTGGGTCCGCAGCCAGTCCCCGTAGTAGCCGCGCATGTCGAAGAAGCCGGCCAGCTCGATCGCGAGGTCGGCCGCCCGGTCGGTCCGGCCGAGCCGGACGGCGGCGTCGACGGCGGCCACGAGGTTGCGGTGCTCGCTCTCGAACCAGTCCACGGGCCTGGCGCGCACCACGGGGGCGACATCGCGGGCCGGTCCCTCCGGCAGGTCCTGCTCGTCGGGTTCGCCCAGCACACCGAGGAAGCGGGTGGGCATGGCGGCGTTGGCGGTGCGGGCGAGAGCGACGAGCGCGTCGATGACCCGGAGGCGACGCCGCAGCCGCGTCTCCTGGTTCTCCGTCAGCGCCAGTTCCCTGGCGTAGGAGCGCAGCAGATCGTGCATGCGGTAGCGGTTCAGACCGAGATCGTCCCTGCCGACGACCTCGACGAGGTGCTCGTCGAGCAAGGTCTCCAGCCCTCCGGCCGCCTCACCGTCGCACCCCGTCGCGACGGCCACGAGCCAGCCCGGGACGGCGTCGTCGGGCAGGTCGCCGAACGTACGGAAGGCGTGGGCGGCGGGCTCGGGCAGATGGCGGTAGCTGAGTTCGGCACTGGCGCGCACCTCCAGTTCACCGGAGCGGACCGCCCCGAGCCGCCCGCGCTCGTCGCGCAGCGAGTCGGCCAGCGTGCCCACGCTCCACCCCGGCCGGTTGACCAGCCGTGCGGCCGCGATCCGCACCGCCAGCGGGAGTGATCCGCACTCGGCCAGGACACGGTCGGCATCGGCGCCCTCCCGGCGCAGCCGGTCCGCTCCGACGACGGCCCCGAACAGGGCGCGGGCGTCGTCGTGCCGCATCAGCCCGAGCGGGCAGGCGTACGCGGGCAGCCCGGGCATCCGGCGCCGGGAGCTGACCAGCACCGCCGAGCCGCCCGTACCGGGGAGCAGGGGGCTCACCTGCGCGCTCCCCAGGGCGTCGTCGAGCACGACGAGGAAGCGCCGCTGCGCCAGCCGGGAGCGGAACATCGCGGCACGTTCGCCCTGCTCACCGGGGATCGCGCTGTCGATGACCCCGAGTCCGCGCAGCATCTCCGCCAGGACGTCCGCCGGCGCGCGGGGGCACTCGCTCGTCCCGGCCAGGTCGACGAAGAGCTGACCGTCGGGGAACGCGTCACGCACCCGGTGGGCGACATGGACGACCAGCGTCGACTTCCCGGCCCCCGGCGGTCCCGACACCGCCGCGACCACGGGCTGCCGTCCGGCGGTGGACAACAGCGCCTCCAGGTCGGCGACCTCGACGGCGCGGCCGGTGAAGTCGGGGATGTCCATGGGCAGCTGGCGGACGGGAACGGGCGGCAGCGGGCGGCGGCGCCCGGTGTAGCCGTTGACCTCGGCGCCGATGGCCCGCAGGGACGCGCTCGGCGCGATCCCGAGCTCGGCGGCGATCACCCGCTCCGCCTCGGCGTACGCGGACCGCGCCTCGGCGCCACGGCCCGCGTCGTGCAACGCGTGCACGAGCATCCGCCACAGGTCCTCCCGCAGGGGGCTCTCGGCCAGCCGCGACCGCAGCCCGGAGACCAGGTGGGCGTAGTCCCCGAGCCGGAGCCGTAACTCCAGACACTCGTCCGCCGCGACCGACCGCAGCCCGTCCATGCGCGCGACGGCCGGGTCCCAGACCACACTGGAGGGCACGTCCTGGAGCACCCCGCCGCGCCAGAGACCCAGGGCCGATTCGTAACCGCGCAGCGCGGTGGCGTCCTCGCCGCGGTCGCGGGCGGCGCGGGCCGCCGCGAGCCGCTGCTCGAAACACGTCATGTCCAATGCGCCGGGCGCGACGTCCAAGGAGTACCCGGCGGGCTCGGTACGCAGACCGCCGACCGCGCCGGACGGCAGCAGCCCACGCAGCGTCCGTACGTAGGTGCGCACGTTGGCGACCGCGGACCGCGGGGCGCCACCGGGCCAGAGGACCTCCGTCAGGAGGTCCAGCGAGACGAAACCGTTCGGCTGGAGCAGCAGCGTCGCCAGTACGGCCCTGGGCTTGGCCCCGCCGATCCGTACCGGCACACCGTGCGCCTTCACCTGGAGCGGCCCCAGGACCCCGAATGTCGGCTCCCCCACCGCGCGCCCCCGTGAGTATCGGCAACTGCGGTGCAGCGTAACGATGTTCGAAGTCCGTCGACGTGAATTCCGGGTGACGGCACCCGCTCGATACGGCCCCGCGTCCGGTCGGCGAAAACGCAGACCCCGGTGCTCCGCCTTCCCCCGCCCGCCGATGAGGGAGGGATCAGGCCGAGGTGGCCCTGCTCAGGCCTGCCCCGGCGAGCACGCCGGTGCGGTGCCGCTCCTGTCGGGCCTCAGGGACATCCGCACCAGGCTTCCCGACTCACTGATCAACAGCTCCGGCACATGGTCCTCGTAGAACCGGATCTGCCCGATCACCCCCTCGGTGGCGGAGTGCCGCGCCAACTGCTCCAGGAGCGGATCGAGGTCGGGGAGCGACTCCGCGTGCACCTCCTGGCGTGCGGTGAGAGCCCACCCCGCGCCGGTCCGGTGCAGCTCGCCGGTCAGCAGACCGCCGATGCGCGCCGCCGGTCCGCGCTCGGCGAGGAGGGGGAACACGTCGTCCACCAGGGCCATTTCCTCCGCAGGGCCACCCGCCGTCGCTCCGGACGGCCCGCCGCCCGCCCCGGGAGCGGTGCCGAGGTGCCACCTCAGCTCGTCCACGAGCGCGTCCGGCACCGTGGCGCGGAGGTTCAGCGCGAGGTCAACTGCGTACATGTCACCCATACCCGCAGCGTATGCGGGCGCGGTGGGCGGGAGACATACGGCCGACCGCCCAGGGAAGAACTCCCGCGTTCCCTCCCGTCCGGCCGGCAGGACGCGGACACCGTCCTCAGACCCCGGCGGTGCAGAACACGCAGCCCTCCCAGAACGGCAGCGCGCCCAGCACCCGGTGGCGTACGCACGAGGTCGTCGCGGCCTCGTGCGTACCCGGCAGGACACCCGCGTCGCTTCGCGCGGTCGCAGGGGCGAACGCCTCCACCATCGCCCGGTACGTACGCAGGTACCCCTCGGCGTGGGGCGGCTCGTACGTCAGCTCCTCCCACCGGTGGCGGGTCAGGGCCAGATCGAGGACGCGCAGCAGGAAGTCCTTGGCGGCGGCCCGCTCCTGCGGCGTGTCCCCCCAGTCGAGCTCCGCCAGGTCGAAGCCGACCACGCCACGCCCCATCACGTTCTGGTCCTGGAGCGTCAGCAGAGCGGCGAAGCGGAAGTCCCACAGCTCGCGGGCCAGCGTGGACACGGCGAGCATCAGCACGTCCACGAAGACCTCGGTGCCGCCGTTGGACATGCTCAGGTGCCGGCCGCCCTCTCCGTGAAACACGTTCATGGCCCGAGAGTAGAGCGGGAGGAGGCCACGGCGGGCCAGGCTCCGCGCAAGGCCCGTGGCCCACCCGCCGACGCTGCGGGTGGACCCCCTGGCGGCCCCCGGTCCCCGTGGTTCCGGCGGCCTCCAGGAGGTCGGACCTCGTCTCTCGCTACGGCCTGATCAGCAGAGGCAGGGCTCCGACTCCCAACCCAGGCCGCCCACGCCGCTCCGCAGCGCCCCCGCGTACGCCTGCACCTCGTCGACGTCACCGTGCAGGTATTCGCCCCAGCCGTCACCGGCCTTGGCCCGGCCGATCTGGAGGGCACCCTCGCTGTGCCAGCCGTCGCTGAGGGTCGTGGTGGCATCAGTGTTGGTCTGGCCGTCGAGGTAGAGCTTGATCGTGTCGGCCCCGTCGTCATAGACGACAGCGAGACGGTGACCCTGCCCCACCCCGCCATCGGCTCCCTTGACCCAGGACACCACCTTCTCGGGGGCTCCGGCCTCGTCCTTCACCGGCATCACCAACTGCCAGGTACGTGTGGACGGCTCGTAGCGCACCTTGAACGCGTCGGTGTGCTCACCAGCCTGCGAAAGCACGGTCATCGGATGGGCCGGCGCGGATTCCGCGAGGCGCACGACGACGCCGAGAGTGAAGCTGTCCGCCGTGTCCACGACGGGCCCGTCGGTAGCGGCGTACCCCGTCTCGCCGTCGAGGCTCAGATGCCCCTCGCCGACGAGCGGAAGGGGCACGGGCTCGCAGTCCGGGTCGGCCTCCGGGAGGCAGGAGCCCTCGGGGATCCGGTAGACCGAAGCGCCGGGACCGAGCCGGAGCGGAGCGCCGCCCGACTGCTCGGGGGTCGCTCCGTCCACGGCGTCCGACATCGACCAGTGGCCGAGCAGCTTCGGCTTGCGCAAGGCCAGCTCGGCCACCTCGTCCGGCACGACGACCCGGTCGTGGACCTGCACGTCGCCGATGTCGCCGTGCCATCGGTCGCGGTAGCCGGCGGCGCCACGAGCGCGTCCGACCTGGAACGCACCGGGCGCCTCGGCCGGAGACACCTCGGCCGGTACGCCGACCTCGGCACCGTTGACGTAGAGATGCGAACGACCTGTCTCGGCGTCGTACAGCCCCAGGAGATGGGCCCATTCCCCTGTCTCGGGCGCACCGCCGGACACCTGCTCACCGCCGATCGCGAACGACCAGGCGGGACCCCCGTCACCGCTGCGCAGGCCCAGGGTGAAGCCGGGCTTTCCGTCCGCGTCCTGACTGACGACGGTCATGGCCCGGCCGGTCTCGGCGGGCCGCACCCAGGCACTGGCCGCGAAGGACTTCCGGATGTCGACGGCCGGGGCGCCGGTCGTGAGGAAGCCGTGCCCACTGCCGTCGAAGCTCGCGGTGGCGGAGGCCCCGGTGCCCGAGGGTGCCGAGCCACCGAACGTCACGCCCGTACCGGCGCTTGCGGCGGTCCCGGTCTCCGCGGCGGCGGTGCGGGAGCCCGCCGGGTCGTCCAGCTTCCAGCGGGCGACCGGGGCACGCCCGGACTTCACGTAGAACCTGTACCGCGACTCCCCACTGCTCCGCCCGGACCGGTCGATCGCGCGGACCGTCAGGGTGTTGGGCCCGTCCATGAGCGGCAGGTAGGACAGGGTCGCGGCGGCACCAGGGCTCTCGGCTTCGGCGGTCCCGTACGGCCCACCGGTGAAGTTGTACCTGTACGACACCACGTCGTCGGAGGGCGAGTCCATGGTGAAGGTGCCGTAGACGCCCACCCCGTCCACCCAGAGCACGTCTTCGGGGTATTCGGGGGAACTGATGGTCGCCTTCTCGGGGCTCACGTCGTCGACGACGAACGAGCAGACCGACCCCTCGTCTTCATCGCTCCACGGTGAGGTCGCCTTGCCGTCGTCGGCGCGCACGCGCCAGGAGACGACGGTGTTCGCCGGGACGTCGTCCGGCATCCTCCAGTAGAAGTTCGACCCGGACGACAGGGTGATGGAGGTGTACGTACGACGCTGCTCGGCACCTGCCGTGTCTGTCCACCAGGCCTCGAACTCGGCGGTGACAGAGCTGTATTCGGACGGCTGGTTGTCCGCCTCCGGGTCGTACAGCTTGGCACTCAGCCTGGGGACCTGTGAGACATACGGTGTCTCGTCGGCGGTCGCGCAAGGCTCCTGCTCCGACTGAAGGTCCTGGACCAGCGGCTGCTCCGGCGGCAGGTTGTCCATCGCGTACGCCGTGCCGGATGCCGTGGCCAGCAACGCCCCCACGCAGCCGGCCACCACCATCCGTCTGTGTCTTGTCATACGTCCGGACCTGTTCATATGCCCCTCCCCTGTCCGCACTTGCGGCTCGTGATCACACGAGCCGCCTGAAGCTAACAGAGAGCACCGACAGCGCCGAAGCGGTTTACTGCCGCCCACTCACGCCCCGCTGCGGACCCGATTCAGCCGGAGTGCCGAGACGAGGAAGAACACGCCTCCGAGGAAGGCGTAGCCGGCGAGGTTCACGAGGGTCGGATCGCCGCTTCCGGCCTGCGCGCCGAACGACGCGCCGGCCAGCACGGAGATGGCGCCGCTGATGATCATCGGCCACTGGCCGCCCAGTGACCGGCGAACGGCACCCGCGACGAGTTGGACGATCCCGGAGGCGACAGCCCAGGCTCCCCAGACCCGGAGGACGTCCGGGATGCCGGATGTGGCGGCGACCGCCAAGCCGAGCACGGCCAGCGAGCTGATCGCGATGTTCACGCACAGGGCCGGTGCCGTACCGCCGTTCGCCTTCGCGGAGCGGACGTCGACGATCGCCGCCGCGACATCGAACAAGGGATAGACGACCAGGAGCGTCACGCTCACCGGCCCCAGGGTGTCGGCGGTCGCGAACAGGAGGCCGGCCCAGACTGCCGCGAACGCGAAGCGCACGAGGTACAGCGTGCGCAGGGTCGCGGGAACGCTGGGGGACGTCGTGCTGACGAGAGTGTCCACGAGGGTGCCTTTCGGTGAGGGCCCATTGATACCGAACGGTCGAGTCCCCGCGGGCCACAGCCGACGAGGGAGAACGTTCGGTCTCATTGATTACAGATGCCCGACGAAGGCCTGTCAATACCGAACGTTCTACCTCGGCGATTTGCTAACCTGACGGCATGAGCCGGAGCACAGAAGGCCGCAGCACGTCCGAGGCGCGAGCACGGCTGCTCTCCACCGCGACCAGGATCTTCTACGCGGAGGGGATCCACTCCGTCGGCATCGACCGGATCACCGCGGAGGCCAAGGTGACCCGGGCGACGCTGTACCGGCACTTCACCGGCAAGGAAGAGCTCGTCCTCGCCTATCTGGACCAGGCCGACCAGGGAATCCGAGGGCAGGTCGCCACCGCCCTGGCGGGCAGCCGGTCAGCCGTCGACAGCGTCTGGGCGGTGACCGCGTCCCTCACGGAAGGCATCCGGTCCCCCGGCTTCCGTGGCTGCGCCTTCCTCAACGCGGTCGCCGAGTACCCCGACCCCGAACACCCGATCCACCAGGCCGTCCTGGCCCACCGGCAGTGGTTCCTGGACACCGTCACGGACCTGCTGGCAGAGACCGGCGACGCACCCGCCGAACCCGCCGCCCGGCATCTCGTCATGCTCCGGGACGGCGCCATGGCGGCCGGCTGCCTCTTCGACCCGGTCCTGGTGTCCGAGACCTTCCTGCACGGCGTCGAGGGAATCCTCCGCACGCGCGGCGGGTCGACGTCCGCGCCGGACACCCCCACCTCCGGCACCACGGCCACGACTTCCTGAACCGAGGCGGGCCCCCGCCGTCGAGGCCCCCGCACGATCGGCGCGCCCCGTCGCAGCCGCCGCCCAGCCCCGTCGGCAACCCGGTTGGCACCCCTGCCAACACTCCCACCCAGTGCCCGATATGCCGGATCTTCCAGCATGCGCAACCGGGGGTTGACCATTCCCTCACTCGCACCTAGGTTTCTCGCAACCCGCTGGTACATCGATTAACCACCCTGGTTAACGTCCTGGTTGGAGACATCCCGCTGTGCGCTCACCCCTGAGTCGGCGCGGTTTCCTAGCCGCTGGTTCCGGCCTCGCCGCCGCTACCGCGCTGCCCGCAATGTCCGGCTGCTCCACCCTCGCCTCGGCCGATTCCGACCCCGGCACCCTCGTCGTCCACACCCAGCTCGGGACCACCGCGCCGGGCTCCCCCACCTACACCGCCGCCGTGAAGGCCTTCGAGAAGGAGAACCCGGGCCTCCGGGTCAAGAACCTCGTCAACGGCGACGACCTCCCCCAGGTGTACGAGACCTCGCGACTGGCCCGTAAGGAGCCGGACGTGGTCATGGTCAACCTGTACGACAAGACGCTCGCCTGGACCGACGTCGGCGCCACCGTCGACGTAAAGGGCTACCTCGACGACTGGGGGCTCCGCGAGCGCGTCCTGCCCGCGGCCCTGGCGGAGTGGACCGACGCCAAGGGCAGGCTGCGCGCCTTCCCGTACTTCGCCACCAACTGGCCCGTCGCCTTCAACACCCACCTGCTCGACCGGGCCGGCGTCAGCTCCGTGCCGACCACCGGGGACCAGCTCGTCGGCGCCGCGCGGAAGCTGCGGGCCAAGGGCATCGCCCCCGTCACCGTCGGCGGCAACGACTGGACCGGGCAGAAACTGCTGGCCCAGATCATCCAGACCTTCCTCACCCGCGAGGAGGCCCGGCAGGTCTACACGACCGGCGACTTCAGCGGCAGCAGGGGCGCCCGTGAGGGCATCGACTACTTCGTGACGCTCCGCGACGCCGGCGTCTTCGCCGACAAGGCGCAGGGGCTGACCTCCGACACGATGACCACGCAGTACAACACGGAGGCGGCGGCCATCCAGTCCGCGATGTCCTCCGCCCTGGCCAAGGTCCCCGCGAAGGCGGCCGGGCACACGGAGATCGGCGGCTGGCCGCTCGCCCCGGGCGCCGCCCACGAGAAGCCGACCATCCTGCGCTCGTACACCCTGATCGGCTTCTGGATCAGCCCCAACGGCGTCAAGAAGCTGTCCTCCGTCGAGAAGTTCCTCCGCTTCATGTACCGCCCCGAGGTGGTGGCGCGCTTCATCACCGAGAGCGGCCGGGACATGGCGCTCGTGACCGACACGGTCAGCAAGGACTTCCCGCTGGTGGCCGACGCGCAGCGGCTCGGCGACGACGTCGGCCAGGTGCTCCTGCCCGACCTGTACGTCCCGCCGACCGCCACCCAGCCGCTGATCACCGCGACCAGCACCGCCTTCACCCGGGGGACGAGCGCGGCCTCCGTGCGCTCCGCCCTGGAATCCGCCTACCGCACGGCCTGATCCGCGCGCCCGAGCCTTCTGCGAGTCCTCCTATGACGATGCTCTCGTCCGCCCCGGGCGGCGCCTCGGTCCGCGGCCCGGCCGCCCCCTCACCGTCCGCCACCACCACCACGAAGCGCCGCACGCAGGGCGGGACCGTCCTCGCCCTGCCCGCGCTGGCCTGGTACCTGATCTTCATGGTCGGCCCGCTGGTCGCCATCTTCGTGATCGCCGTACTGCACTGGCCGGGCATGCTCCAGCCGGTCTCCTTCGCCGGCGCCGGCAACGTCCGCGCCGTCCTCGACGACCCGGTCTTCTGGGACGCGGTGCGCAACACCGCCGTCCAGCTCGCCGTGGCACTGCCCCTGATGATCATCGGGGCGTACATGCTCGGCTACTACGTCGCCCAGAAGCCGCCGGGCCACCGCGTCCTGCGTTACCTGCTCTTCATCCCCGGGCTGATCTCCACCCCCGCCAAGGCGATGGTGTTCTACGCGGTCCTCTCCCCGGACGGCCTGCTCAACGGGGCGCTGGACAAGGTGGGGCTCGGCTCGATGACCGACGCCTGGCTCGCCTCGCCCTCCACCGCCCTCGCCTCCCTCATCGTCCTCGACGTGTGGAGCGGCATCGGGTTCACCGCCGTCCTCTTCGCCGCCCGCCTCGGCAGCGTGCCGGACGAGATCGGCGAGGCGGCACAGCTCGACGGCGCGGGGCACTGGCGCGCCATGTGGCGCATCCACTTCCCCGTCATCCGGGACTTCGTCGGCGTCGTGACGATGCTCCAGTTCCTCTGGACGCTGTTCGGCTCCGCGCAGAACGTGCTGCTGCTGACGCAGGGCGGCCCGGGGAGCTCGTCGACGACGCTGTCCTTCCTGGTCTACCAGAAGGCGTTCATCGCGGCCGACCTCGGCTACAGCCAGACCGTCGGCGTGGTCCTCTTCCTGGTCGGCCTGGCCGGGCTGCTGACCATCCGTCGCGTCTTCCGCCAGAACTACTGATCGGAGCTGGTCCCATGAAGTTCGGAAGGTCCTGGCTGCCGGCGCACATCTTCGCCTGGCTGTACATGGTGCTGCTGGTCGTCCCCCTCTACTACCTGCTGGTCTCGGCGTTCAAGACGAACGACCAGATCTTCGGGAGCCCCTTCTCCCTCCCCACGTCGCTGTCGACCGCCAACTTCACCGAGTCGTTCACCTCGGCCCACCTCGGTCCGGCGGTCCTCAACTCGCTGCTCGTGACGGCCCTCGCGCTGGTCCTGACCCTGGCGCTCGCGATTCCCGCCGCCTTCGCCATCGCCCGCACCGAGGGCCGGATCGGGGCGCTGGTCGAGCGGGTGTTCTCGCTCGGCTTCCTGGTCCCCACGTTCGCCGCGCTCTTCCCGACGTTCCTGCTGGCCGCCGCGACCGGGCTGTTCCACACCCGTGCCTTCATGGTGCTGTTCCTGCCGGCCACGGCGATGCCGCTCTCCGTCGTCATCCTGGTGCAGTTCATGCGGACCATCCCGCGCGAGATGGAGGAGGCCGCGCGCATGGACGGCGCGTCCACCTTCGCCGTCCTGCGGCACGTCTACACACCGATGTGCATGCCGGGCATCGCGACGATCCTGCTGCTGAACTTCCTGACGTTCTGGAACGAGTACCTCTACTCGCTCGTCATCATCGGCCCCGACCCGGACCTGCGGACGGTACAGGTCGCGCTGCCCACGCTGAAGTCCCTCACCGGCACGGACTACGGCATCCTTACGGCGGGCACGGTGCTGACTCTCGTCCCGGTCTGGGTGGTCTACACCGTGCTCCAGAAGCGGATGCAGCAGGCCCTCGTCAGCGGAGCGGTGAAAATGTGAGCCAGCCTCAAGAAGTACGTACCGTCGCACGCCCCACCATCAAGGCGGTGGCCGCCGCGGCGGGTGTGTCCACCGCGGCGGTCTCCCAGGCCGTCAACGGCACCGGCCGGATCTCGGAGGCCACCCGCCGCCGGGTCATGGACGCCGCCACCGAGCTGGGCTGGTCCCCCAGCGCCTCCGCGACGGCGCTGCGCCGGGCCCGTACCCGTACGATCGCGCTCGTCGTCCGGCGTCCCACCGACGTGCTCGGCTCCGACCCGCACTTCAGCGAGCTGATCACCGGCCTGGAGGGCGAACTCGCCCCGCGCGGCTACGGTCTGCTGCTCCACCTGGTCGCCGACATGGCGCAGGAGAACGCGCTGTACGAGCGTCTGGTCGCCGAGGGCCGTATCGACGGTGCCGTGCTGACGGACGCCCGCGCCGACGACCCCCGCCCGGAACTGCTGCGGAGCCTCGGACTGCCCGCCGTCCTGCTGGGTGCCCCCGACGCCGCCTCGCCCGTACCCCGGGTCGGGCTCGGGCAGCAGGGCGCGGGCATAAGGGAGGCGGTCGCCCACCTGCTGGAGCTCGGCCACCGGCGCGTCGCCTACGTCGCGGGCCCGGCCGAACTCCTGCACACCCGGCTGCGTCTGTGCGCCTTCGAGGAGGCGCTGGCCGAGGCGGGGCTCGGGCCCGTCGCCGTACGGCACAGCGACTTCACCGAGCGGGCCGCCGTGGAGGTCACCGAGGAGCTGCTCGCGCTGCCCGGCCGGCCGACGGCCCTCGTGTTCCCCAACGACTCCATGGCCGTCTGCGGCATCGGCACGGCGCAGCGCGCCGGGCTCCGGGTGCCCGACGACCTGTCGGTCGTCGGCTACGACAACCTCTCGCTCGGCCGCTGGGTGCACCCCCGGCTCACCACCGTCGACCAGCAGGTGCAGCGCGTCGGCGCCGCCGCCGCCCGCACCCTGCTCGCCGGCTGCGGGGAGGACGTACCCCCGCCGGTGCTCGACGGCCGCCCGCGCCTGGTCGTACGCGAGTCGACCGGCCCGCTGAGACCCCCGACCTGAACCGACGCACCACCCCGGCACCCCCGCACATCGAAGAGGACCCCGACACACCATGCGACGCCACAGCGCCCAGCTCACCCACGACTCCGCCGTCCTCCCGTGGCTCGGCGCCAACTTCTGGTCCCGCACCGGCGGTCCGCTGATGTGGCGTAACTACGACCCGAAGACGGTGCGGGAGGAGCTGTCCGTGCTCCGGGAGCACGGACTGAACATGACCCGTTCGTTCTTCTACTGGCCGGACTTCCACCCGGAGCCCGGGCGGATCGACGAGGAACTCTGCGACCGTTTCCGTGACTTCCTGGACGCCCACCACGAGCAGGGCATGGGTACGGTCCCCACCTTCATCGTCGGGCACATGTCGGGCGAGAACTGGGACCCGGCGTGGCGCGGGGACCGGGATCTGTACGAGGACGTGTGGCTCGTCGGCCGCCAGGCGTGGTTCGTCTCGCAGATGACCCGCCGCTTCAAGGACCACCCCGCGGTCACGGGCTGGCTGATCACCAACGAGATGCCCGGGTACGGCCGGATCTACCAGGTCGACCCGCCGTCGAGCGAGGTGGTCACCGCCTGGGCGCAGTTCATGTGCGACGCCGTGCGCGCGGCGGGCGGCACCCAGCCCGTGTCGCTCGGCGACGGTGCGTGGGGCATCGAGGTGACCGGCCGGGACAACGGCTTCTCGCTGCGGGAGACCGCCGAGTACGTCGACTTCGTCGGGCCGCACGTCTACCGCTCGGACACGGACCGGCCGCGCCAGCACTACCGGGCCGCGTTCGAGTGCGAGCTGGCCGCCGTCACCGGCCAGCCGGTCGTCCTGGAGGAGTTCGGGCTCTCGACGGACACGGTCTCGGCCGCGAACGCCGGGGTCTTCTACCGCCAGACGCTGCACAACTCGCTGCTGGGCGGGGCCACCGGCTGGATGGCGTGGAACAACACGGACTACGACGACCTGTGGGAGCAGTCGCCCTACGACCACCACCCCTTCGAGATGCACTTCGGCATCACGGACAGTGCCGGCCGGCCGAAGGAGCCGCTGCGCGAGCTGGCCGCCTTCGCCAAGGTGCTGGAGCAGGTCGACTTCCCGCGCTGCCGCCGCACCGACGCGGACGCCGCCCTCGTCGTCCCCGCCTTCCTGGAGCGCGGATACCCGTACAGCCGGCCGGCCGACCGCCCGCTGATCTTCACCTCGCTGCACCAGGGATATGTGGCGGCGCGCGGCGCGGACCTGCCGGTGGCATTCGCCCGTGAGGCGGACGGGCTGCCGGACGACGCCTCGCTGTACCTGCTGCCCTCGACCCGCCAGCTGACCACCCGCACCCGCCGTGCGCTGGAGCGCCGGGCGAAGGAGGGGGCCACGGTCTATCTGTCGTTCTGCTCGGGCGAGTACCCGACGACCCGGGGCCCGTGGTTCCACGACCTCGACGGGCTGTTCGGGGTGGAGCTCCAGCTCTCCTACGGGGTCGCCGAGCCGATCGAGGACGACGTCCTGGAGATGACCTTCACCGAGGACTTCGGCCCGATAGCCGCCGGTGAGGTGCTGACCTTCCCGGTCGCGGGCAACGAGGACAGCCGGGCCTATCTGCCCGTCGTCCCGGACGGCGCACGGGTCGTGGCCACCGACGCGCACGGCCGGCCGGCGCTGCTGCGCTACGAGACGGGGGCCGGCCGCACCGTCCTGGCGACGTACCCGCTGGAGCACATGGCCGCCCGTACGGCGCGCGCCAACCCCGAGCAGACCCACCGGCTGTACGCGGCGCTCGCCGAACTCGCGGGTGCGGCGCGGCCGGTGACGGTGGACTCCCCGTACGTCAGCGCCGACACGCTGGTCCGCGAGGACGGCACGCGGTTCCTGTGGCTGGTGAGCCAGTCCGGCGAGGAGCTGACCGTGTCCCCGGCGGCGGACGGGGAGCTGCGCGAGCTGACCGGCGGCGACCCGGTGCGCGAGGTGACGCTCGCCCCGTACGGCGTGCGCGTCCTCGAACTGCGCTGAACGACCGCCCTCCCCGACCCCTGAGGTGATCCGTCCCATGTCCGAGCCGCTGTTCCGCGACCCCGAGGCGCCCGTCGCCGACCGTGTGGTCGATCTGCTGTCGCGGATGACGCTCACCGAGAAGGTGGGTCAGGTCAACCAGCGGATGTACGGCTGGGACGCCTATGAGCGCACCCCGTCCGGCCACCGGCTGACGGACGCGTTCCGGGCGGAGGTGGCGGTCTGCGAGGGGATGGGCGCGCTGTACGGACTCCAGCGCGCCGACCCCTGGTCCGGTGTGACGGCGGAGACGGGGATCGGCGCCGGGGACGGGGCGCGGGTCTCCGACGCCGTGCAGCGGTACGTCGTGGAGAACACCCGGCTCGGGATCCCGGTCCTGCTGGTCGAGGAGATGCCGCACGGCCTCCAGGCCCTCGACGGGACCCTGCTGCCGGTGAATCTCGCGGTCGGCGCCACCTGGGACCCGGAGCTGTACGAGGAGGCGGCGGCGCTCGCCGCCGCCGAGCTCCGGGCCCGGGGCGGCCATGTCGCGCTGGTCTCCGCGCTCGACCTGGTGCGGGATCCGCGCTGGGGCCGCGCGGAGGAGTGCTTCGGCGAGGACCCGTATCTGGCGGCACGCTTCACCGAGGCGCTGGTGCGCGGTGTGCAGGGCCCGGCGGGCGACCGTATCGGGCCGGACCGGGCGGCCGTCGTGCTCAAGCACTTCGCGGGGCAGGGCGCCACGGTAGGCGGCCGCAACAGCGCGGCCACCGAGCTGGGCGCGAGGGAGCTGCACGAGATCCACCTCGTGGCGGCGCTGGCGGGCGTGCGGGCCGGGGCCGCCGGGGTCATGGCCGCGTACAACGAGTTCGACGGGGTCCCGTGCGCGGCGAGCCGCCATCTGCTGACGGAGGTGCTCCGGGAACGATGGGGCTTCGGCGGGCTGGTGATGGCCGACGGGCTCGCGATCGACCGGCTGGTGCGGATGGCGGGCGATCCGGTGGCGGCCGGTGCCATGGCCCTGCGGGCCGGGACGGACCTGAGCCTCTGGGACGACTGCTACCCACGGCTGGCGGAGGCGGTCCGCCGGGGCCTGGTCGACGAGTCCGCGCTCGACACGGCGGCGGGGCGCGTGCTGGCGCTCAAGTTCCGCCTCGGCCTCTTCGAGAACTCGTACACGACCGCGCGGCCCCCGGCCCCCGGGTGTCTGGAGCGGCTGAGCGAGCGCATCGCCCGCGAGTCCGTCACCCTCCTGGAACACGACGGAGCGACGCTGCCGCTCGCCGGCCGCCGTATCGGGACCGTCGCGGTCATCGGGCCGAACGCGGACTCCGTGCCGCAGCAGATCGGCGACTACACCGCGCCCCAGCGGCCCGGCACCGGCAGCAGTGTGCTCGCCGGCATCCGGGCGGCGGCTCCCGAGGGCACCACCGTCACGTACGCCCCGGGCTGCGGCCTCGTCGGCGGTGACCGGTCGGGTCTTCCCGGGGCGGTGGCCCTCGCAGCCGACGCCGATGTGGCGGTGCTGGTCCTCGGCGGTTCGAGCGCACGCGGGTCCGGCACCCGCTTCGACGCCAACGGCGCTGCTGTCGTCGCCGCCGGGAACCCGGTGGAGATGACCTGCGGCGAGGGCGTCGACCTGGCCGAACTGGGGCTGCCCGAAGGCCAGTCGGCACTTCTGGAGGCCGTCGCCGCGACCGGGACCCCGGTGGTCGTGGTGCTGGTCCAGGGCCGGCCGCACGCCCTGCCGGACCTCACGGGGACGGCGGCGGCGGTGCTGAGCGCCTGGTATCCCGGCCCGTGGGGCGGAAGGGCGGTCGCGGACGTCCTCTTCGGGGCGGCCGGGCCGCAGGGGCGGCTGCCCGTCTCCGTGCCCCGCTCGGCGGCCCAACTGCCCGTGTTCTACAACGGCAAGGACCACGGCTACCGGGGGTACGTCGACCAGCCCGCCACCGCCCGCCATCCCTTCGGGCACGGGCTGACCTACACGACGGTGGAGTACGGGGATCCCCGGTTGTCCGAGGCGTCCCTGGCTGCGGACCGGCTCGACGGGCCCGAACCGCCGACCTGCACGGTCCGTGTCACCAACACGGGCGGCCGGGCGGTGTCGGAGACCGTCCAGCTCTACGTCCGCCGGGTGCTCGGCGGATCCTCCTGGCCCCGGGTGCGCGAACTACGTGGCTTCGTCCGGGTGGACCTGGCGCCGGGCGAGAGCACCGACGTCACGTTCCCGCTGGACGCACGCACCCTGGCCTCGCTCACGTATGCCGGTGAATGGGCTGTGGAACCGGGCGAGTTCGCCATCGGAACGGGGCCGTCGTCACACCGCACCCAGGAGGCCGGGCTCACGGTGACAGCAGGGGCTCACGGTGACAGCGGGACAGGAGGGTCGGCGCGCTGACCGTCGACGACGAGGGCGGCCGTGCGGTAGCCGCGTCCCTCCAGGCCGGGCCCGTCCGCCTTCCAGGGACGAGACCAGCAGGACGCCTTCGCCGGCGTTCACCAGTCCCGGGTCGCGATGAGCTCCTCCACGTCCGCCCCGGTGAAGCCGTAGGCCATGGCGATCGCCCGGAAGTCCTCGGCTATCACCTCGCGGGCGACCGTCTCGATCTCGCTCCCCGCCGCTTCGAACTCGGCTTGCAGCGCGTTGAATTCCTCGGTTGCCGCGTGCGTGAGCACGTACAGCGCGGCGAGGTCCGCCGGGCGTTCCGCCTCGATACGTTCGCAGAGCCGGATCAGGACGGCCTTGCCCCGGTCGACGACGCGGTCCGGGAAGTAGCCGTCCCGGTACAGCCCGCCCAGGAATGCGTACTCCGCCATGCGTCGGTCGCTGATCGCCATGCCCCGTCCCCGCCCTGCCGTCGGCCCGAAGGATCACCCTGTCCCTCCGGTGACCCACAGGACCGATGGTGCACCACGCCACTGACAGCGGGTGGTGCCCGGTCGGCGGGCACGGGACCACGCGGGGCCCTCGTCACTGCACGCGTGCGGACGCCCGGCCGCTGTCCTCGTCCTCGTCGTCGTCATCACCCGGGATGTGGACGTCGAAGACGTTGATGTTGATCTCGACGACCTCCAGGCCCGTCATCGTCTCCACCGCGTCGGTCACATGGGTGCGGACCTTGTCGGCGAGTTCGTGGATCGGTATGCCGTACTCGACCTCGATGTCGACGTCGACCGCGGTCTGCTTCTCCCCCACCTCGACCTTCACGCCGCGCCCTCCGCCGGAGGACCCGCCCACGCGTCCCGCGACCGCCCCCATCGCCTTGGACGCGCCCCGGCCCACCGAGTGCACGCCCTCGGTCTCCCGGATGGCGATTCCGGCGATGGTGGCCACGACGCCGTCGGCGATGGTGGTCCTGCCCCGCGTCTTCTCACCCGGACTCCCGCCGGTGGTTCCGAATTCAGCCATGACTGCCTCACAGAGAGTTGATGCGGCGAGGCTGCTCGCCTCCTCGCCGGCTCCTCACTTCACTGTGCGCCTGCCCGCCGTCCCCCGCCATCGAGGCCTACGCAGCGCTCGTCGCGGCCACGCTCCGCGACCGTCCACGCCCCCGGGCCCCTTCGCGGAGGCGGGGCGTGCTCAGCATCACCCTGGACAGCCACCGTGACCGCCGGGTAACTTTTGACCAGGACTGAGCAAGCGCTTAGCCACTGCGACCGAAGCCGAAGCTGACACCAGGAGGCACCCCGTGCGCCGTACGGTTTACAACGAGGACCACGAGGCGTTCCGGGAGACCATCCGCGCCTTCATCGAGGCCGAGGTCGTTCCCGTCTACGACGAGTGGTTCGCGGCGGGCCAGGCGCCTCGCGACTTCTACTACAAGCTCGCCGAGCTGGGCATCTTCGGCATCGAGGTGCCCGAGGAGTACGGCGGCGCTGGCGAGGAGTCCTTCAAGTTCGAGGCCGTCCTCTACGAGGAGACCGCCCGCGCGGGCATCTCCTTCGGCGGCTCCGGCGTGCACGTCCTGCTCTGCCTGCCGTACCTCAAGGCGTACGCCACCGAGGAGCAGAAGAAGCGCTGGCTCCCGGACTTCGTCTCCGGCAAGTCCATGTACGCGATAGCCATGACCGAGCCGGGCACCGGTTCGGACCTGGCCGGCATGAAGACCACCGCCAAGCTCTCCGAGGACGGCACGCACTACGTCCTCAACGGCGCCAAGACCTTCATCACCGGTGGTGTGCACGCGGACAAGGTCATCGTCTGCGCCCGTACCGACGCCCCCAAGGCCGACGACCGCCGCCACGGCATCTCGCTCCTGGTGGTCGACACCAAGTCCGAGGGCTACTCGGTCGGCCGCAAGCTCGACAAGCTGGGCCTCAAGGTCTCCGACACCGCCGAGCTGGCCTTCGTGGACGTCAAGGTGCCCGTCGAGGACCTGCTGGGCGAGGAGAACAAGGGCTTCTCCTACCTCGGCCAGAACCTCCCGCAGGAGCGTCTGGGCATCGCCGTCGGCGCGTACGCGCAGGCGAAGGCCGCCGTGCGGTTCGCGCAGCAGTACACGCAGGACCGCACCGTCTTCGGCAAGACCGTCGCGTCCTTCCAGAACACCAAGTTCGAGCTGGCCGCCTGCAAGGCCGAGGTCGACGCGGCCGAGGCCGTCTGCGACCGGGCCATCGAGGCCCTGGACGCCGGCGAGCTCACCCCCGCCGAGGCGGCGTCCGCGAAGCTGTTCTGCACCGAGGTCGCGCACCGCGTGATCGACCGCTGCCTCCAGCTGCACGGCGGCTACGGCTTCATGAACGAGTACCCGATCGCCCGTCTCTACACGGACAACCGCGTCAACCGCATCTACGGCGGCACCAGCGAGGTCATGAAGTCGATCATCGCCAAGTCCATGGGTCTCTGAGAACGGCTACGTTTCTCCTTCATGAGCGAAGCACTTGACTCCCTGCTCGATCTGCTCGACCTCGAGCGGATCGAGCAGGACATCTTCCGGGGCATGAGCCGCTCGGCGGTCGTGCCCCGCGTCTTCGGCGGCCAGGTCGCGGCCCAGGCCCTGGTCGCCGCCGGGCGCACGGTCCCCGACGACCGGGGCGCCCACTCCCTGCACGCGTACTTCCTGCGCCCCGGGGACCCGGGCGCGCCGATCGTCTACAGCGTGGACCGGATCCGCGACGGGCGGTCCTTCACCACCCGCCGGGTCGTCGCCGTCCAGCACGGCAAGCCGATCTTCCACCTCTCGGCGTCGTTCCAGGTGCACGAGGACGGCATGGACCACCAGGCGGTCATGCCCTCCGCCCCGGATCCGGAGACCCTGCCGACGGCGGCGCAGATGCTGCCCCGGTACGCGGACCGCTTCACGGACCCGCGCATGGCCGACCGGCTGCTGGAGGCCCGGGCCGCGGTCGACCTGCGCTACGTGGACGCCCCGCCGTTCGCCACCGCCGGCGAACCGCGCGAGCCGCGCTCCCAGGTCTGGTTCAGGACGCACGGCAAGCTGGCCGACGATCCCCTCCTGCACGTCTGCATGGCGACGTACGTCTCCGACATGACGCTGCTCGACTCGGTGCTGCTCGCCCACGGGCGCGGCGGCTGGTCGGTGGGCGACGTGGTGGGCGCCAGCCTGGACCACGCGATGTGGTTCCACCGCCCCTTCCGGGCGGACGAGTGGCTGCTGTACGACCAGGAGTCGCCGTCCGCGTCCGGCGGGCGCGGCCTCGGCCAGGCCAGGATCTGGACGGCCGACGGCAAGCTGGCCATCACGGTCATCCAGGAGGGCCTGGTCCGCGTCCCGAGGGACTGAAGCCGACGCGTTCGGACATACTGCCCCCCATGAGCGACGAGCAGACCGGCACCGGCGAGTCCACGTTCACCGTCGTCGTCGCGGCGGTCGCCAATCTCGGCATCGCCGTGGCCAAGCTGGTGGCCGGGCTGATCAGCGGTTCGAGCGCGATGCTGTCGGAGGCCGCGCACTCGGTCGCCGACACCGTCACCGAGGTCATGCTCCTCACCGCGCTCAAGCGGAGCGAGAAGCCCGCCGACGAGGACCATCCGCTGGGCTACGGCCCCGAGCGCTACATCTGGGCGATGCTCGCGGCCGTCGCGACGTTCGTCGGCGGCGCGGTGTTCTCCCTGTACGACGGCATCCACACCCTGCTGAAGGGCGAGGAGCTCGGCGATCCGCTCGTCTCGTACCTCGTGCTCGCGGTGGCCTTCCTGCTGGAGGGCTTCTCGCTGCGTACGGGGATCCGGCAGGTGCGCGGCGAGGCGGCGCGGCTCCGGATGCCCGCGCCGCGCTATCTGCGCCGGACGCCCGACACCGCGGTCAAGGCCGTGGTCATGGAGGACTCGGCCGCTCTGGCCGGACTGCTGCTGGCGGCCGGGGGCCTGCTCGGCGGGCAGCTCTCCGGCTCCGGGGTCTACGACGGCATCGCCTCGGTCCTCATCGGCGTCCTGCTCGTGTACGTGGCGTGGGTGCTCTGCCGGTCCAACGCCCAGCTGCTGATCGGCCGCCCGATCCCGGCCGGGATGCGGGCCGGGGTGCGGGAGGAGCTGCTGTCCGTGCCGCACATCGTCGAGGTGGTGGAGCTGACCACCCTGATCCAGGGCCCTACGGAGCTGCTGGTCGCCGCGAAGATCGATTTCCGGGACGCGTCGTCGGCCGCGCAGATCGAGTGGGCGTGCGAGGAGGCGGAGCAGCAGCTGCGGGAGCGCTACCCGTCGATCCAGCGCGTGTACCTGGACCCGACGCCCGGGCGCGCGCAGCGGCTCGCGGCCCGATCCGACGGCTGAGAGGGGCGCGGGCGGCCGCCTCCCGGACCACTGTCCGCTACGGGCCAGATCCAGCCAGAGGCGCGTAGGAAAGAGCATTGCGGCGAGATCGACCACAACACGACGGCATTTCCGGTCCGTCTGCCGTCCCTCAGCGGTGACCGACCTTACTCACCGCCACGCCGGAGCGCGTCCGACGTGCGGACCGCGCGTCGCCCCGCCGTATCCGTGGCCACGCGCCGCAGCGGTCCTCGCGGTTCACAGCACGTCAAATGGTGATGTGTCAGTTACGTGCGCGCTCCGGCGCACCCATATTCCGCCCATGTACCTTTTACCTTTCATGTCAATTTTTCAAATACATCGGTGCTGATGGAAATTGTCCGATGGCTCGAATTCGAGCCATGATCAGGGGACTTATTGCATCTGCGGCCAGGAACCGGTGTCCTTCTCAGGGTTGCCTCAACTAGCCCTGGCCGTACGCGGGCAGGCGCATCCCCCATCCACCGAGGACCTTTGTGATGACGCACATATCGGAGGCCGGTCCCTGGCTGCTGGCGCTGGCCATGACGGCGGTCGCCCTGGCCCTGGCAGTCCTCCACCTCCGCACGCGCCGGTCGAACGCGGCACTGCGTGCGGAGGCCCGCACCGAAGCACGGGCCGCGGCCGGCGCGTACCAGGCACTGGAGGCCAACGCGCGGGCCGGCGCACAGGCGGCCGCACAGGCCTCGGAGACCCGCTACCGGTCGATGGAGGCCACCCTCCTCGCCGAGGCGCAGGAGGCCGAGCGCGCCAGACTCGCCGCCGAGCAGCAGGGCGACCGGCTGGGCGGGGAGCTGGCGCACTTCGTCGACACCCGGCTGCCGGCCCTCGTCACGCACCTGAGACACCGTCATGTGCCGGTCCCCGGGACGAAGGACCCCGCGCTCACCCACACCGACGTCGGGACCCTCCTGGAACGGGCCCTGAATCAGGTGGCCCAGGTGATCGTCGACACCGAGCAGCGGGTCGACGCCGGCGCCCAGGCCGTACTGCGGGCCACCACGGCCGAGATCCAGGCCAAGTCCTACCGCCTCCAGGAGATGATCGAGGAGGCGCAGTTCGCCTTCGATGATCCGGAGGTCGCCAAACGGCTGGTGTCGATGGACCGCACGAACGAGGAGAACCTCCGGCAGATCCAGGCGACCGGGGTGCTCTGCGGGGCGTGGCCGGGGCTGACACGGGACGACTCCCACCTGGGTGACATCGTTGCCGGAGCCCAGTCCCGCATCGCGGGCTACCAGCGCGTCCAGATCACCAGCCAGCTCTCCGACCCGGTCGGGGTGGTGGCCCGGGCGGTGGAACCGCTCGCCGTGATCGTCGCCGAGCTGCTCTCCAACGCGGTGCACCACACCCCGCAGGGCACGCGGCCCGTGGACGTCAGCCTGCATCAGGTGCAGGCAGGGGCGTGCGTCGTGATCGACGACCCCGGCGTGGGCATGACGGACGAGGAGCGTGAGTTCGCCGCGCGCATGCTCTCCGGTCAGGAGGGTGTCCTGCTGACCCACCTGGGAGACCCGCCGCGCGCGGGGTTCGCCACGATCGGCCGTCTCGTGCAGCAGTTCGGTCTCACCGTCACGGTGGACAAGCCCTCCTCGTACGGCGGCGTGCGAGCCGTGGTGTTCATCCCCGATCACCTGCTGATGCTGATGGATGAGGTGGCCCAGCCCATGTCGGCCATGTCCCCCGCCCTCCGCAAGCCCGAGCCGCCCCGGCAGGAGAGCCCGGCGCCCTCACCGGCCACCGGGCCCGCCGGCGCGATCGACCTGCCGCGACGGCGACGCCAGCGGGCCGCCCAGGACACGGACCGGCCCGCCCGGCAGGACCCGGCCCCCGCGCCCGGCATCACCCCGGACGAGGCGGCCCGGACGTGGGGCGCCTGGCAGACCGGCACCCTGCGCGGATTCGAGGACGCGCACACCGACCAGGAAGAAGGCACGCAGCCATGACCGTCGTTCCCAAGCGCCCCCTTCTCAGGGACATGTCCTGGGTGCTCACCCCGCTCCTGGAGGTGCCGGGGGTCGTGCACGCCCTGGTCCTCTCCGGGGACGGGATGATCCAGGGCGCCACCCAGTCCCTCACCCGGGAGGCCGGGGAGGGCGCCTCCGCCATGGCGTCGGCGGTCCAGGGCGCCTGCAAGGAGCTGGTCAGGAAACTGGCGGGGCAGGAGGAGAGCCCCCTGCTGCACCAGGTGGTGGTCAGCACGAACTACGGGTTCGCCTTCCTGATCCCGGCGGGCGACAACACGGTCATGGCGGTCTACGCGCAGCCGACCGTGGACATGGGCGTGATCGCCCACGCCATGCAGGTGCAGGTCTCGAAGCTCGGCGACAAGGTGATGAACTCGCCTGCCCGGGCCCGGGGATGACGCCGGCGCCCCGCCGGCGGCTCGTGCCGTCGTTCCTGGCCACCGACAGCGTCCAGCCGACGCGCAACACGCTGGACCGCCTGACCCTGCTGTCGTCCACCGGCGTCACCGCCGTGGACGACCTGACGCACGCGCAGCGCCGGCTGGTCGAGCTCCTCCAGGGCGGCCCGCTGGCGCTGGTCGAGGTCGCCGCTCGCCTCGTGCTGCCGGTGAGCCTGGTCCGCGTCCTCGTCGCGGACCTCGTCGACAGCTCGCACCTGCACGCCCGTGCCCCCATCCCCGAAGCGAAGGCACACGATCCCCAGCTGCTAGAGAAGGTGCTCGATGGACTCCGCAGTATCCGATAACACCTTCCTCGACAGCGACGAGCAGACGCTGGTGAAGATCGTGGTGACCGGTCCCTTCGGCGTCGGGAAGACGACGCTGATCAACACGCTCTCCGAGACCGCGCCGCTGCACACCGAGGAGGTCATGACCCAGGCCGGTGCGGCGGCCGACGATCTCGCCGGTGTGCGGGACAAGGCCACCACCACCGTCGCCATCGACTTCGGCCGCCGGACGCTCCCCGGTGACCTGGTCCTCTACCTGTTCGGCACTCCGGGCCAGTGGAGGTTCAAGCCGCTCTGGGAGGACATCGCGCGCGGCGCCCTGGGTGCGGTGGTCATGGTCGACACCCGCCGTCTCGACGACTCGTTCGACGTCATCGACATGATCGAGCAGCAGGGGCTGTCCTACGCCGTGGCCGTCAACACCTTCCCCGACTCGCCCGACCACCCGCCCGAGGTGCTCCGCGACCACCTGGACCTGGAGCCGCACACCCCGCTGGTCGTCTGCGACGCCCGCGAGACGACGTCGGCCGTGGACGTACTGATCGCGCTGGTGGCCCACATGCTCACCGCCCAACCCGTCCTGGAAGCCTCATGAGCACCTACCTGCCCCTGGCCGTCCCGCTGTACGGCCCGGACTTCGCCGCGGATCCCGGACGGGTCTACGCCCGGCTGCGCGCGTTCGGGCCGGTCGCCCCCGTCGAGGTGTCGCCGGGCGTCAGCGGCTATCTCGTCACCGACCGCGACGCGGCTCTCGCCGTACTCAACGACCCCGAGGTCTGGTCGAAGGACCCGCGGGTCTGGGAAAGCGGGCTCCCGGCCGACTCTCCGGTGAAGCCGATGATGGGATGGCGGCCCAACGCCCTGTTCAACGACGGCGCCGAGCACCGCCGCTACCGCTCCGTCATCACCGACAGCTTCAGCCGGATCGAGCCGCACGACCTGCGCCGGCAGGTCGCGGAGATCGCGGACGGTCTGATCCAGGACTTCGCCGCCACCGGTGAGGTCGACCTGGTCGGCCAGTACGCCCGCCCGTTGCCGCTGGTGCTGTTCAACGCGATGTTCGGCATGCCGCCCGAGGACGGGCCCCGCCTGGTGGCCGCCATGAGCGGCCTCTTCGAATCCGAACCCGAGCACGCGATCAAGGCGAACGAGGACTTCGGCCGGTACATGGACGAGCTCATCTCGCTCAAGGTGCAGCAGCGCGGCGAGGACCTGACGAGCTGGTTCATGGACCACCCCGCCGGTCTGGCGCCGGAGGAGCTCGCCCACCAGGTGATCCTCACGATGGCCGCCGGGCAGGAGCCGACGACGAACCTGATCTCGAACGCGCTGTCGCGCATGCTGTCCAATCCGGACTACTACAGCAGCCTCTCCAACGGCGCCCGCACCGCCCGCGACGCCATCAACGACGTGCTGCGCCACGAGCCGCCGATGGCGAACTACAGCGCGCACTACCCGCGGCGCAACATGCAGATCGGCAGCACCTGGATCCCCGCCGACAGCCTCGTGCTGATCTCGTACCACGCGGCGAACACCACCCCGGACGGCCACGACGGCGGCGAGCGCACCGACGGCGGCGCGCACCTCGCCTGGTCCTCCGGTCCGCACGCCTGCCCCGTCAAACAGCCCGCCCTGCTCATCGCGATCACCGCGATCGAGAGGCTCACCAGCCACCTCGGGGACCTCGAACTCGCCGTACCCCGCGAGAGCCTGCAATGGCGTCCCGGCCCCTTCCACCGCGCACTGGCACACCTCCCGGCCCGCTTCGGTCCCATCACGCCGCAGAAAACTGGAGTCACCCCATGGAGCAGCCCCTCGTCCTCGACCCCGCCGGTCGCGACGTCCACGGAGAGTCCGCTCTCCTCCGCGAGCGCGGGCCCGCGACCCGGGTCGTACTCCCCGGCGCCATAGACGCCTGGGCCGTCACCAGCCACTCGCTCCTCAAGGAGCTCCTGACCGACGACCGCGTGACCAAGGACCCCCGTGCCTGGGACGTCTGGCAGCGCGGCGAGATCACCCCGGACATGTGGGTCTACACCTGGGTGGCGGTCTCCAACATGTTCACCGCCGCGGGGCAGGACCACCGCCGCCTGCGCAAACTCGTCACCCCCGCGTTCACCGGGCGTCGCATCGAGGCGCTGAGGCCCGTCATCCAGGAGATCGCCGACCGGCTGCTGGACGACGCGGCGCCCGGCCCCGACGGCACGGTGGACCTGCGCAGCGCGTACGCCCACCCGTTGCCCATGCAGGTCATCTGCCACCTGTTCGGGCTGCCGGAGGAACTCCGGCCGCGCATGGCCCAGTTGGTCGAGAAGGTCTTCGACACGACCATCGAGGACGCCGCGTCGAACTTCGCGGATCTCCAGCAGATGCTG
The DNA here is from genome assembly GCF_036227405.1 of Streptomyces sp. NBC_01460. NCBI lineage: Bacteria > Bacillati > Actinomycetota > Actinomycetes > Kitasatosporales > Streptomycetaceae > Streptomyces > Streptomyces sp. NBC_01460. The sequence continues at coordinate 3,076,333 of NZ_CP109473.1, forward strand.
ACCGACCTCATCGCGAGCAAGCGGCGGAACCCCGGGGACGACATGACCAGCGTCCTGATCGCCACCCGTGACGAGGACGGCGCCCGCCTGAGCGAAGCCGAGCTGACCGACACGCTGCTGCTCATCATCAGCGCCGGCTTCGAGACCACCGTCAACCTCATCGGCAACGCCGTCCGCGCCCTGCTGGAACATCCCGAACAGCTCCGGCAGGTCACCGGGGCCGACGCGAAGCGCTGGAACGACGTCGTCGAGGAGACCCTGCGCTGGGAGCCGAGCGTGGCCCATCTGCCCCTGCGCTACGCCGTCGAGGACATCGGCCTCCCGGACGGTCAGCGCATCGCACGGGGGGAGGCCATCCTCGCGTCCTACGCCGCGGCGGGCCGGGAGCCGGCCCAGCACGGCCCGGACGCCGACCGGTTCGACATCGACCGGTTCGGCCGGGAGCACCTGGCGTTCGGCTACGGCGTCCACTTCTGCCTCGGGGCCCCGCTCGCGCGCCTGGAAGCCGATGTGGCCCTGACCACCCTGTTCGCCCGGTACCCGGACCTCTCCCTTGCGTCCCCCGCCGCGGACCTGCCCTCCGTCGAGTCGTTCATCGTCAACGGTGCCCAGCGCATCGACGTGACCCTGGGCCGTCCCACCCCGGCCTGAGACCGGGTGCGCGATGCGGCTGCGCTCCACACCCCCGTGACCGGTGGAGCGGAGCCGCATCGTGAGCTGTTCCCGGCCCCCGGCCGGGTCAGCCACGACACCACGGCCGTACCGTCTCCGGGCCGGCCGCGGCGTGCCCGACCGACCATAGGGCGAACAGGGGGTGCGCACTGTGTCAGTCGTGCGCGAAGCTTTGTCAGCAGCGCGAGTTCGCCCCGGCCGTGCGCGTCCAGGAGGGGATCATGGAGCAACGGACCACCAAGGCCTTTCCCGACGGGGCATGCGGTCCTGACGGGGCGTACGGACCTGACGCACCGTACGGGCCCGGCGGGCCCGGCGGCCCGCACCGGCGAAGGCCCTCCCGGTGAGCTCGGTCCTGGACACCTCGGCCATCCCGGTGCGGGATCGTGAGGAGACGCTCCGGCACGCGGTGTGGGAATCCCTCGTGCGGATCGACATCGATCACCACCTGCCGCCCGAGGACCTCGCGGCGCACATCGGGCTGGACACCGCGGGTCCCCTGGAGATCTGCTCGGCGCGCGCGACCTCGATGACCATTCGGCGGACCCCGCGTCTGGCACGGGAGGACGAGGAGCCGGCGGTCTTCCTCGGCCTGCAGGTGTCAGGCACCAGCCTGGTGGCGCAGAACGGCCGCCAGGCTCTGCTGAGGCCCGGCGACTTCGCCCTCTACGACACGGTCACCCCCTACACGCTCCTCTTCGACGAGGGGGTGGACCATCACTTCCTCCGGTTCCCCCGCGCGGCGCTCGCTCTGCCGGAGCGGGCACTCAGGGACATCACCGCGGTCACTCTCGGCCCGGGCAATCCGCTGGCGGGCCTCGCCTCCACGTACTTCTCCCAGCTGTTCGCCAGCGAGGGCCTGCGCAGCGGTCCGCACGCCGACGCCGCGGCGGAACCGAGCATCGAACTCGTGCGAGCCGTCGTGGCCTCCCAGCTCGGGAGCCAGGACCTGGCCAGGGCGCCGCTGGAGGCCACGCTGGGCCTGCGGATCAAGCGGTACATGCGCGCGCACCTGGCTGACAGCGACCTGTCCGCCGCACGGATCGCCGCCGCGCACGACATCTCCGTACGTCACCTCTACACGGTGCTGGCCCGGTCGGGCATCTCCCTCGGGGACTGGATCCGCTCGCACCGCCTCGCGGAGTGCAAGCGGGAGCTGGCCGGCCCCCGGGGGCGGGCCCGGACCATAGCGGCGGTCGGGCGCAGCTGGGGCTTCGTGGACGCGACCCACTTCAGCAAGGTCTTCAAACAGGCCTACGGCGTCTCGCCCCGGGCCTGGCGCGACGGGAACCGCCCCCGCTCCTCGCCGTGAACCGGCGGGGCCACGACCCCGGCGAGCCCCCGACGGACGTGCCGGGGACCCACCGGGGCCGGGTGCGGGCCCGGCCGGGTCCCGCGCGTCACGCCCGTTCGACGGCGGGGAGCAGCCCGGCCGCGTCCAGCAGGTAGTCGGTCATCAGGTCGTAGTAGCGCGGGTCGGCGACGTGGTCGTCGAGCGGCACGGTGACCTGGAGGGTGCCCTCCGCCTCACCGAGGAAGAGCGCGGGGTCGTTGCAGTCCGCGTAGCCGATCGAGTCGATCCCGCGCTGTCCGGCGCACCCGGCCCAGCCGTGGTCGGCGACGACCAGGTCGGGCCTCGGCCGGCCCTCGCGCTCCAGGCCGTCCAGGATGGCGGCCATCGGGACCGGTGAGTGCGTGTGCCACAGGGTCGCCCCGCGCTCCAGCACCGCGACGTCGGCGAACTGGAAGACCATGCCCTCGTCCGCCATCAGGCCGCCGGGGATCCGCACGATCTCGCATCCGGCGTCCCGCAGGGCGTTCGCCGTCCGCCGGTGCACGTCGAGCAGACCACCCGGGTGCCCGGTCGCGAGCAGCACCCGTTCGCCGTCGGCGGCCGCCTTGCGCAGCCGGGCCGCCATCCGGTCCAGGGCGTCGACCGTCAGCTCCGGGTCGATGGTGTCCTGGCCCTGCCGGTGTTCCGGGTCGTCGTTGACGCCGCACCGCTCGGCCATCACGGCCAGGACGTCCTGCTCGTCGGTCCATCGGTCGCCGAGCTCCAGCCCCAGCCAGAAATGGCGGTTGCCGTTGGCGAGCTGGCGGTAGTGGGAGAGGTTGTTGTCGCGGGGGGTGGCGACGTCGCCTGCGATACGGGTGCGGACGAGGTGCTCGACGAGGGCGGCGCGGCTGGGTATCGGCATGCACCCATTGTGCCGTCGGCGGCGCGCTGCGTGCCTGGTGTCTCGTACGGCGGGATCCGGCGGCCCCGTGGCGCGGCCGCGGCCCTACGCGGCTCCTGCCCGCGTCCGGCTGCCCGGCAGAGGCCCGTCGCCCCGCTGCGGGGCGGCGTCGGCGTCCGGGGCGGCGCCGGCGGCCTTCTCCGGCCTGGTCCGGCCGCGGCCCGCCATGCGGCAGCCGAGGCAGCCGGGGTGGCCGTGACGGGCGGTGGTGTCACGGGTCCGCCAGGCCTGCCGGTCCACGGGGCGGGGCCCGGTGGGCTTGCCCCATCCCGCCAGGTGCAGGGCCCAGCAGATGAGGGCCGCCAGCGCGAGGACGGCGGTGCCGAGCCACAGCACCGTCGCGGACGTCAGGACGACGCCCAGACCCAGCACCGCCGTGCCCAGGACCCCTATGGCCGTACCGGTCCAGCCGGCCACGGTGTGGCCCAGGTCGTGGTCACCGTGTGCGCTCACGTCGGCTCCTCGGGGTGTGATAGTTCAGCGACCGGATTCGACCCGGTGGCGATGACGTACGAGCAATAGCTCACGAGCTAAGTAACTTAGACACTAAGGGGATTCTGCGTGGACGGCAAGAAGCGCCCGGAGGCGACGGCCGACCAGGCGCTGCAGGCGATGGACCGGATGATCGCGCTCGCCCAGTTCGGGCAGCACGACATCGCCGGGCGGCTCGGCCTCAACACCACCGACCTGACCTGCCTCGGCTTCGTGATGGAGGCGGCCCTGGCGGGAACGGCGCTGACCGCCGGCGATCTCGCCGAGCGGGCGCGGCTGACGACCGGAGCGGTGACCGGCGTGCTCAACCGCCTGGAGAAGGCGGGCTACGCCCGGCGGCAGGCGGTCCCGGGCGACCGGCGCCGGGTGCACGTGGTGATGGACGAGTCGGCGCAGGCGCGCGTCCTCGAGGTGTACGGGCCGTTCTACGCCCGCCTGGGCGGACTGTTCGCCGACTACGGCCCGCAGGAGATCGCCGTACTGACCGACTGGTTCACCCGCGCCCGGTCGGCCATGCAGGAGTCGCTCGACGAGATCAGGGCCGGAGGAACCGGAGGAACCGGAGGGGACACCGACAGGGCGTGACGGACCGCGGCTACGAGGCCGCGGCCTCGAACGCCCCCCGCGCCAGCCGGTGCAGCAGGGCCGCCGTGGCCGTGCGGTCCGGGAGGGCCTCGGGGCGGGTCAGGTGGGGGGTGGAGTTCAGCAGGCCGAACACCGCGTGGACGGTGACCCGGGCCTCGCTCTCCGCGAGGTCCGGGTAGAGCGCGCGGACGACCTCGACCCAGACCTCCACGTACTGCCGCTGGAGCTGGCGGACGCGCTTGCGGTCGGTGTCGCGCAGGCGGTCCAGCTCGCGGTCGTGGAGGGTGATCAGCGGCCGGTCGTCCAGGGCGAAGTCGATGTGCCCCTCGATGAGGGCGTCCAGAAGGGCGTCCGGGGAGCCGTCGCGGGAGGCGTCGTCCTCGGTGACGCGCAGCCTGCCGCCGGCCAGCAGGCGCTCGCTGATGCCGACGAGCAGCTCGGCGAGCATCGCGTCCTTGCCGGGGAAGTGGCGGTAGAGGCCGGGGCCGCTGATACCGACCGCCGCCCCTATCTCGTCGACCCCGACACCGTGGAAGCCGCGCTCGGCGAAGAGGCGGGCCGCCTCCCTGAGGATCTGCTCGCGGCGGGTGGGAGCCGCGACACGGGCGGCGGCATGGGTGCTCATGGGGATTCATTCTAGACAGGCGGGTTAGCGCTCGTTAACCTGAGCGCCATGCGTTAACGCTCACTAACGTCATCCGACTACCGCGGTACGGGCAAGGGGGCTCGACAGGATGCAGCAGGCACCGGTCCTGGTGAGTGCGGCCGATCCCGCCTCGGAGGCCTGGCAGGCCAACGAGGCGGCGCATCACGCGCTCGCCGAGGAGCTGCGCACGCGGCTCTCCACGGCACGGCTCGGCGGGGGTGAGAAGGCCCGCGCCCGGCATGTGGCGCGCGGCAAGCTGCTGCCCCGGGAGCGGGTGGACACCCTGCTCGACCCGGGCTCGCCCTTCCTGGAGCTGGCACCGCTCGCGGCCGAGGGGCTGTACGGGGGCGCCGCGCCGGCGGCCGGGGTGATCGCCGGGATCGGGCGGGTCAGTGGCCGGGAGTGCGTGATCGTCGCCAACGACGCGACCGTCAAGGGCGGCACCTACTACCCGATGACGGTGAAGAAGCACCTCCGCGCCCAGGAGGTGGCGCTGGAGAACCGGCTGCCCTGCCTGTACCTGGTGGACTCGGGGGGCGCGTTCCTCCCGATGCAGGACGAGGTGTTCCCCGACCGGGACCACTTCGGGCGGATCTTCTACAACCAGGCCCGGATGTCCGGCGCCGGCATCCCGCAGATCGCCGCAGTGCTCGGCTCCTGCACGGCGGGCGGTGCGTACGTCCCGGCGATGAGCGACGAGGCCGTCATCGTGCGGAACCAGGGCACGATCTTCCTGGGCGGCCCGCCGCTGGTGAAGGCCGCCACCGGTGAGGTCGTCACGGCGGAGGAGCTGGGCGGCGGGGAGGTCCACTCCCGTACGTCCGGGGTGACCGACCACCTCGCCGAGGACGACGCGCACGCGCTGCGGATCGTGCGGAACATCGTCGCGACACTCCCGGACCGCGGCCCGCTCCCCTGGTCGGTGGAGCCCGCCGAGGAGCCGAAGGCCGACCCGGCGGGTCTGTACGGCGCGGTGCCGGTCGATTCGCGTACGCCCTACGACGTGCGGGAGGTCATCGCCCGGGTGGTGGACGGCTCCCGCTTCCAGGAGTTCAAGGCGGAGTACGGCCAGACCCTGATCACGGGCTTCGCCCGCATCCACGGCCACCCCGTCGGTGTCGTCGCCAACAACGGCATCCTGTTCTCGGAGTCCGCCCAGAAGGGCGCCCACTTCATCGAGCTGTGCGACCAGCGCGGCATCCCGCTGGTATTCCTCCAGAACATCTCCGGCTTCATGGTCGGACGGGACTACGAGGCCGGCGGCATCGCCAAGCACGGCGCCAAGATGGTGACGGCCGTGGCGTGCACGAGGGTGCCCAAGCTGACGGTCGTCGTCGGCGGCTCGTACGGCGCGGGGAACTACTCGATGTGCGGCCGGGCCTATTCACCGCGGTTCCTGTGGATGTGGCCGAACGCCAAGATCTCGGTGATGGGCGGCGAGCAGGCCGCCTCCGTGCTGGCCACCGTCAAGCGGGACCAGATCGAGGGCCGGGGCGAGGAGTGGCCCGCCGAGGAGGAGGAGGCCTTCAAGGCTCCGGTCCGCGCGCAGTACGAGCAGCAGGGCAGCGCCTACTACGCCACCGCCCGGCTCTGGGACGACGGCGTGATCGACCCGACGGAGACCCGGCAGGTGCTGGGACTCGCCCTGACCGCGTGTGCCAACGCCCCGCTGGGCGAGCCCAGTTTCGGCGTCTTCCGGATGTGATGTGAGGACCTCCATGTTCAGCACTGTTCTGGTCGCCAACCGTGGCGAGATCGCGGTCCGGGTCATCCGGACCCTGCGCGAGCTCGGCGTGCGGTCGGTGGCCGTCTTCAGCGACGCCGACGCGGACGCCCGGCACGTACGGGAGGCCGACACGGCGGTACGGATCGGGCCCGCTCCCGCCGCGGAGAGCTACCTGTCCGTGGAGCGGCTGCTGGATGCCGCCCGCCGCACGGGCGCCGAGGCCGTCCACCCCGGCTACGGCTTCCTCGCCGAGAACGCGGGCTTCGCCCGGGCCTGCGCGGAGGCGGGTCTCGTCTTCATCGGCCCGCCCGCCGAGGCGATCTCGCTGATGGGTGACAAGATCCGCGCCAAGGAGACCGTCGCCGCGGCGGGGGTCCCCGTCGTGCCCGGCTCCTCGGGGAGCGGACTCACCGACGAGCAACTGGGCGTGGCCGCCAGGGAGATCGGCATGCCCGTCCTGCTGAAGCCCTCGGCGGGCGGTGGCGGCAAGGGCATGCGGCTGGTGCGCGAGGAGGCGCTGCTGGCCGACGAGATCGCGGCGGCCCGGCGTGAGGCACGCGCCTCCTTCGGCGACGACACCCTGCTGGTGGAGCGGTGGATCGACCGCCCCCGGCACATCGAGATCCAGGTCATGGCCGACGGGCACGGCAACGTCGTGCACCTCGGGGAGCGCGAGTGCTCGCTCCAGCGCCGCCACCAGAAGATCATCGAGGAGGCGCCGTCGGTCCTGCTCGACGAGCGGACCCGGGCCGCGATGGGCGAGGCGGCCGTGCAGGCGGCCAGGTCGTGCGGGTACGTGGGCGCGGGGACGGTCGAGTTCATCGTCCCGGGCGACGCCCCCGCCTCGTACTGGTTCATGGAGATGAACACCCGTCTCCAGGTGGAGCACCCGGTCACCGAGCTGGTCACGGGGCTCGACCTGGTGGAGTGGCAGCTGCGGGTGGCCTCCGGTGAGCGCCTGCCGTACGCCCAGGCGGACATCACGCTGACCGGGCACGCCGTCGAGGCCCGGGTCTGCGCGGAGGACCCGGCGCGCGGGTTCCTGCCGTCCGGGGGCACGGTGCTCGCGCTGCACGAGCCGCAGGGCGGCGGGGCGCGGACGGACTCGGGCCTCAGCGAGGGCGTGCCCGTCGGCAGCACGTACGACCCGATGCTCTCGAAGGTCATCGCGTACGGCCCCGACCGGCCCACGGCGCTGCGCCGGCTGCGGGCGGCCCTGGCGGAGACGGTGGTGCTGGGCGTCCCGACCAACGCCGGGTTCCTGCGGCGGCTGCTGGCCCATCCGGCGGTGGCCGCCGGCGAGCTGGACACCGGCCTCGTGGAGCGCGAGGCGGAGGGCCTGGTGCCGGACGGGGTCCCGGAGGAGGTGTACGCGGCGGCGGCGCTGCTGCGGCAGCCGCCCCCGGCACCCGCGGCCGACTGGGTCGATCCGTTCTCCGTGCCCAGCGGCTGGCGGCTCGGCGGCACGCCCGCGGAGACCTTCCACCACTTCCGCGTACCGGGCCACGACCCGGTGCGGGTGGGACTGCGTACGGGCGCGGGGGGCACCGCCTCGCTGACGTTCGGCCACGCGGGCGACCGCGAGGAGGCGGCGGACGCGTGCGGGCCCGTGCCCTCACTGCCCGGTGCGAGGCCGTCCCGGCTCGTCGAGACGTCCGGACCCCGCGTCGTCCTCGAAGTCGACGGGGTGACCCACACGTTCAGCAGGGCGGCCTCCCGGGACGGCGTCTGGCTCGGCCGGGACGGTGACACCTGGCACGTCCAGGACCACGACCCGGTGGAGGCGTCCCTCAGCGGCGCGGCGCGCTCCGGCGCGGACACGCTCGCCGCCCCCATGCCCGGGACGGTCACGGTGGTGAAGGTGGCCGTCGGGGACGAGGTCGTCGCCGGTCAGAGCCTGCTGGTCGTCGAGGCGATGAAGATGGAGCACGTCATCTCCGCCCCGCACGCCGGCACCGTCACCGAGCTGGACGTCACCGCCGGCACCACGGTCGCCATGGACCAGATCCTGGCCGTGGTGGCCCCGAGGGAGGAAGCGTGACCGACACCGGACTGCCCATGACGGTGCCCGCGCCGGGGCTGCCCGCCCGGGTCCGGATCCACGAGGTCGGCGCGCGCGACGGACTGCAGAACGAGAAGACCGTCGTACCGACCGAGGTGAAGGCCGAGTTCATCCGCAGGCTCGCGGAGGCCGGGCTCACCACGATCGAGGCGACCAGCTTCGTGCACCCGAAGTGGGTGCCCCAGCTGGCGGACGCCGAGCAGCTCTTCCCGCTGGTCGGGGACATCGCGGACGTCGGGGATGTGGCGCTGCCCGTCCTCGTGCCGAACGAGCGCGGGCTGGACCGGGCGCTCGCGCTCGGTGCCCGCCGGATCGCCGTGTTCGGTTCGGCGACCGAGACGTTCGCCGCCCGCAACCTCAACCGCACGGTGGACGAGTCGCTCGCCATGTTCGAGCCGGTCGTGGCCCGCGCCAAGGACGCCGGGGTGCATGTGCGCGGCTATCTGTCCATGTGCTTCGGCGACCCGTGGGAGGGCGCCGTGCCCGTCGCGCAGGTCGTCCGGGTCGCGAAGGCGCTGATGGACCTCGGCTGCGACGAGCTCTCGCTCGGCGACACGATCGGCGTCGCCACCCCCGGCCATGTCGGGCGGCTGCTCTCCGGGCTGAACGAGGAGGGCGTGCGCACCGGCACCATCGGGGTGCACTTCCACGACACCTACGGCCAGGCGCTCTCCAACACCCTGGCCGCGCTCCAGCACGGGGTGACGACGGTGGACTCCTCGGCGGGCGGCCTCGGCGGCTGCCCGTACGCGAAGAGCGCGACCGGAAATCTCGCCACCGAGGATCTCGTGTGGATGCTCGACGGCCTCGGTGTCGACACCGGGGTCGATCTCGGCGCACTCACCGCCACAAGCGTGTGGATGGCCGAACAGCTGGGCCGCCCGAGCCCGTCCCGTACCGTCCGCGCGCTGTCCCACAAGGAGTGAAGCACCCATGTCCCTTGACCACCGGCTGACCGCCGAACACGAGGAACTGCGCCGCACCGTCGAGGAGTTCGCCCACGATGTGATCGCCCCGAAGATCGGCGACTTCTACGAGCGCCACGAGTTCCCGTACGAGATCGTGCGGGAGATGGGGCGGATGGGCCTGTTCGGCCTGCCCTTCCCGGAGGAGTACGGCGGCATGGGAGGCGACTACCTCGCCCTCGGGATCGCCCTGGAGGAGCTGGCCCGCGTCGACTCGTCCGTGGCGATCACCCTGGAGGCAGGGGTCTCGCTCGGCGCCATGCCGGTCTTCCGCTTCGGGACCGAGGAGCAGAAGCGGCGGTGGCTGCCGAAGCTCTGCGCGGGCGAGGCGCTCGGCGCGTTCGGCCTGACGGAGCCGGACGGCGGCTCGGACGCGGGCGGCACCCGGACGACGGCCGTGCTGGACGAGGCCACCGGTGAGTGGGTGATCAACGGGTCGAAGTGCTTCATCACCAACTCAGGTACGGACATCACGGAGCTGGTGACGGTGACGGCGGTCACCGGCCGCAAGGAGGACGGCGCCCCGCGCATCTCCGCGATCATCGTCCCGTCCGGCACCCCCGGCTTCACGGTCGCCGCCCCGTACTCCAAGGTCGGGTGGAACGCCTCGGACACCCGTGAGCTCTCCTTCTCCGACGTCCGCGTCCCGAAGGAGAACCTCCTGGGCGAGGAGGGCCGCGGGTACGCCCAGTTCCTCCGGATCCTGGACGAGGGGCGGATCGCCATCTCCGCGCTGTCGACGGGCCTCGCGCAGGGCTGTGTGGACGAGTCGCTGAAGTACGCGAAGGAGCGCCACGCCTTCGGGAAGCCGATCGGCGCCAACCAGGCCATCCAGTTCAAGATCGCCGACATGGAGACGCGGGCGCACATGGCCCGGATCGGCTGGCGCGACGCGGCCTCCCGGCTGGTGGCGGGCGAGCCCTTCAAGAAGGAGGCGGCCATCGCGAAGCTCTACTCCTCGACGGTGGCGGTGGACAACGCCCGCGAGGCGACGCAGATCCACGGCGGCTACGGCTTCATGAACGAGTACCCGGTGGCACGGATGTGGCGCGACTCCAAGATCCTGGAGATCGGCGAGGGCACGAGCGAGGTGCAGCGGATGCTGATCGCCCGGGAGCTGGGGATGGACGCCTGAGACACCGAGGGCCGCGGCGATAGATACTCCCGATCAGGCGTATATATCCATCGGCCCCAGGAGGTCCACCATGACGAAGACCCTCGTGGATGTGGACGACCAGATGCCGGCGTTCGCCCAGCAGCAGCTCGGCACCTCGACCAAGCGGGAGACGATCAACCGAGCACTGACCATAGCTGCCACGGTCAGTGCGGACGACCGGGCCCGGGCCTTGCGCCGGCTGCAGGACAACGCGGACCAGTTCCTGGACTTCGACGTCCTGGAGGAACGGGAGCGGTCAGGGCTGTGAGCTGTCTCGCCGACACATCGGCCGTCCGGCGACTGCTCCGGCGCCAGGTGGGAGAGCCATGGCCGAGGCGCGTCGCCCAAGGCCTCGTGTCGCTCTGCCCGCCCGTGGAGTCCGAGCTCATGCCGGCCTTGCGGGCGGACCGGGACCACGAACCGTTCTTCACCGTGCTCGGCCAGACTTTCGGATGGGTTCCCGCCCTCGAAGACCCCTGGCCGAGGATCATCGAAGTACAGCGAGAGCTCGTGAGGATCGGCCACCACCGGGGCCCCTCGCCCATCGACATCCTCGTCGCTCTCACAGCCCGACAGCACCGGCTCACCGTGCTGCACGTGGACGACGACTTCAGCGCGATCGCAAAGGTGTGCCCGGACATCGACATGCTGCGCCTGCAGCCGGTCACCGGCTGAGCCCGAACGTTCGCGACAGCCGCCTTCCCTGGTCACGGGAGGGCGGCTTTTCGCAGCTCAGGTAACGGATCGGCCGCTCCCCCTTGCCCTCCCGGCCTGCGACATGTGAGGTTAGGCTAGCCTTCCTTTGAATCGTCAGCGGGCGCCCTCGGCGCGTACGAAAGCAGACACACTCATGCCCCACCTCCGGACCAGCTCACTCTCCCGCCGCGGCCTGCTGGCCGCCGGTGGCGCCGTCGGTCTCGGTGCCGTCCTCGCGGCCTGCGGCGACGGCGACGAGAAGGGCTCCACCTCGGGTTCGGGTGCGGAGAAATCCGGCCCCTGGTCCTTCAAGGACGACCGCGGGCAGACGGCGAAGGCCGACTCCGTGCCGAAGAACATCGTCGCGTTCGTGGGTGTCGCCGCCGCGCTCCACGACTACGGCGTCGAGGTGAAGGGCGTCTTCGGCCCGACGAAGACCTCCGACGGCAAGGCCGATGTGCAGGCCGGTGACCTCGACATCAGCAAGGTCGAGGTGCTCGGCAACGTCTGGGGCGAGTTCAACGTCGAGAAGTACGCCGGTCTGGCGCCGGAGCTCCTCGTCACCGCCATGTGGGAGAAGGACGCCCTCTGGTACGTGCCGGACCAGTCCAAGGGCAAGATCCTCGCGCTGGCCCCGAGCGTCGCCCTGTGGGCCGCGCAGACCACGGTCCCGAAGGCCATCCAGCGCCACGAGGACCTGGCCGCCTCCCTCGGCGCCGACGTCAAGGCGAAGAAGGTCACCGACGCCAAGGCCGCCTTCGAGAAGGCCGCGGCCCGGCTGCGCGCCGCCGCGAAGTCGCAGCCGAACATCAAGGTCCTGGTGGGCTCGGCCAGTCAGGACCTGTTCTACGTCTCGCTCGCCAAGATGTCCGCCGACACCCTGTACTTCCAGGAGCTCGGTGTGCAGTTCATCGAGCCGAAGGTCAACGAGGCCGGCTTCTTCGAGGAGCTGAGCTGGGAGAACGTCGACAAGTACGACGCGGACATCATCATGATGGACAACCGCTCCTCGGCCCTGCAGCCCGACGCGCTGACCTCCAAGCCGACCTGGGCGAAGCTGCCGGCCGTCAAGGCGGGCCAGGTCATACCGCGTACGACGGAGCCCATCTACTCGTACGACAAGTGCGCGCCGATCCTCGACGCCCTCGCCGAGGCCATCGAGAAGGCCAAGAAGGTCGGCTGACGACCCGGGCCCGGCCCCTGGAGCACGTCTCCGGGGGCCGGGCCCGCCGTTTTTCCCGTCCCGGGGAGGAGACCCCTCGTATGACGACCGCCACCGCACCCCCCGCCTCCCCCTTCCGCTTCTTCGGCCTGACGGTCCTGCGGACCGAACGGCTGAGCCCCTCCATGCAACGGGTCACCTTCGGCGGGCCGGGGCTCGACGGCTTCGCGGCGGGGGGCCGGGACCAGAGCCTTTCGCTGTTCCTGCCGCACCCGGGCCAGCGCGAGCCCTTCGTCCCGGTGGCCGAGGACGGCACCTGGTTCGACGCGTGGCGCGCCGCCCCCGAGGACGTACGGGCCGTCATGCGCGCCTACACGGTCCGCGCGCAGCGCCGTGCCGACGACGGCTCGACCGAGATCGACATCGACTTCGCCCTGCACGAGGACGGCGGGCCCGCCTGCCGCTGGGCGGAGGCCGCCCGCCCCGGCCGGCTGCTCAAGGCGCTGGGCCCGGCCGTCGAGGACAACGCCTCGGTCCGCTTCCGCCCGCCCCAGGACACCGACTGGGTGCTGATCCGGGCCGACGAGACGGCGCTACCCGCGGCCTCGGCCGCCCTGGAGTGGCTTCCGGCCGGCACGAAGGCCCACGTCTGGCTGGAGGTCCCGGACGCGCGGGACCGCCTGGAGCTCCGCACGGAGGCCGACGTGACGGTCCACTGGCTGGTCCGCGGCCAGGGGGCGCCCCCGGCCGTGGAGGCCGTCCGCGCCGCCGAGCTTCCCGGGGGCGTCCCGTACGCCTGGATCGCCGGCGAGTCGTCGGAGGTGCGCGGGCTGCGCCGCCATCTCGTCCAGGAGCGGGGGTTCGACCGCAAGCGCGTCACCTTCGTCGGCTACTGGCGGCGCGGGATGAGCGAGGAACAGCTGAGGGAGGAAGCGGCGCGGGCGTCCGTGTGACGCATCCGCGCCGGTGTGTGGGGTTCCTGTGACGGTTCCCCCCGGGGGACGAGGAGCGCGATTTCATTAGGTTAGGCTTACCTAACTTAACCGTCGCGCCCTCGTCCCCCCTTCTCTGCCCGGAGGGCCGCGACGACGTCCCCACCCGGGAGGCCCCCCACATGCGTTCCCACCTGCTCAACCACACGACGGCGGAGGACTACCGTCGCTCCGTCACCGCGGGAGTCGAACAGGTAGCAGCCACACTCGCCTCCACCGAGCAGCCGTTCAGCGGAATCGGCGTCGACGCCCTCACCCCCGTCGTCGACGCCATCGACCTCGACCGGCCGCTCGGCGACACGGCTGCCGCCCTGGACGAGCTCGGCGAGGTCTACCTCCGCGACGCCGTGTACTTCCACCACCCCCGCTACCTCGCCCACCTCAACTGCCCCGTGGTCATCCCCGCGGTGGTCGGCGAGGCCGTGCTCTCCGCGGTCAACTCCTCGCTGGACACCTGGGACCAGAGTGCGGGCGGCACCCTGATCGAGCGCCGGCTGATCAACTGGACGGCCGGCCGCATCGGCCTCGGCCCCGCCGCGGACGGTGTCTTCACCAGTGGAGGCACCCAGTCCAACCTCCAGGCCCTGCTGCTGGCGCGCGAAGAGGCCAAGCTCCGCCCGGAGGAGTTCACCCGGCTGCGGATCTTCACCTCCGAGTGCAGTCACTTCAGCGTCCAGAAGTCGGCGAAACTCCTCGGCCTGGGCCCGGACTCCGTCGTGTGCGTCCCCGTCGACCGCGAGAAGCGGATGCAGACCGTCGCACTGGCCGCCGCCCTCGAACGCTGCCTGGCCGAAGGGGGTGTGCCGATGGCCGTCGTCGCCACCGCGGGCACCACGGACTTCGGCTCCATCGACCCCCTGCCCGAGATCGCCGCGCTCTGCGAGGAGTACGCCGCCTGGATGCACGTGGACGCCGCCTACGGCTGCGGGCTGCTCGCCTCGCCGACCCGGCGCGGGCTCCTGGAGGGCATCGAGCGCGCCGACTCGGTCACCGTGGACTACCACAAGTCCTTCTTCCAGCCGGTGAGTTCGTCCGCCGTACTGGTCCGCGACCGGGCCACCCTGCGCCATGCGACGTATCACGCGGAGTACCTCAACCCGGAGCGGACGGTCGAGGAGCGCATCCCCAACCAGGTGGACAAGTCCCTGCAGACGACCCGCAGGTTCGACGCCCTCAAGCTGTGGATGACGCTGCGCACCATGGGCGCGGACGGCATCGGGGAGCTGTTCGACGAGGTCTGCGAGCTCGCCGGCGAGGGCTGGCGGCTGCTGGCCGCCGACCCGCGCTACGACGTCGTCGTGGAGCCGCGGCTCTCCACCCTGGTCTTCCGCTACGTCCCCGCCCACGTCACGACGCCCGCCGACATCGACCGGGCAAACCTGCACGCCCGCAAGGCGCTCTTCGCCTCGGGGGAGGCCGTGGTCGCCGGCACGGAGGTCGGCGGCCGCCAGTACCTCAAATTCACCCTGCTCAACCCCGAGACGACCGCGGCCGACATCACCGCCGTCCTCGATCTGATCGCCGGCCACGCCGAGCAGTACCTGGGAGAGTCCCTTGACCGCGCTTCCTGAGCCCCTCACCGCCCCGTACGACTTCATCGGGATCGGACTCGGCCCGTTCAACCTCGGACTCGCCTGCCTGACCGAGCCGGTCGAGGAGCTGAACGGGGTGTTCCTGGAGTCCGAGCCGGACTTCGAGTGGCACTCGGGGATGTTCCTCGAAGGGGCCCATCTCCAGACCCCGTTCATGTCGGACCTGGTCACGATGGCCGACCCGACCTCTCCGTACTCCTTCCTCAACTACCTGAAGGAGCGGGGCAGGCTCTACTCGTTCTACATCCGGGAGAACTTCTACCCGCTGCGGACCGAGTACAACGACTACTGCCGGTGGGCGGCGGCCGGATTGAGCAGTATCCGATTCAACCAAACCGTACAGTCGGTTACCTACGACGAGGGCGACGGCCTGTACACCGTCCACACCGCCGGCAGCGCCTTCCGCGCCCGCCACCTCGTCTTGGGCACCGGCACCCCACCACACATCCCGGAGGCCTGCCAGGGCCTGGGCGGCGACTTCCTGCACAACTCCCGCTACCTCCAGGAGAAGGCGGCGCTGCAGGCCAAGAAGTCCATCACCCTGGTGGGCAGCGGGCAGAGCGCGGCGGAGATCTACCACGACCTGCTCTCCGAGATCGATGTGCACGGCTACCGGCTGAACTGGGTGACGCGCTCGCCCCGCTTCTTCCCGCTGGAGTACACCAAGCTCACGCTGGAGATGACCTCGCCGGACTACGTGGACTACTTCCACGCCCTGCCCGAGGACACCCGCTACGGGCTGGAGTCCGGCCAGAAGGGGCTCTTCAAGGGCATCGACGGCGAGCTGATCGACTCGATCTTCGACCTGCTCTACCAGAAGAACCTGCCGGGCCCGGTCCCCACCCGCCTGCTCACCAACTCCGCGCTGCGGAGCGCGCGTTACGAGGAGTCCACGGGCACGTACACGCTGGGCCTCCGCCAGGAGGAGCAGGGCAGGGACTACGAGCTCGACAGCGAGGGCCTGATCCTCGCCACCGGCTACCGCTACGCCGCGCCTGCCTTCCTGGAGCCCGTCGCCGACCGCATCCGGCACGACGGCCGGGGCCGTTTCGACGTGGCCCGCAACTACAGCATCGACACCACCGGCCGCGGGATCTTCCTGCAGAACGCCGGGGTGCACACCCACTCGATCACCTCGCCCGACCTGGGCATGGGTGCGTACCGCAACGCGTACATCATCGGCGAACTGCTCGGCCGTGAGTACTACCCGGTCGAGAAGTCCGTCGCCTTCCAGGAGTTCGCCGTATGACCAGCACGAAACCGCTCGGGACGTTCACCGTCCGCCCCCTGGACCCCTCCCCCGGCCGGGAGGGCCGGCGGTCCGACGCGGAACTGGTCCACGCGTGGGTCACCCACCCCCGGTCGGCCTTCTGGATGATGGGTGACGCCCGGCTGGAGGACGTCGAGCGGGAGTACATGGCGATAGCCGCCCACCCGCACCACGACGCCTTCATCGGGCTGCACGAGGGCGAGCCCGCCTTCCTCATGGAGCGCTACGACCCCACCGAGGTCGAGCTCAAGGGGCTGTACGAGGCGGAGCCCGGCGACGTCGGGATGCACTTCCTTGTCGCCCCGCCCGAGAAGCCGGTGCACGGCTTCACCCTCGCCGTGATCACCACCGTCATGGAGACGCTGTTCGCGGACCCCCGGGTGCGCAGGGTCGTCGTCGAACCCGACGTCACCAACACCGCGGTGCACGCGCTGAACAAGGCGGTCGGCTTCGAGGCGGTCCGCGAGATCACCAAGCCGGAGAAGCAAGCCCTGCTCAGCACCTGCACCCGCGAGCAGTTCGAGGCCGCGACCACGGGAGACGACCGATGACCACGCACCCCACCACCGACGCCGTCGCCCACCTGACCCCCGAGCGCTGGGCGGTCGCCGACCGGCTCCTGATCCGCAAGGCGCTGGCCGAGTTCTCCCACGAGCGCATCCTGACCCCCGCCGCGCTCGGCGACGGCCGCTACCGCGTGCACAGCGACGACGGGACGGTCGAGTACCGTTTCGCGGCCCGTCGCTTCGCGCTGGACCACTGGCAGGTCGACGCCGCCTCGATCACGCGCCACCGGCACGGCTCGGACCTCCCGCTGGACGCGCTGGAGTTCTTCGTCGAGCTGCGCTCCACGCTGGGCCTGTCGGCGGAGATCCTTCCGGTGTACCTGGAGGAGATCTCCTCCACGCTGGCCGGAACCGCGTACAAGCTGACCAAGGAACCGACCACCTCCGCACAGCTCGCCGTGGCCGGTTTCCAGGCC
This sequence comes from Streptomyces sp. NBC_01460, assembly GCF_036227405.1. Classification (NCBI taxonomy): domain Bacteria; kingdom Bacillati; phylum Actinomycetota; class Actinomycetes; order Kitasatosporales; family Streptomycetaceae; genus Streptomyces; species Streptomyces sp. NBC_01460. Next base: position 3,093,568 of record NZ_CP109473.1, read on the forward strand.
GTCGAGACCGGCATGACCGAGGGTCACCCCTGCTTTGTCGCCAACAACGGGCGGCTCGGCTTCGGCGTCGGCGAGTACCGCGCCTACGCCCCCGAGGCGGCGGCCGGGATCAAGCTGGTCTGGCTGGCCGCCCGGCGCGATCGCGCCACCTTCACGGCCGGTGCCGGGCTGGACTACCCCACCCTGATCGCCGGCGAGCTCGGCGGGAAGACCCTCGACAGGTTCGCGGCGCGGATGGCGGACCTCGGGCTCGACCTCGACGACTACCTGCTGATCCCGGTCCACCCCTGGCAGTGGTGGAACAAGCTCGCCGTCACCTTCGCGGGCGAGGTGGCCCGGCAGCACCTGGTCTGCCTGGGCGAGGGCGACGACGCGTACCTGGCCCAGCAGTCGATCCGGACCTTCTTCAACGCCGACCACCCCGGGAAGCACTACGTCAAGACGGCCCTGTCCGTGCTGAACATGGGCTTCATGCGAGGGCTCTCCGCCGCGTACATGGAGGCCACCCCGGCGATCAACGACTGGCTGGCCGGTCTGATCGAGCAGGACGAGCTGCTGCGCGGAACCGGGTTCTCGATCATCCGGGAGCGGGCCGCCATCGGCTACCGCCACCAGGCCTACGAGGCGGCGACCGCCAAGGGCTCCCCGTACCTGAAGATGCTCGCCGCCCTGTGGCGGGAGAGCCCGGTCCCCTCCCTGACCGGCGACGAGCGTCTCGCCACCATGGCCTCCCTGATCCACACCGACGACGGGGGCCGCTCGGTGGCGGGCGCCCTGATCGCCGAGTCGGGGCTGGACCCGGCCGACTGGCTGCGCCGCTACCTGGACGCGTACCTGGTGCCGGTGCTGCACAGCTTCTACGCCTACGACCTGGTCTTCATGCCCCATGGCGAGAACGTGATCCTGGTGATCGAGGACGGCGTCGTGCGCCGGACGGTCTTCAAGGACATCGCCGAGGAGATCGCGGTCATGGACCCGGACGCGGTGCTGCCGCCCCAGGTCGAGCGGATCCGCGCCGACGTCCCCGAGGACATGAAGCTGCTGTCGGTCCTCACCGACGTCTTCGACTGCTTCTTCCGCTTCCTGGGGGCCGGCCTGGCCACGGAGGGCGCCCTCGACGAGGAGACCTTCTGGCGGACGGTCGCCGAGTGCGTCAGGGGTTACCAGGACGCGGTGCCGCACCTCGCGGACAAGTTCGCGCGGTACGACATGTTCACGGAGGACTTCGCGCTCTCCTGCCTGAACCGGCTGCAGCTGCGCGACAACCGGCAGATGGTCGACCTGGAGGACCCCGCGGGCGCGCTCCAGCTGACCGGCCGCCTGCGGAACCCGATCGCGGCGTACTGAGGGGGGCGTCCGGCCCCGCCCTTCGCGGGCGGGGCCGGATGAGAATGTACGGCCCATTTCCGACATACCAGCACCCCTCCATGAGATTCCTGCCCGATTTCGGGCAGATTTCTTGCGTAACGACCCCGATCCACGCAATATCGACGGGTGCTCGAACGCCGCCCCACGCATGACGACCTCATCGACCACCTCGTACGCTCCACCGCGCTCCAGCGCGGCGAGGCCGCCCGGGTGATCCTCGACGTGCTGGCGTACTTCGACGAGACGACGGAGGACTTCGTCCGGCGCCGCCACCGCGAACTGCAGGCGGGCGGCCTGGTCAACACGGAGATCTTCGAGCGGATCGCGGCCGAGCTGCCGCACCGCGCGGTGGCACCGCAGGAGCTCTCGCTCCGCCAGCTGCGCCGCATCGTCTACGGCTGAGCCCGAAGGGGCGGCACCGGGCACCGGACTTTTGTACGTCGATGGAGGGCAGAGACTCTATGTGCGGGATCGTCGGTTACATCGGGAAGCGTGACGTGGCTCCCCTGCTGCTGGAAGGCCTGCAGCGGCTGGAGTACCGGGGCTACGACTCCGCGGGCATCGCCATCACGGGCAAGGCCCCGGCGGGCAGGCCCGGCACGCTGAAGACGGTCAAGGCCAAGGGCCGGGTCCGCGAGCTGGAGGCCCGCGTGCCCAAGCGGTTCGCGGGTACCACCGGCATCGCCCACACCCGCTGGGCCACCCACGGCGCCCCGAGCGACGAGAACGCGCACCCGCACCTGGACGCGGAGAACAAGGTCGCCGTCGTCCACAACGGCATCATCGACAACGCCTCCGAGCTCCGCGCGAAGCTCGTCGCCGACGGCATCGAGTTCCTCTCCGAGACCGACACCGAGGTGCTGGTCCACCTGATCGCCCGCTCGGGAGCGCTCACGCTGGAGGAGAAGGTCCGCGAGGCGCTGAAGCTCGTCGAGGGCACGTACGGCGTCGCCGTCCTGCACGCCGACTTCAACGACCGCATCGTCGTCGCCCGCAACGGCTCCCCCGTCGTGCTCGGCATCGGCGAGAAGGAGATGTTCGTCGCCTCCGACGTGGCCGCCCTGGTCGCGCACACCCGCCAGATCGTCACCCTCGACGACGGCGAGATGGCCACCCTCAAGGCCGACGACTTCCGTACGTACACCACGGAGGGCTCGACCACGACGGCCACGCCGACCACCGTGGAGTGGGAGGCCGAGTCGTACGACATGGGCGGCCACGACACGTACATGCACAAGGAGATCTCCGAGCAGGCCGACGCCGTGGACCGCGTGCTGCGCGGCCGCATCGACGACCGCTTCTCCACCGTGCACCTGGGCGGCCTGAACCTGGACGCGCGCGAGGCGCGCGGGGTCCGCCGGATCAAGATCCTGGGCTGCGGCACCTCGTACCACGCGGGCATGATCGGCGCCGGCCTCATCGAGGAGCTGGCCCGCATCCCCGCGGACGCCGAGCCCGCGTCCGAGTTCCGCTACCGCAACCCGGTCGTGGACCCCGACACCCTCTACGTCGCCGTCTCGCAGTCCGGCGAGACCTACGACGTGCTGGCCGCCGTGCAGGAGCTCAAGCGCAAGGGCGCCCGCGTCCTGGGCGTCGTGAACGTCGTCGGCTCGGCGATCGCCCGTGAGGCGGACGGCGGCATGTACGTCCACGCGGGCCCCGAGGTCTGCGTCGTCTCCACCAAGTGCTTCACCAACACCGTCGTGGCCTTCGCGCTGCTCGCCCTGCACCTGGGCCGCATCCGCGACCTCTCGGTCTCCGACGGCAAGCGGATCATCGAGGGCCTGCGCAAGCTGCCCGAGCAGATCGGGGAGATCCTCGCGGCCGAGGACGACATCAAGAAGCTGGCCGAGGAGTACGCGGGCGCGCAGTCGATGATGTTCATCGGCCGGGTCCGGGGCTACCCCGTCGCGCTGGAGGCCTCCCTGAAGCTCAAGGAGATCTCCTACATCCACGCCGAGGCCTACCCCGCCTCGGAGCTCAAGCACGGCCCCCTCGCGCTCATCGAGCCCGCGCTCCCCACGGTCGCGATCGTCCCGGACGACGACCTGCTGGAGAAGAACCGCGCCGCGCTCGAGGAGATCAAGGCCCGCAGCGGGCGCATCCTCGCGGTCGCCCACCGCGAGCAGGAGAAGGCCGACCACACGATCGTCGTCCCGAAGAACGAGAACGAGCTGGACCCGATCCTCATGGGCATCCCGCTCCAGCTGCTCGCCTACCACACGGCGCTGGCCATGGGCCGTGACATCGACAAGCCGCGCAACCTGGCGAAGTCGGTCACGGTCGAGTAGCACCCCCGCCCGGCACCTACAAGCAGCGCAAAGGCCCCTGACGTCGCGTCAGGGGCCTTTCGGCGCTCTCAGGGGATGACGATGACCGGGCGCTGCGCCCGGCGCGCGAGACGGCCGGCCACGGATCCGAAGATGCGGCCCACGATGCCGTGCGTCGAGCCGACGACGATGGCGTCGGCCGAGTACTCCCGGCCGACCTCCTCCAGCTCGTGACAGATGTCCCCGCCGCGCTCCACGAGCACCCAGGGGATCTCCGCGAGATAGTCCGCGCAGGCCAGCTCGAGACCGAGGACCTCGGTGCGGTGATCGGGGACGTCGACGAAGACGGGCGGCTCGCAGCCGGCCCACACGGTGGTGGGCAGCCGGTTGGCCACATGGACGATGATCAGCCCCGAGCCGTGCCGGTGCGCCATTCCGATGGCGTACGCGAGGGCTCGTTCGCTGGACATGGAGCCGTCGAATCCGACCACGACGCCATGCCGGAAGGCTGGATCGCAGGAAGGGCGCGACTCTCCGACCGGCCGCGGTTCCGACCCGGGGTCGGCTACCTGCTTGCGGTCTGCGGGTTCAGGGATTTCGTGACCGGCCATCGGTGTCTCGGCGAAGAGAGTCCTCGTGAGGAGGGAGCGGTGTGGAGGTGTACCTGCGAGCGGTGAAGCTGTGTCCGGGAAACATCTTCCCAACCCCCTACCCCCAAGGGTACGGCGCCACTCCTCCACTGCCCAGCCCTCGCACGGCGCATGCGGCAATGGAGGGAGCATGCCGGAGACCGCCCCGGATGGCAATGCCGGTTGCGTCGTACATCCAGCTCGTGGACGCTCTGACGGGTTCAGGTCACCCTGTCCGGCCGGCCGCCGCGACGATCCGTGCAAGGCGGCCGAATGCGCCACCAGGACCGCCGGCGGGAGTCGTCACACCCCGCCATCACGCAATCGCGCATCGTCGATCTCCGGAGTCCGGACGCCCTCCAGTGGCTTCTGAGGCGCATGGGGGCTTCCGGAGGCAGAGGGCGTACGCCGGTCGCATGACTGGAATACGCGCACGCAACCATCGGTTTTCAGCCAACTTCACCTCCACCCCCTCCTCCTGGTGTCAGGGCTGCCCAACCCGCATGCCACCAGGCAGGAATAGACCGCGCGGTACGCTTTGACCCTACGGGGACGGGCCATGATCGCGATGCGCACTTCCCTGTGGCGCTCACGAGTGAAACCCTTCGTGATCGAACGCTTCGGGCCACGTTGCCTTGTCGACATAGTGCCGGTGGGGGAACGTGTCACGTCGGGACCACGGGACGCAGTAGATTCGATCATGAGTGTCGAGGACTGGGGACGCGTGCGAGACCGAGGGGAAACGTGCAGGAGCGACAGGCCCGTAGGGACCAGGAAGACGCGAACACCGAGGGGGGCTTAGCGTCATGAGCCAGGACTCCGCCACCGCAACGGAGGCCGCACGGAAACTGACCGGGCGGCGACGCCGGGAAGTCGTAGCCGTACTGCTGTTCAGTGGCGGCCCTATCTTCGAGAGCTCCATTCCGCTCTCAGTTTTCGGAATCGACCGGCAGGACGCGGGAGTTCCGCGCTACCGCCTGTTGGTGTGCGGGGGTGAGGAAGGACCGCTGCGCACCACCGGCGGACTCGAACTCAGCGCGCCGTACGGCCTGGAGGCGATCAGCAGGGCCGGCACCGTCGTGGTGCCCGCCTGGCGGTCCATCACCTCCCCGCCGCCCGCCGAGGCCCTGGACGCGCTGCGCCGCGCCCATGAGGAGGGCGCCCGCATCGTCGGACTCTGCACGGGGGCCTTCGTCCTCGCGGCGGCCGGCCTGCTGGACGGCCGCCCGGCCACCACGCACTGGATGTACGCACCGACACTGGCCAAGCGCTATCCGTCGGTGCACGTCGATCCGCGTGAGCTGTTCGTCGACGACGGCGACGTGCTCACCTCGGCCGGGACCGCGGCCGGAATCGACCTGTGCCTCCACATAGTCCGTACCGACCACGGCACCGAGGCGGCCGGGGCGCTGGCGCGCCGGCTCGTCGTACCGCCGCGGCGCAGTGGCGGCCAGGAGCGCTACCTCGACAGGTCTTTACCCGAAGAGATCGGCTCCGACCCGCTCGCCGAGGTCGTGGCCTGGGCCCTGGAGCACCTCCACGAGCAGTTCGACGTGGAGACCCTGGCCGCGCGCGCCTACATGAGCCGACGGACCTTCGACCGCAGGTTCCGTTCGCTCACGGGCAGCGCACCGCTCCAGTGGCTCATCACCCAGCGCGTGCTGCAGGCGCAGCGGCTGCTCGAGACCTCCGACTACTCGGTCGACGAGGTGGCGGGCCGCTGCGGCTTCCGCTCGCCCGTCGCGCTGCGCGGGCACTTCCGCCGCCAGCTGGGGTCCTCCCCCGCCGCGTACCGGGCCGCCTACCGGGCCCGCCGTCCGCAGGGAGGGCCGCTGGAGAGCGTCACGGCGGTGCTGGACACGTCCGTCCCCGTCCAGGGCACGGCGTCGAGCCGCCGCGCCGCCGCGGCGTCCTCACCCGGCCTGTCCCCGGTCACCGCCACGACCGCCTCCGGCGGCCCCGTGGAGCGTCTCGGAGCGGGTCCCGAGGCGTACGTTCCGGGCCGCCCGGCCCTGCCGGGGCAGCGCAGCGCCCCGTAGGGTGGGGCGCATGAACGACCGCATGGTGTGGATCGACTGCGAGATGACCGGGCTCTCGCTGACGGACGACGCACTCATCGAGGTGGCCGCACTGGTCACCGACTCGGAACTGAACGTGCTCGGCGAAGGGGTGGACATCGTGATCCGCCCGCCGGACGCGGCCCTGGAGACCATGCCCGAGGTGGTGCGGCAGATGCACACCGCCTCGGGCCTCCTCGACGAGCTGGCCGGGGGCACGACCCTGGCCGACGCCGAGGAGCGGGTCCTGGCCTACATCCGCGAGCACGTGAAGGAGCCGGGCAAGGCCCCTCTGTGCGGAAACTCGGTCGGCACGGACCGGGGCTTCCTCGCGCGGGACATGCCGTCCCTGGAGGGCTACCTCCACTACCGGATCGTCGATGTGTCCTCGGTCAAGGAGCTGGCGCGCCGCTGGTATCCGAGGGCGTACTTCAACAGTCCGGACAAGAACGGCAACCACCGGGCCCTGGCCGACATCCGCGACTCCATCACGGAGCTCCGTTACTACCGGGACGCGGTCTTCGTGCCGCAGCCCGGACCGGACTCGGCCCGCGCCAAGGAGATCGCGGCGCGCCACACGCCGGCCGCCGGACAGTAGGCGCACGACCCCGCTGCTCACGGGCCCTCCGGGGCCCGTGATCGGCCCCTGAGGAACTCGGGCGCGAGCACCCGCTCGGACCCTGTACACTTTTTCTCGGCCGGTCAGGAAAGCGACCGGGCGACATGGTGGGTATAGCTCAGCTGGCAGAGCACCTGGTTGTGGTCCAGGATGTCGCGGGTTCAAGTCCCGTTACTCACCCTGATTGATCAAGGCCCGACCTGTGAGAACAGGTCGGGCCTTCGTCATGTCCGGAACGTCGGGACGCGGCGGGAACACCGGCGCCGAGCCCCGCATGGAACGCCGGCCACCGGGCATCCGAGAGAACGGTCCCGCCGCGCTTTCCCCCGACGCGGCGGGGCCGCCCCTCGGGGGCGGCGGACCGCACCCCTGGCGCCCGGCCCCTGCCGGAGCGAGCGCGTGACGGTGTCAGACCCGGGCGCAGCGGTCCCGGAGCTCGGAGATGACGGCTCCCTCGAGGGCGTTGGCGTCCCCGTCGACAGCGGCCACCCGCTCGGCCACGTCGAGGAGGTCGCTCAGATCCCCCGGCTCGGCATCCACGCGCCCCCACACCTCGGCGGGATCGACGTCGACGAGGTGGGCGAGCTGTTCGTCGACCACGTGGTGCTGCTCCCTGACCAGCCTGACCAGGTGCCGCATCAGCAGCGTCTCGTCGTCGGTGATCTTCCGGTCCGCCCTGATGACGAGCCACGCGACCCACAGCATCAGCTGGGGGTGCCGGCTCCGCCTGCTGAGCCCTTCGGCGAGTTCGATCACACGGGCCTCGTTCCGGAAGACGGCTTGCGCGTGCCGCCCCGCGAGCAGCGTCGTCCAGCGGTTCAGCACCACCGCGAGGGGGACGCCGACCAAGGGGATGCCGATCTTGATGACGTTGCGCTGCAGGAGGTACTTCCCCACGACCGGGAGTCCCCTCGCGGCGGTCAGCGCCCCTCCGGAGTAGAAGCGCTTGATCATCGGCCGCACGAGGGCCGGGACCGCCTTGACCACACCTTCCCGGACTGCCTCCCCGCCCTTGATCGTGAAGGCCACCCTGATGAGCTTCCACATGTCGTCGGGATCGGACAGGTCGAGCGGGACCCGGTGGAGGACCGCGATGTCGTGGGCCAGGCGGAGCTGGAGCCGGGTGACGAAGGCGACATCGACCATCATGGTCGCGACGGCAGCCGGGACGGTAGCCGCCGAGGCACCGCCGAGACTCCCGAGGGTGGCGGCGACGGTCGCCGTATAGGCCCCGGCGGAGAGCCCGCCTTCCAGCGCGGCGTACCGGGCCGCCATCTTGATCCGCTGGTCGACGACGGCATCCACGGGTACGCCCTCGTACCGCTCCCGGAAGTACTTCTGGTCGGCCTTGCCGGTGTAGGAGCTCAGGGCCTGAGCGCTGAGCTTGGTGAACCAGCCGCCCGACTTGATGTCGTCCGCGCTCAACCCCTTGATGAATTCCTTCAGTTCGGCCCGCTCACGCTCGACGGTCTCGCGGTCGGCGGTCTCCCGGCCGGCGTCCTGGCCGTCTCCGGCGTCGAGGGCGTCCCCGGCCTCGACGGCGTCCGCCGGACCCTCGGGGACGGCGAGGTCCTCAGGGCTGTCCGGCGTACGGCCGGGGTGCCCCGCGTCCCCCTCCTGGCTCCGCGTCTCCCCGGCGTCCGCCCCTGCCTCGGTCGCGGGCTCCGGTGCCCGGGGCGGGGGCACCGCGGCCGCCGGGGACGCGGCCCGGGAGCCGAGGCCGGTCACGGCACCGTCGTCCGCGCTCCGGGCCGCGACGTCGAGGTCGACACCGAAGTCCGCCGCCAGTCCGGCCGGGCCGGATGCGTATCCCTGGCCCACGGCCCGGAACTTCCACTCGCCCGCGCGCCGGTAGAGCTCTCCGAAGATGAAGGCGCTCACAGCCCCGGCGTCCTCGACGGAGAAGTGGACGAGGTCATTGCCGGAGCTGTCGGCGACGGTCAGGAGGAGGTCGTCGAAGTCCCCGAACCGCGACCCTCCGGACCGGCTCGCCGCCACCACGATCCGCTCGACCCCCGGTGGTACGGCGTCCAGGTCGAACCCGATCCGGCTCTCGTCGCCGTCAGCCGTGGGGGTCTTCCCGAGCAGCCGCACACTCCCCTCGCCGGCGGTCGGGTTGCCGTGGAAACAGAAGTCGCCGGCGCCGCGCACCTTGCCGTCACCGTCGAGGAGAAGAACGGAGACGTCTGCGCTCCCCTCCTCGGTCACGCTGCTCCAGCCGAGGCTCATCACCACGGACCCGACGTCCTCGCTCAGCGTGGCCAGACCGACGTTGGCACCCTTGATCATCTTCTGCACGCGTCCCCCAAGGCACGACCGGGCCGGAAGCGCACGCACGGCCGGGGTATGTGACGTCGTGTGGTGCGTCACACATTCGTCGTACGCGCGGAATCCTAGCGGCCGACCCCGCACCTTATGGAGAAGTTGTGAAAGAAGGGCTTTCGCGTGGACGATCAGGGCCCGGCCCCGCGTCCACGCGGCGCCTCAGGACGACTCCCGCACCACCAGCTCCGTGGGCAGCACGATCCTCGGGCGTTCCTGGGTGGGGTCGTCCGACGAGCGGTTCGCGATCTCCTGGAGCAGGACGCGGGTCATCGTGCGGCCCATCTCCTCGATCGGCTGGCGCACGCTCGTCAGGGGCGGGTCCATGTGGCGGGCGACCGCGGAGTCGTCGAAGCCGATCAGGGCGACGTCGTCGGGGATGCGCCGGCCGGACTCGCGCAGCACCTGGCGGGCGCCCGCCGCCATCACGTCGGAGGCGGCGAAGACCGCGTCCACGTCGGGGCGGCGCTCCAGCAGCTCCCGCATCGCGCGGGCACCGCCCTCCTCGCTGAAGTCCGCGGGCGCGATCAGCCGCTCGTCCGGGTCGAGGCCAGCCGCGGCGACGGCCTTGCGGTAGCCGTCGAGGCGGCGCTGGGCGCCGTAGACGTCGAGTCGGCCGGTGATCGTGGCGATGGAGCGGCGGCCTCGCGATATGAAGTGGTCGACGGCCGCTCGGGCACCCTCGAAGTTGTCGGAGTCGACCGAGGGCAGCGTCTCCGCCGCGTGCCTGCGGCCGCTGATCACGGAGGGCATGCCGAGCTGTTCGAGGAGGTCCGGCAGCGGGTCGTCCGCGTGGACGGAGACCAGGAGCACCCCGTCCACCCGGTGCGCGGTCAGGTACTGCGCGAGCCGCCGGCGCTCGCGGTCGTTGCCCGCGAGGGTCAGCAGCAGCTGCATCTCGGTGTCGGCGAGGGCGGCCCCGACACCGCGCACGATGTCGGAGAAGTACGGCTCGGCGAAGAAGCGGGTCTCGGACTCGGGCACGACGAGCGCGATGGCGTCCGTGCGGTTGCCCGCGAGCGCCCTGGCCGCACGGTTGGGCACGTAGCCCAGTTCGGCGACGGCCGCCTCGACGGCCTCCCGGGTCTGGGCGCTGACCCGCGGTGAGCCGTTGATGACGCGCGAGGCCGTGCCGCGCCCCACTCCGGCCCGGGCCGCTACTTCTTCGAGCGTGGGCCGCCCGCCACTCCGTACTCGCGCTGCCGCCATGGCTGCCTCCCGTTCGCGGTCAATTTCTCACAGCGGGTTGTGCAAACCAAGTCCCACTGCCCGGTCCCTTGACACGCGGCCGGACCCAGCGGTCCTCTGCGCACCACCACTTCTGGGAGCGCTCCCAAGCCTAAGGGGTCCGGATGCCGAACACGCAGGGCGGGCAGAGAAAAGCGGGACCCGGCGGCATGCCGGGTCCCGCTGTTCGTCCTGGTGAGGGTCAGACGGTGCCGACCGGGGGCAGTGCGTGGCGGCGGATCACGTCCGAGTACCAGTGGGCACTCGTCTTGGGGATCCGGCGCTGGGAGGCGTAGTCGACGTACACGGCGCCGAAGCGCTTCGAATAGCCGTACGCCCACTCGAAGTTGTCCATCAGGGACCAGAGGAAGTAGCCGCGGACGTCCGCGCCGTCGGCGACGGCGCGCTGCACGGCGTCGAGGTGGCCGTGGAGGTAGGCGACCCGCTCGGGGTCCTCGACCTTGCCCTCGGGCGAGACGTAGTCGTCGAAGGCGGCACCGTTCTCGGTGACCATCAGCGGCAGGCCGGGGTGGTCACGGCTGACGTCCATGAGCAGGTCGTACAGCCCGTTCGGGTCGATCGACCAGTCCATGGCGGTGCGCTCCTTCCCCTCGGCGAGGTGGAAGGCGACGTGCTCGGAGCCGGGCCACGGAGAGTGCGCGCTGGCGCCGTGGGCGTCGCTGCGGGCGTAACTGGCGCCCTCCACCGGGGTGGAGACCAGGGTCGGCGTGTAGTAGTTGATGCCGAGGGCGTCGACCGGACGGGAGATGGTGGCGAGGTCACCGTCCTTGACCAGCTTCGACCAGTCCACCAGGTGCGAGGTGTCGGTGATCAGGTCCTCGGGGTACTCCCCGCGCAGCATCGGGCCGGTGAAGACGCGGTTGCCGACCGCGTCGATGCGGCGCGCGGCGTCCGCGTCGGCCTCGCTGCCGGTCAGCGGGCGGACCTGGTGGAGATTGAGGGTGACCGAGGTCTGCGCAGCAGCGGGGAGTTGGGCGCGCAGAACCTCGATCGCCCGGCCATGGGCGAGGTTGAGGTGATGGGCCGCCTGCAGCGCCGCCGCGGGCTCGGTGCGGCCGGGAGCGTGCACTCCGGAGCCGTAGCCGAGGTAGGCCGAGCACCACGGCTCGTTGAGGGTGGTCCACATGCCGACGCGGTCGCCGAGGGCGCCGGACACGATGGCGGCGTAGTCGGCGAACCGGTCGGCGGTCACGCGCTCGGGCCAGCCGCCGGCGTCCTCCAGCTCCTGGGGCAGGTCCCAGTGGTAGAGGGTGGCGACGGGCATGATGCCGGCGTCCAGCAGCTCGTCGACGAGCTTGCGGTAGAAGTCCAGTCCGCGCTCGACGGCCGGGCCGCGGCCGGTGGGCTGGACCCGGGACCAGGAGACGGAGAAGCGGTAGGCCTTCAGCCCGAGCTGCTTCATGAGCGCGACGTCGTCGCGGTAGCGGTGGTAGTGGTCGGCGGCGATGTCGCCGGTGTCGCCGTTGCGGACCTTGCCGGGCGTGCGGCTGAAGGTGTCCCAGATCGACGGCGTGCGGCCGTCCTCGGCGGCGGCGCCCTCGACCTGGTAGGAGGCGGTCGCCGCGCCCCAGATGAAGCCCGTGGGGAACTGTGCCTCGGGCGCCTGCTTCGGGGTGGTGTCGGGTCGTACGGCAGTCATGCGGGAGCGCTCCCATGGGTGGAGGGACAGGGACAGGAAGTGCGGGGGCCCCGGCCCCGTACGGTCTGTGGTCAGGTACAGGCCGTACGGGACGGCCGGAGGCCGGACCGGGGACGGGACAGCGGACCGGACAGGACCGGGTGGGGTCCGCGGGCCCGGGGTCGGACCGGGGTGGTGCGGCGGGCCGGGGTCAGCCCTTGACGGCGCCGGACATGATGCCCCCGACGATCTGCTTGCCGAAGATCACGAAGACGACGAGCAGCGGCAGCGTGCTGATCAGCGCGCCCGCCATGACGATGCTCTGGTCGGGGACGTAGGACGCGCTCAGCTGGCCGAGGGCCACCTGGAGCGTGGGGTTCTGCTGGTTCAGCGCGAGGTAGGGCCAGAAGAAGTCGTTCCAGGCCTGGACGAAGGTGAGCATGCCGAGCACCATCATGGCCGGACGGGCGACCGGCAGCACGATGCTCCACACGATGCGGAGGTTGTTCGCGCCGTCCACCCTGCCCGCCTCGATGAGCTCGTACGGCAGCGCCTCCAGGAGGTACTGGCGCATGAAGAACACACCGAACGCGCTGACCAGGGTCGGGAAGATCACCGACTCCAGCTGTCCGCCCCAGCCGATGTCGGACATCATCATGAACAGCGGTACGACGCTGAGCTGCGGCGGGATCGTCAGCGTCGCGATGACCATGGTCATCAGCGCGCCGCGGCCCTTGAAGCGCATCTTGGCGAAGGCGTAGCCGGCCAGGGTGCAGAAGAACAGGGTCGCCAGGGTGATGCTGGAGGAGACGATCACCGTGTTGACGATGGCCTTGCCGAGGTTGGCCTGCTCCCAGGCCGCCTGGAGGTTGTTGAACAGGTTGCCGCCCGGGACCAGCGGCGGCGTGGTGTCCAGCACCTCGTCCTGGGTGCGGGACGCCGCCACGAGCGTCCAGTACAGCGGGAACAGCGAGCCGAGGCCGACGACGGCGAGCGCGAAGTAGGCGAAGGGGCCCGCGTGGTGCTGGCGGCCGGCTCCGGGCTTGAAGCGGCGGCGGCGCGGAGGCTCGTCACGGACCGTGGCCTTGGAGACGCGGCGGTGGTCCGGAGCGGCGATGGGGCTGGTGGTGGTCATGGTTATCGCTCCCCGTCAGGCCGCGGTCTTGCGCATGAAGCGCCCGACGAGCCAGTTGATCGCGGCAATGAGCAGCAGCAGGACGAGCATGGCCCAGGCGACCGCGGCGGCCGGACCGAGGTGTCCGAGGTTCCAGCCGTAGTTGTAGAGGTAGATGCTGAGGGTCTCGTACTGGTGCTCGGAGCCGCCCTGGGCTCCGATCTGACCGCCCTCGAGCAGCAGAGGCTCACCGAACAGCTGCATGGATCCGATGGTCGAGATGACGATCGTGAAGAGGATCGTCGGCCGGAGCGCGGGAATCGTCACGTTGCGGAACTGCTGCCAGCGCGAGGCCCCGTCGAGCGAGGCCGCCTCGTAGAGGTCGGACGGGACCGCCTGCATGGCGGCCAGGTAGATCAGGGTGTTGTAGCCCGTCCAGCGCCAGATCACGATCACGGCGATGGCGATGTTGGACGTCCAGTGGCCGTTGGCCCAGTTCGTCTCACCGGCACCGAAGAAGCCGAGGACCCAGTTCAGCAGGCCGCCGTCCGCCCGGAACACCAGGGCGAAGACCAGCGCGGCGGACGCCACCGAGGTGGCGTACGGCGTGAGGATCACGGTGCGCCAGAAGGTGCTGGCCCGCAGTTTGTAGTTCAGCAGGTGGGCGAGGCCGAGCGCGATCATCAGCTGCGGCACGGTCGAGATGACGCCGATGACGAAGGTGTTGGTGACCGCGGTCCAGAACTCGGAGTCCTGGAGGATGGTGCTGAAGTTGTCCCAGCCGACCCATTCCATCTGGTCGAGGCCGGTCATCTCCACCCGGTGGAGGGCGATCCAGCCGGTGTAGATCAGGGGGTAGAGCCCGAAGGCCCCGAAGACGAGGAAGAAGGGCGCGATGTAGGCGTACGGCGATGCCTTGTCGTCGAAGCGCCACAGCCGGCTGCGCCAGACCTGACGGGCCGGGGTCATGGGCTTCGGAGCGCGGCGGCTGGGCCGCGAGCCGTGTGCGCCCCGGGTGGGGGTGGTGGTTGCCACAGGTGGGAGTCCTTCCCTGGGGTGTGCCGACACCGCAGGGGCAGGCCGGACCTGGTCAGGTCCGGCGGAGGTGTCGGAGAAGGTGCGCGGTACCGATGGGGGAACCGGCACCGGTGCGGGCCGGCCGGGACGCGTCGAAGGCGTCCCGGCCGCCCGCACCGGCGAGGATCAGCCGATCACCTTGTCGATGGCCTCGGTGGCCGCGTTCCACGCGTCGTCCGCGCTGGTGCCCCGCTGCTCCATGTTGTTGATCTGGGTGCCGATGGTGTCCTTGATGACGCCGTCCTTCGGGCCGAGCACGGCCGCGGGGATGACCTGCGCCTCTTCGGCGTAGATCTCACCGATCGGGGCGTTGTTGAAGTACTCCAGCTTGGCGGTCTTCACGTCGGGGAGCTCGTAGGCGCCCTTGTTCGACGGGAAGAGGCCGGCGGCCTTGAACACGGCGGCCTGCTGCTCGGGCGCGGTCAGCCACTTGACGAGCTCACCGGCCTCCTTGACGTGCTTGCCCTTCGCGGGCACGGAGAGGAAGGAACCGCCCCAGTTGGCCGCGGTCTCACCCGGGGTGCGGGCGATGTCCCACTTGCCCTTGAACTGGTCACCGGAGTAGGTGGCGATCTGCGCGGCCATCCACGCGGGGCAGGCCACGGTGGCCATGCTGCCCTTGCGCAGGGCGTTCTGCCACGGGACGCTGAACTGGGCCAGACCCTGGGTCAGCTTCTTGTCGACCGCCTCGGTGGCGAGCTTCCAGCCCGCCTTGACGCCGGCGCTCTCCTTGTAGATCGCCTTGCCGTCCTTGGAGTAGTACTGCTCCGAGTCGGAGCTCACCACGCCGTTGTACATGGCGCTGGCGGAGTCCATGAAGAAGGTGTCCTTGGGGGCCTTCTTCTTGTACTCCTCACCGAGCGCGAGGTAGTCCTCCCAGCCACCGGCGAGCTTCGCGGCGACCTCGGTCCGGTCGGTCGGCAGTCCGGCCTTCTCGAACAGGTCACGGCGGTAGCAGATCGACATGGGGCCGATGTCGGTGCCGGCACCGATGACCTTGCCCTCGTCGGTGCTCGCCTGCAGCGCCTTCCAGTTCACCCACTGGTCGGGGTCGATCACCTTGGAGAGGTCGGCGAAGGCGTCCGCCTTGGTGTCGACGAGCTCCTTCACACGGCCGACCTCTATGCCCTGCACATCGGCCAGGCCGCTGCCCGTGTTGAGCTGCTGGAGGAACTTGGGGTAGTAGACCTTCTCGTCGGCCGTGACGTTTTCCTTGACCGTGATGTTCGGGTGGAGCTCGTGGTACTTCGCGAAGAGCCCCGCCTCCTTGTAGCCGAACTGGCCGAAGTCGGCCACGGTCAGGGTGATGTTCCCGTCGGCGTCGGCCTCGCCCGAGTCCGAGCCCGAGTCGCTGCAGCCGGTCAGCAGCAGGGCGGTGGCCGTGAGGCCCGTGGTGACCATGACGGCGGTTCTGCGGCTTCGACCTGCGACGGTGCGGGTGATGCGCATTCCACTACTCCTTGTTCCAGGGTGGGACTGGCGTTCGATCTGCTCGGCATACGCGCCGGTGGGTGCGGGTGCCAGGGGTACGGAGAGGACATGGGCGGTGCCGTCCCCGTACGAGCGAAAAACCTCGTTCGATATGGGAGCGCTCCCATGCGCTGATGCCGGAAGATTGCTGCCTCAAGGGGGTGGGTGTCAAGAGTTGAAGACGCTTCCGTTGCCCGAGTGTGTCCTGCAAGTCACGCGACCGTGTCCGGCAGAGGTCTTGCGTTAACCCGCGCGTCCTGCATGCGCCGTCTGCGGCCGTTCGAATCACCGCAGGTCAGGGGGTGTTGGGCGGGAGCCGGCCTCTCCGTCCCGCGCGGAGGCCCGGCATCCGGCGCGGTTTCCCGTGCGAGGTTCGAGACGGTGCGGACGGGCGGGGCGGGCCGGAAGACGCCCGCCGAGGAATGAACGGGATGAGGCCCCGTGGGGGCGCGGAGGGGGGCCGTGAGCCGCTTCCGCGTTCTTTCCCCGAACTCCACCATGCCGCCCGACCGTTCCGCTTACGCGACGGAGAAGCCCTCGGGCTGTGCACATGGGGGCGCGCGCCCCGGCCGGATGTGGGGGGTGTGTGGGGGGCCGGCCGGGGCGCGCGCGTCGAGGTGATGGTCGAAAGGGGCGCCGGACTACCCGAAGGTGCCGAACGCCTTGGTGAAGGCCAGCGGTTCCTGGAGGATCGAGCTGCAGACGGCGTCCGCGGTCGGCTTCGCGCCGCCCGCGCACTGCACGTCCCGCGTGCCCGACCACATCGCCAGCCGGCCGATGCCCTTCTCCTGAGCGAACTTCACCAGCTGTCCGGCGTCCTCGACGGTGAAGATCTCGGTGGCGACGTCGTTCACGCCGATCATCGGGGTGACCGCCACGGCCTTCCAGGCCGCCGCGTCCGAGAGCCCGAGCACGCCCTTGAGCTGGGCCTGCGTGGCCGTGGCGGCCTGGGCCGCGTAGTCGCCCATGTCCCCGCTGTACGAGGCCCCGTAGTCCATGGCCATGATGTTGACCGCGTCGATCGTGACGCCGTTCTTCTTCGCGTCCGCGATCAGGTCCACACCGGGCTGGGTCAGTCCCTCCGGCATCACGGGCAGCGTGAAGGAGACGTCCAGGCCGGGGTGCTCCTTCTGGAGCTGGGCGACGGCCTGCGCGCGGCGGGAGTTGGCGGCGGTGTCGGGCAGCGCCCCGCCCTCGATGTCGAAGTCCACCTTGGTCAGCCCGTACGCGTCGATGACCTTGCCGTACGCCGCGGCGAGCTCGGCCGCCGAGGAGCAGTGCAGCGCCAGCTCGGCACCGGCCGCCCCGCCGAAGGAGACCCGCACGTCGCCGCCCTCGGCCCGCAGCGCGTCGATCTGGGCGGCCACCTTGTCGTCGGCGAGCCCGGTGACGCCGCCCCACAGCGGGGCGCAGCTGCCGCCCGACGTGATGAAGGCCAGGTTGAACTCCTTGACGCCCGTCCTGGACACGGTGTCCAGGAGGTCGTAGGAGGGGTACAGCGACGTGTCGACGTAGGGGGCGAACCCGGCTCCGCCGGCCGCCCCTCCAGGGGTCCCGGACGGCTCGGCCGTCGGTGTCGGCTCGGCGGTGGCGCTCTCGGCGGGCGTCGGCGCCGACGTGGGCGTCGAGGTGGGGGCCGACGTGGGTGTGGGGGTTCCGGTGGGGCGCCCGCTGGGCTCCGGCGCTGTGCCGCCGTCCGCCGAGCACGCGGCGTCGTTGATGAGGCAGCCCTCGGGATCGGCGGCCTTCCCGGCGGAGGTGGTGACGAAGCCGACCGTCACGGACGCACCCGGAGCGATGTCCTTGTTCCAGCTCGCGGGCTTCACGGTGACGTGGTTGCCGCTGACGGTGTGCTCACCGTTCCAGAGCGAGTCGATCTTCGTGCCGGCGGGAAGGTCGAATTCGAGCGTCCACCCGGACTGGACCGTCCCGGTCTCGTTCGAGACGACGTACTGCCCGGTGTACCCCCCGGCCCATCCGCTGGCCCTGGTGTACGTGGCGCCGACCGCGGCCGCCTGCGCCGTTCCGGTGACCATGAGGACCGTGCCGCCGACGACCACCGCGGCGACCAGGGCGCCGACCGCCTTCGTGCGGGTGCTCGTCGTACGGCGGTGCGTGCTGGTGCCCATCGCGTTCCTGCCTCTGTCCTGCCGGGGGGGTGGTGATTGCGTCTGCACGCTAGCCGCCCCGAACCGGGCAAAAGGAACTGTTGGGACCTGAGTTGATGTTCTTAGGGTTGGCTTAAGGAGGGCATCGGCACCGGTTAAAGGTTCGGGCCGTTTCCGGGGGCTCCGCGGAACTCGGCGCTCCGGGATCGCCGGCCCCGCGGCCCGCGCCTTCCGCTCCGCCGGCCGACCCGGTGCCCCCTGCGCGCACGCTCGGCCGGGCCGCCTTCGAGCCCGATCCAGATGCGGACCTCGGTGCCGCCGAGCACCGAACGCCCGATCCGCAGGTCACCGCCGGTGGACTCGGCGACCCTGCGGACGATGTCGAGGCCGAGGCCGGTCGATCCCACCGCGCCCCGTGTGCCCTTCCGTCCGCTGGCGCCCCGGGCCAGGGCCGATTCCGGATCGGGTATCCCGGGTCCGGCGTCCGAGACCAGCACCAGCACGGCGTCACCGCTGTGGTGCACGTCGACGGCGAAGGCGGTGCCCTCCGGCGTGTGCCGGAAGACGTTTCCGAGCAACGCGTCGAGGGCCGCCGCCAGTTCGGGCCGGGCCACCGGGATGCGTACGGTCCGGTCCACACCGGCCAGGCGCACCGTGCGCCCCTGGTCCTCGGCGAGCGCCGACCAGAACCCCATGCGCTCCCTGACGACCTCGGAGACGTCGCATCCGGCGCCCGCGCCCTGCGGCCCGCCCTGGGTCTGGGGGCGCTGCTCCCGGGCCGTACGGATGATCGTGTCGACCTCGCGCTCCAGCTGCTCGACGGCAGCCCGGGTCTGTTCGGCGGCCGGGCCCTCACCCAGCGAGGCGGCGTTGAGGCGGAGCACGGTCAGCGGGGTGCGGAGCCGGTGCGAGAGGTCGGCGGCGAGTTCGCGTTCGTTGGCCAGGAGCTGGACCACCTGGTCGGCCATGGAGTTGAAAGCGGCCGCGGCGGACCGGAGTTCGGTGGGGCCGTCCTCGGGCACCCTGGTCCCCAGCCTGCCCTCCCCCAGGTCCTGGGCGGCGCCCGCGAGCCGCTGGGCCGGCTCCACCATCCGCACACCGAGCCGGTCGGCGACGGCCACGGAGCCGACGATCAGCGCGATCCCGACACCGGCCAGGACCAGCCAGGCCGTGCCGACCCCGTTGGAGACCTCGCCCTCGGGCACGAACACCTCGACGACGGCGATGCCCCCGGAGCCGAGCGCGGTGGGCTGGAGCAGGGTGGAGCCGCCGCGCACCTCGGCGATGGAGGCGCGCCCCGACTTCCGTACGGTCTCCACGTCCTCGCGGGTGGCGCGCCGGACACCGATCTCCAGGCGGGAGCCGCCCGGTTCGGTGGCGGGGACGTGCACCGCGAGGCGGCCCCTGCCGCCGGGCTCGGTGGACAGGGCGGCCCGGGTGAGTTCTCCGGGGTCGGTGGTGATGGTGAGCGTGGGGCCGATGGTGGCGGCCTGCCGCTCGGCGTCGGAGAAGGCGCGGTCGCGGGCCATCTCCTTGATGACCAGCCCGAGCGGTACGGCGAACGCGATCACGACCATGGCGGTGACGGCCAGGCAGACCTTGACCAGGGCCCATCTCATGCGGACTGTCCCGTGGCCGGTGGTTCGAGTTTGACGCCGACTCCGCGCAGGGTGTGCAGATAGCGCGGCCGGGCGGCCGTCTCGCCCAGTTTGCGGCGCAGCCAGGAGAGATGGACGTCGATGGTCTGGTCGTCCCCGTAGGACTGCTGCCAGACCTCGGCCAGCAGCTCACGGCGCGGGACGACGACGCCGGGGCGGCCCGCGAGGAAGGCCAGCAGGTCGAATTCGCGACGGGTCAGGTCGAGGGCCGTGCCGTCCAGTTCCGCCTGGCGTCGCAGCGGGTCGATGGAGAGGCCGCCGACCTGGAGGACGCGTGGGGGCGGCGCCTGGGCGCCGGCTCCGTGGGTGCGCCGCAGGACGGCGGCGATGCGGGCGGAAAGGTGCTCCACCGAGAACGGCTTGGTGAGGTAGTCGTCGGCCCCGTCGTTGAGCAGCCTGACGATCTCGGCCTCGTCGTCCCGCGCGGTCGCGATGATCACGGGTACGTCGGTGATGGAGCGCAGCATCTTCAGCGCCTCGGCGCCGTCGAGGTCGGGCAGCCCGAGGTCGAGGACGACGACGTCGAAGCGGAAGTGCGCGACCTCGCGCAGCGCTTCGAGCGCGGTGCCGACGCTCCGCACGGTGTGCGAGGCCTCGGTCAGGTGCCGGATGAGGGCGGAACGTACGAACTGGTCGTCCTCGACCACGAGCACACTAGGCATGCGCCGCACCGTAGCCCATACGGAGGAAGGGAGTCCCCTCCAGGACGGCACCGGCGCGGGTGCGGCAGGATGGGCCCGATGCAACGAGGACTCGTACACGCGATCGCGTGGTCGCTCGCCACGGGTGCCGCGGTCACCCTGTCGTGGTGGGGCGTGCACACGGTCATGTCGGGGACGGCGTACGACCCTCCGCGCGCCGTGCCGATCTCGGTGGGGGCGGGAGGCGGGCAGGGGACGGACGCTCCGGTGTCGTCCTCGACGCACCGCGCGCCGCCCTCGGCCTCGCCGCGTGCCACGGCGTCCCGTGCCACGCCCACGCCCTCCCCCCGGCCCTCGCGGCGGCCGTCCTCCCGCCCGCCGGCCACCGGTCCGGGCCCGGCGAAGTCCTCGGCGTCCCCGGCAGCCGCAGGCGAGGTGAAGAGTTATCCGACGCGTGGCGGCAGGGTCGTCCTGGAGCTGGCCGACGACTCGGCGAAGCTGGTCGCGGCCACCCCGGAACCGGACTGGTCGATGCAGGTGTGGACGAACCCGGAGTGGATCCGGGTGGACTTCGGTGACGGGTCGGGCGCGACGATCTCCGTCTTCTGCACCTGGAACGGCCATCCGCCGACGGTCGAGGTCGTCGACCAGTGACATCGCCACGGGGGTGGGCCGCTCGGCGGGGCCCCGTACGTGGATCGGAATGATCCGGGTTCGCCGTGTTCCGCCCTCGGTCAAGGGCCGTCCTCAGAATCCTTCGTCCGTCGTTACGCGGACGCCTGGTGGCGGCTGTGGTCTCCGGTCCTCACGACCGATGTGAATCGGCCGATCCGTGCGGCAGTATCGGCCACGCGCGCCCATCCCGTCGCACACGGCGAAAGCCCTGCCCGCCAAGGTTTCCGTTACGGACGGTGTCTCCTGGATTCGTCTTCGCGGCTTCCGGTTCCCTTCCTGCCGAAGTCACGGCTGCTGACTCCGGCGGAGCAGCGCGTCGCGGCCGAGTGCTACGCGCGTACGCTGGCGACGGGCGAGCTGACGAGCGGACCGGCGGCGGCCGGGTTCGAGGCGGCGCTCGCCGATTTCCTCGGTCTGCACGCGGTCGCCACCAGCAGCGGCACGGACGGCCTGATCGTCGCGCTGCGCTCGGTCGGGGTGGGGCCCGGCGACGAAGTGATCATCCCTGCCAACAGCTTCGCGGCGACCGAGAACGCGGTCCCGGCCTGCGGGGCGGTCCCCGTCCTCGCCGACATCGAGCCCGGCCGCCCCACCCTCGACCCCGAGTCGGCCGGGGCCGCCGTCACCTCCCGGACCAAGGCCGTCCTGCCGGTCCACCTGTACGGGCGGCTGGCCGACATGGCGGCTCTCCGCCGGACCGCCGACGCACACGGTCTGCGGGTCGTGGAGGACGCCTGCCAGGCGATCGGCGTCACGGGCGTCGGACAGCACTCGGACGCGACCGTCCTCAGCTTCAACCCGTACAAGAACTTCGGACTGACCGGCAAGGCGGGGGCGGTCCTCACCGGGGACGGCGAACTCGCCGCACGGGTCCGGGCGATCGCCTACCACGGCTTCCACCCTGACCGTAAGAACGTGAAGACGGAGCCCTGGGGGCTCAACGCGAAGACCGACAACTCTCTCGCATCGGTCGCCTTGGGCCTGCTGCCCGGACTCACCCTCAAGAACTACCGGAGGGCCTTCCTGGCCGAGCGCTACATCACGGGACTGGCGGAGCTGCACGCGTCAGGGCTGCTGGTGCTTCCGTCCTTCTCCCCCGACCACGCCTGGCACCTCTTCACCGTGCGGGTTCCTGGCGGGCCCGCCGAACGGGAGGAGATCCGCGCCCGCATGCGGTCGGGCAGCGGGGTGGAGACGGACATCTACTATCCCGTGCTCACCCACCACCAGCGGACCCCGCTGCACAAGAGCCTCTTCTCCCGCAGCGTGCTGCCGCACACCGAGCAGCTCCACACGACGGCGTTCCAGCTCCCCCTGCACAACCAGCTGTCCCTCACCGAACAGGACCGAGTGATCGAGGCGTTGCATGCTGCCGTCCGTCCGACCGCGCGCTGAACCCACCTCCCTCCCGATACCCCGGCACGTCGAAGCGGTGGCCTTCTCCGACCTCGACGAGACCTATCTGGCCCACACGCCGACTGCCGCCGGGGCCGCCGACCGGGAGGCACTGGAGGACTATCTCGTGGAGGCGGCCGGGCGTCACGGGCTGCTCTTCGGCTGGGTGACCGGCAGTTCGCTGCCGTCCGTCATGAGCAAGGTCCGGGCCCACCGGCTGCGGATGCTGCCGCACTTCATCGCCTGTTCCCTCGGGACCGAGCTCCTGTGGACCTGCTGCGCGAGCGCGAGGTGCGGGTGCCCGAGGACGTGGCGGTCGTCGGGTTCGACGACCTCCCGTCACTGGCCGAGTCCATGGATCCCGCGCTGACCACGGTGCACCAGGACATCGTGGGCATGGGCAGGACGATGGCCCGCCTGTTGTTCCGCGAGTCCTCCGACGTGGCCGACGGCAGCCACCCGCTGACCTCCGTGATCACCCCGACCCGGCTGGTCGTGCGGGAGTCCGCCTGACGGGCCGGGTCCGGGCGGGTGTCACGGAGGTCGGTCACCGGCCGCCGCTCACCGGGCTCCGGCGGGGGACGTGTCCGACGGGCCCAGGGGGGCCAGCGCGTCGAGCTCGTCCCGGATCTCCTGCCCGAGCTCCAGCTCGAGCCCGTCCATGGCCTCGTCGAGCTGGGCCACGCCGCTCACCCCGAGCACCGGCATGACGGGCACCGGGCCGCCGGCCATCCACGCCAGGGACAGCTGGTTGGCCGTCACCCCCAGCCGTCCGGCCAGTTCCCGCAGCCGGCTCAGCCGCCCCTCGTTCGCGGGGCTCCGGTACTCGGGAGCGAGCGGCCGGTCGGCTCGGGTCAGGGACCCCTGGAGCAGCGGCGAGTACCCCTGGAGCAGGGCTCCGTGCTCACGGCCGTAGGCGATCAGGGCGTGGTCCAGCGGAAGCTGCGGCCGGATGTCGGCGGCCGGGTCGGGCCAGAGGTAGGAGTGGCGTGCCTGGATGACCCGCGGGAGCGCCGTCGTAGGGTCGTCCGCCGCGAGGCGGGCCGCCTCGCTCAGCCGGACCGCGTCCGGGTTGCTCGCGCCGACGACACCGACCCGTCCCGACCGGACCAGCTCCGACAGAGCGCCCAGAGTGTCGGCGAGTGGCGTCCCCGGGTCGTCGGCGTGGCTGAAGAAGACGTCGAGGGACGGGCGTCCCAGCCGCTCGGCGCTGCGCTCGAACTGCTTGAACACCACCTCCGGGCTGAGCCCTTCGGCGGACTCCGGGAACGGCCCGTCGAGCGGATCGGGCAGGCAGCCGACCTTGGTGGCGATCAGCAGCTCGTCCCGGACCCCGGCGGCGGCCAGCCAGCGGCCGATGACCAGCTCCGACTCCTCGCCCGTGCCGCCGGGCGCCCAGAACGCGTAGCAGTTCGCGGTGTCGAGGAGGCGGCCGCCGCGCTCGGTGAAGCGGTCGAGGATCTGCCGGGACGTCTTCTCGTCGACGGTGGTGCCGAAGTACATGGTGCCGAGGGCGACTCGGGTGCCTCGGAGCCGGTCCATGACCGACTCTCCGTAGACCGTCGTCAGCATGTGTCGTCCTTTCGTCGGTGATGCGGTGCGGTGGGAAGGGGGACGTGGGGGGCCGGGGGACCGGCCGGGGCGTGGGAGACGGAGAGGGGGCGCGGTGTCCGCGCGGCCAGCGAACCGTAGCCGAAGGCGAGTACGTCGGCAGCCGCCAGAACCAGCCGGCTGGCGGCGGCCGCGGCGGCCGCCTCGGGCGGGGGCAGCACGGACGCGAGCGACACCGCGAGCAGCGCCTCCCGCACCCCGAGCCCGTCCGGGACGACGACCACCAGACTGCTCAGCGAGGTCGCCACGGCGAACCCCGCCACACAGGGCAGGACGGCCCGGAGCGGGTCGGCGCCCAGCGCGACCGCGAACAGCCAGAGATGGACGCCGGTCACCAGCCACGACACGGCGCACAGCCACACGGAGCGGCGAAGCACCGTGAGCGGGACCGGTGCGAGCCTGCGTGCGAGCGACGGCACCGCCTTCACCAGCCGCACCGAGACCGCCAGCAGCCGGGGCAGGACGAGCAGCAGGACCGGGACGAGGGCGGCGGCCACGAGCGCCGCCCCCGTCCCGTAGGCGTGGTGCGCCAGGGCGGACAGCCCCAGCACCCCGCCGGTGCCCAGGGACACGGCGGCGTACAGCCCGAAGGCGGCGGTGAAGTGGAAGACGGTGATCCCGGAGGCCGCCGCGAGACGGGACTGCAGCACGATCGACCACATCACCCCCGGTACGTACTTGCCCAGTTGACCGGCGGCGAAGATGCGTACGGCCGAGGGGCGGCTCAGCGGGACCGACAGGGCCTGCAGGGGCTCGCGCCAGGAGAGCGCCGTCAGCCACAGCCCCGCCAGCGCCGGGACGAGCGCCAGGGGCAGCACGGGTCCGAGCAGCCCGACCGCCGTGCGGGTGGCCGCCCCGTCCCGGGCGAAGGAGTGCACGAGGAACCCGGCACACAGCACGAGCACCACCGCGGTCGTCGTCCCCCGGACCCAGGGACGCCGTGCGAAGGCCCGCAGGGTGTCCAGGCGTCCCCCGCCCGCCGGGGGCACCGTGCCGGTGTCCCCGGGGGCGGGGGGCCCGGGCGCCGTGCTAGACATCGGCGACCGCGCCGCCCGTGACCGGCGGGTTGGAGTAGCGGCGCCGGAAGGACGGGGAGCCCGTCCAGCGGACCGCCCCCACCAGGGCGGCCACCCCGGTGGTCGCGGTCATCAGGGTGTGCAGCCCGGCCATCAGCGGCAGGGCGCGTCCGCCCGCCTTCGCGTGCAGGAACCGCAGGAGTCCCCACTCCTCGGCGACGAACGCCCCCACCCCCGCCGTGACCGCGACAGCGCCCGCCACCGGCCACAGGGGTGCCGCGGCGAGGCCGGTCAGGGCCAGGGCGGTACCGGCGACGGCCCTGGGGCGGTAGGCGGTGTCCGACAGCTGTGGCCTGCCCGCACGGTCGCGGTCGCTGAAGAGCGCGACCAGGGGCACGGAGCGGCGGTACTGCTTGCGCAGCAGGATCCCGATCCGGTCGTCGTCGTCGTGCCGGCCGACGATCAGCGGGTCGAGCAGCACGGTCGAGACGGCCGAGAGCCGCGCCCCGTACTCCACGTCCTCGGTGTCGCGCAGCGACTCGTCGAGCGGCCCCGCACGGTCGTAGGCGGCGCGCGGCATCGCCCCGAGCGAGAAGTACGCGGCCTTGACCTCGCCCGCCGTCCGGCGACGCCAGTAGTGCCCGTGCAGCACCTTGTAGCGCTCCACCGCTCCGTCGTCGATCAGCGGTACGGAGTCGTAGATGCCGCAGACGAAGCCGACACCCGGGTCCGACTCCAGCACGTCCACGGCGCGTTGGACCGCGTCGGGGCTCAGTGCGATGTCGGAGTCGAGGAAGAAGAGGATGTCACCCGTGCTGTGCCGCACACCGGTGTTGCGGGCGGCGGAGACCCCCGCGTTGGCCGTGCGGATCAGCCGTACGGAGAACTCCTCGGCGATCCGCGGTGACGCGTCGGTGCTGCCGTCGTCGACGACGACGATCTCGATGTGCGGGTAGCTCTGGCCGGCCACGGCCGTGAGGCACTGGCGGATGGTCCGCGCGTAGTTGTAGTTGGGAATGATGACGGAGACACGGGTCGGTCGCACGAGCACACCTCACAGGAGTCGGCCGGCGGCCAGGCAGGCCAGCCACAGCACGGCGTTGATCACGAGCGGCACATCCGTGAGCACGTCCCGCCCGGGCTCCCCGCCACTGCTCCTGACCGCCACCATCTGGACGTAGCGGCAGACGGCGAAGACGGCGAAGGGCACGGTGGCGACGGCCAGTACGGCCGCGTGCGGATGTGATGCGGACAGGACGAACATCTCGTAGCTGATGAGCGTGGCGGCCAGCAGCAGGGTCATGAGCTGGTCGAGCAGCGGCACCGAGTACCCGGCGAGGGCCGGCCGCTGGGCGGACGCCTGCCCGAGCAGTTCCGCGGCAGCCAGCTCGTGCCGGCGCTTGCCCAGCGAGAGCAGCAGGCAGGTGCAGTAGACACAGATGACCAGCGCGGGGTTGAAGGGCGCGGCCACCGCCACGCAGCCCGCCACGGCGCGCAGGACGAATCCGGAGGCGACCAGGCTGACGTCGACGAGCGCGTGGTGCTTCAGCGCCAGGCAGTACGCCAGGTTGATCACGCCGTACCCCGCGATCGCCGCCTGGGCCGCGCCGGGGAGGAACGCCGCCGATACGGCCAGGGCCGCCAGGCACGTCAGACCCAGCAGCGCCGCCCCGACCGGGCCGATCCGTCCGCCGGCCAGGGGCCTGTGACGTTTGACCGGGTGCAGCCGGTCCCGTTCGCGGTCCAGCCAGTCGTTGAGCACGTAGACGGCCGCCGAGGCCGCAGTGAACGCCACCACCGCGGCAGCGGCCTTTCCTGGGTGCCGGAGCAGGGCGGCGGGGTCCAGGGCCAGCGGCACGACCAGGACGAAGATGTTCTTGATCCACTGCCGGGGCCGCAGGAGCACCAGCGCCGCGGGCATCCTCCTCCGTCGCCTCGGCGGTGTGCGGGCCTCGCCCGCGGGCGGAGCGGGCTGCTGCCCGCTCCGCCCGCGTGACGGCGCCCCGGCGGTGACGACGGCGGTGGCCGCCCGTGGGGCCGGGACGGCCGGGACCGTCCTGCTCTCCGGATCCTCGGTGTCCACGGCGTCCCCGCCGCCGACCCGGTTCACAGCCGCCCACCGGGCAGCAGCCCCCGGAACGCCTCTTCGTGGGCGTCGAGGAACGCCTCTCCGCCGAAGAGCTTGGTCGCCGTCTCCGCGCCGGCGACACGGTCCTCGGCGGGCATGTGCGCCATCTCCAGCAGGGCCTCGCGCAAGGCGTCGGGGTCCCGGGGAGGGACCAGCCGCCCGAAGCCGGTGGACGCCACGGGGTAGCGGGAGCCGGACAGATCGGTGCTCACCGGGGGGATCCCGGCCATCATGGCCTCGACCTGCACGATGCCGAAGGACTCGGATATCGAGGGGAGCGCGAAGACGTCGATCGAGGCGTAGAAGTCGCGTACGGCTTCGCCCCGCAGCAGACCGGTGAAGCGGATCCGCGGGTCGTCGCCGGCCTCCGCGCGCAGCTCCTCGATGTTGCTGCCGCCGGCGACGGTGGTGTAGTCCCCCGCGATCAGCAGCCGTGCCTCCGGGTCCGGCATCGAGCGGAAGGCCCGTATGAGGTACTCGATGCCCTTGTCGACGGTGATCCGCCCCATGAAGCCGATGTGCAGCCCGTCGCCGTCGCGCAGCCGCGGCTCACCGCCGCTGCGGTCGACGCAGGGCGAGGAGATGGGGAGGAGCTTGCGGCGGCGGATCGTCGGCCAGATCCGCGACCCCCGCGCCTGGTCCTCGCTGTTGGTGATGACGATGTCCGCCTTGCGGACGGCGCTCTTGCAGACCTCGTCGACGGCGCGCATCCCGAAGCGGTTCACCGGGCCGTCGGGCAGGAAGACGTCGATGTGGTAGGTCACGACGAGGCGGGCCTTGCCCTTGAGCGCCGCGACGAGGGCCGCCTCGGGGTTGGGCAGGTGCATGTGGACGATGTCGGAGCGGGCGGCGAGGCGCCGTGCCAGCAGGGGCAGTGCCGGGGAGACGAAGCCACGGCTGATGTGGGCGAGAACGGGTGCGCGGAAGACGTGGACGCCGTTGATCACCTCGTACCGCGGCAGCGCGGGGTCGTGCTGTGCGCACACGACCGCGATGTTCCAGCCGCGGGCGGCCAGGCCCTCGGCGGTCAGGCGCGCGGCCTCGGTCAGGCCGCTGATGTAGGGGGCGTAGTAGTCGAGCATCACCGTCACGTGGAACCGGCTGGGGCGCATGGTGGATCCCTCGCTCAGGGGGTTGTCCTGCGGGCTCATCGGATCTCCTTCGGGTGTCCGGAGGCGGTGGGGTCGGGAACGACGAGACGGATCTCCTGGGCCGCGTGGTCCGAGAAGTCCCCGCCGCCGCCGAAGCGGTAGCCGGGCACGGCCAGGTCCTCGGTGGTGAACAGCCAGTCCAGTCGCCACAGCCGGGGCAGTGGGTAGTCGGAGACGGGCCAGGAGCGGGCGGGGAGTACTCCGCTCCCGGGGCTGTGTGTCCGGGTGCCGGGGGCGGGGTCGAGGAGGCTGCCCGTCCACGGCGAGTTGAAGTCCCCGGTCAGCAGTGCCGGGTTGGGGTTCTCCGCGAGATCGGAGCGCAGTGCGTCCAGTTCGCGGTCGCGCCATTCGTACTGGTCCTGCAGGAAGCGGTAGAAGCGGCCGGAGAGCGGGTTGTCGCCGACCTGGAAGGGGACCGGCATGTGCACGTTGTAGAAGGAGACCGTGCGCGCGCCGACCCTGATGTCGGTGCGCTGCGCCTTGCTCCCCTCCCGGTACCAGGCCGTGCCGGTGTCCGGTACCCGGCGGTGGTGCTCGGCGACCACGGGCAGCCGGGAGAGCGTCAGCAACTCCCCCTCGACGGAGATGTGGTAGCCGGGGAACTCCTCGCGCAGCCGGGCCGTGTCGTCGATCCTGACCGGCTCGTCCCCCTCCCAGTACAGGTACTCCTGGAGGAGGTACACGTCGGCGTCCTGGTCGCGCAGGAAGGCGTAGAAGTCCTGCTTGTCGTCGTCCATCTGCCAGTAGTCCGTGCTCCAGGCGAACACCTTGACCGGGGTGCCCCCGGCGGAGGTGCTCGCGCCACCCGAGGGACCCGGTCCGAATCCGGCCAGATAGGCGCCGGCCAGGAGCAGGAGCACCAGCACGGGGGCCAGCCACCGGCGTACCGGCCGCGCGAGCGGGGTCACCGCGAGCAGCAGCAGCGGCACGGCCACCAGCGTCAGCGGGGGTACCGCCTCCACGAGCAGCCACAGCCACCAGCGCCCCGCGAGCAGGACGTGCAGGACGAGGAGCACGGCCCATGTGCCGGTCGCACCCACCAGCAGGCGGGTGCCGCGGCACCAGCGGCGGGCCCGCGGGCCCTCACCGGTGCCGTCGGCCGCCCGCCCGTCCGGAGGCGGACCGGCCGCGGTGTCCCCGTCCGGGCCGGGGACGTCGTGGGTGGCGGGGACACCGGATGAGGGCATGGGTGTCCCCGGCACTCGGGTTCCGGCCATGTCAGAAGAAGACCTTCGCGAGACCGAGGGCTCCCTGGCGCCAGGGATCCGTGCTGGTCCGGCCGCCGTCCCGGCTCGCGGCCGGCGGGGCGGCGGCAGCGCGCTGCCCGCGCCACCAGTCGTACGTACGCAGGATGGCTTCCCGGTTGGACTGGCGGGGCCGGAAGCCGAGCCGTTCCTGCGCCTTGTCGACGCTGACGTAGGAGTCGTCGAGCAGTTTGTACAGCAGCCGCCCGTACACCGGGGAGATCCCGGTCCGCTCCAGCGCCCGCAGCACGGCGACGGCGGGGCGGCCCGGGACGGACTTGACCGACTTGCCGTGTCCCGCCGCGTCCAGCACCGCCTGGAAGTCCTCGCGCAGGGTGGCGAACTCGACGGCGCCGATGTTGTACGTGTCGTGCGCGACCTCGTCCGGAGCGCGCAGCACGGTGACCACCGCGTCCACGAGGTCGTCCAGGGCGAGCATCTGGATGCGCACGTCACCCCGTCCGAGCACCGGGAAGTTCCGGCCTTCCTCGGCCCACTGGAAGAGCATGTCGAACAGACCCATGCGGCCCGGTCCGACGAAGGTCTTGGGCCGCAGCACGGGCAGGCACATCCCCATGGCGCGGTACCGCTCGGCGACCTTCTCCGCCTCCGCCTTGGCCGAGCTGTAGGTGTCCACCGGCTCGTGCGGATGGTCCTCCGGCGTCGGCACCAGTTTGGGCAGCCCGTACACGGCGGTCGAGGAGATGTGCACGACCCTCGGCGTCCGTACGGTTCTGGCCGCCTCCAGCACGGTGGTGGTGCCCTCGACGACGATGGACCGGATGTCGGCGGCGGGGTAGCTGGGCAGCGCCGAGGCGCAGTGCACCAGGGCCCCGGCACCGTCGAGCGCCCTCCTGACGGCGTCCGGGTCCCGGATGTCACCGGTGGAGGAGGTCAGGCCGGAAGCGGCCGGCACCGGTCTGAGGTCGAACGCGTGGACCTCCCGCCCCTCCTTCAGCAGCCGCTCCACCAGATGCGCGCCGAGCACACCGGCCGCGCCGGTGACCGTGACGCGCGCGGGCAGTGCGGACAGGGCGTCCGTCTCGTTCCCCGGGTTCACCACAGCGAGCTCACCCGCTCCTTCATGAAGCGCGCCAGCAGCCGGTTCATGCCCTCGGAGAGGGTGGCGTCCAGGGCTTCGAGGAAGCGTTCGACCTCGTCCGGGCCCGCCACCAGGGGCGGGCTCACGATCAGCGGGCTGCGGCCGTTGAGCGTGTAGTAGGAGTACACGTCGTGCTTGCGGTACAGGGTGTCGATCACCGCCGCAGTGATGATCTTCGTCCGGATCAGGGGGTCCTTGGCGAGACCGCCGGCCGGCAGCTTGCCCACCAGGTCGAGGATCTTGGGACCGCCGGACAGGAACACCCCGAAGAGCGCTCCCGATCCGCGCACGTCGGCGATCAGGTCCGGGTAGGTCTTCCGGATGCGTTCCAGCCCCGGCCGCAGGACGTCCTCGATGGCGCGGGCCCGCGCCGGGTAGTCGTCCTCCACCGCCACCGAGACGGCCTCGATCGCGGTCGCGGTCTCCTCGCCGAAGCCGTAGTACGTCGTGCTCGTACTCTGCATCATGGCGTCCGTCATGTTGTCGTACACCTTGCTGAAGACGGGGTCCCGTGCGACGAAGGCGGAGATGGAGGACTTGCCGCCGCCGAACGACTTCGAGGTCGTCACGACGTCCGGCACCAGGCCCTCGTAGCGCATGAAGTGGAACATGCTGCCGGTCTTGCCCCAGCCGGTGTAGATCTCGTCGAAGATCAGCACGATGTCCTCGGCCGTGCACAGTTCACGCAGGCCGCGCAGGAACTCCTCGGAGCACCAGCGCACCGTGGAGGCGCTGAACGGCTCGATGAGGAGCGCGTACACGTCGCTGCGGCCGTTCGCGTCGCGGGCCTCGGCCAGCGCCCGGCGGACCGAGTCGAGGTCGTCGTAGGCGAAGGTGCCGATGCCGGGGATGGTCGGGAAGTCGAAGTGGTTCTGCGTGCTGCCGGTGAGTCCTCCTGAGCCGAGCAGCTTGCCGTGGAAGCTGATGTCGGCCCGCAGGATCCGCTTCCGCTTGCCGCCGTGGTACTTGTACGCGAGCTTGACGGCCCCTTCCACCGCCTCCGCACCGGAGTTCGGCAGGAAGGAACGGTTGAGGTCGCCCGGCAGGACGGCGGCCAGGTTGTGGCCGAGAGCGGCCAGATAGGGCGAGAAGTAGGTCTTGTGCACCTCCATCCGCTGCTGTTCCTGGAACCGCTTGCGGGCCGCCACGATCCGCGGGTGGTTGTGCCCGTGGTTCAGTACGCCCACGCCACCCGTGAAGTCGAGGATCCTGCGTCCGTCGCGGGTGTGGACGTAGGCGCCTTCCGCGTGGTCGACGAGCTCCTGGCCGAAGCCGAAGGAGGTCATCAGCCTGACCTGGCTCTTGTTGATGTAGGTGCGGTAGAGATCGTGCACTTCGTCGACGTCGAGCTTCTCGGCCTCGTCGAGAGTGATGAGCTGTGCCATTGGGCCTCTCCCATGCAACGTTCATCGTGAGACATCGTTGTCTGTCGGCGCTCACAAACGTCGCACGGGAGAGGACCCTGGCACGAGGTGTCACCGGCGTCCTGTGGCGGTACGGCTACTTGTGGACAGCGATCTCCTCGTCGGCCGGGACGCCGCCCGGGCCGCCGTCCGTGCAGCCGTCCACAGCCTGGCGGCCGATGAGGACACCGGCCTGGAAGCGGCTGGTGGCGCCGAGCTCCGTCATCAGCGCGGAGATGTACCGACGGCAGGTACGGGCGGCCATCCCGAGCCGTCGCGCGATGACTTCGTCCTTGAGGCCCATGGCCATCAGCCGCAGGATGGACGACCGCAGCTCGGCGCTCACCTGCTGCTGGTCGGCGGGTTCCGTGCTGGTGAAGGGCCGGCCCACCTGCCAGGCCGTCTCGAAGGAGCGGCAGAGATAGGCCACCAGGGTCGGATCGGTGACGACGGCCGCGCCCGGAGGCGCGGATCCCTTCCTCTCCTTGGGCACGAAGGCGGTGTGGCGGTCGTAGACGATGAGCCGTTCGGAGAGTTCCGCCGAGGTGCGTACCTCGGCACCCGCTTCGCAGATCTGCGCGACATAGCTGCGGGTGGTGAGGCTCGAACGTGCGGTGTGCTGATAGAGCGTGCGGACCCGGACACCTCGCCGCAACAATTCCTGCGTCTGCACCAGATCCTGCTGAAGAAGTGGTGCCGACCTGCCTCCCCCGGGCTGAAGACTCATGCGTTCTTTGACGCAGCGGTGCCGGGCCAGGTCGATCTCGCGGCGTACCTCGGCGGCATTATCGAGGACGCGTATCGACACATCTGCGCCATGGTGGCGCTCGACTGAGCGATATAATGTTGACAGCGTGTTCAACTGACGGTGAATTCCGGCTATCTGTCTTCGTTGACGGGCGACCGACATCTCCAGCGGTGCAATCAGTTCGACCTCGACGACCTCCGGGTCGAGGGGAACGGCGGCGCCTCCGCTGCCCGGGCTCAACAGGCGCAAATCCTGCAGCGCTTCGCGGACTTCGGCGATCCGCGCCCGGTCCTCGCCGAGTTCGGCGGCGATCTCCTCGTCGATGAAGACACCGGTTCGCAGCGCTGATCTGTAGGCGTCAACCGCGAGTTCGTCCAACAGTGGCTGACTCTCCACGCGCCCCCCTTCGCTCGACGTCCGGCGCTTTCCACTTGTGGCCGCGCCATCATAGGACACCCAATGAGGCAGGGGCGGAACGGCTTTGACTGGCAAGCTCGGCATGTCCGGTGAACGGGCGCCACGAGTTGTCGAATGAATCGAATCGAAGGAGAAACAATGGCGAACAATCGCCGGTTTGAAAGCCGTTTCCTGGTAGCGACCCTCCTCCTGGCCGGAATTGCCGGTTCCGCGAGCCTCGCGGATTTCACGGGTTCCGCTGTCTCCGCGGGACCGGAATCCACCGTGGTCACGAGCGCCGATGACAAATGGGACTCCGTGCCCCACACCCCCGGCGAGGGGCCGGCCTCGTACGTTGCCGTCCAGCTGTAGGGAGGCCGCGTCCGGGGCGCGCGGGGGGCCTCCTCAGCGGGGGCCGCTTTTCAGCCGTTCCCCGGACGCGCGTGAGGCCAGCGCGATCCGGGCGATCCACAGGAGGGTCGACGCGCCTCCCGCGCGGAGGTTGTCGAAGACCAGCCACAACAGGAATCCCCGGGAGGAGCGCGGGTTCACCCGCACCCTGCCCACGTGGAAGCGGTCCGGGTCGCCGGCCGTCAACGGGGTCGGGGCCGAGCCCGGTGCCTCTTCGTCGTGCACCGTGAAGCCGGGGAGTGAGGCCAGGAGCTCCATGAGCCCCGGCCGGTCCACCGGGTCATCGGTCTCCACGAAGAGCGTCGCCCCGTGGCCGCTGACGACCGGCACGCGAACGCAGGTCACCGCCACGTCCGCGTCCGGCATCCCCAGGACGCGCTGCGTCTCCTGGACGAGGCGCTCCTCCTGACGGCTGGCCCCGTTCTCCAGGAGCCGGTCCGCGGCCGGCAGGACGTTGAACGCCAGGGCGGGGCGGAAGCGGTCGGCGGGCAGCTCCGACCCCGGGTCACACAGCGTCAGTTCGCTCCCCTCCAGCAGTTCCTCCACCCCTTGGTGGCCCAGACCGGAGGCGGACTCGTACGTACTCATCACCACCTGGCGCACACCCCGCCACCCCTCCACCGCGTGCAACAGGACCGTCAGCGGCACGGTCATGCCGCTGGGCACGGCGACGACCTCCGCAGGACTCTCCGCCAGCAGGCAGTCGTTGACCGAGGGGACGACCAGAGGGATCTCCGGGTTCGAGCTGAAGGCGCCGGAGGCGTCGACGACCAGCGCGCCCTCCGCCATCGCCACCGGCACCCAGCGGCGGCTCACCGCCTCGCCCGCGCAGAACAGGACGAGATCGGCACCCGCGAAGTCGAAGTCCTCCAGGTCGTGCACCGTCTCCGTACGCCCCCCGACGGGGATCTCCCGGCCCGCCGACCGCGCCGAGGCCACGAGCCGTATCTCCCGGTACCGCATGCGGTGTTCCCCGATCATCTCCAGGACGGTGACTCCGAGCGCACCGGTCGCGCCGACCAGGACGACACAGGGGTCCGCGGGCCGCTGGGCACGTACCATCAGGTACTCCGATCTGACGAGGGCCGAGCTCAGGCACCGGCGTTCCGTGGACCGGTCCGGCCGGTGGCACATCGTCTCCGTACCGGGAGGCGCGGAGAGCTCGCACGGCAGGAACGACGTAGCCGGTTCCCCGCGCGCGATCCCCATGAAAACCCCGAATTCGCCCCTACGGCACCGGTCGGTGCTGTCAGGAAGCGGTCAGGCCGGAGCATGCCATCACCGGACCGGGCGCCCGCGGGACGGGCGGCTCAGTCGAAGGCGCCGGGCGGCGGGGCCGGGGACGGGGCGGCGTCCGCGTCGGTGACGACGGCGGCGCCACCGGTGAAGTCGGCGAGCGCGCGGCCGTGTTCGACGCGCCCGGGGTGCGGGTCGCTCGCGACCCGCCGGGTCAGCTCCGCGACCGCGATCGGCAGGTCCGAGGCGACCAGGATCGCGTTGCCGAAGCGGCGGCCGCGCCAGACGGTCGGATCGGCGGCCAGCGCCAGCTCGGGGAAGAGCGAGGCGGCCGTGGCGATCTGACCGCGCAGGTGCGCCAGCGGCGGACCGTCGGCGAGGTTGGCGGCGTACTGGCCACCGGGCCTCAGCACCCGGCGCACCTCGGCGAGGAATTCGGCGGAGGTGAGGTGCGCGGGGGTGCGGGCGCCGCTGAAGACGTCGGCGATGACGAGGTCCGCCCAGCCGTCCTGGACCTTCCCGAGCCCGGCGCGGGCGTCCGCCGAGCGGACCCGGATCCGGGCCTGCGGGTCGAGGGGCAGTTCCCTGCGGACGAGTTGGACGAGGGGGGCGTCGATCTCGACGACCTGCTGGGTGGAGCGGGGGCGGCCCGCCGCGATGTACCGGGCGAGCGTGAGGGCCCCGCCGCCGAGGTGGACGACCTGGAGGGGCCGGCCGGGGGGCGCGGCGAGGTCGATGACGTGGCCGAGCCTGCGCTGGTACTCGAACGAGAGGTACGAGGGATCGTCGAGGTCCACGTGGGACTGCGGCGCGCCGTCCAGCAGCAGGGTCCAGGCGTGCGGGCGTTCGCGGTCGGGCACGAGCTCCGCGACCCCGCCGTCGACCGTCGCCGAGACGGGCTCCGGCCGGCGCTCGGACCGCTTCCGGTCGCTCGCGCCCCGGGCCGCTCCTCGACGTGCCACGCGCTGGTCCTCACTCACCGGTCGGGGCCGGCCACCTGCGGGAACCGGCGACGGCGGCAACTCCGCCCACCCGGCCATTATGGCCTCAGCGGCAGTTGTCGGCCGCCTCGATGAGCCGGGCCGCCTGGTCGAGGGCCGCCCGGAGCACGGCCGGGTCGGTGACCGGGGTCTCCGCGACGGGCGGCAGGAGCCAGCCGCCGCCGACGGCGGGCGGCTCGGCGGGGATGCGCAGCCCGCGGCCGTCCGTCCGCGTACAGGCGCTGCCGGGCACGTCCCACCCCTCGGCCGTACCGGACGGGACCAGGAAGCCGAGGACGGCGCAGGCCCCGTCGTGCAGGACAGGGCCGACGGGGTCGTTCTCCGATCCCCTGCGCAGGATGTCGACGGCCTCCAGGCCCTGACGCGCCGGGACGGTCACCAGATCGCACGGTGTGGTCTCCGGACCCATGTGAGGCAAGGGAACCCCTCTTCTCGTCTCGACGAGACAGGACCACGCCCCGTCTCCGCATGGACCAACGCGCCGACGGCGTCAAGGGCTACGGCGGCACGCCGCCGCAAAGGGTGGCAGTTCATGGCGGATCACGGGCGAGATGTCCGGTTTATAGGTAAACGCTGCGTGTGCGTCCCGTCACAGCAGGTACGTTCTTGCTCCGCCGGGACACCGGAAGCAGGAGCTCGGCTGCACCAGAGAGGGCCCCGCCATGGTGTCGACACGGGCAGTTCCCAACCTCGCCTTCCGGCGGCTGCGCGGACAGCGCTCCGCCGGGGAGTTCGCGGCCGCGGTCCGCCGGGCCGCCCGCGAGATCGGTGAACAGGTCGCGTGCGACGCCCGGTACATCGGGCGCGTGGAGGCCGGCGAGATCCGGTGTCCCAACTACGCGTACGAACGGGTGTTCCTGCACATGTTCCCCGGGGCGAGCCTCGAGGACCTGGGCTTCTCGGCCCGCGAG
This sequence comes from Streptomyces sp. NBC_01460, assembly GCF_036227405.1. Lineage (NCBI taxonomy): Bacteria > Bacillati > Actinomycetota > Actinomycetes > Kitasatosporales > Streptomycetaceae > Streptomyces > Streptomyces sp. NBC_01460. The sequence continues at coordinate 3,130,195 of NZ_CP109473.1, forward strand.
AGCGTGCGCGGCCGGGGGGCCCGCACGGCACCCGGGCCCACTTCCACCACACCCCCCGCGCTCGACAGCGACATCCACGAGGAGAGCGACGTGCTGCGTCGCGTGTTCATGACCAGCGGCACCACCACGGTGGCAGCCGCGTCCCTGGGTCCGGCCGGCCGGCCGGCCGCCGCGGGCCCGCTCGCCGTCCCCGCGCAACGCCGGGTCGGCGAGGCCGAGGTGAGCGCCGTCGAGAAGGCGGTGCGCCGGATCCGGCTGCTGGACGACCGGCACGGCGCGGACGGCCTCTACCGGCAGGCCTCCCAGCCGCTCCGGGCGGCGTACGCCCTGCTCGACGCCGGGACCACGACCCGGCGCAGCACGGCCGACCGGCTGCACGCCGGCGCCGGTGAGCTGGCGATCTCGGTCGGCTGGCTGGCCCACGACTCGGGGCGCCTCGACGACGCGCGCTCCCACTACGCGGAGGCGCTGGCGACGGCCCGGCTGGCCGGGGACGCCGCCCTGGAGGCGCACGCCTTCTGCAACGCGTCGTTCCTGGCGCGCGACATGGGACGGGCCCGCGAGGCGGTCCGCGCGGCGGAGGCCGGACAGCGGGCGGCCCGTCCGCTCGGCTCACCGCGGCTCCTGTCGCTGCTGGCGCTCCGGGAGGCCGGCGCCAGGGCGTGGCTCGGGGACCGTACGGGGTGCGAGCAGGCGATCGGGCGGGCGCAGACGGCGTTCGGGCGGGGGCCGAGCGAGGCGGACCCGGAGTGGATGAGCTTCTTCCGGGAGGCGGAGCTGGAGCTGCTGGAGGCGCAGTGCTGGTCGGCGCTGGGCGACTGGCCGCGGGCGGCGCGGCACGCCCGGCGGGCGACCCGGCTCCAGGACCCGCACTTCACCCGGAACCTCGCGCTGTACCGCGCGCAGCTCGCCGGCGACCTGGCGCGGGCGGGCACGGCCGACGAGGCGTCGGCGGCGGGCCACGAGGTGCTGGACCTGCTGGACCGGGTGCAGTCCTCGCGGATCCGGGGCATGCTCTCGAGCGCCGTCCGGGTGCTCCGGCCGCAGGGCGGTCCGGAGGTGACGGCGCTGCTGGCCCGCTACGAGGAGCTCCCGCCGGCCGGCTGACGGACCGCGCGAGGCCCGTGCGCCGGAGGAGCCTGCCCAGCCCCTCCGGCCGGGTGCCCTACCGGTCCAGGTGGCCCGTGTCGTTCCAGCGTTCCAGCGCCGGGAGGCCGTACGCCCAGCCCAGCACCGACAGCGAGGTCGGCTCCAGCCGGATGCGCGCGGCGAAGGAGACGTCCTCGCCCAGCCACCGCGCCCCGATCGCCCGCAGGATGTGCCCGTGGGCGAAGACCAGGACGTCGCGCTCGGCCGACCGCGCCCACGCGACGACCTCGTCCGCCCGTGCCGTGAGCCCGGCCAGGGTCTCGCCCCCGGGGACCCCGTCGCGCCAGATGAGCCAGTCCGGCCGGTCCGCCTTGATCTCCGCCGGGGTCAGGCCCTCGTAGTCCCCGTAGTCCCACTCCATCAGCGCGTCCCACGGCTGGGCCCGGTCGCCGAAGCCGGCGATCTCGCAGGTCTCGGCGGCCCGGACGAGCGGGCTGGTCCGCACCTCCACGCCGGGCAGGCCGCCCCAGGGCTGCCGGTGCAGCCGTTCGCCGAGCAGCTTGGCGCCGTCGCGGCCGGTGTCGAGGAGGGGGATGTCGGTCCTGCCGGTGTGATTGCCCTGGACGGACCACTGTGTCTGTCCGTGCCGGGCGAGCAGGATTCGCGGTGCCATGACGGCTCTCCCTGAAAATACTGAGATCCGATGATCCGGGGACCCTAGGATCTGGTGGGTCCGGGACAGCGGTGTCCGGGACGGCGACGGGGTGGCGGACGCGGGCGACCGGCTGGGGACCGGTGCGGGCGGATACCCCGGTCCCATCATCTCGCACCTGGTCCACGGGCAACCCGCGGGGCGGTGCCCGCGTCCCTTCCAGCGCATGACCAGGGCCGCTCCGCCGGAGACGTGGACCCGAGAGAAATCAGGGCATACGACCGCCGTACGGTTGAACGCCCGCCGTCGACCGCATGAACTTGGGGAGAGCCACCGGATGCCGCACGCCATCGCCGTGACACCGTCCTCCGGTCACCGGCCACGCTGGTGGACGGAGCTCCCGCTGATCGCGGTGGTGTACGGGCTCTACTCCACGGGCCGGCTGCTGGTCCGGGAGGACATACCCGCGGCCGTCGAGCACGGCCTCGCGATACTCCGCCTGGAGAAGGCGCTGCACATCAACGCCGAGCACCCGCTCAACCGGCTGCTGACGGACCACCCCACGCTCGGGATACCCGCCGACTTCGCGTACGCGTCCCTGCACTACCTGGTCACCCCGGCGGTCCTGGTCTGGATCTTCCGGCGCCGCGCCGCCGCCTTCCGGGCGGCCCGCACGTGGCTGATGACCTCCACACTCCTCGGGCTGATCGGCTTCACGCTGATGCCGACCTGTCCGCCCCGGCTCCTCGACGCCCACCACGGATTCGTCGACACGATGGCGCAGTACAGCGCGTACGGCTGGTGGGGCGCCGGCGCGAGTGCCCCGCGCGGACTCAGCGGGATGACCAACCAGTACGCGGCGATGCCGAGCCTCCACGTCGGCTGGGCGGTGTGGTGCGGGGTCCTGCTGTGGCGCCACGGCCGCCACCCGCTCGTCCGGGCCGCGGGCGTCGCCTATCCGCTGATCATCGTGCTCGTCGTCATGGGCACGGCGAACCACTATTTCCTCGACGCCGTGGCCGGGGCCGCCGTGATGGCCGTCGGCGCCCTGCTGACCAGGCCGGTCATGCGGATCGCGGACCGGGTCAAGGACCGGGTGAGGGCCGTGTTCGCACAGGCGCCCGCATCCCTCACCCCCGCGGAATCCACGATTGTCAGTGACGGATGCAAGACTTCCGCGGGTGAGCGAATACCCGGCCAGCGGACCGCCTCCGCAGATTCCAGCGACGCGCGCACCCGCTCCGCGGCCGAAGCCGACGACGACGCTCCGGCAGCGGCTCGCTGAGCTGCGCGGCCCGTCCGTCGCGCCGCATCCGCTCGACGCACGCGCGCTGGCGGCGCTCGCCGCCAACCCGGGATGCAAGCGGCGCGCCCTGCTCGACGGCGCGGGCGTCGACAAGGCCGTGCTGGCCACCGCGCTGGGCTCCCCCGCGGCCTTCGGCCAGTCCCAGTTCGCGTTCGTCCGGGGCAACGCCTTCGAGGCCAAGGTCAAGGCCGACGGCGGTACGGAGCTGCTCCGCCTCCTGTTCGAACAGCTCGGCGGCGGCGCCGAGCCACCGGCCGCGGCCGTGGTCCCCGATCTGACGGCCGCCGGCCCCGAGGGCCGCGCCGCGCGTACGGCGCTGGCCCTGCGCGAGGCCACGGCGGCGGGCGGCTGGGCGCTGCTCGACCACCCGATGCTGGCGCTGGAGGTCGCGGGCTCCCCCGCCTACCTGGAGCCGGACGCCGTGGTGGTGCACCCGGACGGCACCTGGACGGTCGTCGAGATCAAGTCCTTCCCCATGATCGACAGCTCCGCGGACGCCGCGAAGGTCGGCGCCGCGGCCCGCCAGTCCGCCGTCTACGTCCTGGCGCTGGAGCGGATCGCCGCGGTGACCGAGGGGGCCGAGGTCGGCCACCGGATCCTGCTGGTCTGCCCGAAGGACTTCTCCAACCTGCCGACCGCCTCCGTCGTGGACGTCCGCAAGCAGCGCGCCGTCACCAGCCGCCAGCTGACCAGGCTGACCCGTGTCGAGGACATCGCGGCGGCCCTGCCCGAGGGCACCACCTTCGACCCGGGCTGCTCCCCCGAGGAGCTCGGCAGCGCCGTCGAGGCGGTCCCCGCCGCGTACGCCCCCGAGTGCCTGGCCGCGTGCGAGCTGGCCTTCCACTGCCGGGCGAAGGCCCGCGCCGAGGGCGCGGTGGAGTCGCTGGGCCGGAGCGTGCGGGGCGAGCTCGGAGGCCTGACGACGGTCGCCGGGGTGCTGGCCGCCGCGGCCGGCAAGGAGGGCGACCCCGCGGACCCGACGGTCGCGGCCCTGCGCAGGGCCGCCGCCCTGCGGGCCGAGGCCCTGGCCGGCGTGGACGGCGGCGTCCCGTGTCACTGATCACCACCCTCGCCCGGCTGGAGGCGGTCGACAGCGGGCGGGCCCAGCCGCTGGCCACCGTGCGCCACCGCCATCTGACGGGCCGGCCGCTCGTGCTCGTACCGCTGACGACGGCCGGTGAGGCGGGCGCCCCGCTCGGCGCGCTCGTGGGCACGGACCGCGCGGCGCCCCGCCTCCTGGCGGTGCCCCAGCCGCGCGACCGCGATCTGCGGTTCGCCTTCCTCGCCGAGCTGGCCGAGGCGGTGCTGCCGCACATCGAGGAGTACGCCGACGTCGTCGAGCCCGCCGAGCGTGGCGAGGTCGATCCCGCGACCGGCAAGAAGGTCAAGGTCGAGGTCGAGCTGTGCGCGGACGCGGCGCAGCTGATCGTGCCCAGCAGGGCCGGCATCGACTTCGTACGGCTGCTCGGGCGGTCCATGCGCTTCCGGCGCACGGCGGAGGACGACCCGGACACCCCCTACCCGGCTCCCGCCCGCGTGCCACTGCTCGGCCGCTGGCTGACGCACTACGGGGAGCGGGCCAGGGTGCCCGGTTCCTCGCTGCTGCTGGCCGCGACCGACCTGCTGAACCGCCACTGGGCGACGGGGCAGAGCAGCCTGGAGGACCAGCACCTCGGGGCGCTGCTCGCCTGGGTCGACCCGCCGGGCGGCGAATCGGGTGCGGCGGCGGCGCTCCGGGCGGAGCTGGAGCGGGACGCCGCGGGCCAGCTGGTCTGCCCGCCCGCCGGCCCGGCGACGGACCCGGCCTTCGACAACAGGCTGCTGGCGCCCGCGATCGAGCGGTACGACCGGGCGCGCACGGCGCACGCCGCCGCGGAGGACGGCCTCGACGCCGACACCCGGCTCGGTGAGCTGACGGCTGCCGAGCGGGCGATCAGATCGCTGCTGGCCGGGGTGCTGCTGCCCACCTGGGACGCGGTGTGGCGCGGGCTCGACCTCCTGGAGGAGCTGCCGGAGGGGTCCCGGGCCGAGGACCGGTGGACGAGGGACCGGTGGTCGTTCACGGCGCACCGGGACCGGGTGCGGGCGGGCGAGCCGCCGCAGCCGCGCCGGGACGACGCGGTGACGGCGGCGCAGAAGCTGGCCTCGCGGGAGACGGCCCAGGCACAGCTGGACGCCCAGGAGGCGCTCGACGACCCGCTGGTGCTGGCGGGGCGCAGGCTCGCGGGCGAGGCGTTCCTCGGGGAGGTGACGGAGGTGGAGATGGCGTACAGCGAGTCGAAGCGGCCCTCCCCGCGCCCCCTGGTCACGGTGCGGACCGGTGAGCGGCCGCACCTCGGCGAGCGGACCAAGGTCTACCGCTCGCTGGACGGGAAGCCGCAGACGGCGGAGTTCGTCCGGTACGCGGTGCCGGACGGCGCGGACACCGAGGGAGGCGGGGACACCGAGGACGGCGGTCCCGTCCACCTGGTCCTGCGGATCACGGACCGGATGGGCCGGAGCAAGGAGCCGGCGCCCGGTTCGGTGCCCGAGCCGGGCGACCGCATCGCCTGGACCCTGTTCGAGCACGACCAGCGCGGCGGTCCGAAGCTGCCCGACCCGGAGGACACGCCGTGGACCCACGGCGGCCCGCCGGGCGCCGGCGGCGTACCTGCCGAACGGCCCGACCCCGTGACCGCGGAGGACCTCCTGTGACATCCGTTCTCGACCCCGGCGCCGCGGCGACGCGGGCGACCGACGCGATCCTCGCCGACACCCTGCACGGGACGGCGCGCGGCATCGTGGTGGACTCGCCGCCGGGCGCGGGGAAGTCGACGCTGGTGGTGCGGGCCGCTCTGGAGCTGGCCGCGGCGGGCCGCCCGCTGATGGTGGTGGCGCAGACGAACGCGCAGGTGGACGACCTGGTGGTGCGGCTGTCCGAGAAGGCCCCCGAGCTGCCGGTGGGGCGTCTGCACAGCAGCGACTCCGATCCGTACGACAAGGTCCTGGACGGTCTGGACAACGTGCGGAAGTCGGCGAAGGCGGCGGATCTGGCGGGCCTGGACATCGTCATCTCCACGGCCGCCAAGTGGGCCCACGTGAAGAACGTCGAGCCGTGGGGGCACGCGATCGTCGACGAGGCCTACCAGATGCGGTCGGACGCCCTGCTGGCCGTGGCCGGCCTGTTCGAGCGGGCGCTGTTCGTCGGGGATCCGGGTCAGCTGGACCCCTTCTCGATCGTGGGCGCCGACCAGTGGGCGGGCCTCTCGTACGACCCCTCGGCGAGCGCCGTCTCGACCCTGCTCGCGCACAATCCGGAGCTGCCGCAGCACCGGCTGCCGGTGTCGTGGCGGCTTCCGGCGTCTGCGGCGCCGCTGGTCTCGGCCGCGTTCTACCCGTACACCCCGTTCCGCAGCGGTACGGACCACGGCGACCGGCGGCTGTCGTTCGGTGTGCCCTCGGACGGTTCGGGCCCCGACCGGGTGCTGGACGAGGCGGCGGAGTCCGGCTGGGGGCTGCTGGAGCTTCCGGCCCGGCACACCCCGCGCACGGACCCCGAGGCGGTCCGGGCCGTCGCCCAGGTGGTCCGGAGGCTGCTGGACCGGGGCGGCGCCGCGACGAGCGAGCGGGCCCCGGGCCCGGTGCCGGTGACGGCGGACCGGGTCGCGGTCGGCACGGCCCACCGCGACCAGGCCGCCGCGGTGCGGGCGGCGCTCGCGGAGCTCGGGGTGACGGGCGTGGCGGTGGACACGGCGAACCGGCTCCAGGGCCGCGAGTTCGACGTGACCGTGGTGCTGCACCCCCTGTCGGGCCGGCCGGACGCCACCGCGTTCCACCTGGAGACGGGCCGGCTGTGCGTGCTGGCCTCGCGCCACCGGCACGCGTGCGTCGTCGTGTGCCGGGAGGGGGTCGCCGACCTGCTGGACGAGCACCCGTCGACGGAGCCGGTCCAGCTGGGCGTGACGGTGAAGTTCCCCGACGGCTGGGAGGCGAATCACGCGGTCCTGGCCCACCTCTCCGAGCACCGCGTGCATTGGACGCCCTGATCCTGGGAAGCGCTCTTGCGCCGGGCTGGACAATGGAAGGTGGCCGTCCGGCCGTACGAGGGAGGAACACCACATGGCACAGTCCGAGCGGAACGAGCGGCAGAGGCTGCGTCCGGCGCCGCTGCTCTTCGAGCCGTCGGAGGCGGCGGCGGATCCGGAGCACTTCTTCGACCTGGAGTCGATGGAGGACCCGAAGGAGCTGCTCGCCCGCGCGACGGAGCTGACGCTCGCCTTCCGGGCGGCGACCGACCGGGCCGTGGAGTTCCAGGCCGTGGCCGCCGCCCAGCTCGCCGACCCGCGCCGGTTCGACCGGCTCACGGCCGCGGACATAGCCGCCCGGGCGGAGTGGACCGAGGACTACGCCAAGAAGATGATCGAGTTCGGCCGGTCCCTGCTGAACGACCCCGCGCCCTGACCACCGCTCGCGGCGACCGGGTCCCGGCAGCGCACCCGCTCGTCACTGCGGGTACACCTCTGGCATATGCCGTCGGGCAAGATACCCCGTCGCCCCACGTCCTGTCCGGCTTTCGGTAACTCTGGGAGACAGGAGCGTCACGGCCGGTAGACATGACCCATGAGCGCATGGCTGAACGACGGAACGACTCTGCGGACCGATGCCGGCCCGCACCACGGCGTCGACATCTTCGCCCTGCTCCGGGACCGCTCCGACCACCGGGCCGACGACAGGGCCGCGCAGGTCACGGCGTCCGGGGCCGCCTGGCTGGCGGGGGCTTCGTCCTACCCGCGCAGCACGCTCTCGCAGTGGGAGGCCCGCCCCTCCGCCCCCGGTGTGCTGCCCTGCGGCTCCTCCTTCGACGTCGTGAACGTGCCGGCGCTGTTCGGCAGGCGCATGCTGGAGCGGCTCTGGGCGGAGGGGCCGGGCTCGGGCCCGGTCGCCACGCACCGCGGCCGGATGCTGCTGTTCGCCTCCCCGGGCACGGCCCAGCGCCTTCCGTCCCTGCTGGCCTGGGAGGAGTGGGGCACGGGCTCCGCCGACGGTGCGCGCGGGCACGAGGGCGCCCTGCCCCCGGTGCTCTGCCACGGCACGGGGGACGCGGTCACCGTCCCGGCCCTGACCGGCGGCGCGGGCTCCGGCGGGCCGCGCTGGGTGGTCGCCCCGGACACCCGCAACCCCTGGCTGCCGGGCCCGGACGTGCTGCTGTGGGCCTGTGTACGGGTGGGCAGGTCGGCGGCCCCGTCGACCACCGGGAATTCGATTTTTCCTCCCGCCGATCCGGGTGCTAATGTCTACGACGTCACCAGGCGCCGTTAGCTCAGTTGGTTAGAGCAGCTGACTCTTAATCAGCGGGTCCGGGGTTCGAGTCCCTGACGGCGCACCGACGGAAGAAGCCCCCTCGCGGAAGCGAGGGGGCTTCTTCGTGCGCCGGTCCCGGTTTCAGGTGCCGGTGGTGACCCGGACGGTCCAGGCCCCCGACGGGGTCCGGTCGGCGACGTCGATACGGATGCGCTCGCCCGGCACGGTGAAGCGCTCGCCCTCCCGGAGCGGGGCGTCCGCGAGGGGCGGGTAGACGGAGCGGTCCCAGCAGGCGTCGGAGGCGGGGTGGGTGTCCAGCACCTCGACCGGGCCACCGCCGGACGGTGTCGCGTTGCGGACGCGGTAGACGAGCACACCCTCGGTGCAGGTCGTCCGGTCGTTGCCGGTGGCGCTGCGGGCCTCGATGGCCAGCGCGCTGTCGGCTCCGGTCCGCACGACCGCGAGCCGGGTCCCGACGGAGGCGCCCGGCACGGGCACCTCGGCCATGGGTTCCAGGGTGAGGTCCGCGGCCCCCTGCACACAGACGACCTCCTCGCCCTCCAGCCAGCCGAGCTTCCACTTGTGCCAGCCGAACAGGTCCGGGGAGAGGCCGAACTGGCTCCCCATGACGTCCCAGTCGCCGACGTAGGTGTCCCAGTCGCCCTTGCCGTCCTCCGGGCGGTGGTAGAGGTCCGCCAGGTCGAAGACGTGTCCGGTCTCGTGCGCGAGGACGTTCCGGTCCGGCGGGTGTTCCTCGAAGACGGTGACGACGCGCCTGATGTCCGTGCCGTCGGCGCGCAGCGGCCGGTCGAAGTTGACGACCTTGGTGGCGTCGGAGTCGACACCGGGCGCGTCCGGGTCGGCGACGAGGTAGACGATGTCGTACGCCGAGAAGTCGGTCCGCTCGTCGGCGGCCTCGATCGCGTCGCGCAGGTAGGCGCTGCGGCGCTCGGAGCTCCAGTCGCGCTGTATGCCGTACCAGGTGGAGGGGCGCGGCATCCGGGTCCACTGCCGCTGGGGGTGGGCGCGCAGGGTGAACTTCCCGTACGAGGCGCGCTGGAAGAAGCGGGTGGTCGAGGGGAAGTAGTCGGCGGCCAGCACGTCGGGGGACACGACGGGACCGGAGTCGGGGAAGGAGAGGAAGACCATGACCGCGTCGAGGCCGCGGCCGGGGCGCGGGTAGGCGTCGTTCCAGGTGTCGAGGCCCAGGGAGTGGTGCGCTCCCGTCCTGGGCAGGGCGCACGGTCCCGCGTCGCGCGTGGCCGCCACGGCGGGGCCGGCGACGAGCCCGGTGGCGGCGAGCGCCAGGAGGGAGGTGAGAGCAGCCGCCGCGCTGCGCAGGCTCGGCCTCTCCACTCCCCGGGATCCGTGCTGACGCGGCACATCTACCTCCGGGTGGCGAGTGCGGGACTTCCCCCTCACCCTGTGCCGGTTCGGTGGCGCACGCCCTGTTGTGCTGCCCCACACGGGTCAGCCCGAGTCCGCGACGATCAGCCTGCGTCGACCGACCCCCCTCACGGACAGTCACATTTGTTCACTCCGGAATCCGAAACCACCAGATCAGCGCAGAACTAATCATCTCTGGTCAAAACGCTTGAGGGTGCCCTGCGCGGGACAGGCGTGGGACAGACATGGGCCATGCGCGTGCCGCGTGTCCGAAACGGCGGGCGCGTTGGAACGGCCGGCGCGCCACCCTCTATGCTTCACCTCGTTTTCCTGCGTGGTTCCCGCCTCCGGCGCGACGCTCCTCTCCACGCCCCCTGCCCGGCCACACCTGTTCACGACAATCTGCACAGCGGGAGCGAGCGGTGAGCGGAACCTCCGAAGGGCCGACGCCCCGGGCGGGTGTGTCCCCCGGCGCCGCGCCATCAGAGGTCACACAGCGTGATCATCAGGGGTCCGACCTCTCCGAGCTGCGCGAATACCGCGCCGCGTTCGCCGCCGCCGCCCTCCCGATGGCCGTCGTCGACCACCTCGGCCGGATCGTCAGGCCGAACGACGCGCTGGGCGCGCTCCTGGGGACGGACCCCACGTCCCTCACCGGCCGGCTCGCGGCGGACCTCGTCGGCCTCACCTCGGACAGCACCGCCCGGCAGGAGTACACCGAGGTCCTGCGCGGCACCCGCCCCCGGCTCCGGTGCGCCCGGCGGCTCAAGCACGCGGACGGCCGGCCGCTGTGGGCCGAGATCACCGTCGCGCCGATGGGCGAACCACCGGCGGACCGTGCGGGGCGGGTCCTGCTGACCGTCGCCGACGTCAGCGACCGGCGCGAGCTGCGGGAGCGGCTGCGCCATCTGCGGATGCACGACCCCGTGACCCGGCTGCCCAACCGCACGCTGTTCTTCGAACGGCTCGCGACGGCTCTGGAGAGCGCGCCGCCCGCGGACGGGACAGCGTCCCGCCACGGCCGGATCGGCCTCTGCTACCTGGACATCGACGGCTTCAAGGCGGTCAACGACACCCTCGGCCACCGCACCGGCGACCGGCTGCTCGCCGCCGTCGCCGGACGGCTCACCGACTGCGCCGAGGCCGACGACCACCGCACCGGCGGCCACCTCGTGGCACGCCTCGGCGGAGACGAGTTCGCCATCCTGGTGGACGACTCCTCTGGTACGCACCAGCTCACCGAGCTCGCCCGCTCGGTGCTCGCCGCCCTCCAGCGGCCGTTCGAGGTGGCCGGACACCGGCTGTCCGTCTCCGCGTCGATCGGGGTGGTGGAGCGGTCGTCGGCCGGCACCTCGGCCACCGCCCTGATGCAGGCGGCGGACACCACGCTGTACTGGGCGAAGGCCGACGGCCGTGCCCGCTGGACCCTCTTCGACCCCGAGCGCAACGCGCACCGGATGACCCGGCAGGCGCTCTCCTCCACACTCCGCCCGGCCGTCGACCGCGGGGAGTTCACACTGGAGTACCAGCCGCTGGTCGGCATGGCGGACGAGGTCGTACGGGGCGTGGAGGCCCTGGTGCGGTGGAACCACCCGCGGTTCGGGCTGCTGGCACCGAGCCGGTTCGTCCCGATCGCCGAGGAGGACGGCACGATCGTCGAGCTGGGCCGGTGGGTGCTGCGCACGGCCTGCCGCCAGGCCCGCCGGTGGCAGCTGGAACACCCGGACGAGCCACCTCTGTTCATCAGCGTCAACGTCGCGGTGCGGCAGGTGCGGGACTCCGATCTGGTCGCCGACGTGGCGGAGATCCTCGCGGAGACCGGCCTCGATCCCGGCCTGCTGCAGCTGGAGCTCACCGAATCGGCGGTCATGGGGTCGTCGGGCCGGCCGCTGCGGGTCCTTCAGGCCCTCAGCGACATGGGCGTCCGTATCGCGATCGACGACTTCGGCACGGGCTACTCCAACCTCGCCTATCTGAGCAGGCTGCCCGTCTCCGTACTGAAGCTGGACGGCTCCTTCGTGCGCGGCTTCCGCTACGAGGACGGCGCGCACCCCAGCCCCGCCGACGAGACGATCGTCGAGGCCATGGTGCAGCTGGCGCACCGCCTCGGGCTGACGGTCACCGCGGAGTGCGTGGAGACCTCGGGCCAGGCGGAGCGGCTGCGGCGGATCGGCTGCGACACGGGGCAGGGGTGGCTGTACTCGCGCGCGGTGGCCCCGGAGCGGATCGCCGAGCTGATCGGCTCCCGGCCTCCGGAGGGCTGACCGCGACTCCGGAGGCCGGCCGTCCGTCCCGCCGTCCGTCCGGAGGTCATCCGGACGGAGGTCAGGACGCGGGTGGTCAGGCCGCCGTGGGCAGCCCGTAGGCGTCCGCGATCAGCTCGTACGAGCGCAGCCGGGCGTCGCCGCCGTGCGCGTTCGCCGTGATCATCAGCTCGTCGGCGCCGGTCCGCTTGGCCAGGTCGTCGAGTCCGGCGCGGACCTCGTCCGCCGTGCCGTGGACGATGTCCTTCAGCCAGCCGTCGACGAACTCGCGCTCCATGGGGCTGAAGTCGTACGCCTCGGCCTCCTCGGGGGTCGGCACGAGACCGGGGCGCCCGGTGCGCAGCCGGACCATGGACAGGGCGCCGGTGAGGACCTGGCGCCGCGCCTCGCGCTCGTCGTCGGCGGCCAGTGCCGCGACCCCGATGAGGGCGTAGGGGGCGTCGAGCACCGCGGACGGCTTGAAGGACTCCCGGTACAGGTCCAGGGCCGGGACGGTGTTCCGGGCCGAGAAGTGGTGGGCGAACGCGAAGGGCAAGCCGAGGACACCCGCGAGCCGGGCGCTGAAACCGGAGGAGCCCAGCAGCCAGACGGGCGGCCGGGCGGCCGACTGCACGCCGCCGGGCGAGGTGGCCTGCACCGGGCCGGGGACGGCGTGGATGCGGGCGTAGGGGTGCCCGTCCGGGAAGTCGTCGTCCAGGAAGCGGGTCAGCTCCGCCAGCTGCTGCGGGAAGTCGTCGGCGCCCTCGTTCAGCCGGTCGGTGCGGCGCAGGGCGGCGGCGGTCGCGCCGTCCGTGCCGGGGGCCCGTCCGAGGCCGAGGTCGACGCGGCCGGGGGCCATCGCCTCCAGGGTGCCGAACTGCTCGGCGATCACCAGCGGGGCGTGGTTGGGCAGCATCACGCCGCCCGAGCCGAGCCTGATGCGCTCGGTGTGGGCGGCCAGGTGCGCGAGGATCACGGCGGGGGACGAGGAGGCGACGCCGGGCATGGAGTGGTGCTCGGCGACCCAGTAGCGGTGGAAACCGCGGCTCTCGGCCAGTTTGGCGATGTCCACACCGGTGCGCAGCGCCTGGGTCGCGGTGCGCCCCTGGCCCACGGTCACCAGGTCGAGCACGGAGAGGGGTACGGAGGCCGTCCCCCTCGCCGTGCCGCGAATCTCGTCGCCTCGGTTCTCGTCCACGTGTCTGGCCTCTCCGGTGCTGCGTCTGTGTACCGGAGGGTGCAAACAGGAGGATGGCTCCGCTTATTCCCGTACGCCCGCCTCGGCAGCCGTACGGGACGGTCCCGTGCGCCTACTCCCGGACCTCGATGCCCCGGGGCTCGACGGCGCCCAGCGGGGGCTCGCGGGTGGCGAAGAGGGTGCCGAGGGTGGGGGCCCAGATGCGGCGCTCGGCCAGCCGGAGGCCTTCCCAGACCGCCACCTGGTTGGCGGTGAGGACCGGCTTCCCGAGAAGTTCCTCCAGCTCGGGGACGTACGCGGCGGTGTGCAGGGCGTTGTCGGGGAGCACGACGACCTCGGCGTCGGGGTGGTCCCCGGCGACGGCCAGCTCCTTCACGAGCTCCACGTCGGCGGCGGCCGCGTCGGTCGCCGTGATGATGCCGCTGCCCCGGGTGGCGGCCACCTCGACGCCCCCGGCCCCGAGGAAGTCCGCGAACAGCGCGGCGACGTCCTCCGAGTAGGTCGCGGCGACCGCGACGCGGGAGGCACCCAGCTCGCGCACCGCGTGGACGAAGGCGATGGACGTGCTGGACGCGGGGAGCCCGGCGGCCCTGGCCAGCTCGGCCGCCTGTTGGTGCGCCCCGTCCCAGCCGTAGGCGAAACTGCCGCCGGAGCAGGCCCAGACCAGGGATTCGGCACCGGCCATCCGCAGCTCCTCGGCCCCGGCGGCCAGCCGGTCGGGCGTGCCCGCCGCACGGAGGTTCCCGGCCCTGCGGGCGTCCTCGTCGATGTCGGTGTGGAAGAGCGGCACTCTGATGTCGCTGTCGAGCATGACCTCGATCCGCGGGAAGTCGTCCTCCGCGGCGTGGCCCGGATAAAGAAGTCCTACGGTCGTCATGTCCATCCTTCCCATGGGTCCGGATGCCCTGCCGGCACTCCCGTCACCGGTGCCCCTGCCTGCGACAAGTATTCCCCTTATGGCCCCGTATCGTCGCCCGCAACAGGCGTGAGCTGGGGTTTCTCCCGCGGCGCCGAGGCCCGGTTGACGGGTCCGGCCCCCGGTGCGAGCGTGGTCATTCCTGATGACCACTCCTGTGATCCTCGTCCTCGACACCGACCCGTCACCGCGCCTCGGCCGGCTGACCGGCCGGGCCGTCGTCCGGTACGCCGACGAGCGGACGCTGGCCGAGCGGCTGCCCGGGGCGGACGTCCTGCTGGTCTGGGACTTCACCTCCGACGCCGTACGGGCCGCCTGGCCGGGCGACGGGCCGCGCCCCCGCTGGGTGCACACGGCGAGCGCCGGGGTGGACCGGCTGCTCTGCCCTGAGCTGGCCGCCTCCCCCACGGTCGTCACCAACGCGCGGGGCGTCTTCGAGCTGCCGATCGCCGAGTACGTCGCGGGGCTCGTGCTCGCGTTCGCGAAGGACCTCCCCCGCACGCTGGAGCTCCAGCGTGAGCACAGGTGGCGCCACCGGGAGACCCGGGGGCTCGCCGGCACCCGTGCCGTGGTCGTCGGCGCGGGCCCCATCGGCCGGGAGATCATGCGGCTGCTGCACGGCCTGGGCGTCCGGGTGGCGCTCGTCGGGCGTACGGCGCGGCGCACCATCCACGGCATCGAGGACCTTGACCGGCTGGCGGCGAGCGCGGACTGGGTGATCGCGGCGGCGCCGCTGACGGACGCGACGCGCGGGATGTTCGACGCCCGCTTCTTCGGAATGCTCCAGCCCTCCGCCCACTTCGTCAACGTGGGGCGCGGCCCGCTGACGGTCGAGGAGGACCTGGCCGACGCGCTGCGCAGCCACTGGATCGCGGGTGCCGCGCTCGACGTGTTCCAGGAGGAACCCCTGGGCCCCTCCAGCCCGCTGTGGGACGTGCCGGGCCTCGTGGTCTCCCCGCACATGAGCGGGGACACCGCGGGCTGGCGGGACCGGCTGGGCGAGCAGTTCGTGTCGATGTACGAGCTCTGGGCGGCGGGCGAACAGCTCCCCAACGTGGTGGACATACAGCGCGGTTACGTCCCTTCCCCGGACATCCACGCCCGATAGGCCCGATTGACGACCAGTCATGCGCCGGTGCCTCGGGGGGAATACGCCTCGCACACCCCTCGTCGCCCTCCGCCCATGACGAGACACGGGAAGGTCACCCTCCGGCCACCGTTCGGTTACATGACAGCGCTTCCTGCTTAGGCGTCCGGGATCGGGCAGGTGCTCACCCTGTCCGGACTGTTCGACACCCCGATTTCTCCAGGAGATTGCGAACCATGGCTGACTTCCCTCACCTGTCCCGTCGGGGCTTCCTCAATCGAACCGCGGCCGTGGGAGGTCTGCTCGTCGTCCCCGGCCTGCTCTCCGCGTGCAGCAAGACCGACGCGGGCGCCGCGGACGGTGAGGGCGCGCTCGACAAGCTCCGCAAGCAGGGCTTCGTCCGGGTCGCCTACGCCAACGAGGCCCCGTACGGATACATGGAGGGCAAGGAGCTCAAGGGCGAGGCGCCCACCCTGCACCGGGAGATATTCAAGGCGCTCGGCGTCGAGGAGCTGAAGCCCACCCTCTCGGAGTGGGACGGCCTCATCCCCGGTCTGCAGGCCGGCAAGTACGACGTGGTCAGCGCGGGCATGGCGATCACCCCCGAGCGCTGCGCCAACGCCCTCTTCTCCGAGCCGGAGTTCATCTCCCCCACCGCCCTGATGGTGGAGAAGGGCAACCCGAGGAAGCTCACCGACCTGGCGTCCGCGAAGGCGGCCGGGGTCACCGTGGGCGTGATGTCCGGTGCGGTGGAGGGCTCGTACGCCAAGGGCGCGGGCATCGCCGAGCGGAAGATCAAGACGCTGCAGAAGCCCCAGGACGGCGCGGACGCCGTCAAGGGCGGCCGGGTCGACGCCTTCCTGCTGACCGGCATCTCGCTGCGCTGGCTCGCCAGGACGAACCCGGACACCGAGGTCACCGAGGCCTTCGTGCCGGAGCTCGACGGGAAGCAGCAGTTCTCCCCCGGCGGCGCGGTGTTCCGCCAGGGCAACGAGGACCTTCGGGACTCCTTCAACCGTGAGCTCAGGAAGATCGTGTCGGACCGGTCCCGCTACGTGGAACTGCTCAAGGACTACGGCTTCGGCGCCACGGAGATCCCGCCGGCCACGCTGAAGACGGCCGACCTGTGCAAGGGCTGACGAGGGCGGACCGCACCGTATGAGCGACTTCTTCTCCACACTCCTCGACGAGCTCCCCCAAGTCGGATCGGGCCTGTGGGTGACGGTCCAGGCCACCGTCCTGGGCTCCCTGCTCGCACTGCTCCTGTCGTTCGCCCTGGGCCTCGCCGCGGGCAGCGGGCTGCTGCTGGTGCGCGGCTTCTCCCGGATCGTCGTGGAGTTCTTCCGCGGCACCTCCCTCTACATCCAGCTGTTCTGGCTCTACTACGCGATGCCCCAGCTGACCGGCTACGAACTGACCCCGCTGCTCTGCGGTGTCGTCGCCTTCGGCCTGAACTACGGGGCGTACGGATCCGAGATCGTGCGCGGCGCGATCAACTCCGTGCCCCGCGCCCAGTACGAGGCGGCCGTGGCGCTGAACATGACGCCGCTGCACCGGATGCGGAAGGTGATCCTTCCCCAGGCCTGGGTGCAGATGATCCCGTCCTTCACCAACCTGCTGATCCAGCTGCTGAAGTGCACGCCCCTGCTGTGGCTGATCTCCGCGGCCGACTTCATGACCACGATCGAGCACATCCGCAGCCTCACCGGTGAGACCCTCACCGCCTATCTGCTGCTGCTGGCCGTCTACTTCGTGCTCGCCTACGCGCTGACGCTGCTGATGAACCTGCTGGAGCGGTCGGCCAAGCGCCGGCTCGGCCTCCACACCGGGGCACGCGGCCTGCTCAAGACCCGTACGGCGGAAGCCGTCGCCACGGCCGGAGGTGCCCGGTGAACACGTTCGACCGGTCCGCGGCGGGGGAAGCTCTCCCCCTGCTGCTCGAAGGATTCCGGGTCACCCTGCTCGCGACCGTGCTCGGCACGCTCCTCGCGGCGGTGCTCGGGCTCGCCATCGCGGTGGCCAACCGCGCGCCCTCCCGGTTCGTGACGGTGCCGGTGAAGGCGGTGATGGAGTTCGTCCGCGCCACCCCGCTGCTGGTGCAGCTGGTCGGCGCCGCGGCCCTCTTCACCTCCGTGGAGCCGCTGACCATCGGCATCGTGGTCCTGGGCGTCCACTACGCCACGTACACCTCCGAGGTGTACCGGGCGGGCATCGACGGGGTGCCCAAGGGCCAGTGGGAGGCCTGCCGGGCGCTCTCGCTCACCCCCCGCCGGACCTGGCAGGCCGTGATCCTGCCGCAGGCGGTGCGCAACGTGCTGCCCGCCCTCGGCAACTACGCGATCTCGATGTTCAAGGAGACCCCGTTCCTCGCCGTGATCACGGTGCACGAGATGGTCTTCGAAGCCCGTAGCTACGGCGCCGACCACTTCGCGTACACCGAGGTATTCACGCTCGCCGGACTGGTCTTCCTGGTCGCGAGCTACCCCACGTCGCTGCTGATGAGAAAGCTGGAGAAGCGCCTTGGCCACTGAACCCGCCCCCCTGGAGAAGACCACCGACGCGGCTCCGGACCCCCTGGTGACCGGGGTCGAGCCACTGGTCCGCTTCGACAAGGTCGTCAAGCGGTACGGCGACCATGTGGTCCTGGACGAGCTGGACTTCACCGTGCGGCGCGGCGAGCACGTCACGCTCATCGGGCCGAGCGGCTCGGGCAAGACCACCATCCTGCGGCTGCTGATGACCCTGGAGAGGGTCAGCGACGGCGTGATCTGGGTCGACGGCTCGCCGCTCTCGCACGTGCGGACGCCGTCCGGCGCGCTGAAGCCGGCGGGTGAGAAGGATCTGCGGGAGTCCCGGAAGAAGATCGGGATGGTCTTCCAGCAGTTCAACCTCTTCCCGAACATGAAGGTGCTCCAGAACATCACCGAGGCCCCGGTCAACGTGCTGGGGATGGACCGCGACGAGGCGGAGACACGGGCCCGGGAGCTGCTCGACCTGGTCGGGCTCTCCGGGAAGACCGACGCCCATCCCTCACAGCTCTCCGGCGGCCAGCAGCAGCGCGTGGCCATCGCCCGCGCGCTGGCGATGCGGCCGGAGATCCTGCTGCTCGACGAGGTGACGTCGGCGCTGGACCCCGAACTCGTCGCCGGTGTGCTGGATCTGCTGGGCGACATCGCCAGGACCACCGACATCACGATGCTCTGCGTGACCCACGAGATGAACTTCGCCCGGGACGTGTCCGAGAAGGTGTTGATGTTCGACGCGGGACGGGTCGTGGAGTCCGGTTCCCCGGAGAAAATATTCACCGACCCCGAACACGAACGTACGCGCGAGTTCCTCAACGCGGTCCTGTGACCTCGTCCTTGGCGTAACGCCCGTGACTCTGGCATATGCCAAGCGAGTGCGCCCCAGCTGACGGAGCCGGGGCGCACCATCAACTACCCGACAGCCCCTCCATATCGGCCTGTTCACGACTATCGTGGGTCGTGAGCTTGTGGTCGCAACCTGGTAGAGGCCCTGAAGGGGGAACCGTGGCGTTGAAGCCCGAGCCGAAGGCGCCGTTCCATTCGGTGCAGTACGCCTTGCGTGTGCTCGAGTCCGTCTCGACGCACGGCGGCGGCGTGACCGAGGCCCGGATCTCCCGGGAGACGGGGCTGCCGACCGGTCATCTGGCCCCTCTCCTGCTGACGCTGCGCCGCGAGGGGTACATCGAGCAGGTCGCCGACGGCGCCTACATCGTCGGCTCCTCGCTGCTGGAGCTCGGCTCCGGCGCCGCCCGCAAGCTGGCCCTGGAGGCCAAGCTCCAGCAGACGCTGGTGCAGCTGCGGGATTCGGTCGGCGCGGCGGTCTACGTCAGCCGGTACGTCGACGGGGAGATCCGTGTCACCCAGGTCGCGGACGGGCCGCGCACACCCGCCGTCAACGAGTGGGTGGACTTCCGCTCGGCGGCGCACGCCAGCGCGATCGGCAAGTGCCTGCTCACCCAGCTCGACCAGAACGGCCGGCGCGACCACCTGGCACGGCACCGGATCGCACGGCTGACGTCGCGGACGATCACCAGCGAGAAGGTGCTCTTCTCGAAGCTGGACAGCCAGCCGGCGACGGTACCGGTCCTGGACCTCCAGGAGTACGCCGTGGGCACGGTCTGCGCGGCGGTCCCCCTGACGGCCGGTTCGTCCGCGGGCTGCCTGGCCCTGTCCCTGCCCATCGAGCACGCGCACCGGCTGCGGGCCGCGGCCGCCACGCTGAACCGGCGTGCGGCGCCGGTGCTGCTGTCCCTGGCCCTCTGATCGGCGGAAGA
Organism: Streptomyces sp. NBC_01460; assembly: GCF_036227405.1. Classification (NCBI taxonomy): domain Bacteria; kingdom Bacillati; phylum Actinomycetota; class Actinomycetes; order Kitasatosporales; family Streptomycetaceae; genus Streptomyces; species Streptomyces sp. NBC_01460. The sequence goes on from NZ_CP109473.1 coordinate 3,149,652, forward strand.
CCCGGATGTCCCCGGCTGCCTGGACGGCGGCCGGGGACATCAGGCTGAGCGAGGACCCTGGAGCGAGGACCCTAGAGCGACAGCCAGGCCGCCGTGTCCGGGGGCAGTTCCCCGTCCGCCAGCGGGCCGCTGGCGATCAGGACGTCCGCGCCCTCCGGCAGCGCCACCGCGGACTCCGAGGCGTTGACCACGCAGCGGAAGCCGCCGTCCCGGTCGAAGCACAGCGTCCCCGGCCCCGCCTCGACCCAGGTCAGCGCCTCCGGCAGGACGGCCAGGCGCTCCCGGCGCAGGGCGAGTGCCGCCCGGTAGAGGCTGAGGAAGGAGTCCGGGTCCGACTCCTGCGCGGCGACGCTCAGGGCGGACCAGTCCGCGGGCTGCGGAAGCCAGGGGGCGGCCGTGGCCGGCTCCGGCGAGAAGCCGAGCGAGGCCCCCGACCCGCTCCACGGCAACGGCACGCGGCATCCGTCACGCCCCCGGTCCACTCCGCCCGACCGCACGAAGGTGGGGTCCTGGAGCAGCGCGTCGGGCAGGTCCTGCACCTCCGGCAGGCCCAGCTCGTCGCCCTGGTACACGTACACCCCGCCCGGCAGCGCCAGCGTCAGCAGGGCCGCCGCCCGGGCCCGGCGACGGCCGAGCACCGGGTCGCTCGGGTCGAGCAGCCGCTTGTCGCCCATGTCGAACGACGTGTCCTCACGCCCGTACCGCGTGACGTGGCGGATCGTGTCGTGGTTGGACAGGACCCAGGTGGGGGGCGCGCCCACCGGGGCGTGCCCGGCGAAGGTCTCCTCGACGACCCGGCGCAGGGCGTCCGTGTCCCACGCGCAGCACAGGAAGTCGAAGTTGAACGCCGAGTGCAGCTCGTCGGGGCGCAGGTAGCGGGCCGACTGCTCGGGGGTCGGCAGCCAGACCTCCCCGACGAACGTGCGGTCACCGCCGTACGTGTCGAGGATCTTGCGCCAGGAGCGGTAGATGTCGTGGACGGCGTCGCAGTCCTGGTAGGGCAGGTCGGTGACGTCGGGGTCCGGGCCGACGTCGGGCAGGCCCGGCTTCTTCGCCAGGCCGTGGGCGACGTCGATGCGGAAGCCGTCCACGCCCCGGTCCAGCCAGAAGCGCAGGACGTCCTCGAACTCGGCGCGCACCTCCGGGTGTTCCCAGTTCAGGTCGGGCTGCTCGGGCGCGAACATGTGGAGGTACCAGGGCCCGGCGGTGCCGTCGGCCTCCGTCACCCGGGTCCACGCGCTGCCGCCGAAGTACGAGGTCCAGTCGTTGGGCGGCAGCTCGCCGTCCGCACCCCGGCCGGGGACGAACCAGAAGCGTTCCCGCTCCGGGGATCCGGGGCCCGCGGCAAGCGCGTCACGGAACCAGACGTGCTGGTCGGAGCAGTGGTTCGGCACCAGGTCGATCAGGACGCGCAGCCCGTGTCCGTGGGCCTCGGTGATGAGCAGCTCCGCCTCGGCGAGGGTCCCGAAGAGCGGATCGATGTCGCGGTAGTCCGCCACGTCGTAGCCGCCGTCGGCCATCGGCGAGGTGTACCAGGGGTTGAACCACAGGGCGTCGACGCCGAGCTCGCGCAGGTACGGGAGGCGGCTGCGGACCCCGGCGAGATCGCCGGTGCCGTCCCCGTCGCCGTCCGCGAAGCTGCGTACGTAGATCTGGTAGATCGCGGCGTGCCGCCACCAGTGGGTGGTCACTGAGACTCCTTGCTCGGTATACATGGGGTGGTGCGGGCCCGCAGGTCAGGGGCGGGCCCGCACCGGTTTTCGGGCTACCAGCCGGTGTTGCCGGCGCCCCGGGTGATCGTGAAGCCACCCGCACTGGAGAGACCGCCGGCGGTGGCGCCGCTCACGGTCACGCGGGAGAAGGTTCCGGCCCCCGCGGAGTTGATCTCGATGCCGTACGACCCGGCCTTGTCGATCTTCAGCCCGTCGACGGTGAGCGCGCTGACGTTCTTCTGCCAGGACACGAGGAGCCCGCTGTAGGTGCTGTCGAGGATGTCGTTGTCCTTGACCAGGACGGGCGCGGTGATGTCGGAGGAGTCGGCGTAGATCCACAGGGCGCCGAGCTTGCTCTGCCAGTTGGGTTCGTAGCCGCCTGTGCGCGTCAGGGTGTTGCGCTGCACGGAGGTCGTCCCGCTGAAGGGGACCGGGGCGAAGCGGCTGCTGATGGCGATGCCGGACGAGCCGGTGACCGTGTCGGCGAGGAGGTTGTCCTCGACCCGGTTGCCGTGGCCGCCGTAGATGCCGACGGTGTTGGCGAGCATCGGGAGCTGCACGGTGTTGAAGCGGAACGCGCTGTCCGTGACCGCCTGGGCCTCGGAGAACATCGCGAGCCCGTCGTCACCGGTGTTGCGGACGCTGCTGTGCGCGACCTCGGTCGCCCTGGTCCCCTTGTGGAGGTTGACGCCGTCCGCGAAGGTGTCGCGGATGCGGAGCCCGGAGGCGTACAGGCCGTTGGTCGGGGCGTCGATCCAGAGGCCGACCTTGGTGTGCTGGATCCAGAGGTTCGTCAGGGTGGACCCGTTGCCGAAGTCTCCCTCGACAGCCGCGTCGAAGTTGGCGTCGTCGCGGTAGGAGACGTCCCCGGCGATCATGAGGTCCTGGACGTTGCTGGTCCCGCCGCGTCCGAAGAGCCCGCCCTTGCCGTTCTTGCCGCGCAGCACGGTGTACCACTGGCCGGCGCCGCGCAGGTCGGCTCCGGCGAGGTCGACGTGTCCCGAGATGTCGTACGTGCCGGTCGGCAGCCAGAGGCCCTTGCCCTGGGACGTGGCGGTGCTGATGGCCGTGTTGAGGGCTCCGGTGTCGTCACCCGAGTCGTTCGGGGTGACCCCGAGCGTCGTCGCGGAGACGAAGCCGGTGGACGGCATGGTCAGCGCGGCGGGAGCGGTCTCCGTCTCGACGAGGTCCAGCGTGTAGGAGGCGGCGGTGTCGCCCGCGTCCTTCTGGAACTTCAGCACGGTGCCCGCCGGGAGCGTCCCGGTCAGGAGGGTGCGGGTCTCGTCGAAGAAGTGGTGGCCGGAGCCCTGGGAGGGGACGTTGGTGTAGGGGTAACCGCCGTAGACCCAGCTGTACTTGGAGCTGAGGGGCAGGTCCCGGAGCTGGGTGCCGTCGGCGTAGACGCTGAGTGTGGTGTCGATGCCGGTGCCGGCCGCGTTGTCCGGGACGGAGTAGCGCAGGGTCAGGGCGTTGGCGGGCTTGGTCAGCGTGAACTGCACGTACTCGCCGGTGGCGTCCAGGACGACGGCCTTGCGGCCCGACGCCTCGGACGGGACGGTCAGGTAGGTGCGGTCGGGACCGGTCGTGCCGGCGTTCGTGCTGCCGTTCTCCGCCTCGTAGGCGGTGTACGGCATGGTGGCGCCCCGGGTGGCGTTGGGGGTGGAGCCGGTGACTCCGATCCCGTCGAGCTGGAGGGTCCCGTTGTCCCCGGAGGCGGTCCGCAGGGTGACGTGGTTGAGCGCGGCGCGCAGCGGGACGTCGGTGGCGGCGCTCTTCCAGGCGCCCCCGGTGCCGGGCAGGGTCAGCCGCCGGACGGTGGTGCCGTTGGCCAGCAGGGTGACGGTCGACGCGGTGGCGTCGGGGGTGCGGTAGCGCACGGTCACGGGGTACGTCGCCGCGCTGGGGGCGTTCACCGCGAAGACGGCGCGCGCACCGGTGGCGGTGAAGCCGGAGAGGTAGGCGCTGCCCTCGTACCCCGTGGCGGCGGTGGCCCTGGCCGGTCCGCCGGAGGCGAAGGCGTCCTCGGCCTGGTGGGTCAGGGTGGTGGGGCCGCCGGGGTCGGTCGGCGTGGTGGGCGTGGCCGGGGTGAGGCTGTCGATGTTGACGTTGCCGCTGTCGGCCGTGGTGAACGTCCAGGCGACGGTGTTGGCCCCCTTGGCGTACGTCACCGCCTCCTCCCGCGTGCCCCAGGTGTCCCAGTTCGCGGTCGCCGGCAGGCTGACCTGGCGGACCTTGGCCCCGTTGACGTACAGGCTCAGCGTCATCGTCGCGCCGGTGCCGTTCGCGTACCGCAGGGACACCGAACCGGCTCCGGCCTCGGCCGAGTTCACGGCGAAGGAGACGGAGGCGGAGCCCTTGTTGGCGTCGGTGAGGCCGCTCGCGAAGCCCGTGCCCGTGAAGCCGGAGTGGTCGGTGGCGGCGACCGCACCGCCCGAGAGCCGCGCGGACTCCGCCTCCAGGGCGCCGGAGGGGGTCGGGGTCCCGGTGCCGGCGGAGGTGTCGACGGTGCTGTTGTCGATGTTGACGTTGCCGCTGTCGGCCGTGGTGAACGTCCAGGCGACGGTGTTGGCCCCCTTGGCGTAGGTGACCGTCTCCCGTTGCGTGGCCCAGGTGTCCCAGTTCGCCGTCGGCGCCAGGCCGACCTGGCGGACCTTGACCCCGTTGACGTACAGGCTCAGTGTCATCGTCGCGCCGGTGCCGTTCGCGTACCGCAGGGCCACGGAACCGGTGCCCGCGGCCTGGGCGGTCACGCCGAAGGACACCGAGGCGGCGCCCTTGTGGGCGTCGGTGAAGCCGCCGACGAAGCCGGACCCGGTGTAGCCGCTGTGGTCGGTGGAGACGGCGGCGCCCCCGGACAGCTGGGCCGATTCGGCTTCCACCGTGACGGTGGCCGCCTGTGCGCCCCCTACCCCGTACAGCACGGTGCCGAGCAGGGAGACGAGGACGGGGAACGTGAGCCGGACAGCGGCTCGGGAGCGCTTTCTTGGTGCAGGAGACACGTCTGTGTGTCCTTCCTGTGGGGGTGGGTCAGCCCTTGAGGCTGCCCGCGGTGAGACCCGCGATGATGTGACGCTGGAAGACCAGGAAGAGGGCGAGCAGGGGGATGCTCGCCATGACCATCCCGGCCAGGAGCTGGTTGGCCGGCATGAACTCGGAGAGCCGGTTGAGCGCGACGGTGATGGGCTGCTTCGCCTCGTCGGGGAGGACGAGCATCGGCCAGAGGAAGTCCTTCCAGACCCCCACGACCGCGAAGATCGACACGACGGCGAGCACCGGCCGGGACAGGGGCAGGACCACCGAGACCAGGACCCTGAGCGTGCCCGCCCCGTCGATCCGCGCGGAGTCGAGGAGTTCGGCGGGGATCTGGTCGAAGAACCGCTTGAGGATGAAGATGTTGAAGGCGTTGGCGGCGGCGGGCAGCCAGATCGCGAACGGTGTGTTGATGAGGTTGACGTGGAAGAGCGGCACGTCGACCACCGTCAGATACGTCGGGACGAGCAGCGCCGAGACCGGCAGCATCAGGGTCGCCAGCATCATGCCGAGGACGACGTTGCCGAGCAGGGGCCTGAGCTTGGACAGGGCGTAGGCGGCGGACACGTCGACCAGCAGCTGGGTCAGCCAGGCCCCGAGGGCCAGGACCAGCGTGTTGAGGAAGAAGTGGCCAAGTCCGACGTTCGTCCAGGCGTCCGTGTAGCTCTCGGGGTGCCAGCTCTCGGGGAAGAGGCTGGGGTTCGGGTCGGCGAGCTCGGACGACGACTTCACCGCGCCCGTAGTCATCCAGTAGAGCGGGAAGACGAAGGCGATCGTGAAGCCGGTCAGGGTGGCGACGAGCACGAAGCGGTAGAGGAACCGGCCGGTGCGCCGGGTCATCTCGGCGGGCGCGATCAGGGTGCGTACGGGGGTTTCGGCTGCCATGGCGACGGTTCCTCTCAGCCCTTGCTGCGGGTCAGGCGCAGATAGACGACGGAGAAGAGGCCGAGCACCACGAAGAGCAGGGTGCTCATGGCGCTGGCCAGGCCGAAGTCGTTGTAGACGAAGGCGTAGCGGTACAGGAGCAGGAGCACGGTGACGGTGGCGTCGTCGGGTCCGCCGCCGGTGAGGACGAAGGGCTCGACGAAGACCTGCATCGTGCCGATGACCTGGAGCAGCAGCGTGATCATCAGGATGAAGCGCATCTGCGGGATCGTGACGTGCCACAGCCGCTGCCGGATCGACGCACCGTCGAGCTCCGCCGCCTCGTACAGCTCGCCGGGGATGCCGCCGAGTGCCGCCAGGTAGATCAGGGTGGTCGTGCCCATGTTGGCCCAGGTGGAGACGAGGACCAGGGACACCATGGCGAGGTTCTCCGACTCCAGCCACTGCTGGGCCGGCAGCTGGAAGACCTCCAGCACATTGTTGAACAGGCCGGGGCCCGGGTCGTAGAACTGGCGCCAGAGCAGCATGGTGACGATCGGCGGCAGCATGACCGGGAGGTAGACGGTCATGCGCAGGTACGAGCGCCCGTGCCGCAGTTCGTTCAGGATGACGGCGGTGGCGAACGGTGCGGCGAAGCCGAACACGAGGGCGAGCAGGGTGAAGTAGCCGGTGTTCTGCCAGGCGGTCAGGAACAGCGGGTCGTCCACCAGCCGCCGGAAGTTGTCCAGGCCCACCCACCGGGCGGGTTCGGAGAAGTTGACCTGCTGGAAGCCGAGCAGGACCCCGCGCACGATCGGGTACCAGGAGAAGAGCGCGAAGCAGAGCACTCCCGCGGCGAGGAAGAGGTAGGCGACCAGGTTCTCCCGCACGGCCCGGCGCAGCCGGGCGTTTCCCACGGGCTTCCCCGTCCGGGGCGCGGGCCCGGACGGGGAGCCGTCTTCGCCGGTGGCCTTCTCCGCTGCGGTGGAGAGCGGCTGGAGGGACATCGTCACGTCACTTCACCGAGGCGAGGATGGTGTCGGCCTTCTTGGCGGCCGCGGCCAGCAGCGCGTCGATGTCCGCGTCCTCCTTGGTGAGCACGGCCTGCATGACGCCGTCGAGGACGGTGTAGAGCTGCTGGGCGTTGGGCGGCTCGACCTTGGTCTCCACCTGCGCGTTGCGCTCGATGAAGGGCTGGTAGTTCTTCACCGGGGTGTTGGCGTACTGCTCGTGGATCCGGTCGATCTCCGCCTGGGCCTCGCCGGCGAACAGCCGGGGCTGCGGCAGCCCGATCGGCACACCCGTCTTCTGGGACCTCTTGCTGTCGACGTTCTCCCGCTCGGGGCTCCGCAGGTACTTCCACTGGACCCACTGCAGCCCGGCCTTGATCTTCTCCGGCGAGGCCTTCGGGTTGAACATGAAGCCGTCGCCGCCACCGAGGGTCGCGGTCCCGGGCAGCGCGGCCAGGCCGTACTCCTCGTACTCACGCTCGAACTGCTTGACGATGGTGGGGATGTTGTCGGGGCCCGCCATGTACATCCCGAGCTTGCCGGCGCCCATCATCTTCTGGACGTCGGCTATCTCCAGGAGCTGGCGGGTGCCCATGCTCTTGTCCGTCCAGCGCATGTCGTGCAGGGCGTTGAGCGCCTTGCGGCCCGCCTCGCTGTCGAAGGCGGCCTTCCAGCGGCCGTCCTGCTTCGTGGCCACCTCCCCGCCCATGGAGTAGATCCACGAGGTGAGGTGCCAGCCGCCCTGGTTGTTCTTGCTGTAGTCGGCGTAGCCGACCGTGCCGTCACCGAGCGCGCTGATCTTCTTCGCGGCGGTGCGCACCTCCTCCCAGGTGGCCGGCGGCTTGTCGGGGTCGAGACCGGCCTTGGCGAACAGGTCGCGGTTGTAGAGCAGGCCCATCGAGTAGTTGCCGGTGGGCAGGCCGTACGTCTTGCCCTCGGCGTCCTTGAAGACCTTCATCAGCGCCGGGTCGATGTCCTCGAAGTACGGCACGTCGCCGGTGTACTTCGAGATGTCGGCGGCCTGGCGGCGCTGGATCAGTCCGGCGGGGTCGGTGAAGTAGACGTAGTACACGTCCTCCAGCTGGCCGCCCGCGAGCTTGGCCGCGAAGGTCTTCGGGTCCATCTGGCCCTCGCGGGCGTCGATCTTGATCTTCGGGTGGCTCTTCTCGAAGGCCGCGACGTCCTCCATGAAGTTCTTGCGGTCGACGGCCTGCGTCTTGGCGGGCATGCCGTTCACGCTGATCGTGACCACGCCGTTCTTGTCCACGCCGGACGGCGAGTCTCCGGAGCCGCCGCAGGCCGTGAGGGCGAGGGAGAGGGCGACGGCCGTCGCCGAGCCGAGAAGCTGACGTCTGCTGATGCCGGACATGCCAACCATGGGGATCGTGCCTTCCTGGGGGTCCGCTGCGGGGTTGTCGGACCCCGAGCACTGAGCTGCGCCGAAGGTAGAAGCCGGTTACGCAAGAAGTCAATGCATCTACGCAAGAAAGTAATCTCAGCGGCTTGTGCAAGAAACCTGGAAGGGCTCCGGGCTGTTCAGCGGGGCCGGGCGGCGGTGGAGCCCCGGACGATCAGCTCGGTGTCGAACATCATCAGTTCGTTTGCTCCCGCATGGCCGTCGATCTGCGCCGCCAGGGAGGCCACGACCGCCGAGGCCATCGCCTGGATCGGCTGCCGCGCGGTGGTCAGCGGCGGGTCGGTGGCCACCATGAACGGCGAATCGTCGAACCCGACCACCGAGAGGTCCCGCGGCACGGAGACGCCTTGGCGGCGGGCTCCCCGGACGGCCCCGAGCGCCAGGGCGTCACTGGCGCAAACGATTCCGGTGACCCCCTCCGCCAGCAGCCGGGGCAGCGCCGTGGCGCCGCCCTCCATCGTGAACAGCGCGTGCGCCACCAGCCGCCGCCAGTCGTCCGCGGGTACGCCCCGGCGCGCGCAGAAGGCGGCGAACCCGGCGAGCTTCCGTGCCGAGGGCACGTGACCCACCGGCCCGAGGATCACGCCGATCCGCTCGTGCCCCAGCGCCGACAGGTGCGAGAGCGCCTGGTCGGCGGCGAGCGCGTCGTCCACCCTCACCTGGGGGACGCCCGTGTTCTCGTCGGCCGCGTTGAGCAGCACCATCGGGATGCGGCGTTCCCGCAGCGCACGGCCGTGTTCGGGGCCGGCGTCGGCGTAGCTGGCGCCGATGAAGACGATGCCGCCGATGTTCTGCCGCAGCAGCATCTCGATGTAGTGCGCCTCGGAGACGCCGTCGGCCGTCCTGGTGCAGAGCACGGGGATGAGCCCCCGCTTGTTGAGCAGTCCGCACAGGGCCTCGGCGAAGGCGGAGAAGATCGGATTCTGCAGATCGGGCACGACCAGACCGATGAGCGCGGCCCGCTCGGCCCGGTAGCGGGCCGGCCGCTCGATCCCGCACACGTCCAGTGCGCTCAGCACCGCTTCACGGGTCGTGCTCGCCACATCGGGGCTGCCGTTGAGGACGCGGCTGACCGTCGCCTCGCTGACACCCGCGTACTCGGCCACCTGAGAGAGTCGTCGTTTCGTCACGGAGCTCACCCTACAAAGGGCTACGCAAAAATGAAGATCACTTACGAAAGAAAATGACTTTCCCCGAAAGTCGCCTCTCCCCACACCCGGCCCGACCCCGGCACCGGGGTGTGGGGAGGGCCACGCGGGGGTGGCCGTACACATGTCACCAGCACCCCTGAGGACCAGGTATTATTTTCGAGTCAGCAGGCGCCGTTAGCTCAGTTGGTTAGAGCAGCTGACTCTTAATCAGCGGGTCCGGGGTTCGAGTCCCTGACGGCGCACGACACGACAGTGGGCGGTCTCCCTCCGAGGAGACCGCCCACTGCGCGTTCGTACTGCGTCAGAACTGCACGTCGGAGCACGCGTAGAACGCGTTGGTGGTGTCCGCGACGTTCCAGACGGCCAGGATGATGTGCTTGCCGCTCTTCTGGGTGGGGATCGTGCCCTGGTGGGTCAGCGTCGCCGGGGGCTGCTGGTTCCCGTACGGCACGGTCATGAAGGGCTGCGACTCCAGGGCGGCCCTGGTGAGCGGCTTCGTGGAGTCCCAGCCGTTCTTGGTGATGTAGTACCGGAAGTCACTCGTGGAGTGGCGGGCCGTGAACTGCCAGCGGAAGCTGTAGCCCTGTCCGCCGGTGACCTTCGTGGCGGGCCAGGCGCCACCTCGCGGGTCGTCGAGCTGGGCGAACTGGCTGTTCCCGCCGGAGCAGATCTTGCCGTCGGCGGGTCCTGCCGCCGGGAAGCCCTTGGGGCCCTCGACGCTCTGCGGCTCCCACTGGATGTTGCCGCAGCCGGTGACGGTGCCGTTGGCGCAGAGCTTCTGCCGGCTGATGGGTGAGTCCGTGTAGCCGTGGCTGCTGGCACCGCTGGTCGCGAGCATGGAGACGCCCGCTATCGCCAGGCCGATGACGGCCGCGCTTGCCCTTTTCCGCATGCTGTGTCGCTCCTCAAGAACGTGGGGGATGTTCCGGGGCACTGCTGCGCGCATTGGTGGTGCGGTCTAGACCAAGTCCAGATTATTGACGCCGCATGAACATGTCCAGACCAATGTGATTCCGGTTTCCGTACGCTCCCCGGCGCCGACCCGGGCGGTCAGGCTCCCTCTCCACCGCCGCGACCGGTGTAGAAAGCCACCGTCAGATCCCTGACCAGGGCCTTGTGTTCGTAGGCGTCGAGCTCGACGATGCCGCGCGCGGTCAGCCGGCCGACCGTGTCGTCCACCGCGTCGACCACGGACGTCAGCACCCCGTCGCGGTGCTTGGCGTCGATGGCCGCCACCCGGCACCGCTGCATCGCGGCCGCGACCTCGGGGGCGTACTCGATCGCGGTCGGCTGCGCCGAGTACACCTCGATGCCCACGGGCGCGCAGTCCGCCGTCAGCATCCGGGTCAGGGCGTCGCCCACCGCCTCCGCGTCGCGCAGGGTGCGGGTGTCTTCGTGGAAGGCGTCGGCCGGCAGCTGCGAGAGCACCCGGGCCAGCGCCGCCTCCACCTGGTCGCTCAGGTAGTGCTCGTGGTCCGCGACCCCGAACACGGCCCGGGCGGTGTCCCTCACCCGCCACACGACGAGGACGACCGCCCGCAGAGCGGTCCCGCTGGCGTCCACGGCGGGCAGCGGCTCACTGCGCCAGTGCCGCAGGCGTACGTCGACCCGGCGGCGCAGCAGGAGCGGGGAGATCCAGAGGAGACCGGTGCGCCGGACGCTGCCCCGGTAGTCACCGAAGAGGGTCAGCACCGAGGCGTGTCCGGCCCGGCCCCGGCCGAGACCGCAGAGCGCGAAGAGCGCCACGGCCGCCAGCAGTGAGAGCAGTGCCCAGGCCCCGCTGCCGAGCCCGTCGTACGGGCGGTGCCCGAGCCCGAGCCGGCCGGTCAGCGCGGCGGGCACCGCGCCCCGCCACCAGAGCACGGCGAGCCCCGCGGCCACCCCCGCGGCCGCGGTGAGCAGCGCGGCCCAGCCGGGCAGTGCGGGCCCCGGCCGCTCGGTGAGCCGGGGGTCGGCGGGCGGCGCGGCCCGGCCGGGCGCCCGCACCTGGGCGGACCGCTGGAGGGGCGGACGCCGGTCACCGGACCGCCGTGCGGCACCGGCCCCCGCAGCGGTCCGGCCCGTCCCGCCCTGCCCGGCGTCGTGGCCGTCGTCGCGGAAGAGCAGGTGTACGGGGATGGGCGCGGTGGTCTCGGTGGCGATGACGGGCTGCCTGCGTCCGGCCCCCCACCAGGCGACCGGGTCGGCGGCGCCGACGGTCAGCGTCACCGGGGCGCGCTCGCCCTCGCCCGGCGCACCGGCCCCGCCGGTCACCGGCTTCCGGAGATCCGGCGGCCCGGCCGGCGGGGCCGCCGGGACGTCCTCCTCGCCCTTCTCCCCCTCCTCCCCCGCGTCCGGGCCGAAGGCCCGGCCCGAGACCGGCTCCGGAGCCGGCAGCTCCCAGTCGGCCGACGGCTCCGGGTCGAACTCCGGCCCCTGCGGCGGCTCCGGGTCCAGCTGCAGCTCCAGCTCCAGGTCCAGATCCACGGGGACCCTGGCGGGGCCCCGGCCCACGACGGCCACCGCGTCCAGGGCGGGCCCCAGGTCGGCCGGGATCTCCTCGTGGACCACCGCGGAAGGGCCGTCCACCTCGACGGGTACGACGACCAGCGCGGGCACCTCCACCTCGGCGGGCGTACCGGTCACCTCGGCCACCTCCACCTGGGCGGGGGTACGGGTCACCTCGGCCACCTCCACCTCGGCGGGCGTAACGGTCACCTCGCGTGCCACCGTCAGAGGGGCGGCATCCGTCACCACGGGCGCATCCGTCACCACGGGCGCGTCCGCCACTGCAGGCGCATCCGCCACCCCGGGCACGTCCACCACCGCCCGGGGGGACCACCACTGCACCGGTGCCGGGTCCGGCTCACCGCCGGGCCCCGGCACCCCGCTCCCGTACGCATCCGTCGCACAGGTCGCCTCCGTCACCGGCAGCACCTCCGTCGGCCGCTCTCCCTGCTCGTCCCCCGCCCCGGGCCCGGGCACGATCGCCCGCGTGTCCCGCTCGCCGAGCTCGTCCCACTCGCCCCGTACGTTCTCCGTCGACCGCATTCCCGCCTCCGTCATGTCCGTTCCGTTGCTTCAGCCGTCACGCGAAGAGCCGGCGCCATGTCTCCGGCCCCGGGTATCCGTCCGCCGCGCCCCCGGACCAGCCCTGGGCGCGCTGGAACGCCTCGACGTTGCGGCGGTCCGCCTCCGTCCAGCGCGGGCCGGGGCCCGTCGCGTAGTGCGCGCCGTACCCCTTCTTCACCAGCTGGGCGCCGAGCCGCTGGATGTGGCTGCCGGCCTGCCCCGGTCCGAAGGAGCTCCGCCCCGGGTACGCCGCCGTCCCGCTCGGGCTGCCGCCCGTCGTGGCGGCGGGGATCCTGTGCCCGGTGCCGGCGACCAGCAGGCGCCAGGTGTGCGGGCCGGGGACGCCGTCGGCCTCCGCGCCCTTCCACCCCTGCGCAAGCTGGAACGCCTGGGTCGCCCTCTTGTCCGCGTCGCCCCAGCGGGGTCCCGCGCCCTGCGTGTAGAAGCGCTTGCCGCCCTGGGCGATGAGCATCGTCCCGAGCCTGGTCACGTGCGCGTTGTTCGCGCCCGCGCCGAACTTGGCGGCCCCCGGGAACGCCGTCGCCGAGCTGCCGCTCGTCCCGCTGACGATGCCCTTGTAGCGGTAGGCCACGTACTTGGAGGAGTTGCTCCAGTACGCCATCGGCGTCGTCGCCGCGCGGGCGTTGGGGCGGGTCTGCTCGTACGCCAGGTAGTGGCTGTGCGTGTGGTCGGTCCAGCCGCCGAAGACCGTGACGTGCGATCCCACCGCGGGGTCGGCCAGGTTGTGGAAGAGGAGGATGTCGCCGGGCTGGAGGTCCGCCCGGGCGATCTTCGTGCCGAAGGTGGCGAGGCTGCCGGTCCACTCGTTGGTGCCGAGGTTCCACGCCATCGACACGAAGCCGGAGCAGTCCTGCCGGTAGCCGTCCGACCAGTAGGCCGCCATGTCGTACGGGACCTGGGCGGACACCCACTTCTTGGCGCGGTTGATGATCTCGGTCCGGGTGGTCGTGCGCTGAGCCGTCCCCGGTGCGGCGGGCGGCCCCGACGCTCCGCCGCTGTTCAGCGGCCCGACCGTGCCCTGCGGGGTGACCGGCTGGGGGTCGGCCTCCGCGCCGGCCCGGGTGTCCCGGCCCGCGGCGGTGGCGGCCGCCTGGGCCGCCCCGCAGGACAGGACGACGCCCGCCGCGGTGACCAGCACCAGGGCCCTTCGCGCACCGTGCGCGGCCGGGTGGCCGCCATGGCGCACGGGCAGCGCGGCGGCCGTACGGCGGCGTCGGGCGCAGCCCGGACAGCCGCAGTCGGCGTCGGGTTCGTACTCCTCGAAGACCGGCACAGTCATGCGCCTCCTCTTCCTCTCGGCAGTCGTCCAGATCTTCCGCGTCTCCACTTTCCGGGCATATCTCATGGTGACGGACTAAAGGGAAAAAACGACCATCCGACAGGCCGAGGCTGAGAGGAATTGGTCAGGAGCACTCCCGCAGATCGGGTAAAGTTCTCCAGGTCAGCAGGCGCCGTTAGCTCAGTTGGTTAGAGCAGCTGACTCTTAATCAGCGGGTCCGGGGTTCGAGTCCCTGACGGCGCACGCAACAGCGAGGCCCCCTCACCGAGTGTGAGGGGGCCTCGCTCATGTCCGCCTCCCGCGCGGACGTGCCCCCAGGGCGCCTTTCGTCACCTCCGCACGCCCCCTGCGCGGCGTTCCCCAAATCGCACGTATGGCTGACAAACCACCCATTCTCATCCTTGCGTTCATGTCGCGTAATCGGACAACCTGACCAGACGCCGCCCGGGGAATCCACGGATCCCCCGGTGCCGGGAGGACGACGAGCGGCCTCCTCCCGGGGCGGGGGCAGTTCCTCTTCCACGCCCTGATCCAGCGCGCGGGCAACCGCTACGGCTCCCCGATGTTCGTCGGCACGAGCAACGCCGTGCGCATATCGGCGCTCAAGCAGATCGGCGGCCTCTACGACTCGATCACCGAGGACATGGCCACCGGCTTCGAGATCCACCGCCACCGCAACCCGCTCACCGGCGGGAAGTGGCGCTCGGTCTACACCCCGGACGTCCTGGCCGTCGGCGAAGGGCCGACCGCGTGGACCGACTTCTTCACCCAGCAGCTGCGCTGGTCCCGGGGGACGTACGAGACGATCCTCAAGCAGTACTGGAAGGGCTGGTTCTCGCTGCCGCCGGGCAAGCTCCTCAACTACACGTTGATGATCATCTTCTACCCGATGTCGGCCCTGAACTGGATCCTCGCCGCCCTGAGCTGCGCCCTGTTCCTCGGCATGGGTGCCTCCGGCGTCCAGATCGACCCGGTGATCTGGATGATGCTGTACGGCAACGCCTCGGCGCTCCAGATCGGCCTCTACGTCTGGAACCGCCGCCACAACGTCTCACCGCACGAACCCGAGGGCTCCGGCGGCCTGGCCGGCATGGTGATGTCCGCGCTCTCCGCGCCGCTCTACGCCCGCTCCCTGATGGACGCGGTGCTGCGCCGCACGAGCTCCTTCGTGGTGACGCCGAAGGGCGACTCGTCCAGCCCGGACACCCTCTTCGGCACCTTCCGCATCCACCTCTTCTTCCTCCTCGTCTTCGGCGGTTCGATCGCCGCCTCCTTCGTCCTCGGCCACAGCCACCCGGCGATGCTCACCTGGGCCTGCCTGGCGCTGCTGATCACCGCCGCGCCGATCGCCGGCTGGCGGTACACGGTCCGCGCCGAGCGGAGGAAGCGCCGCGGCGGACCACCCGCGCCGGCACCACGGCCCGTACCGCGGGCCGGGTCCACGCCGGCGGGAGACGAGGACACCCTGCAGATCGCCCTTGGGGGACATAACAGATGACGTACCGTCCGAGCCGCCGTACCCGCCGCCTGGCGATCGGCACGGCGGTGGTTCTGGCGCTCGCGGGGGCGAACGGGCCCTGGCTGTACCGCTTCGGCACCGAGCGCTACCACGCCTACGCCATCGACAAGCAGGACTACAAGGCGGAGAACGGCCACTGGGACTTCCTGGACGTCCCTCCGGAGTTCCGGATCAACACGATCCACGCCGCACTGCTGCACACCGGCAAGGTCCTGCTCGTCGCGGGCTCGGGCAACGACCAGGAGAACTTCGACGCGAAGAGCTTCCGCTCGGTGCTGTGGGACCCCGAGGAGAACACGTACAAGAACATCCCGACGCCGAAGGACATGTTCTGCGCCGGGCACACCCAGCTCCCCGGCGGGAAGCTCCTCATCGCCGGCGGCACGAAGCGCTACGAGAAGCTCGAGGGCGATGTCACCAAGGCCGGCGGCCTGATGATCGTCCACAACGAGGACCCGGACGCGCCGGTCACCGTGCCCGCGGGCACCCGCTTCACCGGCAAGGACAACGGGAAGACCTTCGTCTCCGAGGACCCGGTGCTCGTGGAGAAGGCCACCAAGGTCTTCGACAAGCGGACCGGCGCGTTCCTCCGCACCGAACCGGGGCTCGGTCGGATCTACGTCGAGGCGCAGAAGTCCGGGGCGCGGTACGGGACCGGCACGGAGGACAACTACCGGATATCGGGGCTCACGGGCTCCGACGCCCGCAACGTGTACGGGATCGCGCAGAAGCTGGCCCTGGACAAGAAGGACTTCCAGGGGATCCGGGAAGCCTACGAATTCGATCCCGTGGCCGAGAAGTACATCGGTGTCGACCCGATGAACGAGGCGCGCTGGTACCCGACGCTCACCACCCTGGAGGACGGCAGGGTCCTCTCGCTGTCCGGCCTCGACGAGATCGGGCAGATCGTGCCCGGCAAGGACGAGATCTACGACCCGGAGACGAAGACGTGGGAGTACACCGGCGTCGTCCGGAGGTTCCCCACCTATCCCGCCGTCTTCCTGATGAACAACGGGAAGCTCTTCTACTCGGGCTCCAACGCCGGCTACGGCCCCGCCGACGTGGGCCGCGACCCGGGCGTCTGGGACCTGGAGTCCGACACCTTCACGAAGATTCCCGGGCTCGGCGACCCGGACAGGACGGAGACCTCGGCGACCGTACGGCTGGCCCCCGCCCAGGACGAGACGTACATGGTGATCGGCGGGGGCGGGGTCGGTGAGTCCGGCAGGTCCAGCGCGAAGTCACGGCTCGTCGACCTGACGGAGGACGAACCCCGCTTCACGGACGGCGCCTCCCTCGACGAGGGCACCCGCTACCCGAGCGCCTCCCTCCTGCCGGACGACTCCCTGCTCGTCACCGGCGGCTCCCACGACTACCGGGGGCGCGGCGGTTCGGACCTCCTGCAGGCCAGGCTGTACGACGCGGCGTCGGACACCTACCGTCGGGTCGCGGACCCCGCCGTGGGCCGCAACTACCACTCGGGGTCCGTGCTGCTCCCCGACGGCCGGGTCATGATCTTCGGATCCGACCCCCTCTACGCGGACCGGGCGAACACGCGGCCCGGCACCTTCGAGCAGCGCATCGAGATCTACACGCCGCCCTACCTGTACCGCGGCGGGCGCCCGGAGCTGACCGCCGGGCCCGAGCGCATCTCGCGAGGCGGCACCGGGCTGTTCACGACCCGGCACGCCTCGTCGATCACCTCGGCGAAGCTGATGCGCCCGAGCGCGGTCACGCATGTCACGGACACCGACCAGCGGTCGGTCGCCCTGGACCTGGAGAAGTCCGGCGACAGCATCTCCGTGACCGTCCCGAGGAACCGCGCCCTGGTCCCGTCCGGCTGGTACATGCTGTTCGTCACGGACGCCGACGGCACACCGTCGGAGGGCATGTGGGTGGAGATCCCCTGACCCCTCCCGTCCGGCGGCCACCCGGTGTGGCACGGGTCACGGGAACTCCCCGGCCCGGCCGGAGAGCTAGGTGGTGTGAGATGTGATGAACAGGAAGACCGGGAGCGCATGCGCGCACGGATCAGGGCGGGCGACCGCGAGGCGTTCGCCGCGCTCCACGAGGAGTACGCGCGGGCGGTCTACAACCACGCCTACCGGCTGACGGGCGACTGGTCGACGGCCGAGGAGGTGCTGTCCGAGACCTTCCTGGCCGCCTGGCGCACCCGTCACTCCGTCGAACCGGAGGGCGACTCGCTGCGGCCGTGGCTGCTCGGGATCGCCACGAACAAGGCCCGCAACGCGAACCGCGGCATCGGGCGGCGCCTGGCCTTCCTCTCCCGCCAACCCGCTCCGGAACCGGTGGCGGACATCGCGGACACCACGGCCGGACGCGTCGACGACACACGGCGGCTCGCGGCGATCCGGGAGGCGCTGGGCGGGCTCCGCCGCCAGGAGCGCGAGGTGCTGGCCCTCTGTGTCTGGTCCGAGCTGGACTACGCCGGGGCCGCCGAAGCCCTGGGCGTCCCGGTGGGCACCGTACGGTCGCGGCTGTCCCGCGCCCGTACGCGGCTGCGCCGGCTCACCGACGAGCAGCTCCGCCGGACATCGGACGGGGTCGCCGCGCGCGCATCACGCCCCGGAGAAGCAGTCAGGTCCGGAAGGGAACCCCGTCCCCGCCGCGGAGAGGTAGAGGGCAGGGCCGCGTTCGTGGCCCTGCCCATCCAGGAGGAAGCCCGATGAACGACCGCACCTCCGGCCCCGACCGGGCCGAACGCGAGGAGCTGGCCCGGCTGTTGCCGGCCCCGGCCGAACGGGACCTGCCCCCGGGCCGTCTTCTCCACCACAAGGACAGTCTGATGCGTCTGATCGACCAGGACCGCGCCCGCGCCACCGCGCGCCCCCGCCCCCGCCTCCTGCGCCCCGCCGTCCTGCTGCCCGCCGCCGGACTCGCCCTGGGCGGCGTCCTGCTGACCACGCTCGCCGTGACCGGCCAGGGCAGCGCCCCGGCACCGTCCGCCGCGGGCACCGGCTCCCACGCCACGGCCCCGCGTGGCGCGGCCGTGCTGCTCGACCGCATCGCCTCGGTCGCCGAGGAGAGCGGCGAACGGACGGTCACGGGCGACCAGTTCGTCTACGTCAGGACCCTGCAGACCCGGAACGAGGGCGTTTTCGACGGCCCGGTGAAGCTGACGGAACCCCGCGAGCGTGAGGTCTGGATGGCGCAGAAGGCGGGACCGGTCATCGACGTCGGCCTGATCCACGAGGACGGCGCGTACGTCCCGATCGAGGTCGGGGTTCCGGACGGCGAGACCCCCGTCGGCCAGCCGGCGGGCCTCGGCCGGCCGACGTACGCGTGGCTGGCCTCGCTGCCCACCGATCCGGACGTCCTGCTCCGGCGGCTCGCCACCGAGATCACCCGGGACCAGGACGCGCGGGACACCCCGGCCGAGGAGCGGGACCGGGCCCAGGACACCTTCGACGCCATCGGTGAGCTGCTGCGCGAGACCCTGATGCCGCCGAGGACCGCGGCCGCCCTCTACAAGGCCGCGGCGAGGATCCCCGGCGTGACCGTGGACCCCGACGCGGTGGACGCGGCCGGCCGGCGCGGGATCGGCGTGGCCCGCGACGACACCCGGGCCGGCTGGCGCACCGCCTGGATCTTCGACTCGGCGACCCTGGGGTACCTGGGCGAGCGGAGCTACCTCACCAGGGACACCCCCATGGGCAAGAAGGGCACCCTGATCAACGCCTCGGCGGTCATGGAGCGCGCGGTCGTCGACACCCTCCGAGAGAAGCCGACGGCAGGGAAGCCGGCGACCGAGAGGCCGGCAGCCGGAAGGCCGACGGCTGGGAAGCAGTCGACGACGACCTGATCCCGGCGGGGAGCTGGAGGGCCGGGGTGACGGCCTACTGCGTGGCGCGGGCCAGCCCCAGCGCGTACTCCGGCCACCAGTCCCCGGCCTTCGGCCCGCCCTTGCACGCGCCGTCCGACTCACCCGGCCGCTTGACCCAGAGGTAGGCGTCGACCAGCTCGTCGCCCGTCCGTGTCGACGGGGGCTCGCCGAGGGCACGGCCCGGCGGGTTGCACCAGCTCTCCGCTGGGTCGCCCCTTTCGTACGGGCCGTTGCCGTTGCGGCTGGTGTCGATCACGAAGGGCTTGCCGCCGACCTTCGCCGACAGCCGTCTGCCGAAGTCCCTGCTGTCCTCGGTGGTCCGGTAGTTGGACACGTTCACCGCGAAGCCGTCCGCGGTCGCGATCCCCGCCCGCCGCAGAGGGGCGAACAGCGCGTCGGGCGACTGCCATCCGGCGTTGCCCGCGTCGATGTACACCGCGGTGCGGGGCTGTTGCTTCAGACGCTCGACCGCACCCTTGAGGAGGTCGTAGCGCTCCTCGTGGAGCTCCTGCGGTGTGCAGCCGTCCACCAGGTGCAGCAGGGCGTCCGGCTCCAGGACCACCGTGGCCCGGCGGTCGCCGATGCCCTGGGCGACACCGTCCACCCAGGTCCGGTACGCGTCGCCGTCCGCGGCCCCGCCCTTGGAGAACTGACCGCAGTCGCGGTGGGGGATGTTGTACAGGACGAGCAGCGCCTCACGGTCCGCCCGCTCGGCCGCCTCGGTCAGGCCCTTCGCCGTGCCCTGCGGGTCGTCCGGCCCGATCCACTCCCCGACGGGCTGCTCAGCGATCTTCCGGATCAGCCGGGCCTTCCCCTGGTCGCCGTCCTTCACATAGGTGGCGACCTGCCGCGCGGCGTTCCCGTCGGGGTTGACCCAGTACGGGGCGTCGCCCTCGGACCGCTGGCCGACGGCGGCCGCCGCGTCCTTGCCCCCACCCGCGCCGTTGCCCCCGTCGTCGGACGGGTCGGCCGTGGAGCACCCGGCCAGCAGCAGGACCGCGCCCATTCCGGCTGCGGCACGCGCGCTCAGCCCGGTGTAACTGCCGTACATCCGCTCCCCCTCGTACTGATGCACTGCCGGTCGAACTCATCGTGGCACAGCGATCCGGCCCAGGGACGCTCCCGCCCGGATCAGGACATCTTGCCGAGAACGCCCCGGGCGTCACGCCCCGACGGCCTAGAGTGTCGGCACGAACGACCCGACCTCCCGCGTCGTGTCCGGGCCACTCCCGCGGACCGGACACCGCGGTCGAGGAACCGGCCCGGCCGGCGGCTCCGAGGGGGAGCGGGGCGCCGACCGGGCCAGGTTTTCCTGCGCGGGGCACGTCAGACGCGGTTCTTCACGCCGCTCGCCTCCGTGCTCCTCCCGGTGCTCTTCTCCGTGCTCTTCTCCGCCGTCAGATAGGCGGAGACGACGACGTTGGCCGTGTACGCATGGGATTCGCGGTCGTACGTCCCGCCGCAGGTGATCAGCCGGAGCTCGGCCCGCCCGTCCTTGCGCGGCCCGTACGCCTTCTGCGCGTCGAAGCGTTCCCGGGTGAAGACCTGGACGTCGTCGATGGTGAATTCGGCGGTCTTCCCGTCGGACCGGCTCACCCGGACCTTCTCGCCCGGCCTGGCGGCACTGAGTCCGTAGAACACGGCGGGCTTCGTCTCGGTGTCGACATGGCCGACGAAGAGCGCCGCCCCCTCCGTGCCGGGCTCGGTGCCCTCGGCGTACCAGCCGACGGCGCCCGGTGCCGCGAAGGGCGGGGGCTCGATGGCCCCTTCACCGTCCAGCCCGCGCCGTACGACGGTCGCGTCGATCCCGATGGAGGGGATCTCGACCCGTTGCGGCGAGGCGCCGTCGAGGGGGTCGTGGGCCGGGGGCAGCGGCACGCCCAGGGGGCGGCCGACCGCGGCGACGTCACCGGTCGTCGGGGCGGAGTTGCCCGCGGTGGCGGCGCGGCCCCAGAGCCACAGCCCCAGCAGGAGCACGGCCCACGCGACTCCCGTCAGCAGGCGTCCCGTTCCGGCGGGACGGTCCGTGGCGGTCATGTCAGTGCTGCGCCGAGCGGCGCCGGCGCGTACTGCGGAAGGCGACGGCGACCGCCGCGACGGCACCGAGTCCGAGCCCGATCACCGCGTGCCGGGTACCCGGGCCCTCGTCGGCGGCGCCCTCGGCGAGCACCGCGGTGCCTCCGCCGCCGGCCCGGACGGGGGCGACGGGCGAGGGGCGGCCGTGATGGACGACGGTGACCGTGCCGGTGGCCTTGCCGTGGCCGTCCTTGCAGGTCACCCAGACCTCGTAGTCGTCGGGTGCGGCGTCGGAGCGGATCCGGGCCTCGGCGACGAGACCTCGGCCGTCGGCCGGCTCGAAGCGCGCCTCGGACGCGAACGCCTCGGAGTTGCCCCGGGCCGACTTCCCCTTGCCGCAGACGTCGACCCGGAGCTCCACCTCCCCGCCGGGGGACACTCGGGACGGGCTGACCGAGACGGTTCCCGAACGCTTCTCGTCCCTGGGGTCATCGGCTTTCGACTCGGCCAGTGCGGCGGACGCGGGAAGGGCTATCGTCCCGGCCACCAGTGCGGCACAGAACGTGAGGGGCAGTGAACGCATCGTAAACCTCCTGAGTGAAGGTTCACGCGTCGGGCGGCATCCCGCATCCGCTGTAGCCCGGTCGGGTTACGGCACGGGCAGGTCGACCAGGTCGACGAGGTCCGCGATCGACTCGACGACCGTGGAGGGCCGGAAGGGGTAGCGGTCCATGTCGGCCTCGGTGGTCAGGCCGGTGAGGACGAGGAAGGTCTGCATGCCCGCTTCGAGGCCGGCCAGCACGTCGGTGTCCATCCGGTCGCCGATCATGGCGGAGGTCTCGGAGTGGGCGCCGATGGCGTTGAGCCCGGTGCGCATCATGAGCGGGTTGGGCTTGCCCGCGAAGTACGGGGCCTTGCCCGTGGCCTTGGTGATGAGCGCGGCCACGGAACCGGTCGCGGGCAGCGGGCCCTCGGCGGAGGGGCCGGTCTCGTCCGGGTTGGTGCAGATGAAGCGGGAGCCGCCGTTGATCAGGCGGATCGCCTTGGTGAGCGCCTCGAACGAGTACGTCCGCGTCTCCCCGAGGACGACGTAGTCCGGCTCGTGGTCGGTGAGGACGTAGCCGATGTCGTGCAGCGCGGTGGTCAGACCGGCCTCGCCGATGACGTAGGCGGTGCCGCGCGGGCGCTGGTCGTCCAGGAACTGGGCGGTGGCCAGGGCGGAGGTCCAGATGTTCTCCACGGGCACGTCCAGACCCATGCGCTTGAGGCGCGCGTGCAGGTCACGGGCGGTGTAGATGGAGTTGTTGGTGAGGACCAGGAAGGGCAGTCCGGAGTCCCGCAGCCGCTTGATGAAGGCGTCGGCGCCGGGGATCGGCGTGCCCTCGTGGATGAGGACTCCGTCCATGTCGGTCAGCCAGGATTCGATCGGCTTGCGCTCTGCCATGGGACGGGCTCCTGCCGTACGCGCTGTGCACCGGGGTGCTGGACGCCGGCGGCACCGCGTTGTGCAGCGCCGACGCCCCGATTTTAGGCTGCCCCTTCCGCCGGACGGAACCGGTTGATCACGGTGAACCGTCCGCGGTGGATCAGCGGTGGCCCGCGCGCAGGCGTCTGGCGTGGATCATGGCGGCCGCTCCGGCGAGCACGAGCGCACCGGAGGCGAGGCCGGCCCAGCGCACGCGGGCCTGGCCGGTGCGGGCCAGCTCGGGCACGGGGTCGCCCGACGCGTCCCGCGTGGTCCCGGTGTCCTCGGGCGCCTCGATGCCGCTCTCGGCGATGACGAACTCGTACGCCGCCGACTCCCCCACCCAGTCCCCGTCGGCGGCCTTGCCAACCTGTTCGGCCTCGTCCCGGGCGGTGTGCCGCTGGACGATGGCCGCGCGGGCGGTCACCGTGCCGGGCCTGGTGTCGGAGGTGAAGGCCATCCGGACCTCGACCGTGACGGTCTTCCTCGCGGGGACGGTGAAGCCGGGGAAGTCGTCGTCCTGCTCGCCGCTTCCGAAGACGCCGATCTGTTCGTCGCGGTCGGTGGACTCCCAGCTCACGCGGTGTTCCTCGTCGGGGTGGGCCCGCTCGGTGAACTCCAGCTGGATCTGTTCGGCGGTCAGCGTCCGGTCCTCGTCGGTGAGCACCAGGACGGGGTGGATGGAGTGGCACGACTCGGCCGTGGTGTTGGTGAGGTCGAGGTACCAGGTCCCGTAGCCGCCGCCCGAGGCGTAGGTGTCGGGGCCGCCGTGGATCCGGGTCCTGATGGGGAAGTCCTCGCTGTCCGGATCACCGCAGGCGGGCCCCGCCGGGCCGGCGACGGCAGCGGCGTCGGCCGTGCCGGATGCCGTCCCCGCCACGGCGGGGGTGGCCGCGGGGGCGGTGACCGGGATGGCGATGGCCGCCGGGACACCGAGGAGGCCGGCCGGGACGACCAGTCCGGCCGCCAGTCCGAGGCGGGTCAGTGCACGGCCGTCGCGCAGTCGTGCGGGGGGTCTGCTGGACATGGGGTCACCCTTCGCTGCTCGCGAACGGCCGGGCGGTGGGTGCCTGCGCCGGCGGCAGCCCTGCCACACCTGGCCGGACGTATGGCCATGGCAATACGTTTCAGTCCGCGACGCTGTCACGCGCGCGCGGGGCGTCGCCACCTGCGGACGGCGTACTCCGCCCGTTCGGGCGCCGGAATCCGCCCGAACGGCTCAGGCCGGTCGCCGAGGGAGCGGCCGCCCGTCTCAGGCTCCTTCGCCGCCGTCCTCGCCTCTCAGGCTCCTTCGCCGCCGTCCTCGCCCGCCCGGCCGAAGAGCGGGGCGAGGACCAGGTGGGCCGCCCCCTCGGCGACCGGCCGGTCGCCGCCGCCCGCGACGGTGACGGGCACGGCGGCGGTGACGCCCTCCCGCCGGGCGCGCTCCTCGATGACGGCGCGGACCCCGTCGACGTAGGCGTCCTCGTGGGCGGCGACGGTACGGCCGCCGAGGACGACCCGGTCGATGTCGAGCAGCCCGACGAGGTTGGCGGCGCCCGCCCCGAGCACCCTGGCCGCTTCCGCGACGTCCCCGCGGGCGGCGGCGGCCAGGCAGAGCGCCTCGATGCAGCCGCGACCGCCGCAGTCGCACGGGGGCCCGTCCAGCTGGAGGGTCTGGTGGCCGAACTCCCCGGCGCCGGTGCGGACCCCCCGGTGCACGGCCCCGCCCAGGACGAGTCCGGCGCCGAGGCCGGTGCCCAGGTGGAGGTAGGCGAAGTCCGCGTCGGCGCGTTCGCGGAGCGCGAGGCCGAGGGCGGCGGCGTTGGTGTCCTTGTCGAGGACGACGGGGAGCCCGGTGTGCGCGGCGAGGGCGTCGCGCAGCGGGTAGCCGTCCCACTGGGGGAAGCCGGTGACCCGGTGCAGCACCCCGCCGCGGTGGTCGAGGGGGCCCGGCAGTGCCGCGCCCACGCCGAAGACCTGGCGGTCCTCGGTCCCGGGGATCTCTGCCCGTACCGTCTGCACCGCGTGCGCTGCCGTGGCGAGGACCTCGGCGGCCGGGGCTCCGAGGTCGAGCGGGAAGGTGCGGGTCGCGACCGTGGTGCCGGCGAGGTCGGCGAGGACGGCGGTGAGTTCGTCGCGGTCCAGGTGGAGCCCGACGGCGTATCCGGCGTCCGGGACCAGGCGCAGCACGGTGCGGGGCTTGCCGCCGGTGGAGGCGAGCCGGCCGGCTTCGGCGGCGAGGCCCTCCGCGCGGAGCCGGGCGGTGATCTTGCTGACGGCCTGCGGGGTGAGTCCGGTGCGCTCGGCGAGCTCCAGACGGCTGATGCCCTGCTCACCGGCGATCCGCAGCAGGTCGAGCACGAGCGAGGCGTTGTGGTGGCGCAGAGCCGGAAGATTCGCTCCGCCGCTCCTGCTGTTGCTCCTGTTCACCGCTCCATTGTCCTCATCGCTTGCACTTTGGCAACAGCGTTGCTTAAGTGGATCGCATGACTGCCAACGCTCCTCTCCGCGTCGGGCTCGTCGGCTACGGCCTGGCGGGTTCCGTCTTCCACGCCCCGCTGGTATCCGCGACCGAGGGCCTCGTCCTCGACACGGTCGTCACGTCGAACGAGGAGCGGCAGGCGCAGGCCCGCGCCGAGTTCCCCGGTGTGCGGTTCGCGGCCTCGCCCGACGAGCTGTGGCCGCGCGCGGACGAGCTGGACCTCATCGTGATCGCCTCGCCGAACAAGACCCACGTCCCGATCGCGAGGGCGGCGCTGGAGGCGGGCCTCCCGGTGGTCGTGGACAAGCCGATCGCCGGTACGGCGGCCGAGGCCCGCGAGCTCGCGGCGCTGGCCGCCGAGCGGGGCCTGCTGCTCTCGGTCTTCCAGAACCGCCGCTGGGACAACGACTTCCTCACGCTGGCCGGCCTGATCGAGGACGGCGAGCTCGGCGAGGTGCAACGCTTCGAGTCCCGCTTCGAGCGGTGGCGTCCGCAGCTGAAGGGCGGCTGGCGCGAGTCGGGCGACCCGGAGGAGATCGGCGGGCTGCTGTACGACCTGGGCAGCCACGTCGTCGACCAGGCCCTCACGCTGTTCGGTCCCGCGGTGCAGGTGTACGCGGAGTCCGACGTGCGCCGCCCGGGTGCGGCGGCCGACGACGACACGTTCATCGCGATCACCCACGCCGACGGGGTGCGCTCGCACCTGTACGTGAGCGCCACCACGGCGCAGCTGGGCCCGCGCTTCCGCGTGCTCGGCTCGAAGGCGGGCTATGTGAAGTACGGCCTGGACCCGCAGGAGGCCGCCCTCCGCGAGGGCGCCCGCCCGGCGGCCGGGAAGCCGTGGGGCGAGGAGCCGGAGTCGCTGTGGGGCCGGGTCGGTTCCGGCGAGTCCGCGCTGACCGGTGGCGGCGACCCGGTCCGCACACTGCCGGGCGACTACCCCGCGTACTACGCCGCCGTCGCCTCGGCGCTCCGCGGCACGGGCGAGAACCCGGTGACGGCGCTGCAGGCCGCCGCCGCGCTGGATGTCCTGGAGGCCGCCCGGCGCTCCGCCCGCGAGGGCGTGTCGGTGACCCTCCTTCCCCACCACGAAGAGGAGCAGCACGCATGAGCCCCAGCGCTCCGACCATCTCCGAGCTGATCGCGCAGGAGCGGCGCCTGACGCTGCCCCGCTTCGGCTACGACGACGCGTACGCGCTGGGCGGCCTGCTGGTCGCGCTGGCCCGTGAGCGGCACGCCCCGGTCGCCATCGACATCCGGCGGGGAGGGCAGCAGCTGTTCCACGCCGCCCTGCCGGGTTCGAGCGCGGACAACGACGCGTGGATCGACCGCAAGCGGCGGGTGGTGGAGCGGTACGGGGAGAGCTCCTACCTGGTCGGGACGCGGTTCCGGGCGAAGGGGACGACGTTCGAGGAGTCCTCGCGCCTGGACCCGGACACGTATGCCGCGCACGGCGGCTCGTTCCCGGTCGCCGTCGAGGGCGCGGGAGTGATCGGTTCGGTCACGGTCTCGGGTCTGCCGCAGGCCGAGGACCACGCGCTGGTGGTGGAGGCCCTGGAGCAGTTCACGGCCCTCCCCCGGAGCTGAGGACGGCCCGCCGACGACGACGGAGCGGCCGCCGGGAGTGCACTCCCGGCGGCCGCTCCGTCGTGTCCTGTTCGCCTATGCGTCCTTGAGCTCCTGGCGCTGGCGTCCCAGCCCCTCGACCTCGAGCTCCACCACGTCACCGGCGCGGAGGTAGGGCTTCGGCTCGGGCCGGCCCATGGCCACGCCCGCCGGGGTGCCCGTGTTGATGACGTCGCCCGGGTAGAGCGTCATGAAGTGGCTCAGGTAGCGCACGACCTCGCCGACCGGGAAGATCTGCTCGGCCGTCGTGCCGTCCTGCTTGAGCTCCCCGTTGACCCAGAGCTTCAGCGGGAGCGCCTGCGGGTCGGGGATCTCGTCCGCGGTGACGAGCCAGGGTCCGAGCGGGTTGAACGTCTCGCAGTTCTTGCCCTTGTCCCAGGTGCCGCCGCGCTCGATCTGGAACTCCCGCTCGGAGACGTCGTGCGAGGTCGCGTAGCCGGCGACGTGCCCGAGCGCCTCCTCTGCGGAGTCCAGGTAGCGGGCGGTGCGGCCGATCACGACGGCGAGCTCGACCTCCCAGTCGGTCTTCCGGCTGCGGCGCGGCACGAGGACGGTGTCCTCGGGGCCGACGACGGTGTCGGGCGCCTTGAAGAACAGGATCGGCTCGTCCGGGATCGCCGCACCGGTCTCGGCGGCGTGGTCGTGGTAGTTCAGCCCGATGCACACGATCTTGCCGATCCGGCCGAGCGGAGGACCGACCCGCAGGCCGTCCGCCTCGATCGGCGGGAGGACGTCGGGCGTCTGGGCCGCCTCCCGTACGCGTGCGAGTGCCGAGGCGTCGGCGAGGAGCTCGCCGTCGATGTCGGTGACGAGGCCCGAAAGGTCACGCAAGGTCCCGT
Organism: Streptomyces sp. NBC_01460; assembly: GCF_036227405.1. NCBI lineage: Bacteria > Bacillati > Actinomycetota > Actinomycetes > Kitasatosporales > Streptomycetaceae > Streptomyces > Streptomyces sp. NBC_01460. The sequence goes on from NZ_CP109473.1 coordinate 3,176,960, forward strand.
TACGGTCCAGCAGTGCGGGGCGTTCCGAGCCCGCCGTACCCACTCGAAGAAGCTTCAACGGTCCATCTCCCCTTGGTCGAGATCGAGCCCGTCGGTGGGTTGCGGCCAGCGAAAGGCTTGGCCGATCCTCCAAGACATCGGATCACTCCGCAAGACCCTGTTCACACACTGGACCCGGAGGCCTCAGACGGCGGGCGCGACCGCGGCCTCGGCCGCCGGGGACTCCCGGTAGAGGTAGGCGCGCTCGATGGCCGTCCAGGTGGTGCTGGTGACGATGTAGAGGGCCGCCGCGAGCGGTACGTAGGCGACGGAGACCAGGGTCAGGAAGGACATCAGCGGCATGACCTTCGTCATCGCGCCCATGCCCGGCACGGGCTGTCCGTCCGGGCCGGTGGCCGGCGTCATCGGGTTCGCGGCCATCTGTCGCTTGGTGCGTCCGTAGTTGAAGGTGGCGACGGCGGCGACGATCACGAAGAGCCCGACGTAGACCAGCCCCTGCTGGCCGAAGACCCCGCCCTCGGCGAGCGCGTCGTGCCAGCGCTCGCCGAGCGGTGCGCCGAAGAGCTCGTGGCCGAGCAGCGAGTTCGGGTCGCCGCCGATCCTCTGGCTGGAGAAGAGGTGGTAGAGCAGGAAGAAGGCGGGCATCTGGAGCAGGCTCGGCAGGCAGCCGGAGAGGGGGGAGACCTTCTCCTTCGCATGGAGCTCCATGAGCGCCTTCTGCATCCGGTCCGGGTTCTTGGCGTGCTTCTTGCGCAGTTCGGCGATCTGCGGCTGGAGCTTGGTGCGGGCCTTCTGCCCGCGTGCCGCCGCCCGCGAGAGGGGGTGGACGGCGAGCCGCACGAGGGCGGTGAAGAGGACGATCGCGGCGGCGGTGGACGCGTTCTGGAACAGCGGCTGGAGCAGGTCGGCGAATGCGCCGACCAGGCTCGCGAAGGCGGACATGAATGCGGACATGGGTGAGCCCTCCGGGGGTCTCGTCGTGCCGGGGAGTGAGTGACTCGGCAGGACGACCCGCGCAGGAGGTCGTGGAAGGTGTGCCTCTACGCGGCCGTCAGGAGGGCGGACCCGGGTGCTCGGGGCCTGGTGCGGCCCCGGGCGTCGGGGTCACGTTGCGGGAGGAAGGCGGTGCGCTTCTCCCGGTCGCGCATGGCGGTGCGCACGCTCGTACGGGGTACGGGGGCGGCGCAGCGGGCGCTGATGACGGAGCAGACGAGGAGGGCCGAGCCGGCGGCCGCGGTGGCGGCGAGCGCGACGGCGGCGGAGAGGCTGCCGCCCTCGGCGAGCAGGACCTCGGTGAGGAACAGGACGAGGAAGGCGGCGGGGCGGAGCAGGCGGCCGACCGCTCGGCGTACGCGGTTCGCAGCGTCGTCCATCGGTCCTCCCCCTTCGCGTTTCGCCCGGTTGTGTCCTTCAGCCGTTATACACGATCGGTGTCCAGCGGCTGAAGGAGACGGCGGGGGGCGAGCAGCGCTCGGCTGACGGGATCGGCGGGGTCGGGGTCGAGTCCGGCGCCCGGCCGCATCTCCACGTCCTCCAGGGGTACGCCGGTGTTTCCGCAGGCCGGGCACTGTCCGAACGCCCCGAGCTCGGTGCCGCAGTCGGCGTGGACGAAGGAGCGCATGGGGAGGGTGCCCTCGACGTGCTCGCGGCCCCAGAGCCCGAGGGAGCGCACGGTCGGCCAGAGGGCCTTCCCGCGGTCGGTGAGGACGTACTCGTCGCGCGGGGGCGACTCCTGGTAGCGCCGCCTGGCCAGGACGCCGGCCTCGGTGAGCGCCTGGAGGCGCGAGGCGAGGACGGCGCGGGGGATGCCGAGGTGGCCGAGGAAGTCGTTGTAGCGGCGCACCCCGTAGAAGGCGTCGCGCACGACGAGCAGGGTCCAGCGCTCACCGATCACCTCGAGCGCGCGGGCGATGGAGCACTGCTGTGCCGCGTAGTCCTTGCCGAGAGCCATGGCAATGACTTTACTCCTTCGGTTCGATGAACGAACCTACCCGTGCTAGCGTGACCGCCCAATAGGTTCATTCACCGAACCTTGGCTTCGGACCTGGATTCCAGGCGGGCCGACCCCCGGAGGGACGTCATGACCCAGCAGCCCGTGCAGACAGGAGCCGCACCCGTGCGGACCGGACCCGCCCCCGTGCGGCCGCCCGCCGGCCCTCGTGCGGCCCACCGTCCCGGCGCGACCCTCGCCGTGACCAGCGCCGCCACCGCCGTCGCGCTGATGAACTACACGGCGCCCATGGCGGCGCTCCCCGCCCTCTCGGCCGCCTTCGCCACACCGCCCGCCGCACAGGCCTGGCTCCTCAACGGAGCCCCGCTCGGCCTCGCGGTCCTGCTGCTCGTCGCGGGGAGCCTCGCCGACGACTTCGGCCGCCGCAGGCTCTTCCTCATAGGCACCCTCGGCCTCGGCCTCACCACCGCCCTCGCGGCCCTCACCTCGAACACCCTCGGCTTCACCCTCGCCCGGGCGGGCCAGGGCGCCGCGAGCGCGGCGATCCTCGCCGCCAGCCTCGGGCTGCTGGTCGGCGCGTATCCGGCCGGCCACGCGCGGATCAGGGCGATGGGCGTCTGGGGAGCGTTCGTGAGCGCCGGGATCGCCCTCGGCCCGCTCCTCGCGAGCTCGCTCGGCCAGATCGACTGGCGCCTGACCTATCTCGCCCTGGGCGTCGGCGCGCTCGTCACGGCGGCCTTCGCCTTCCCCGCACTCACCGAGTCCCGCGCACCCCGCCCCGGGCGCCCCGACCTGGCGGGCGCCGCCGTGCTCGGACTGGCGATGACCGCGCTGCTGACGGCCCTGACGCTCGGCCGCGACGGCTGGCTGCGCACACCGGTCGGGCTGCTGCTGCTCGCGGCCCTCGCCCTGACCGCCGTGTTCGCGGCGGTGGAGCGCCGGGCGGCCGCCCCGCTGATCGTCCTGTCGCTGCTGCGCAGCCGCACCTTCCTGGCGGCCTCCCTGGGCGGGCTGGTCACGGGGCTCTCGGTGATCGGCCTGTTCAGCTATCTGCCGACCCTCCTGCAGCACTCCCTCGGCCTCTCGGCCCTCGACTCGGCGTGGCTGTTCCTCCTCTGGTCCGGTGCGGCGTTCGTCGCGGCGCTGCAGTCGCGGCGGCTGACCGGCCGGGTCCCGGCCCGCCACCAGCTCGCCGCCGGCTTCGCGCTCCACGCGGTGGCGGTGCTCCCGATGCTCGGGACCCTGACCGGGGCGCCGGGCGGCGCGGGGGCCTCGGTGTGGCTGCGTCTCGTCCCGGCCCTGGTCGTGGCCGGGGCCGGCAGCGGCCTGATCAACGCGGCACTGCCCCGCCTCGCGGTGGAGTCCGTACCGCCGGAGCGGGCGGCCATGGGGTCCGGGGCCAACAACACCGCCCGCTATCTCGGCTCCTCGGCGGGCGTCGCCCTGACGATCGCGGTGGCGCCGACCGCCGCGGGCGCCGACCGGGCGATCCTGCTGTCCGCCGCCGTGGCGCTGGCGGGCACGGCGGGCGTCCTGTTCCTGCGGGAGCGCTGAGTGTTCTCCCCGGCGCCGCCGGGCCTTCACCCGCACTCCGGTACGCACCCTCTCGCCTCTTCCCCGTCCCGCAGTACCGTGTGGTCCATGCGCCCCGACACGCCTGCCGACCACATCACCGAAGCCGAGCGCCTGCTGCGCACCGCGGCGCAGTACCCCGAGGACCACGAGCCGCTGTTCCTCCAGGCCGCCGCCCATCTGGAGCTCGCGGGTGAACGCACCCGCGCGAGCGCCCTCTACGACGAGCTGCTCGGCTCCACCGAGATCGCCGTGGACCGACCGCACCTGGTCAAAGCACTCAAAGCGGCCAACCTCTGGGAGTACGGCCACGAGGCGGAGGCCCGCGCGATCATCGACGGCATCCGCGCCGCGGGCCCGCTCGACGCGGCACCGTGGGAGATCGCCGCGGAGACGCTCGAGGCGCACGACGAGCTGGAGGCGGCCCACGACTTCTTCTCGACCGCGCTGAGGCTGCTCCTCGCCCCGGGCGAGGAAGTCCCCTACGCCACCCAGTCGCTGCTGATCGGGCGGCACCGGGTGCGCAGGCTGATGGGCGTCACCCACGACGCGTGGGACGAGCTCGCGGACGCGCTGCACACGGCCGCCGTCCCGCTGGACGAGCTGCACGACCCGAAGCGCCTGTGGTCCCTCGGCTCCTCGGACCCCGGCGAGCTGCAGGCGGAGATCACCCGCCTCCGCGCCGAACTGGGCACCTACCGCACGGCGTTGTCCCGCCCGTTCCCCGTCGCCGTGCTGCACTGGCCCGAGGACGAGCTGCGCGAGCTGCTCACCGCCTATCCGGAGCTGTCCCAGGAGTACGTCTCGCACGCGGACCATCTGGCGCGCCTGGAGGCGGCGTTGCGGGACCTGCACGCCGCCGGCACGCCGAATCTCGGCATCGTGACGGGCACGGTCCCCTCCTACGAGGCGTTCGCCGCGTCGGAGGCCGCGTCCCCGTCCGACCCCGACCTGCTCCCCCAGTACGCCACGACACTGGCGGCCCGCGGCCGGGCGGTCCCGTGGCCCCCGGCGCGCAGCGCGGCGTGCTGGTGCGGCTCGGGAGACCCGTACCGCGCGTGCCACGGAGCGGCCTGAGTAGGGCCCGGCCCTCCCCTGCCTGAGAAGGGCCCGGCCCCCTGCCTGAGGGAGGCCTCCCCCTGCCGAGGGGGAGGCCGGGCCCGCTCTCACCGGCCCGCGAACACGTCCCGCAGCGCGCTGTCCAGCTTCGAGGCGGCCTCGTCGACGTCCGGCCTCTCGGCCGCCAGCAACGCGTGCACCTGGGTCTGCAGGACCTGGGTGAACGCGCCGTAGTACGGGGTCCGGGGCCGCTGCACGGCCTTGGTCAGCGCCGCGCCGAGGGTCTGGATGTACGCGTCACGCTCCGCCTGGGGCTGCTCCTCCCGTATGTCCTCCCCCGTGGCCGCCGCTTTCGGCGTGGCACCGGCCGGGCGGAGCGCCGCGGCCACTCGGGGCCAGCACTCTTCCTTCTCGCGGTGGTACGCCGAGTCCCGGGTCGCCGCGAAGCCCGCGTCGAGGAGGCAGCGCTCGCTCTCCCGCGAGGTCAGGAAGGTGATGAGCGCGCGGGCGTCGTCGGCGCGGGGCGAGTCGGCGGTGACGGCGAGGTTCTGCCCGCCGAGCACCGCCTTCCCCGGCAGCCGGTTCACGTCGTAGGCGTCCGGATCCATGAGGTCGCCCAGAGCCCCGTACGCGTAGGGCCAGTGGCGCAGGAAGACGGCGCGGCCCTCGACGAAGTCGGTGAGGGACGCGGTCTCGTCGGAGGCGGGCGCGGCAGGCTGGACGCGGCCCCGGTCGACGCGGTCGAGGAGCGTGTCGAGTCCCTTCCTCAGCTCTTCCGCGTCCGAGGTGTACCGCCCTTCGCTGTCGGTGAGTTCGACGCCCGCGTCGGCGAAGGCCTCGACGGTGTTGACGGTCAGCCCCTCGTACTGCTTCAGCTGGGTGGTCCATCCCGCCCGCTCGTCGGGGCGGACCGGGTTCAGTTCGAGGGTCTTGACCGAGGAGTAGAGCTGGTCCCACTTCCACGTGGCGGTGGGGAGCCTGTCCGCCGCCATGGCCCGCGTCAGCAGGTCGGTCCGGTAGTAGAGGAGTCCCACGTCGGTGTTGAACGGCCGGGCGTAGGAGCGGCCCTTCCAGACGGTGGTGGCGTGCACCCGCCGGATGAAGTCGAGGGCGTCGTCGGCTGCGGCACCCGATTCCGGGACGGGCATCGGGCTGATGAGTCCGGCCTCGGCGAATTCGGGGATCCAGGTGATGTCGAGGTTCACCACGTCGTAGCGGGCGCTGCCGGACTGGAGGGCGCCGAGGAGCTGGCTGCGCTGCTGGTCGGCGCCCCCGGGCAGCTCGACGAGCTTGGCCTGCCGGTCCTTCGACCCCGCGTGCCTGCGGTTCCATTCCTCGATGAGCTGCTGCCGTACGCTGCCGGATCCGGTGACGTCGAGGCCGCTGGCGACGACGAGGGGGCCCTCGGCGGCCGGCCCCTCCGCGCCGGACCCCTGTGTCCGCTCCGGTCCTCCCGTACAGGCTGCGGACACGAGGGCGAGCAGGCAGCCGAGGAGGACGCCCGTCCTGGCCCGGTGGCCGCCGTGCCGAGTGCCGTGGCTCATTCCGCGTCCCCCGTACCGGCCTTGGCGACCTCTGCCGCCAGCTCGGCCGCGATGTCGTCGGCCGGGTCCAGGCAGCGTCCGCCGCTCGCCACGGCCAGCCGCTCACCGAACCGGCCCGGTGTGCACGCGCCGTCCTGGAGCGAGACCGTCACGATCCTGACGAGCGGCGTCCGTGCGGCCAGAGCGGCCAGCCTCTTCTGCTCCTTCTCCGCGACACTCTCGAAGTCCTCCCCGTCGGTGACGAGGACGAGCAGCCGCGGCTGCTCCGTCTCGGCCGAACCGGTACGCAGGGTGCTGAGCGCGGCCTCCATACCGTCCGCGAAACGGGCGTCGAGACCCACCGCCTTCGCGCCCGCGACGGCCCGCTGTGCGTCGGCCCGGGAGTTCTTCCCGAACTCCAGGAGATCCGCGGCCGGATCCCCTTCCCGGACCGCCGCCGTCCGCACCCCGTATTCGTCCCGGGATCCCAGGGAACTCATCGAGCGCGCCACCAGCGCCTTGGCGCCGCCGGTGCCGTCCCAGACCCGCTTGTCGGCCATCGAGGTCGAGTTGTCGAGCAGGTAGAGCACGCGGCCGGGTCCGAGCGCGTCCCGGTAGCGGCTCAGGGTGGCGTTCAGCGACGCGAAGACATCCCTGCCCGTGCCGGTCTTCGGGAGCTCCTCGTGCACAGCCGTGGCGTTGTCCTCGGACCGCAGCACCGAGGACGTGCCGGGCGGGGCGGGGCCGTCCTTCGCTGCTCCCCGGAACCCGTCGTCGGTGAAGCGCTTCTGCGCGGCCGGGTCGGTGACCAGCCAGTCGTAGAAGTCCTCGACGGCATCCGCCCGGGCGTCGGCGTCCCGGTCGGCCCCCGCCCAGGTGACCCGGACGAAGGGCAGGTCCAGCATCGGCACGTCGGCCGGGTAGTGGGCGACGCGGTGCGCCAGCGCCTCCGTCGCGCAGTCGGGGCGCCCCGGCTCACCGGCCGACAGGTTGAACTGCGCGAGCGTCTGCTCCGGCACGAGGACCGCCGCCCGGTCCTCCACCGTGTGGAGCGTGCCGTCGGCCAGCTCGCACATCAGGTCCCTCGCGGTGGAGGGCACGGCCGGCAGCGCCTGCGCCATGCCCTGCTCGACCGTGGACGCCTGCCCGGCGCTGGAGGAGGCGTAGAGCGCGTGGGTCGCCAGCAGGGCGCCCTCGGTGCCCTCGGGGTCGGGGCGCAGGATCTCCACCGTGTCGGGCTGGGCGGTCTCCAGCCCGGTGATGATGGCGCCGAGCGGATCGTCGGTCTGCAGGGACTGCGCCAGGGCGAGGGTGTCCGGCACGCCGAGGACCATCGGCGTGTAGGCGACGGAGCCCAGCCGGTCGAGGTCCACGACGCTCCTCCCCTCGCTCGCCGTGGCTGCGGTGGAGGCGTCACCGCCGCTCGCCCCCTCGGCCGTCGCCCTCTGCCACGCGGTGCCGGCGGCCGGGATCCAGATGTCCGGCTGCGCGCCGATGTCCCGCTGCGGCCGCGGGCAGTCGCCGGAGGCCGGGCAGGTGGCGGGCGGTTCCTGCCAGAGGGACGAGGAACGGAAGGCCGCGACGGCGTCGCTCGCCTTGGCGTCGTACACGTTGATGCCGACGGTCCGGCAGCCGTCGCCGTCCCGCTTGGGATAGGCCTCGGCTGCCTTCAGCACGGTGGGCAGCAGATCGGGGTCGGCGAGCACGCGGAGCTCCAGGGGCGAGGCGCAGGCGCCGACGCCGGGCCCGCCGAGGAAGTACCACGCTCCCACCCCGACGAGAGCGACGACGCCCGCCGTCGCCAGGGCGGTCGTGCGCGTCACACGGTCGGCAGCCGCGGACAGGAGACCACCGTGTGACGCCAGGGCGCGTAACCGCGGCCACCATCGCGCGGGCACCGGCTTCTCGTCGTCCTGCTGCCCGTCGTCCGAGTCCGCGGCGAGTGCCAGCACCACGTCGTCGCCGTGCCGTCGCTCGTCCGGGACCCACGGATGCCCGTCGACCGCCTTGAGCGGCGTCATCGCCCGGCGTATCCCCGTCACGATGCGGGTGAAGGTGACCGGCTCCCCCACGCCCGTGGTCAGCAACCGGTGCAGCGCGGCCGTGAACTCCGTACCGGTGCCGGGGTCGCCGGGTGGGATCTCCACGCCCGGCTCCGCCGCGGTGAGCAGGGCGAAGTTCTGTCCGGTGGCCGGGCTGAACGCCCCGAGGGCGTTGCCGGCGAAGCAGCAGTCGAGGATGACGACGACCCAGTCGGCGCGGGCGTAGCGCAGCTCGGGCATGACGTAGTCACGCCAGGACAGTGTGTCCACGAAGGGGTGACGCCGGTCCCTGGTCACCCGCGAGTCGGTGAACATCAGGTTGAGGTCGCTGCCGTCGGGGCGCACGATGCCGTGCCCGGCGAAGTAGACCACCAGCAGCCCGGTCACCTCCTTGCGGGCGTCGGCCAGCGCCTCGCGCACCCGGAGCGGATCGACGGTGGCCGCCGTACCTCCGTCGGCGGGGACCACGACGAGGTCCTCCGGGCGCAGTATCCCGGTGTGTTCGGCGGTCAGGGCCTCGCGCATCAGCCGGAGGTTCGTCGCGACGGCGGGAAGGTCGTTCCGGGCGCCCTTGTAGTGCTCCACCCCGATGAGGACGGCCCTGTGCCGCTTGGCCCCGTTCTCCTCGCCGCGCGCGTTGTACGGCGGCACGGCCGCTAGACCTCTCCGGGCTCGTCGCCGCCGCGCGTTCGGTTCCGCCCACCGGATCCAGGCCCGGCGTCCGGGCCCCCGTCGCCCCCGGTGCCGGTGTCGGGGCCGGTGCTGGTGCCGGCGTCGTCGGCAGGGGTGGTCCCGCGGTCACCGTCACGGCCGGTGTCCCGGCTCAGGTCGGAGCCAGGCCCCTGGGGCGGCCCGTCGAGCGTGACGCGGGGCGTCTCCTCGGGATCGGCGAAACGGCGCCGGTTGCGCAGCCAGGTCTCCACGGAACGCCACGCGTTCTCGGCCACGGAGCGCGCCAGCTCGACGGAGACGACCAGGATGATGTCCTGGATCAGCTCCCCGCCCATCGCCTCGGTCTGCGTGAGCGAGTCCGCGCGTTCCAGGGCGAGTTCATCGCCCTCCAGGGCGTCCTCCAGGACCGGGGCGTTCTTCAGCCAGATGTGCAGGGCTTCGAGGTCGTCGCGCCGGGTGTGCGTCCCGCTGAGGCTGATCCGTAACGCGACTCTCCCCTGCCCCGGCTCCGGCCCGCTCGTGCCCGCCCCGTCCGTCATTCCTGCCCCCATCGACCCGCAGCCCTCACCCCTCGGCGGGACTGATCACTGAACATGCAAGTATTTCACGGGCGTTGACACGGGGCACCCCTTTGTTCCGCTTCGATCGGCGGGCATCCGCGCCCCCTCGGTCAGCCGCTCGTCAGCCGAATTCTCCCCGCCCACCGATCACTTTCCCTCTTGCCGACGGTCATAGACACCGAGAGACGCACGAGCACCCACGAGCACCTCACGATGCTCGCCACGACGGACTTCACGGATGGGACACAGGACATGGCCGGAGCAGTGAAGGGCCCCGCGAGCTACTTCCCCTCGATCGAGAAGAAGTACGGCCGCCCGATCGAGGAGTGGAAGGGCCTCATCCGCTCCTCGCCGCTGACCAAGCACATGGAGCTCGTCGCCTGGCTGAAGACCGAGCACGGCCTGGGCCACGGCCACGCCAACGCCCTGGTCGCGCACACGCTCGCCGAGGGGGAGTAGCGCGGTCGCCGAATCCCGGCGGCCCCCGCCGGGACTCAGCTCTCGTCGCCGGGGCCCGTGCTGTCGGTGGTGCCCGTGCTGTCGGGGCCCGTGCCGTCGGTGCCTGTGCCGTCGGGGACGTCCTCGCCGGGGATGGTCTGCTCCGACCAGACGGTCTTGCCCTCGGCGGCGTACCGGGTGCCCCACAGCGAGGCGAGCTGGGAGATGATGAAGAGCCCCCGCCCGCCCTCGTCCACCGCACCGGCGTACTTCATGTACGGGGCGGTGGTGCTGGCGTCCCGGATCTCGCAGGTCAGCCCCCGGTCGAGAATGAGGCGTAGCTCCACCGGCGGACTGCCGTAGCGCACGGCGTTGGTCACCAGTTCGCTGACGATCAGCTCGGTCGCGTCACCGGTGTCCTCGTCGACGTGCCAGCCGGACAGTGTCTTGGCCGTGAGACGGCGTGCGGTCGCCGGGGCCGTCTTGTCGTAGGGGAGCTCCCAGGCGGCGTACCGGTCGGCGGGCATGGCGTGGGTCCGGGCCAGGAGCAGGGCGGCGCCCTGGAGGCCCGGGGTGTCGGGCAGGGTGTAGGCGACCGCGTCGCACAGGTCCCGCAGCGGCCGGTCCGGTGGGGTGAGTGCCTTGCGCAGGGCGCCCGTCGAGGGGTCGGAGTGGCTCCCCAGCGCGCTGCTGTGGAGCGCCAGCAGGCTGCCCTCCCGGAGGGGGAAGGATGCCGCGGCGACGGGTCCCCGTTCCGTGGAGCCGAGCGGCGGCCCCTGGGGCACAGCGACCGTGGCGGCGACGCCGTCCGGGCCGATGACGAGCGGGGCGTTGTGACCGGCCGAGGCGACGGTGCACGTCTCGGTGAACGGGTCGTACACGGCGTACGCGCAGGTCGCGGCCAGGGGCTCCCGGTGCAGTGGGTCGCTCGCCGGCAGCTGCGCACGCTCCTCGGCCAGCCGCGCCGCCGCGTCGTACAGGCGCGCGAGCAGCTCGTCGGGTTCCAGGTCGAGCGCGGCGAAGGCGTGGACGACGGTACGCAACTGCCCCATGGTGGTGGCCGCGTGGATGCCCCGCTCGGCCACCTCCCCGATGACGAGGGCGGTGCGGGCTCCGGACAGCGCGATCGTGTCGAACCAGCAGCCCGGGCCCCCGCCGGGCAGCAGCAGATGGTCCGTCTCGACGGCGGGCTGGGGCACGGGGCACTGCGGCAGCAGCCGGCGCTGGAGGGCGCTGGCGATGGTGAACTCGTGCACGTAGCGGCGGGCGTTGTCGATCCCGAGAGCGGCGCGCGAGGCCACGGCCGCCGCCACGGAGACGTCCTCCTCGGTGAAGGGTTCCGAGTCACCGCAGCGGTAGAGGCTCACCAGCCCGAGGACCGCTCCGCGCAGCGTCAGCGGCGCCAGCAGGAGCGTGTGGGCGCCGAGCTCCCGGATGGAGTGGGCGCGCGCGGGGTCGGCGTCGGCCCAGGGCGCGTTCTCCAGCGGCACGATGCGGGGCCGCAGGTCGGACAGGCTCCGCTGGAACGGTGTCCCGGGAGGCACGGCCCGTACGTCTCCGACCGGGTGGGCGGGCTCGGTGCCGCTGTACGCGGCTCGGCGCAGCGGCACGTCCCGGCCGAGCGGCCCCGGCTCGGGGGTCTCGCCGCGCAGGACCGCGTCGACGACCTCGACGACGCCGACGTCGGCGTAGAGCGGGACCAGCGCGTCGGCCAGGTCGCGGCAGGTGGCCTCGACGTCCAGCGTCCTGCCCACGGCGTCGCGCACCGCGGCGAGCGCGGCGTCCCGGGCCCGGCGCCGCACCTGCTCGGTGACGTCGGCCACGGCGACCGCGACCCCCAGGACGGCACCCCGGTGGCTCTGCTCCGCCTCCTGCTGCTCCTGGAGCCGGAACGCGGTCAGGGCGAGGGTGCGCCGTCCGCCGGGCGCGCGGCTGGGACGGGCCAGGAACGGCCGCTCGAAGCCGGGTACGCCGGTGCGCAGGACCTCACCCACGTAGGCCTCCACCTGCTCCGGCTCCTCGAAGCCGCACACCTCGCTGAAAGGGCGCCCACGCAGCCGCTCCGTCTCGTCCGTCTCGGAGGCCGTCGCGGGGTCGCTGATCCGCACCAGACGGAGCTCCGAGTCGAGCACATGGACCCGTACGCGTACCTGCGTGAACATCACGTTCAGCAGTGCCGACCCGACCGCGTCGGCGTCGGCGTGGCTGCCGGAGCCGGTCCCCCCGGCCGCCCAGACGGCCCAGCCCGCCCCCGCCAGAGGCTCCAGGCGCAGCCCCGGCAGGGGCTCGCCGTTCTCGTTCTCGGGAGCCTGCCGGGTGTCGGCCGCGAGGACATCCATCATGCGCAGGCCGAGCGCCTGCGCGGTCGCCTGCCCGTAGCGCTGCTCGGCGTCCCGGCTCCACCCGGTGACCACCCCGTCGCTGTCAACGACCATCAGCGGCGCATCAGCCATGAGCCCAGCTCCTTCGCCCCCTCGCGACGGCCCACGACCGGGCCTCCGCCCACGACGGCACGTACTCCCCCAGCATCGGCCCCTGGCTGGTCGCCCGCTACCGGAGGGGCCCGGTGTCGGCGGGGGCACCTAGCCTGCGCCCATGGACCAGACGACAGAGACCGACCGCGGCTTCCCCGCCGCTCTCGCCGAGGTGGCGAGGTTCGACTTCTACGGCGACCACTTCCTCACCGTCGACGAGGACGGCGACGAGGAGTACCGCTTCGACTTCGAACCGGTGGCGCGCTTCGAGTCGGCCGAGTGGACGACACGGATGTTCCGGAGCTGGACGGGCAACCCGGAGGCCGACGCCGGCGCCTACCTCGTCTTCGGCCAGGACGGCACGGGCGGCCGCGCCATGATCTGGCGCACCCGCCCCGGCCGCCCGCTCGCCGACCAGCCGGTCGTGTTCCTGGGCTCGGAGGGCGAGTGCGGCGTGGTGGCGGGCAACCTCTCCGACTTCCTGTGGGTCCTGGCCGACGGCTACGGTCCGATGGAGGCGGCCCTGGCCGAGGACCACCCCTCCCACCCCGAGGACCCCTTGGTCCACCTCGCCGAACGCCACGCGACGACTCGGCGGCGTACGGCGCGGGAGATCGTGACGGAGGCGCGGGCGGAGTTCCCCACGTTCGAGGAGGACATCCACGCGCTGTGCCGGTGAGGGGGCCGGCAGCCTCTGCACTCTGGACAGGTGCGGTCACTGGTGGGGGGCGGCAGGGTGCGTGCTGAGACCACCAATCCACAGCCATGTGTCAGTGCCACTTGATACAACTACACCTGCAACGTGACGAGATGTAGGGGGACTCGGCCATGCCCAGCGACTTTTCAGATACCGCCCCAGTGGTCGGGCTCTATGAAACGCTCATTACGCACCGCCTCGAAGAGCGGATGAAGCAATTCGACGTAACAGGCCGGCGGTCCATCGACGGACTCGTTGGGCCTGAGTCTGCGCCCCACGTCCTTGCTCGCCACATTGGCGACACGGTGCGGCAGGTTCTCCAAGGACTCTCCCCCGCAGAGCAAGTACTGACGGCAAACCACATCTTGGAGTCCCTCAACACTATTGAGGGCGCGACTCAGTGGGTTGATCTCGTCACAGACGGCCCCCGCCAGTTGCTCTCCGTCGCCGAGCAAGAAGCCCCCGGCGTCTACGCCATCCGGCCGGCGACTCCGCTGTCTGACACGGCTCTCATCACCAACTCTCCCGATGATCCAAGCCTCGGCTTTGAGCTCCGCGCCGAGCTGGCCACTGCCGACCGCGTTGATCTCCTCTGCGCCTTCGTGAAGTGGCACGGTCTGCGCGTCCTCGAGGAGGCTCTCGCTTCCGCGCATGCCCGTAACGTCCCAATCCGCGTCCTGACCACCACGTACATCGGTGCCACGGAACGCCGTGCTCTGGACCGTCTGGTCCGAGATTTCGGAGCCGAGGTCAGGGTCAATTACGAGCTTCGATCCACCCGGCTGCACGCCAAGGCCTGGCTTTTCCGGAGAGCGAGCGGCTTCGACACGGCTTACGTAGGAAGCTCGAATCTATCCAAGGCCGCTCTTCTTGATGGGCTCGAGTGGAACGTGCGCCTCTCGTCCGTCGCCACGCCTTCCGTCCTCCGCAAGTTCGAGGCCACATTCGACGCGTACTGGAGCGAGCAGGCGTTCGAGCTCTACAACCCCGATACTGACGCCCAACGACTCGACGAGGCCCTGTCCCACGCCGGCGGCTCTCAGCAACAGGACCGCAGCAGGATCACCCTCTCCGGCCTCGAAGTCCGCCCCTACCCGCATCAGCGCGACATGCTCGAACGCCTTGAAGTCGAGCGAGCCGTGCACGACCGTCACCGCAATCTGCTGGTGGCCGCGACAGGCACGGGCAAGACCGTGATGGCCGCTCTGGACTTCAAGCGTCTACGTCAGACGCTTGGCCGGGATCCCCGCCTACTCTTCGTGGCCCACCGCAAGGAGATTCTCGAGCAGTCCCTGCGGGTCTACCAGAACGTGCTGATCGACGCGAACTTCGGCGAGCTCTTCTATGCCGGCGAGATTCCAGAGGACTGGACTCATGTCTTCGCGAGCGTCCAGTCGCTGAACGCCCGCGCGCTGGACCGCTTCGCCTCCGACCACTTCGACGTCATCGTGATCGACGAGTTCCACCACGGGACCTCGCCCACCTATCGCAAGCTCCTGGACCACTTCGCGCCGCAGGAACTGCTCGGCCTCACAGCAACCCCGGAGCGCATGGACGGCCTGAACATCCAGGACGAGTACTTCGATGGACGGATCGCTGCGGAGATGCGGCTCTGGGAGGCGCTGGAGAACGAGCTGCTCAGCCCTTTCCACTACTTCGGCATCACTGACAACACCGACATGAGTGCGGTCGCATGGAAACGCGGAGCGTACGACTCAACAGCTCTGAGCAGCCTGTTCACCGGTAACGACGCGCGCGCTCGCCTCGTCGTACAGGCAGTGACCGACAAGGTGATGGACCCAGGAGGGATGCGTGCCCTGGGCTTCTGCGTTTCGGTGGCACACGCCCACTTCATGGCCCATTTCTTCCAGCGCGCTGGGCTCAATGCCCGTGCCCTCTCCGGCGAGACTCCCCGCAACGAGAGGAAGGCAGCCCTAGACGACCTGCGGGCGGGCACGCTCCAGGTGATCTTCTCGGTGGACCTGTTCAACGAGGGTCTCGACATTCCGGATGTCGACACCTTGCTCCTCCTGCGCCCCACCTCCAGTGCCACTGTCTTCCTCCAACAACTGGGACGCGGGCTCCGCCGTACCGAGGACAAGGCCGTGCTCACCGTCCTGGACTTCATCGGGCAGCACCGCAAGGAGTTCCGCTTCGAGGAGCAGTTTCGTGCGCTGACCAATCTGACGCGGAACCGCCTGCTGGCGAATATTGAGCAAGGGTTCCCGCAGTTGCCATCCGGCTGCCAGATCGTCCTGGAGGCAAAGGCCAAAGACCTGATCATTGACAACATTCGCAACCAGATCGGTGTCAACGTCACCCAGCTGGCGCGAGAGGTGGCTGCCTACGCCGAGCCACGCCTCGCCAACTACCTCAGGGACAGTGGCCGGAATCTCAAAGAGCTCTATCGGGGCAACGGGAACTCTTGGACCGGTTTGCTGCGCAGGGCGAAGCTGCTCGACGGGGAGGGACCCGATGGCGAAGCGGCACTCTTGAAGCGAGTCTCTGCTTTTCTCCACGTGGACGACCCGCTGCGGGTTGGCGCGTACAGCAAGCTCCTAGCGGACGACGCCCCCGAGTACGACCAGCTGACGGAACAGGAACAGGCGTACGCTCGCATGTTCTTCTTCTCGCTATGGCCACTCGGTGGAGGCTTCACGAGCTATCAGGAGGGCTTCGCCACCCTGGTCCCCCAGAAGGCTTTCCGTCACGAACTGCACCAGGTGCTCGCACACGTACTCGAGCAGGCGGACCACGTCCCCCTCCCTCTCCTCGACACCCACGCAGGCCTGCCGCTCGCGATCCATGCTTCTTACAGTCGCGAGGAGATCCTGCCTGCGCTGGGCCAGTCGGCCGTCGGCGGCTTCATGCCCGGTCACTTCCGCGAGGGAGTGAGGTGGTGTGAGGGCATCAAGACAGATGCCCTCCTCATCACGCTTGAGAAGGACGAGAAGGACTTCTCCCCAGAGACTCGGTACAAGGACTACGCCCGCAACGACTCCTTGTTCCACTGGGAGTCCCAGAACCAGACCTCGGAGGCCTCACCTACGGGCATCCGCTACCGGACCCACAAAGAGCGCGGAACGCATGTCCTGCTGTTCGTCCGGCGCTACAAGAAAACGGACATCGGCGGCCCTCAGCCATGGATGCTGCTTGGTCCGGCCGAGTACGTGGAGCATGAGGGCAGCAAGCCCATGGGCATCATCTGGAAGCTTCGCCACCAGATCCCGGCCGACGTGCTGACTTACTCCGCGATCGCTGCGGGGTGACTATCTGACGCCTGCAAGCCGAGCGCTCACCCTACGAACCACTCAGAGGCACGAGTCGACAGCGAGTTGCGTAAACGCAGACCACGCAGAGGATGAGACTTTCAACGCGCGCCTCTGCGTGTCCTTCGAGTCCCGGACAAGTACCGCCTCGGGACGAACAGCCACCTCTACACAGTTGTCACCGCCGGTGCCGCTGTAGCTGCTCTTGAACCAGGCAGGTTCAGAGGTGGTCATAGCGCTCCTCGCAAGTGCTCAAGCAGGCTGACGGACGCCTCGGGACTGAGGGCCTGCGAGCGCATCTTGCCATAGCGCTGGAGCATCGAACTGACCTGATTCCCGTGCGTGGCAAGCACGCTCGTGTCATGCCCCTCGGTGTATCCGACCCACTGGTGACCGGGCGTCTCCGCCAAGTACATCGAGCCATCCAGCCCCGCATGTGCCGTCTGCCGCAGCGGCATCAGCTGGATTTCTACGTTGCGCAGACTCCCCATCCTCAGCATGTAGTCGATGAGGGAGCGTGTGACATCGGGGCCGCCGGTCTCCCGATGGAGCAAGGCCTGCTCCACGATGAAGCCGAAGGCGGTGTTCCCCTTGTCCGTCAACAGACGCTGGCGTTCCAGCCGTGCGGCAACCTGGGTTTCGAGCTGGTCATCGGTCAACGGTGGCAAGCGACTACCGAACACCGCCCTGATATACGGCTCCGGCTGCAACAAGCCTGGCGCAACCCGGCACTCGTACGCGTAGAGCGTGATCGCCTCCTCCTCGATGGCCGCCCACTGCAAGAACCACGACGCCAGCCCCACCTTCCGCGTCAGGCTCTTCGCCGCCGCTACCAACACCCTTGCCGCCGTCGCCCCCAGGGCCTCCTCCGAGCGGTCCAGCAACTCCCTCGGAGGGAATCGCTTGCCCTGCTCGATCTTGGCGATGTACGCCACCGAGTACTGCACCTGACGTGCGAACTGCTCCTGCGTCAGGCCGGCTTCGTCCCGCAGTGCCTTGAGTACCGCCCCGAACGTCTTGAGGCTGTCGGACAGCTCGGGCTCGCCCCCGCCCACGCCGCCGCCCGTGCCACCGCCGTTGTCCGTAGCCATTCGCGCTCGTATCTCCCCATGCCGGGCCCGCCCGCGGAGCCCACCCGTGCCGTACTGTGCGACGTCCGCGCTGCGCCACGCATGACCGCATTCATGGTTACGTACCGTGACTCCCCCAGTCCAGCGGGTACACCAGTACAAGTCGATCTGTATCGGTGCCGTGCCTGCCGCGAGGTCCCGCCTCCGCACCAGGCTGGGGCCCATGCCAGCCCCTCACGCTCACTCCCCCGCCACCACGCGCCTGTTCGTGCAGCGCTTCTCCGCCACCCGGCGCGGGGCGCGCCTCGCGCGTCTGCTCGCTGCGCTCCAGCTCGTCGAGTGGGGGTATCCGCGCGGGACGGATCACCACGACGCGGTCACCATCGTCGTCGCCGAGCTCGCCGCGAATGCCGTACTGCACGGCCGCGTACCCGGCAGGGACTTCGCCCTGCTCCTCCGTTGCGACGACGGCCGGCACGTCATCCGGGTCGAGGTGTCCGACACCCACCCGGCCCGGCCCTCCTGTGCCCGTTCGGGGGACGACGAGGAGCGCGGCCGTGGCCTGGTCCTCGTCGATGCCCTTGCCGCGAGCTGGGGTGTACGCGACCGCACGGGTCCGGGCAAGACGGTCTGGGCGGAGTGCGCGGTGCCCCGGGGCGGATCTGATCCCGAGCCCTACCCTGCGGGCCCGAAGGCAGGTGGCCGCAGGTCGTCCCCGGAGGGGCCGATGTCGCCGTCCTTCCACTCGGGGTCGTAGGCGCAGGGTCCGGA
This sequence comes from Streptomyces sp. NBC_01460, assembly GCF_036227405.1. Lineage (NCBI taxonomy): Bacteria > Bacillati > Actinomycetota > Actinomycetes > Kitasatosporales > Streptomycetaceae > Streptomyces > Streptomyces sp. NBC_01460. The sequence goes on from NZ_CP109473.1 coordinate 3,195,058, forward strand.
GGCGCCGCCCATGAAGTAGTCCCGGTCCGGGAACCAGGTGAAGGACATCCGCTCGTCCCCGTCGTCCCGCTGGACGAACAGGTCCCAGTTCCCCTTCTCGCCGTCGCGGTAGGACGAGACCTTCCAGCCGTCGTCCTTGAGCTGCTGGTGCAGTCGGCGGAGTCCGGGGACCGCCTGGCTCGCGGGTACGCGGTCGAGCGCCCAGCTGTGGCTCATCCGGTAGGCGCCGTCGACGGTCTCATCGAGGTTGAACAGCCCGCCGCTGTAGCAGAAGCCGGAGCCGAGCGTGTTCTCCGGGCTGACGCCGATGTCCTCGACCCCTGGTTGCACCGTGCGCGTGAACCCCAGGACGTCGTAGGCCTCCTGAGAGCGCTGGAAGGCGCGGTCCGCCATGTCCTCGGGCGCGACGCGCGGGTAGTCCGTCGACCCCCACGCGAACCGGACGCCCAGAACGCACACGACGACGAGCGCGACGCCTCCGAGGGCCCAGCGGACGAAGGAGCCGGTCCGGGGCCCGGCCGGCGCAGGGGTGGTTGTCGCGGTTTCCTCGGTCATACGAGGACGGTAGGCCGGTGAGGAGTTACGCGGATGGGCCCGACTACCCCGCGCGGAGTGGGTACGCGTACTCAGCCGCCCTGCGAACACCGCGTATCTCAACCGGATTCGGGGACCACAGGACTACGCCCAAGGTGCCGGTCCCGCCTGGGTCCGAAGCCCGATTCGCCTTCTCCTGGGCGGAGTTAGCGTCCCTGCATGCGTATAGGACTGCTCGGCACAGGCAACGTCGCCCAAGCACTGGCCCGGGGCTGGAGCGCCGCCGGACACGATGTGCTCCTCGGCTCGCGCTTCCCGAAGGAACGAACGGAGACCGGCTTCCCCGTCGAGGGGCTGAGTGCGACGGCGGCCCACGCGGAGGTGCTGGTCAACGCCACCCCGGGGGCCGTCTCCGTGGAGCTGCTGCGCTCCATCGGGGCACCGGCGCTGGCCGGAACCCTGCTGATCGATGTCGGGGTCGGCCTCTCCGACGACTTCACCGAACTCTCCCACCCCAACAGCAGCCTGGGGGAACAGATCCAGGAGGCCTTCCCCCTGACCCCCGTCGTCAAGACCCTCTGCACCATGGACTCGACCGTGATGGCCGCCCCGGACGGTCTCGACGGTCCGAGCACCGTCTTCCTCTCCGGCGACGACCCGGAGGCCAAGCGAACCACCGGCCGGCTGCTCGCCGACCTCGGCTGGCCCTCGTCCTCCCAGCTGGACATGGGCGGCATCACCACCGCACGCGGCCAGGAGCACTTCGCGCTGCTCTTCATGGGCATCGCGAACGGTCTGGGATCCCACACGTTCAACATCAACGTGGTTCCCCTCCCCCGGCAGAACGCCTGAGGCGGCCCCGCCACTCCGCCCGAGTGCCGCGTCAGCCCGCCGCCAGGATCTCGACGCCGCGTTCCGTGAGCTGCTCGATCACCGGGTCGTGCGGGCCGGCGTCGGTGATCAGTCCACTGATCTCCTCCCAGGGCAAAACACGGAACCGCGACGCGGTGCCGATCTTCTCGGAGGACGCGAGGACGTAGGTGTCCGCCGCCCGCGCGGCCAGGGCGCGCTTCATCGCGGCCTCGTCGGCGTCACCGGTGGTCAGTCCCGCCTCGGGATGTACGCCGGTGACGCCGAGGAGGCAGAGGTCGGCGGAGACGTTCTGCGCCGCTTCGACCGCCGCCGCGCCACAGGCGACCGCCGAGTGCTTGAAGATCCGGCCGCCGAGCAGGAAGACCTCCGCGCGCGGGTGGTCGATCAGGGCGGCGGCGATCGTCGGGCTGTGGGTGATCACGGTGCAGTCCAGCTCCCGTGGGAGAGCGTGGACGACGGCGAGGGCGGTGGTGCCGCCGTCGAGGATCAGCGTGCCGCCCGGCCTCACCAGCCCGGCGGCGGTCGAGGCCACCTTGCGCTTGCCGTCGGGGGCCACGGTCCGCCGGGCCTGGTAGTTCACCACGGCCGGGGACGTGGGCAGGGCTCCGCCGTAGACCCTCTGGCACAGCCCTTCGGCGGCGAGATCGCGGAGGTCGCGCCGCACGCTGTCCTCGGAGATCCCCAGTTCGGCGGCGACGTCCTTGGCCACGATCTTGCCCTCGCGGGCGAGCAGACCCAGCAGGTGGTCACGCCGTTCAGCAGCCAGCATTTCGCACTCTCTCCCGTTGTTGCACGTTCCTGCATGTATCGTAGCGCGTCATGACCGACAAGCCCATGCTCATCCTCATCGCCGGGCCCTACCGATCCGGCACCGACGGCAATCCTCAGGCCATGGCCGACAATCTCGCACGCCTCGAAGCGGCCGCGTGGCCGGTCTTCGCCGCGGGCCACCTCCCCGTGATCGGTGAGTGGATCGCGCTGCCCGTCCTGCACTCGGCCGGCGCGGGACCCACCGACCCGCTCGCCGACCAGGTGCTCTACCCCACCGCCCAGCGCCTGCTCACCCACTGCGACGCCGTGCTGCGCCTGCCCGGCGAATCCGCCGGGGCCGACCAGGACGTCGCCACCGCCCGCCGTCTCGGCCTGCCCGTCTACGACGACGTCGCGCAGATCCCGCCCCGCACCCCGCAGGAGGCCGCGTGAGCGCCCGTCCCGGCATCGACACCCCCGACCACCGCGGGCGTACGGGCCTCGACCGCGCCGGACGCGGGCTGGACCGCAACCCCGACGTCGCCATCCGCGACGTCGAACTCACCTCGCAGGGCTGGCACGTACTGCGGCGCACGACGTTCGACTACCGCCGTCGCGACGGGCGCCGGGTCACCCAGCAGCGCGAGACCTACGACCGCGGCAACGGCGCCGTCGTCCTGCCGTACGACACCGGACGCCGCCGCGTCCTGCTCACCCGCCAGTTCCGCTACCCGGCCTACGTCAACGACCACCCCGACGGCATGCTCGTCGAGGCCGCGGCCGGGCTCCTCGACGCGGACGACCCGGTGACCGCCGTCCGGCGCGAGAGCGCGGAGGAACTCGGGGTCGATCTCGGCCCGCTCACGCACGTACTGGACGCCTACATGAGCCCCGGGTCCGTCACCGAGCGCCTCCACTTCTTCGCCGCCCCCTACACACCGGCCGACAGGACCGGGGCCGGTGGCGGGCTGGAGGAGGACGGCGAGGACATCGAGGTCCTCGAACTGCCCTTCACGGAAGCCCTCGCCATGACTCGCGACGGACGCATCAGCGATGGGAAGACCATTCTGCTCCTGCAATGGGCGGCCCTGGACGGTCCGTTCGCCCCGGCAGCAACTGACCGGTGAGGGTGAGAGCGCCCCGGCTACCTGTCGGTGAGGGGCTGTTCGTCGAGCTCGGGAGCAGTCGCAGGGGCGGAGCCCGAAACCGGGTCGGCGTCAGGGACCGGGCCGGCTCCAGGAACCGGACCGGCGTCAGCCGTACGCCGTGGGCCGATCGCCGGGGCGAGGAAGACGGCCACGGCGACGAATCCGAGGACGAGGATCATCGCGGAACGCAGCCCGTAGTGGTCGCCGAGGAAGCCGAGGCCGGGCGGGCCGACGAGGAACGCGATGTAGCCGATCATCGCGACCAGGCTGACGCGGGCCGCCGGGTCGGGGCCCGAGTCGCCGGCGGCGGAGAGGGCGACGGGGAAGCCGAGCGAGGCTCCCAGCCCCCAGAAGAGCACCGCGGCCCCGGCGAGGACGGGCGAGTCAGCGAAGATGACGAGCGCGAGCCCGAGGGCCGCCGACAGCGCGCTGGCCCGGACGACGGGGGCGCGGCCGAAGCGGTCGATGAAGAAGCCGCCGCAGAAGCGGCCGACCGTCATCGCGGCGGCGAATCCCGCGTAGACCGCCGATCCCAGCGCGGGGTCCACCCCGTGGCCGTCGACCATGAGCAGGGGCAGCCAGTCGTTGGCCGCGCCCTCGGCCAGGGCCATGGCGAGGATGACGCCGCCGATGAGCAGCAGCCGCCGGTCCTTCCAGACCTCCGACCGCGCGGGCGCCGAGCCGCCGTCGGCCTGCCGCCCGCCCTTGGTCCTGCCGACCCCCGCGGGGATGGCGCGGAAGGCGTACGCGAACATGCCGGCGGTGACGACGGCCATGGCGGTCAGGTGCCACTGGACGGGGAACTCGACGGCGGTGCACAGGATGCCGAGGGCGGCCCCCACGACGGTGCCGAGGCTGAAGAAGCCGTGCAGGGTGGGCAGCACGGTCCGGCCGGTGATCCGCTCGACCTCGGCGCCGTCGATGTTGACGGCGACCTCCCCGCCACCCATGCCGGCACCGAAGAGGAACAGCCCGGCCGTGACGGTGGGCGCGGACGAGAACAGGGCACCGCAGCCGATGACGGCCATGCTGACGATGATCAGCACCGTGCCCACACCCATGACCGGCCTGGTGCCGAAGCGTGCCACCAGCGCGCCGGAGGTGAGGATGCCGAGCATCGAGCCGACGGACAGGCCGAAGAGGACGAGCCCCATCTGCGCCGTCGACGCGCCCAGTTGATCCCTGATGTCAGGGGTCCGCGTCACCCAGGAGGAGATCGACAGGCCAGGTATCAGGAAGAAGAGGAACAATGCCGCTCGGCGGCGACGCGTGGCCAGGTCCATCAGTGACGTGCTCTTTCGGAGGCGGAGTGCAGGGCCGGGCGGACGTCACCCCCGGATGAGTATGTACAAACGTACACTCCTGCGCCGAGCAGAGGAAGAGGATCACTGTGACGGGGAGCTCTCGCGGCCCGAACGACCCGGGCCGCCGCGGCCGGATCATCGACGCGGCACTGGAGGTGATCGCCGAGCGTGGCGTCACGGGCGCCACGCACCGGCGCATCGCGGAGACCGCCGGCGTCCCGCTGGGATCGATGACCTACTACTTCGACGGCATGCAGGAGCTGCTCGTCGAGGCCTTCACGCGCCTCGCCGAGTCGATGTCCACGCGCTATCGCGAGCAGCTGGACGCCGCCGCGACACCCCGGGAGGCACGCGCCGCGGTGGTGGAGATCATCTGCGGACCGCAGCGGGGAAGCACGCGTGAGCTCCTCCTCTGCTACGAGCTGTACGCCTTCGCCTCGCGCAACCCTGCACTGCTGGAGGTCACCCGCTCCTGGATGCGCGCCAGCCGCACCTCACTGAGCACGCACTTCGACCCCAGGACGGCCCGCGCCCTGGACGCGCTGGTGGAGGGGCTCACCATCCACAACTCCATGGACACCGACCCGATGAGCCGCGAGGACGTCGCCGCCGTCGTCGATGCCGTGAGCAGCTCCCTCGGCGGGGCGTGACCGCCAAGGCGCCCGACCCGAAGGGCCCCGGTGTGATCGACGCGCGGTGCCCGCCGGGCGGTGCCACGCTGGAAGCACTGGATCTTCGGAAGGAAATCGCTGTGATCACCACCGATTTTGTCCCTGGTTCGCCCTGCATGCTGGACCTCGGAACGCCCGACGTCCGGGCCGCCGCCGCGTTCTACGGCACGGTCCTCGGCTGGAGCTTCGAGGCGATGGGGGCGCCCGAGGAGCCGGAGGGTGGCATGTTCCGCAAGGACGGCGGCATCGTCGCCGGGCTCGGCAAACTCACCGAGGAGGGCGCCCGTTCCGCCTGGATGATCTACTACAGCGTCGCCGACGCCGACAGCACCACCCGGGCGGTGGAAGCCGCGAACGGCACGGTGCGGCTGGCGCCGAGGGACCTCGACGAGTGGGGGCGGATGGCCCAGTACACCGACCCGCAGGGGGCCCAGTTCGCCGTGTGGCAGCCCGGGACCACCAAGGGCGTGGACCTGGTGGACGCGCCGGGAACGCTGTCGTGGACGGAGCTGTACACGACCGACGCCACAGCGGCGAAGGAGTTCTACGGCACGGTCCTCGGCTGGCAGTTCGGCGAGATGGAGATGCCGGGCGGGGGTGGCACGTACACCCTCATCACGCCCTCCGGGCTTCCCGAGGACCGCATGCACGGCGGCCTCATGGAGCTCTCCGAGCAGCACCTCGCGCGGACGGGCGGGAAGCCTTACTGGCACCCGGTGTTCGCCGTCACCGACTGTGATGCCGCGGTCGCTGAGGTCACCGGCAACGGGGGCAGCGTGCAGATGGGGCCCGATGACGCGGAAGGGGTCGGGCGGCTGGCCTCGTGCCTCGATCCCTGGGGAGCGGAGTTCGTGGTGCTCGCCCCCGCCCGGAGCTGAAACGGCCGCCTGCGGCGCGGCGCCGCAGGCTCCCCCGGCCCGGACGCGGGAAATCCCCGACCGCAATTGCGGACCGGGGATTTCCTGACGTATATTGAGTGGTTCTGTGCGCCCACAGAAAAGGCCCCTCACCGGGGGCCACTAGAAACACCATATCCGGCAGGGAGCGATTTTGTCAACTCGCGAAAACGTCGAATTGCAGAAGGAGCAGGAATTCATCGACCGGCTCTACGACCGTGTCGACGAGCTGCGCGGAGCCACCGCGCGGCGCGTCGAGGAGGCGTTGACCCCGGTGGGGAACGGCCTGCAGGCCAGGCTGGAGCGCGATGTCCTCGTCTCCGAGCGCTCGGGCCTGCTGGCCGCCCTGAATGCGGTGGACGGCTCCCTGTGCTTCGGCCGTATCGATCTCCTGAACGGCGCCGCGCACCATATCGGCCGTATCGGAATTCGTGAGGACGACACCGCACACACGCCCCTTCTGATCGACTGGCGGGCGCCCGTCGCCCGGCCTTTCTATCTCGCCACCGGGCATACGCCCATGGGGCTGCGCCGGCGCAGACACCTCACCACCGAGGGCCGCACGGTGACCGAGCTGCACGACGAGATCCTCGACCTGGGCGACGACGAACGCAGCGGTTTCGAGGACCCGAGCGGTGACGCCGTGCTGCTCGCCGCGCTCAGCTCCGCCCGCACGGGCCGCATGGGCGACATCGTGCGGACGATCCAGGCGGAGCAGGACCGGATCATCCGTGCCCCGCACCGTGGGGTCCTCGTGGTCGAGGGCGGCCCCGGCACGGGCAAGACGGCGGTCGCGCTGCACCGTGCGGCCTTCCTCCTGTACGAGCACCGCGAGCTCCTGGCCAAGCGCGCGGTCCTCGTCGTGGGGCCCAACCCGGCCTTCCTGCGCTACATCGGCGAGGTGCTGCCCGCCCTCGGCGAGACCGGGGTCATGCTCTCCACGCAGGCCGAGCTGTTCCCGGGGGTCCACGCCCGTGGCACCGACTCGCCCCGCGCGGCGACCGTCAAGGGCGGGGCGGGCATGGCCGAGGCGCTCTCCCTCGCCGTACGCGACCGGCAGGCGCTGCCGGAACCGGGTGCGCCGGTGATCGTCCCGCACGACGACGGTGACCTCGTGCTGGACTGGGAGATCGCCTACGAGGCCCGGCAGGCGGCCCGCGAGACCCGGCTGCCGCACAACCTCGCGCGCCCGTACTTCACCTTCCACGTCATCGACGCCCTCACCGCGCAGCTCACCGAGCGCCTCGGCGCGGACCCGTACGGCGGTCCCAACTTCCTGGGCGTGGACGACGTCGCCCAGCTCGGCAAGAGCGTCGCCACGAGCGAGGAGGTGCACGCCGCGATCGGTGAGCTGTGGCCGCTGCTCACCGCGCAGGACTTCCTCGCCGACTACCTGGCCGAGCCGGTGTACCTCCCCGACGAGGACGCCGAGGCGATCCGGCGGGCCCCCGGCGACGGCGGCTGGACCCCGGCCGACGTGCCGCTCCTCGACGAGGCGGCCGAGCTGCTCGGGTCCGACGACAGTGCCGAGCGGGCCGCCGCCGAGGCGGAGCGCCAGGAGCGGGTGGCCTACGCGCAGGGCGTCCTGGAGCTGTCGCGGGGCTCGGAGACGTACGAGTTCGAGGACGAGGAGGAGTCGGAGATCCTCGCCGCCCACGACATCATCGACGCCGAGCGCATGGCCGAGCGGCACGAGGAGGCCGATCACCGCAGCGCGGCCGAGCGGGCCGCCGCCGACCGGACCTGGGCGTTCGGGCACATCATCGTCGACGAGGCGCAGGAGCTCTCGCCGATGGCGTGGCGGCTGCTGATGCGCCGGTCGCCGACGCGCTCGCTGACCCTGGTCGGGGACCCGGCGCAGACCTCGGAGGAGGCGGGCGTCGGCTCGTGGGAGAGGATCCTGGAGCCGTACGTCGGTGACCGCTTCGAGCATGTGCGGCTGGGGGTCAACTACCGTACGCCCGCCGAGATCATGGAGCTGGCGTCCAAGGTCATAAGGGCGGAGGACCCCTCCTTCGAACCGCCCGGTTCGGTGCGGTCGACGGGCGAGACGCCGTGGACGCGGGACGCGGGCGCGGACCTGGCGGGCGCGGTGGCGCGGGCCGTCGAGGAGCTGACACCCGAGGAGGGGCGCCTCGCGGTGATCGCACCGCGCGAGCTGCACGAGGAGATCGCGGCCCCGCTCGCCGGGGTCACGGCCGGCGAGGAACCCGACCTGACCCGTGCGGTGGTGCTGCTCGGCCCGCGTGAGGCGAAGGGGCTCGAATTCGACCACGTCCTGGTCGTGGAGCCCGGCCGGTTCGGGACCAGCGACCTGTACGTGGCGCTGACGCGCGCGACGCAGCGGCTGGGCATCGTCCACCGGGAGGACTTGCCGGAGTCGCTGCGCTGAGGCGCGCCGGCGGGAGGAGGTCCGGTGTGGCCGGCGTGGGTCCGGGCGGCAGGCGCTGCCCGGACCCACGCCGACCGGACCGTCAGCGGGCCATCAGCGCGAAGACACCCCAGCCGAGGTATTCGCGCTGGTGACGCGCGTAGTCGGCGGGGCCGGTGGTGAGCTCGGCCCGTACCTGCGGGGCCAGCTCGTCATCGGGGTTGGCGTCGAGCCAGCGGCGGAGGTTGAGCCACTGCGCCGCCTGGTAGCGGTCCCAGCTGTCCTGATCGGCCAGCACCATCTCCACGACGTCGTACCCGAGGTCGCCGAACCGCCCGATCAGCTCCGGCAGGGCCACGAAGTCCTCCTTGGAGCGGGCGTGGCAGGCCACGGCGGTTTCCTCGTCCGGCACTTCCCGGCGCCAGTACGGCTCACCGATCAGCATCAGGCCGCCGGGGCGGAGACTGCGGGCCAGCAGCTCGACGGTGCCCGCCATGCCGTTCCCGATCCAGGTGGCACCGATGCACGCGGCGAGATCGACCGGCTCGTCCGAGACATGGCCGGAGGCGTCGTCGTGGACGAAGGTGACCTGGTCGGCGACACCGAGCTCGGCGGCGCGGACGCGGGCCTCCCCGGTGAACACCGTGCTGATGTCCACCCCGGTCCCGGTGACACCGTGGTCACGGGCCCAGGTGCACAGCATCTCGCCCGATCCGCTGGCGAGGTCGAGCACACGGGTGCCGGGCGTCAGGTGGAGCGCCTGGCCCAGGACGGCGAGCTTGCCCGGGGTGAACGGGTTGTGGATGCGGTGGCTGGATTCACGGATGGTGAAGATGCGTGGAAGATCCACAGGTGGTGTTCCTTCGGTTCGATGAGGTCATGGCGTCTGTGGAGAGCAGCCGACCGGAGTCGGCAGCCGTGGCCCGGACCGTCATCAAAAGCACCTCGTCCTCTACGCATGGATCGCGAACCCGGCGACCATAAGCCGTCCCGGCCGGGGTCTCCACCGATTTACCGGGCTCGTCGTGCTCTCCACGGGCCTTGCGGATCACGGCCTGCGTGTGTCGGTGCTCGGCATGTCGGTACTCGGTGTGTCGGCGCTGGGTGTGTCGGTGCTCGGCGCCCCGGCGCTCGGGTCCCGAGTCTCGGGGTCCGAGCGTCGACCCCGGTGGTTCACCCTTTCGGGGCCCGGAATCAGGGGTTCCGACCGACGCTTGAGCTTCGGGACCCGGGCGTCGGGATCCGAGGGCCGGGATTCGAGCGATGCCTTTAACCGGTAGGGAAAGAAGGGGGTTTGGGAAACCTCCCCACCCTCCCTGACCCGCCACGGCCAGCAAGTATGACTAATCGTGACCGACTTGCGGCGGAGCGTGGCGACTGCCTACGGTGCGAGAACCAAGAACCAAGCGACCCCGACGCGGTGTTGGCACACCGGGCCGGGGTCTCACCTCAAGATCGAAGGACCCCCGATCTCGTGGCTATCCAGCACCCTAGCCCCGCCCTGCGCGCCCCTGCATCCTCGCGCCCGTACCCGATGGCCAAGCCCGGTTACGGCAAGCGCTCCATGCCTGACCAACTCCCCCGCAGCGCAGATGACTTCGCTCTGCTGCCCGTCCGTGAGCGGTACGTCGCCGGGTACATCGACCACCTGCCCGACGGCGCCTCGATGGACGTCAAGAGCCTCGCCAAGCAGCTGCCGCTGTACGGCCAGCAGGCCGTCGGCTCGGCGCTGAAGGCCCTGGCGGCCGCCGGATACCTGCGGCGCGTACGGTGCCTTGTCGGCGAACTGGGCCAAGTCCGCTGGGTCTCGCGGACGTTCTGGTCACGCACCGCCCGCGACAACGAGTGGTGGGCCGCCACCGAGGTCACCACGACGGTGCTCGCTCCGTCGGTGGCCGCCGCCCCGGCCCCGGAGCCCGTTGCCGCGCCTTCACCCGCGCGGGTCCCCACGGAACCTGCGCGGGTCCCCACGGAGGACCCGGCCACGACGGCACCCGTACCCGCGCGCGCCGATTCCCCTGTGCCCGCCCCTGCCGTACCTCAGCAGCGTCCCCCGGCTCCGGCTCCGGCTCCGGCTCCGGCTCCGGCAGGGCACTCCCCCGCCTACCTCGCCCTCGCGCACCTCGGCCGCGTCGACTCCCGCCTGGCCCTGTCGGCGGCAGACTGCGCGGTCCTGGAGCCCCTCGCCGCCGCGTGGTTCGCGCGCGGCGTGGACGCGGGCTACCTCACGCAGGCCCTCACCGCCGGGCTCCCCATCCCGGTCGACTCCCCCGTAGGGCTCGTACGCCGCCGCCTCACCGACAAGATCCCGCCGCACGTCCTCACCGCCCCGGCGCCGCCCGCACCGGGCGCCCCCGTCCACCGCGTGATGCTGGAGTGCACCAAGTGCGGCACCCCGGGCCGCCCGGAGGCCCTCCCCGACGGCCTCTGCCGCCCGTGCCGCGTGCCCTCGCAGGGCGAGACGCCCGAGGCGCCTGCGGGTCGGCCCAGCGAGGAGGACGTACGCACGTTCACCGCCGGGCTGCGGACCTTGCTCAAGTCCCCCTGACCCGAGGCGTACCGCACGGTGTCAGGCGCGGTGTCAGCCCACCAGCAGGTCCCGCTTCAGGTCGCGGAGGTCCCTGGCGTCCAGGCCGAGCGCCTTCTTCTCGTACGCGCCGAACGAGCCGAAGGTCTTCCCGACCTCCTCGAAGCCGGAGTTGAGGTACTCGGGGCGTACGTCCAGCAGCGGCTTATAGACGGCGGCCTGCGCCGGGGGCATCGAGGCGAGGGCGGCGGCGTTGGCCTCGGCGCGGTAGTCGTTGGAGGCCAGGTAGTCCGCCATGACCGTGGAGCGCGGGACGCCGAGCGCCGTCAGCAGGGCCGCGTTCGCCCAGCCCGTGCGGTCCTTGCCCGCCGTGCAGTGGAAGACGACGGCGCGCGAGGAGTCGTCGGTGATCCCGCCGAAGACGGTGCGGTACGCGGTCTCGGCGGTGCCGCCGCTGACCATGAACTTCTCACCCTCCACCATCATCGCGACACCCTCCTCGGGAGTCGTCGGCATGGCGGTGAAGGTGGGCGACCCCGCCAGCACGTCGACGACGACATGGGTGGCGCCCGCCGGGACGCGGTCGGGCGCGGCCGAGCGCTCGGACTCCATGCGCAGGTCGTAGACCGTGCGGATCGACAGCCGCTTCAGCTTCGCCAGGTCTGCGGCGGTGAGCTTGTCCAGGGCGTCGGAGCGGTAGATCTCGCCCATCTTCACCCAGTGGCCGTCGGCGGTGCGGTAGCCGCCCGCGTCACGGAAGTTGACGGACCCTTCGAGGGCGATGAGCCGGTCGGCGAGGCGCAGGGAGCCGCCGCGCTCGGGCACCAGGTCGAACCACTGGCGGTCGGCGGCGGCCAGCCCGCGCACGGTGACCTTGCCGGTCGCTCCGCCGGACGCCACCGTGCGCCCGCCGGCCTTCACGGCGACGCGGCGTATGCCGGGCGCCGTCCACTCCACCGTGTACGAGCCGTCGTCCAGCGCGGTGACCTTCGCCTGCGTGAACGGGATGCGCGCGTGGGACGCGCGGTCGGCGGAGGCGGGGGCGCCGTGGGCCGAGACCGCGGGTGCGGTGATCCCCACGAGGAGCGCGGCGGCCAGGGCGCAGGAGGAGGCCTTTACACGTGTCATGTGTGTCATGCATGGATCTTCTGAGGGCTGGACGGTTGCCGCCGTAATGGCCGGTGAACACAGCCGGAAGCCGAACCGAACACCGCACGCCGCAGGTCACAGGGCGCGGAAGGCGACCGGCCTCGCGGCACACGCTCCTTGACCTTGACACGGTGACAAGGTCTTCCCTGGGGCCGAGGAGGTGGTCCCGATGACCATGACGAAACAGGATGCGGATGCCACGCGGGCGCTGACGGCGCTGGAGGACGCCGACGCGTCCGTACGGCTGCGGGCGGCGATGGCGATCGGCACGGCCCCGGACCCCCGGTTCGTCGGCACGCTCGTCGAGCGGTGCGCGGTCGAGCCCGACTTCCAGGTGCGCGAGCTGCTGACCTGGGCGCTCACCCGGCACCCGTCGGCCCTGACCGTCCCGCCGCTCGTCGCCGAGCTCGACTCGGAGGGTGCGCAGGCGCGCAGCCAGGCGCTGCACACGCTGTCCAAGATCGGGGACCGGCAGGCGTGGCCCGCGATCACCCGGGCGCATCTGACCGACACCGACGACGAGGTGGCCCGGAGCGCCTGGCGGGCAGCCGTCGTGCTCGTGCCCGAAGGCGAGGAGCCCGGGCTGACCCAGATGCTGGCGACCCAGCTCGGGCGCGGCGGGCGTGAGACGCAGCTGAGTCTCAGCCGGGCGCTGATCGCCCTCGGTGAGGTGATCATGGAGACCCTGCACACTGCCGCGACGGCCCCCGACCCCCGCGTACGCCTGCACGCGAAGGCCACGGAACAGCTGCTGCGCGACCCAGATGCCGGATTCGAGTGCGCGATCGAGGAGGCGAAGCGCATCGTGGCCCTGGGAACGGACGGCCGGGAGGAGTGACGGGCAGTGTTGATCGGTGAGGTGGCACGACGGTCCGGAGTCAGCGCCCGCATGCTCAGGCACTACGACTCGCTCGGCCTCGTGCGGCCCACGGGACGCACCGGCGGCGGCTATCGCGAGTACGCCGACGAGGACATCCGGCGGATCTTCCACGTCGAGAGCCTGCGGTCCCTGGGACTGTCGTTGCAGGAGGTCGGGCGCGCTCTGGACGATCCGGGCTTCGCCCCCTCGAAGCTCGTCGACGACCTCATCGGGCGGACGCGCGAACGCATCGCGGCCGAGACGGCGCTGCTCACACGGCTGAGCAGGATCGACGCCGCCGAACCCGCCGGCTGGGAGGACGTCCTCCAGGTCGTCGCCCTGCTCCAGGGCCTCGGGTCGGAGAGCGCCGGGAAGCGCCAGCGCGCGGCCCTGGCCTCGGGGCCCTTGGCGTCCTCGGGGTCGTCGGCCATGGATGTTGCCGTGCCGGTGGAAGCCCTGGTCGAGGCGGCGCTGAGCGAGACGGACCCGCACGTCGCCGGGGCCCTTCGGTGGGCACTGGCGCAGTCGGGCGACGGCGGGCTGCCGCTGCTGGCGGAGGGCCTCGGCACACCGGTGGCGGCCGTACGCAGGCGTGCCGTCCGGTCCGTCGCCGAGTTCCCGGGCGGCGAGGCGACCGCACTGCTGAGGGGCGCCCTCACGGACTCCGACGTCGTGGTCCGCAGGTGCGCGGCCCTGGCACTCGGGGCGCGGGGCATGGCCGACGCGGTCCCCACGCTCGTCGCCATGGTCGTCGACGGGGCGAACGACGTCGACGCGGCCGACGCGCTCCGCACGCTCGCGACCGGTCCCGCGACGCCGGACCTGAGCGCGCCCGCTGACCGCCCCGCACCGCCGGACCGGACCACGTCGCAGGATCAGATCGTGTCGCCGGACCGGACCACGCCCGCGGACCGGATCGCCGCCGCGCTCGTCGACCGCCTCGCCCGCCGCGCGGCCGGCTCGTCCGTACGCCGACGGCTGACGCAGGCACTCGCGGAGATCCCGGGCCCCACGGCGACGCAGGCTCTCGCGGACCTGTCCCACGACGAGGACCGGGCGGTCGCGCTCACCGCGGCCTACGTCCTCACACTGCGGGCCACCCGGCAGGACGACGCCCGCTCCTAGGCAGTGTCGTCAAATGCCACGTCCGCATCAGAGGCAGCAACTACGAGCTGCCCTCGCACGCGGTGCGTTCGGCAGCCATCCGCATTGTCATAGCCACCTGGCACCATGATCGGCATGAGTGAGACAACTGAGCCTGAAGAGAATGAAGTTGCCGGTGTTCTGACCACGCCGGAGGAGTGGCGTGTCTTTCTGGAGCGATACGGCGAGCTGTACGTGAAGGTCCGTGCCGAAGGTGAGGAGTTGGTCGATCTGCTGGATGACGATCAGTTGGAGGTTCTGGATCGAGGGGGGCGGGTTGAGCTGTGGTTGGGTGAACCCCCTGCTCGGGAGGAAGCTCTGGTGGCATCCGAGGAGCGGCTCGGAGTGCGGTTCCCACCGAGTCTGCGGGGATTCTTCCTGGCGAGCGACGGATGGACGCGCCTGGATGCCTGGGTGGACGGTGTCCATTCCTGCGGTTGCGTCTTGTGGATGCGGGACAGCGAGGCCGGCAGACGCGTGACTGATACCTACGACTCGATACCCGGCAACGAGGACGATGTTCAGTTGTTTCGCCGGTCCATCGAGGTCGCCCGGGGAGAGGACTTCTGGTTGCTCGATCCGACCGACGTCGGGCCGGACGGCGAGTGGGCCGCCTACGAGTTCGCACCAAAGTACGGCAACCCGACGAAGTACCCCAGCTTCTCCGCGTTGATCCGCTCCGGGTACGAGAGTATGGAGGAGGACGAGGACTGAGTTGGTTCGTCAGCCTTCACGCCCACATCAGGAGCGATGCCAGGGTGACGGCCGCTTCGTAGGACTGGGCGGTCTTGTCATAGCGGGTTGCGATGCCGCGCCACTGGTGCAGTCATTGGTGTTGCCGCCCGTGATGACGAAAGCAAGAGGCCGGCCCCGGCCGTCACAGGCCAGGTGAATCTTGCTGGTCAGACCACCTCGGGACCGACCGAGGGCCGGGTCGCGGAGCCCCCTTTTCGGGCACCCGCCGCATGCCTGGTGGGCCCGGACGACCGTAGAATCGACAGACGCCAGCCACTCGATGTCGCCCGCCATATTTTCGAGCGGTGGCCACGCGCTACGACCAGAGGGCGTACGTCTTTCACGGCACGGTCGCCGTGGCCGCGATCAGGCTATGGCTGCGCAGCTGAACAAACTGCCGAGGACTGCCACCCCCGCCGAACGAGATCGGGCACGAGCACAGTCGACCCCGTCGTCTGCCCCGCCGTCAGCCCACCTACCTCCCACGTCGCGCAGCCGCAGCCGTCACCACAGCGCACCCACCGCCATCAGGGACGGAAGGCGCATCCGAACGCCCTCAGCCCAGGTCGAACAGAACCTGTCGTGAGTTGGATTCCGGCTACAACGATCAACCGAGCCGAACCGGCGACTGTGCGCCCCGCCACGACTCCTCGGACAGGCCCTAGCTGGACCCCCTGGTCAAACAGCGCGCCGGTGAGAAGTCGATGCATCCGAACGGTGCGCGGCGCACCCGACCGGATCGGGCACAGGATGTCGGGTCCGGCAGGGTGGGCCGTTCCTAACGTGAGACCCGAAAGGAAGGAGTCCGGGATGCTGGACCGGCTGAACCAGGCCATGGAGCACATCGAGGCCCACCTCGACCAGCCGATCGACGTGGCAGGTCTGGCACGCATCGCGATGAC
This sequence comes from Streptomyces sp. NBC_01460, assembly GCF_036227405.1. Taxonomy (NCBI): domain Bacteria; kingdom Bacillati; phylum Actinomycetota; class Actinomycetes; order Kitasatosporales; family Streptomycetaceae; genus Streptomyces; species Streptomyces sp. NBC_01460. The sequence goes on from NZ_CP109473.1 coordinate 3,210,920, forward strand.
GTCGGAGTACCACCTCCGGCGGATGTTCTCGGCTCTGGCGGGTCTCCCGCTGTCGGAGTACATCCGGCGCAGACGGCTCACCGTGGCGGGCGCCGAGGTGCTCGCGGGTGACCGGACACTGCTGGACGTCGCGACCCGCTACGGCTACGGCTCGGGCGAGGCCTTCGCCCGCGCGTTCCGCACCATGCACGGCGTGGGCCCGGGCGAGGCCCGGCGGACCGGTGCGGCGTTGAACTCCCAGCCCCGGATGTCCTTCCGCCTCGTCATCGAAGGGAGCAGCAGCATGCGATACAGGATCGTGGACAAGGACGCGTTCCGCGTCGTCGGCAGGAGGGCCCGTGTGCCACTCGTCCACGAGGGGGCGAATCCGGCGATCGCCGACTTCATCCGGTCCCTCCCGAAGGACACGGTGGAGCGCATCGCCGCACTGGCCGACCAGGAACCCGCGGGGATCGTCGGGGTCAGCGACCAACTCGACCCGAGCCGGGCGGAGGGGACCGAACTCGACTACTACCACGGGGTGGTGACGGGTGCCGAGGTGCCGGAGGGCATGGAAGCCCTGGACGTCCCGGCCGGTCTGTGGGCCGTCTTCGACAACTCCGGCCCGTTTCCGCAGGCGCTCCAGTACCTGTGGCGGGACGTCTTCACCCAGTGGTTCCCGTCGAACCCGTACGGGAGCAGGCCGGGCCCCGAGATCCTGAGTGTGCGGCTCTCCGAGAACGGGACGCAGGCGGACGCGGAGCTGTGGATCCCCGTGGAGCGGTCCTCCGCCTGAGCGGTGCCGTTCCGGCCGCCGGGGGCACGGCTAAGGGGCGCCGCCGCCGAGCTTCTCGCGGATCCAGGTGAGGCCGAAGTCCAGGACCTCGCGGGCCTCGAAGAGGTGGCTTTCGGCGGCGCCCACCTTCCCCCGGCGCCCGATCCCGGCGGCCAGCATGTCCCGGACGATCGTCTCGAACGGGTCCTGTCCGGCGGGCGTGACCGAGGAGTAGTCGAAGGCCCCCTCCGACGAGTCGATGTCGCGGAACCGGCGCCAGACGCGCCGCCCGCCTTCCAGGACCGGCTGCTCGTACTCCACGAACCGTTTGCCCGGCGCGTCGGCGAGCGCTTCGGCGTGGTGCAGGAGGGTGAGGGTCTCCAGCGGCGCCCCAAGCATCAGCACCCGCCCGTCCAGGGCGACCAGCCGGGCGAGCGGACTGCCGGGTCCGTGCGGGTCGTCCCACGGGTGGTCGGACATCAGCTCGGCGCCCGCCGCCCCGAGCGCCGCGAGGCTCACGTCGGGGTGCCGGCTGCGGACGGCCCCCGGCCACCGGCGCAGGGCCTCCGGGAGGCGGCCGTTGTCATGCTCCGCCTCACTCAACAGCGGGTCGTACGGCGGGTGCTCGGCCCGTACGGCGTCCTGCCAGGGCTGCGGCCAGCCGGTCAAGCCGTACGGCAGGGCGTCGTTCCAGCCGCAGGTCACCATGAGGGTTCCCCGCTCACCCACGACCTCGACGAGAGCGCCGATGACGGTCTGCGGACCACCGGCCACGTATCCGAGGGCGGACATCCGCGTATGGAACATCACCGTGTCACCCTCGGCGAGACCGAGCGCGGCCAGGTCCCGGACGAGCCGGGCACGGGTGACGGGACCGTCGGCGCGTGCGAGCAAGGTGGCCTGGTGCGAGGGCGGTTCGTCCATGGGGGCGACGCTACCGCTCGCTCGCGCGGGCGGGGGTCAGGCGACGAACTGCGGCGCTGGACCGAACTCTCCGGCGCGCGCCCGGCATCACCGGCGAGAACCGCACGGAACCGGGCACCACCGGCAAGAACCGCACGGAACCGGCCACCAGCGGCTACGGTCTCCCGGGCCTGCTCCGCCGGTGACCCCTTCCGGAGCCCGCAGTCGGAGGGCGAGGTGCACCGCAGCCACCGGCCGGTTCCGGCCATCGCGCCGTTCACAGAGACTCCACAGACTCCGGGAACCGCACCGCGTGGTTCGGCCGTCCTCACGCCCGAACCACCGCACGGCTACAGCGGGTGCCGCGCGGGACGCGCCAGGTATCCAAGGAGCAGCATGACCGTCCACGGCAGCACCAGACCCCGGAACGGCCGCACGGGCGGCGCGATATCCCCGTCACCGCGCGGCGCTCGTACGGCCCTTCGGAACTGCGCGAAGGGGGTCCTGGTCCTCACGCTCGCGCTCGGGGCGACCACGGCGTGCGGGCCGTTCTCGGACAGCGGCAGTGGATCCTCGAAGAGGGGTGGCGGGTCGTCGGGCGGGGGCAGCCACGCGGCGAAGGACTGGAAGGTCGGCGACTGCGCCGGACCGGACACGAGCGAGTCCAAGGACGGCTTCCAGCCGCTCGACTGCGACGACCCGAAGGCGACGATCAAGGCGCTCGAGGTCAAGGACGGCGAGATGTTCGCCGGAGCCGTCGAATGCCCGGCCGGCACCGACGAGATCATCTCGGTGAAGGTGTCCTTCGGCGGGGACGCGAGCGCCGGCCTGCCCAGCAAGACCATCTGCGGCCGTAACCTCTCCGACGACCACCCCGGCGACGCGGGCGCGGGCGGCGGCCAGCTCGTGGTGGGCGACTGCGTGGACGACCAGGCGAAGGAGGTCGCCTGCGCGAGCGGCGGCAGCAAGGTCCTCGCCCTGACCAAGACCGCCGAGGAGTGCCCGGCGGCGGCGGACAACCCCATCGAGCTGTTCCCGAGCCCGGGACGTCCGTACGACGCGATCTGCACCAGCAAGGCCTGACGGCTCCTCACGCCGAGCCCGGCCGCGCTCCGGCATGCCTGACGTGCCGACGACGGGCCCGCACCCGGAGGTGCGGGCCCTGCGGCATGTCACGCCGCACCACCACGACTCCCATCTCTGCGCGATGTCTTGACGTGCCCCTGCCGAGATGGCTTTATGGGAGCGCTCCCATCAAGCCATCCGATGTTTGCGTCACCCGGCACCCACCTTTCTGGAGTCGCAGTGAGATCAGCAACGAGCACGGCACGAAAGAGCCCCTTAACCGTCCTGATGAAGGGCCTCGCCACCCTTCTCGGCGTCGTCCTGCTGGGCGGGCTCGGCCCTGCCGCGGCGCAGGCCGATCCCGTACGGGCGGAGGCCGCCGCCACGGGCCTGCACATCAGCGACGGCCGTCTGCTGGAGGGCAACGGCAACGACTTCGTCATGCGCGGCGTCAACCACGCGCACACCTGGTACCCGGGCGAGACGCAGTCCCTGGCCGACATCAAGGCCTTCGGCGCCAACACCGTCCGCGTGGTCCTCTCCGACGGCCACCGCTGGACGAGGAACGGCCCCGCCGAAGTCGCGGGCATCATCGCCGACTGCAAGACCAACCGGCTGATCTGCGTACTGGAGGTGCACGACACCACCGGGTACGGAGAGGACGCGGCAGCGGGCACGCTCGACCACGCGGCCGACTACTGGATCAGCCTCAAGGACGTCCTCGCGGGCCAGGAGGACTACGTCATCGTCAACATCGGCAACGAGCCCTGGGGCAACACCGACCCCGCCGGCTGGACCGCTCCCACGACCGCCGCGGTCAAGAAGCTGCGCTCCGCCGGCTTCGCCCACACGATCATGGTGGACGCGCCCAACTGGGGCCAGGACTGGCAGGGCGTCATGCGCGCCAACGCCCAGGCCGTGTACGACGCCGACACCACGGGCAACCTGATCTTCTCGATCCACATGTACAGCGTCTACAACACGGCCCAGGCGGTCACCGACTACCTGAACGCCTTCGTCGACGCCGGACTCCCGATCCTCATCGGTGAGTTCGGAGGCCCGGCCGACCAGTGGGGTGACCCGGACGAGGACACCATGATGGCCACCGCCGAGAAGCTCCGCCTCGGCTACCTGGCATGGTCCTGGAGCGGCAACACCGACCCGATCCTCGACCTGGCCATCGACTTCGACCCGAGTCGGCTGAGCTCCTGGGGCGAGCGCATCTTCCACGGCGCCAACGGCATCGCGCAGACCTCCGAGGAGGCCACCGTCTTCGGTGGCGGCGGCCCCGGCGACACCCAGGCCCCCACCGCCCCCGGCACCCCGGCCGCCTCCGCGGTGACGGCCACCTCCGCCACCCTCACCTGGACCGCGGCGACCGACAACGTTGCCATCGCCGGGTACGACGTCGTCCGGGTCAGCGGCGGCACCGAGACGACGGCCGCCTCGTCGACCACCAACAGCGTCACGGTGACCGGCCTCACCGCGGACACGGCGTACACCTTCGCCGTCTACGCCCGCGACGCCGCCGGCAACCGCTCGGCCCGGTCCGCCACGGTGGGCGTCACCACGGACAAGAGCGGCCCCACGCCGGGCGTGGGCTGCTCCGTCGGCTACCGGGTGGTCGGTGAGTGGCCCGGTGGATTCCAGGGCGAGATCGTCATCCGCAACACCGGCACGAGCACCATCAACGGCTGGAACCTCGGCTTCGCCTTCGCCAACGGCCAGACGGTCTCCAACATGTGGGGCGGAACGCCCACCCAGAGCGGCTCCGCGGTCAGCGTCGCCCCCGCCGGATACACGGCGCAGATCGCGGCGAACGGCTCGGTCACACTCGGATTCACCGGCACCAAGGGCAGCACCAACACGGCCCCGACGGCCTTCTCACTGAGCGGCACCACCTGCACGAAGGCCTGACCAGGGCCTCCCCGGCCGGCAGGGGCCACCACTCCTGCCGGCCGGCTCCTTTCCCCGCCCCCCTTCCCGAAACCCGGGCCGCCGGTCATGATCACGCAATGCGGACGGACGACACGGCGCGAGAACTCGTCCGGGCGGCGGAGGACGGCGATGCCGCCCTGGTGGCCGGTCTCCTCGACGAAGGGGTACCGGCCGATCACCGGGCTGACGGGCGCACCGCACTGGACCTGGCGGTACGCCACGGCCACGGCGAGGTGGTGCGCCTGCTCCTCGCCGCAGGCGCCGATCCGGAGCAGGAGGCGGGCGAGTGGGGGGAGCTGACGGTCCTCGCCCTGGCGGCGACGTACAGCAGGACGGAGATCGTGCGCAGCCTGCTCGACGCCGGAGCACACCCGGACCAGGAGTGCCGCACCGGTTTTCCGCTCCTGTTCGCCGCCTCGTCCGCCGTCCCTGGCCCGACCTGCCCGGAGGTGGTGGACCTGTTGCTGGACCGGGGCGCCGACATCGGGCTGCGGCTGAGGGACCTCACGGCCCTGGAGTGGGCCGTGTGGTTCGGGCGGGTCGACATGGTGAGCCAGTTGCTCCGCCGGGGCGCGGACCCTTCGGGCGCCGCCCTGGAGCTCGCCGTCGAGCGGGGCCGACGCCTTCCGGCGTCACGACGGGACTGCGCACTCATCATCGGGGCCCTACGCGACGCGGGCGCTCCTGGGAGGATGGCCCCGTGATCCGCGACCTGTACAACGTGCACCCCATGGGGCCCGGCTCCGGGCCCACCCCGCTGACGAGCGACGAGGAACAGCGCGCCAGAGCGACCCTGTTCACCGAGCTGGGCAACGCGCTCGCCGATCGGGGCTGGACCCGCTTCCCCGCGTACACCCCCGAGGAGCGCCGGCGGCTCGTCGCCGTGGGCGGCATGCTGAGCGCGCACTGGGGCATCCCCGTCACCGTCGAGGCGGAGGACCCGTGCGCGATGCGCCTGTCCCTCGCGGGCCACGCGCTGGGTGCCTGACACCCCAGGTCATCATTGCGGCATGACGCTGCACACAACTCCCTATGAATCCCTTGTCGTTGTCGACGTCCAGCGGGCGTTCGTCCGCGGTGACAACGCGCTGCCCGAGGCGGCGCGCCTCGTGGACCTGACGGCCGGACTGATCGCTCGGGCACGGTCGGCCGGGGCGCTCGTCGTCCACGTCCAGAACGACGGAGCGGCCGGCGCGGACGACGAACCCCACACGGACGGCTGGGAGCTGCACCACCCGGTCGAGGCGGGGCCCGCCGAGGTGGCGATCCGCAAGACCCATGACGACGCGTTCCAGGAGACCTCGCTGGAGGACCTGTTGACCGCGTCCGGGGTGCGGTCGGTGGTCGTCTGCGGCCTGATGTCGGAGATGTGCGTGCAGGCGACGGCCCGTACGGCGGTGGCGCGGGGCTACCGGGTCGCCCTGCCCCACGACGCCCACGCGACGTACGACATCCCGGCGGAGCCCGGCATCAGCCCCGCGGTCCCGGCCGCCATGGTCTCGCGGGTCGCCGCCTGGCCCTTGAGCAGGGACGCCGATGTCACCGCCCGGGCCGCCGACGTCACGTTCACCGCTCCCCGGTCCACCGCCGGCTGACGCCGTCCCACCGAGCCGTCCACACCGAAAGTTTTCGAACGTTTCGACGCATTGACCGAAATTATCGAAGCGGCTAGCCTGCCGCTCGAATCCCCCCGGACCCGGTGAACGCGCTGTCCGCATCCACGGATTCACCCTGCTTCCCCCACCCAGCAAGAGGGAGCACCACCGTGATCCGAAGATCGTCGATCCTCAGCCTGTTCACCGCCGCCGCGCTCACCGCAGCGGTCGTCTCCCCCGCGCTCGGCGCCGGGGACGGCCGCGGTCCGGGCAGCTCACCGGCGCCCGACGAGCGCAACGCCCGCTGGGTGAGCACCTGGACGTCCATGCCGCAGCTGACGGAACCGGGCAACATGCCCCCGGCGCCGTTCACCCGGGCCGACTCCGTCCTGACCGATGCCACGCTGCGCCAGACGGTCCATGTCTCCGCGGGCGGTGAACACGTCCGGCTGCGCTTCTCGAACGCTTTCGGAGGGGCCGCGCTGCCGATCACCAAGGTCTCCGTGGCCCTGCCCCTCGACGGCAAGGCCGGCACGAGCGCCGTCACGGCCGGGACCACGCGCCCCGTGACCTTCCAGGGCCGCTCCTCGGTGTCGGTACCGGTGGGCGCCCAGGCGGTCTCGGACCCACTCGACTTCCGTCTCGCGCCGGGGTCCGACCTCACCGCGACGGTGTATCTGGCGACCGGCCAGGCCTCCACCTCCATCACCTCGCACCCCGGCTCCCGTACGACGTCCTACCTGCGGTCCGGTGACCACGTGGCCGACGCGGACCTGCCCGGCGCGACGCCCACGGACCACTGGTACTTCCTCAGCGGCGTCGAGGTCTGGTCCAGGAGCACCACCTCGGCGGCCGTGGTGCTCGGTGACTCGCTCACCGACGGCCGGGGCTCCACCACCAACGGGAACGACCGCTGGCCCGACCAGTTGCAGAAACGGCTGCGGTCCGGGGCGGCGACGTCGAAGACCGCCGTGGTCAACCAGGCGGCCGGCGGGAACCGGCTGCTCGACGACGGCCTGGGCCCCAACGGGCTGGCCCGCCTGGACCGTGACGTCCTCGCACAGAGCGGCGTGGACCGGCTCCTCGTCTTCGAGGGCGTCAACGACATCGGCACGGCCGGAGCCACGCCCGCCGCGCAACAGCAGGTCGCGGCCGACGTCATCGCCGCGTACGAGCAGATCATCACCCGGGCCCACACCCAGGGCATCCGCGTGTACGGGGCGACGCTGACCCCGATCGGCGGCAACACCGCGTACGACGACCCGGCCGGCCACCGCGAGCAGGCCCGGCGGACGGTCAACACGTGGATCCGTACGAGCGGGCGCTTCGACAGCGTGATCGACTTCGACCGTGCCGTCCGCGACCCCGGGGCGCCCCGGCAGCTCCGGGCCGACCTGGACACGGGCGACCACCTGCACCTCAACCCCACGGGCTACCGGGTCATGGCCGAGGCCGTCCCCGTCCACCTGTTCCGTCAGACGCCACTGCCCCGGGGGTTCGGCTACAACTGAGCGGCGCCGAGACATGCAGGACCCTCACTGCAGGAGCCCGCCCGCCCTGAAACCACCCCGACACGCACCCCGGCGCCCGCCCCCGCACCGTCCCGTCTGCTGAGAGGCTGCCGCCATGGCCTCTCTGCCCCGGTTCACCCCCATGCTCGCCACCCCCGGCCGCCTTCCGCCCGCCGCCGTGGACGAGCAGTGGGCGTACGAGGTGAAGCAGGACGGCCAGCGGGCCATGGCGTATCTGCCGGGGGACGGGACGGTCCGGCTGCTGGCCAGGTCCGGGGCCGACATCACCCCGGCCTACCCGGACCTGGCGGCGCTGGGCCCGGCGCTCGGCGGCGTAGCGGCGGTGCTGGACGGCGAGATCGTCGCGCTGGACGACCAGGGGCGCAGCGACTTCGAGCGGCTCCAGCAGCGGATGGGGCTCTCCGGCTCGCCCGCGAAGGCCGCGCATGCGGCGCGGCGCGTCCCGGCGCACCTGGTGCTGTTCGACGCCGTGTTCCTGCGGGGCAGGAGCCTCACGCAGCTGCCCTACACGGAGCGGCGGGCGGCGCTGGAGGCGCTCGGGCTGGAGGGGCCGCGCTGGTCGACCCCCTCGGTGGTCGTCGGACACGGTGAAGAGGCCCTGACCATGACGCGGGAGGCCGGGCTGGAGGGCGTGGTCGCGAAGCAGCTGACCTCGACGTACGAGCCCGGGGTCCGCGCCCGTACGTGGATCAAGATCCGCCACGCCCGCACGGTCGACGTGATCGTCGGGGGCTGGGTGCCCGGACGCGGCCGGCTGGGCGGGCTGCCGGGGGCGCTGCTCGTCGGCGAGCGGCACCCCGGAGGCCTGCGCTACGCGGGCAGTGTCGGCACGGGGTGGAGCGACGCCGAGCGGACCAGGCTCGCCGAGCTCCTCCGGGTCGCCGCGGTCGACGCGTGCCCCTTCGACGAGACCCCACCGGTCGCGGGCGCGCACTGGGTGCTGCCCCGGCTGGTCGGCGAGGTGCGGTACTCGACGCGGACGAAAGCGGGACGGCTGCGCCAGCCCTCCTGGCACCGGCTGCGCCCGGACCTGGCTCCGGACGACATCGGATGACTGCGGCAGGGGGCGACGCAGGGGCTGAGGCGACGGCCGGGGTCAGGAGGCCGTCCGCTTCTTCGCCGCCGTCTTCCTGGCCGGCTGCTTCTTGGCCGCCGCCTTGCCCGAGGCCCGCTTCTTCGCCGCCGGAGCCGCCTTCTTCCGGGCGCGGGGCTTGCCGGGCGTCATCTCGTGGACGGTCGCGTCCTCGCCCCGCGTCTCCTTGGCGGCCTTCACCGACGCGTTCAGCGCGGCCATCAGGTCCATGACCTTCCCCGGCTCCTCCTCGGCCTCCCCCGCCGCCGCCGGGAGCGCCTTGCCCTCGGACTTGGCCGCCAGGAGCTCCTCCAGCGCCTCCCGGTAGTGGTCACGGAAGCCGGAGATGCCGTCCAGGGCCATGCTCTCGGTGAGCTGCACGGCACGCTCGATCTCGTCCTCGTCCAGCTCGGTCTCCCGGGGGGCCAGGGACTCGGGGCTGCGGATCTCGTCCGGCCAGCGCATCGAGTGCAGCACGATCGCGTCCTCCCGCACCCGCAGCAGGCCGAGCCGCTCACGGTTGTGCCAGGCGAACTTCGCCACGGCGACCTTGTCGCTGCGCTCCAGCGCCTTCCGCAGCAGGGTGTACGGCTTCGCCGCGACCTGGCCGTCGACCGCGAGGTAGTAACTGTCGCTGATGCGTACGGGATCGATGTCGTCGGCGTCCACGAACGCGACGATCTCGATGGCCTTTGCGGTCGGCAGCGGCATCCGGTCGAGTTCCTCGTCCGTGACGGGCACGGTCCGGTCCTTGGCGACCTCGTACCCCTTGCCGATCTCCTCCTGCGAGAGGACCTCGCCGTCGATCTCGCACACCTTGCGGGTGCGGATCCGGCCCATGTCCTCCTGGTGGTACTGGTGGAAGGAGATCGAGTGGTTCTCGGTGGCGGACACCACCTTGATGGGGATGGTGACCAGCCCGAAGCTGATCGCTCCGGTCCACAGGGGCCTCGGCATCCGGTTCCTCCAGACCCCCCTGGCGGCTGGGCCGGGAGGCGGACCGGCGCGCCTGGAAGGGAGAGACCGACCCGAGAGGGCCGAGGCGCCACCGGGCCACCGCCCGTATCCACGATCCTCGCTCCCCCGCCCGTGGACCGCATGTGGATCACGGGACGCGGTCACCGGGGCGCGCCCCTGGGCCACGGGCGTCCGCCGGGGCGCCCGGCCACCGGGGCCGAGGGGCGCGATCCGGGACGAGGGCGTGCGCGCAACGGAACAGCGTCCTCGCACCGGGTCGTCGTGCCGGGTGCACCCGGCACGTGCCGGATACACCAAGCCGCCGTGCCGGTCCGAGAGCACCGCGCCACCGCGCACGCCCCCTGCCGGCCGACTAGTCGCGGATTCCCGCGTACGCCGACGGGGATATCCCGCCCTCCGCGCCGGACGTGCCGCCCGCGACCCAGATCCGGCCGGCCTCGTCGGTCGCGGCGCCGTACAGGAACCCGGCGCCGGGCAGTGCCGCGACGCGCGTGAGGACACCGCGCTTGTTGAGCTTGAGGACGTAGTTTCCGGACGGGCTGACCTCGGGATCCATGGACTCGCCGACGATCACCGGCCGGCCCCCGCGGTCGAAGGTGACGTCGAACAGCTGGCCGGTCTCGGCGGGGGTGCGGACCGTGCGCCACGCCTGCCCGTCGAAGTGCAGCACCACGGGGCGGCGCCACAGGGTCTCGTCCCGCACGTGGCCCACGGCCCAGATGTCATCCGGCGCCGCGACCTCGATGCCGTCGAAGAGCGCGTCCTTGAGCGCGCGCGGGACCCGCTGCTCGGTCCAGGTGGTTCCGTCGAAGCGGGAGATGCCGTCGCCGATGGCGAGGACGACTCCTCCGGGCCCGGCCTCCAGCTGGGAGACCCAGCCGAGGCCGGTGTCCGCGGGAAGGACGCTCCAGTCGCCGCCCCCGTCACCGCGGAAGAGGACCGGCACGTACTGCCCGGCCGCGTCGGCGTAGCCGCCGATCACCCACACCGACCCGTCCGCGTCCACGTCGACCGCCGACAGGGACGTCCCGTCCGCGCCGTCCGGGAACGGCAGGACGGCCTCGCTCCACGCGGATCCGTCCCAGTGCTGGAGCAGCGCCCTGGTGTGGCCCCCCTCCTCCTCCTGGCTGCCCACGGCCCACACCTGGTCGGGTGCGCCGACGGCGAGGTCGTCCAGACGGGCGCGCTCGACGGGCTGCGCGGGGGCCTCCCATCCCGTACCGGTCCAGCGCAGCGCCACGGGCGCGAAGGAGCGGGTGGTCGCGTCGTTCCTCAGACCGACCGCCCAGGTGGCCCCTCCGGCGGTCTCGACGTCGAACAGCACGGCGCCGTCGCTCTCCGGCGGGCTGATGTCACGCCAGGCCGCGCCGCCGGCCGAGGCCGGCGCGGCCGCGGTGGTGAGGGCGACGACCAGGCCGACGGCGAGGGCGGTCGCTGTGCGGGGAAGAGAAAGGAACATCGGTGGGCATCCTTGAAGTGGTGGGAGAAGTAAGCGAGTTGCTCTCACACCTCTGATGCGCCGGCGGGACGGAAACGTTACGTCCCGCCGCGGACCGTCCCCTCACCAGGCCCGCACCGAGCCCCTCCCCGCACGCGGTCACCAGGCGGCGGGACCGTCCGCGTCGAAGAATCCTCCGGTCGGACCGTCGGCGCCGACGAGAGCCATACGGACGATGACCTCCGCTCCGTCCTCCACCGTCTTGGGGCCCGAGTGACCGTTGAGGTCGGTGGCGGTGTAGCCGGGGTCGACGGCGTTGAACCTGATGCCCGGGAAGGCCTTGGCGTACTGCGACGTGACCATGACCAGCGCCGTCTTGGACGAGTTGTAGTCGAGCGCCGCCACGGAGAACTCCACGCGGGTCGGGTCGTTCGTCGCCGCCAGTGAGCCGAGGCCGCTGGACACGTTCACGACGACCGGCGCCTTCCCGGCCTCCAGCAGCGGCAGGAACGCCCTGGTCACGCGTACGGCGCCGAAGACATTGGTCTCGAACGTGCTCCGCATGTCCGCCCCGGTCACCTCGCCCACCGGCTTGCGGACGCCGACGATCCCGGCGTTGTTGACCAGGACGTCCAGCCCGCCCGCGTCCTTCCGTACGAACGCGGCGGCGGCCTCGACGGACTCCTCGTCCGTGACGTCGAGCTGCACGAAGCGCGCGCCGAGCCGCGCCGCGGCCTCCTCCCCGCGCCGGGCGTCACGCGCCCCGGCATAGACGGTGTGTCCGGCCTCGATGAGCCGGCGGGCGGTCTCGTGGCCGAGGCCCTTGTTCGCCCCGGTGATGAGTGTGGTGGTCATGGTGGCGCTCCCGTGTTCGGCAGTACGTCGGTCGATGCCTCCAGCCTGCTCGGGGACGCGGAAGACAGGCAGTACCCGCCTCAGCGGGTGGACTGCCGGTACCAGGCTGTGAGGCGGCCCCGCACGGATACTGGAGGGGTGAGCGCATCCGAGCAGGAACCGTCCAAGGCCCCGAGGACCCCTTCGGGAGCGCGGGGCCCCAACGACCTGGGCAAGGCCCTGCACGGCTGGCGCGACCGGATCTCCCCCGCCACCGTGGGCCTCCCGGCCGGCGGGGTACGACGGTCGGCGGGGCTGCGCCGCGAGGAGCTGGCCCAGCTCGCCTCCCTGTCCGTCGACTACATCACCCGCCTCGAACAGGGCCGGGCCACCTCACCCTCGCCGCCGGTCCTCGCCTCGCTGGCCCGCGCCCTGCGCCTGTCCGGCGACGAACGCACCTACCTGTACCTGCTCGCGGGACAGCCCGAGCCAGGCCCCGGCCACATCTCGTCCCACGTCCCGCCCGGGCTCCGCAGGCTGCTCGACCAGCTGAACGGCGCCCCGCTGAGTGTCCACGACGCCGCGTGGAACCTCCTGGAGTGGAACCCGTCCTGGGCGGCCCTGCTCGGTGATCCGTCCGCCCTGCGCGGCCGTGAACGCAACATCCCCTGGAGGCACTTCACGGGCCGGCCCGGCCGCGCCCGGCCCACCCCCGGGCAGCGCGCCGAGTTCGAGGCCGCGATGGTCGCCGACCTCAGGGCGGCCACCGCCCGCTACCCCGCCGACCAGGGGCTGCGCTCCCTGGTCAAGGACCTGCGGGAGGAGAGCACCCGCTTCGCGGAGCTGTGGGAGTCGGGCATCGTGGGCGTCCACGAGTCATCGAGCAAGACCATCGACCACCCCGAGGTCGGCCCGCTCACCCTCGACTGCGACGTCCTGGTCGCGCCGGGCAGCGACCTCCGGGTCGTCGCGTACACGGCGGCACCCGGCAGCGAGGCCGCCGCCCGGCTCGGTCTGCTCGACGTCATCGGCACCCAGGCCATGACGTGAACCACCGCGCGGCGCCCTCTCAGCCCTTCAGGGCGTAGGCCGAGTTCGGACCTGCCGCGATGGCGGTGACCCCGGACTTCACCGAGCTCGGGGTCGACGCGTCACTGCGTCCGCTGCCCCAGGCGAGTACCTTGCCGTTCTTCAGCGCCAGGCTGTACCACTCGCCCGAGGCGATCGCCGACACCCCGGACAGGGCCTCCTGAGGCACCGTGGTCTGGCTGTAGCGGTTGTCGCCCCAGGCGATGACCTTGCCGCCCTTGAGCGCCAGGCTGTGGAAGAGGCCGCCGGCGACCTCGTCCACACCGGACCGCGCCTCCGCGGGCACCGTGGTCTGGCCGAAGTAGTTGTCGCCCCAGGCGATCACCCCGCCGTTCTTCACGGCGAACGCGGTGTAGAGGCTCCCGGACGTGGCGGTGACCCCCGACAGGGCTTCGGCGGGGACGGTCGTCAGGCCGTTCCAGTCCCGGCCCCAGGCGATCACCTCGCCGTCCTTCAACGCCAGGCTGACCAGGCCGGCTCCCGCTATCGCGTCCACGCCGGACCGGGCCTCGGCGGGCACATCCGTCTGTCCGTACTCGTCGCTGCCCCAGGCGATGACCTCGCCGTCCTTGAGCGCCAGGCTGTGGTCGTCCCCCGCCGCGATGGCGTCCACACCCGACTGTGTCGCGGCGGGCATCGTCAGCTGGCCGTCGAAGTTCGCTCCCCAGCCCAGCACCCGGCCGTCCTTCAGCGCCAGCCCGTGGACGTACCCGCCCGCGATCGCGTCGACGCCCGACTTCAGCTCGGCCGGAACGGTGCCCTCGCCGTAGTCGTTGTTCCCGCCCCAGGAGATGACCGCGTCCGCGGCGGGCGCCACCACGGACGGCTCGGCCGCGGCAGCGGGGCCGCCTGCCATGACGGCCAGGAGGCCGCTCATCAGCAACGCTGCTCCGCATCTGTGGAGTCGGACGATTCCGTTCGGCATGGATCAACCCTCGCAAGGTCGTCGTGGATCCCGGGTGTGTGCCTCATCCAAGTCCAACAGAGCGCCCTCCAGAGGGAGTTAATCGGCCAACCGCGGGCGCGAGAGAACCACGAGAGCGCATGCGCCCCAGGGGTAACAGCTCCGGATCCAGGGGAATCCGCGCCGCACTTTTCGTATCTGCTTCAAACGCGCTATAAATGAGCAACTTCGAGCACCATTCGCCTGGGTTCACGCAGCCCGCATCCGCGAAGGACGCCCATGCCGCTCATATCCACCGGTGAGATCACGCACGGCGCACGGACCGGCGCGACCGGCGTCGGAGCCTTCAACGTCGTACAGATCGAACACGCGCAGGCCATCGTGGGCGGGGCGGAGACCGCCGGACTGCCGGTGATCCTTCAGATCAGCGAGAACACCGCCCGCTATCACGGCGCCCTCGAACCGATCGGGCTCGCCTCGCTCGCCGTCGCCCGCGCCGCGGGCGTGCCCGTGGCCGTGCACCTCGACCACGCCGAGTCGGCCGGGCTGGTGCGCGAGGCCGTCCGGCTCGGCTTCACCTCCGTCATGTTCGACGCGTCGGCGCTCCCGTACGACGACAACGTCGCCGCGACCCGCGAGATCACCGCCTACTGCCACGACCACGGCGTCTGGGTGGAGGCGGAACTCGGCGAGATCGGCGGCAAGGACGGGGCGCACGCCCCCGGCGTGCGGACCGATCCGGACGAGGCGCGGGCGTTCGTCGAGGCCACGGCCGTCGACGCGCTGGCCGTGGCCGTCGGCAGTTCCCACGCGATGCTGACCCGCGACGCCGTCCTCGACCTCGCCCTCATCGCCCGGCTGCGCGACGCGGTGGGCGTACCGCTCGTCCTGCACGGTTCCTCGGGCGTCGGGGACACGGGCCTCGCCGCGGCGGTCGGCGCGGGCATGACGAAGGTCAACATCTCGACGCACCTGAACAAGCTGTTCACCAGGGCCGTACGCGCCCACCTGGACACCCACGCCGATGCCGCCGACCCCCGCGCCTACCTCGGCCCCGCGCGCGACGCGGTCGCCACGGAGGTGGCACGCCTGCTGGACGTCCTGGCCCGGCCCGCGGGATAGGGTTTGCCGCGAGCAAGGAGGACCAGGTGGCGGCACACACCCGATGGACCCGGCTGCTGGAGATCCTCAGCGACCAGGGCCACCTCGACGTACTCGACGCCGCCGAACAGCTCGGCTGTTCCGCCGCCACCGTGCGCCGCGACCTGGACGAGCTGGCCCGGCAGAACCTGCTGACCCGCACCCGGGGCGGCGCGGTGGTGAGCGCCGTCGCCTACGACCTGCCGCTGCGCTACAAGGCGGCCCGCCGGGCCGACGAGAAGCAGCGCATCGCGAAGGCCGCGGCCGAACTGGTCCCCACGGGTTCCACCGTCGGCCTCAACGGCGGGACGACGACCTCGGAGGTCGCCAGGGAGCTGGCGCTGCGGCCGGAGCCGTCGGGCGGCGGCACGGCGCTGACCGTGGTCACCAACGCGATCAACATCGCCAACGAGCTGGCCGTCCGCCCCCAGGTGAAGATCGTCGTCACCGGCGGGGTGGCCAGGCCGAACTCGTACGAACTCGTCGGGCCCCTGGTCGACTCCGTCCTGCGCACCTTCGCCCTCGACTACACGATCCTCGGTGTGGACGCGGTGCACCCCCGCTTCGGAGCGGCCACGCACGACGAGTCCGAGGCCGGCGCCAACCGTGCCCTCGCCGAGTGCGCGGGCACGGTCATCGTCGTCGCCGACTCCTCCAAGCTCGGCCGCCGCGCCTTCGCCCAGGTCTGCGGGACCGACGCGGTGTCCGTCCTGGTGACGGACAAGGACGCGCCCGAGGACGTCGTCGAGCAGTTCACCGCCCTGGGGATCGACGTCCTGCGGGTGTGACCCGGCCCTGCGGGTGTGACCCGGCGGCTGGTCAGCGGTAGTCCTCCGGGTGGCCCTGCATCCAGGTGTTGACGCGGTCCCGGGTGCCGAGGAGCTCCGAGCGGTGCTTCTCCAGGTTGGGCGTGGAGACGTCGCCGCCCAGCCCCTTGCGCAGGGTGCCGATCCAGGCCAGGGGCTCCTCGAAGTGACCGGGGCCCTGCTTGTCCGCCTTCATCGCCTTGCCCAGGCCGTCCAGTTCCTCGTCGACCCGGCCCAGGAAGTAGGCGCAGTTCCCGTCGCCGGGGGTGCAGCCGTCCTGGTAGGTCGCCTGGAGCCCGGCGAAGGCGTCACGGACCAGCTCCGGCGCGTCCGGGTCCGCCTGGATGACGAGCGTCGGTGTGGGCGAGGGGGTCGGCATCAGGGACGCCTGCGCCTCTTGCGCCGCCGCCGCGGCCTCGGACGGGTCCACGTACGGGACGTCACCGCCCGGCCCGTCGGTGGTGGTCGCCGCGCCGCAGCCCACCAGGAACGCTCCCAGAAGCACGGCCGGTATCGCGGCGCGCAGGCCGGTACGGATCATCATGAGGCCCCCCTCGTCAGTTGGCCCAGACCTTATCCCGCCAGGTCGTTCAGCGGGCGACGAGGCTCTGCAGTGCAGGGGCGTACAGGTCCGCGAGGTGCTCGGCCGTCGCGTGGGAGCCCGCGCCCTCGCGGTGCAGGCTCAGGGTGGCGCCCAGGCCGATGAGGTGGCCGGCGATCAGCTCGGCGCGCAGGGCGCGTTCGCGGCCGGGGAGACGTGCGGTCAGGCGCGCGGTGACCTGCTCGTGGAAGCGGTCGCGGAGCAGGGAGCGCTCGTCGTGGTTGCCGAGGGAGAAGACGACCCGCAACAGAGGGTCCCCCTTCTGCTCCCGGCGCCGGCGTACGAGGGTCAGCACCATGTGGCGGCCCAGCCCGTCGAGCGGGGCGTCGAACAGCTCGTCGGCGGCCGGACCGAAGTCGGCGACCGTGTTGAAGAGTTCCTCCTTGCGCCCGAAGTGCTTCACCACGAGCGACGCGCTCACCCCCGCGTCGGCCGCGATGCCGCGGATCGTCACCTCCGCGTAGGGCCGCTGCGTGAACGCACGGCGGGCGGCGAGGAGGATCGCGTCCTTGCCCGTGGCCGCAGCTTCCGTGACTGCGCCCCCGGCTACCGGCGTCGTCGTGGTGGTTCGGGCGGTCATGCGCCCTCCTGGATCGGCATCGGCCGCGTACGGCCGCTGCTCCTGCGTTTCCCCCCGACCGTACCCGCACCCGCGCGGGTGCCCGGAAGGCACAGCGTCACGGCGAGGCCCAGCAGGGCCGCTCCCGCCGCGATCAGGAAGACCAGTTGGTAGGCCCCGAGCGTCGGGGCCTCGTGGCCCGCCGCCAGGAACGTCATGTCGGCGAGCACGGCGGCCACCGTGGCGCTGCAGAACGCCTGGCCGACCGAACGCATCAGGGTGTTGAGCCCGTTGGCGGCGCCCGTCTCGCTGACGGGGACCCCCCGCATCACCAGCGCCGGGAGCGCGGAGTAGGCGATCGCCGTGCCCGCCGCGACGACCGTGGCGCCCGCGATGATCGTCCAGAGGCTGTGGCTGGTGAAGTACCGCACGACATAACCGACGGCGATGATCACGGAGGCCAGCGCGAGACTGGTCCTCGGGCCGTGCTTGCCGGAGATCCGGGCGGACACCGGCGAGAGCAGCACCATCGTGACGCCGCCCGGGAGCATGCACAGCCCGCTGACGACGAGCGAGGCGCCGAGCCCGTAGCCGGTCGTCCTCGGCTCCTGCACCATCTGGCCGGTGACCAGGGAGTTGGCGTAGAACGCGAAGCCGATCAGCAGGGCCGCGATGTTGGTGAGCAGCACGGCGGGGCGGGCCGAGACCCGCAGGTCGACCATGGGGGTGCGCACCCGGAGCTCGTACGCCCCCCACACCAGCGCGATGACCACGGCGGCGGCGAGCAGGCCGAGGGTGGTCACTGATGTCCAGCCCCAGCCGCCGCCCTGGGTGACGGCGAGCAGCAGGCAGACCAGCGCGGCGGTCAGGCCCAGCGCGCCCAGCACGTCGAACCGGCCCCGGGAGCGGATCGGGGACTCCGGTACGAAGCGCAGGACCAGGACGACGTCGAGGAGGCCGATGGCGCCGGAGACCCAGAACATGGTGTGCCACTCGAAGTTCTGGATGACCACCGCCGCGACGGGCAGGCCCACGGCCGCGCCGATGCCCATCGTGGAGCTCATCAGCGCGACCGCGGAGAGCACCCGCTCGGGGGGCAGTTCGTCGCGCAGGATGCTGATGCCGAGGGGCACGACGGCGATGGCGGCACCCTGCAGGGCGCGTCCGGCGATCAGCACGCCGATCTGCGAGCTGACGGCGCAGAGCACGGAGCCCACGACGAGGACCCCCAGGGAGGCGACGAGGACGCGCCGCTTGCCGTACATGTCGCCGGCCCTGCCGAGCACGGGGGTGAACACCGCACCGGTGAGGAGGGTGACCGTGACCAGCCAGCTGGCGGCCGAGGGGGTGGCGCCGGTGAGCTCCGGTATGTGCGGGAGCAGCGGGACGACGATCGTCTGCATGATCGCGACCACGACGCCGCAGAAGGCCAGGACGCCGACGGCGAGGCGTGGGTGGTGCGGGGCGGCGGCGGGGGCGGGTGCGGTCATCGGGGCTCCGTACACGGGAGGAAGAGGGGTGCACAAGCGTTCACCCCACAGGGTAAACGCTTGTGCACCCCCGGCCCCCCGACAGCCCGGAACCGGTCCAGGCGGCCTCACGCAGGCCATTTGCATATACATACCAACGAGTGCATACTCTTCCTATGTCTAAGGTTCTCACCTCCCTGCCCACCGGCGAGCGCGTCGGCATCGCTTTCTCGGGCGGCCTCGACACCTCGGTCGCGGTCGCGTGGATGCGCGACAAGGGTGCCGTCCCGTGCACCTACACCGCCGACATCGGCCAGTACGACGAGCCCGACATCGCGTCGGTGCCCGGCCGTGCGAAGGCCTACGGCGCCGAGATCGCGCGCCTGGTCGACTGCCGGGCGGCGCTCGTCGAGGAGGGCCTGGCCGCGCTCGCCTGCGGCGCGTTCCACATCCGCTCGGGCGGCCGCGCGTACTTCAACACCACGCCGCTCGGCCGCGCCGTCACCGGCACCCTGCTGGTCCGGGCGATGCTCGAGGACAACGTGCAGATCTGGGGCGACGGATCCACGTTCAAGGGCAACGACATCGAGCGGTTCTACCGCTACGGCCTCCTCGCCAACCCGCACCTGCGCATCTACAAGCCGTGGCTCGACGCCGACTTCGTCACCGAGCTGGGCGGCCGCAAGGAGATGTCGGAGTGGCTGGTGGCCCACGGGCTGCCCTACCGCGACAGCACGGAGAAGGCCTACTCCACCGACGCCAACATCTGGGGCGCCACCCACGAGGCGAAGACCCTGGAGCACCTCGACACCGGCGTGGAGACCGTCGACCCGATCATGGGCGTCCGGTTCTGGGACCCCTCGGTCGAGATCCCCACCGAGGACGTCACGATCGGCTTCGACCAGGGCCGCCCGGTGACGATCAACGGCAAGTCGTTCGGCTCCCCGGTCGACCTGGTGATGGAGGCCAACGCGATCGGCGGCCGCCACGGGCTGGGCATGTCGGACCAGATCGAGAACCGCATCATCGAGGCGAAGAGCCGCGGCATCTACGAGGCTCCCGGCCTGGCGCTCCTGCACATCGTCTACGAGCGGCTCGTCAACGCCATCCACAACGAGGACACCCTCGCCCACTACCACAACGAGGGCCGGCGCCTCGGGCGGCTGATGTACGAGGGCCGCTGGCTGGACCCGCAGGCCCTGATGGTCCGCGAGTCGCTGCAGCGCTGGGTCGGCTCGGCCGTCACCGGCGAGGTCACCCTGCGGCTGCGGCGCGGTGAGGACTACTCGGTCCTGAACACCACCGGCCCCGCGTTCAGCTACCACCCGGACAAGCTCTCGATGGAGCGCACCGAGGACTCGGCGTTCGGCCCCGTGGACCGCATCGGCCAGCTCACCATGCGCAACCTCGACATCGCCGACTCCCGCGCCCGCCTGGAGCAGTTCGCCGGCCTCGGCCTCGTCGGCACGACGCAGCCCTCGCTGATCGGCGCCGCACAGGCGGCGGCGACCGGCCTGATCGGCGCCATGCCGGAGGGCGGCGCCCAGGCCATCGCCTCGCGCGGCGAGGTCTCCGGCGACGAGGAGCTGCTGGACCGCGCCGCGATGGAGCTCGGCACCGACTGACCGGGGCCCCGGGCCGCCCGGCCTCCGGGCGGGCGGCCTATCCTCGGATCCCCGGACGGAGACGCAGGAGAGCGAAGGTGGCGGCAATGGCGAAGGTCCCGGCAGCGGCAGTGGCGGCGGGCGGTCTCGTCGGCGGGTACGGAATCGCCCGCTGGACGAAGAAGCGCCCGCTGGGGGGCGTCGCACTGGCGGCCGCCGGCTCGGTCGCCGCGTACGGATGGAACCGGCAGGCCGGCGCCAAGGCGGCCACCGGGCTGACCGTCGCCTATGTCGCCGCGTTCGCCGGATCGCACCCGCTCGCCAAGAAGGTCGGCGCCTGGCCTGCGGTGTTCGCCGTCGCCGGCGGGGTCGCCGCCGCGTCCTGGGCCGTCACCCGGCGCAGCGCCTGACCACCGGCGACACCGCGCCTCCGGGCGGCGTCACACCCGCCGGACCACCGCGCCCCGCGCACCCCGCGCCGAAAAAAGTCCGTGCCCGGGGATTGAACACGGGCCGCGTGGGGTGCGTACTGAAGAGCAACTCCCCGCGTGACCCGGGGGCGTGTCCGTGACGACAGCACGGCCACGCCTCCGGTCAGCCCCCCAGCGCGTGGGACACCGTATAGATCGCCAGGCCCGCCAGCGCGCCCACCACGGTGCCGTTGATCCGGATGAACTGCAGGTCGCGGCCGATGTGCGCCTCGATCTTCTTCGACGTCTGGTCCGCGTCCCACCCGGCCACCGTGTCGCTGATCAGCGAGGTGATCTCCGTGCGGTACGTCGTGACGACGTACGCCGCCGCGTCCTCCAGCCAGCCCTCCAGCTTCGCCTGGAGCCGCTCGTCCGTGGACAGCCTGGCGCCCAGCGACATCAGCGAGGCCCGGGCCCGCAGCCGCAGCTCGCTCCGCTCGTCCTCGGCGGCCGTGATGATCATCGTACGTACGGAGGACCACGCGGAGGCGATGACGTCCTGGACCTCACCGCGCCCCAGGATCTCCGACTTCAGCCGCTCCACCCGGGCCCGGGTGTCCGAATCCGTCTGGAGGTCGGCGGCGAAGTCCGTCAGGAACGTGTCGATCGAGCCGCGTGCAGGATGGCCCGGCATGTCACGCATCTCCGTGACGAAGCGCAGGAGTTCCTTGTAGACCCGCTCCCCCACCCTCTTGTCGACGAACCGCGGCGTCCAGCCGGGCGCCCCGCCCTGCACCGCGTCCATCACGGAGTCACCGTGCAGGACCAGCCAGTCGTGCGCCCGTACACAGACGAGGTCGACCACCTTGCGGTGCCCGCCGTCCGAGACGATCTTCTCCAGCATCTTGCCCATGCCCGGGCCGACTTCCACCGCGTCCGCCCGCCGGGTGATCGCCTCCCCGACCACCGCCTGCACATCGGAGTCCCGCAGCACGGTCAGCGCGCCGCGCAGCGCGGTGGCCAGCTCGGCGGTGACCCGGTCCGCGTGTTCCGGCTCCGCCAGCCACGCTCCGAGGCGAGAACCGACGCCCAGCGCGTGAATTCGGTCACGAACGACGTCTCCGGAGAGAAAATTCTCGCCGACGAAGGAACCGAGTGACTCCCCCAACTGGTCCTTCTTGGTAGGAATGATGGCAGTGTGCGGAATGGGCAGACCGAGCGGGCGCCGGAAGAGCGCCGTGACGGCGAACCAGTCCGCCAACGCACCGACCATCCCCGCCTCGGCAGCCGCTGCGACGTAGCCCGGCCAGCCGCCCACACCCGCGTTCTCCGCCCAGGTGGCGAGGACGTACACGACAGCGACGAGCAGGAGCAGACCTGTGGCGGTGGTCTTCATGCGGCGCACACCACGCCGCTTCTCCTCATCGGCGGCGGTGTACGCGAACCCGCCCAGCGACGGCCTCGGCCGCACGCCGGGCGCTCCGGCCGCCACGGCGGGCCCCGCCCCGGCGCCCTCCGGCCCCGGAGCCGGCGGCCCGTCGGGCGCGGCACCGATGCCCGGCGGCGAGGCCCCGGGCCGTCGGGGCCCGTGGCCGCCCGGCCCGGATCCCGTTCCCTGTCCCGCGTCCTGTTCCATCCGCTCCACCCGTCCGCGTACGCGTCACGCCGTGCCGTACGCATTGTCCCTACCTCACCTACTCCCGGGCCGCACGTCGAGTTCCCCGGGGCCTGTCGCATCATGAGAACAACCCGAACAACGGGCCGGACACCACAAGGAGAACCACCGCAGATGCCCAGGCGCCAGGGGTATGCCCTGCTCATCGCCCTCGCAGCAGGCACCGCCACGCTCGCCACCGCCGTGGCGTTCGGCACGTCGCTGATCACCGAGGACCGGCAGGCACCGCTCAGCGGGCCGCAGTCCCACGCGGCGGTCCGCAACCCCGCCGCACCGGCCAACTCCGCCGGCACCTGGGTCGCCACCTGGACCGGAGCACCCGTCAGCGCGGAACCGAACGCCGCACAGGGCTATCCCGGCCGCACCATCCGCAACATCGTGCACACCAGTGTCGGTGGCGACGCCGCCCGCATCACCCTGTCCAACCTCTTCGGCGCCGCACCGCTCGTCATCGACCAGGTCGCCGTCAACACCCGCCAGGTGACCTTCCGCGGCCTGCCCACCGTCACCGTCGCCGCCGGCCGCCAGGTCGTCAGCGACCCCGTCGTCGTCCCCGTGGCCCCGGACTCCGACCTGGAGGTCACCCTCCGCACCCCGTACGCCACCTCACCCGTCACCCAGCACCCCAACACCCACCAGACGTCCTACCTGGCCGACGAGCACGCCACCTGGAGCACCACCCGGTGGCGCTACCTGACGGCCGTCGACGTCCGCAACAAGACGTCGCCCGGGGCGATCGTCGTCATCGGCGACTCCCTCACCGCGGGTAGCGGTTCCACCACCGACGCCAACGGCCGCTGGCCGGACGTCCTCTCGGACCGGCTGCGCCACCTCTACGGCATCGCCAACCAGGGCATAGCCGGCAACCGGCTGCTCCGTGACAGCCCGCTCGCCCTGGGCGGCGCGAAGAGCCTCGGCGGACCGAGCGCGGCCCGCCGCTTCGACCGTGACGTCCTGTCCGTGTCCGGAGCGAAGACCGTGATCATCGCCCTCGGCATCAACGATGTGCAGCAGTATCCCCAGGAGCCCGACCCCCGGCGCATCACGGCCGGACTGCGCGCCCTCACCGAGCGCGCGCACGCCCAGGGACTGCGGGTCGTCGGGGCGACGCTGACGCCCTTCCAGGGCTACTCGACCTGGACGCCCGAGCGCAACGCCGTACGCCTGGCGGTCAACGAGGAGATCCGCTCCGGCCGGATCTTCGACGCGTACGTCGACTTCGACCGGGCCGTCCGCGACCCCTACGCGCCGAACCGGATCCTGCCCGAGTACGACTCCGGCGACCGGCTCCACTTCAACGACGCCGGCTACCGCACCCTGGGCCACGCCATCGGCCTCGACACGGTGGACGGAACGCCCAAGGCCGACGCCTTCTGACACGAGGCCTTCCTACGCGAGGCCTTCCGACGCGAACGGCGCCGCGTACGGGGGCTGCCGCCGGGCTCCGGGCGCCGGGCTCCGGGCGGCTGCCGGGCTCCGGGCGGCTCACGCCCCCGGCGCGGGGCCGGAACGGCCCCGCGGGCCCCGCCGGCTCAGCCCAGCTCCTTGCGCCCGTCCCCCGGGTCCCGCTTCTCCAGCCGCAGCCGCTCCTGCTCCTGCAGCCGCCGCTTCTCCGCCTTCCGCCGCTTGCGCTCCACACCGACCCCGCCCATCAGCGCGAACCCGGTGACCTTCACCCGCGGGGCACCCGGGGCGACCTCCGGCTCCTCGTCGAGCTTGGAGTGCTCGCCGAACCCGCCCATGACACCGAACCCGCTGACCTGGAGATCGAGGTCCGGCGGCACCGTCACCTGCATCCCGCCCATGATCGTGAAGCAGCGGATCACGACGTCGCGCTCCGCGAAGTGGGCCTCGCGCAGGTCGATCTCGCCACCGCCCCACATCGCGAACGCGGTGAACGTCGGCCCCACCGTCCAGCGGCCCTTCCGGCTGAACCCACCCCAGAAGGCGAACCCTCCCGACGAGGTGGGGGTGCCGCCGATCCGCGACGGCCAGTCGACGGCCGAGCCGCTCGTCCCGGCGACCGCACCGGCCGTCGCCCCGGACCGCCCACCCGGCACCGGCAGGTCACGCACGAGCGGGACCAACTCCCCGTGCGTACGCGCCTTGAACGTCGCGTCGAGCCGCTGCTCGAACTCGTCCATCTCCAGCCGGCCCTCGGCCACGGCCTCCCGCAGGGTCTCGGCGACCCGCTCACGCTCCGCGTCGGAGGCACGCATGTCCGGGTTCTCACTTGTCATACCGCGCACCCTATAGAGCAACCTCGTGACGGGCCTAGAGAGCAGGATCCGACACGTACATCCTCGCGATCACGGACTCGATGTCCGGCTCCCGCACCGACAGGTCGACCAAGGGGTAGTCCGCCGCGATACGCGCCACCAGCGGCGCGGCCGAGGCAGCCGCCGGGAACGCCAGCCACTGCCGGGGCCCCTCCACCCTCACCACGCGCACCGAGGGCTCCGATCCCAGCTCGATCGGCGGCAGTTCCCGCTCCAGGTCCACGACGAGCGTCCGCTCGCTCTCACCCGCCTCGTGCAGCCCGGCGAGCGCGCCGTCGTACACCAGCCGGCCGTGGTCGATCACCATCACGCGCTTGCACAGCTGCTCGATGTCGGTCAGATCGTGCGTGGTCAGCAGCACCGTCGTCGACCGCTCCGCGTTCAGGTCCCGCAGGAACCCGCGCACCTTGGCCTTGGACACCACGTCAAGCCCGATCGTCGGCTCGTCCAGGTAGAGCACCTCCGGATCGTGCAGCAGCGCCGCCGCGATGTCCCCCCGCATCCGCTGCCCCAGCGACAGCTGACGCACCGGCACCTCCAACAGCTCCCCCAGGTCCAGCAGTTCGACGCACCGGTCCAGATTCTCCCGGTAACGGCGGTCCGGGATCCGGTACATCCGGTGCATCAGCCGGTACGAGTCACGCAGCGGCAGGTCCCACCACAGCGTCGTGCGCTGCCCGAACACCACACCGATCCGGTGCGCCAGCTTCGTACGCTCCCGGGACGGGTCGACCCCCGCGACCCGCAGCCGGCCACCGCTCGGCGTGAGAATGCCCGTCAGCATCTTGATCGTCGTCGACTTGCCCGCCCCGTTCGGGCCGATGTAGCCGACCATCTCACCGCGGGGCACCCGGAAACTGATCCCGTCCACCGCCCGCACCTCACGCCGCTCACGGCGCATGAAGCCGGTCTTCCGCCGCACGTCGAACACCTTCTCGACGCCGTCGAGCTCGATGAAGTCCATGTCGTCCACGCCCACTCCTCAGCTTCCCGTACTGCGGTACGCCCGCAGCCCCGCCCGCCACGCCAGCCCCGCGACCACCCAGCACCCCGCCGCCACCACCGGCGGCAGGAACGCCACCCACCGGGGCAGATCCAGCGGATAGTCCCGCCCCAGCACGTACAGGGCGGGCAGCCAGCTCACGAACGCCAGCGGCACCACGAACGTCACCCCGCGCACCAGGTCCTTCGCGAAGACCGACGGCGGGTACTGCAACAGCGTCGTCCCCCCGTACGTGAACGCGTTCTGCACCTCCGACGCGTCCTGGGCGTAGAACTGGAACGCCGCCCCCACCACGAACACCGCACCGAAGACGGCCGCCCCGCTCAGCACCATCATCGGCAGCACCAGCACCTTCAGCGGGGTCCACGCGATGTCCAGCGTCCCCAGCGCGTAACCCAGCACCAGCAGCCCCTGCGTGATCCGCCCCAGCCTGCGCAGCGCGAACCGGTCCGCCGCCACCTGCGCCAGCACCGGCACCGGCCGCACCAGCAGGGTGTCCAGCGTCCCGTCCCGCACCCGCCGCCCCAGCCGGTCCATCGACCCCAGCACCAGGTCGGACAGGCCGAACGCCGTCGCCGACGCCCCGTACAGCAACGCGACCTCCGGCAGGGTGTACCCGCCCAGCACGTCGACGTGCGTGAACATCAGCAGGATCGTGACGAAGTCGAACCCCGTCGCCACGAAGTTCCCCAGGGCCGTCATCACGAACGACGCGCGGTACGCCATCGTCGAGCGCAGCCACATCGCCACGATCAGCCCGTACGCCCGCACCCCCTCGACCAGCCGCGACCGCTCGGCGGACACGGCCTCCGGCTCCACGGCCGTCCGCCCTTCCCGGACGTCAGCCACCCTGGACCACCACCCTCCTGGTCGCCACCGACTGGAGCAGCCGCCCCGCCAGCAGCAGCACCACCGCCCAGCCGGCCTGGAAGGCGTACGCCCCCAGCAGATCCCAGCCCGCGTACGTCCCGAGGAACACATCGGCGGGCACCTGCAGCAGCGACGACCACGGCAGCGCCCGCGCCACCTCCCCCAGCACCCCGGGGAACAGATTCAGCGGCAGCAGCATCCCCGAGAAGAACAGCCCGGCCAGCCAGGCGATCTGCATCGCCCCCGCCCCGTCCATCAGCCAGAACGCGGTCAGCGCCACCAGGAACCGCACCGCGAAGCTCACCACGACGCCGAGCGCCACGGACACCAGGAAGGCCAGCCACGTCCAGGGCGAGGCGGGCAGCGCCAGATCGAAGGCCAGGGCCCCCAGGACCATCGGCACGATCCCGCGCCCCAGCAGATGGAACGCCGCCCGGCCCAGGTCCCCCGCCAGCCACCACAGCTGCAGATCCGCCGGCCGGTACAGGTCGACCGCGATGTCGCCCGTACGGATGCGCTCCATCAGCTCGTCCTCGAAGCCGCCGCCCATCATCGCGCAGGTCATCAGCAGGGCCTGACCCAGCCACACATAGGTGAGCGCCTGCGACATGTCGTACCCGCCGAGCTGCGGACGCTCGTCCCACAGGGCGATGTAGGTGTACGCCATGATGAAGCCGAAGACGGTGTTGGTGAACACCCCCGCGAGCGTGGCCATCCGGTACGTGGCATACCGCCGGAAGCCCCCGGCCGCCACCACGGCGTAGAGCCGCACCTCGTCCCCCCTCTTCCGCCAAAGCGCACGACGTTAGTCCACGGCGTTCGGCCGCCGCGACCCCATTTCCGTGGAGGGTTCCGAGGGTTATCCGTCCGAAAAGTGCACTATAGGAAAATCATCCGCAGTCGAGGAGCCTCCACAGTCATGAGCGACGAGCCAACGCAGCACGGCGGAGACCCTGGTCAGCAGGGCTCCGGGGGCTGGGCCCCCCGAGACCCCTCGGCCGCGTCCCCCACCGCCGACACCCCGCACCCGAACGGCGCACAAGCCACCAAGGGGCGCAAAAAACGCCCCAAGCGGCCCAAGCGCACCGGATGGCGCCGCGCCGTCCCCACCTGGCGCATGGTCCTCGGCGGCGTACTCCTCCTCGCGCTGCTCCTCGTCGGCGGATTCATCGCCGGCTACCAGATCGTCGACATCCCCGCAGCCAACGCCAGCGCCACCGCCCAGTCCAACGTCTACCTGTACGCGGACGGGAAGACCGCCATCGCCCGCGACGGCGAGATCAACCGCGAGAACATCCCCCTCCGCCGCATCCCCCGCACCATCCAGCACGCCGTGCTCGCCGCCGAGGACCGGGACTTCTACTCCGAGGACGCCATCGACATCAAGGCCACCCTCCGCGCCGGCTGGAACACCGTCACCGGCAAGGGCAGACAGGGCGGTTCCACCATCACCCAGCAGTTCGTCAAGAACTACTACCTCGGCCAGGAACAGACCGTCGTCCGCAAGGCCAAGGAATTCTTCATCTCGATCAAGCTCGACCGCGAACAGAGCAAGGACGAGATCCTCGAGGGCTACCTCAACACCAGCTACTTCGGCCGCAACGCCTACGGCATCCAGGCCGCCTCCCACGCCTACTACGGCAAGGACGTCGAAGACCTCGACGCCGGCGAAGGCGCCTACCTCGCCTCCCTCCTCAACGCCCCCAGCTCCTACGACGTCGTCACCCACCCCGAGAACAAGAAGGCCGCGCTCGCCCGCTGGGACTACGTCCTCGACGGCATGGTCAAGCACCACTGGCTCACCGAAGCCGACCGCGACGCCATGACCTTCCCCGTCCCCGGCAAGGCCAAGCCCGCCACCGCCCTCTCCGGCCAGCGCGGCTACATCGTCCACGCGGTCGACGACTACCTCGCCGAGAACGGGATCATCGACGAGAAGACTCTCGCCACCGGCGGCTACCGCATCACCACCACCCTCCAGAAGAAGAAGCAGGACGCCCTCGTCGAAGCCGTCGAGGACAACGTCCTCTCCAAGACCAGCACCGACCGCGAGGCCGACCGCAACGTCCGCGCGGGCGGCGCCTCCGTCGACCCCGCCACCGGCCACGTCGTCGCCCTCTACGGCGGCATCGACTACACCAAGCAGTTCGTCAACAACGCCACCCGACGCGACTACCAGGTCGGATCCACCTTCAAGCCGTTCGTCCTCGCCGCCGCCCTCGCCAACGGGTCCACCACCCAGAAGGACCGCCCCATCACCCCCAACACGCACTACGACGGCGACAACGAACGCACCGTCCAGGCCGCCACCGGCCCCACCGACTACTCCCCCGCCAACGAGGACGACGTCGACTACGGCTCCATCACCGTCCGCGAGGCCACCGACAAATCCGTCAACGCCGTCTACGCCCAGATGGCCCAGGACGTCGGACCCGACGAGGTCAAGGACACCGCGATCGCCCTCGGCATCCCCCGGAACACCCCCGACCTCACCGCCTCCCCCTCCATCGCGCTCGGCCCCGCCACCGCCAGCGTCCTCGACATGGCCTCCGCCTACGCCACCCTCGCCGACCACGGCAGACAGCGCCCCCACACCCTCGTCACCAAAATCAGCAAGAACGCCACCGCGCTCGACCTCCCCGAGAAGACCACCCGACGTGCCGTCCCCCGCGAAGCCGCCGACACCACCACCTCCGTCCTGCGGAGCGTCGTCGACGGCGGCACCGGCACCGCCGCCCTGGCCGCGGGCCGCCCCGCCGCAGGCAAGACCGGCACCGCCGAGGAGGACAGGGCCGCCTGGTTCGCCGGCTACACCCCCGACCTCGCCACCGTCATCGCCGTCATGGGCCAGGACCCCCGCACCGGCGTCCAGAAACCCCTCTACGGCGCCCTCGGCCTCGCCCGCATGAACGGCGGCGGCGCACCCGCCCAGACCTGGGCCGCCTACACCCGCGCCGCACTCGAAGGCAGCGAGGTGCAGGGCTTCGACCTGGAGGCCGACGAAGGCCCCGAGGAGCCCGACCCCGACGAGAGCGCGGAGGGCGAGGACACCGAGGAAGCCGGGGGCACCGGCGACCGCAGGGAACGCAGAGAGCGCAGAGAACGCCAGGAGAGCGACGACACCGACGAGCCCGGCACCGGCGAAACCCGTCAGGAACGCGACGGCGGCACCCGCACCCAGGACCAACCCTCCCCCGCCGCGGGAAACCCCCGCACCACCACACCCGCCGCCACACCGACGCGCGCACCCCGGCTCCGGGAACCCGCCTCACTGCGACCCCACCGGGAACCCGCGGACACCGAACCCACCGGCCCCGCCGACCACCCAGACACCCCACAGGAACAGGAAAGAGGCGGGCAGGACCTCCACGGCCCCACCCGCCCCTGACACACCCGGTTCAGTGCCCGGACGTCGCCTTCAGCCCCACCACGGCCACCAGCAGCAGACAGACGAAGAAGATCCGGGCGGCGGTCACCGGCTCGTTCAGCACCACCATGCCCAGCACCGCCGCACCGGCCGCACCGATCCCCACCCACACGCCGTACGCCGTACCGATCGGCAGCGTCTTCGCCGCATGCGACAGCAGCATCATGCTGGCGACGATCCCCAGCCCGGTACCCACGCTCGGCCACAGCCGGGTGAACCCCTCGGTGTACTTCATCCCGATCGACCAGCCCACTTCCAGCAGACCGGCCACGATCAACAGAACCCACGCCACGACGGCACCTCCACGACGGAACACGAACAACACGGGTGCGTCGTCTTTACGGAAACCCGGTACGGCGCGTCTCGTCGGGATCCCCCCACGGTAGCAAGCCCACAGAACAGACAAAAGGCCTGGTGACGACAGTCACCAGGCCCACTCACGCCGTATCCGGCCTACAGATACAGCCCCGTCGAGTCCACCGATCCCTCGAACCGGTCGGCGGCCACCGCGTGCAGGTCCCGCTCACGCATCAGCACGTACGCCACCCCCCGCACCTCGACCTCGGCACGGTCCTCCGGGTCGTACAGCACCCGGTCACCCGGCTCCACGGTCCGCACGTTCTGACCCACCGCGACCACCTCGGCCCACGCCAGACGCCGGCCGACCGCGGCCGTGGCCGGAATCAGGATGCCGCCGCCCGACCGCCGCTCACCCTCGGGCGAATCGGACCGGACCAGCACACGGTCGTGCAGCATCCGGATCGGCAGCTTGTCGTCGGTGTTGCTCATGCCGTTGTCCCTCACGCCCCGAAACCTACCTGCCCCGAACCGCTCCGCACGCCCCAGGGCCGCCCGGAAGCCCCCTCAGCGCCCCTTGCGCCACGAGGACCGACGCGACGAGCGCGAGGACCTCGATGACCCGGAGGAGCCGGAGGACCCCGAAGACAGGGTCAGCAACGCCACCGCACCCACCACCACCAGCGCAGCAGGAATCACCCGCTCCAGCCGGGGCGACCCGTCCTCGGCCACGAACTGCGCCTTCACGTCCGAAACCGAACGGTTCACCGCGACGAACGCGCGCCCCGCCGTACGGTCCACCGTCGACGCGACCTTGGCCTTCGCGTCCCCGATCATCGTCTTCGGGTGCACCCGCACCCCGATCTCGTCCAGCACCACCGCCAGCTGCGCACGCCGGCTGATGATGTCCGCCTCGATCTGCGCAGGGCTCCTCGTGTCCGACACTGCGCCGCCTCCGTGGTCGTCGTCGGGTAAACCTTCATCGACAGTCTGTCAGCTCGGCCGCCCCTACACCCGGCGGCACCCCCTATTACGCTCGGTGCCACACAGCCCACGTGCCACTCGAGGAGAGACATGAGCGAGCGACTCCAGACCGGCGACACCGCCCCCGCCTTCACCCTTCCGGACGCCGACGGCAACGAGATCTCGCTCGCCGACCACAAGGGCCGCAAGGTCATCGTCTACTTCTACCCCGCCGCGCTTACCCCCGGTTGCACCAAGCAGGCCTGCGACTTCACGGACAACCTGGACGTCCTCGCGGAAGCCGGTTACGACGTCATCGGCGTGTCGCCCGACAAGCCGGAGAAGCTCGCCAAGTTCCGCGAGCAGGAGAACCTCAAGGTCACCCTGGTCGGCGACCCCTCCAAGGAGACGCTGGAGGCGTACGGCGCGTTCGGAGAGAAGAAGCTCTACGGCAAAGTGGTGACGGGCGTGATCCGCTCCACGTTTGTGGTCGACGAAGAGGGCAAGGTGGAGAAGGCCCTCTACAACGTCAAGGCGACCGGTCACGTCGCCAAGATCATCAAGGATCTCGGAATCTGACCCTTTCCGGCCGATACCGGCTGAAACCGATGTGATCGAGATCGCAAACAGCCGTTGATTCGGTTTGCAACCGCCATGACCGCGCAGAAGCCTTTCCTGGAACACCGTTCGACGAAAGGAACCGGCCATGGCGGCCTCCGACCCCCACCAGGCGGCCGACCCTGATGCGGTCAAACGCCACCCAGCGCTCTTCCGCGCCATCCGGAAGCGCCAGAACCCCCGGCTCCGTCGGACGGACATCACCATCACCGACGACCAGGCGGTCAAGCGCGCGGTGAAGGCGGCGTCGCTCGGTAACGCCATGGAGTGGTTCGACTTCGGCATCTACTCCTACCTGGCCGTCACCATCGGGCACGTGTTCTTCCCATCCGGGAACGACACCACCCAGCTCCTCTCGTCGTTCGCGACCTTCGCCGTGGCCTTCCTCGTCCGCCCCCTCGGCGGCATGTTCTTCGGCCCCATGGGCGACAAGATCGGCCGCAAGAAGGTCCTCGCCCTCACCATGATCCTCATGGCGATCGGCACCTTCGCGATCGGCCTCATCCCCTCCCACGGCACCATCGGCGTCTGGGCCGCGGTCCTCCTCATCTTCTTCCGGATGCTCCAGGGCTTCTCCACCGGCGGCGAGTACGGCGGCGCCTCGACCTTCATCGCCGAATACGCCCCCGACAAGCGCCGCGGCTTCTACGGCAGCTTCCTCGAATTCGGCACCCTGGCCGGATACGTCGGCGCCGCCGGACTCGTCACCCTCCTCTACGCCCTCCTGGACACCCCCCAGATGGAGTCCTGGGGCTGGCGCATCCCGTTCCTCGTCGCCGGCCCCCTCGGCCTCGTAGGCCTCTACCTGCGACTGCGCCTCGACGAGACCCCCGCCTTCCAGAAGCTGGAGGGCGGCACCGCCCACGCCTCGGAGGCCGCCGACCACGTCGAGTCCACCGCCAAGGGCGACCTCGCGAAGATCTTCCGCCAGTACTGGCCGACACTGATCCTCTGCATCGCCCTGGTCGGCGCGTACAACATCGCCGACTACATGCTGCTCTCGTACATGCCGACGTACCTCTCGGACGAGCTCGGCTACAGCGAGACCCACGGCCTGCTCATCCTGCTCGCCGTCATGGTCCTGCTGATGCTGATCATCAGCCAGTTCGGCAAGCTCTCCGACCGCTTCGGCCGCAAGCCGCTGCTGATGGCCGGAATGCTCGGCTTCCTGTTCCTCTCCCTGCCCTCGTTCCTCCTGATCCGCCAGGGCAGCATCCCGGCGATCGCCATCGGCATGGTCATGCTGGGCCTCTCCCTGGTCTGCATGCTGGGCACGATGTCCGCCGCCCTCCCGGCCCTGTTCCCGACCAACGTCCGCTACGGCTCCCTGTCGGTCGGCTACAACCTCTCGGCCTCGATCTTCGGCGGTACGACACCGCTGGTGATCACCGCCCTGATCAGCTGGAGCGGCTCGAACCTCATGCCGGCGTACTACGCGATGGCGGCGGCCCTGGTCGGCGTGATCGCGGTGGCCTGCATGAAGGAGACGGCCAACCAGCCCCTGGCCGGCTCCCCGCCCTCGGTCGAGACGGAAGAGGAAGCCGCCGAGCTGGTCCACGCCCAGAGCCCGGACCCGAAGTTCTGACCCCGTCCCCACGGAAGGGCCCGTACCGCCACAAAGCGGTACGGGCCCTTCCACATCTCATCGCATTACGGACGTGACCATCCGATTAACGGTTCGTTGCTCCGTACGAGGCCGCGAACGCGCGGCCGGATACGGAGGGGACCCGATGTCCGAGGCGTACGACCCGACAAGGCTCGCGAAGGCTGTGGCAGAAGCAAGCAACTGGACCGACCTCATACGCCGCCTGGGCTTGAAGAAGAGTGGCGGGAGGCACCGAGTCCTCAAAGAGAAGGTCGTAGAACTCGGACTCGACACAAGCCACTTCAGACAGCGCAGCCCTTGGCGCAAATATCCTGACGCAGCGATTGCCGCCGCTGCGATCTCGTCGTCATCGCTACGCGAGGTCGTCCTCAAACTGGGTGCGACGCCCGCAACCGGCACGCTGTCTCACATAGCCCGCCGCATCGCGGCTGCAGGGATCGACGTCAGCCACTTCCCTGGAATGAATCGACCGCAGTTGGGCCTCCTGTTCAGCGTCGAGGAACTACAGGCCGCCGCCGGTACCAGCGAGTCCGTGCGCGGGGTGGCGCGTGCTCTGGGTATCCCTGACGACGGCCGGTCGCGCGCCGCAGTAGCCGCCATGCTCCGCAGCAGGGGGATCGACACCTCCCACTTCCGAAATGCGCGCCTCTCCATCCCGGAGGAGGCGTTGCGTACTGCGGTGCGGGAAGCCCTCAGCTTCGCCGATGTCATGCGCGCCCTCGGTCTTGAAGTGACCGATTCCAACCACAGACGGGTTCGGCGCAAGGCCCTTCAGATGCGGTTGGATACGAGCCACTTCCGGCGCCGCTCGTGGGGATCGGTAAATGTGCCTGAACAGAGACAGATCGCACCGATTGCACTTGTGATCATGCCGCAGGGCTCGGCGCGCGTGAACCGGACGCGCCTCCACCGGGCGCTCCAAGAGATCGGGGTGCAGTACCGATGCACCTCGTGCGGGAACACCGGCGAGTGGCTGGGGAAACCGATCACGCTCCAGATCGACCACATCAACGGCAACTGGCTGGACAACAGGGCGGAGAACCTGCGTTACCTGTGCCCGAATTGCCATGCGTTGACAGATACATGGTGTCGCAACCGGCGCCGAACCAAGACAGTAGCGACTTAGCCTCTTCCTACCGGCCGCCGCTTCCCTTGTAGACTGCCGACACATGCGCGAGTGCTGGAACTGGTTAGACAGGCTGGTTTTAGGTACCAGTGCCCTAGTGGCGTGAGGGTTCGAGTCCCTTCTCGCGTACGTCACGAAAAGGCTCAGCACGTACCCGTACGCGCTGAGCCTTTGGCGTGTCATCTGTCTTCAGCGCACCAGCTCCCGCACCACCGGCACAAGAGCCCGGAACGCCTTGCCGCGGTGGCTGATCGCGTTCTTCTCCGCCGGGGTGAGCTCCGCGCAGGTCCGGGTCTCGCCGTCGGGTTCCAGGATCGGGTCGTAGCCGAAGCCGTACGCGCCGGCCGGGGCGGTGCGCAGGGTGCCCGTGAGGCGGCCCTCGACCACGCGTTCCGTGCCGTCGGGGAGTGCCAGGGCGGCGGCGCAGGCGAAGTAGGCGCCGCGGTGGGGGGCGGAGATGTCGCCGAGCTGGGCGAGGAGCAGGTCCAGGTTGGCCGTGTCGTCGCCGTGGGTGCCGGACCAGCGGGCCGAGAAGATGCCGGGGGCTCCGCCGAGTACGTCGACGCAGAGGCCGGAGTCGTCGGCGACGGCCGGGTGGCCGGTGGCCTGGGCCAGGGCGTGGGCCTTGAGGAGGGCGTTCTCGGCGAAGGTGACGCCGGTTTCCTTGACGTCGGGGATGTCGGGGTACGCGTCCGCGCCGACGAGGTCGTGGTTCAGGCCCGCGTCGGCGAGGATCGCGTGGAGTTCGGTGATTTTCCCGGCGTTGCGGGTGGCGAGAATCAGGCGCGTCATGCGTCGATTATCGCCGCCGGGTCAGGGGGTGCAGACCTTGCCGATCTCGGCGGCCGCGTCGGTGACGGGGGTGATGTCGGGGGTGGCGTCGCCCTTGTCGATGGAGTCGCGGACGTTGCCGACGCCTGCCTGGAGGTCGTCGACCGCCTTGCTCAGGTCGGCGTTGTCCGTGGTGTCGCCGAGGTCCTTGAGTTCCTTGTCGATCTGGTCGAGGGACTCGGACGCCTGTGTCGGGTCGTCGGAGGCGTTGGACACGGCCTGCTGGAGGTTGTTGACGCTGGTGGCGATGGCGTCGGCGGTGCGGACGCAGTCCAGGGCCTTGTCGACGGCGCCGCAGCCGACGGCCGCGGTGAGGGTGAGCAGGGTGGCCGTGACGGCGAGTGCGGTGCGGTGGTGGCGGCGCGAGGCCATGGTGCGGTCCCTCCCCGGGGGCGGATACGTGGACGGACGCACGGTTCGACCCGTGCGCCCGTACCCGCTACGACGCTGTGCGCTGCGTATTTGGTTGCTTCTTTACTCGCCGAGTGTGCGGGCGAGTGCCTCTTCCTGGAGCTTGGCCAGGTCGGTGCAGCCGGCGGTGGCGAGGTCGAGGAGGGCGTTGAGCTCGGCGCGGTCGAAGGGCTCGGCCTCGGCGGTGCCCTGGACCTCGACGAAGCGGCCGTCGCCGGTGCAGACGACGTTCATGTCGGTGTCGGCGCGGACGTCCTCCTCGTAGCAGAGGTCGAGGAGGGGGATGCCGTCGACGATGCCGACGCTGATGGCTGCGACGGTGCCGGTGAGGGGCTTGCGGCCATGCTTGATGATCTTCTTGCCCTGGGCCCAGGCGATGGCGTCGGCGAGGGCGACGTAGGCGCCGGTGATGGCCGCGGTGCGGGTGCCGCCGTCGGCCTGGAGGACGTCGCAGTCGAGGACGATCGTGTTCTCGCCGAGGGCCTTGTAGTCGATCACGGCGCGCAGGGAGCGGCCGATGAGGCGGCTGATCTCGTGGGTGCGGCCGCCGATCTTTCCGCGTACGGATTCGCGGTCGCCGCGGGTGTTGGTGGAGCGGGGCAGCATGGAGTACTCGGCGGTGACCCATCCTTCGCCGGTGCCCTTGCGCCAGCGCGGGACGCCTTCGGTGACGGAGGCGGTGCAGAAGACCTTGGTGTCGCCGAAGGAGATGAGTACGGAGCCTTCGGCGTGCTTGCTCCATCCGCGTTCGATGGTGACGGGGCGGAGCTGTTCGGGGGTGCGGCCGTCGATACGAGACATGGCGTCGAGCCTAGCGGCTGGGACGGCGGGGTCCGTTCGGGTGCGGGGCGGGTGCCACGGCGGGCGCACGGCGGGCGCACGACTCGTGCAGGACGAGCGCAGGGCCGGTGCGGGGCGGGTGTGCGGCTGGTGCGGACCTGCGCTGCGTACGGCTGGGGGTGTGTGGCGGGTGCACGGCAGGCCCCGCTCCGTGCCGGTCGGGGGCGGAGCGGGGCCTGCGCGTGGGACCTGGGTGGGCCGGCGGGGTCAGCCGGTCACATCATGTCTTCGATGTCGGCGGCGATGGGGTCGGCGTCGGTGCCGATGACGACCTGGATCGCGGTGCCCATCTTGACGACGCCGTGGGCTCCGGCGGCCTTGAGCGCGGCCTCGTCGACCTTGCTGGGGTCGTGGACCTCGGTGCGGAGGCGGGTGATGCAGCCTTCGATCTCGTCGATGTTCTCGATGCCGCCGAGCCCGGCGACGATCTTCTCAGCCTTGCTGGCCATGTCCTACTCCCTGGTCTGTGCGTGCGTGGGGCGGCCCACCATGGGTCCGTTTCGTCACGGTAACGCACGGTTGGCCCAACTTCACGGGCGGGTAACCGCGCAGTCCCCAATGATGACGATCACCGGCGCTCCGCCTTTCGGCAGGGCTCCGCACCGTATCGCAACTGGTCTACACCAGTTTGCAACGACCGCCAAACCTGGCGTGTTCCGGGAGGATGCCGATGAGCTCGAACGCGGCGACAGCACCGCAGCGGAAGTGGTGGAACGGGCCGGTCCAGGGGCTGCAGAAGGTCGGTCGCAGCCTGCAGTTGCCGGTGGCGGTCCTGCCTGCCGCGGGTCTCCTCGTCAGCCTCGGCAACCTCTTCGACTCCTCGCTGCACGGTGCCTTCTGGGACAAGTTCGCGAAGGTGCTCCTCAACGGCGGGACGGCGATCCTGGACGGCGAGGTGGGTCTGCCGCTGCTGTTCTGCATCGGCGTCGCGATCGGCTTCGCCAAGAAGGCGGACGGCTCGACGGCGCTCGCCGCCGTCGTCGGCTTCCTCGTCTACCGGGGCGTGCTGGCGGCGTTCCCGGTGGACGACTCCGTCACCGAGGCGACCCCTGACGGAGTGCCGCAGAATCCGGGCGTCCTGGGCGGCATCATCATCGGCCTGCTGACCGCCGTCATCTGGCAGCGGTACCACCGCACGAAGCTGGTCGACTGGCTCGGCTTCTTCAACGGGCGCCGCCTGGTCCCGATCCTGATGGCGTTCCTGTGCGTGATCCTGGGGACGTTGTTCGGCCTGCTGTGGCAGCCGGTGGGTGACGCGCTGACGTGGTTCGCCAAGCAGCTCATCGACCTGGGTGCCTGGGGCGCGGCGATCTTCGGTTTCGCGAACCGGCTGTTGATCCCGATCGGCATGCACCAGTTCCTGAACACGTTCTTCTGGTTCCAGGCGGGTGAGTTCTCGGGTGACGACGGCACGGTGCAGGGCGACATCTCACGCTTCTTCGCCGGGGACCCGTCGGCGGGGCAGTTCACGTCGGGGTTCTTCCCGATCATGATGTTCGGTCTGCCGGCCGCGGCGCTGGCGATCGCCCACACCGCGCGGCCGGAGCGCCGCAAGGAGGTGTCCGGGCTGATGTTGTCCGTGGCGCTGACGTCGTTCGTGACGGGGGTGACGGAGCCGCTGGAGTTCTCGTTCCTGTTCGTCGCTCCGCTGCTGTACGGGGTGCACGCGATCCTCACCGGTGTCTCGATGGGGGTGACCTGGGCGCTCGGGGTGCACGCGGGGTTCAGCTTCTCGGCGGGGTTGATCGACTACGTGGTGAACTGGCATCTGGATACGAAACCGTGGTTGATCATCCCGATCGGTCTGTGTTTCGCGGTGATCTATTATGTGATCTTCCGGTTCGCGATCACGAAGTTCAACCTCCAGACGCCGGGGCGCGAGCCCGTGGACGTGGAGGAGAAGACGGAGGACGACCTCACGAAGTAGAGGCTCCTCCAGCTCCGCAAGGCCCTCGGACCCTTCGGTCCGGGGGCCTTCGCCTGTCACCCAGGGTGGCGGGGGAACTACGTCCCAGATCGTAAGGAATTGCAGGTTCCTTATCTAACCCTCACCGTGCTAAAACTGGTCTACACCACTGAGTGGTCCAGACCACGCGGCCGTTTCTGCCGCCGCGTTCCTCGAGTCGTCGCCCTCCGAAATCCTGTCCCTGGCGGCGCCTTGCCTACTGGAGGAAGTTGATGAGTACGGACACCGCTGCGGCGGCGGCTCCCGCGAAGAAGCGGAGCGCCGGCGTGTTCCAGGGCCTGCAGAAGGTCGGTCGCAGCCTGCAGCTGCCGATCGCCGTGCTGCCTGCAGCGGGCATTCTGCTCCGCCTCGGCCAGCCCGATGTCTTCGGGGCCGAGGGCCTCGGCTGGGGCAAGGTCGCCACGATCTTCGCGTCTGCCGGTGACGCGGTCTTCGCCAATCTGCCCCTGCTGTTCTGTGTCGGCATCGCCATCGGGTTCGCCAAGAAGGCCGACGGCTCCACGGCGCTCGCCGCCCTGGTCGGCTTCCTGGTCTACAAGAACGTGCTGACCGCGTTCCCGACCTCCGAAGCGGTCGTCAACACCACGGCCAACAAGGGTGTCGACGTCGCCGCGACGTACAACGACCCCAAGGTCTTCGGCGGCATCATCATGGGCCTCCTGGCCGCCGTCATCTGGCAGCGCTACCACCGCACCAAGCTGGTGGACTGGCTCGGCTTCTTCAACGGCCGCCGCCTGGTCCCGATCATCATGGCCTTCGTGGGCACCATCATGGGTGTTCTCTTCGGTCTGGTCTGGGAGCCGATAGGTGACCTCATCACCAACTTCGGTGAGTGGATGACCGGTCTGGGCGCCATCGGCGCCGGTATCTTCGGTGTCGTCAACCGCGCCCTGCTTCCGGTCGGCATGCACCAGTTCGTGAACACGGTGGCCTGGCAGGAGATCGGTTCCTTCAAGGACTCCGCGGGTGGCCTGTGGCACGGCGACCTGCCGCGCTTCTTCCACGGCGACCCCACGGCCGGTCAGTTCATGTCCGGCTTCTTCCCGATCATGATGTTCGCTCTGCCCGCCGCCGCCCTGGCGATCACGCACTGCGCCCGCCCGGAACGCCGCAAGGCCGTCGGCGGCATGATGATGTCCCTCGCGCTGACCTCGTTCGTCACCGGCATCACGGAGCCGATCGAGTTCGCGTTCATGTTCATCGCGCCGCTGCTGTACGTGATCCACGCGGTGCTGACCGCCGTGTCGATGGCCGTCACCTGGGGCCTGGGCGTGCACCACGGCTTCAGCTTCTCCGCCGGTGCGATCGACTACGTCCTGAACTGGAACCTGGCGACCAAGCCCTGGATGATCATCCCGATCGGCCTGGTCTTCGCGGTGGTCTACTACGTGGTCTTCCGCTTCGCGATCACGAAGTTCAACCTCACCACTCCGGGCCGTGAGCCCGAGGAAGAGGTCGAGGACCTCACCAAGGCGTAAGCCCTGGACGGCCCGTCACGGAGCCCCCACCACCCGCGAAGGGGATGGTGGGGGCTTCGCCGTTCGTCGTGCCCGGGTCCTAGATCTCGTACACCGCGCCGGGGGCCGCCAGCTCGACCGGCCCGTCGTAGGCCCCGCGCGCGTCGGCGAGGTTGCGGTCGGCGTCCGTCCACGGCGGGATGTGGGTGAGGACGAGGCGTCCCGCTCCGGCGCCGGCGGCGTACTCGCCCGCCTCGCGGCCGTTGAGGTGGAGGTCGGGGATGTCCTCCTTGCCGTCGACGAACGACGCTTCGCAGAGGAACAGGTCGGATCCCTCGGCGAGTTCGGCCAGCGCGTCGCAGGTACCGGTGTCGCCGGAGTACGTGAGGGTGCGCCCGCCGTGCTCGATCCTGATGCCGAAGGTGTCGACCGGGTGGCGGAGCTTCTCCGTACGGACCGAGAAGGGGCCGATCTCGAACGATCCGGACTTCAGCGTGTGGAAGTCGAAGACCTCCCCCATCGCGTGGTCGGACGGGGTGTCGGCGTGGGCCGTGGTCAGCCGCTGCTCGGTGCCCTCGGGTCCGTACACGGGGATGGCGGCGGGGCGTCCCCCGTCGAAGCGGTAGTAGCGGACGACGAAGTACGCGCACATGTCGATGCAGTGGTCGGCATGGAGGTGGCTGAGGAAGATGGCGTCGAGGTCGTAGAGACCTACATGGCGCTGCAGCTCGCCCAGGGCGCCGTTGCCCATGTCGAGGAGCAGCCGGAAGCCGTCGGCCTCTACGAGGTAGCTCGAGCATGCCGAACCCGTGGAGGGGAACGAGCCGGAGCAGCCGACGACGGTGAGCTTCATGGAGCGTGAACCTCCGAGGCCTGGGAACGGGGAGGGTTCGTGCGGTTCGTCGAGCGTAAGGCGCGAAACAGCTGGTCGCTCCTCCACGGCCTGCCGTTGTGGGGGAACTCACCTGTGCTGTCACCGGTTCGATGGAAGGCCGGGTGCCGTGCGGCGCGCCGGTACGGTCGGTGCATGAACTCGTGGTGGTGGGCGGCACTGGCCGTCGTTGTCCTGCTGGCGCTCGTGGCGTCGGTCTCCGATGCGCGGGGGCGTGGTGGCCGTGGTCCGCGGCGTCCGGGTGGGCGGACGCGTCCGCCGGGGCGTGCTCCCGAGCGGAAGAGGGGGCGGCCGCACGGGGTTCCGCGGCCCGGGGAGATCTGGTGGGCCGATGTGCCGTTCGAGGACGGGCCGGGGTCGAAGGACCGGCCGTGCCTGGTGCTGTCGGTGCGGGGTGGCACGGCGGTCGTCGCCAAGATCACGAGCAAGCATCATGAGGAGCGGCCCGGGGTGATCGCGTTGCCGCCCGGTTCGGTGGGTGACGCGCGGGGCCGGCAGAGCTTCCTGGAGACGGACGAGCTGCGGGACGTGGCGGTGTCGGGGTTCCGGCGGAAGGCGGGCGAGCTGGACCCGGGGGTGTGGGGTCGGGTGCGCGGCCTGGGGTGAGCATGCGGGAGGCGCGGGGCGGGATGTCCTCCCGCCCCGCGCCTCCCGGTGCCGGCCGTGTCGTGCGTGAGCGGGTCTAGGCCCAGAGCTGGCCGTGCAGGGTCTCGATGGCGGCCTCTGTCGTGGGGGCGGTGTAGACGCCGGTCGACAGGTACTTCCAGCCGCCGTCGGCGACGACGAAGACGATGTCCGCGGACTCGCCCGCCGTGACCGCCTTGCGGCCGACGCCGATCGCGGCGTGGAGTGCGGCGCCGGTGGAGACGCCCGCGAAGATGCCCTCCTGCTGGAGGAGCTCGCGGGTGCGGGTGACGGCGTCGGCGGAGCCGACGGAGAAGCGGGTGGTGAGCACGGAGGCGTCGTAGAGCTCGGGTACGAAGCCCTCGTCGAGGTTGCGCAGGCCGTAGACGAGGTCGTCGTAGCGGGGTTCGGCGGCGACGACGCTGACGTCCGGCTTGTTCTCGCGGAGGTAGCGGCCGACGCCCATGAGGGTGCCGGTGGTGCCGAGGCCGGCCACGAAGTGCGTGATGGACGGGAGGTCGGTGAGGATCTCCGGGCCTGTGGTGGCGTAGTGGGCGCCGGCGTTGTCCGGGTTTCCGTACTGGTAGAGCATGACCCAGTCGGGGTGCTCGGCGGCGAGTTCCTTGGCGACCCGTACGGCGGTGTTGGAGCCTCCGGCAGCGGGGGACGAGATGATCTCGGCGCCCCACATGGTGAGCAGGTCGCGCCGCTCCTGCGAGGTGTTCTCCGGCATGACGCACACGATGCGGTAGCCCTTGAGGGTGGCCGCCATGGCGAGGGAGATGCCGGTGTTGCCGCTGGTGGGTTCGAGGATGGTGCAGCCGGGTGTCAGGCGGCCGTCCTTCTCCGCCTGTTCGACCATGTGGAGCGCGGGGCGGTCCTTGATCGAGCCGGTGGGGTTGCGGTCCTCGAGCTTGGCCCAGATCCGGACGTCCTCGGACGGGGACAGCCGCGGGAGGCGGACCAGGGGGGTGTTGCCCACGGCCGCCAGCGGGGAGTCGTACCGCATCAGCGCATGCCGCCGGCGACGGCCGGGAGGATGGTGACGTTGTCGCCGTCGGTGAGCTTGGTGGAGATGCCGTCGAGGAAGCGGACGTCCTCGTCGTTGAGGTAGACGTTCACGAAGCGGCGCAGCTGGTCGCCGTCGACGATGCGCTCACGGATGCCGTTGTGGCGGGTCTCCAGGTCGGTCAGGAGGTCGGCGAGGGTCTCCCCGCTGCCTTCGACCGCCTTGGCGCCGTCGGTGTAGGTGCGGAGGATGGTCGGGATGCGGACCTCGATGGCCATGGCGTGGGCTCCTGTCGAAAGCGGGGAGGTGGCGTGGGGCGCGCGTTTGTGTGCCCCCGCGCGGGGGTGGTGCGTACGTGGTGCGCTCGGGCCGCGGCTCTGGCCGGGCGGTTCACGGGCAGGCGGCAGCCGGACACATCGCGCTGGAGAGCCTGCACAGGTCGACGTGCAGCCGCGCGACGAGCAGCATGCCCGGCGTCTTGTCGCTCACGTCATGGGGAACCATGCGCTCATCGTATCGATTCCCTACCCCGAACCCGGAGTGTGATCCCACATGCTGGATGGTGAGCGTTCGCCAGTCGGACATGCGGCGGGAGCCGGTGGTTCCGGATCCGCCCTCGGAGGTCAGGCCGCCGGGGGGTACGCCTCGACGATCTCGACCTCTTCCTCGGTGATCTCGCCGTCCACGATGCGGTACGAGCGGAACTGGAAGGGTCCGGCGTCGTCGGTGTCCGCGGTGGAGACCAGCACGTAGTGGGCGCCGGGCTCGTTGGCGTAGGTGAGGTCGGTGCGGGAGGGGTATGCCTCGGTCGCGGTGTGGGAGTGGTAGATGATCACCGGCTC
This sequence comes from Streptomyces sp. NBC_01460, assembly GCF_036227405.1. Taxonomy (NCBI): domain Bacteria; kingdom Bacillati; phylum Actinomycetota; class Actinomycetes; order Kitasatosporales; family Streptomycetaceae; genus Streptomyces; species Streptomyces sp. NBC_01460. Next base: position 3,254,347 of record NZ_CP109473.1, read on the forward strand.
CTCGTCGCGGTCGTCCATGTCGCGGTAGAGCTTCAGCAGGTCCGAGGAGTCGAACTCGTAGAACGTGGGCGAGCGCGCGGCGTTGAGCATGGGGACGAAGCGTTCGGCGCGGCCCGTTCCTGCGGGGCCGGCGACGACGCCGCACGCCTCGTCGGGGTGGTCGGCGCGGGCGTGGGCGACGATCTGGTCGTGGAGCGCCTGGGTGAGGGTCAGCATGGCGCCCAGGATAGACAGACGGGCCCTCCCGTACCGAGGGGTGGTACGGAAGGGCCCGGATGCCGGACAGGGCCGTTGGGGCGGCCGGTGTCCCGGAGGCGCCGTGGCGCGGGTCAGCGCTTGGCGAAGGCGGTGTTCTCGGGGTTGCGGGCCTTGAGCACCAGGTAGGAGACGCCGAGGAGGAGGCCCCACACCGGGGCGCAGTACAGCGAGATCCTGGCGTCCTTGTCGATGGCCATCATGACGATGACGAGGGCGATGAACGCGAGGGCGAACCAGCTGCTGAAGGGTGCCCCGGGCGCCTTGAAGGTGGACTGGGGCAGTTCGCCGCGGTCGGCCTTGGCGCGGTAGCGGATCTGGCAGACGAGGATCATGATCCAGGCCCACATGCCGGAGATGGTCGCGAAGGAGACGACATAGTTGAAGGCGTCGCCCGGCCACTGGTAGTTGATCCAGACGCCGACGAGCATCAGCGCGGCGGAGAACGTGGTGCCGACGAGCGGGAGGCCGTTCTTCGTCAGCTTGGTGAAGGCCTTGGGGCCCTGGCCGTTGAGTGCGAGGTCGCGCAGCATGCGGCCGGTGGAGTACATGCCGGAGTTGCAGGAGGAGAGCGCGGCGGTGAGCACGACGAAGTTGACGATCGCGGCGCCGATGCCGAGGCCCATCTCCTGGAACGCGGCGACGAAGGGCGAGACGCCCGGCTTGAAGGTGCTCCACGGGACCACGGAGAGGATCATGATCAGCGCGCCGACGTAGAAGACGGCGATGCGCCACGGCACGGTGTTGATGGCCTTGGGCAGGACGGTCTTCGGGTCCTTGGACTCGCCCGCGGTGACGCCGACCAGCTCGACGGCGAGGAACGCGAACATCACGATCTGGAGGGTCATCAGCGTGCCGCTGATGCCTTCGGGGAAGAAGCCGCCGTCGTTCCACAGGTTGGCGACGGTCGCGGTGTCACCGGCGTCGGAGAAGCCGAGGGTGAGCACGCCGGCACAGATGAGGATCATGCCGAGGATCGCGGTGACCTTGACCATCGAGAACCAGAACTCGAGCTCGCCGAAGAGCTTCACCGAGATCAGGTTGGCGCCGTACAGAATGAAGGTGAACACCAGCGCGGACAGCCACTGCGGAATATCCCACCAGTACGTCATATAGGTGGCCGCGGCGGTGACTTCGGTGATTCCGGTGACGACCCAGAAGAGCCAGTAGGTCCAGCCGGTGACGAATCCGAAGAACGGTCCGAGGAATTCACGCGCGTACTCCGAGAAGGAGCCGGACACCGGGCGGTACATGAGGAGTTCGCCCAGGGCGCGCATGATGAAGAAGATGACGAGGCCCGCGATGGCGTACGCCAGGATGAGGCTGGGCCCCGCCCTGTCGATGGCCTTGCCCGCGCCGAGGAAGAGCCCCGTGCCGATGGCTCCGCCGATGGCGATCATCTGGATCTGGCGGGCTCCGAGGCCACGCTGGTAGCCCTCGCCCGCCGGGGCGTCGACGGCCTTCGGGCCGTCCGCCTGTCCGTTGTCGACCTGCGCCGATGTCATGGTGGTGCGCCTTTCTCCACGCCGATCCGCGCCGTCGTCGGCGTCGGATCAGGTCCTGATCCCCCCGGATATGGATGGAGTGCCGCCGGCGTTCGGCCGGCTCGTAGCGCCCCCGGGGACAGGGGTGGCGTCCCCGGGCGGTCGTGAAGATTTATCACGGGTACCCGGTGAGGCCACCGGTCATTATGTGGCGCACGCCACAGGAAAAAGCGGACAAGAGTTTCCAGCCGCTGCAAAGAAGGCCATTCAGGTGACGGGATCGTTATTCGGATTTGAGCATCCGTTGAGCGAACCCGGCGGGCCCCGGTCATGCGTCAGTCGGGCATCAGCGTTTCCACGAGCGTTTCCTGGAGTGCTCCGAGCCAGAGATAGGCCATCACCATCGGCTTGCGCGGATCGGTGTCGGGCAGCCGGTAGAGCGAGCCGTCCTGCCCCTCGTCCTCGTCGGACACCTCGAGGCGGGTGCCGATGGTGAGCCGGAGGTCGTTGAGCGAGCCCAGCCAGTGGTGGCACTCCTGGGTGGTGAGGGAGAGCACCGCGCCGCTGTCCGGGACGGGGGCGAGGGCGTCCAGCGACCGCACGACGGCGAGGGCGTCCTCGCGCTTGCGGGTGCGCAGGTCGTTCTCGGTGAAGCGGCGGAACTCGGCGGACGCCTCGCGCAGCTCCTTGTCCGCGTCGCCGTAGGCCTCGGGGAAGAGCCGGGCCAGGGCGGGGTCGGTGGGCGGTTCGCTGGGGCCCTCCGCGAACAGGGCGGCGAGCGGGTCCTCGCCCTCGGCGGGTTCGTCGCCGGGACCGATCAGTTCGAGCAGCTGGACGGCGAGGGAGCGCAGGATGGCGATCTCGACCTCGTCGAGGGCGACGGACGCGCCGCCGCCTGGGGTGGCCTCGAAGTGGCCGGCCATGAATTCTCCGATGATGGGTCGGACGGAGGGCAGCGGTGGGTCAGTTGCGGTCCTGGGTCAGCGTGGCCCAGAGCCCGTAGCCGTGCATGGCCTGGACGTCGCGTTCCATCTCCTCGCGGCTGCCGCTGGAGACGACCGCGCGGCCCTTCTGGTGGACGTCGAGCATCAGCTTGTGCGCCTTGTCCTTCGAGTAGCCGAAGTAGGCCTGGAAGACATACGTCACATAGCTCATGAGGTTGACCGGGTCGTTGTGCACCAGCGTCACCCAGGGGACATCGGGCTCAGGGACGGCGAAGGTCTCCTCGGCCGATTCGGGACGTTCGATCTCTACGGGGGCAGCAACGCTCACCTACCCCATGCTGCCACCAGAGGGGGGCCCGCGCACAAACGGCGCCCCCATCTCGTCACTTTGACGAATAGGGAGTAGCATCCCCGGCATGAACTCAGCGGACCTTGGTCGTCGGGTCGGTGTCCCGTCGACCGCGCTCTTCACCGACCAGTACGAGCTCACGATGGTGCAGGCGGCACTGAAGGCCGGCACCGCCGGCCGGCGCTCCGTCTTCGAGGCCTTCACCCGCCGGCTGCCCGAGGGCCGGCGCTACGGCGTCGTCGCGGGCACCGGGCGCGTGCTGGACGCGGTGGAGAACTTCCACTTCGACGACGAGATGCTCGGCTTCCTGCGCGACCAGAAGGTCGTGGACGGCCCCACCGTCGACTGGCTGGCCGACTACCGGTTCAGCGGCGACATCTGGGGTTACCCGGAGGGCGAGGTGTACTTCCCGGGCTCGCCGCTCCTGCGGGTCGAGGGCTCCTTCGCCGAGTGCGTGCTGCTGGAGACCGTGATCCTGTCGATCCTCAACCACGACTCGGCGATCGCCGCCGCCGCCTCCCGGATGTCGGCCGCCGCGGGCGGCCGCAGGCTGATCGAGATGGGCGCCCGGCGCACCCACGAGCTGTCGGCGGTGGCCTCGGCCCGTGCCGCGTACATCGGTGGCTTCCACACCACCTCTGACCTGGCGGCCGGCTTCCGGTACAACATCCCGACCGTCGGGACGAGCGCGCACGCCTTCACGCTCCTGCACGACAGCGAACGCGACGCCTTCCAGGCGCAGGTGGATTCGCTGGGCCGGGGCACCTCGCTGCTGGTGGACACGTACGACGTGACCGAGGCCGTCCGCACGGCGGTGGAGGTCGCGGGGCCGGAGCTCGGCGCCGTACGCATCGACTCGGGCGACCTGCTGCTCGTCGCGCACCGGGTCCGCCAGCAGCTGGACGAGCTGGGGGCCACGGAGACGAAGATCGTGGTGACGTCCGATCTGGACGAGTACGCGATCGCCTCGCTGGCCGCCGCGCCCGTCGACACGTACGGGGTGGGCACCCAGCTGGTCACCGGGAGCGGGCACCCGACGTGCTCCATGGTCTACAAGCTGGTGGCGCGGGCGCGGTCGGCCGATCCGGCCGACCCCCTGCTGCCGGTGGTGAAGAAGTCGCTGGGCGCGAAGTCGTCGAGGGGCGGCCGCAAGTGGGCGGCCCGCCGGCTGGACGCGTACGGGGTCGCCGAGGCGGAGGTCGTCGGCACCGGTGACGTCCCGCCGGAGCTGGCCGGCCGCCAGCTGCTGGTGGAGCTGGTCAGGGGCGGCGAGGTGGTCGCCCGGGAGCCGCTGGAGGCCGCGCGGGACCGGCACATCGCGGCGCGGGCGGGGCTCCCGATGTCGGCGATGCAGCTGTCCCGCGGGGAGCCGGTGCTGCCCACCGAGTACGTGTGAGGCGGGGCCCGGCCCCGGTGTCACGCTCCGAGGGCGGGACACCGTGCCGGTCCCGGTGCGAGAGCGGGTGCGTGTGCCCCCTCCCGCAGGGTGCGCCGAGTCTCTAGGCTCGGTGGCATCCCCGCCGTCGATGTCCGCCCGCCCCGTCCAACCCCCACCGAAGGACAACCGTCATGCATCGCGCCTTGATCGTCGTCGACGTTCAGAACGACTTCTGCGAGGGCGGCAGCCTCGCGGTGGCGGGCGGCGCCGATGTCGCCGCCGCCATCACCGACCTGATCGGTGAGGCCCAGCCCGGATACAGCCATGTGGTGGCCACCCGCGACCACCACATCGACCCCGGTGACCACTTCTCGGCGGCCCCGGACTTCGAGCACTCCTGGCCGCCGCACTGCGTCGCCGGCACGGAGGGCGTGGGCTTCCACCCCAACTTCGCCCCCGCCGTGGCGTCCGGCGCGATCGACACCGTCTTCGACAAGGGGGCGTACGCCGCGGCCTACAGCGGCTTCGAGGGCGTCGACGAGAACGGGGTCGGGCTGGCCCAGTGGCTGCGGGACCGCTCCGTCACCGCCGTCGACGTCGTCGGCATCGCCACGGACCACTGCGTGCGGGCCACCGCCCTGGACGCCGCCCGTGAGGGCTTCACCACGCACGTCCTGCTGGAGCTGACGGCCGGGGTCGCCGAGGGGACCACGGAACGGGCCCTGGAGGAGTTGCGGACCGCGGGTGTGGAGCTGTCGGGCAAGCCGGTCGTCTGATCCCCTCTTCTCCGGTCTCCCCGGCCCCTCCGCGGCCCCTCCCCGGCGCGCTCAGGCGGCCGGGCGGGCCGGTCCCGCGTATCCGGAGGTTCCCAGCAGCGCCCGTATCGGGTGCCAGAGCTCCTGGCCGGTCTGGGGCGCCGTCCGCCACAGCAGCCCGTCCGGGTGGTGCAGGACCGCCGTGATCTCGTCCGGTGTGGGCGGCTGGGCGTTGCCCCGGAGGTAGACGGCCCGCAGCCCGAGGTTGCGCAGCCTGGTCAGGGCGCGCGCCCGGTTCGCCGCGTGCACGAGCACCCGGACCGGCTCTCCGGGGCCGGATCCGCCGACCGGGCCGTTCAATGTCAGTGCCACCACCACGGTGCCGTTGGGCAACCTGCAGAAACCTCCGCCTGCCATGCTTCGCACTCCCCCGTAAGACTTCGTGTCAATAAGGATCGGTAGGACGCACCTAAACACGATCGGCCGCCGCCCGCTAGAGGGCGACGGCCGATCATGCTGTGACCAGGCGTTTTTCGGACTACTTGCCCGAGGGTCCGACGTTCACGGTGATCGTCGAGCCGCTGAGCGGCTCGTTCACGATGGAGAGCCGGGTGTTGGTGTCAGAAACCTTGACACTTCCTGTCGGGTTCTCCGCGTACCAGTAGGTGCCCTTGCGGTCGTCGAAGACCGGGACGCCCAGCGAGGGCTTGATCTTCAGCGCCACGTCCGCGTTGTGGAGCGTGAAGCCCTTGTTCGGGTACCAGCTGAACGGCGCGTCGAACGGCTGGATCTTGTTGCGCAGCAGCGTGCCGTTCGACCACTTCAGCGGCTTGGCGTGCGAGTCCACCGGAAGGATCAGACCCTGTCCGGGGTGGACCGAGGTGTTGTTGTCCTTCTGGGAGGTGTCCCAGAGCCACACCATCAGGCCGTTCTGGTAGGCGTAGTGCTCGACCCAGTCCGGGCGGGTGGTGGTGAAGCCGAAGTTGTACGGGCCGACCTCGAGGGTCTTGTCGTACGAGACGTACTGGCGGTTCTCCGCGAGGTAGTACTGCGGGTAGTCGTTGGTGAACGACTCACCGATCCGCGAGAAGCCCTTGGCGGTCCAGCCGTTGTCGTCGCCCTCGGCGTCGTCCGTGAGGAGCGCGGCGCCGTCGGCGGTGACGGTGATGGCGTCGGCCGCGAAGCCCTTGCCGCCCGCGCCGCCGTCCGTCTGGTAGCGGAAGCGCAGGTCGATCTTCTTGCCCGCGTAGGCGTCCAGCGGGAAGACGAGCTTCTTGTACGCGCCGGAGACGTCGGTCAGGGCCGGCTTGTCGCTGGCGTCACGCGGGATGGCCTGGCCGTCGGCGGTGCCGTCGAGCGCGGTCCAGCTGGTGCCGCCGTTCTCCGAGACCTCGGTGTAGAGGTAGTCGTAGTCGGCCTCGATGTCGTACCAGCCGGACAGGTCCAGCGAGGCGGACGACTTGCCGGTCAGGTCGACCGGGCGGGTCAGGGTGTTCGACAGGTCGTCACCCATGTCGCTCCACCACTGCTTCGAGCCCTCGGCGGGCTTCGTCACGGTGGTGGTGACTTCCTTCTCGGGCAGCTCGACGACGAGCGCCTGCTTGTCCTTGGTGTTGTACTCCGAGACGCCCAGCTTGTGCGTGGACTTCGTGGCGGCCTTGGCCGTCGCGTAGTCGAGCCAGCCCAGCTGGAGCTTGTCCCAGGCGGTCATGTCGCCCGGGAGGTTGCCTATCTGGCCGTCGCCGGTGCCGAGCCAGGAGCCCGCCGACATCAGGGACCAGAAGCCGACGCTGTTCTCGCCGCCGCCGGAGGTGTCGTACAGGTCGGGCAGGCCGAGGTCGTGGCCGTACTCGTGGGCGAAGACGCCGAGTCCGCCGTTCTCGGGCTGCGCGGTGTAGTCGCCGACCCAGATGCCGGTGTCGCCGATCTCGGCGCCGCCGGCCTTGTTGCCCGTGGGGCCGGTGGCGCCGGCGTTGGTGCCGTACGCGTACCAGCGGTGCGCCCAGATGGCGTTCGTGCCCTCGACACCGCCGCCCGCGGACTCGTCCTCGCCGGCGTGGACCAGCTGGAAGTGGTCGATGTAGCCGTCGGGCTCGTTGAAGTTGCCGTCACCGTCGAAGTCGTAGCGGTCCCACGCGTCGTACTGCGCGAGGTCGGCCTTGATCTCGTCGAGGGTGCGGCCCTTGGCCTTCTGGTCGGTGACCCAGGCGTTGACGCCGTCGCGGACGGTGTCCCAGACGTTGGCGCAGTTGGTCGAGCCGCAGTAGTTGGAACCGTAACGGGCTTCGTTGTACGGGACCTTGACCCAGTCGGAGACCTCGCCGTCGACCGAGTAGCGCCCGGAGGACGTCTTCTCGTAGTACGTCTTCAGCGATTCCTTGCCCTTGCCCTGACCGAAGTACAGGTCCTGGAAGTGCTGCTGGTCGTAGTCGGCCTGCCAGGCGGTGCTGTTGTCCTTCGCCGGGTCGGGCTCGGCTATCTCGTTGTGGAGCGGGCCCGGTGTGCCGCCGTACTTCTTGACGGGCGGCTTCGGACCCTCGCCGTCGGGGTCGAACATCGTGGTGTCGTCGATCTTGTCGCCGAACTCCACGAGGATGGTGAAGATCTTGTCGGTCTTCTCCCGGCCCAGCTCGACGTACTTGCTCTTGCCGAGCTTGACGACCTTGGAACCTCCCTTGGAGGTGACCTTCTTGTCGCCGGACAGGACCTGCTCCAGCGCGGCCTGCCGCTGGGCGTCCTGTTCCTTGCTGAAGGGGCCTTCCAGGTCGTGCTCGGTCGCCTTGACCGGCGCGGGGTCGCGCCGGTCGACGACGGAGGTGCCGGATCCCGGCGCCTTGTCGTCCGCCTGGGCGGTGGCGAAGGTGGACGCCGTCGCGGCGGTGGCGGCCAGGGCCACGGCTACCGCGGTGGCGCGTAGCGCCCGTCTCTGAGTGGTCACTTGATGCAGTCCTCCCCGGCGTTCGCGTCCGCGGCCAGGGGGTGAATACAGGGCCGCGCGCGTTCAACGCGTCACAAGTGACGACATTCGATCGGAGTTATGAGAGAAAAGACAGATCTTGACTTGCACATACCAAGTGCACTATGCGGGAGGCCCTTCCCGGTATCCGGACGTGCGCCCGGGAGGCCCGCGCGTCCAACCGGCGCGTCGAGGACTCCTGTTGGCGCGGACGTGACTCCGTGCGCCCCCTGTGCACCGGCACCGTGGGTTAGGTCACGCTTACTACCGGTTCCTCACGGGCATCCACCGTCGTAGAGTCGATTGACAGTGCGAACGTGTTGAGAGACTTCCCTATCCGACGCCCCGAGGACGGATACCGCCATGCCGCGTCCGACTGCCGCACAGATCCTTTACGGTTCGGCCACCGTCGTCTTCTCCGCCCTCGCCATGCTGCTGCTGTTCCGCACCGAGTCGGGCATCGGTGTCGCCCTGGTCGGCACCGCGGCCCTGGTGCTCGGCCTGCTGGTCGCCGTGGCCCTGCCGGCCCGGGCGAAGACGGTCCGCAGGACGGCTCCGCCCACCGCGGCCCGTACCCACCGCACGATCCAGGACATAGAGATCGCCGCCGCCCAGCGGGAGCGCGTCGGCGAGCATTCGCTGCACCGCTGACCCCGCGGCTCACGGCACGCTGACGACCACCGTCTTGCCCGCCTTGTCCTGCAGGCCCTGCCGGTAGGGCTTGTCGGTGAACATCAGCACGATGTTGATGAGCCACCACAGGCACGGGCAGCACAGCAGCGCCGGGAGCCAGAGCACGACGGCCCGCATCAGCGAGGAGCTCGTGTCGGGGACCGAACCGTCGTTGAGCATCGCGACACGCATCTTCAGCAGCCGCTTGCCGAGCGTCCGGCCGTCCTTGTGGGTGAAGTACGTGTCGTAGGCGACGTAGACGACCAGGCCGATCAGCGACCAGACCAGCTGATGGCCGCTGTAGGTGTTGCCGATCGCGTTGCCGAAGTCGTCGCCGGCGTCGTCCGTCGAGACGTCGACCGCGCCGCCGAAGGGCAGCGAGATCAGATACAGCGGGATCGAGATGATGAGGAAGTCGATCAGCCGCGCCAGGATCCGCCTGCCAGGTTCGGCGAGCGGCGGCATGCCGGCCAGCGGATCCGCACCGCCGTACGGACCACCGCCCCCGTACGGGTCGCGCGGCGGCGGCGGTGGCGGCGTCCCCCCGTCGTAGGGAGAGCCGCTCGACGGGGGCGGAGGCCCCTGCGGCGGCCGCTTCGAGAAGGGGTCGTCGTCGGGCGGCGGAGGCGGTGGTTCGTTACTCATGGGGGCAGTGCACCCCGGCCCGCGAGGACCCGCAACGGCTGAGGTCCCTTCGGGGGACGGGGCGTCAGCACACGGGCGTACGGGGGCCCTTCCCGGCCCCCCGCACACGGGTGTGCGGGGCCTTCCTCAGCACGCGCACACGAGCGTACGGGGCCTTCCTCAGCCCGCGACGAAGGTGCGGGCGGCCTTGTCGTGCCAGCACTGGCGCCACGGCCGGTCGATCAGGCACCACAGCACGTTGAGCACGCCGACGACGAGCAGCCCCAGCACCCCGTACACCAGCCAGCGGCGCAGCGCGGCGCCCAGGGTCGGCGCGTCGTGGGACTCGATGTCGCGCACCTCGATGCCGCACAGCTTCTTGCCGAGCGTGCGGCCCCACTTGGCCGTGGGCAGGGCCTCCAGGAGGAAGCCGAGGACCAGGAAGGCGGCGAGCAGACCGCCGAGGAGGCCGGCCGTGGTGGCGTCCAGGAGCCAGACGGTCACGGTCTCGCCGGACATCTTCGCCGCTTCGATCTTCCGGTCGATGTGGTCCGTCGCCCGGGTGACCAACGGGAAGCCGACCGCTCCGACGAGCGCGCCGAGGACGACCGTGTCGACGATCCGGGCGGCCAGCCGCTTCCCGAGCCCCGCCGGCCTGGCGGCGGACTGGGACCGGGCGAGCTGCTGGAACGGGTCGTCCACCGGGGGCTTCCAGGGCACGACGGGCTGCTGCTGCTCCGCCCTGGCGCCCTGCTGCCGCCCCGGCATCGGGCTCTGCTGCCGGGGTCCCGGCTGCTGCGGGCGGGCCGTCCGCTCGGGCTGCGCGAACTGGTGCGCCTGCTGCGCCCAGGAGGCCGACCCACCGCCGGGGCCCGGTGTGAGGGGTGTGTTCAGGGCCGGTGCCTGGGCCTGCGGCGGGGTGGGCGCCGGCACGGGGGCGGAGGGCTGCGGGGTGCCGCCGCCGGGCGGCACCGCGCGGATCGTCATGGTGCCGTCGGCGGGGGCCGCCGGCTCCTGTGCGCGCGGGTGCGGGGGGCGGGAGGCGCCACCGGGGCCCACCGCGCGGATCGTGACCGTGCCGTCGGCCGGGGGGCGGGCGGCGTCGCCACCGGGCCGGTCGACGCCACCGCTGCCCCCGGGCCGGTCGAGACGGAGGACGGCGGTGCCGTCGGTCACCCCGCCGTTGCCGTCCCGCATCCCGGGCAGGGCACCGCGCGTCGGGTCCGGGTCGGCGGGGCGCCGGGGGTCGGCCCGCGGGCCGTCCGCCGGGGCGGAGGCCGCGGGCGCCGTGGAAGGCCCGGGTTCGGGCGTACGCGGGTCCTGGCCGCCCCACGAGACGCGGTCGTCGCGCTCACCGCCGAAGCCGGTCTGCCGGGAGGTGTCGGCCTGCCAGGCGGACGCCGGCCTGGGACGGCTGGGCGCCACGTCCGCCTCACCGCCGCTGTCCGGGGCGCCGACCTCGTCGAGGTACATCGGCCCGGTCTCGTCCACCGGGGCGGGCCGTCCGGGAGCGGCGTCGGCCGCGGGGGCGGGCGGCGTCGCCGGTGTCGTCTCGCCCTGCGGGGGCGCGGGCCGGCTCGTACCGGGGACCCACGAGGCGCCGTTCCAGTACCGGACGTATCCGGGGATGGACGGGTCGGGGTAGTACCCCTCGCGGGGGCTTTCGTCACCGGGTGCCGGGGTTGGGGCGCTCATCACCGTGGTCCCGTATCTCTTCGAGTCCTCAATACAAGGGTCCACATTTACCAGACCTCCGAGCACCCCCGGGCCGGTCCTGCCGTTTGGACCACTTTCAGGGTCCGGGCAAGTTTTTCTGGGAAGTCGCGTCATAGACGTCCGGGAGGGCGCTCTCTCCTTGTGCGGACCGGTCGAGGGACCGGCCCCTACGAGCATCGGAAGGTCGTACACCCTCATGCTGAACGCCGTGGAACGCGAGCTGGAAGTGAAGCTGGTCCTGTCGCCCGAGCGGTCCGTCCCGGTACCGGCCCGGCTGTCCTACTTCACCGACGACCCGTACGCCGTGCACATCATCTTCCACATCGGCTCCGAGTCGCCGGTGCACTGGACGTTCGCCCGGGAGCTGCTCGTGGAAGGGGTGTTCCGGCCGTGCGGGCACGGGGACGTACGGATCTGGCCGACCAGGGTCGAGGACCGGGGCCTCATCTGTGTCGCGCTCACCTCGCCCGACGGCAACGCCCTCCTGGAGGTGCCCTCGGTCGCCCTGGCCGCGTGGGTGGAGCGCACCCTGCGGGTGGTGCCTCCGGGGACCGAGAGCACCCTGCTCGGCCTGGACGGCGCCCTCGCCGAGCTGCTGACCCCGCTGCCGGCCGACGACCTGTGGCTGAGCGACCCCTGGTCGCAGGAGGAGTCACAGGACGGCGAGGCCTGAGCGGCGGGGCGGTGGGGTGGTGACGTCAGAACAGCTTGCCGGGGTTGAGCAGTCCGAGGGGGTCGAAGGCGGCCTTGATGCCGCGCTGCACCTCGACGCCCACCTCGCCCAGTTCGCGGGCGAGCCACTCCTTCTTCAGCACGCCGACCCCGTGTTCGCCGGTGATGGTGCCGCCCAGTTCGAGGCCGAGCGCCATGATCTCGTCGAAGGACTCGCGGGCCCTGCGGGACTCGTCGGCGTCGGTGTGGTCGAAGCAGACGACGGGGTGGGTGTTGCCGTCGCCCGCGTGGGCGCAGACCCCGATGGTGAGCCCGAACTTCTCGGCGATGGCGGCCGTCCCCTCGATCATCGCGCCCAGCCGGGAGCGCGGCACGCACACGTCGTCGATCATCGTTGCCGACTTGACCGTCTCCAGGGCGGGGAGGGAGAGCCGACGGGCCTGCAGCAGGAGTTCGGACTCGGCGACGTCGTCGGCGGGCACGACCTCGGTGGCCCCCGCCGCGGTGCACAGCTCCCCGACCGCGGCGAGGTCGGCCGCCGGGTCGGGCGTGTCGAAGGCGCAGAGCAGCAGCGCCTCGGTGGTCTCGGGGAGCCCCATGGAGGCCATCGCGTTGACGGCACGCACGGTCGTACGGTCCATCAGTTCGAGGAGTGACGGGGTGTGTCCCCGCTCCATGATCCGGCACACCGCGTCGCAGGCCGCTGCCGCGGAGGGGAACTCGGCGGCGAGCACGAGCTGCTGCGGCGGCTGGGGGCGCAGCGCGAGGACGGCTTTGACAACGATGCCGAGGCTGCCCTCGGAGCCGACGAAGAGCCGGGTGAGGTCGTATCCGGCGACGCCCTTGGCGGTGCGCCGCCCGGTGTTCAGGAGCCGCCCGTCGGCCAGGACGACCTCCAGGCCCAGGACGTACTCGGCGGTGACGCCGTACTTCACGCAGCACAGCCCGCCGGACGCCGTGCCGATGTTGCCGCCGATCGTGCACATCTCCCAGCTCGACGGGTCCGGCGGGTAGTACAGCCCGTGTTCGTTGACGGCGCGGGACAGGGTGGCGTTGACGACGCCCGGCTCGACGACCGCGATCCGGTCGACGGGGCTGATCTCCAGGATCCGGTCCATCTTCACCAGGGAGAGCACGATGCAGCCGTCGGAGGCGTTGGCCGCACCCGACAGGCCGGTCCGCGCGCCCTGGGGCACGACGGGGACCCGGAGGGCGGTGGCGGTCCGCATCACGTGCTGGACCTCCTCGACCGTGCGGGGGAGCACCACGACGGCGGGGGCGCCGGCGTCGCAGAAGCTCGCCATGTCGTGGGCGTACGAGGCGGTGATGTCCGGGTCCGTGATCAGTGCCTCGGCCGGGAGCCCCGCGCGCAGTCGTTCGAGAAGATCGTCCATGATCCAAGCCTGACACCCGGGGCCAATGGTGTGAACCCGTCTGCGTCAGCCTTCGCGGAGCGCGATGCGATCTTCGTACTGACGCAGAGTGATGGCCATGGATGCCAAGCCGCAGCAGAATCCGGAGCCGCCCCTCTCCCCCCTGCCGCCCCAGGGCGCGACGGCCGTCCCCCCGCCTCCCACCCCGATGCGCACCACGCTGCGCAGGGCGGCGTTCGGGGCGTTGGCCGCCGCCGTGCTGGTGGCCGGCGCGGTGATCGCCGTACCGGACGACGCCGAGGAGGCCGCACCACCCGTGGCGGGGCCCGTGGCGCGGGCCGAGGCCGCGGCCGCCGCGGGCTCCCCCGCCTCCCTGTCCGACCTGACGGCGCTGATCGGCGACCGGCAGACGTGGGTGGAGACGCACCCGGCCGACGCCCCGTCCTGGGCGGTGCTCGGCACGGCCTACGTCGAATGGGGGCGGCGGTCGGCGGACGTGGCGTACTACGGCCGGGCCGAGCAGGCCCTCCAGCGCTCGCTGGCCGCGCAGCCGGGCGAACGCGGCAACGCGGAGGCCTGGGTGGGCCTCGGGGCGCTCGCCGCCGCGCGCAACGACTTCGTCGCCGCGAAGAGGTGGGGCGAGACGGTCCGCACCCGGGAGCCGAAGAACTGGACGGTGTACCCGGTGCTGATCGACGCCTACAACGGCCTCGGCGAGTACGCGGCGGCGGCCAGGGCGACGGAGAAGTTCGCGGCGCTGCGCAAGGGCGCGCCCGCCCTCGCCAGGACGTCGGAGATGTACCGCAACCAGGGCTGGCGCGAGGACGCGCTCGCCACGGCGCAGGAGGCTGCCGACCACGCCACGACGCCCGCCGGGAAGGCCGTGGCCCTGCACCGGCTCGGTGACCTCGCCGGTGAGCGCGGGGAGCCGGCGGAGGCCCTCGCGCAGTACGACGCGGCCCTGCGGACCGACCGCGGCCACCTGCCCTCCCTCGCGGGCCGGGCCCGCGCCCTGGCCGCCCTGGACCGCACGGACGAGGCGCTGGCGGAGTACCGGACGGTGACGACGAAGCTGCCCCGCCCCGCGTACGTGCTCGAACTGGGCGAGCTGTACGAGTCGCTGGACCTGGACGGGGACGCCCGCACCCAGTACGCCGCGCTCCGCGAGCTGCTCACGCGGGCGCGGTCGGCCGGGGTCGACGAGTCGCTGACCGAGGCCCGCTTCGAGGCCGACCACGGCGACCCGGAGGCGGCGGTGGAGCTGATGCGCACGGCGTGGGACGCGCAGCGCCGCAGCTCGGCGGTGGCCGACACCCTGGCCTGGTCTCTGCACCGGGCGGGCCGGAGCGAGGAGGCCGTGCAGTACGCCGAGCGGGCGGTGGAGAGCGGCGTGCGGAACGCCTCGTACGCCTACCACCTGGGGATGATCGAGAGCGCCCTCGGCCAGGACGGCCCGGCCCGGGGACATCTGGAGGAGGCCCTGCGTACCGATCCGGGCTTCTCACCGCTGGCCGTCCCGCTGGCGCGGGAGGCCCTGGAGGCGCTGGGCGAGCCGGCGGAGGGCGGCCCGGCGGACATGCGGCCGCCCGCCCCGGAACCCTCGGCCGCACCGGAGCCCTCCGCCGCCCCGGAGCCCTCGTCCGCGCCCGAGCCCGAACAGAAGCCGGAGCAGGAACCGAAGGCGGAGTCGGGGTCCGAGCCGAAGCCGGAGCCGACGGCACGGCCCGCCCGGTCGGCGGCCCCGTCGCCGGGGGCCACGAGGTCCGGGGCCACGGCGGCTCCGTAGGGACACGGAAGGGGCCCACCTCCCGCCGGGGGGGTGGGCCCCTTCCGTGCGTCCGGATGCCTAGAGGTTGCCGCGCTTCTCCTGCTCGCGCTCGATCGCCTCGAACAGGGCCTTGAAGTTGCCCTTGCCGAAGCCCATCGAACCGTGCCGCTCGATCATCTCGAAGAAGACGGTCGGCCGGTCCTGGACCGGCTTGGTGAAGATCTGCAGCAGGTAGCCGTCCTCGTCACGGTCGACGAGGATCTTCTGCTCGCGCAGCGTCTCCACCGGGACGCGGGTCTCGCCCGCCCACTCCCCCAGCGTGTCGTAGTACGAGTCCGGGGTGTCCAGGAACTGCACGCCGGCCGCCCGCATCGCCTTCACGGACGCGACGATGTCGTTCGTGGCGAGCGCGATGTGCTGCACGCCCGCGGCACCGTAGAACTCCAGGTACTCGTCGATCTGCGACTTCTTCTTCGCGATCGCCGGCTCGTTGATGGGGAACTTGACCTTCAGCGTGCCGTCGGCGACGACCTTCGACATGAGGGCGGAGTACTCGGTGGCGATGTCGTCGCCGACGAACTCCTTCATGTTGGTGAAGCCCATGACCGTGTTGTAGAAGGTCACCCACTCGTTCATCCGGCCGAGCTCGACGTTGCCGACGCAGTGGTCGATGGCCTGGAAGGTGCGCTTGGTGGCCGGCTCGACGATCGGGTCGGCGGCGGCGTAGCCGGGGAGGTAGGGCCCGTCGTAGCCGCCGCGCTCGACGAGCGTGTGGCGGGTCTTGCCGTACGTGGCGATGGCGGCCATGACGACCGTGCCGTGCTCGTCCTTGACCTCGTACGGCTCCGTGATGCCCCGCGCACCGTGCTCGACGGCGTAGGCGTAGGCCGCGCGGGCGTCGGGGACCTCGATGGCGAGGTCGACCACGCCGTCACCGTGGGCGTGCACGTGGTCGGCGAGGAAGGTGCCCCACTCGGTGGACGCCTTGATGACGGAGGTGAGGACGAAGCGGGCCGAACCGTTGGTCAGGACGTAGCTCGCCGTCTCGCGGCTGCCGTTCTCCGGGCCGGAGTAGGCGACGAGCTTCATGCCGAAGGCGGTCGAGTAGTAGTGCGCCGCCTGCTTGGCGTTGCCCACCGCGAAGACCACCGCGTCCATTCCCTTGACCGGGAAGGGATCGGCCTGCCGGGCGGTGTCGGGGGTGGTGTGCACAGTCTCAGTCATGTCCGAAGGTTCCCGCCGGTTCGCAAGGTGCGCAACAGTTCGTCGATCCCCTGGTCAATCTGTGCAGCGGGACGCCAGGATGGGCGGGCTATCCGTACAGGCTGACCATCAGGAGGCGGATCATGGCGATCGATCATCTGGACGGCCGGCTCATCGTGCTGCTGGCCCGTGAGCCCCGTATCGGTGTACTGGAGGCGTCGCGGCGTCTCGGGGTGGCGCGCGGGACGGTGCAGGCCCGGCTGGACCGGCTTCAATCGAATGGCGTCATCCGGGGCTTCGGCCCGGACGTCGACCCGGCGGCGCTCGGCTACCCCGTGACCGCGTTCGCCACCCTGGAGATCAAGCAGGGCCAAGGCGCCGACGTCCGGGCCCATTTGCGCGGCGTGCCGGAGGTGCTGGAGCTGCACACCACGACCGGGCACGGGGACATGCTCTGCCGCCTGGTCGCCCGCTCCAACGCCGATCTCCAGCGGGTGATCGACCGCGTGGTCGGTTTTGATGGCATTGTCCGGGCTTCCACGGCGATCGTCATGGAAAACCCGGTGCCGCTGCGTATTATCCCGCTGGTTGAGCAGGCTGCAGGGGACACCGACTGAGCCTACGGAGCAACATGTGAACTTCTGGGAGTATGTGGGCACCCGCCACCAGCAACTGCTCACTGACACGTATCAGCACGCCAGCGCCGTCTTCCAGTGCATGGTCATCGCCACCCTCCTCGGCGTCCTGATCGGTGTCGTCAGCTACCGGAGCGGGTGGGGCGGCTCCCTGGCGATCACGTCGACCTCGGCGATCCTCACCATTCCGTCGCTCGCCGCGATCGGTCTGCTGATCCCCCTGGTCGGCCTCGGGGTCCCGCCCACCGTGATCATCCTGACGCTGTACGGGCTGCTGCCCATCGTCCGCAACTGCATCGTCGGGCTGCGCGGGGTCGACCCGACCCTCGTCGACGCGGCGAAGGGCATCGGCATGTCGCGGACCCGGCGACTGCTCAAAGTGGAACTGCCCCTCGCGTGGCCGCCGATCCTCACCGGCATCCGGGTCTCCACCCAGATGCTGATGGGCATCGCCGCGATCGCCGCCTACGCCTCGGGCCCCGGACTCGGCAACGAGATCTTCCGCGGCCTCGCCTCACTCGGAAGCGCCAACGCCATCAACCAGGTTCTCGCCGGCACGGTCGGCATCGTCATCCTCGCCCTGCTCTTCGACGCCGCGTACGTCCTGCTCGGGCGGCTCACCATCCCTAGGGGGATCCGTGCCTGAGACCACCACCGCGTCGACGGAGCAGGACCGGCCGCGCCCGGCCACCACCTCGGGCGCCACCATCCGGCTGGAGAACCTCAGCAAGTCCTACCCGGGCAGCCCCGCCCCCGCCGTGGACGACGTGTCCATGGACATCAAGGCGGGCGAGACCGTGATCCTCGTGGGCCCCTCCGGCTGCGGGAAGTCCACCACGCTCAAGATGATCAACCGTCTGATCGAGCCGACCTCCGGGCGGATCAAGATCAACGACGAGGACGTCACCGACATGGACCCGGTGAAGCTGCGCCGCAAGATCGGCTACGCGATCCAGTCCTCCGGCCTCTTCCCGCACATGACGGTCGCCGAGAACATCGCGCTCGTGCCCAAGATGACGGGCTGGTCGAAGTCCGGCGTGAAGGACCGCGTCGAGGAGATGCTCGACCTGGTCGGGCTCGATCCCCGCGAGTTCCACGGGCGCTACCCGCGCCAGCTCTCCGGCGGCCAGCAGCAGCGTGTGGGCGTGGCGCGCGCCCTCGCCGCCGATCCCCCGGTGCTGCTCATGGACGAGCCGTTCGGCGCCGTCGACCCGATCACGCGCGACCACCTCCAGGACGAGCTGATCCGGCTCCAGCACGAACTGCACAAGACGATCGTCTTCGTCACCCACGACTTCGACGAGGCGATCAAGCTCGGCGACCGCATCGCCGTCCTGCGGGAGCGGTCGCACATCGCGCAGTTCGACACCCCCGAGGCGATCCTCACCAACCCGACCGACGACTTCGTCTCCGGGTTCGTGGGGGCGGGCGCGGCCCTGAAGCGGCTCAACCTCACCCGCGTACGGGACGTGGGCATCGCCGACTTCCCGACGGTGACCGTCGAGGACCCGCTCCAGTCGATCTTCAACAAGCTGCGGGACGGCCGGCACAGCGAGCTGCTGATGCTGGACCGCCGCAACCGTCCCTACAAGTGGCTGCGGCGCGGTGACCTGATGCGGGCCAAGGGTTCGCTGGCCCGCGCCGGGCAGCTGGTGCACGACACGGTGACCCGGGACGCGACCCTCCACGACGCGCTGGAGGCGGTCCTGACCGACAGCGGCGGGCGGGTCGCCGTGACGGGACGACGCGGTGAGTTCATCGGGGTCGTCGACATGCAGACCCTGATGAACTCCGTGCAGGAGCTCCTGGAGGCCGACCGGCTCGCCGCGATGGAGCACGAGCACGACCTGGAGGAGCTGCGCGTCCACCGGACCGAGCACGAGCTCGAGGGGGGTGACGGCGGGCTGTGACCCCCAGTCATCAGGCACCCCCCAAGGGGGAACGGCCCCCCGGCGAGCACGACGTGCAGGGCCACCCCTTCCGCGACGAGGAGGCGGAGCCCACCCCCTCGCCGTCCCGTCCGGCGCGCCGTCTCACCTGGAAGAAGCTCGTGCTGGTGCCGGCCGTCTGCGCGGTCGTCCTGGTCGTGACCTACCTGTGGATCACCAACGTCGACCTCGACTCGGTCGCGCAGAACTCGCTGGCCGGTGACACCGTGCAGCTGCGCTGGTGGCAGCACGTCCGGCTGACCGCGATCTCCACCTTCTGGGTGCTGATCATCGCGATCCCGCTCGGCATCGCGCTGACCCGGCGGGGCCTCAAGAAGGCGGCCCCCGGCGTCACGGCCCTCGCCAACATCGGCCAGGCGACGCCTGCGATCGGGCTGCTGGCCCTGCTGGTGATCTGGCTGGGCATCGGCCCCTCGACGGCCATCATCGGCATGGTGATCTACGCGGTCCTGCCGGTGCTCTCCAACACGGTGGCGGGGCTGAACGCCATCGAGCCGACGCTGGTCGAGGCCTCCAAGGGCATCGGCATGTCGGCGACGGGGACGCTCACCAAGGTCGAGCTACCGCTCGCCGTCCCGCTGATCCTGGCGGGCGTACGCACCGCCCTGGTGCTCAACGTCGGCACCGCGACCCTCGCCACCTTCGGCGGCGGCGGCGGGCTCGGCGACCTGATCACCTCGGGCATCCAGACGCAGCGCATGCCCGTGCTGGTGCTCGGTTCCGTACTGACGGTGGTGCTCGCACTGCTGGTGGACTGGCTGGCCTCGCTGGTCGAACTGTGGCTGACGCCGCGTGGACTGGAGGAAGCGTGAGGGTACGTACGGGCCTGGCATCGGCGGCCGCGCTCGCCCTCCTGCTCACGGGATGCGGGCTGAAGAGCGGATCACCGCTGGTGGACGAGGTGGAACCCGGGTCGATCGGGAAGGGGCAGCCGCTCAAGGGCGCGTCCCTGACGGTGACCTCGAAGAACTTCAGCGAGAACATCATCCTCGGCCAGATCATGGGCCTGGTCTTCAAGGCGGCGGGTGCCGAGGTCCTGGACCGGACGAACCTGCCCGGGTCGATCAGCGCGCGTGAGGCGGTCGTCAAGGGCGACGCCGACGCGCTCTACGACTACACGGGCACGGCGTGGATCACCTACCTGGGCCACGCCAAGCCCATCGTCGACCCGCAGAAGCAGTGGAAGGCCGTGCGCGACGAGGACATCGGCAACGGGGTGACCTGGCTGCCGCCGGCCACCCTCGACAACACGTACGCCCTGGCCATCAGCAAGAAGAACAACGCCAAGTACCACCTGAAGACCCTGTCGGACGTGGCCGCGCTCGCCAAGAAGGACCCGAAGGCCGTCACCGTCTGCGTGGAGAACGAGTTCGCCTCGCGCGACGACGGACTGCCGGGCATGCAGAAGCACTACGGGATGAAGCTGCCGGCCGCGAACATCAAGAAGATGGACGCGGGGATCATCTACACCCAGGTGAACACCGGCGGCTGCCTGCTGGGCGAGGTGTACACCACGGACGGCCGGATCAAGGCGATGAACCTCGACGTCACCGAGGACGACCAGCAGTTCTTCCCGAACTACAACGCCGCGCCCGCCATCCACACGGCGACCCTCGACAAGTACCCGGAGATCGCCGAACTTCTGGCTCCGGTCACCGAGAAGCTGACGACCCGGCTCGCACAGGAGCTCAACTCCAAGGTGGACGTCGACGGGGAGGACCCGCACGAGGTCGCGAAGGACTGGCTCGTGCAGGAAGGATTCATCCAGGAGGGCTGAGGCAGCCGCCTCCGTACGCACGCCGGGGCCCGTACCGCAACGCGCGGTACGGGCCCCGGCGTTGTCGCGTCCGACCGTTCGGCGCCCATACAAAGAAGTCGTTGCAAAAAACAGGTTGCAAAGCAGTCTTTGCAACCTTATGGTCGTGCCATGCCATCGAACGAGCCCGAGGGCCGCGCACCCGGCGCGGACGAAATGAACATCCACAAGATCGACGTCCGGACACTGCGCGGGCTCGCCCACCCCCTGCGCATCCGCCTGCTCAACGCCCTGCGGGAGTTCGGCCCTGCCACGGCGTCCGGACTCGCCGAGCGCCTCGGTGAGTCCAGCGGCGCCACCAGCTACCACCTGCGGCAGCTCGCGACGTACGGCTTCGTCGAGGACGCCCCGGAGCGCGGCAAGGGGCGCGAGCGGTGGTGGAAGGCCGTCCACATGGGCACCACCCTCGACAGCAGCAGCTTCCTGGACCACCCGGACGCCGAAGTGCGCGGCGCCATCGGGGTCCTGCTCCACGAGTCGGCGTCCACGCACGCCCAGGAGCTGAACACCTGGCTGGGGACGATGCACGAGTGGCCCGAGGAGTGGCGCGAGAGCTTCGACCTCAGCGACTTCAAGGTGCGGCTCACCCCGGAGCTGTCCCAGGAGCTCGCCCAGAAGATCCAGGACCTGGTGAACAGCTACCGGGGCCGCGTCCCCGAGGGCACCGAGGGATCGGCAGTCGTCCGCACCCACCTCCACATGTTCCCGCGCCCCACCGAATGAGGGGATCACCGTCATGCACAGCGACATCCACATCCTGCTGCACACCTACCGCGCCGCCGAACTCCACGACGAGGCAACCGAGTTGCGCCCGACGCGTCCCGGGATCCGTCACCGCATGGGCTGGACGATGATCGAGCTCGGACTCAAGCTGACCCAGGCTCCCCCCGCACGGGCCCACGCCCCACGGGCGGTGTGACCGTGGACGGGGGGAGGCACGGGGAGGAACACACGCCGCACCGCACTCCGCTGGTGGCCGTCCTCGCGGCGAACTCGATATCCACGGCGGGGACTTCGCTGACCCTCATCGGCGTACCGTGGTTCGTCCTGGAGACCACGGGGAGCGCCGGGAAGGCGGGGGTCGTCGCCTTCTGCGCGACCCTGCCGATCGTCGTCGCGGCCCTGGTGGGCGGGCCCGTCATCGACCGGCTGGGCCGGCGGCGGGTCGCCGTGGCCTCCGACGCGGTGTGCGCGGCCGCCGTCGCCGCCGTCCCGCTGCTGCACCACGCGGGAGCGCTCCACTTCTGGATGCTGTGCGCGCTGATGGCCGTGAACGGGCTGGCCCACACGCCCGGCAACACCGCGCGCTACGTCCTGGTGCCCGACCTCGCCGAGCACGCGGGCACCACGCTCGCCCGCGCCGCGAGCCTCTTCGATGCGGTGTCGCGGGGCGCCCGCATGGTCGGTGCCGCGCTGGCGGGCGTACTGATCGCCGTCGTCGGGGCCGAGACCGTGCTCCTGCTGGACGCCGCCACCTTCGCGCTGTCCGCCCTGCTCGTCGCGGGGGGCGTACGGGGGATCCGCGCGGCCGAGCCACGCAAGGCCGCGGCCCCGGTCTCCCTGCGCACGTACCGTGCCGAGCTGCGCGAGGGCTACGCCTACCTGCTGGGCAACCGGCTGCTGCTCGCCGTGGTGGTCATGGTGATGTTCATGAACGGGACGGACCAGGGCTGGAACGCCGTGCTGCTGCCCGTGCACGCCGAGGGCGAGCTGGGCGGCGCCACCGATCTCGGCCTGCTCACCGCGCTGTTCGGCGCGGGCGGACTGACGGGCGCCCTGCTGTACGGGGCGGTCGGGCACCGCTTCTCGCGGCGGACCGTGTTCGCGGTGTGCGTGGTGCTGTGCGGAGCCCCCCGGTTCGCCGTCGCGGCCCTCACCGGGACGACACTGCCCCTCGCGGTCACCATGGCGCTGGGAGGCGTCGCCGGCGGCATGCTCAACCCGATCCTGACGACGGTGACGTACGAGCGTGTCCCCGAGGAGCTGCGGAGCCGGGTGTCCGGCGCGCTCACGGCCGGCTGCGAGCTCGCCATGCCGGTCGGCGGCCTCGCGGCGGGCCTGCTGGTCGAGGGCATGGGCGCGACGGGTGCGCTGCTGGCGATGGGCGGGGTGTACTTCCTGGCGACGCTGAGCCCGCTCGTCTTCCCCGCCTGGCGCGGCATGGGCAGCCCGGAGCCCTCGGTCAGCAGCTCGGAACCGTGCCGCCCTGGTCCAGCGCCCGCAGCGAGGACACCGCGCTCTCCAGTGTCGTGACGGGGATCAGCCGCAGCCCTTCCGGCTTCTCCGCCTTCGCCTGCTTGCACTCGGCCTTCGGCACGAGGAAGACGGTGGCACCGTCGCGCCGGGCGGCCTGCGTCTTGAGGGAGACCCCGCCGACCGCGCCGACCTTGCCGTCGGCTTCGATCGTCCCCGTGCCGGCGATGTCGCGGCCACCGGTCAGGTCGCCGCCGGAGCCGTCGCCGTCCAGCTTGTCGATGATCCCCAGCGAGAAGAACAGGCCCGCGCTGGGACCGCCGACGTCGGCGAGGTGCAGGGTGATGTCGACCGAGCCGGGCTTCCTGTCCAGGTAGTTCAGGGCGGCGTCGACGGCGACGTTCTGCGACTCCTCCATGTCCTGGAGGTTGTGCCGCTCGATCTCCTTCTCGGAGTCACCGGTCGGATAGACGGAGTCGCGCGGCATGACCGCACGGTCCGCCCTGAACCAGCTGTCCACCACGTCCCCGATCCCGACGTCGGCCGTCGGCGCGGTCGCGAGGATCGTCGTCATCCGCAGCTCGCCGTCGGTGGTGCGGGTCGGCGCGCCCTTGATCGTGATGACCGGCGTCCCCTTGTCCTCCCCCAGGACGTCGGCGGTACTGCCCGGCTGAGCCACGGTGAACGGCAGGGGCGCGAAGGCCGCCGTGCCGAACAGGGCGAGAACGGGCAGGGCGCAGAGGGCGAGGGCGCGGGGGCGGGAGAGACGAATGGCCACCTGCCCAATCTATCCGCCACACCCCCCGGGCACGGACCGCCCCGGCGCCACCGGGGCGGTCCGGCGTTCCGGGGTCGGTCCGTGCCCGGGAGTTTCCGGGGCCGGTCCGGCGGCGGTCCGGTCAGCGCAGCGCGTCGGCGACCTCGCGGGCCGCGTCCAGGACCCGGGGCCCGACCCGCTCCGGCACGGCGTCCGCGAGCATCACCACGCCCACGCTGCCCTCCACCCCGGAGACCCCGACCAGGGGTGCCGCGGCCCCGCAGGCACCGGCTTCGAGCTCACCCTGGGTGAGCGTGTAGCCGGGGTGGTCGACCGTCTTCTGCCGGGCCGTGAGGATCGCCCGGCCCGCGGCGCCCCTGTCCAGGGAGTGACGGAAGCCGGCCCGGTAGGCCACGTGGTAGTCGGTCCACGTCGGCTCGACGACGGCGACCGCGAGCGCGTCCGATCCGTCGACGAGCGTGAGGTGCGCGGTGGCCCCTATGTCCTCGGCCAGGGAACGCAGCGCGGGCAGCGCGGCCTCCCTGACGAGCGGGTGCACCTGACGGCCGAGGCGCAGCACGCCCAGCCCCACTCGGGCCCGGCCGCCCAGGTCACGCCGGACGAGCGCGTGCTGTTCCAGGGTGGCGAGCAGTCGGTAGACCACGGTGCGGTTGACGCCGAGTTTGTTCGACAACTCGGTGACGGTCAGGCCGTGATCGGTATCGGCGAGCAGTTTGAGGACACGCAGTCCCCGGTCGAGCGTCTGAGAAGTCTCCGCGGTCACGACGCCCTCTCCCTCGTGGTGAGCGGGGCGGTTGTCTCCGGGGTGCCGACGCCGGTCCCACGGCGACGCACCGAGAGGCCGCCGACTGGTCATGGCACCGGCTGCGCTCCGCGGCCACACTGCCACGGGGCGTTCATGTTTCGGGGACATTAGCGAGCGGGTCCGCTCAGCGGAAGACCTCGTCCAGAATCCGGTCTCCCTCCGGAACAGCACCACATAACCGCCGGTCAGCGCCGGACCGTCCGGAACCCGAACATCTACGCGCGTTCAAGTCGCGTGACACCGCGGCGACCCTCCGTACACCACCGGTGAACGGTTGTTAACACCTCGTGAAGAACTGTTGCAAAAATCTTCCGCCCGCGCCCCCCGCACGCCCTGTCCGTGCAGGGGCGCGCCCCCGCGTCCGGCACTCCCCGTGCAACGACAGGGCCCCGGTGCGCGCGGTTCGCACCGCCCCCGCACCGGGGCCGTCAGGGCGGGCTCACCGCATCCGGGTGGCCCACTCCTGGACCTTCTTGATCCGGTCCTGGATCTGCCCGGCCGTCGCCTCCGCGCTGGGCGGGCCGCCGCACACCTTCCGCAGCTCGGTGTGGATCACTCCGTGCGGCTTGCCGCTCTGGTGTGTGTAGGCCGACACCATGGTGTTGAGCTGCTTGCGGAGCTCCAGCAGCTTCTTGTGCGTGACCACGGGCCGGTCCTCGGCCGCCTTCTCCAGGAGGTCGGCCTCGGCGGCCGGCTTCTGGCGGCTGTGCGCGATCTGCCGGGTCTGCCGCTTCTGGAGCAGCAGCTGCACCTGGTCGGGTTCGAGGAGCCCCGGGATACCGAGGTAGTCCTGCTCCTCCTCGCTGCCGGGATGCGCCTGCATACCGAACTCGGCGCCGTCGTAGAGCACCCGGTCGAAGACCGCGTCGGACTCCAGCGCCTCGAAGGGCAGCTGCTCCTCGGTCTCCTCGTCCTCGAGCTTCTCCGCGTCCGCGAGGAGCTGGTCCTCCTCGGCGAACGGGTTCTCCTCGTCGCTGCCCTTCTTCGGCTTGTCCAGGACGTGGTCGCGCTCGACCTCCATCTCGTTCGCGAAGTCGAGCAGCATCGGGATCGTCGGCACGAAGACGGAGGCCGTCTCGCCGCGCCTCCGGGACCGTACGAAACGGCCGACCGCCTGGGCGAAGAAGAGGGGCGTGGAGATCGTCGTCGCGTACACGCCGACCGCGAGACGCGGGACGTCGACGCCCTCCGACACCATGCGCACCGCGACCATCCAGCGCGATCCGTCCTCGCTGAACCTGTCGATGTTCTTGGAGGCGGCCTTCTCGTCGGAGAGGACCACGGTCGGCTTCTCGCCGGTGACCGACTTGAGGATCTTGGCGTACGCGCGCGCCGACTCCTGGTCCGTCGCGATGACCAGCCCGCCGGCGTCCGGGATGCCCTTGCGCACCTCGGTCAGCCTCTTGTCGGCGGCGGCCAGCACGTTGGGGATCCAGTCACCGGTGGGCGAGAGCGCGGTGCGCCAGGCCTGCCCGATGGCGTCCTTGGTCATCGGCTCGCCGAGCCGCGCGGCGATCTCGTCCCCGGCCTTGGTGCGCCAGCGCATGTTGCCGCTGTAGCTGAGGAAGATCACGGGGCGGACGACCCCGTCCGCGAGGGCGTTGCCGTAGCCGTAGGTGTAGTCGGCGGAGGAGCGGCGGATGCCGTCGTTGCCCTCCTCGTACGCGACGAAGGGGATCGGGTTGGTGTCCGACCGGAAGGGCGTGCCGGTGAGCGCGAGGCGCCTGGTCGCCGGGTCGAACGCCTCCTGGCACGCCTCGCCCCACGACTTCGAGTCACCCGCGTGGTGGATCTCGTCGAGGATCACCAGCGTCTTGCGCTGCTCGCACCGGTTGCGGTGCAGCATGGGGCGCACGCCGACACCGGCGTACGTGATCGCGACCCCGTGGTACTCCTTGCTCACGGGTCCGGCGCTGTACTCCGGGTCGAGCTTGATGCCTATGCGGGCGGCGGCTTCCGCCCACTGCTTCTTGAGGTGCTCGGTGGGCGCCACGACGGTGATCTGCTGCACCACGTGGTGGTGCAGCAGCCATGAGGCGAGGGTCAGCGCGAAGGTGGTCTTCCCCGCGCCGGGGGTCGCGACGGCGAGGAAGTCGCGCGGCTGGTCCTGGATGTACCTGTCCATCGCGCCCTGCTGCCAGGCTCGCAGCTTGCCGGCCGTACCCCAGGGGGCGCGGCCGGGAAAGGCGGGTGAGAGGTGGTGGGAGGCGGTAGTAGTCACGGTCTCCGGTTCGGCACTCGGGTACGTGGGGCGCTGGCCGTACGGGCCGGAACCGGCCCGCACGCGATACGACAACCGGGCCACCCTACCGGCGGGCGGGGCGGAACCCCGTACGGACCAGCCGTCACCGGGTGCCGCTGAGACCCGCCTCACAGGCGGCGACTACTTGGCGAACTTGGGGAGCTGTTCGGCGATCTTCGGCATGTCCAGCACGCCCTGACATGTGTCCAGGACGAATCGCTCGGCCTCGTCCACATCGAAGTCCGCGTCGAGTGGATGCCCGTTCATATGCAGGAAAACCCAGGTCGCGTACCAGGCGATGCGCTTGTTGCCGTCCACGAGGCCATGGTTCCGGGCCAGAGACTCCATCAGCGCTGCGGCCTTCTGCCACACGTCCGGATAGGCGTCCTGGCCGAAAACGCTCGCTCGGGGACGAGCCAGAGCTGATTCGAGCAACCCGTAGTCGCGCACCTCTGCCGTCCCGAGCCGATCGGTGAGGTTCAGCAGCTCGGGGAGTGTCAGGTACTGCATCAGGCCAGCCTCCGGTTGAGCTCCTCACTCACCTTCAGCACGTGGTCCGCTGCCTCGTTGAAGAGGCGCGAGTGCTCGTTTATGGCGGTGATCACCGCATCGTGGGCGAACGACTGCATGCTCCGCCCCTCCGACTCTGCGCGCGCACGCAGGGCGTCGAGCTCTTCCTCGGTGAACCGCAGATTCAGACCAGCCATGAGTAGATGGTACCGCGTAGTACCACACGGTACCTTAAGGCTTCTCCCCCACCCGGCTCGCCACCCACACCCCCACCAGCGCCACCGCCGCCATCGGCATGAACACCACCACGAACGCCCCGGGGTGCGCGACGGCGGCCTCGCTGCCTACCGCCCCGTGGGCAGCCGCGCCCACCGCGCCGCCACCGAGCGCGGCGAACGCCGCACCGCCCGCGGCGAGCAGCAGCGCGTTGGACAGGCCGTCCGAGATCTGGAGGGCCGCCGAATTGGCACCCGCCTCCCGCGGGGCCGACAGTTTCAGCAGCAGCACGCTCGTCGACGCGATCACCATGCCCATGCCGAAGCACCCGACGCCCCAGACCACGGCCAGGGTCCACACCGGTACCGCCTCGATGAGCACGCTCGGCGCGGCGACGACGGCCAGCGTCACGAGCACCATGCCCGCCATCATGAGTGCCCCCTGGTGGGGCTCCAGCCTGGGCCGGGCCAGCACGTACGAACCGAGTGCCCAGGTCAGACCGCCCGCGGCCAGGGAGAGGCCGGCCAGGGTCGGGGACAGACCGCGCTGGGTCACGAGCATCAGCGGGACGAAGGACTCGGCGACGATGAAGGAGCCGGACGACATGCCCCGCAGCAGGATCACGGCGGGCAGACCCGGCGCGGCCCGCAGGGTCCCCCGGGGCAGCAGCCCGCGTACGGCGGGGACGAGCAGCGCGGCACCGGCCAGCGCCGGCAGCAGCGAGAGCCACCGC
Organism: Streptomyces sp. NBC_01460; assembly: GCF_036227405.1. Classification (NCBI taxonomy): domain Bacteria; kingdom Bacillati; phylum Actinomycetota; class Actinomycetes; order Kitasatosporales; family Streptomycetaceae; genus Streptomyces; species Streptomyces sp. NBC_01460. The sequence continues at coordinate 3,282,373 of NZ_CP109473.1, forward strand.
AGATCCTGCCCCGCGTACTGGAGCAGCCCGGCGCCCGCCGAGATGCCGAGCGCGAGCCGGATGCGGCGCCCGTCGAACGGCTCCGCCGCCGCGTCCGCGTCCGTGGGGCCGCCCGCCATCCGCCGTATCGCGGGAAGTGCGAGTCCGAGCGGCAGAAGGATGAGGACCGGGATCCCGACGAAGACCCAGCGCCACCCGAGGTGCTCCGTCACGGTCCCGGAGGCGAGCGGTCCCACGACGGACGGGACGATCCACGCCGCCGAGAACGCGGCCATGATGCTCGGCCGGATCCGTTCCGGATAGGCCCGCCCGATGACCACGTACAGCGCGACGATCACGAGCCCGCCGCCGACACCCTGGACGGCCCGGCCCAGGATGAACGTCCACATGCCGCCCGCGGTCCCGGAGAGCAGCAGTCCGGCACCGAAAGCGCCGATCCCCGTGGCCAGCGGGGCGAGCGGCCCACGCCGGTCGGCCCACTGCCCGGAGAGCACCATGGCGAAGAGGCTGGTGGTGAAGTACGCGGAGAAGGCGAACGCGTAGAGCGGGATGCCGTGCAGCTCCCTGGCCGCGACGGGCATCGCCGTACCGACGGCGGTCGCCTCGAAGGCGATGAGCAGGACGACGGAGACGATGCCGATGCTGAGCGCCCGGTAGGTCCGCCCGAGTACGCCTTCCGCCGGTTCGTCGACGGTGGTCTCCACGAGGGCGGCGGTGACCTCGGCGTCACGGGGTTCCAGGGCAGTCATGAGCCCCAGAGTAAGGGCCGCAACACCGGGTGACCCCTGTCGGTGGGCGGTATCGAACTGGTCCCTTCGTCGTACGACCGAAGCTTCGCCCGGACCGCGATCGTGAACGCGGCATGGCAGTCATGTTGCGGCCCAGCCCCAGACCTTGAGACCCGCCCCACCGGCCCCGTACGGTCGACAGCAGATCAAGAAACGCACGGCCGTGTGCCCGAGTGGTTCAGGGGCTCGACTGCAACTCGAGTTACATCGGTTCGAATCCGGTCACGGCCTCCGGCGGAAGACCCGAAAGGGAACGGCCGCCCCCATGTCATGGGGGCGGCCGTTTCTGCGTACGCCAGCCGTGGGTGCGGCGTCGCCATTGCGGAACCAGTGATCGCCTTCAGGTCCCCTCCTGCCCGTCGCCGGCAATCAAACGACCCTGATACTTGAGAGGTTTGATCATCCCCGTCCGAACCTCGAAAGGCTGCTTGCCTTGCCCGTCCGTGGAACTCTCCGGCGTCACCGATTCACCGACACGGCCGTCTCCCTGTCGGCCGTCGTCGTCCTCGCCTCCAGCCTGTCGGCGTGCTCCGGCGACGGCGACGACAAGGCAGAGAAGAAGTACACCGTGCCCACGTCGCTGTGCGGGGTCGACGTGGACCCCGCACAGGTCAAGGCTTTGCTGCCAGGTGGGGATTCCGTCTCGGCGACACCCTCGAAGCCGAACGGCGGGACGACTCGCTGCGACGTGTCCGTGGACGGTAGGACGGCCCTGCGCCTAGCCCAGACATGGTGGGGGAGGGGAGAGACGGCGACGACAGTCGCGGAGGCCTACGACGGCACGGACGGCGGGGCGGCGTCCGACGACTACCGGTTCGTCTACGCCGGGAAGGCCGGTGTGGGCAAGGTTGCTTCGTGCACGTCGTCGGACCACCCGGAGATGAGTCTCTTCACGATCATCCAGGTCCTCGACTCCGGTATCGACGACCAAGCCGCCATGAAGAGTCTGATCACCGACCACACCAAGGCGGTCGAGCAGTCCGCGGCCTGTCAGTGACCTCACCGCGCGGTGGGAGCCAGGCGAGCCGCGCCGTCCGGGCGTCCGGGACCGTCGGCCTGATGTGCGACAGACGGCCGCACCTCACTGATCGAGGCGGCCGTCGGGAAGGCCGGTGTGGGCAAGGGGCCCTCGTACAAGGTCTCCGTAGAACGAGCCGACGAGGGGCACGACTGATCATCCAGGCGGGCCGGTGCTACCCGGACCACGGGCTGCGGTCAGCCCCTGGCCGCACCCGCCACGAATGCGGTCCAGGCGGCGGGGGTGACGGTGAAGGTGGGGCCGTCGGTGACCTTGGAGTCGCGGACGTGGACGGTGTGGGGACAGGTGGCCACCTCTACGCAGGCTCCACCCTCGTTGTTGCTGTAGCTGGACTTGTGCCAGTCGTAGGCGACTTCGAGGCATGCCTCGCCCTCGTTGTTGCTGTAGCTGGACTTGAACCAGGACAGTCCGGGCCCGTCGCTCACAGTTGCCTCACCTTCGTCTCGATGACCTCCACGGACTTCCAGGGATTGAGCGCCTGGGCCCGCAGGATGCCGAAGAGGTCGAACATGTCGCCCACCTGCTCCGGCTTCGAAAGCAACCTACCTCCGCCCTGCCCCTCCGCGAACAGCAAAGTGCGGCCCTCCACCGTGGACATCAGCTGCATCGGCCCGTTCAACCCCGCATGCGTGTGCTGAGCCGACGGCATCACCTGCACCGTCAGGTGGTTGAGCCGCTCCACGCAGTCGAGCACGTGCCGCAGTTGCTCCTTCAGCACCTCGGGCCCGCCGAGCGTCCGGTCCAGGACCGACTCCTCGATGACGTACCCGATGCGCGGCGGCGGCGTGCGCGACAGCACCGTCTGCCGCTCCAGCCTCGCTCCGACGTGCCGGGCGATCTCGTCCTCCGTGTACGCCGGTACGCGCGACCGGTACAGCGCGTGCACGTACGCCTCCGTCTGGAGCAGGCCCGGGATCAGCATCGTCTCGTACGCGCTGATCACCCGCGCGTTCCGCTCCAGCTTCGCCCAGTCCAGAAACTTCGGCGGGTACTTCTCCTCGTCCACCAGCTCGCAGCACGCCTTCAGCGCCCCGCCCGCACCGAACACCCGGTCCGCGTCGATCAGCAGGTCGCGCGAAGGGATACGCTCCGCCCGCTCCACCGCGCCCATCAGCGACTCCGAGATCAGCAGCTGCTCCGCCGCCTCCTTCTGTGTGAGCCCCGCCCGCACCCGGTGGATGCGGATCAGCTCCCCCACCAGCCGACGCCCACGCGTCGTCTCGCCACTCGTCCCCACAGCCGTCACCACCCTCCCCACATCGCATGGATGTGGATCGCGTCCTGCTGGTCACGCTACGCAGTCACCGCGATGCTCATAGCCATGACGAGCAAGAAGGTCCCCGAATGGGTACCGGCATCGGGGCTCCAACTCCGCCTCATCGGAATTCACTTCGACGCCATCCGACTGCGCGGCGTCCGGGGGGAGGCGGTGCTGCACCACCTCGCCACCCTCACGGACGGCGATCCGGGGCCCGTCGTGCGGGAGATCGCAGGGGCGCGGTGGACGTACTTCCTGCTGGAACCCGGCGCGAGCCAGGACTTCGACTGGCCGCCCGGCGCGAAGTGCTTCGGCCCGGCGGCCCGCGACCAGTACGTGGGGATTCCGGCCGCCCACGGCAACACGTACCCGCTGAGCTGGCGGTGCGGGCCGCCGCAGGACGGGGACTTCGTGGACGCGGAGCTGCTGTACGGGCTGGTGATGGCCCAACTCGGCCCGACATATGACTACTCAGGGGGTGCGCATCAGGTTGCGGAGGCTCGCGACGAGGGCAGGGACGTCGCGTTCGACCTCGGCCGGGGCTGCGGCCCCTGACGATTCCGCCGGCTGGTGCGTGGTCCCGCAGGGGCGGCAGAGGCCGTCCGGGAGTGCTTCCGCAGGGCCGGGGCGGCCACAGTCGGTGCACTCGACCAGGACGCTGCGGGCGGGGGTGCCGGGGAGACCGCCCTGGGCCGGTGCGGGTGCCGTGGGCAGGTGGGGCGGCATCTTGTCGGTGAGGCGGCGGCGCACCAGGCCGATGGGCGATCCGATGCGCTCGGGCAGTCCGGCGGTGAGCGCAGAGGTCAGGTAGTCGGCGCTCACACCTCGCGCGAACCATGCGGCGGCGAGCGGTTCCAGCGCGGCGCAGTCGGCGGCGGAGAGCGCCAGGCGGGGCTCGCTGCGGCCGAGTTCGGCGAGGGTGAGGTAGGCGGGGGAAGGGTCCGCGACAGCCGAGGGGGTGCCCGCGCCCGGCTCCTCCTGCGGCGCCGGGGGCGGGTTGGGGCCGGGTCGCTCCGCAGTGCGCTGTCGGGGTACGACCGCCGGTTCGGCGGAGGGTGCGGGCGCCTGTTCCGGGGATGGGGCAGCCTCACCTGCGAGCCTGGCGATCCACCACTCGTTGTCGTGGGCGGTCCGGGACCAGTAGGTGAGCGTCACCCACCGGCACTGCCCTGCCCCTTCCACCCGGCAGCGCACGCGACGCAGGTGTCCGGCCACGGCGAGGGCGCGCAGCGCGGTGCCGATGGCCATCTGGCCGTACAAGGGCAGGTCCTTGGCCAGCGACTTGATGTCCATGGCGGCACCGTCGGGCAGCTGGTCGACATACCCGGCGACATAGCGCTCCCGCTCGGGCAGGAAGGCGAAAGCTCCCGCACCGGAGGGGCCTTGGGCCGGGACGGTCTGCTTGCCGTAGCCGGTGTGCGCCTTGCGGTACGGGCGCGAGGCTGCGGGAGCGGGCGGGGCGGAGCTAGGGTGCTGGATAGCCACGAGATCGTCCTTCTTGGGTGCGCGATCTTGGGTCAGACCCCGGCCGGTGCGCCAAACACCGTGTCGGGGTCGTCTCGTCGTGGGCACCGTAAGCAACAGCAACTCTCCGCTGCAACTTGATCACAATTAGTCATACATGCTGGCCGTGACGGGGTGGGGAGGGAGGGAAGGTTTCCCCAAAAGCCCTTACCTACCCCCCGGATGGACAACACCGCTCGAACCTCGGCCCTCGCGTCTCAGCCCTCGAATCCCGAAGCTCAAGCGTCGGCCCGCAGGCATCCCTCGACTCCCCGAACGAGTGACAGCGCCACACCCGGCGCTCGGGCCCCGAGACTCGGGCCCCGAGCGCCGAGGTCACCATCCGACCCCGCTGGACATCTACTTCGGCGTGAGATCGGGAGTCTCGGGCAGCCCCGCGTTGTCCTCGCAGCCCAGTTCCTTCGCCATGGCGAGGGAGAAGGAGTGGGCCACGGTCGCGTAGGCGTCCTTCAGTGCATCGGGGGCGCCCTCGGGATCCGTGGGCATGCCTCCGCGCTCGACGCCGATGTCGATGTGGGCCGGTTCCGAACCCGGCAGTTTCCCGCTCCGGCAGGCGAACCGGAGGTACGCGCCGTCCGTCGCGGTCAGGGCCCGCTCACCCATTTTCAGCACGGTGAACTTCGAGGCGGGGTCGTCCGCCGGGGCGCTGCCGGACAGCTGCCAGGTGATCCGGAGCTCGTCGTCCGGCGCGTAGACACGGCAGACGTCCCCATCGCCGGTAGAGGAAGAGACGGACGCCTCACCGAGTTTCCTTGCGGCATTCGCGACGGTGCCTTCCATCCCCGACCCCTCGAACCGCGACACCCCCGTGATCACCTTCAGCGACTTCGCCGCGTCGGCGGAGACCGCATCGCCGCCGCAGAGCTCTGTCCCTGCGACGGCCACATCGGGCCCCTTCGCGGCTTCGTCGTCCGCTCCCCCGCAGCCGGTGGTTCCGAGAACCAGGAGGCTCACCATGGCCGCGCCGAGGAATGCCCCGCGCACGGCCCTATGACTGATCGCCATCTTCATCCTTCTGTGTCCTCGGCCGACCACCGGCCTCAGCCGGTCTCCGGGTCGTTGCCCTGCTGGTCCTCGCGGTCATTACCGGTTGCGTATCCGATCCTCATGGATTCCTTCAGGTCCTGCCCGAAGGCGCTGTCGGAGGTCACGCCGTTCTGCCGCATGAACTCATCCATCGGCGACTCGGCCAGGCTCTCGCCGGAGGAATAGACCTTGGTCCTCTCGTCCCGGGTGAGCTCGTCCACCTTCTCCTTGTGCTCGTCCACCGAGTTGTCGGAGATGTCGCCGACCATCTGACCGATGCCCTGCTCCAGAGCACCACTGGCAGTGTCGGTCGCCAGCGGAATGAGGATCGCCGCCGTACCCACGGCCGCGGTCGCGGGTAGGAAGGCCACACCCGCCGCCACGCCCGCTGCGGCCCCGAACTCGATCCAACCCGAGCGCTTCTCGACAGCCTTCTCGTAGTCCTCGTGGGTCTTGAGGTTCGTCGCCGCCACCTGGTCCGCCCGGGACTGGTCGAGCATGCCCTGCACCTCGGAACCCGTGTGTACGGCCGCCCGGGCGGCGCCCTGGTCGATCTTTCCGTCCGCGCCCACCTGCCCTTCCAGCACGCTGCGGGTGTACACCTGCTCTGCGGCCGAGACCGTCGCGTAGGCGTCCGGGTGCTGGCCAAGTGTGCTGAGGAAGCCTCGGACGACGCCGCGGCCGTTGCGGTCATCGGTGTCCGAGAAGTCGAGGTGCCCTTCTGCATTCTTGCCCGGCGCGAACGGGCTGTTCGGATCGTTCCTGTCCAGCGCCCAGTTGATGTCATCGATGTAGCCGGCGCCCATGGTCCCGACGCTGTCCGCCATTGCCTCGTGCTCCTTGAGCAAGCCGGCGTCCGCCCCGTACTTCTCCATGACCTGCTGCATGACCGCCGCGTTGTCGGCGTCCCGCACCACACTGGCGTCCGGGTGCCCGGCCGGGTAGCCGAGGGTGGCCGACTCCAGCGCGTGCCCCAGCGCGTCGGGCATCTGGTTGAGGGAGTTCTTGAGCTCTTCCTCGTCGAGCGAGTTGACGTCCGGGAAGGACTCCCACTTCTCGTTGCCGAAGAAGTCGAGGTAGTTCTTGATCGGCTCGTCGCCGTTCTTGCCGAGATCGGCCGTTGCGCCCCGGTTGACCGTGCCGTCCTCGTTGTACGCGGTCGGCGGGTCATTGAAGAAGTGCTTGGCCGCGTCCGGGCTGTTGCCGAGCGCCTCCAGCATGGCGGTCGCCGGGTCGTAACCCGCGCCGTTGACGCCGGACGGGTTGAACGGGTTCTTGAACGGACTGTTCACCACCTTGTTGTCGGCGAACATGTACGGGTCCTTCTGGTGCAGCTGCGCCACATGCTCGGCGATCGGGTTGAGGAACGCCTTGTCGTAGTTCCCGTACCGCATGATGCCGCCGAGCAGCTGGTACCCGTACGGCCCGTTGGAGTCGTACTTGGCCAGCGGGACGCGCTCCGTGCCCATCTTGCGGAGCTCGGGGCCCCACTCGTCGGAGAACGCCTTGTCGTGGGAGGCTGTGGCCAGATTGAGGCCCAGGTTCTTCTGCAGTTCCTGGACGTCCTTGAGCCGCTCCTTGTCGAGCTTCCCGTACTCGTACGTGTCCGTGGAGAGCTGACCGAAGAATGCCAGGGACTTCTCCGGGCCGAGCTTCTCGTAGAAGTTCTTCGAGAACTCCACCGACTTGCTGTTGTCCGCGAGCAGTTCGTTGAGCTGCTGGAGTTCGGTGTGGGTGATGTCGCGGCCCTTGGAAGCCAGCGCTGCGGCCCGGGCGGCCTCCTCCTGGTCCATCTTCGTGTACTTCGGGGCGCTGAAGTCCTTGCGGTCGGTGACGTTGGCTTCGAGGGAGTTCTTGAAGGACACGTCGGTGTCGTTGCAGTTGTCGACGATCAGGTCGATCTTCTTCTGCCAGGAGGCGATGTTCGCCTTCTGCTGGCGCACGAGCTCGGGATAGTCGGGGTCGTGCGCCTTCTGCTGGGGAGGCATGTCCTCGACCGGGTGGCGCGCGGTGACCTTGCCGTTGCCGTCCACCTTGATCCCGGCCGCCGGACCTTCGTGGTCCCGGATGTCGACCAGGTCGTCCTTGGCCTTCTTGATGGCGGTGTGACCCTCTTCGAGGATCTGCTGCACGCCCTTGGCCTCGGCTGCGGCATCCGAGACCTCCTTGGCCGTCTTGCTGACGAATGCCTTGGTGACCCCGGCGTTGAGGCCCTCCCACTCCGCCTTGTCCGCCTTGCCCTTCATCCCGTCGGTGGCCTCGGTGGCGAGCTTCTGCAGGTCGCTCGCCATCTTCGACCAGTCGTCGGCCGCGGCTTTCAGCTTGCCCACGGGGGCGTCGACTATGTCCTCGTACTTCAGCATGCGCGTAGTCCCCCGACCGCTAGTTCATGTATTCCGTGAGCTTGGAGATCGGCGCCAGATCTCCCACAACCTTCACATCGTCCTTCGCGTGCTGGGCCTTGGTGTAGTCGAGGTGATTCGATATGTGTGCAAGGGAATCCAGCAGGGTCTTCAGGTGCGTGTTCCAGCGGTCATGCACCTTGAGCACTGCCGAACCACTCGCGAAATTGCCGTTGGTGAGCGCGATCGCCGCGTCGAAGGTGGCAGGCCGGGCGTGATCGCCCTCCCGCGACACCTTCACCCGCAGGTCATAGGCGTCATTTCCGATAGCGCCGAGGTCGTCCCGATTGACCACCAGATCGCCGCTACCGCCGCCATTACCGCCCTCGGCCGGAACGTGGTTGATCTGCATGGCGGTCCGCTGGGCCGCCGACGCACGCAGTTCCGCCCATTCTTCCTCGAACGACACGAATTTCCCCTCGTCCCACGTATTGCAGACCGCTTTGTCCGAGACATGCGGCCACCGACCTCATCACCGTATCGGTTCCCGCCGCACGACAGCCTTTCGACCGACAGCCGTTCGATCGCGGGTGGAGAACGACAGGCGTCGGGTCAGGACTTGGGCGTCGCCACCGCCGCCTGCGGGCGGATCGGGAGGCGGTTGACCGGGCGGCCCGTCGCGGCGCGGACGGCCGAGGCCACCGCGGCGGGGGATGTGACCACCGGCACCGCCGAGGCGGGCTTGGCGCCGAAGGGGGCGACCACGTCGCGTTCCTCGATCAGCTTCACGATGCGGATGTCCGGCGCGTCCAGCGACGTCGGCAGCGCGTACCCGGTGAGGTCCGGGTGGCGGATCAGACCCCGGGCGGTGCGCAGGTTCTCCGTGAGGGCCGCGCCGATGCCCTGGGTGACGCCCGCCTCGATACGGGTCGCCAGCTGGGACGGGTTGAGGATCCGGCCGACGTCCTGGGCGACGGCCATCTCGACCACCCGGATCGAGCCGAGCTCGATGTCGACGTCGACCACGGCGCGGACGGCGCAGAAGGCCAGGCCCACGAACGCGTCGCCCTGCCCGGAGTCGTCCAGGGGTTCCGTGGGGTGCGGGCGGCACTGGGCGGTGGCCCAGAGCTCCTTGCCGTCCATCGCCTCCATGACCGTCGTGGACAACACACCGTCGTACGAGGTGATCTTGCCGTCGGCGATCTGGAGGAGCTCCGTGGACATGCCGAACTTGTGGGCCAGCGGCTGGAGGAGCTGGGTGCGGACCATCTTGGCGGCGCGTTCGATCGCACCGCCCGAGACCCAGGTGTGCCGGCCGTGCGTCGCCGGGCCCGCGGGGGGCTGGTCGGTGTCCACCGCCGCCACGTGGACCTCTTCGACGCCCAGGGTCTCCTGGACGATCTGGCGGGCGAGCGTGGTGAAGCCCTGTCCGGTCTCGACGGCCGCGCAGATGACGGTGGCCACGCCGTCGTGGACCCGGACCGTGGCCGTGGAGACCTCGTCGGCGCCCTCGGCGCCGAGCATGTGGACCATGCCGAGGGCGTAGCCGACGCCCCTGCGCACGGCGCCGGGCTCGCCGGCCCCCTCCGGGCCGCCGGGGAGCAGCCAGTCGTCCTCGGGCGCGTCCTTGGGGAGCGCGGGCAGCGGGAAGTCCCGCAGCTCGCCGAGGAGTTCGGCGACGGGTGCGGGGCAGGTCACGGTCTGGCTGGTGGGCAGGATGTCACCCGTGGACAGGGCGTTGCGCAGCCGGAGTTCGACCGGGTCGACGCCCAGCTTCGCCGCCAGCTTGTCCATCTGGCCCTCGTACGCGGCGCACACCTGCATCGCGCCCTCACCGCGCACATGGCCGGAGGGCGGGTTGTTCGTACGGACCGCCCAGCCCTCGATGAAGGCGTGCGGGACGACGTACGGGCCACAGGCGAAGGCCACGGCGGCGGCCAGGGACTCGGACGAGGAGTCGGCGTACGCGCCCGCGTCGAGCAGGATCTGGGCCTCGACCTTGACCAGCCTGCCCTCGGCGTCCGCGTGGTGGCGGTAGCGCAGCAGGGTGGGGTGGCGGTGGGCGTGCCCGAGGAACGACTCCTCGCGGGTGGCGGCCAGCTTGACCGGGCAGCCGGTGCGCAGGGCGAGCAGGCCGAGCGGGATCTGGAAGCCGGGGTCCTCGCGGTCGCCGGTCGCTCCGGGGACACCGGTCACGACGACCTTGACGTGCTCGGGGTCCAGGCCGAAGCAGGCGGCGGCCAGATCGCGGTCGGTGTGCGGGTCGGTGGACGCCGTGTAGAGCTCGACGCCCCCGTCGGGACGGGGCACGGCGAGGCCTGCCTCCGCGCCGATCGGGGCGGGGTCCTGACGGCCGATGCGGTAGAGGCCCTCGACGATGACCTCGCCCACGGTGTCCGGGTCGCCGTAGCGCAGCGGGATGTGGCGGATGAGGTTGCCGTCGGGGTGGAGGGGCTCGGCGGCGAAGGCCTTCTCGGGGTCGGTGACCGGTTCGAGGACCTCGTACTCGACGGCGATCGCCGCGGCGGCCAGCCGGGCGGTGTCGGGGTGGTCGGCGGCGACGGCGGCGATGGCCTCGCCGTGGTGGCGCACGAGGTCGGAGGCGAACACGGGACGGTCGACGATCCGGCGGCCGTACGACCCGTCCCCCGGGATGTCCTCGTGCGTGACGACCGCGCGCACACCGGGCATGGCGGCGGCGGCCGTCGTGTCGATCGACAGGATGCGCGCGTGCGGGTGCGGCGAGCGCAGCAACGCGGCCCACAGCAGCCCCTCGGCCCAGAGGTCGGCCGCGTACGGGAAGGTGCCCTCGGTCTTGGCGCGGGCGTCGGCGGGCGGCAGCGAGGTGCCGAGTCCGAGCGCGGGCGGCTCCTGGTCCGGGGCGGGGCCCTCGGGTGGCGGGGCCGTGTGCGTGGTGCTGGTCGCGGTGGCTGCGTCGCTGGTCACGCCGCCTCCTTGTCGTTCGCTCCGCCGCGGCGGCTGGTGGTGGGGGTGACCGGTGGTGCGGGGGACGGCGCGGTGTTCACCGGACGTCTCCCTCGTGTGCCTGGACGCCGCCCGCGCCGGGGGCGGCCTGGTGCGGGATGCGCGGTTCGGTGTCGTCCGGGGCGGCGGCCGCGGCCTCGGCGGTGGCCTCCCGGCCGGCGACGACGTCGCGTACGGCGTCGAGCACACCCCGGTAGCCGGAGCACCGGCAGAGGTTGCCGCACAGGGCCTGCCGGGTCTCCAGCTCGCTGGGGGCGTGGTTGCCCTCCAGGAGGTCGTGCACGGTCATGGCCATCCCGGGGATGCAGAAACCGCACTGGACGGCCCCGCACTCGGCCAGGGCCCGCTGCACGTCGGAGGGTTCGCCGTCGACCGCGAGACCCTCGACGGTGCGGACCTCGCTGCCCGCCGTCGTGGCCGCGGGGACCAGGCAGGAGGCCACGAGGCGTCCGTCGACCTGGACGTTGCAGGCACCGCACTCGCCCTGGGAGCAGCCGTCCTTGGCGCCGGCGAGGCCGAGGCGCTCCCGGAGCACGTACAGGAGTGACTCGCCGATCCACGCGTCGCTCACCGGGCGGTCCACGCCGTTCACATGGAGGAGGTAGGACGCGGAGGGGTGTTCGCTGGGACCGACCGGGGCGGCCGGCTCCTCCGGGAGGGCGGGGGCGTGCCCGGCGTCGGCCGCGGGCGCGCCCTCGTCGGCTCCGGGAAGCTCGGCCTCGGGTGCGGGTGCCTCGGGTGCGAGGGCCTCGGGTGCGGATGCCTCCGGTGCGGGTGCCTCGGGTGCGAGCGCCTCCGGTGCGAAAGCCTCGGGTGCGGGGCCTTCGCCCGGGACCTCCGGAGCGTCCACAGCCCCGTGGGGCGCGTCGGCGGCCTCCGGGGCGGCCTCGGGTGTCTCCGAGGCCTCATCGGGCTCCGAGGGCCCTGCGGAGGCCGCTTCCGGGGCTTCCTCGGGAGCTTCCTCCGGGGCCTCCGGGGCGGTCGCGGGCGCGTGCTCGTGGTGCTGGGGTTCCTGCGTGGCCCAGGGAGCGGGCGCTCCGCCCGGCAGCGTGGCCGGGCGCGTGTCCGGGTACCACTGGGAGGCCATCGCCGAGGCCGCGAACTCGCCGGACTCGTCCGGGAGGTCGCCGTCCGCCACCGGGATCGTCCACTGGCCGGTGTGTCCGGCGGGCTCGGGGACCGGCTCGGGCTCGGGCTCGGCGGGGGTGAAGTTCCACTGGGCCGTCGTGGACGACGTCTGCGCGTACTGCGACGAGTCCGGGTACGGCTGCTGGTACGGATCCTGCTGCTGGTTCGGGTCGGGCCAGTGCACCGCCTCCGGTGCGGCCTCCCCGCTCGCGGGGTCGGCCGCCGGCTCCTGCTGCCCCGGCGTCCGCACGACCCAGCTGCCCGTCGCCGCGGGGTCGAGCCCCGCGGCCGGGGTCAGCGGAAGGATCATCGGCGGCACGTAGCTGTGGCCGGGAGCGGCCAGCGGGTCGTTCTCCAGGGCGGCCAGGTCCTCCGGCGACAGGTGGACGAAGGCGGTCGCCTCGGCGTCGTACTCACCGCCCTGCGGGGTCGGCTGCCAGCCGGCGTACGGGTCGGGCTGCCCGTGCCGCTGCTCGGGGTTCTCTTCATTGCTCACGACAGTGCCCTCCCCAGCGCGCGTCGGGCGAGCGCGGCGACCGTACGCCGCAGGTGCAGGACCGCGGGCGACAGCGGAGGTGCCTCTCCCCCGTCGTCCGGTGGCGCCTGGTCCGGGATGCAGGCGGCCGCGACGTACTCGCCGAAGGCGGCCAGCGCGTCGGGGGCCAGGCCCCGTTCGCCGTCCCAGTCGATCAGGGAGGCGATCCAGCGTTCGGCCTCCAGGGGCCGCAGCGGCATCGGGGCGATCGCGCCGACCGCGCAGCGCACGCCGCGCCGGGCCGGGTCCAGGACGATCGCGACGGAGGCGGTGGCGCGGCCGGGGCCGGTGCGCCCGGTCGCCTTGAGGAAGACCTGGGGGGCGTGCAGCAGCGGTACGCGGACGAAGCCGATCAGCTCGGCGGGCTCGAGCATCTCGCGGCCCGCCAGCAGGTGCGACACCGGGATCTCACGGCGGGAGCCCCCACTGCCGGCGATGACCAGCTCGGCCTCCAGCGCGGCCAGGACCGGCAGGGCGTCGCCGGTCGGAGCGGCGGTGGCGATGTTGCCGCCGAGCGTCCCGGCGTTACGGATCTGGGGCGGGCCCGCGGCGCGCGCGGAGGCGGCGAGCGCCGGGATGAGCGCGGCGAAGTCGGGCCGGCCCATGCGCGCGTGGGTGAGACCGGCGCCGAGCAGGGCGTGGCCGTCCTGGTAGTGCCAGCCGCGCAGCTCGCTGATCCGGCCGAGGCCGACCAGCCCCGCGGGCCGTAGCAGGCCCTTGTTGACGGCCGCCATGAGGTCGGTGCCGCCGGCCACAGGAACGGCTGCGGGCATGGCGCCGAGAGCCGCCACGGCCTCGTCGAGCGAGGCCGGCAGCGTCACCGACTGCATCGCCTGCGGTGCGTGCGTGGTCAACCCAGCTGCCCCTTCCCGGTGTCCCGGCAGTCCCGCCTGTCCGCCGTACGGTACGTGCTCACGGCCGGGACGTGGCAACTCTGGCACATCTTCCGGGCTGTCCGACGCGAGGGTCCGCGAAGGGTGTTTCCGTCCACGACCAGGGGAAAAGTCGCCTTTGGCAGACCTTCTGCCCGTCGCACGAATTGCCACTCTTCAGCGCGTTCGTACGGCTTGTTCGGTTCCCCTGGCCGTCGCGTGCGGCGGGGGTCACACGGTCGGGGGAGGTCCCTCGATCGGGCGACCCAGGACGCCGGGCCGGCGTTGCCACGGGTGCGGGCCCGTGGGCGGCCGGTAGGCGACGCCCAGGGCGTCGAGCCGGGCGTAGTGGGTGTGCATCCTCCGCTCGAAATCGGCGAAGTCCCGCTCCCCGGAGGCCGGGAGCCGTGACCAGGCGACCTCGGCGAAGGCGGCGAGCCTGGGGAACACCTGGTAGTCGACGCGGTCCTGGTTCTGCATGACCTCGGTCCAGACGTTGGCCTGGGTGCCCAGCACGTGTCCGGCGGCCTCCTCGGAGAGGCTCGGGGGCAGGGGCTCGAAGCGGTAGACATCCTCCAGGGTGCGGACGTAGCCGATGGGCATCGGCTCGTCGGGGCCGCCGTCCTGGCGGTAGTCCAGGTACACCTGTTGCAGGGGGCACATCACGACGTCGTGCCCGGCCTCGGCCGCGGCGATCCCGCCGGCGTACCCCTGCCACGACGTCACGGCCGCGCCCTCGGCGAGGCCGCCCTCCAGGATCTCGTCCCAGCCGATGAGGCGGCGGCCGCGGTCGGCGAGCCACCGGTCGAAGTGCCGGATGAACCAGGACTGGAGCTCGTCCTCGTCCTTCAGGCCGAGAGCGGCGATCCGGGCCTGCGCGGCGGGCGACTGCCTCCACTGGTCCTTGGGACACTCGTCGCCCCCGACGTGGATGAAGGGCGAGGTCTCGGCGGGGAACAGGTCGAGGAGTTCCTCGAAGACCCCCTCGAAGAAACGCAGGGTGGTGTCGGTGGGGGCGAGTACGTTCGGATTGACGCCCCAGGTGTCCCACACGGAAAGCGCGGAGGTGTCGACGACGTCGGTGTTGCCCAGTTCCGGATACGCGCTGATGGCCGCCTGCGAGTGGCCCGGGATGTCGATCTCGGGGACCACCCGGATATGCCGCTCGGCCGCGTACGCGACGATTTCGCGGATGTCGTCCTGCGTGTAGAAGCCCCCGTGCGGTGTCTCGTCCCAGAGTTCGGAGGCACGGTGGCCGTATTTGGTGCGTGCGCGCCACGCGCCGACCTCCGTGAGCCGGGGGTGGCGTTTGATCTCGACGCGCCAGCCCTGGTCGTCGGTGAGGTGGAAGTGGAAGACGTTCAGCTTGTGTGCGGCCAGCAGGTCGAGCATGCGCAGCACGCCGTCCTTCGGCGTGAAGTGCCGTGCCACGTCGAGCATCAGACCGCGCCAGGCGAAGCGGGGGCCGTCCTCGATCTCCGTGAACGGGATGCCCGGCTGAGCGCCGGTGCCGACGGGCGCGCGGCGGAAGGCCTCGGGGCCGAGGAGCTGACGCAGGGTCTGCGCACCCCAGAACACCCCGGCCGCGCTCCCTCCGGTGATCCGGACACCCCGGGTGGGCGTCACGTCCAGCCGGTAGCCCTCGGGCTCCAGGGAGGCGTCGATGCGCAGTTCGACGGTGTTCCCGCCGTCGCCCGCGCCGGGGGCGAGCGGCAGGGCGAACGCGGCACCGAGGGTGGCCCGGAGCCAGCGTTCGGCGGTACCGGTACCGGGCTGTGCGGTGATGGTGGTGGCCGCGTCCAGGAAGAATCCGCACCTGCCTGGGTCGCCGGGGTGTACGGGCGCCGGAATCAGGTCGTGCACGTCAGTCCTTAACCGCTCCGCCGAGTCCGGAGACCAGGCGTCGCTGTACGAGGACGAAGAAGACCAGGACGGGGACGGTCATCACCGTCGAGGCCGCCATGATCCCTCCCCAGTCGTTCTCGTCGGGTTTGAAGAAGACCAGCAGCGCCATGGGGAGCGTCGACTGGGAGGTGTCGCTGATGAGGAACGATTTCGCGAAGAGGAAGTCGTTCCAGGTCGATATGAAGGAGAAGACGCTGGTCGCCACGAGGCCGGGGAGGACGAGCGGGAAAAGGATCTGCCACAGGAAACGCGCACGGCTCGCACCGTCGATGTAGGCGGCCTCCTCCAGCGCCTCCGGGACGGCCTTGACGAAACCGCGCAGCATCCAGATCGCGAACGGCAGCGAGAAGGCGAGGTGCGGCAGGATCAGCGATCCGAGGGTGTTCAGCTGACCGAAGTCCCGCATCAGGAAGAACAGCGGAATGGTCAGCGCCTCGACCGGCACCATCTGCGCCACGAGGAACATGATCAGGAGCGTCGTGCGGAACCGGAAGCGGAACCGGGTCACGGCCGTCGCGGCGAGGAAGGCGATCAGCGCGGAGGCGATGACGACGGTGCCGGCGACGATCAGGCTGTTCAGGAAGTAACGGCCGAATTCCTGCTGTTCGAAGACGCGCCGGAACGAGTCGAGGGACGGCGCCAGGGTCCAGGGGCGCGCCTCGGTGGACTGGATCTCCCCCGCGGGCTTGAAGGCGGAGAGCACCATCCAGTACAGCGGGAAGGCCACGACGACGGCGATCAGCAGGGCCGCGGCCTCCGCCGCCAGCCTCCCGGGCCGGCGGACGCGCAGGAGCGTGCGTGTGCTCACAGTTCCTCCCCCTGGCGCCGCACCAGGCGCAGATAGACGAGCGTGACGGCCAGCAGGATCACGAGCATCACGACGCCGATCGCCGATCCGAGGCTGTACTGCGAGGAGGCGAACGCCTTCTGGTACGCGTACACGTTGAGCACCAGGTTCTGGCCGGCGATGCCGCCCCCGTTGGTCATGACGTAGATCTGCGTGAAGACCTTGAAGTCCCAGATGACCGACTGGATGGTGACGACGATCAGGATCGGCCGCAGCATCGGTGCCATGACCGACCGCCAGATCCGCCACTGCGAGGCGCCGTCCAGCGAGGCCGCTTCCAGCACCTCGGCGGGGATCGCGCGGATGCCCGCGTACACGGTCACCATCACGAACGGGAACGAGCACCAGAGCACTTCGAGGAGCACCAGGGCGAAGGCGCTGTAGCGGCCGTACGTCCAGGAGAAGTCGCCGAGCCCCAGCACCCTGTTGACCGGGCCGAAGTCCGGGTCGAAGAGGAACACCCAGACGGTCGAGCCGGTGATCGCCGGTGTCGCCCAGGCTCCGAGCGCGGCCATCATCAGCGCGAGCCGGGGCACGGCGCGGATCCGGGTCAGCAGGACCGCCAGGGCGCAGCCGACGAACAGGGTGGTGACCACGCAGGCCGTAGCGAAGAGCACGGTCGCGAGGAGCACCTGCCAGAACTGGCTGTCGCCGAAGAGCGTGGCGTAGTTGCCGAAGCCCTGGAAGGTGGTCGGTTCGCCGCCGCTGACCTGGGCCTGGGTGTACTCCAGGAAGGAGATCAGGCCCAGTTGGTAGATCGGGTAGACGAGGAGCCCGCCGAGCAGGACGAGCGCGGGCAACAGGTAGAGCCAGGGCGTCCAGCCGGAGCGCCGCGCGGGTGACGCGGGGCGGCGCCGGGGCGCGCGGGCCGGTGCCCCGCTCGCCCCGGCTCTTCCGGGGGCCTTGTGGAGGGTCGTGTCCGCCGTCATCGTCAGCCCGCTTCGGCGAACGCCGCGTCCATCTTCTTCGCCGCGTCGTCCGAGGCGGCGGCCACGTCCTTACGGCCGCTGACGATCTCCTGGAACATGGTCGGCAGGACCAGCGAGGCGTCGATCTGACCCCAGGCCGGGGAGGCCGGGACGAACTTGGCGCCCGCGCCGAGCGTGTCGACGAAGGGGCCGATGAAGGGCTCCTTCTCCGCGGCGCCGTCCAGCACGTCCGTGTACGTCGGCAGCCAGCCCATCGCGTCGAACATCTTCGCCTGGGTCTTCTTGCCGGTCAGCGACTTCATCAGGTCGACGGCGAGGGTGCGGTGCGCACTGCTCTTGAGGACGCCGATGTTGTTGCCGCCGGCGAAGGCCGGGGCGATCGAGTCCTTCTCCACCCCGGGCAGCGGCACGACGGCGTACTTGCCCTTCACCTTGCCCGCTTCGACGGCGGCGTGGCTGAAGTCGCCGCCGATCGCCATGGCCGCCTTGCCGGACGCGAAGGCGGTGACGGTCGCGTTGCCGCCCATGGCCGCGCACTTGGCGGCGGGGCAGTTGTCGTCGCCGAAGAGCGAGGTGTAGGCCTCGATGCCCTTGCGCGCCTTCTCGCTGTTGACGGCCGACGCGTAGGTCACCCCGGTCTCGTCGGCCAGTTCACCGCCGTGCGCCCAGATGAAGGGCATCGCGCCGTAGGTGTACGCGCCGCCGACCGCGAGGCCGTAGAGGTCCGGCTTCTCCCGGTGGATCTTCTTCGCGGTGGAGATCAGCTCGTCCTGGCTCTTCGGGGGCTCGATGCCGAGGTCCTCGAAGACGTCGGTCCGGTAGTACAGCGCCCGTACGCCGACGAAGAGCGGTGCCCCGTAGACCTGGCCGTCCACCGTCACGGACTGCTTGGCGGTCGGGTCGGTGTCCTTGGCCTCGTCCCAGGCCGCGAACTCCTTGCTGATGTCGGCCAGCCCGCCGTCCTTCACGTATCCGGCGGTGTCGGTGTTGCCGTACTCGATGAGGTCGGGGGCGCTCTTCGGGTCGTTGAAGGCGGCCTTGATGCGCTGGGCCCGGGTGTCGACGGGTATGTACTCGACCTCGACCTCGGCCCCTTCGTGGGCCTTCTCGAAGTCGACGACGGCGGCGTCGACGACCTTCTCCTTGGGCTTGTTGCCGACCTCCTGGAAGAGCCAGACGCGGAGCGTGCCGCTCTTCTTGTCGCCCTCGGCGCTGGTGTCGGAGGTCTGCGGCGCGCAGGCGGTGGCGGTGAGGCCGGCCAGCACAAGGGCCGCAGCCGGAGCGGCAATTCGGGCAGAAAGCTTCATCCGGGACCCCTACCGGTCAATCGTTGCATTCCATGCAACGTGCGTTTCGTTCTGCACAACTGGCAGGAGACTAGGGGTGCCTCCGCGCGCCGACAAGTGGTCTCTACCACTCTGTGACCACGTGGTGCAGCCCGTGCAACGCACACCTCGCCCGCCCCCGTCGTGCGTGGGGCGGGCGGACGGGCCTCCTGATGTGCGAACGGCACGCGGAGGGCACGGGACGCGCAGGGAGCGGCATGCGAACGGCCCCCGGGGCGCGCGTCGCCGCGCGCCCCGGGGGCCGGGGTCAGGTCCGAAAAAGAGATGAAGGGATAAGAGGCCGGGGTGGGCTACTTCTTGCCGCCGTCCTTGCCGCCCTTGCCCTTGTCCTTGTCGCCGCCGGCGCCCATGGACTCGTAGATCTCCTTGCACATGGGGCAGACCGGATACTTCTTGGGGTCGCGCCCCGGGACCCAGACCTTGCCGCACAGCGCCACCACGGGAGTGCCCTCCAGGGCGCTCGCCATGATCTTGTCCTTCTGGACGTAATGGGCGTAGCGCTCGTGGTCGCCGTCGCCGTTCGACACCTGCGGCGCCGGCTCCACGAGGGTCCCCGTACCTGCCCCGCGCTCGGGCTCAAGAGTGCTCATAACTGCCAAGCGTACTGAAAGCCCCGTGCATCAGTTCAGCGAAGGGTCGTCCGGATACGTCGCGATCATCGCCAGCTCACTGCGCTGCCGCCGCAGAACCGCACGCCAGAGGTTCTCCGGGCGGGGCGACGAGACGTCGCCGGGCTCCGACTCGACCACGTACCACGCGCCGTCGGTCAGCTCCGTCTCCAGTTGGCCGGGCCCCCAGCCCGCGTATCCGGCGAAGATCCGCAGCGAACCGAGCGCCGCGGCGAGCAGTTCCGGCGGGGTCTCCAGGTCGACCAGGCCGATCGCGCCGTGCACCCGGCGCCAGCCCAGGGGCCCCTCGTCCCCGGGGATCACGGCCACACCCAGCGCCGAGTCCAGAGAAACCGGACCGCCCCGGAAGACCACGTCCGGCTCACCGGTCAGACCGGCCCAGGACGCCAGGATGTCCCCGACGCCGACCGGGGTCGGGCGGTTCAGGACCACGCCGAGCGAGCCCTCCTCGTCATGGTCGAGGAGCAGCACCACCGCACGGTCGAAATTCGGGTCCGCAAGGGTGGGCGCGGCCACGAGCAGCCGTCCTGTGAGCGAGGACACCTCCGTCATGGCACAGATGATCCCGCATCTTCGCCCCCGGCGGGGACCAAGTGGCCCGCCCGTTCCCGGACGGCGCCCGTCCGCAGCTCAGGGCGCACGGACGCCGCACGGGCGCACGGGGAGCGCACACGCGCGGGGCCTCCGGAGGGCCCTCGTCGGCGGTGACCCTCCGCAAGACTCGGGCAGCAGAGCGTGTTGTGGCGTATTCATGACGTTCGTACAGCCCCCGGCGCCTTACGGAAGGGGGCCGGAAGCCCATTACCCTTTTGATGGCCCCCTGCCCGACCACTCCGGAACGCGAGATACATGACCGGCACAGACGATGTCCTGCTTGTCCACGGCGGCACCCCGCTGGAGGGCGAGATCCGCGTCCGAGGCGCCAAGAACCTGGTGCCGAAGGCAATGGTCGCCGCGCTGCTCGGCAGCGGGCCCAGTCGGCTCCGCAACGTGCCCGACATCCGCGATGTGCGGGTGGTCCGGGGGCTGCTGCAGCTGCACGGCGTGACCGTACGCCCCGGTGACGAGCCGGGCGAACTCATCCTCGACCCGTCGCACGTCGAGAGCGCGAACGTCGCCGACATCGACGCCCACGCGGGCTCGTCGCGCATCCCGATCCTCTTCTGCGGCCCGCTGCTGCACCGGCTGGGCCACGCCTTCATCCCGGGTCTCGGCGGCTGCGACATCGGCGGCCGGCCGATCGACTTCCACTTCGAGGTGCTCCGCCAGTTCGGCGCGACCATCGAGAAGCGGGCGGACGGCCAGTACCTGGAGGCCCCGCAGCGGCTGCGGGGCACGAAGATCCGGCTGCCGTACCCGTCGGTGGGCTCCACCGAGCAGGTGCTGCTGACCGCCGTCCTCGCCGAGGGCGTCACCGAGCTGTCCAACGCGGCCGTCGAGCCGGAGATCGAGGACCTCATCTGCGTACTGCAGAAGATGGGCGCGATCATCTCCATGGACACCGACCGGACCATCCGGATCACGGGTGTCGACAGGCTCGACGGTTACACCCACCGGGCGATCCCGGACCGCCTGGAGGCCGCCTCCTGGGCGTCCGCCGCGCTGGCGACCGAGGGCAACATCTACGTGCGCGGCGCCCAGCAGCGCTCGATGATGACGTTCCTCAACACCTTCCGCCGTGTCGGAGGCGCCTTCGAGATCGACGACGAGGGCATCCGCTTCTGGCACCCGGGCGGCGCGCTGAACGCCATCGCCCTGGAGACGGACGTGCACCCCGGTTTCCAGACCGACTGGCAGCAGCCGCTCGTGGTGGCCCTGACCCAGGCCGCCGGCCTCTCGATCGTCCACGAGACGGTCTACGAGTCCCGGCTCGGCTTCACCTCGGCGCTGAACCAGATGGGTGCGCACATCCAGCTCTACCGCGAGTGCCTCGGCGGCTCCGACTGCCGCTTCGGGCAGCGGAACTTCCTGCACTCGGCGGTCGTGTCCGGGCCGACGAAGCTCCAGGGCGCGGATCTGGTCATCCCCGACCTGCGCGGCGGGTTCTCGTACCTGATCGCCGCGCTGGCGGCCCAGGGCACGTCCCGGGTGCACGGCATCGACCTGATCAACCGTGGCTACGAGAACTTCATGGACAAGCTGGAGAAGCTCGGCGCCAAGGTCGAGCTGCCGGGCGGCTCACTCGTCTGAGGGACCTCCCGGCGCGCACAGTGCTGCCGCACACAGCATTGCGCACCCACGCACCACAGCCCGCCGCCCCGGCCCCTCACGAGGGACCGGGGCGGCGGGCTTTCCCGTGCGACCGGACGCCCGGCCACGGAACGCCTCGCCGTGAGCGCCCGGCCATGAACGCCTCGCCCTCAGCGCCCCGGCCACGATCTCGGTGCCGGGCGCCCGTCCCTCGTCCACGCGGGCGCCGCAGAACGCCCGTACAGGGCCGAACGCGACGCCCGGCTCCCCCCGGGCCCCACGCGCGGGCCCGGGGCCCGCAGCCCGCCTCACAGCGCCCGCACGGGCGGTGTGCGCGGGAGCGAAGGGTCCGGGACGGGGTTCCGGGTACGCCGAAGGGCGGCCGCCCCGGTCAGGACGGCCGCCCTTCTTGACGCCTTGGAGGCTTTACTTGCCCTTGGCGGCTTCCTTGAGCTTCGAGCCCGCGGAGACCTTCACGCTGTAGCCGGCCGGGATGTTGATCGGGTCGCCGGTCTGCGGGTTACGAGCGGTGCGAGCGGCACGGTGGGTGCGCTCGAAGGTCAGGAAGCCGGGGATGGTGACCTTCTCGTCGCCCTTGGCGACGATCTCGCCGACGGTCTCGGCGAGGGCGGCCAGAACGGCGTCGGCGTCCTTGCGGGTCACCTCGGCACGGTCGGCCAGGGCGGCCACCAGCTCACTGCGGTTCATGTTTGTACTCCCGTGTTCTTCTTGCCTGTGAGGCGTGAGATCGAAGCCGATGCTGCCAGGGCCCTCTGACAGTCCCCGGACCCGGGTCTGCTGTCAGACCCTCGCGCCCGAATACGCATCCTGCCCCCACCTGCGGCGCTAACGCCAATCCGGAACCCCTCGGCGTCACACGAAAAGCACCACCGCATGGCCGTGATGACGTTCCGTCGACTTGTTGGAGCGGTCCGCAGCGGATGCCGGGCCTGTGGGGCTCGCTGCCCGCCCACCCTAAAGGGGCGTTTGGGACGCCGCGACCCACGACGCGCCGTACGGACGGCCCGGACGTGAGCTGCGGCACCGTCCGCAGGAGCCGTGGCCGACCCCCGCGGACGGCGTGTGGTGGGGCCGTCCGGAGGGACGGTCCTACGCCGGGTCGCCCGCGGCCTCGGCCACCCCGGCCGCCTTCGCGGCCTCCCGGACGGCGCCCGCGACGGCACCCGCGACCTTGTCGTTGAAGACCGACGGGATGATGTAGTTCGCGTTCACCTCGTCCTCCGCGACGACGTCGGCGAGGGCGCGCGCGGCGGCGAGCATCATCTCCGTGTTGACGGTGCGCGACTGGGCGTCGAGCAGGCCGCGGAAGACGCCCGGGAAGACCAGGACGTTGTTGATCTGGTTCGGGAAGTCGGAGCGCCCGGTGGCGACGACGGCCGCCGTCTCGCGGGCGATCGCCGGGTCGACCTCGGGGTCCGGGTTCGCGAGAGCGAACACGATGGCGCCCTCCGCCATGGCCGCCACGTCGGCGCCGTCCAGGACGTTGGGGGCGGAGACACCGATGAAGACGTCGGAGCCGACGACGGCCTCCTTGAGGGTGCCGGTGTAGCCCTCGGGGTTGGTGTTGTCGGCGATCCAGCGCAGCGGGGAGTCCGGGGTGGCGTCCACCAGGTCCTCGCGGCCGGCGTGCACCACACCGTGGATGTCGGCGACGACCGCGTGCTTGACGCCCGCGGCGATGAGCAGCTTCAGGATGGCCGTACCGGCGGCCCCGGCACCGGACATGACGACCCGTACGTCACCGATCCCCTTGCCCACCACGCGCAGCGCGTTGGTCAGCGCGGCCAGGACGACGATCGCGGTGCCGTGCTGGTCGTCGTGGAAGACGGGGATGTCCAGGGCCTCGCGCAGCCGTGCCTCGATCTCGAAGCAGCGGGGGGCGGAGATGTCCTCCAGGTTGATGCCCGCGAAGCCCGGGGCGATCGCCTTGACGATCTCGACGATGGCGTCGGTGTCCTGGGTGTCCAGGCAGATCGGCCAGGCGTCGATGCCGGCGAAGCGCTTGAAGAGGGCCGCCTTGCCCTCCATCACGGGGAGCGAGGCCATCGGGCCGATGTTGCCGAGGCCGAGCACGGCCGAGCCGTCCGTGACCACCGCGACGGAGTTCCGCTTGATGGTCAGACGGCGGGCGTCCTCGGGGTTCTCGGCGATCGCCATGCAGACCCGCGCCACACCGGGGGTGTAGATCATCGAGAGGTCGTCACGGTTGCGGATGGGGTGCTTGGACGCCATCTCGATCTTGCCGCCGAGGTGCATCAGGAACGTACGGTCGGAGACCTTGCCGAGGACGACGCCCTCGATGTCGCGCAGTCCTTCGACGATCTCGTCCGCGTGCGAGGTGGAGGAAGCCGCGATCGTGACGTCGATCCGCAGCTTCTCGTGGCCGGAAGCGGTCACGTCGAGGCCGGTGACCGAGCCTCCGGAGGACTCCACGGCCGTGGTGAGCTGGGAGACCGCTGTGCCGCTCGCGGGCACCTCCAGCCTGACCGTCATCGAGTACGAGACGCTGGGCGCCGTTGCCATGGCCGAGTCCTTCGCTTTCCTGAGCTTCGTTGCCGCACGTGGCCGGGACA
The DNA here is from genome assembly GCF_036227405.1 of Streptomyces sp. NBC_01460. Taxonomy (NCBI): domain Bacteria; kingdom Bacillati; phylum Actinomycetota; class Actinomycetes; order Kitasatosporales; family Streptomycetaceae; genus Streptomyces; species Streptomyces sp. NBC_01460. Next base: position 3,306,310 of record NZ_CP109473.1, read on the forward strand.
GAACCCCGCACGTGCGTTCCGATCGTCGCACCTACCGACCGGTAGCAGGTAATGACTGCCACCTTTCGGAAACTTTTTTCCACCATACGAGAAGTAGTCGTTCCACGTAACCCCGGACCGGCTGTGAAACCGGGGAGGCGGGCCGGGCGGGCAGGCCCGTGAACAGAAACAGACCCGCGTCACCAGCAGGTGACGCGGGTCTGTCTTCTTCACTTAGGTGGCACCGGCCCGCCATGCTCGCCTCGCGGCAAGTGGTCGCTCGTAGCGACGAAGGTTGGGCCCGGGGGCTTGGATCGAACCGGTGCCGACACCAGGCTAACAAAGACCCCGGAAAAGTGATTCCCGTGCGACGTGTTGACTCGCAGAAGTACGCCGCACGAGGGCACCGGCCCGCCCACTCTCAGTCCCTCAGCAGGTCCGGCACACCGTCCTCGTCCGGCATGTCACGCTCCCCGGAGACGACGGTGAGCTGCTGCGTCGCTCGGGTGAGTGCCACGTACAGCACCCGCAGTCCCGCCGGGGACTCGTCGGCGATCTCCGCGGGAGAGACGACCACCGTGGCGTCGTACTCCAGGCCCTTCGCCTCCAGACTGCCCAGGGCCACGACCCGCTCGCCGAGCTCCTCCAGCCAGGCGCGGGCCTCCGTGCGCCGGTTCATCGCGACGACCACACCGACGGTGCCGTCCACCTGTGCGAGCAGCCTGCGGGCCTCCTCGCGGACCGTCGAGGCGAGATCCCCGTCCCGCACGGTCTCGAAGCGCGGCTCGACGCCCGTCGAGCGGACAGCGGACGGGGACTCCATCCCCGGCATGGCCAGCGCCAGCACCTTCGCCGCAAGCGCGGCGATCTCCGCCGGGTTGCGATAGTTCACGGTGAGGGTGAACCGGCGCCGCGGCCGGTTGCCGAGCGCCTCGTCGCGGGCGGCAGCCGCCTCGTCCGGGTCGGACCACGAGGACTGCGCGGCGTCGCCGACGATCGTCCAGGTGGCGTGCCGGCCCCGGCGGCCGACCATCCGCCACTGCATCGGCGTCAGGTCCTGCGCCTCGTCGACGATGACGTGGGCGTACTCGGTGCGCTCCGCCGCCAGCCGCTCGGCCCGTTCGCGCTGTGTCTCCTCGCGCTGCGGCATCAGCTCCTCCAGCCCCGTGAGCTGGTCCAGCGGGTCCGCCTCCCGCCTCCGCTTGGGACGGGCGGGAGTGCCCAGGAGCGTCTGCAGCTCGTCCAGGAGGGCCACGTCGTGGACGGAGAGCGGTCCCTTGCCGTCCCCGTCCAGCCGTCTCAGCGAACGGGCGAGGCGGCGCACCTCGCCCTGGTTGAGGATCCGGCGCGCCCACCGGTTCAGCCGCCGCTCGTCGGAGAGCGCGGCCAGCACCTGGCGAGGGGTGAGTTCCGGCCACCAGGCGTTCAGGAAGGTGAGGAACGGGGTCTCGGTGGACACGTCCTCGTCGAACGAGGAGCGCAGCTCCGCGACCAGCTCGGGGTCGGTGTAGCGGCCTCTGCCCGAGGACTTGTTCCACAGGGCGTCCAGGAGCAGTTTGCGGGCGCGCGGACGCAGCATGTTGACGGGTGCCGTGCCGCCGAGGACGTTGTGCCGGATCCGCCGGAGCTCGTCCGCCTCGAGTTCGACACGGGCGCCGAAGGCCACCACCCTCAGCCGGGTGGGGGTGCCCGTCTCCGCCGGGGCCTCGCCGAACTCCAGCTGCCCCTCCTGCGGGGCGGGCCTGGCCGCGGGCTGCTCCAGCGCCCCGCGGGCGGCCTTGCGCAGCACGTGGAGCATCCGGGACGAGCCCTTGATCCGGGCGACGGCGGGCTCGTCGTACGTGGTCGCCCCCTCCACCCCCGAGGCCTCGTCGGAGAGCGAGCCGACGGCGCGGATCGCGACCTGGCCCTCCTCGCCGAGCGAGGGCAGCACCCCTTCGGTGTACGCGACGAGGAGCGGCGTCGGCGAGACGACGAGGATGCCGCCCGAGTACCGCCGCCGGTCCTGGTAGAGCAGGTACGCGGCCCGGTGCAGGGCCACCGCCGTCTTCCCCGTGCCGGGACCGCCGGAGACCTCGGTGACCGAGGCGGCGGGGGCACGGATCACCAGGTCCTGCTCCGCCTGGATCGACGAGACGATGTCCCGCATGGTGTGGCTGCGGGCCTGGCCCAGTGCGGCCATCAGGGCGCCGTCGCCGATGACGGGCAGCTTCTCGCCGCCCAGGGAGGCGGTCAGCTCCGGACGCATGAGGTCGTCCTCGACGCCGAGGACCTTGCGGCCCTTGGAGCGGATGACCCTGCGGCGTACGACCCTGCCGGGCTCCTTCGGCGTCGAGCGGTAGAACGGCGCGGCGGCCGGAGCACGCCAGTCGATCACCAGCGGCGCGTAGTCGGAGTCGAGTACTCCTATGCGGCCGATGTGGAGTGTCTCCGCGATCTCGGCGGTGCTGTCCTCCCCCACGGCGTCGTCGGCCGCCTCCACGGAGGTGAAGGCGCCGTCCGGGCCGCGTTCGCCGTCCTTGCCCCGCAGCAGGTCGATCCGCCCGAAGAGAAAGTCCTCGAACTCGTTGTTCAGCCGATTGAGGTGGACCCCGGCCCGGAAGACCTGGGCGTCCCGTTCGGCGAGCGCCCCGGGGGTGCCTACCTGGCCCCGTTTACTGGCGTCCTGCATGAGAAATTCCGCCTCGTCGATCTTCTCTTCGAGACGGTGGTAGACCCGGTCCAGATGTGTTTGTTCGACACCGATCTCCCGGTCCCGCAACGAATCGACAGCGGCATCATGCGCGGCCACCGAGGCCCCCTTCTGACGTGCATCAAGCAGCCGTCAACCGTACGCGAAAGGGGGCCCCGAGCGCACCTGCCGCCCGGGTCGCGTTTACGCGTCGATCTCCACGAGCCGCTCGCCGTCGAAGGTGCGGACCTCGAAGTGGTCGATGTCCCCGCGCGCCATCGCCGCCCCGCCGTGCACGTAGAGCGGGCGTGCCGCACCCGCGTGGGTGGAACCCTCGATCCCGTATCCCCATTTCGGCACGGACCAGGAGGTGACGACCTCCTCCTCGCCGCTCCTGGACACGGCGACGAGGCTGCACTTCTGCGGCCCCTTGACGTTCTTCAGCTCCAGGACCGTGTGCGTGCCCCAGGCCTTGGGTTCCATGCCGACCGTGGCGTCGACCCGGGTGACGGGGTCGGTCGCCCGCACCTTCTCCGGCATGTGGTGGAAGAAGGCGTCCTCGGCGGGGCTCGTGGGATGGGGGTCGGCCGCCTCGACCTGCCGGCCCGGGTCGTCGCCGGCCGTGGCGGTGACCGCGACCACCGGGCCGCCGATCACGAGGACCGCCGCCGCGGCGATCAGGAAGCGGGCGCGCCTGCGACGCTGCGAACGCTTCCGGGCGACCTCGTCGACGAGACCGTCCAGCAGCCGCGGCGCGGGGCGCTCCGGCACGTGCGGGACGGGGCGCGCTCCGGGGACGGCCGCCGGGGACTCCGCGAGCATGGCCAGCATGGGCTCCATACCGGCGAATTCGTCGAGATGGGCGGCGCAGAGGGGGCACCCGGCCAGATGGGCCTCGAAGGCGCTCGCCTCGGCGTCGTCGAGGATGCCCAGGACGTAGGCGCCGGCGGCGTCGTGTCCGGAGCCCTCCGCGGGGAAGCCGAAGAGACCGTCCGGCCCGGTGGGTCCCGACGGGCCCGACGGTCCGCGGGGACCGGCCGGCCGGGGGCCGAAGGGCTGCCAATCGCCGTTGCTCATGCCGTGATCCCCCTCTCCTCGAGTGCGAGCTTCATGGACCGGAGTGCGTAGAACACCCGGGACCGCACGGTCCCGCTGGGTATGCCGAGCACCTCGGCGGCCTCGTTGACCGTACGTCCCCTGAAGTAGGTCTCGACCAATGCTTCCCGGTGGGCGGGGGTCAAATCGTCGAGGGCGTCCGAGAGGGTCATCAGCCACAGCGCCTTGTCTATCTCGTCCTCCGCGGGGATGACCTCCAGCGGCGACGGATCGACTTCGCGCGGCCGGGCCTGCCGGCTGCGGTGGCCGTCGATGACGATGCGCCGGGCGACCGTCACCAGCCAGGGTCGGACGGAGCCGGTGGCCCGGTTGAGCGAACCGGCGTTCTTCCAGGCACGGATGAGCGTCTCCTGCACCACGTCCTCGGCCCGCTGGCGGTCGCCCGCGACGAGACGCAGGACGTAGGCCAGCAGCGGGCCCGCGTGTTCACGGTAGAGCGCCCGCATCAGCTCCTCGTCGGGAACGTCCGAGGGAGAGCGGGGCGGTCCACCGCGATGTCGAGCCCTGTGCGGACGGTCATCGGCCACGGCCGCATCCTTGCGCACCCGAACCTCCCGGTCGAGACCCTGTCGAGCTCTGTGGCCATCGGTACGGAGGTGGACGCCGGTTCATTCAACGAGCGCGCAACTTTCTTTCACGGGTGAGGATTTGGGACCGTTCGTGACGGTCACGACCGCACGGCCCTGACGCGGCGCCGGTGGCGTGCCACCCGTTCGCGGTTGCCGCAGACCTCGCTGGAGCACCAGCGGCGGCGCCGCCCCCGCGAGGTGTCCAGGTAGAGCCGCCGGCAGGCGTCCCCCTCGCACCGGCGCAGCCCGGCCCGCGCCACCGGGTCCGTCAGCAGGTCCACGGCGTCCCGGGCCACCGCGGCGAGCAGGGCCCCGCACTCCGGATCGGCACTCAGCGTCCGTACGAGCACCCCGCCTTCGGCCCGCACGGCCCGCAGGCCCGGCGGGGCTCCCGCCGCGAGCGCGTTGACCCGGTCCAGGGCGTCGTCGGCCCTGCCGCCGGCCAGCTGCGCCGTCATCAGCCCGTCGACGCATGTACGCAACTGCCGGAAGCGGGCCACCCAGGAGTCGTCGACGGCCGTCAGCGGCGTCCCGCACGGCACCAGGCGCGAGGCCACCAGCCACGCGGCGAGAAGCGCGGGGGTGCCGAGCCGCTCGCACGCGCCGGAGGCCTCCGCCCCTGTCGCCACCAGGTCCAGGCAGAGGCGACCGGAGTCGAACCGCCGGACGTACGCACCGGTGCCCGCCGTCATGAGCCCGTCACCGCCTCAGGGGTCGCCCAGGGGGAAGCCACCCCCAGAGTGCCCCCATCCGTCCCGGCCCGGTACCCCTCCGGCCGGCCCGGGACACCGCCGTACCGTGTCCGCATGATCGACGACGAGACGGTGACGCTGACAGCCGGACCACTGCTCCTGCGCCCTTGGCGGCGGGACGACATACCGGCGCTGCTCGCGGCCTACGACGACCCGGCCATGCGTCGGTGGCTGCGGACGCAGGTCCCCGACGCCGGAGCGGCGGAACGCTGGATGACGGTCCAGGACGAGGGGTGGGTGTCCGGCCGCCGGCTCAGCTTCGCCGTGACCGACACGGACCGGGAGGGGGAGCTCGTCGGCAATCTCGCGCTGAACCGCGTTCCGGGCGCCGGGAGCGCCGAGGCCGGCTACTGGACGGCGGTGTCGGCGCGCGGCCGTGGTGTGGCGCCGCGGGCTCTCGGCGCGCTCACCGACTGGGCGTTCGCCACGTTCGCCGAGGACGGCCTCCGGAGGCTTGACCTGTTCCACACGCTGGGCAACGAGGCGTCCTGCCGGGTCGCCGAGAAGTCCGGCTTCGCACTGACCGAGGTCGTCCCCGCCCGGCCCCCGCGCCGTCCGTCGGCCGGCCACCGGCACTCCCGGCAGGCGCCGTTCAGCCCTGTGGAGGGCCGTCGTGCAGGATCCGCTGGAACATGTGGTGGTCCTGCCACGCGCCGTTGATGTGGAGGTAGCGCGGCGCCGTGCCGTACCGCTCGAAGCCGCACTTGGTCAGGACGCGCTGCGAGGCGATGTTGTCCAGGACCGTGCCGGCGGCGATCCGGTGCAGTCCGAGGCCGTCCCGTGCCACTGCGCAGACCCGGGTGAGGGCGGCCGTGGCCAGGCCGCGACCCGCCCGGTCGACGTCGATCCAGTAGCCGAGCCGGGCGTTGCGGAAGGCCCCGCGTTCGATGGAGGCCAGCGTCATGGCCCCCACGACCCGGTCCTCGTCGTCGACCAGCGCCCACGGCATCGCACGGCCCGCGTCCCGGTCGGCCAGCAGCCCGGTGAGCCGCTGGGCCTGCCCCTCGGGCGTGTAGAAGGCCTCGGGGCGCACGGGCTCCCACCGCCGCGTGTACGCACGGCTGCGGGTCATCGTGACGGCGAAGGACTCCGCGTCGTCGAGGGTCACCGGCCTGAGCCCGACCCCGTCGGTCAGGGGATGGAAGTCGTTGATCATCCCCGCACGCTAGCCCCCGCGTCAGGCGTCGTCGTACTTGGTGTCCGCGGCGGGGTCCAGCGCCAGCCGGTAGCCGCGCTTGACGACCGTCTGGATCAGCCGGGGTGCCCCGAGCGCCGTGCGCAGCCGGGCCATCGCCGTCTCCACGGCGTGCTCGTCGGTGCCGCTGCCGGGCAGCGCCCGCAGCAGGTCCGCGCGGGCGACCACCCAGCCCGGCTTCCGGGCCAGCGTGTGCAGCAGGGCCATGCCGGCCGGCGGCACGGAGCGCAGGGCGCCGTCGACCAGCACGGCGTGCCCGCGGATCTCGACGGTGTGACCGGCGACGGGCAGCGTGCGGGCGCGCGCGGGCAGTTGGGCGCAGAGCACCTGGACGAGCGGGCCCAGCCGGAAGCGCTCCGGCTGGACGGTGTCGATGCCCTTGGCCTGCAGGGGCAGGGCGGTGACCGGTCCCACGCAGGCGGTGACGACGTCGTGGCTCAGGGCCGACAGGACCTCCGGGAGGATGCCGCGGGCCTCCGCGCGGTTCAGGTAGGAGGCCGCGGCGGGAGCACTGGTGAAGGTGAGGGCGTCCAGACCGCGGGCGACCGTGACGTCGAGCATGCGGTCGAGCGGGGCGATGTCCTCCGGGGGCATCCACCGGTACACGGGCACGCCGACGACCTCGGCACCCGCCGCCCGGAGCGACTCGACGAAACCGGGCAGCGGTTCGCCGTGCAGCTGGAGGGCGACGCGGCGGCCCGACACGCCCTCGTCCAGCAGCCGGTCCAGGACCTCGGCCATCGACTCGGACTGCGGCGACCACTCCTCGGTGAGCCCGGCCGCGCGGATGGCGCCCTTGACCTTGGGTCCACGGGCGAGCAGTTCCGTGCCGCGGAGCAGATCGAGGAGCTCGTCGCCGATGCCCCAGCCGTCGGTGGCCTCCACCCAGCCCCTGAAACCGATGGCGGTCGTGGCGATCACGACGTCGGGAGGCGTGTCGATCAGTTCCTTGGTCGCGGCCAGGAGTTCGCTGTCGTCCGCGAGCGGCACGATCCGCAGGGCGGGCGCGTGCATGACCGAGGCGCCCCTGCGCGTGAGGAGCGTCCCCAGCTCCTCCGCGCGACGGGCTGCGGTCACCCCGACCGTGAAGCCCGCCAGGGGCCCGTGCTGTGCGTCGTCGTCGTGCATGGCGTGATACCCGGCTCTCGTCCCGCTGTTGCTCGATGATGCGGAGGACCGAGACTGTCAACACTGCGTGACAGTCTCGGTTCTCCTGTATTTCCCGCCCGTTACGTCCTGCGACGCGCTGTGGTCATCCTCACACCTCGGCGTAGCTGAGCTGGGGCTTCGCGGCCACCGCCTCGGTACGGCGAAGGTATACCGCCCACGTGAGGGTGAAGCAGACCGCGTAGAAGCCGAGGAAGCACCAGAAGGCGGCCGTCCCGGCGCCCGAGGTCGCGAAGGACTGGCGGAACGCCAGGTTGATCGCGAGGCCGCCCAGCGCCCCGATCGCCCCGATGAGCCCCATGGCCGCACCGGAGAGCCGTCGCCCGTGGGCCGCGGCCCCCTCGGCGCTCAGGCCCTTGGCGATCCCCTGGGCGTGGAAGATGCCCGGGATCATCTTGAAGGTGGACCCGTTGCCCAGTCCCGACAGCACGAACAGGGCGATGAAGCCGAGCAGGAACACCGTGAGCGACTCGATGCCGGAGGCGTAGACGACGACCCCGGTCGCGGCGGCCATGCCCGCGAAGTTCCACAGGGTGATCCGCGCGCCGCCGAAGCGGTCGGCCAGCAGGCCGCCGACGGGCCGGATCAGGGAGCCGAGCAGCGGGCCGATGAAGGTGAGCGAGGCCGCCTGCAGCGGGGTACGCCCGAACTGCGTCTGCAGGACGAGTCCGAAGGCGAAGCTGTAGCCGATGAAGGAGCCGAAGGTGCCGATGTAGAGCACCGCCATGATCCAGGTGTGCGGCTCCCGCACCGCCTGGAGCGCCGCCCCGGTGTCGTTCTGGACGGGCCTGAGGTTGTCCATGCGGAGCGCGGCGCCGAGCGCGGCCACGACGATCAGCGGGATGTACACCCCGAGCACGATCCGCGGGTTCGCCGCGCCGGCCGTGCCGATCACCAGGAGGCCGATGAGCTGGACGACGGGGACGCCGATGTTCCCGCCGCCGGCGTTGAGCCCGAGCGCCCAGCCCTTCTTGCGCAGCGGGAAGAAGGCGTTGATGTTCGTCATCGACGAGGCGAAGTTGCCGCCTCCGATGCCGGTGAGCGCGGCGACGACGATGAACGTCGTGTACGAGGTGCCGGGCTCCATCACCCAGAAGGCGGCGCCGGTCGGCACCAGGAGCGACAGGGCGCTGAAGATCGTCCAGTTGCGCCCGCCGAACAGGGCGACCGCGAAGGTGTACGGCACCCGGACGAGGGCGCCGACCAGGGTGGCCGTGGAGATGAGGAAGAACTTCCCGGCCGGGTCGACGCCGTACTCGGGCCCCATGAACAGCACCATGACGGACCACAGGGACCAGATCGAGAAGCCGATGTGCTCGGAGAGCACGGAGAACCACAGGTTCCGCCGGGCGACCTTCTCGCCCTTCTCCCGCCAGAAGGCCTCGTCCTCCGGGTCCCACTGCTCGATCCAACGACCGGCCATCACGCGCCTCCACAGGGGTCGGGGTGTTGTCCTGCCGACGCTAGGGAGTCCGCGTTTCGGTGCGGTGCCGTGAGGTGACCGGTGCGCAACCTTGCTCTCACTCGGCCGAAGGGGGTGCGGTGAGCCGGGCCCGCCGCACCCCCGTCGCGTCGGCCGGTCTCAGGCCCGGCGCTTCCGGCCCGCCCCGTTGGGCCAGAGGCGCGGCCGGCGCTTGGCGGCGACGTCCTCGACCCAGCCGAACGCCAGAATCGCGAGCCCTGTCAGCGGCCAGATCGCGAGGAAGACCAGCACCTCGTACGACTTCTCCATGTACGTGCCGAACGCGTCGCCGAACCAGGGGATGGACCAGAGCTCGTCCACGAGGTGCGCGGCGGCCATGAGCAGCAGGTTGTGCCACAGGTAGATCGTCACGGCCCTGTTGTTGGCCAGCGTGACCAGGCCGTCCCAGCCTGCGAGCCTGCCGGGGAGCTTCTGCCAGGACGGTGCGTAGACGAGCAGGATCGCGCAGAAGCCGAGGGACCAGGTGGCCTGGGCGAGCGGGATCTCGTCGAGGTTCCAGCCCTCCTCGGTGAGGTGGCCGGACGCCCACCACAGGCCGAAGCCCATGACGATCGCGGCCGACGACACCGCCAGGTAGCGCGGTATCCGCTTCAGCAGTCCGTCGTGGTGCGCGAAGCCCAGGATCCAGCAGGAGCCGAACACCGCGAAGTCGACCAGCCCTTCACCGAGGGTGCCGGGGACGGTCACGAGCCCGGTCCCGATCACGGCGGTGAGGGCGAGCGGGGCGAGCAGCGTGACCCAGGGCAGCTTGCGGAACGCCTTGAGCAGCAGGGGCGAGGCGAGCACGAACCAGAGGTAGGCCCGGATGTACCAGAGCGGTCCCGCCGCCTGGTCCGCCCAGCTCAGCTCCAGCCAGCCTCCGGTGGAGCCGCTCTCCTCGGGGTACGGAGGGGAGCCGAGCGGGAGGACGTAGCTGCCGAGCTTGATGAACCACCACAGCCCCTCCTCCCGGACGGGCTTCCAGCTCAGCGCGAGCATCACCGGCACGACGACGAGGGAGAACGCCCACATCGGCGGGAGCAGCCTCCGCAGGCGGCCGCGGATGACGCTCAGGGCCGGCCGGGACAGCGAGCGGGCCATCAGCGATCCGGCCAGGGCGAACATCACGCCCATGGACGGGAACAGGATGGTCAGCCAGGCCCAGCCGAAGAGGTGGAAGGCGACGACGCGGACGAGGGCGACGGCCCTGAGCAGGTCGAGGTAGCGGTCCCGGCCCGGCCTCGCCGGGGGCGCGGGGACGTCGGCGGACGTGTCCGGACCGGTGCCCCGCCGCTCCGGGTGCGCCGCCGGAGCGGGGACGGTGGCGGTGACGACGGGGGCCTGCTCCGGGCGTCCCGACGGGGCGGGGTAGCCGGAGGCGGGCGCGTGCGGAGCGGTGTACGTGGCGCCGGCGTGCGCCGGGCGGGGGCCACCGCCCTGCGGGGGCGACGGCGTCCATGCGGCGTCGGCGGACGGCCAGGCGCCGTGGTCGGATCCGGAGCCGTTGTCGTGTCCGGCGCCGTGGTCGCGTCCGGCGCCGTTCTGGCTCGGCCGGTCGGGATAGGTCATGCCACCGGCCTCCGGTCCGTTTCCTTGCGGCGGTTCTGTGTGCCGCCCGGCGCCTCCACCACGCCGGTGCGCCGCAGCTTCTGCCAGCGCAGTCGGCCGCCGGTGAGAGCGGTGATCCAGGACTGGAGCAGCACGACGTACATCAGCTGCCGGTAGAGGACCTGCTGGAGCGGCAGGGAGATCAGGTGGGTCATGCGCTCCCGGTCGAGCCGGAAGGCGTACGCGGCGCAGACGGCCTGCACCAGGAGGACGCCGAACCAGGCCGCGACCGTCTTCCCCGTCGGGCCGAAGACCAGTCCGTACAGGAGGAAGACGTCGATGAGGGGCGCCAGCAGCGGGGCGACGACCATGAACAGGGAGACGAACGGCAGGCCCACCCGTCCGAAGCGGCCCGAGGGCCCCCGCTCGACGACCGCGCGGCGGTGCTTCCAGACGGCCTGCATCGTGCCGTACGACCAGCGGTAGCGCTGCGACCACAGCTGCTGCACGGACTCGGGTGCCTCGGTCCAGGCCCTGGCGTTCTCCGCGTAGACGACGCGCCAGCCGTCGCGGTGCAGCGCCATGGTGACGTCGGTGTCCTCGGCGAGGGTGTCCTCGCTCATGCCGCCGATCCGGTCCAGCCCGTCCCGCCGGAAGGCGCCGACCGCACCGGGGATGGTGGGCATGCAGCCCAGGAGGTCGTACATCCTGCGGTCGAGGTTGAAGCCCATCACGTACTCGATGTGCTGCCAGGCGCCGATCAGCGAGTCACGGTTGCCGACCTTGGCGTTGCCCGCGACCGCTCCGACCCGGGGGTCGGCGAACGGCTGGACGAGCTCGCGCACGGTGGAGGGTTCGAAGACCGTGTCGCCGTCCATCATCACGACGATGTCGTGACGGGCGTGCGCGATGCCGTTGTTGAGCGCGGCGGGCTTGCCCGCGTTGCGTTGGCGAACGACCCGGACGTTCGGGATCCTCATCGCCTCGACGAGGTCGGCCGTGCCGTCCGTCGAGCCGTCGTCGATGACGATGACCTCGATCGGGTAGTCGCTGGCCACGAGCGAGCGCACGGTGGCCTCGATGCACTCGCGCTCGTTGTAGGCGGGCACCAGGACCGACACCGGGCGGGTGAAGGGCTCACCCCAGCTGAAGTTCCTCCGGCGCACCTTCCTGGCGTGCAGGAAGGAGAGCAGCAGCATCAGTCCGAAGCGCACCATCACCAGGACACCGATGACCGCGAGCCCGACCACCAGGACACCGGTGACGTTCTCGGAGATCTTCACCGCCCCTATGAACGCCTTGCCCTTCCAGAGCGCGAACCCGGTGACCGGGGTGTGCGCGCTGGGGGCGCCGAGCGCCGAGGTCAGGTTGGTGAACTCGTAACCCCGCTCCTGCATCTGCGGGAGGAACTCCCCCAGCGCGGACACGGTCTGGGACCGGTCACCACCGGAGTCGTGCATCAGGATGACGGCGCCCTTGCCCTGCTTCGGCGTGGCGCGCTCGATGATCGCGGGCACGCCGGGGCGCTTCCAGTCCTCACTGTCGGTGTTGTTCACGACGGTGAGGTAGCCGCGGCTGCCGATGTACTGCGTGACCGGCCAGGACTTGTTGTCCATCGCGTCGGAGAACGAGGAGTAAGGGGGGCGGAACAGGGACGTACGGATGCCGGCCGCGCCCGCCAGCACCAGCTGGTTCTGGGAGAGCTCCCAGTCGATGCGGTCGGTGGACTGGAACGAGAGGTCGGGGTGGTTGAAGGTGTGCAGTCCGACCTCGTGTCCCTCGTCCACCATCCGCTGCACCAGGTCCGGGTAGCGCGAGGCCATGGTGCCGGTGACGAAGAAGACGCCGTGCGCGTGGTACTTCGCGAGCTCGTCCAGGACGCGCGGGGTCCAGACCGGGTCGGGGCCGTCGTCGAAGGTCAGGACGATCTTGCGGTCGGGTATCCGGAGCGCCTCGGCGTCCTCCCCCGCCGTACGGGCGTCGATGACCGGACCTCCGTCGAGGACGTCCTCCGGCACCTGGGTGGTGGCGGCCGGTGCCTGGATCCGGTGGTCGGCGAGGATCTCGCTGTGCACGTATCCGCGCAGCATGAGCATGGCGAGCAGGGCCACGAGAAGGAGCGACGGGAGCAGATAGCGCATGGGAAGCCTGCGCCGGAGGGTCCGCTTCTTCTTCCGGTTGTGCCTGCCCCTCGAAACGGGGGTTGTCATCTACTGAGTGCCTTCTTGTGGTTGCGCCGGAGACTCCGAGGGGTCCGGAGACGTCGGCGGGCTCTCCTCGACGGGCGGCTCCGGGCTGGTGGACACCGTCGGCTCACCGGTCGGCGCCGTGGAGGCCGAATGGCCCGGGACGACGGGCGCTGAAGAGGTGTCCTCCCGGGGAGGCCTGACGGACGCGGAGGCCGAGGCGCTCGGTCCGGGCGCGGCCGGAGCCGACGCGGACGCGCCGTCCGACGGCGTCGCCGAGGCGGATCCGGAGTCCGAGGCGGAGGCACCGGGCGTGGCCCCGGGGCTCCGGGACACGACGTCGTCGCTCGGGGCGGGCCGCACCTCGACCTCTTCCGCGTGCTTCTCGTCCTGTCCGGAGAGGGGCAGCCAGGGGGCGGCGGAGTTCCCGCCGAGCACCGCGACCACGAGCGTCACCGCGTACACGGCGCAGATCGTGGCGAGCACCCAGCCCACACGCCGGTACGTCTTGCTGCGGCGGCCGCTCTCGTCGACGAACACGGGCCCGTCGGACGGGTCCGGAGAGCTGGGTTCCGCAGGTAATTCGGAGAGTTGACGGCCCAGCCCGTCGAGTTGGACGGTCACGTCGTTCGGCTCATGAGTGTGCCCGGTTCGGGTACCTTCGCGCCAATTTTCCACAGGTGTTCGCACTTCCCCCACTGAATGGAACAGGTGCGCGAGAAATGGCTGGAATCTTGCCATCGAACCGGAGCCCCCACCCCGTCCACGCGTCACCTGCCACCGTGCACCCGAGACACCGAATGTAGCGCACAGCGGCGACGGCCAGGGGCGGATATCACTTGTTGTTCATGAATGGTCACGCATGAGTGATGCATCGATCTCAGGCAACCACGAGGCGGGTGATCGCACCATCCACCCTTCCGCCACGGCAAGTTGCCTGATCGCGGCCCGCAGCGCGGCCAGTCCGGGGTGCCCCGATCCCTTCCGCCACACCATCAGCAGCGGGGAGAGCGGCACCGGGCGCACGAGCGGGCGCAGCACCGTTCCCGGCAGCGGCGGGAAACCGGCGACGGCCAGTACGGGGTTCCCTGTTTTCGCCATGACCCGTTGAAATTCGGCCACTCCGACAGCGAGCGGCGCAGGTGGCGCCAGGACGATGTCCCATTCGGCGAAAAGTACGGTCGCAAGATCCGTCCACTCGGCCGTGCGCGCATTACCGGCACCGGCGTAGACGGTCTCACCGGTGAGCTCGCTCATGGCGACCGTCTCACGCCCTGCCAGAGGATGATCGTCCGGCAGGAGGACGGCCATCGGCTCGTACCGCACCGGCTGCACGGAGAGACGGGCGAGCACCGCAGGATCGAGACCGGCCGCCCTCCCGAAGGATACGTCGAGCCGCCCCGCGAGCACTTCGCCCGCCGCCCAGGTCAGTCCGCTCTCGAAGCGCGCCATCAGCTCGCACTCCGGCGCGAGCTCCCGCGCGCGGGCGAGCACCCGGGCCGCCGTCATCCCGTCGGTGTTGAGATCGACGAGCAGGGGGCGGTCCGCCGGGTCCGTGAAGGCGGCGGACAGCGCGGCGTGCGCGTCGAGCACCCGGCGGGCGTGGGGCAGCAGACGTTCCCCGTCCGCGGTGAGCGACACCTGCCGCGTGGTGCGGACGAAGAGACCGCTCCCCAGCTCGCGCTCCAGCCGGCGGATGTCCCGGCTCAGGGCCTGCTGGGCGACGTAGAGCCGGGCGGCGGCGCGGGTGAAGTGCAGTTCCTCGGCCACGGCGAGGAACGCGCGGAGGAGCCGGGGATCGATGTCGGGGACGGCCACGCGCCCAACTTACAACGCAGGTGCGTGAATGCGCTCCGATCAGGTGTTGGACGCCGTGGAGGCCCCGGCCCGAAGGTGAACGCGTGTCCCACGAAACCGCCGCGACGGCCGGCCCTCCGGCCTCCCCGCCCCATCCGTACCTCCGGCTGCTGGCCACCCCCGGCGCACGCGCCTTCACCGCGGGGAACCTGCTCGCCAGGCTGCCCATGGGAATGTTCAGCGTCAGCGCCGTCATCATGATCGCCGGGGCGCACGGCTCGTACGCCCTTGCCGGTGCCGTCACCGCCACCGGACTGGCCGCGACCGCCGTGGTCGCTCCCTGGACGGCACGCCTCGTCGACCGGTACGGCCAGGCCAGGATCGCGGTCCCCGCCACCGCCGTCGCGGTGACCGGCTCGCTGGCCCTGGTGCTCTGCGTGCACCACGACGCACCGGTCTGGACGCTCTTCGCCGCCTACGCCGCGACGGCCACCACACCCAACACCGGCGGCATGTCGCGGGCCCGCTGGGCCCATCTGCACCAGGGCGACCCGGCGGCCCTGCACACCGCGAACTCCTTCGAACAGGCCGCCGACGAGCTCTGCTTCATGCTCGGACCGGTGCTCGCCGCCTCCCTCTGCGAAGCGCTCTTCCCCGAGGCGGGCACTCTCACCGGCGCCATCCTGCTGATGACCGGCGTCCTGGTCTTCGCCGCGCAGCGCGCGACGGAGCCCCCGGTGGCACCCCGCACCCGGGCCGCCTCACCGCTGCGCACCCCCGGCGTCCCCGCCCTGCTCGCCGTCTTCCTCGCTACGGGCGCGGTCTTCGGCGCCATGGAGGTCGTCTCGATCGCCCATGCCGGAGGCGCGATCCTCGCACTCCAGGCCGGCGGCTCCTGCGTGGCCGGGCTGCTGTACGGCTCCCTGCGCCCGGCCGCGCGCGTCGGACGCAGGCTGATGCTCTGCCTGGCGGGGATGACCGCGCTGATGTCGCTCCCCCTGACCGCCGCGGCCACGACGGGCTCCCTGCCCGTCCTCGCGGGCTGCCTGCTGCTGGCGGGGGCGGCCACCGCGCCCACCATGGTCACGGGCATGACCCTGATCCAGCGGCTGACCCCGCGGGCCCAGCTCAACGAGGGCATGACGCTCGCCGTCACCGCGCTGCTGGGCGGCATAGCGGCGGGGTCGGCGGTGGGCGGCTGGACGGTGGAGCGCTCCGGGACGGTGACCGGTTACGCCGTACCGATGTGCGCGGCGGCCCTCGCCCTGGCCGTGGCGGCGGTCGGGACGCGCAGAGCCTGAGCCCGGTGGGGCACACGGACGAGGCCCCGGTGGAACGGGACAAAAAAACGAGGACCCCGCTGCCAGGGGCAGCGGGGTCCTCGTTCACATGGGAATTGTGGAGATGGCGGGAATCGAACCCGCGTCCAACGGTGCGGAACCAGGGCTTCTCCGAGTGCAGTTCGCTGCGCTTTTCTCGGCCCCGGAGGTCACGCGAACAAGCCTCCGACAGGCCCAGTCACTGTTTGATTTCCTTCTAGGCCCCGTGACCGGGCTTAGAAGTTTAGATCCCTAGTTGATGCCAGGATCCGGGTCGGGACCAACCCCGGGCTGACACTCCGCAGAGTCTTCGCTAGCTGCTGATTAGGCAGCGAGGGCGAAGGCGGAGGAATCGCGCTTAGAAGTGGCGATTATTGTTTGCGACATATGGTTTACGAGATCATTGTCGCTTCCTCGACTCGCTTCCCCTGCCTCGACATCCGCTGTCGAAACCGATCATCCCCATGTTGATTTTTCAAATCGCGCACCTTCGCTGAGGTGCACGGCCCATCGTACGTGACCAACGCGCACGGATGCCACCGTATTCCGGCGGCTCCGGGGCACGGGCCCCGGACCGGGTGGTGCCTACGCGCTGCGCTGGCGCCGGCGGGCCGCCGAGATCGCGCGGTTCGTCTCCCGCGTGTCCTGCTTCTCGCGCAGCGTCTGCCGCTTGTCGAACTCCTTCTTGCCCTTGGCGAGCGCGATCTCGACCTTGACCCGGCCGTCCTTGAAGTACAGGGCGAGGGGCACGATGGTGTGACCCGTCTCCTGCGACTTGGACTCCAGCTTGTCGATCTCGGCCCGGTGCAGCAGCAGCTTGCGCTTCCGCTTGGCCGAGTGGTTGGTCCACGTGCCCTGCACGTACTCCGGGACGTGGATGTTGTGCAGCCACGCCTCGCCGTCGTCGATCTGGACGAAGCCGTCGACCAGCGACGCCCTGCCCATCCGCAGCGACTTGACCTCCGTGCCCATGAGCACGAGACCGCACTCGTAGGTGTCGAGGACGTGGTAGTCGTGCCGCGCCTTCTTGTTCTGCGCGATCATCTTGCGCCCGGTGTCTTTTTCCTTGGCCATAGTGCGGTCATTTTCGCACTACGACCCACCCCCGAGGCCACTCAATACCGTCTCGCCCCGCTGCTGGGCCTCCGGACCCGCTCCGACGTCCGGCGTGATGCCGCTCCCCTCGACGCTGCGGCCGGCCGGAGTGCGGTAGTGCCCGACGGTCAGCTCGGCCACCGAACCGCCCGGGAGCTTGCTGGGCATCTGCACGGCGCCCTTGCCGAAGGTGCGGGAACCG
Organism: Streptomyces sp. NBC_01460; assembly: GCF_036227405.1. Lineage (NCBI taxonomy): Bacteria > Bacillati > Actinomycetota > Actinomycetes > Kitasatosporales > Streptomycetaceae > Streptomyces > Streptomyces sp. NBC_01460. Next base: position 3,323,368 of record NZ_CP109473.1, read on the forward strand.
ACGGTCACGGCCCTGCCCCGGTCCTGCAGCGCACCGGTCAGCAGTTCGGCGGCGCTCATGGTGCCGCCGTCGACCAGGACCACCACGGGGCGCTCGGTGTCGCCGCCGGCGTCGGCGTACAGGGCACGCTGCTCACCGTGCACGTCGTAGGTGGCGACGAGGCCGCCGTCGAGGAAGGCCGAGGAGGCGGTGACGGCCTCGGTGACGAGGCCGCCCGCGTTGGCCCGGAGGTCCAGGAGGATCCCGGCTTCCCCGGGTGCCTCGTCCACGGCGTCGCGGACCGCGGTGCCCGTGCCCTTGGTGAACGCGGAGACCTTGATCAGCACGGCGGAGGAGGGAGCCCGTCCGAGGCGCCGGACGCTCACCGGGTCCGTGCTGAGCCGCGCCCTGCGCAGGGTCGTGGTCCAGGAGTGCCCGCCGCGGCTCAGTCCGAGGACGACGGAGGAGCCCTCGGCCGCCTTCGTGCGGTCCCCGCGCAGCAGCGCGACGACCTCGGCGACGGGGCGCTTCTCGACGGGCCGGCCGTCGAGGGTGCGCAGCAGGTCGCCCCCGCGCACGCCCGCCCGGTCCGCGGGCCCGCCGGGCTGGACCGCCGTCACCGTGACCTCGCCACGGGCCGAGCGGCGGGCGGAGATCCCCACGCCGGTGTACGAGCCGTCGAGGGCCTGCTCGAGCTCCTCGTACTCCCGCTCGTCGTAGACCGCGCCCCAGCGGTCCCCGCTGCGGCTGACGACCTCCTCGGCGGCGTCCGTGCCCGACTTCCCGTCGGCCTCGGCGTCGGCGACCGCGTCCGCGATCTCCTCGCGGTCCACCGAACCGATGGTGGAGGACACGGCACGGGTCTTTATCTCGGTGCCCGTGCCTCCCTCGCGGGGCAGGGACCCGGTGGCCGCGGCGGTCGCCAGCACGCTCGCGAACACCAGCGTCAGGGCCGCCCCGCGGTGGATACCGCGGGGTTTCAGGTGGTACGTATGGCCCGGCATGGGGCCGAGTGTAGGACAACGCCCCGTCCGCCCACGGCGCGTTGGCCGCATGCGGGACGGGGCGCTCGTCACACCTTGAGGTACTTGCGCAACGCGAAGAGGGCGGCGACGGCGGGCATCAGCAGACCGATCGCGAGGACCAGCGGAAGCTTCGTGAGCACCGCTTCCCATCCGATGAAGTCGATCAGGTTCAGCTTCTCCTGGAGCGCGAGACCGCCGTCGATCAGGAAGTACCGGGCCGCTATCAGGATCACGCAGGCGAGCAGTCCGCCGATCAGACCGGCGAAGGCGGCCTCCATGATGAACGGCATCTGGATGTAGAAGCCCGAGGCCCCCACCAGCCGCATGATGCCCGTCTCCCGTCTCCGGCTGAACGCCGAGACGCGGACGGTGTTCACGATGAGCATCAGCGCGATGACCAGCATCAGCCCCATCAGGAAGATCGCGGCCACGTTCATGCCGTTCATCAGCCCGAAGAGGTTGTCGAGGATGCTGCGCTGGTCCTGGACGGACTGCACCCCGTCACGGCCCGCGAAGGCCGTCGCGACCACCTTGTACTTCTGCGGGTCCTTGAGCTTGACCCGGAACGACTCCTGCATCTGGTCCGGCGTGATGTTGCCGGCCATCGGCGAGTCGCCGAACTGCTCCTGGTAGTGCTTGTACGCGTCGTCGACGTTCTCGAAGAGGACCGGCTTCTCGACGGCCTCCATCTTCTCGAGGTCGGCCTTGATCTCCTTCTTCTGCTCCGCGGTGACGGCCCCCTTGGCGCACTTGGGGACGTCCTTGGCGTCGTTCTTGTTGCAGAGGAAGATCGAGACGTTGACCTTGTCGTACCAGTAGGTCTTCATCGAGCTGACCTGCTCGCGCATCAACAGCGCACCGCCGAACAGGGCGAGCGAGAGGGCGACGGAGACCACGACCGCGAAGGTCATCGTGAGGTTGCGACGAAGACCGACGCCGATCTCCGACAGGACGAACTGGGCGCGCATGGCGTCCTTTCAGTACTCGATGCTCAGTGCTGGTAGCCGTAGACGCCACGCGCCTGGTCACGGACGAGACGGCCCTGCTCGAGCTCGATGACGCGCTTGCGCATCTGGTCGACGATGTTCTGGTCGTGGGTCGCCATGATCACGGTGGTGCCGGTCCGGTTGATCCGGTCCAGCAGCTTCATGATGCCCACGGAGGTCTGCGGGTCGAGGTTGCCGGTCGGCTCGTCCGCGATCAGCAGCATGGGGCGGTTGACGAACGCCCGCGCGATGGCGACACGTTGCTGCTCACCGCCGGAGAGCTCACCGGGCATCCGGTCCTCCTTGCCCCCGAGACCCACGAGGTCGAGAACCTGCGGCACCGCCTTGCGGATCTCACCGCGGGGCTTGCCGATGACCTCCTGCGCGAAGGCCACGTTCTCGGCGACGGTCTTGTTGGGGAGGAGCCGGAAGTCCTGGAACACCGTGCCCAGCTGGCGGCGCATCTGCGGCACCTTCCAGTTGGACAGCCGCGCGAGGTCCTTGCCGAGGACATGGACCATGCCCTGACTGGCGCGCTCCTCCCGGAGGATGAGCCGCATGAAGGTGGACTTGCCGGAGCCGGAGGAGCCCACCAGGAAGACGAACTCGCCCTTCTCGATGTCGAGTGAGACGTCCCGGAGAGCTGGGCGGCTCTGCTTCGGGTAGGTCTTGGAGACGTTGTCGAATCGGATCACGGATGCACCACGGTCGGCCGGGGGTAGGTGAGCGTGACCATACGCGAACCGGGTGAGCGCGTGCAGTCGGCGTCCGGCAATGAGGGATTTGTGACGGAACGCGGTACGGAACGAAACGGGGCGTGCCGGACCTTGTCCGGCGGGCCGCGCCGAAACCGCCGCGAGCTGGCACAGTGGAAGGGGGAACGGTTGCGTTTCCCTGAGCGTTGTGCGGAGAGAACGTGAATGCGGCTCCGCCGCGCGGGAGGAGGAGTGCGCATGACCTATGACCGACTGGTGTGCGCGAACTGCGCGGCGCCCGTGAGCGAGGGCCGCTGCCGTGTCTGTCGGGCGAGCCGGGAGCGCATGCAGGAGCAGGGGCCGTTCGCGGGGCTCAATCCCGCGATGCTGATAGCGCTGATGGTGATCCTGGTGGCCGCCCTGGCCCTGCTGGCGCACCAGGCCGTCTGAGCGGGAAGGCGCCTCGCGTCCGCCCGGCGGGGCTGAGGCGTGCGCGTACGGCCGCAGGAGCGGCTCCGGTACACGAAAGGGCCCGGGAGGCCTTGAAGGCTCTCCCGGGCCCTTCAGCGTGCGCGTGAGGCTCAGGCGGTCGTGCGACCGCCGGCCAGGCGCGGCAGGATGCGGAAGCCGATGCCACCGGCGATCATCGTCGCGGCACCGAGCAGCAGGAACGTGGTCTCGGCCGCACCGGTCTCGGCGAGCTCGTCCTTGCCCTTGCCCTGCTCGACCGGCTGGTTGCCGACACTGTCCGTGTCGGTGTTGTCACCGGCGTCCGGGTAGGACGGGTCGGGCGTCCCGGTGGAACCGCCGTCCGTGGACCCACCATCCGTGGAGCCGCCGTCCGTGGACCCACCATCCGTGGAGCCGCCGTCGGTGGAGCCGCCGTCCGTGGAGCCACCATCCGTGGACCCGCCGTCGGTCGTGCCACCGTCGGTCGCGCCACCATCCGTGGCACCACCATCGGTCGCACCGCCATCGGTCGCACCGCCGTCGGTCGCGCCACCATCCGTGGCACCACCATCGGTCGCACCGCCATCGGTCGCACCGCCGTCGGTCGCGCCACCATCCGTGGCACCACCATCGGTCGCACCGCCATCGGTCGCACCGCCGTCGGTCGCGCCACCATCCGTGGCACCACCGTCAGTCGCGCCACCGTCCGTGGCGCCACCGTCCGTGGCACCACCATCGGTCGCGCCGCCATCGGTCGCGCCACCATCGGTCGCGCCACCGTCGACACCACCGGCGCCGCTGTCGCCGCCGCCGTCAACGCCGCCGGCGCCACTGTCACCGTCGTCGCCCGTGCCGACCTGGGCGCTGACGCTGGCGTCCGCACCGTCGATCTCGAGTCCCAGGCCGATGCCGACCGCCTGTGCGGCGCCCGCTGCCGTGAGCGAGGCACCCGCGGCAATAACCGCACCAGCGGCTATCCGCGCGACGCGGATGCGCGTCTTCTTCGTCATCTGTTGCTACCCCCAGTAGCTGATCTCGTCGATGGAGCAGCCATATGCGGTCCTCGGCCCTGCGGGGTCACTCCTCCTGCAGGGCCACGCCGTACCGTGGTCATCCCGCCCGCCCCCGATCACACCTGTCCCAGACATACGCGTGCTGCTTCTGCACCCTGTCCAGAGATAAGGAGTACGTCAAGGCCGTTCCGGGGGGATAAGAGCTGCTATAGGGGTTCTTGACTGCTAATAGGAAGCACGACTGTGACGCGTTCGCCACACGTCCCCCTCAACTCCCCTGTGCATCCGACGGGATGGGAACGCGAAGGGCCCGGACGGTGAATCCCGTCCGGGCCCCGCAGCCGTACGGCTGGAGTTACTTCTCGCTCTGCTTGCGCCAGCGGATGCCGGCCTCGACGAAGCCGTCGATCTCGCCGTTGAAGACCGCTTCGGGGTTGCCCATCTCGAACTCCGTACGCAGGTCCTTGACCATCTGGTACGGGTGCAGGACGTACGAACGCATCTGGTTGCCCCAGGAGTTGCCGCCGTCCCCCTTGAGCGCGTTCATCTTCGCCTGCTCCTCCTGGCGGCGGCGCTCGAGGAGCTTCGCCTGGAGGACGTTCATCGCGGACGCCTTGTTCTGGATCTGCGAGCGCTCGTTCTGGCAGGAGACGACGATGCCGGTCGGCAGGTGGGTCAGGCGCACCGCGGAGTCCGTGGTGTTGACGCCCTGACCGCCGGGGCCCGACGAGCGGTACACGTCCACGCGCAGCTCGGACTCGTCGATCTCGACGTGGTCGGTCTGCTCGACGACCGGCAGCACCTCGACACCCGCGAAGGACGTCTGGCGACGGCCCTGGTTGTCGAAGGGCGAGATGCGGACGAGGCGGTGGGTGCCCTGCTCCACGGAGAGGGTGCCGTAGGCGTAGGGCACCTCCACCGCGAAGGTGGTCGACTTGATGCCGGCCTCTTCGGCGTACGCCGTCTCGTAGACCTCGGTCTTGTAGTTGTGCCGCTCCGCCCAGCGGAGGTACATGCGCTGGAGCTTCTCCGCGAAGTCCGCCGCGTCGACGCCGCCCGCCTCGGCCCGGATGGTGACCAGGGCCTCGCGCGCGTCGTACTCGCCGGAGAGGAGGGTGCGGACCTCCATCTCGTCGAGCGCCTTGCGGACGGACTCGAGCTCCGCCTCGGCCTCGGCCTGCGTGTCGGCGTCACCCTCGTCCTCGGCGAGCTCGAAGAGGACTCCGAGATCGTCGATACGGCTCCGCAGGGCCTCGGTCTTGCGGACCTCGGCCTGGAGGTGCGAAAGCTTGCTGGTGATCTTCTGCGCCGCGTCCGGGTCGTCCCAGAGGGACGGGGCCGCCGCCTGCTCCTCGAGCGCGGCGATGTCGGCCCTCAGCGCATCCAGGTCCAGGACGGCCTCGATCGACCCCATGGTCGAGGAGAGGGACTTCAGCTCTTCGGAAATATCGACGACTGCCACGGGTCCAGCGTAACGGCTGGGCGAGTGAACCTGTCCCTCCCCCGGATCACGGGCCTCCCGGGGCCCCGGATCCCGGCCCTCCCGGGACGGCCCTCAGGGGGCCGTCGGGGCGGAATTCCGCGTGTCCCCGGGGGCCGAGCCCGGGTCGTCGCCGCTCGTGGCGAGCCAGCCGCCCACCCCGACCGCCGCACACAGGGCCACCGCCGCCACGCCCAGGGTGATCCTGCGCTTGCGGACGGCCGCCGACTTGTTCCGCGCCGAGCCGGGGCGTGGCCGGCCGGGGGCGCGCGGGGCGCGGGCCGTGCCGAGGGGGCCGCCGGAGAGTTCGTCGGGGCCGGGCACCCTCATGCTCGTGTGGGTGTCCCGGTTGGAGTCAGGGGAGGAGCCGGGCACCAGCGGCACCGCGCCTCGGCGGCGGGGCTCCTCCGGGGCCGGGGTGTACTGCTGCTCGTCGTACGCCTGCGGTTCGGACTCGTTGTCCGGCTCGTCGACGTCGAGCGGGGGTATCCCGGACAGGAGCGGGAGCAGCTCGCGCAGCCGGGTCGCGAGCTCGGAGGCACGGAGCCGGGACGCCGGGGCCTTGGCGAGGCACTGGACCAGGAGCTGCCAGAGCTCCTCGGGGATGCCCGGGAGCGGGACGACCGTCTCGGTCACATGGCGCCGCAGGACGGCGCCGGGGTGACCGCCTCCGAAGGGGGTGAAGCCGGCGAGGAGCTCGTAGAGCACGGTGGCCAGGGCGTAGATGTCCACGGCGGCGCGCGGCGGGAGGCCCTCGACGATCTCGGGCGCCAGGTAGTCCGGCGTACCGATGATCTTGGTGGCCTTGGTGCGGCGCGGGGTGTCGATCAGCTTGGCGACGCCGAAGTCGGTCAGCAGCGCGGGGTGCGAGCCGCCGGGGCCGAGCGGGCCCTCCATGTCGAGCAGGATGTTCTCCGGCTTGACGTCACGGTGCACCACACCGGCCCGGTGCGCGGCGGCGAGTCCGTCGGCGACGTCCGCGATGATCGCGGCGGCGGCCTCCGGGGCGAGGCGGCGTTCGCGGTCGAGACGGGTGCGCAGGTCGGTGCCCCGCACCAGGTCCATGACCAGGGCCAGATCGGTGCCGTCCACCACGAGGTCGCGGACGGCGACGACGTGCGGATGCCCGAGCCCGAGCAGCGCGGTGCGTTCCTGCACGAAGCGGCCCACGAGCTCCTGGTCGGACGCGAGGTCCTCGCGGAGCAGCTTGATGGCGACCGGGCCCTCGGGCCCTTCGCCGAGCCACACCGTGCCGGCGCTGCCGCGCCCCAGGATCTGGTGCGCGGTGTACCGGCTGCCGATATTCCGTGCCAAGACTGCTCCCTCAGCGGCTGGCGTTGACCCCCGGTCGACAAAGTTACGCGGCGAACGGGGTGCTGCGTGCCCTGGATGGCGCCAACCTTCACTTCTGCGGGCGAATTGGGCCCGCAGAAGTCGACAAAGGCACAGAGTGGGTGAGGTTACTGACCGGTCGTGCCCCCGGAGCCACCGCTCCCGCCGATCTCCTCGAACCAGTCGGTGACCTTGGTGATGCCGTCCCCTATGGCGTCCCAGAAGCTCTTGCCCTGGGCGACCCAGTCCTGAAGCGGCGTCAGCTCCCAGATGAGCCAGGCCGCGACGACCAGGAGCACCACCGAGAACAGGCATCCCTTGAGGCAGCCGAGGCCGGGGATGCGCATCGGATTGGCGCTGCGCTGCCTCGGCTGGCGCGGGGCCGGCTGCTGGGGCGGCGGCTGCTGCGGAGGCGCGTACTGCTGCCGCTGCGGCTGCTGGGGCCGCTGTTGCTGCTGGGGCTGCGGCTGGTAGCGCTGGGGCTGCTGCTGCGGGTACTGCCGGCCGCGCTGCTGCTGGGGCTGCGGGCGCTGGTCCTGCGGCGGCTGCTGGCGCTGCGGCCGGCGGCGCAGCGGGTCCTGGTCGGGGTCGAGGTACTGGACCTGCGTCTGCTCGTTGCGGTCACGGGCCGCCCTGAGCTGGGACTGCCAGGGGTGCGGTTCGTCGGGCCGCGGGGGGCCCGACGGCACGGGAGGCATCATCGCGGTCGGGTCGGCCTGGCCGCCCCCGCCCGGGGTCTGCCGCATCACGCTGGTCGGGGCCGCGGGGTCGTACGAACCCGCGTTGCTCGGCAGCACCTGCGTCGGGTCGGCCGCGCCCGGGGTCTCCGGTACGGCGGCGGGCGCCGGGTCGGGGGCGAGCAGGGCACCCACGCCCTCGGCGGCGGCGATCTGCGCCGAGTTCGCGTGCACGCCGATGCCCGCGCCGACGGTGCGCAGGGCACGGGCGAGGTTCACGGCGCTGGGCCGCTGGTCCGGGTCCTTGCGCAGGCAGCGCTCGATGACCGTCCACAGCGGTTCGGGGACAGTGCTGGGGCGCCGGGGCTCCTCGCTGAGGTGCCGGTGCAGGACCTCGAGCGCGGTGCCCCCGGCGAACGGGGGACGGCCGGTGACCAGCTCGTACAGCAGGATGCCCGCGCCGTAGACGTCCACGGCGGAGGTCTGCGGACGGCCCTCGGCGGACTCGGGCGCCACATAGGCGGGCGTGCCGACGAACTCGTGGGTCCTGGTCAGGCCCGGGGAGTCCGCGAGGCGCGCGATGCCGAAGTCGGTGAGCATCGGGCGCATCTCGCCGTTGCGCTCGTCGAGCAGCACGTTGGCCGGCTTGAGGTCCCGGTGCACGACGCCGTCGGCGTGGCTGGCGGCCAGCGCGTCCGCGATCTGGGCGGTGAGCAGCGAGGCGGCGACCGGGCTGAGCGGGCCGTTCTCGCGGAGGTAGCGGTGCAGGTCGGGACCGTCGATCAGGTCCATCACCAGGGCGAGGAGATCGCCCTCGACGACGAGGTCCCGGGTGCGCACGATGTTCGCGTGGGTGAGCCGCAGCAGCACCGAGCGCTCACGCAGGAACCGCATCACGACATCCGCGTCGTTGGCGAGCTCCTCCTTGAGCACCTTGATCGCGACGGTTTCGCCGGGCTGCCCGGCGACGGCCGCCTCGGCGCCCGCGGTCTCCCGCTGGCGGGCTCGCCAGACGGTGCCCGTGGCGCCGCGTCCGAGCGGCTCCTCGAGCAGGTACTTGCTGCCGACTGGCCGCACGTCACGCGCTCCCTGCTGATCGTTGTGCTCGCGGTCCCCCGGGGCCCGCCCGGATGTTCCGGCCCACTCTAGTGCCGCCGTACGGGGTACCGGCGGGTCGTCCTCCGGTCGTGTCACCGCTGTGCCGGGGGAATCCACCGGCAATCCACCCCGGCAATCCACCGGCAATCCACCGGCAATCCACCGGACGAGACGCAGACACGGAAGAGTTGGTTGCCGAACGAGTGTGCAGCACGTCTTCGGCAAGACCAAGCAGGCACTTTTGCACCCACACTCGGCCATTCAAGATCACTGAGCGGCCACCCCCGGGCGTGTTGTCGGTGGCAGGTGCGAGGATGCCTCCAGCACGGAACCGTGAGGTCGGGAGCCTCACCCTCCGTGACGACCTGTACCGGACGACGCGTCCGTGTCCGGGTGGGGGGAATCACAGGGCATTTCCCCTGCCGGGCACCCCGCGCAGAAGGGACCGCTGACGGCGATGCAGATCCGGCTGACCGTCCTCGCGCCGCGCAGCGGCCAGACCCCGGCGCGCGCCTGCGACGTGCTCGTGACCGCCCCCGCCGGGACGGCACTCGCCGCCGTCGCCTCCGCCCTCGCCGCGGCCGTGTCCGGCCCCGAGGGATCCCTGGGCGGCGGCGCCACCGTGCTGTACGCCGGGCGCGAGCGGCTCGACCCGCAGCGCTGCGCCCTCGGCGAGCCGCCCCTCGTGGACGGGACGGTGCTCTCGCTCCAGGTCCCCGGCGAGGACGAGGCCGCGGACGACGCCGTACCGGCGCGGCTGCACGTGATCGCGGGGCCCGACGCCGGCGGGGTCCACCTGCTGCACGGCGGACAGATCCGGATCGGCCGCTCGGCCGAGGCGGACGTCCCGCTCGACGACCCCGACGTGTCGCGGCTGCACTGCGCGGTGACGGTCTCCGACGACGGCCGGGTCTCCGTCGCCGACCTGGGCTCCACCAACGGCACCTCGCTGGACGGCGTGGACGTCCACGACCGCCCGGTCCGGCTCGCCCCGGGCGCCCTGCTGCGGCTCGGCGAGTCCACGCTCCGGCTCACGCCCGGCTCACGCACCCCCACGCTCACGACGGCGCCCGACGGTGAGGGCCACCTGCGGGTGGCCCGCGCGGAGGCCGGCGGCCTGCGGGCGGACGGCTCCGCGGGAGCGGATGGCGAGCCCGGAGCGGACGTGACCGCCCCCGAGGGACACGGCCACACCTACAGCTCCGCCCCCGCCGGCCACGACGCGTACGACGAGGACGGACCGGCGGGCCACGACGCGTACCTGGGCGAGCCCTCCCCGCAGGCCACCCATGGCCGCGGCTCCTCGCTGACCCCGGACGAGCCCCCCAGGCGGGGCGGCATAGGCGCCTGGGCGAGGCGGCTCAAGACCGGCAAGGGCGAGCAGTCCCACGAGGCCCGGGCCGGTGACCGGCCGGCGGCCGGCGGACCCGGCCGCACGTCCGGCCCGCGCTCCCCCTCCCTGCCCCACGGCTCCCCCTCCGCCCCGGCCGGTACCTGGCCGGACCCCGCGACCGTGCTCCTCACGGCGCTCGGCCCCGGCCCCCGCCTGTGGGAGCGCGACACCGCGCACCCCGAGGCCCTGGTCGTACGGCTCGGGACGACGGAGCGGGCCGACCTTCCCGCCGTGCCGGTCACCGTCGGGCTGCGGGAGGCGGGCTCGCTGGGTCTCGCGGGACCGCGCGAGCGGCTCTCGGGCCTCGCCCGCTCGACGGTGGCGCAGCTCGCCGCGCTCCACTCACCCTTCGACCTGGAGATCGTGCTGATCAGCACGGACCGGTCCCGGAGCCTGGAGGAGCGGCGGCGCGAGTGGTCCTGGCTCGGCTGGCTGCCCCATCTGCGCCCCATGCACGGCCAGGACTGCCGTCTGCTCCTCGCCTACGACCGCGAGCAGGCGGCCGCCCGCGCGGCGGAGCTGGTGCGCCGCATGGAGGACGGGCCGCTGGGGTCCGGCTGGGCGAGCGCCGACCGGTCGGCCGTGGCGGAGGCGGCCCGCGACCACACGGGGCCCAGCACCGTGGTCATCGTGGACGGCGATCCCGGTTCCGCGGCCCTGCGCGAGACCACGGCGGGGCTGGCCGGTGCCGGAGCGGCAGCCGGGATCCATCTGATCTGTCTGGCCGAGGCCCCGGCCGCCTCCCCGACCTCTCCGGTCGCCGCGACCTACGACACCGCCTGCCGGGCCTCGATCGCGTTCCGCGAGTGCGGCGCGGTCGCCATGCTGAGCGGCGATGTGGCGACCGCGCTGCGGCTGCTGCGCACCTCGGGCGGCCAGGCTGCGGGCCACGGCACCGTCGCCTCGGTGGACGCCGTGTCGGCGGCCTGGGCCGAGCGGTTCGGGCGTGCCCTCGCCCCCCTGCGGGACGAGGGGACGGCCACCCTGCCCGGCCGGCCCATGGCGGCGGCCCTGCCGCCGTCCGCCCGGCTGCTGGACGAGCTGGGGCTCGCCAGGGCCACCCCGGCCTCCCTGATGGCGCGGTGGGCGTCCACGGCCGAGGACCAGCCGGGGGCGACGGTGCGCGCGGCGCCCGTGCCCGGCGCGGACCTGGACACGACGAGCTCGGGCCGCACGCTGAGCACGGGCCCCCGGGTGGGCGCGCAGCGCGACTCCCCCGACTCCGGGCACACCCCGTTCCGCAGCGGCGGGCCGACCAGTTCGGGCTCGGGCTCCTCCGCGTACACCCCCGCGGGCACGGGCTCCCCCCGGATCGGCACCCAGCGCCGGGACAGCGGGACCCCCGCGCCCGCGGTCCCCTCCGGTCACGCGGGGCGGCCCGTGATCGTGCTCGGCGCGGGCCCCCGCGGCCCGCTCTCCGTCGACCTGGCCGAGGAAGGACCGCACCTGCTGGTCGAAGGGCCCGCGGGCAGCGGCCGTACGGAGCTGCTGCGCGCCGTCGCGGCCTCCCTGTCCGCCGCCGCCCGCCCCGACCGGCTCGGCATCCTCGTCATCGACGGGGCCGGCGGCGAGCACGGGGAGCGCGGCGAGGGGCTGGGCCCCTGCACGGAGCTGCCGCACGTCTTCTCGCACCTGGTGGCCTCCGACCCCGTACGGATGCGTGAGTTCGCCCAGGCGCTGGGCGGCGAGCTGAAGCGCCGGGCGGAGCTGCTCGGTCCGCTGGACTTCACGGCCTGGCACGCGCGGTACGAGGAGGCGCGGACCCTCGGCGGACGTCGCCCCGCCGGAGCCGCCGAGCAGCGTGGTGACATCGAGTCGCCCGCCAGCGGCACCCTGCGTCTGCGGCCCGCCTCGGCGCGTCCCGTGGATCCCGGCCCCTCGCCGCTTCCCCGGCTCGTCGTCCTGGCCGACGACTTCGACGCCCTGGTCGCCCCGGCGCTCGGCAGCCCCGGCCGTCCCTCCGCCGGGTCGGTCGTCCGGGTGCTGGAGGCCGTGGCCAGGGACGGGGGGCGCCTCGGCGTCCACCTGGTGGCCTCCTCCGCCCGCCCGGACCGCACCGAGGACACCGAGCTGGCCCGGGGCGCGCGGCTGCGCATCGTGCTCGACCCGCCCGTCGTCCCGCCCTCCCCCGACGAGCCCGCTCCGGGCCGGGGGCGGCTGGGGCATCCGGACGGCCGGGTGACCCCGTTCCAGGGCGGCCGGGTCACCGGCCGCATCCCGCGCACGGCGACCCTGCGCCCCACCGTCGTACCGCTGGAGTGGGAGCGGATGGGCGATCCGCCGGCCCGTCGGCCGGTCCGCGAGCTGGGCAACGGGCCCACCGACCTGGCCCTGCTCGCCAGTGCCCTGGAGAGGGCCGCCCGTTCGGTGAACGCGGAGCCGCTCCCCCCGCTGATCCCCTGACCCCCCGGGCGCGGATCAGGTGCCGGTACCGACAGCGGTCACGGCGATCCGGCCGGCCGACGCGACGTCACGAGCCGATCACGATCACGGAGTTGGCGCGGACAGCGGTATTGCGGCTCCGGTGCGCCGGGCATAGGACTGTGCGCACGGACGACGTGAACCGCACGATGTGAGACGTGAGCGGCACCGCAGGGTCCGACCGTTGGTGCCGGTCCGCGCACATGCGCGCGCAGGAGAGACGGGGCAGGGATGCGCAGAACCCTTCGAATGCGTAGGGCCGCACTGGTGTTCACCGCGATCGGGGCACTGGCCCTCACCGGATGCGGTGGCGACGGCGACGGCAAGGACAAGGCGGGCGAGGGCCCCGGCAAGGGCGAGGACAGCCCGTCGAGCGTCACCCTGCCGAAGCTGGACGGCGAGAAGATATCGGTGGCCGCGGTCTGGACGGGGCCCGAGCAGGCCAACTTCACCAAGGTGCTGGACGAGTTCGAGAAGCGCACGGGGGCCACGGTCACCTTCGTCCCGGCGCAGGACCCGATCGTCAACTTCCTCGGCACGAAGATCGCGGGCGGCCAGCCGCCGGACGTGGCGATGATCCCGCAGGTCGGCGCGATCCAGCAGGCCGTGGCCAAGAAGTGGGCCAAGCCGGTCGGCAACGAGGCACGGGCGCAGCTGGGCCAGAACTACGCGCAGGTCTGGCAGGACCTCGGCGCGGTCGACGGCACCCAGTACGGCGTCTACTTCAAGGCCGCCAACAAGTCCCTGATCTGGTACAACGCCAAGGCGTTCGAGAACGCGGGCGCGAGCGAGCCGAAGACCTGGAAGGACTTCCTGGCCACCGCCGAGACGGTCTCCGCCTCCGGTGTCACCCCGGTCTCGGTCGGCGGGGCGGACGGCTGGACGCTCACCGACTGGTTCGAGAACGTCTACCTCTCCCAGGCCGGTCCGGAGAAGTACGACCAGTTGGCCAAGCACGAGATCAAGTGGACGGACCCGTCCGTCAAGGACGCCCTGACCACGCTCGCCGAGCTGTTCGGCAAGCCGAGCCTGATCTCCGGCGGCGCGGACGGCGCGCTGCAGACCGAGTTCCCGGCATCCGTCACCCAGACCTTCACGGGCGGCGACCAGCCCAAGGGCGCGATGGTCTTCGAGGGCGACTTCGTCTCCATCAACATCGCGCAGACCAAGGCGAAGATCGGTACCGACGCCAAGGTGTTCCCGTTCCCCGCGGTCGGCGCGGACTCCCCCGTGGTGACGGGCGGGGACGCGGCCGTGGCGCTCAAGGACACCAAGGGCGCCCAGGCCCTGCTGACCTGGCTGGCCTCCAAGGACTCGGCGAAGATCTGGGCCGAGGCCGGCGGGTTCATCTCGCCCAACAAGTCGCTGGACACGGCCGCGTACCCGAACGACGTGCAGCGCACGATGGCCGAGGCGCTGATCGACGCCGGTGACGACGTCCGGTTCGACATGTCCGACCAGGCCCCGCAGTCGTTCGGCGGGACGCCCGGCAAGGGTGAGTGGAAGACGCTCCAGGACTTCCTGAAGAACCCGAAGGACATCGCGGGGACCCAGGCGAAACTGGAGTCCGACGCGGCCAAGGCGTACACGAGCTGACGGGATGACCACAGCGACCGCGGGGGGCGCCGGCAGCGCGCCCCCCGCCGACAAGCAACCTGTCCCGGGCACGGGGAAGCGCCCACGGGGAAGCGTGACCGGCACCCGCAGAGCGGTCGCGGCGGCGTTCCTGCTGCCGGCCCTCGTGCTGCTCGGCGCACTCGTCGTCTATCCCATCGTGTACTCCGTCTACCGCTCGTTCCTCGACCGGTCCGGCACCGGATTCGTGGGCCTGGACAACTACGAGGCCCTGTTCACGGACGACACCATCCGGACGGCCGTCGAGAACAACGCGGTCTGGGTCGTGTTCGCACCGACGGTCGCCACCGTGCTGGGGCTGATCTTCGCCGTGCTCACGGAAAGGATCCGGTGGGGCACTGCGTTCAAGCTGATCGTCTTCATGCCGATGGCGATCTCGATGCTGGCCGCCGGGATCATCTTCCGGCTGGTGTACGAGCAGGCGCCCGAGCGCGGTGTCGCCAACGCCGTGGCGGTGGGCGTCCACGACACGTTCGCTCGGTCCTCGGGCTTCCCGAAGGCGCATCCGCTGCCCGTCCATCCGCTGAAGGCGGGCGGTGGCGGCTCCTTCGTGACGAAGGAGACCGTGCGGGCCGGTGAACCGGTGAGCCTCCCGCTGGTCGGTGTGGTGCCGGCGAAGATGCCCGGCGACGCGGAACCCGCGAAGGCGGCCACCGCGTCCGGCGAGGGCATCACCGGGACGGCCTGGCTCGACTTCACCAAGGGCGGCGGCGGCAAGCCGAACGTCGTCGATCCGAAGGAGCTCGGCCTCAAGGGCATCACCGTCGAAGCGGTCAAGGACGGCAAGGTCGTCGCCACGGCGACGGCAGGAGCGGACGGGGTGTTCACCCTGCCCGCCTCGGCCGACGGTTCGCTGCTCCGCCTCCCGGCGGACAACTTCCGGGAGCCGTACAACGGGGTCGACTGGCTCGGGCCGTCCCTCGTGACACCCGGGATCATCGGCAGCTACGTCTGGATGTGGGCCGGGTTCGCGATGGTGCTGATCGCCGCGGGCCTGGCTGGTCTGCCGCGCGAACTCCTGGAAGCGGCGCGGGTGGACGGCGCCAACGAGTGGCAGGTGTTCCGCCGGATCACGGTGCCGATGCTGGCACCGGTGCTCGCGGTGGTCCTGGTCACCCTGATGATCAACGTCCTGAAGATCTTCGACCTGGTCTTCATCATCGCGCCGGGTTCCTCCCAGGACGACGCGAACGTCCTGGCCCTCCAGCTCTACCGCTCCTCGTTCGGCACGGACGCGGATCTCGGGGTCGGCAGCGCCATCGCCGTACTCCTGTTGCTGCTGGTGATCCCGGTGATGCTGTTCAACATCCGCCGGATGCGGAAGGAGGGACGCCGGTGACGACATCGACCGAGGCCGCACAGGCCGGGCGCGGCACACGGGCCGAACCGGCGGCGGAGGCCCGGCAGGGCCTCGGTGCGCGGATCGCCGCACGGGCGGGCGGCGGGGCCATGCGGGTCTTCCTCGTCCTGGTCGCCCTGTTCTGGCTGATGCCGACCATCGGGCTGCTGCTCTCCTCGCTGCGCGGGGCGGAGGACATCGCGGCGACCGGCTGGTGGAAGGTCTTCACCGCGCCCTCCGAGCTGACCTTCGACAACTACCAGCGACTGCTCGACAACTCGACGATCACGGACTCCCTCTTCAGCACGGTCATGATCACCGTGCCGTCCACGGTGCTGGTGGTCGTCATCGGCTCGCTCGCCGGGTACGCCTTCGCCTGGATGGAGTTCCCCGGCCGCGACTGGTGGTTCCTGCTGGTCGTGGGACTGCTCGTGGTCCCCGTCCAGGTCGCCCTGATCCCGGTGTCCGAGCTCTTCGGCACCATCGGGATCTTCGAGACGACCTTCGGCGTGATCATCTTCCACACGGCGTTCGGCCTGCCGTTCGCCATCTTCCTGCTGCGGAACTTCTTCGCGGAGATCCCGCGCGAACTGCTGGAGGCCGCACGGCTGGACGGCGCCGGTGAGATCCGGCTGTTCACCCGGGTCGTGATGCCCCTCGGCGGGCCCGCGATCGCCTCGCTCGGGATCTTCCAGTTCCTCTGGGTGTGGAACGACATGCTGGTCGCGCTGATCTTCGCGGACTCGGAGTCCCCGCCGATCACCGTCGCCCTGCAGCAGCAGGTCCGGCAGTTCGGCAACAACATCGACGTACTGGCGCCCGGCGCCTTCGTGTCGATGGTGATCCCGCTGGCGGTGTTCTTCGCCTTCCAGAGGCAGTTCGTGTCCGGTGTGATGGCGGGCGCCGTCAAGTAGAGCGCGGGGACCGAGCGGTACGACAGCACATACGTTCGTCAACATGAGGGCGGCCCGTTCACTCCCGATCGGGCCGCCCTACCTCGTACTTCCCCCGAATGCCACATCCGGCGTAACCATGTCACTCCATCGGCCGTTTGCGGGCCACCTGCCCTCCCGCGAACGACCCCTGGATGTGTTGTGCCCCGGTTCAGTGTCATCGTGCCCGCGTACCGGGTCCAGGCGTATCTGCACGCGTGTCTCGACTCCGTGCTGAACCAGTCGTTCAAGGACCACGAGATCATCGTGGTCGACGACTGCTCACCGGACGCCTGCGGCCCGATCGCCGACGAGTACGCCGTCCGCGACCCCCGGGTCGGCGTGGTCCACCTGCCGCACAACTCCGGCCTGGGGCCCGCCCGCAACGCCGGGGTGGCCCGGGCGACCGGAGAGTACCTGCTCTTCCTCGACGGCGACGACACCTTCGCCCCCGAGGCGCTCCAGACCATCGCCGACCGGCTCGACGCCACCGGCCGCCCCGACGTCCTGGTCTACGACTACGCCCGTACGTACTGGTCGGGCGAGAGCGTGCGCAACACCTTCTCCGAGCACCTCGCCGAGACCGGTCCCGCCTCCTTCCGGCTCGCGGACCGGCCCGAGCTGCTCAAGGTGCTCATGGTCGTCTGGAACAAGGCGTACCGGCGGGAGTTCATCGAGGCCGAGGGCTTCACCTTCCCTCCCGGCTACTACGAGGACACCCCCTGGACCTACCCGGTGCTGATGGCCGCCGGGTCGATCGCCGTCCTGGACACGGTCTGCGTCGGATACCGCCAGCGGCGCCGGGGCAACATCCTCTCGACCACCACCCACCGCCACTTCGACGTCTTCGACCAGTACGACCGCGTCTTCGCCTTCATCGACTCCCGCCCCGGACTCTCCGTCTGGCGCCCGGTGATGTTCCGCCGGATGCTCGACCACTTCTCGACCCTCTACACCTCCCGAGGCCGGCTGCCCCGCGGCACCCGCGCCCAGTTCTTCCGCCGCGCCCGCGCCCACTGCCGCCGCTACCGCACCCCCGGCGCCCCCGTGCCCCGCCGCACCCGGCTGCGGCACGCGCTGTTCCACCTGGGCGCGCACCGCACCTACCGCGCGCTCTGGGCCGCCCAGCGGCTGCGCGGCCGCCTCGGGAGCGCGGCCTCGGCAGCACGCCGCGCGGCGCGCGGGGCCGCCCTCCAGCTGCACTACCGCGTCCAGCTCCGCCTGCCCGTCCGGCGTACGGACGCGGTCTTCGCCGCCTACTGGCACCGCGGCTACACCTGCAGCCCCGCCGCCCTGGAGGCCACGGCGAGAGCCCTCGTCCCCGGGCTCCGCACCTCCTGGATCTGCCGCCCCGAGGACGCGCACACCGTGCCGGACGCGACCCGCGTGCTGCACCCGGGGACGGCCGCGTACTGGACGGCGCTGGCCCGCTCCAAGTACCTGGTGAACAACGTCAACTTCGACCGCAGACTGGTGAAGAGGCGCGGCCAGGTGCTGCTGCAGACCCATCACGGGACGCCGCTGAAGACCATGGGGACCGACCTCGTGCACCGTCCGGCCGCAGCCGGCGCCATGGACTTCGGACAGCTGCTGCGCAGCGTCGACAAGTGGGACTTCTCGCTCTCCGCCAACCAGCACTCCACCCTCGTGTGGGAGCGCACCTACCCCTCCGGCTACACCACGCTGGAGTACGGCAGCCCGCGCAACGACGTCCTCCACCGCGCGGACCACGCCGAGACCGCCCGGCTGCGCGAGCTCCTCGGCGTCCCGGACGGCAGTACCGCCCTGCTGTACGCGCCGACCCACCGCGACTACCGGCGCGCCCAGCAGCACTCCCTCGACCTGGAGCAGCTGGTCCGCGTCCTGGGCCCACGCTTCGTCATCCTGGCCCGCTCCCACTACCTGGACGAGACGGCACGGGCCACCTCAGGGCACACCCGGCACCCGCGGATCATCGACGTCAGCGCCCACCCGTCCGTGGAGGAACTCTGTATCGCCTCCGACGGGCTGATCACGGACTACTCGTCGCTGATGTTCGACTACGTCAATCTGGACCGCCCCGTCGTCCTGCACCTCGAGGACGCACAGGCCTACGAGGCGTCCCGCGGCACCTACTTCGACCCGGCGGCGTTCCCTCCCGGGGCCGTGGCCCGGGACCAGGAGGAGCTGCACGAGATCTTCGCCACGGACCACTGGCGCGGCCCCCGCTCCGCACAGCGCCGGGCGGCCTTCCGGGCGCGGTTCTGCCCGTACGACGACGGGCACGCGGCGGAGCGGGTGGTGCGCCGGGTCTTCCTCGGCGACACCTCGGGCCTGCCCCTGCCCGCCCCGCTGACGGGCCGGGGGCCCACGGGGGTACCGCGGCAGGTGCCCGTGCGGGAGTACACGAACGGGTGAGAGCGGGCCCTGGGGCCGTCGGTAGGCCCGAGGGCCACCGGTCGTCCCCGGGACCCGCCCGGCCGGCCCCGGGCCGCTTCAGCGCTCCAGGAACGCGAACAGCTCTTCCCAGCGGCCCATGATCTCCGCCTCGGAGAACCGCTGGACGTTGGTCCGCGCCCGGTCCCCCATCGCGTCCCGCATCCGGGGGTTCCCGGTGAGCCGGAGCAGCCGGTCGGCGAGCGCGCCGATGTCGCCGGCGGGCGCCAGCAGCCCGTCCTCGCCGTCGCGCACGATCTCCCGGACGCCCGGCGCGCAGTCGAACGCCGCGCACGGCACCCCGCTGGCCATGGCCTCCAGCAGCGCCAGCGGGAAGCCCTCGCCGCGTGAGGACTGGACGAAGACGGAGGAGGCGGCGAGCGCGCCGGGGACGTCGTCGGTGCGTCCCCGCCAGCCGACCGAGGAGTCGAGCCCCAGACCGGTGCACCGTGCCTTCAGGTCCGCCTCGTCCTCGCCCGTGCCGTACACGTCCAGCCGCCAGTCCGGGCGCTCCGGGGCGACGCGTGCCCAGGCGTCCAGGAGCATGTCGATGCCCTTCTGGTCGGTGAGCCGGCCGATGCTCGCGACCGACTTCTCACTGCGTGGCGAGGGCACCTCCGGCAGGGCGGCCAGGGCGTTGGGCATGAAGCCGACGTTGTTCATCCCGTCGCCCGCCCACTTGTCGGCGTCCTCCTCCGTGAGGACGAGCCAGCGGTCGAGCGGCGGG
The DNA here is from genome assembly GCF_036227405.1 of Streptomyces sp. NBC_01460. NCBI lineage: Bacteria > Bacillati > Actinomycetota > Actinomycetes > Kitasatosporales > Streptomycetaceae > Streptomyces > Streptomyces sp. NBC_01460. The sequence continues at coordinate 3,342,965 of NZ_CP109473.1, forward strand.
TAGTGGTTCCTGATCCAGCGGTAGCGGTGGCTCGCCCGCGAGTAGTCGTAGGACTCGTGGCTCATCCCGATGACCCGCAGGCCGCCGGTGTCCGCCTCGCCGACCCACTCCATCGCCCAGACCTGGCTGACGATCACCACCCCGCCGGGCCGGGCGCCGCGGAAGATCTCCGAGAGCTGCTCCACGGCACGCCGCTTCCGCGCGGCGCGCGCGGCCTCCGCACGCCGGGCGGGGAGCCGGAAGCGGTCGCGGAGCCCCTTGGGCGTCCAGGGTGTCGGGGGGTGCTCCGGGTAGAGGGCGGTGACGGGGTAGCCGGGCGGGTCGGGCAGGGCCATCTTCCGCTCGGCCGCGTGGATGCCGATGGTGTGCACCCGGTGCCCCGCCTCCTGGAACAGCTGGGCGGTGCGGTGCATCCAGCCGGTGACACCGCCGAGTTCGTCGGTGCTGTTGGAGACGATGAAGACGTCACGGCTGGGGCTCATCGGCCGGCCTCCCCGGTGGGCGTGGTGCGGGACGGGACGAGGTGCCGGGCGAACACGGTGTCGACGACCGAGCGTGCCGCGTCCCCGCGGTCGTACGCGCCGAACTCCGCCGCGAAGGCGGCGCGTCGCTCCTGGAAGCCGGTGTCCGTGGTCTTCAGCCGGGCCAGCACGGCGAACAGCTCCTCCTCGGTCGCCACCACCGGTCCCGGTGCCTTCTCCCGCAGGTCGAAGTAGCTGCCGCGCTCGGCGGCGTACGTGTCGAGGTCGGGGGTGAACAGGACGATCGGGCGGTCCAGCAGGGCGTAGTCGAACATGATCGACGAGTAGTCCGTGATCAGGACGTCGCTGAGCGCGAGCAGTTCGCTGACGTCGTGGTGGCGCGAGACGTCCACGACGGTCCCCGGCGGGCAGGCGGGCAGGCTCGCCGCCTCCAGGTAGTGGGCGCGCACCAGCAGCGTGTACGTGTCGCCGAAGCGTTCCGCGAAGGCCGCCGCGTCCAGCAGGAGCCGCTGCCGCCTGCGCTTGCCCGGCCCGCCCCGGAACGTCGGCGCGTACAGGACGACCTTGCGGTGGTCGGGCAGTCCGAGCTCGGCCGCGAGCGCCGGGCGGGGCAGCCGGCCCTCGGCCTCGTCCCGGGAACGCGCCGCGAGCAGGACGTCGTTGCGGGGGTAGCCGGTGCGCAGCAGCGTGCTCCCGGGCAGCCGGTAGGCGCGCGCCAGCGTGCGCTCGTCGTGCTCGGAGCGCACGAGGAAGTGGTCGAAGCGGCCCACGGCCTCCTGGAGCCGTTCGCGCTGCGGGGTGTTCTGCAGGCGCACCCGGGTCTCGTCGAACCCCATGCGCTTGTACGCCGAGCCGTGCCAGGTCTGGAGGTAGGTGGTGCCGGAGGGCTTGTCGAGGGGAAGCGGGAACCCTTGGTTGTCGACCCAGTACTCGGCCCGGGCCAGGGCCCACAGGTAGCGCCAGGACCAGCGGCGCACCAGCTTCGCGTCCGCCGGGAAACCCGCCGGGGTGTCGGCGTACGACCAGACGCAGCGCAGCGGGAGTCCGCGGGCGCGCACCTCCTCGTGGACGGCCCGGGGGCTGTCGCCGTAGCAGGTGCCCATGTGGCTCTCGAAGACCACGGAACCCTTGCGCACGGGCAGCCGGAGGAGCCAGGAGCGGTAGAAGGAGGCCTTGAAGCCCCTGGAACGGAGCCGGTCACGGCGCCTGCCGAGGGCCCGCGCCAGGAGCCTGGCCCGCCGGGCCGGGCGGAAGTGCGTGGCGTAGTGGACCAGCCGGCGGGCCGTGCGGGCGGGCCGCCGGCGGGCCTCCAGCCGGAGCGCGAGATGGTTCCGGAGCGTGACGTAGGGCTGCCAGGTGTCCCCCGTCACCCTGCCCAGCCGGGGAAGGGCGGGCGACCGGTCCGCCGGGCCGACGAGGTCGTGGGCGGCGAAGAGGTCGCTCACCGAGCGGGTCCCGCCGTCGTCCACCACCATCCGCACGTCCCACACCGTGTCTCGGGGGCCGAGGGGCCGCAGGAGGCGGGTGAGGTCGGCGCGGGTGGACCAGCTGATCCCGGTGGCGTCGGGCCGCAGCGAGCCGACCGGGGCGCGGAAGGCGCGGGAGCCGTCCCGTACGCGGAATTCCAGGTGGGCCGTGAGCGTGCCGTCCGGGTCGGGTCCGGTGTGCGAGGGCAGCACGAGCCGGCCCGCCAGCAGGACCCGTCGGCCGTCCGCCTCGTAGCGGGTGAGCCTGTTCATCAGCTTCAGCTCGCCGAACGGGCGGTACTGGTGGCCGAGTCCGGTGACGTCCAGCACGGGGTCGGGTCCGCCCGGCCAGTACACCCGGCCGTCGTCCGCCACGGAGAGGGGCGCGGCCACGACGCCCCTCCTGCGCAGCGCGTACGCCGCGGTGAGCACGCCGTCGGCCTGACCGCGCTCCAGCAGCCGGACGCCGACGCGTTCGACGGGCGGGAGGGTGAGCAGGGCCGGCTCCGGGACACTGCCGGGCAGCACCCGGGCCGCCGTCGCCGCGAGGCGTTCGCGTCCCTCGGCGGGCAGCTCCGGGAAGGTGCGCACCAGCGGCACGAGGTGGTCCCGCAGGAAGGCGCGGTCCCGCTCCTCGCGCAGTTCCGTCAGCCCCTGGGCCACCAGCACGTGGCACACCCGCCGGTGCGCCTCCACCAGCCCGGCGAGGTCCCGTCCGGCGTCGGGCAGGGCCCTCCCCGAGACGATCCGGCGGCGTACGAGCGCGATCCGGCCGACGACGGCCGCCGCCAGGGGGCCGAACAGGACCGCGCTGTGGCCGAGGTCCTCGTCGTAGCGCAGCGCGTGCCGCTCCAACGCCGCGCGCCGCAGGCAGAATCCCGTCACCAGGGCGTCGTGCACCGCGAGTTCGGGAGCCTCGGTGAACCGGCCGACGGTGCGGGAGCGGGTGAACAGGGACTGCTGCCAGGAGGGTTCCCGCTCCTTCGTCCCCTCCCCGGTGAAACGGCTCCAGCGCCCGGCGACCAGGTCGGCGCGGGTGCGCGCCCCGGCCTCCCAGAGGTTGCGGCAGGCGTGGTGCTGGAGGCGTTCGCCGACGTCGAGGACGAGGACGTACGTGCCCCGCGCCGCGTCCAGGCCGGCATTGCGCAGGGAGGCGACGGACTCCGTGCCGGGGTCGAGCACCCGGACCCGGTCCGGGGAGCGCCGGATGAGCGCCTCGGCCGCCGTCCGCACGGCCGCGGGAGCGCCGGCGGGCAGGACGACGAGGGCCTCCACGGCGCGCAGGCTCTGGTCCAGCACGGACTCCACGGACGCCGTCAGCGCCTCCTGGCCGCCCTCCGCGGCGGTGATCACGCAGCTGAAGTCGGGCGAGCTCATGCCTGCGCCCCCTTCATCATCCGGTCCACGACCCGGGCCGCGGCCGTACCGTCGTCGAGATCGCAGAACGACTCACGGAAGCGGGCGTAGGTCTCACGGTGACCCGCCGTCGCGGCGTCCGGGTCGCGCAGCGCCTCGACGACCTCCGCGGAGTCCGTGATCAGCGGGCCGGGCGCCCGGTTCTCGAAGTCGAAGCAGAAGCCGCGCAGGGTGTCGCGGTAGTGCTCCAGGTCGTAGGTGTGGAAGAGCATCGGGCGGCCTGTCTGCGCGAAGTCGAACATCAGCGACGAGTAGTCCGTGACCAGCACATCGCTGATCAGCATCAGCTCGGTGACGTCGGGATGGCGCGAGACGTCGCGGACGAAGTCGCTCCCGGGGACGCTCCCGCCCACCAGGTAGTGGCGGCGCACCAGCAGGACGTGGTCCTCACCGAGCGCCGCCCGCGCCTGCTCCAGGTCCAGGTGGAGGTCGAGCCCGTACCGGCCGCCGTGCCTGGGCCTGTCCTCGCGCCAGGTGGGGGCGTACAGGACGACCCGCTTGCCCTCGGGCACACCGAGCGACTGCCGGACGGTGTCGGCGACCTTGGCCCGGTCGGCGGCGTACAGCAGGTCGTTGCGGGGGTAGCCGCACTCCAGCACCTCGCCCGTGTACCCGAACGCCCGGCGCAGGACCGGCGTGGAGAAGCTGTTCGGGGAGACGAGCACGCTCCACTGGGCGGCACGCCGCGGCATGGACTCCATGTACGCGGTGTCCGCGAAGGCCGTGCCCGCCAGGTCACGGCCGATGCGCTTGAGCGGGGTGCCGTGCCAGGTCTGGACGACGAACTGTCCGTCGGCCCGCTCGAACCACTCGGGGAGCTGCGTGTTGGTGACGATCCACCGGCTGCGGGCCAGTGCCTCGTGCCACTCGGCGCTGTGCAGGGCCACGGCGCGTGCCCCGGGAGGCACGGCGGCCTGCTGGTCCCGCACCACCCAGAGGTGCTCCGCGCCGGTGCCGCGCCGGACCAGCTCCTCGTGGACGGCCCGGGGTGAGTCCGAGTACTGGCGCCCGTCGAAGCTGGAGTACAGCACGGCGTCCCGCAGTTCGCCGCCGCGCGCGTCCGCGTACCGCTCGCGCAGCCGGCGCTGCCCGTACGCCCCCCGCTCCGCCGGCGGCAGGGCGCTGCCCGAGTTCAGGGAGAGCCGGTCGTGGAAGCGGCGCTCCAGGGTGAAGCGTCGCCCGCCCCACTCGCGGTCGAGGGGGAGCCCCGCGTGCAGCTGGGGCACCACCCGCAGCGGCAGGTACCGCTCCGGATCCGTCTCGCCCGGCTCCCGGAGGAAGGGGTACCACCGGCCCTCGGCGAGCGGCAGCGCGCCTGCGGCCCCCTCGACGGCCCCGGGGGACAGCGTCGCGCGGAAGCCGGTGTCCGTGCGCTCCACCGCGAAGGTGTTCTCCTCCTGGTGGCCGCTGTGGCGCAGGACGAGCTCGACGGGGCGCTCCCGCAGGGCGGGGAAGGCCCCCTCCAGGGCCAGCCCGGCGTCGTCCGTCCATGCCGCGCGCGTGACGACGGGCCGCACCTCCCTGTCGGTGAGCACCAGGTCTCCGGAGGGGTTGGCGGCGGCCCAGACCTCCCGGCCGCCGGGCAGCGCGTACCGCACGGCGTCGGTCTCCGGACGGGCGGCGACCGTCAGCCGGCGCTTCCCGCCCGCCAGCTCGACGCCCCAGTCGCCGTCGGACCCGGCGAACGTCTCCAGCGGCACCTCGGCGAGGACCGTGCGGCCGTCCGTGCCCTCCCGCGCCACCAGGGGGAACTCGCGGGTCTCCTTGGTGCGCCACTCCCGCATCCGCAGGACCGGGGGGACCTCCTCCCCGCCGAGCACGCGCACCGCGATCCGGATCCCGTCGCCGGTCTCCGTGGGGCCGTGTCCGGCGAGCACGGCGTCGACCTGTTCGGTGCGCAGCTCCAGCTTGTTGCCGGAGAGGAGCGGGACGACGCGGGTGCGCTCGTCCACGTAGCGCACGGCGGGGGGCGCCGGATTGGCGAGGAGCCGCATCGGACCCCGGCGGGGCCGTCCGGCGCCGGCCACGACGGATTCCAGCTTCCAGACGGTCCGGGTGCCTCGCGCGGTGGCCCGGGTGACGAGCCTGCGGGGGTCGACGACGGTCTCGAACCCGGACCGCTCGTAGCGGTGCAGCGAGCGCCCCGATCCGGCCGCCGCCTCGTCCGTCACCGTCCTGCGCAGCCGGAGCGGGACCAGCCGGCGGCCCGAGCGCAGCCACCCCGCCCCGGCCGTTCCGCCCGGGGCGTTGCGGACGTACGCGTACCCCTTGAGGTGCAGCAGCCCGTCCCGCCACACGGCCTCGGTCAGATGCGCGTGGACGGGGAGGTCCTCGGCGGACAGAGCGGTGACCGCGCGCGGGAGCGGGCCCTCGACACCCGGGTACTGGGCCCGCGGCCGCAGCCGCCCCCGGACGTGGAAGGTGTCACGGTCGGTGGACTCGTGGGCCAGGAGGGCGAGGAGCTCCGCGATCCTGCGCTCCCGGATGAGCTGCCACTTGACCCGCAGGTGCAGGGGAAGGGCGCCGAGGACGGCGGGGTCGACCGTGTCGGCGAAGACGTTGGCGTGGGTCAGGAAGGCCTCGTGGAAGCTCTCGTCGCCGTCCGGGAGGGCCTCGATGAAGAGCCACAGGTCGCCGGAGAGCGCGTGCTCGTCGTAGCGCCGCTTCGCCTCCGTCATGCCCCGGTCCGCGAGGAACCGGCTGACGGTGGAGACCGCCGTGACCCGGTCCCGGATGCCCCGGGCCACCGCGCGCCGGGTGGTGATGGAGCCGTCGCGGTCCCGCCAGTGGTAGACCGGCTCCTCCACGACGTCGACGCTCCGGGCCAGGAAGTGGGCCGGCAGGACCACGGCGATGTCCTCGTACAGGACCCCGCTCGGGAAGGCGAAGGCGTGCCGGTCCCAGAAGGCCCTGCGGAAGACCTTGTTGCACGCGATGCGGTCGCCGAGCAGGATCCAGTCCCGGGTGACGTGGGTGGCGCGGCGGGGCGTCTCCATCGGCCTGCGGAACATCGGGGACTGTTCGAGCGCCCCGTTCGCCCGGAGCCTGAGGACGTTGCCGGTCGCGAAGTCCGACCCGGACGCGTCGAGTTCGGCCAGCATCCTGGCGAAGGCCCCCGGCGGGACGACGTCGTCGCTGTCGACGAACGTGAGGAACTCGGCGTCCGGATGGGCCTGTCCGGCCCCCGCGTTGCGCGCCGCCCCGAGCCCCGCGTTCTCCTGCTGGACCAGCCGGAAGCGCGGGTCCCGCCGGGTGAACTCCCGTGCCACGTCGGCACCGCCGTCCGTCGAGCCGTCGTCGATCATGACGACCTCCAGGTCGGCCATGGTCTGCCCGGCGAGCGAGTCCAGGCAGGCTCCGAGGTACTCCTCGACGTTGTAGAGAGGGACGACGACGGTGAGACGGGGTGCCATGGCGCTGCGCACGATCCTTCCGGACGGACGAACGGACTTCCTCTGTAGGCAACGAGCCCCGTGCCGGGGAGGCACGGGGCTCGTCAAGGGGGCACTGGCCGCCCGGGGTCCGGACGGGACCCGCGCGCTCAGGGTTTGACGGCGATGCGGCCCTCGTCCATGCGCAGCAGCAGGAGCTGCTCGCCGGTCTCCTCCAGGAACTCGTCCACGGCCTGGCGTGATCCCTGCCAGTAGCCGTAGTCGTCGATCAGCAGCACCCCGCCGCTCACCAGGCGGCCGTACAGGTGCGCCAGCTCGTGCTTCGTGGACGCGTACCAGTCGGTGTCCAGCCGGAGGATGGAGATCTGCTCCGGCGCCCGCTCCGGGACGGTGTCCTCGACCTTGCCCTGCACGTAGTGGACGCGGTCCTTCGGGTACGGGACCTGCTCGAACCCGGCCCGCACGTCCTCCAGGGAGGCCACGGCCCAGATGGGGCGGTCCTTGCCCTGGGCCTCCAGCAGCTCCTGGGCCGGCCTGCCGTCCCGCCGCAGGTCCTCGGCCGTGGGCGGGGTCATGCCCTCGTACGTGTCGAAGAGGTAGAGGCCGCGGTCCGTCTCACCGAGCGAGAGCAGCGTCCTGGCGCACGCCTGCATGGAACCGCCGCGCCAGACACCGCACTCGACGATGTCTCCGGGGATGCCGTGCTTGACGACGTGCCGGGTCGCGAGGACGAAGGCGTTGAGCCGCTCCGGGGAGGTCATCGTGTACGGCTTGACCGCACGGATGATGTCCTTCGCCTCGTCGTCGTAGTCCGCGGGGAGCTGCGGCGCCTTCTTGGCCGCCTTCGTGGCCGCCGCGGGCTTCGGGGCCGGCTGATCCGCCTGCTTCGGCACCGCCGACGGCTCCCCGGGGGCGGAGCGGGGAGCGGGCAGGGTCGCACGCCTGAGCTGGTACCCGGTGAGTTGCTGAAGGACGCCGTTGACGGCGTTGCGCCAAGCCATGGGGCGGGACAGTACGCGCGTTTTGCGGCTCATGTCACCTTTCGTCAACCTGTCGTTGATGGGGCCGTCCGGCTGTCCGGGCGCCCGCACCGCTCCCTGCCGTCCAGCGGGCGCGGCAGGGGCACCCGGTCCACCCCGCCGGCCCGGTTCGCCCACCACACCGCCGTCTCCCGCACCACCAGGTCGGCGAGGGTGTTCTTCAGCCGGGTGACCGGCCGCCGGTGGGGCTGCGGCCTGCGGAAGACGCCCACCGAGTCGCCCCAGTAGGCGGCCGCGGCATCGATGGAGGAGTAGTCGTGCCAGATGCCCCTGGCCGGCGGGAAGTCCGTGTACGCCTCGCGGAGTTCGAGGCGGGAGTGGGCCGCCATCGCCCGGAACCCGTCCGGGTAGTAGCGCCAGCAGTCCTGCGCGTCGTGGGCGTGGCCGCGCGAGGGCGCGGTGATGAAGGCGTGGCCACCGGGCCTGAGCACCCGGGCGATCTCCATCATCGACACCCAGAAGAACGGGATGTGCTCGAAGGCCTGGCCGGACAGCACCACGTCCGCGCTGCGTGACTTCGCGGGGATCCGGTAGGGCCGGGTCATGACCGCGTCGACGTTGGGGCCGTCGAGGACGTCGACCCCGAAGTAGTCGATGTCGTGGCCGGCCAGGAGGCCGCGGTGGGTGCGGGTCTGCTTGCCGGAGATCCGTGATCCGAGGTCCACGACGCGGTGCCTGCGGTCCTTGGGCAGATACTCCTCGACGCAGAGCCGCATCTGCTCGTAGGCGGACCGGTGCATGAGCCTTCTCCCAACGTTGCGGTGTGCGCGCACTGTTGAGCACAACGACGGAGGGGTGCGGAGGGATCGCCACGTACGGGTGACCCGGCGCACGGGCCGGGTGCCCGGGCGCACGCCGGGGCGCCACCGACGGGTCCGCGCGCCCGGATCCCCCGGCGTTCAGTCCGAGGGCACCGGGAAGACCCGGCGCACGACGCGCTCCGCCGCTCGCCCGTCGTCGTAGGGGCAGAAGCGGCTGCGGAAGGCGGCGCGCAGCGCGTCGGCCTCCGGTGACTTCCAGGCCCCGCTCCGCAGCACCTCGCGGAGCTCGTCCTCGGTGGTGGCGACGGCCCCCGGGGTGTCGCCGGGGCGGCCCGACAGCAGGTCGATGTAGGTGCCGCGGGCGGCGCGGTAGGCGTCCCAGTCGGGCGCGTAGGTGATGATCGGCCGGTCCAGGCAGGCGTAGTCGAACATCAGGGACGAGTAGTCGGTGATCAGCGCGTCGGCGGCCAGACAGAGCTCCTCGACGCTCGGGTGCCCGGTGACGTCGACGACCCGGGCCCCCGGGGCCGTCCCGGCCGTCCGCCCGTAGAAGTAGTGGGCGCGCACCAGCAGCACACAGCCGGGCCCGAGATCACGGGTGAGCCGCTCCGGGTCGAGACGGGGGACGAAGCCCTTGCGGTAGTCGCGGTGGGTCGGCGCGTACAGCAGCACGGTCGATCCGGGCGCGATGCCGAGGCCCGCCCGGATCCTGTCGGACAGCTCCGGAGTCGCCGTGCACAGCACGTCGTTGCGCGGATAGCCGTAGGCCAGCTGCTCGTACGAGGAGGGGTAGACCCGGTCCCAGGTCTCGGTGCTGTGCGGGTTGGCGGAGAGGCTGAAGTCCCACTGGTCGGTGTGGGCGACGATCCGTTCGAAGCTGACGCCGTTGGTGAGGGCAGGGTAGGGGAGCTGGTCCAGGCCCATCGTCTTCAGCGGGGTCCCGTGATGGGTCTGGAGATAGATCTGGCCGGGCCGCTTGGTGAAGCCCCCGGGGAAGCTGGAGTTGTTGACGAGGTACGTCGCGGTGGCCATGGTCCGCCAGTACGCCCGGGAGCCCTCGATGACGTACGGCACGCCGGGCGGCATCCGGTCGCGGTGGCGGGAGGAGACGACCCAGACGCCCCGGATGTGCGGGACCAGTTCGCGCGCCTTGGCGTAGACCGCGGCCGGATTGCAGGCGACCCCCCTGTTCCAGTACGCCCCGTAGACGGCGAGGCGGGGGTCCAGCGGACGGCGCAGGTCGGCGCGGTAGACGGCCGCCATCACGCGGGCGCGCAGCGACTTCCTGCCCGCGCGCGCGGCGGCCCGTGCCCGGGTGCGCCCGGCGCGGACCGCTTCCCGGGCACGGTGTGCCGCGTACCGGCCGGGGAGCCCCGCCGCCCGGAAGAAGGCGGCACGGTCCTGCGGGGCGATCCGGCCCGGGTCGCCGAGCACGGCCGTCAGATGGGCGGTGCGGGCGGCCGTGAGCCGCGGATCGTCGCCGGTCCCGGCGGTCAGGCGCGCGTAGGCGGCGATGACCGCGAAGTGCGCGCGGCCCGGCGTCGTCGAGGACGTGCCGGTGCGGCGCAGGCGGTGGCGTACGCAGATCCGGTCGAGGGAGGCGAGGGTGCCCGCGTCCGAGGCGAGGAGGACGGCGCGGTGGACGGGCACGACGTCGCCGTACGGGCCCTCGGTGAAGCGGAGCCCGTGCGTCTCCCAGAAGGCGCGCCGGAAGAGCTGGTTGCGGGCGGCCGGGAGGGCGTCACCGGGCCGCACCGCCCCCCACCAGTCGACGGTGTCGTGCCCGAGGCACAGCACGTCGGGGCGGTCCCGCGCCAGCCGTGCGGAGATCTCCGCCACGGCTCCGGGGAGGAGCAGGTCGTCCCCGTCGAGGAAGAGCAGATACGCCCCCCGGGCGGCCGCCGCACCGGCGTCGCGGGCGGCGCCGGCGTCGAAGGGGGCGGCGTCGGCGTCGAAGGGGCCGGGGTCGAAGGGGCCGCCGGTGTCCCTGGGGCCGCCTGGGCTCCGGGGGCCGTCCGGGCCGTCCGGGCCGTCCGGGACCAGCACACGCACCCGGGGGTCCTGCCCGGCTACCTCCCGGGCGATGGCGAGGTCGGGTCCGCCGCCGGGCGCACCGACGACGATCAGCTCGATCTCCGGCCCGTCCTCCCCCGGCGTCTGCCCGGTCACGGACTCCAGGGCGGCCCTCAGGTACCCCTGAACGCGGTGGGCGGGCACGACGACACTGAGGAGCATGGGAGCCGAGCGTAACGGGGACCGCGCCGACCGCCCCAGCGATCTTCACCCGTTCGGGTCAGCCGCGTGACTCGGGGCGCTCCCCCGGGTTGAGCCGTGCATGAAGCCACTCCTCAGCGTCGTCGTCCCGGTGCACAACGTCGAGGACTACCTGGAGGAGTGCCTCACCTCGCTGGCCGGACAGTCCCTGAGGGACATCGAGTTCGTGCTCGTCGACGACGGTTCGACGGACGGGAGCCGCCGCGTCGCCGAGGAGTTCGCCGCCCGCGACGACCGCTTCCGCTGCGTCCACCAGCCCAACGCGGGGCTGAGCGCCGCCCGCAACACGGGGGTCGCTCACACCACGGCCGGTGTTCCGTACCTCGCGTTCGCCGACAGCGACGACATCGTCGTCCCCGACGCGTACGAACGGATGCTGGCGTCCCTGGAGGCGACCGGATCGGACCTGGCGACCGGCAACGTGTGGCGGCTCACCGCGCAGGGGAGGCAGCAGGCCTGGCAGTACCGCTGGCTCACCTCCGACCGCCTCCGTACGCACATCACCCGCGATGCCCGGCTGCTGGCCGACCGCGTCGCGTGGAACAAGGTGTTCCGGCGCTCCTTCTGGGACCGGCACGCCTTCACCTTCCCGGTCGGCAGGCTCTACGAGGACACCCCGGTGATGATCCCGGCGCACCACCTCGCCGGGTCGGTGGACGTGCTGCACGAGCACGTCTACCTCTGGCGGGTGCGGGAGGGATCGATCACCCGGCGGCGCACGGACGTACGGGGCGTGCGGGACCGGATCGCGGCCTGCGAACAGGTCAGCGCGTTCCTGGGGTCCCGTGACGCCGCACAGCGGCTGCGCTACGACACCTCGTGCCTGCGCGACGACTTCGTCTACTTCCTGGAGGGGCTGCCGATGGGCGGTCCGGCCTACCGCTCGGCGTTCATGGAGGACGCGGGCGCCTTCCTCGACCGGGCGGGCGACGCGGCCCTGGCGGGGCTCCCGGCCGAGGCGCGCATCCGCTGGCGGCTGGTGCGGGAGCGCAGGGCCGACGAGCTGCTGGCCGTCCTGCAGTTCGAACGGGCCAACGGGACCGGCACGTTCACCGTGGCGGGCCTTCCGGGGCGGCGGCGCGCGGCGCACCCGGGGCTCGTGAGCGGCGGCGGTGTCCCCGCGCGCCTCGGCAGGGGCGATCTGCCCGCCGTGGCCCGCCTGGTGGAGTCGTCGTGGGGCGAGGACGGCAGGCTGCGGCTGCGCGGGTACGCGTACATCCGCAACATCCCGGCCGAGTCCGCCCGGCACTCGCTGAAGGTGGCCCTCGTGCGGGAGGCGGGAGGCAGGCGGCTGCGGGCCGTGCCGGTGCGTACGGTCCGGACGGACCGGGCCACCGCCGACTCGGGCCAGGAGCTGCACCGTTACGACTACGCGGGCTTCGAGATGACCCTCGACCCGGAGCGGCTGGGGGCGGGCACCTGGCTGGTCGGCGTGGTGGTGGCCGGGCACGGCGTCGTCCGGCGGGCCGCGCTGCGCGCCGTGGGGGCGGCGGCGGCGCAGCCGATGGTCCACGACCTGGGCGGGGGCCGCCGCGCGGTGCTCGCCTACCGGGACGGCCGGCTGGAACTGACCGTGACCCGGCTGCCCGCGGTGGCCTCGGGCCACGACGGCCGCCCGGGCGCACTGGAGCTGACGGGCCGGCTGCACGGGGGCGCCCGGCCCACCGCGCTCGTCCTGACCCGTGAGGAGGCCGCCGCGCACACGTGCCCGGTGAGGTGCGGTGACGGGGACGCCTTCAGCGCCCGGATCCCGCTCGCGGCCCTCGCCGCCGAGCCCGCCCCGGTGTCCGGCGCGGCCGGAGGGCCCGGCCCGGACGATGGAGGCCGGTGGCGGGCCTTCCTCCTCACCGACGGCGTCCGCGTCCCGCTCGCCGCGGCCCCCGGCCTGGCGCCGCCCGCCTTCGCGGACGCGTCGGGGAACCTGGTGGTGGAGGTGGCCCGCGAACCGTTCGTGGACCACGCCGGGCCCGCGCCGGACGGCGGGCTGTGCATCGAGGGGACCGGGGCCGGGGCGCTCGTCCTGCGGCACGGTGCACTCGGAGGGACGGTGTCCGTCCCCGTGGAGCGGCGGGAGGGCCGCTTCTCGGCCGTCCTCGCGGCGCCTCCGGGTGAGGGCGACTGGGAGGTGCTGCTGGACGGCCGGCCCGTGCGGGTGGGGGCGGCGCTCGCCGCCGTCCTGCCGATGGGTGCCGCCGGCGCACGCTTCCGCCTCGACCGCCGTCACGGCGACCGGCTGACCGTGCACGGCGCGCCTCCGCTCGGCGAGGCGGAGCGGAGCGCGTACCGCCAGGGCCGCCTGCGGTCGGCGCACTACCCGGCGCAGCGCACGCTGCCGCTGCGGGACGCCGTGCTCTACGTCGGCGAGGGCTCCCCGCGCGCCGTGCACGCCGAGCTCGTGCGCCGGGGCACCGACGCCGAGCACCTCTGGGTGACCGACGGGTCCGCCGGCGACGCCGCCCGCGTCCCGGCCACCGCCGTCCCCGTCGTGGCCCACAGCACCGCCTGGTACGAGGCGCTGGCGCGGGCCCGCCGGATCGTCGCGGCCGGCCAGCTGCCCGCATGGTTCGAGCGCCGGCCGGACCAGACGGTCGTCCAGACCTGGCACGGTCCGCCGCTCGGCCGGTTCGGCCTGGACCTCACGGACAGTCTGTACGCCGACCACCAGGACCTCGCCACGCTGGCGCACCGCTCCGCCCAGTGGTCGGTCCTGGTCTCCCCCAGCGCCTACGCCACCCCGCACCTCCGCCGTGCCCTGGCCTTCGGCGGGGAGGTGCTGGAGGCGGGGTCCCCGGCCGACGACCTTCTCTGCTCACCGGGCCGGGACAAGGCGGCCGAGCGGGTGCGCCGCACGCTGGGCATCCCGGCCGGCCACCGGGTGGTGCTGTACGCGCCGACGTACCGCGACCATCTCGCGCACCCGCCGGCCGGCGGGTGCGCCCCGCAGTACCGCTGGGACCCGGCGCTCGACCTGTCCGCGCTGGCACGGTCGCTGGACGGCCGCACCACCGTGCTGGTCCGCAGGCATCCGCGGGTGACGGGCAGCGTGCCGGCGGACCCGGCCCTGCGTGACGTCTCCGCGCACCCGGACGCCTCCGAGCTCCTGCTGATCGCGGACGTGCTGGTCACCGACTACTCGGGGCTGGTGTTCGGGTTCGCGCACACCGGCCGCCCGATGCTCTTCCACACCTACGACCTGGAGCACTACCGGGACACCGTGCGGGGCTTCTGTCTGGACTTCGAGACGCGGGCCCCCGGGCCGCTCCTCGTCACCACCCAGGAGGTGGCCCAGGCGCTGCGGGCCACGCCGGCCTCGGCGGACCTCCACGCCGACGCGTACGAGAGCTTCCGGCAGGACCACTGCGGCCCCGCCGACGGCGGCGCGGCCCGCCGCGTCGCCGACCGGCTGCTCGGCGTGGACCGGCCGCTCGGCGGGGGCTCGGGATCCCCGCACCCGGTCAGCCCTTGAGCGCCCGTACCGCGGACACCGCGAGGTCGTCCAGATACCCCTTCGGCAGATCGCCGCGGACCACGACGAGGCGCCAGTACAGCGGTCCGACGATGAGATCCAGGGCCCGGTCGGGATCACTGCCCTCCGGGAGCTCGCCGCGCGCCACCGCGGCCCGGACGACCACGGCGGCCACGCCCTTCTGCGGGTCGAGCAGCGCGGCCTTGATGGCGTCGGAGATCTCCGGGTTGCGGGCCGCCTCGACCAGCAGGTCCGGGATCACCTGCGAGGCCACCGGGTGACGCAGGGCGTACGCGGCCAGTTCCAGCACGGCGCGCACGTCTCCGTGGAGCGAACCGGTCGCCGGCGCCGGCATGCCCTGCGCGGCCACGGCCGCGACGAGGTCCAGGACGAGGTGCAGCTTGGACTTCCAGCGGCGGTAGACGGCGGTCTTGCCCACGCCCGCGCGCCGGGCGATGCCCTCGATCGACATCCGCGCGAACCCCACGGCGGCCAGCTCCTCGAAGACGGCGCCGCGGATCGCGTCGGTCACGTCCTCCCGCAGCACCGCGGCACCTGCCGGGGTGCGGCGCCCGGTTCGCCGTTCGGTGGTCATGGCCCGAATGATAGACCGTAACGACGAAACGGTTGCGTTGCGACGTACAAACGTCCTACTGTCAGCGTTGCGACGATACGGTGCCGTCCCATCCATCGGGGCCGATCGCCGTGTTCCCCCCGCCCCTCGTCGAAAGCGACCGTGGTGAGCCAGACAGCAGCCCCGCCGGCCCCGGTGGACACCGCACCCCCCACCCATCTCCCCGTGTACGCGCCCGGTGAGCTGGCCGCGCTCGCCATGCGGCACGGGCTGACCGTCAGCGGGGCCCGGCCGGGGCTCGGTGAGTACGTCCGGCAGCTCTGGGGGCGCAGGCACTTCATCACCGCCTTCGCCACAGCCAAGCTGACCGCCCAGTACAGCCAGGCGAAGCTCGGCCAGATCTGGCAGATCATGACCCCGTTGCTCAACGCGACGGTCTACTACTTCATCTTCGGCATCCTGATGAACACCAAGCACGGGGTCCCCGACTACGTGCCCTTCCTCGTCACCGGGGTCTTCATCTGGACCTTCACGGCCAGCTCGATCACGGCCGGCACCCGGGCCATCAGCGGCAACACCGGACTCGTCAGGGCCCTCCACTTCCCCCGCGCGTCCCTGCCGATCGCCCTGGCCATCCAGCAGCTCCAGCAGCTGATGTTCTCCCTGGGCGCGCTGTTCCTGATCCTGCTGATGTTCGGCCAGTACCCGCAGCCGTCGTGGCTGCTGGCGATCCCCGCGCTCACCCTGCAGGCCCTGTTCAACACCGGCCTCTCGATGGTCATGGCCCGGCTGGCCGCGAAGACCCCCGACATCGCCCAGCTGACGCCCTTCCTCCTGCGCACCTGGATGTACGCGTCCGGCGTCATGTGGAGCCTCGACACCCTGCTCACCGCCGACCGGGTACCGCGCCTCGTGCTGCTCGCCCTGGAGTGCAACCCGGCGGCCGTCTACATCGACCTGATGCGCTACGCCCTGATCGACAGCTTCAGCGGCACGCAGCTGCCCCCGCACGTCTGGGCCATCGCCGTGGGCTGGGCCCTGTTCTGCGGCATCGGCGGATTCGTCTACTTCTGGAAGGCCGAGGAGAGGTACGGACGTGGCTGACACCCTCGACACCCGTGTCCCCACCGTCGTCGTCGACGACGTCCACATCACCTACACGGTCAACGGCGCCCGCACCGGAAAGGGCAGCGCCACCTCCGCCCTGAACCGGATCGTCTCCCGCGGGCAGCCGCGGGGCGCACGCCAGGTGCAAGCGGTGAAGGGCGTCAGTTTCGCCGCGTACAAGGGCGAGGCCATCGGCCTGATCGGCTCCAACGGCTCCGGCAAGTCCACGCTCCTCAAGGCGATCGCGGGACTGCTCCCCCCGTCGCAGGGACGGGTCCACACCCAGGGCCAGCCCTCGCTGCTCGGTGTGAACGCCGCCCTGATGAGCGACCTGACCGGGGAACGGAACGTCGTGCTCGGCGGTCTGGCCATGGGCATGACCCGAGAACAGATCCGCGAGCGCTACCAGGACATCGTCGACTTCTCCGGCATCAACGAGAAGGGAGACTTCATCACCCTGCCCATGCGGACCTACTCCTCGGGCATGGGCGCCAGGCTGCGCTTCTCCATCGCGGCCGCCAAGAGCCACGACGTGCTGCTGATCGACGAGGCGCTCTCCACCGGCGACGCGAAGTTCCAGCGGCGGAGCAAGGACCGGATCAAGGAACTCCGCGAGGAGGCCGGCACGGTGTTCCTCGTCAGCCACAGCAACAGGTCGATCACCGAGACCTGCGACCGGGCGATCTGGCTCGAGGCGGGCACCCTGCGGATGGACGGCCCGGCCAAGGAGGTCGTGGCCGCCTACGAGGAGTTCACCGGGCCCGTGAAGCCGGGGAAGGCCGGGAAGCCCAAGAAGTGACGGCGGGAACCCCTACGCCGTGAAGCCATGAAGCAGTGAAGCCATGAAGCCGTCCGCCGGACGGGCCACAGGGGCCCGCCCGGCGGACGGCTTCGTCAGCGGCCCGGCCGGCCGCTCCGGATCACGCGTGCGTACGCAGCAGGGTCCGCATCGTCCTCATCGCCACCGACAGGTTCGCCAGGTCGAAGGACTCCGACGACCGGATCTCCTCCAGGGTGGCCCGCGAACGCGCCAGGATCGCGGCGTTCTTCTCCTCCCAGGCCTTGAACCGCTGCTCCGGCGACGACGTGCCGTTGCCGACGGCCAGCACGTCCGCCGTGAGCGCGGCGTGCGCGGCGTAGAGGTCCTCGCGGATGGAGGCGCGGGCCATGGACTGCCAGCGGTCGGCCCGCGGCAGCTCGATGATCCGGTCCATCAGCTGCGTGATCCCCAGCCGGTCGGCGAGGTCGTAGTACACCTCGGCGACGGCCAGCGGGTCCTTGTCCGTACGGTCGGCGATCGCCACGATGTCCAGCGCCGGGAAGGCCGAGGAGAAGCCGGCCACCCGCACCGCGAGCTCCTCCGGGACGCCCACCGAGGTGAGCTCGTCGAGGATCGACCCGTACCACTCGATGTCGGCGCCCCTGAGCAGCTTGGGCAGCTCGTTCCAGACGCGTTCGACACCCTCGCGGAAGAAACCGATCGTCTCCGCGATCTCCACCGGCTGGGGCCGGTTGCCGAGGAGCCAGCGGGATCCGCGCTCGACGAGCCGGCGCGAGTGCAGCCGGATCCGGGTCTGCACGTCGGCGGCCACCGTGTTGTCGAGCGCCTCCACGGCGTCCCACACGGCGGAGAGGCCGAAGATCTCGCGGGCCGCGAACTGGGCCCGCACGATCTCCTCGAGCGATGCCCCGGTCTCCTCCCGCAGCCGGTGCAGGAACGTCGAACCGCCGGTGTTCACCGTGTCGTTGACCAGCACCGTCGTGATGATCTCGCGGCGCAGGGCGTGCCCGTCGACCGCCTCGGGGAACTTCTCGCTCAGCTGCTTCGGGAAGTAGGCGTGCACCAGTTCCTGCAGATGCGCGTCGTCCGGGAGGCTGGTGGAGATCAGCTCGTCGGCCGCCGTGATCTTGGTGTAGGCGAGGAGCACGGCCAGTTCCGGCTGGCTCAGGCCCTTTCCGTGGTTCAGCAGTTCGCGGATCTGCCGGTCGTTCGGCAGGAACTCCAGCCCCCGGTCCAGGTGCCCCTCGCGGCCGAGCCGGCGCATGAAGCGCTGGTGGGCGTGGAGGAGTGACGGTGCCTGGGCGCAGGCGTTGGCGAGCGCGGTGTTCTGCGCGTAGTTGTTGCGCAGCACGAGCTGTCCGACCTCGTCGGTCATCTCCGCGAGCACCTTGTTGCGCTGCTTCACGGTCATGTCGCCGTCCCGGACGAGACCGTTGAGCAGGATCTTGATGTTCACCTCGTGGTCGGAGGTGTCCACACCGGCGCTGTTGTCGATCGCGTCGGTGTTGATCCGGCCGCCGGCCCGGGCGAACTCGATCCGTCCGAGCTGGGTGGCCCCGAGGTTGCCGCCCTCACCGACGACACGGGCCCGCAGGTCCGCCCCGTCGACGCGGATCGAGTCGTTGGCCTTGTCGCCCACGTCGGCGTTCGATTCGGCCGTCGACTTGATGTACGTGCCGATGCCGCCGTTCCACACCAGGTCGACGGAGGCCTTGAGGATGTTCTGCATCAGCTCGGCCGGCGTCATCTTGGTGACCTTGGAGTCGATGCCGAGCGCCGCGCGGATGTGCGCGTTGACCGGGATCGACTTGGCGGACCGCGGGTGGATGCCACCGCCCGCGGACAGCAGTTCCTTGTCGTAGTCCGCCCAGGAGCTGCGCGGCAGGTCGAAGAGCCGGCGCCGCTCGGCGTACGAGGTGGCGGCGTCCGGGTCCGGGTCGATGAAGATGTGCCGGTGGTCGAAGGCCGCGACCAGCCGGATGTGCTCGGAGAGCAGCATCCCGTTGCCGAACACGTCACCGGACATGTCACCGACGCCGACGACGGTGAAGTCCTCGGTCTGGGTGTCGTGGCCCAGCTCGCGGAAGTGCCGCTTCACGGACTCCCAGGCGCCGCGGGCGGTGATGCCCATGCCCTTGTGGTCGTAACCGGCCGAACCTCCGGAGGCGAAGGCGTCCCCGAGCCAGAAGCCGTACGCGACGGCGACGTCGTTGGCGATGTCGGAGAAGCTCGCGGTCCCCTTGTCGGCGGCGACGACGAGGTAGGTGTCGTCCTCGTCGTGGCGCACGACCTCCGCGGGGTGCACGACCTCACCGGTGACCATGTTGTCGGTGATGTCGAGCAGGGCCGAGATGAAGATCTTGTAGCAGGCGATGCCCTCGGCAAGCCAGGCGTCACGGTCCACGCCCGGGTCCGGCAGCTGCTTGGCGACGAACCCGCCCTTCGCGCCCACGGGCACGATCACGGTGTTCTTGACCATCTGCGCCTTGACCAGGCCGAGGATCTCCGTACGGAAGTCCTCCCGGCGGTCCGACCAGCGGAGCCCGCCGCGGGCGACCTTGCCGAAGCGCAGGTGGACACCCTCGACGCGCGGCGAGTAGACCCAGATCTCGTACGCCGGCCGCGGCGCCGGCAGGTCCGGGATGGCCTGCGGGTCGAACTTCATCGAGACGTAGTTGTGCGGCTCGTGGTCGTCGGCCAGCTGGAAGTAGTTGGTTCGCAGCGTGGCCTTGATGACCGTGAGGAACGACCGCAGGATCCGGTCCTCGTCCAGCGACGCGACCTGGTCGAGGGCCCCGTCCAGCTCCTCCAGCAGACCGTCCGTCAGCTCCGTGCCGGCCTTCTGGCGGGTCGGGGACATCCGCGCCTCGAAGAGGGACACCAGGAGGCGGGTGGTGTGGACGTTGTTGCGGAGGGTGTCCTCCATGTAGTCCTGGCTGAAGGTCGAACCCGCCTGGCGCAGGTACTTCGCGTAGGCGCGCAGCACCATGGCCTGGCGCCAGTCGAGCCCGGCGCCCAGGACAAGGGAGTTGAAGCCGTCGTTCTCCGCCTCGCCGGTCCAGATGGCGGCGAACGCCTCCTGGAAGCGGGCCCGCGCGTCGTCCGCGAGGTAGTCCCCGTTGCCCGTGGCCTTCTTCGGCAGGCGCAGCCCGAAGTCGTAGATCCAGGCGTGCGTGCGGTCGGCACAGCGCAGCTCGTACGGGCGTTCGTCCACGACCTCGACCCCGAGCCGCTGGAGCGCGGGGAGGACGGCGGAGAGCGAGACCTGTTCGCCGGTCCGGTAGATCTTGAAGCGGCGCTCGTCGGGAGCGGCGCCGACCGGCTCGTACAGGCTGAGCGCGAAGTCCTTGCGCTCACTCTTGAGCGCCTCCAGGTGGACCAGGTCGGCCACGGCGGCACGCGGCGAGTGGTCCGCCTTGTAGCCCTCCGGGAAGGACTGGCCGTAGCGGCGCAGCAGCTCGGCGGCGCGCTCCTCGCCGCACTCGGCGTTCAGCGCCTCCTGGAAGCCGTCGGCCCAGGAGCGGGCGGCCTCGACGAGGCGCGCCTCGATGCGGTCGGCGTCCGCGTCGGTGAGGTGCGGGAGCTCGGTGCCCGGCGGGACCCGGACGACGAAGTGCAGCCGGGAGAGGATCGACTCCGTGTTCCAGGCCGTGAAGTCGACGCTGGTGCCGCCCAGTTCCTCCTTGAGGATGTCGATCAGGCGGAGCCGCACACCGGTGGTGTAGCGGTCGCGCGGCAGGTAGACGAGGGCGGAGTAGTAGCGCCCGTACTCGTCCTGTCGCAGGTAGAGCCGGAGCCGGCGGCGCTCCTGGAGGTACAGCACGGAGGTGACGATGGAACGCAGCTGGTCGACGGGCGTCTGGAAGAGCTCGTCGCGCGGGTACGTCTCCAGGATCTGGAGCAGGTCGCGGCCGTCGTGGCTGTTGGGCGTGAAGCCCGCGCCCTCCAGCACCTCGGCGACCTTGCGGCGCACCACGGGCACCCGGCGCACCGACTCGGTGTACGCGGCGGAGGAGAACAGGCCGAGGAAGCGGCGCTCACCGACGACGTTGCCCTCGGCGTCGAACTTCTTCACCCCGACGTAGTCCAGGTAGCTGGGGCGGTGCACCGTCGCCCTGCTGTTGGCCTTCGTCAGGACGAGCAGCCGGTGCTCACGCGCCTTGGCCCGGGCGTCGGCGGGCAGCCGGTCGAAGGAGGGGCTCACCGGGTGCGCCTCGTCCTCGCTGTGCTTCGGGTCGGAGCGCAGGATGCCGAGTCCGGTGCCGGGGACGGCCGTCAGCGCGTCGGAGTCGCGGAGCTCGTACTCCCGGTACCCGAGGAAGGTGAAGTGGTCGGCGGCGAGCCAGCGCAGCAGCTCACGGGCCTCCTCGATCTCCTCGTCGCCCAGCTCGTCGAGCGGCTCCCCGCCGAGGTCGTCGGCGATCCGCAGGGCGGCGTCGTGCATCTTGTCCCAGTCCTCGACGGTCTCCCGTACGTCGGACAGGACACGGAGCAGGTCGGCGGTGATCTGCTTCAGGTCCGCGCGGTCCGTCTCCCGGTCGATCTCGACGTGGATCCAGGACTCGACGAGCGCGTCGTGCGGCAGCTCCGCCCGGGCGTCCTTGCGGCCGTCGCCCCGCTTCGCGCCGTCACTCCTGGCCGGGTCGTCACCGAACACCTCGATCAGCTTGCCGGCGACGTCGCGGCGGACGATGACCTGCGGGTGGATCACGAGGTGGATGCCGCGGCCCTGCCGGGACAGCTCGTTGGTGACCGAGTCCACGAGGAAGGGCATGTCGTCGGTGACGACCTCGACGACGGAGTGGCTGCTGGTCCAGCCGTTCTCCTCGACGGTCGGGGTGTGCACCCGGACGTTCGCGGTGCCCTGCGGACGGTTCTCGGCCAGCCGGTAGTGGGAGGAGGCGGTCCCGAAGACGTCGACCGGGTCACGGTCCTTCACGTCCTCCGGAGCCGTGTGCAGGTAGTAGCGCTGGAGATAGGCGAGGAGCATGTCGTGGCCCGGCCGCCCGTCCCGGCCGGCCTCGGCGCCGTCCTCCGCTCCGGCGCCGGCGCCTTCGGCGAGGTGAACCCGGAGACCGCCACCCGGGCCGCCGACACCACCGCCCGGACTGTTGTCAGCTACCCGGGCCGCCCGTGCGAGCAGCTCGGCCTTGGCTTCGTCCAGCTTGGTCTGCATGTCCTCTGGCTCCTGTCGCGCGCCGTTGCGTGACGTAGGTGTAAAAGGCGACGTAACGCCACGACGCGGGGTTTCCGGTCTGGGTCGACGCTATGCCGCCTGGGGAGATACCCGGGGCCATATCGGCCATTTTCGGCAGACGGCCCGGGATGCGGAGATCACGCATCGCCCGGGTGCTGTGGCACTCCGGGCGCAGGCCGGGGGCTTCGCTGCCCCCGAGGCGTATCGCGCTGATCACCGCACCAGGCTATCCCCCCTGCACCCACAACCGTCATGAGCCGCATATGTACAAAAGAAGGCCTCGAACTTTGACACTCTGGACATCGCACAGGATCGTTCCCGCACGTAAGGACACACACCCGGGCAGAGGCACTCGGCGGCCGCCCGGCCCAGGAGTCAGTCAGCCATCAGTTCGGCCAGCGCGACCGCTTCGGCCAGGGTGTCGACCACGGGCACACCCGCCGCCTCCAGGCTGCCGCGGCTGTGCGAACCACCGGTGTAGAGCACGGCGCGCGCACCCACGTGGGCGGCCGCCACGGCGTCGTCCACCGCGTCACCGATGACCACCGCGGATTCGGGGGCGATGCCTCCGAGCACCTCGAAGTGGCGCGCCATGTGCTGCGCCTTGCTGCCGCCGGAGGGGCCGGTACGCCCGTCGACCCGGACGAAATGGCGCTCGATGCCGTATCCGCGCACCACCGGGACCAGGTGCTCGTGGCCGTACATGCTCAGGATCGACTGACTGCGGCCGCCGGTGCTCCACCGGCCCAGCAGTTCCTCGACGCCCTCGGTCAGTCCGCAGGCCGCCCGCTGTTCGGTGTAGTGGCGGTGGAAGAGGCCGTCCATCCGCTCCCACTCGGCGGGCGTGGGGAGCCTGCCCATGAGCCGCTCGTAGAACTTGGGTATCGGCACGCAGTACGTCTCGCGGTACTGCTCCAGCGTGAGCGGCGCCAGGTCGACCTCCGCGAAGGCGGCGTTCGTCGCGCCGAGGACCGCGGAGATGTCGTCGAGCAGTGTGCCGTTCCAGTCCCAGACCAGATGGGTGCGGTGCTTCCCCGATGTCGCCATGGAGAGAAAAATACCCGTCCGGTACGACAGTCACCCGGGCAC
Organism: Streptomyces sp. NBC_01460; assembly: GCF_036227405.1. Classification (NCBI taxonomy): domain Bacteria; kingdom Bacillati; phylum Actinomycetota; class Actinomycetes; order Kitasatosporales; family Streptomycetaceae; genus Streptomyces; species Streptomyces sp. NBC_01460. Next base: position 3,366,010 of record NZ_CP109473.1, read on the forward strand.
GGGTTCAGCCGATCAGGCCCGGGATCTCCTGGATGCCGAACCACAGGAGCTCGTGGTCCTCCGCGCCGTCCACGGTGAACTGGGCGTCGTCGTCACCGGCGTCCGCCGCCCCCAGCGCGGCCGCCGCCTCGGTGACGTCCTTCTCGGCGTCGTCCGCGTCCACGTGCACGGCCGCGGCCTTCGCGAGCGCCACCGCGTCAGTGATCCGCACCTCGCCGAGTGAGGACGCGTCCAGGATCCGGTCCGGATCGGCGACGGCCGCCCCGTCCGGCACGTCGAGGGCGACGACGACCCGGCGGCGCGTCTCGTCCGGCCTGCCCGCGATCAGCCTCAGCGACGCGGAGGCCGCCCGGTTGAGCGCCGCGTACTCCAGCTCCTCGATGTCGTCGGAGACGTACCACTCACGCAGGCCGGGCGTGACGGCGTAGGCGGTGAGCGGCCCCGGTCCGACCTCGCCCGCCGCGTGCACCGCGGCGAGACCGGAGAGGGTCAGAGGGACGTACACACGCATGGCTGACCGCTTTCGTAGTCGATGACGCCCTCAGGATACGTGCGACGTCCCCCATCGGGGTCGACGATCCGCCCCCGGCCGTCCACCCCGCGACGGCCGTCACCCCCGCCCCTCCCTTGCGGCACGGGGCCCGCCACCCGGATAGGTGATCTCGCCCGCCGCCCGGCCGGACCCGCCCGCCGCTTGCGGGGCCCGCGACCGGCCCCGTAGAAGATCCCCAGCAGAAGTTACCGCCCGGTACTCGCCGGGCTCCGGACATCAGCCACGGGGGCTATGAGCATGAGCACGGACAGGACGAGGCCGGCCGGCCGACGCGACCGCACCAGGCCGGGCACCGTACCGCCGCAACGGCCCCGGAGGCCGCTGCGGCCGCACCAGTGGTTCGCCGAACGCCTGCTCGCGGTGCTCAGCGGCCAGCGCCCGGTGCACTGGATGCTCGGCCACACGATCGGCGAGGCCTACGACCAGCTCGCCGAACTCGCCCCGGACACCCCTCTCGGCGCGGGCTCCAGGCGCCCGGTCGTACGCACCTGCCACGGCAGCCGGCCGGCCACCGGCGTGGTCGAGGCCTTCGCCAGCATCGCCACGGGCGAGCAGGTCCGCGCCATGGCCTTCCGCCTGGAACAGGGCCCCGACCTCCGCTGGCGGTGCGCCGCGATCGATCTGGGAGGCGAACGCCTCACCGCGGTCAGATAGCGGGGCCGCGCCGCTGCCGGTCCCACAGGAACGCGGCGGGGCCACTGCCGGTCCCGCCGGAACGCGCGGCGGCGATCGAGGGCATGGCCGCCGAAGCCGCACAGAGGCTCCAGCGGCCCGCGGACACCCTGCCCGTCCCTCGGTGCCCGCCGCCCCGCCGCGGGCCCGGAGGGGCCCGGCAAAACGGCCTGGCCCGGACACCGAGCGGTGTCCGGGCCAGGCCGACCGTCCTTCTGCCTCGCGCTACTTCTTGCGGCGGCGGCCACCCGTGCTCTTCTGCGCCTTACGGCGCTCCGCACGCGTCATCCCGTCGCCCTCGGACCGGGCACCGTCGTCGTTGGCGAAGTCGCCCTCGACGACGCCGCCCTCGCCGTCCACCGTGGGAGCGGAGAAGTGCAGCCGGTCCGGACGCTGCGGCGCGTCCAGGCCCTTGGCGCGGATCTCGGGCCGGCCCGCACCGGCGGCCACCGGCGCGTCCTGCTTCTCGAGGGACGTGCCCTCCTGCACCGGGACCTCCTCGACCTGCTGCTCGACCTGGACCTCCAGGTTGAACAGGTAGCCGACGGACTCCTCCTTGATGCCCTCCATCATGGCGTTGAACATGTCGAAGCCCTCGCGCTGGTACTCGACCAGCGGGTCCTTCTGCGCCATGGCCCGCAGGCCGATGCCTTCCTGGAGGTAGTCCATCTCGTAGAGGTGCTCACGCCACTTGCGGTCCAGGACGGACAGCACCACGCGCCGCTCCAGCTCACGCATGATGTCCGAGCCGAGCGTCTTCTCACGCTCCGCGTACTGCTCGTGGATGTCGTCCTTGACCGACTCGGCGATGAAGTCCGCGGTCACACCGGCCAGGTCGCCCGCGGCCTCCTCGAGCTCCTCGACCGTGACCTTCACCGGGTAGAGCTGCTTGAACGCGCCCCACAGCCGGTCGAGGTCCCACTCCTCGGCGAAGCCCTCCGCCGTCTCCTGGCGGATGTAGTCGTCGATCGTGTCGTCCATGAAGTGGCGGATCTGGTCCTGGAGGTCCTCGCCCTCCAGGACGCGGCGGCGCTCGCCGTAGATGACCTCACGCTGCCGGTTGAGCACCTCGTCGTACTTCAGGACGTTCTTACGCGTCTCGAAGTTCTGCTGCTCCACCTGCGACTGCGCGGAGGCGATCGCCCGGGTCACCATCTTGTTCTCGATGGGGACGTCGTCGGGGACGTTCGCCATCGACATGACGCGCTCGACCATCTGGGCCTTGAACAGGCGCATCAGGTCGTCACCCAGCGACAGGTAGAACCGGGACTCGCCCGGGTCGCCCTGGCGGCCGGAACGACCGCGCAGCTGGTTGTCGATGCGCCGCGACTCGTGCCGCTCGGTGCCCAGCACGTACAGCCCGCCGAGCTCCTTGACCTCTTCGAACTCCGCCTTCACGGCGTGCTCGGCCTTCTCCAGCGCGGCGGGCAGGGCGGCTGCCCACTGCTCGACGTGCTCCACGGGGTCGAGACCGCGCTGGCGCAGCTCCGCCTCGGCGAGGTCGTCCGGGTTGCCGCCGAGCTTGATGTCCGTGCCTCGGCCGGCCATGTTCGTGGCGACCGTGACCGCGCCCTTGCGCCCGGCCTGGGCGACGATCGTCGCCTCACGGTCGTGCTGCTTGGCGTTGAGGACCTCGTGCTGGACACCGCGCTTCGAGAGCTGCTGCGAGAGGTACTCGGACTTCTCGACGGAGGTCGTGCCGACCAGGATCGGCTGCCCCTTCTCGTGCTTCTCGGCGATGTCGTCGACGACCGCGGCGAACTTCGCGACCTCGGTGCGGTAGATCAGGTCCGACTGGTCGGCGCGGACCATCGGCCGGTTCGTCGGGATCGGCACGACGCCGAGCTTGTAGATCTGGTGGAACTCCGCCGCCTCGGTCATCGCCGTACCGGTCATGCCGGAGAGCTTGCCGTACAGGCGGAAGAAGTTCTGCAGGGTGATCGTGGCGAGCGTCTGGTTCTCGTCCTTGATGTCCACCCCTTCCTTCGCCTCGATGGCCTGGTGCATGCCCTCGTTGTAACGGCGGCCGGCGAGGATACGGCCGGTGTGCTCGTCGACGATCATGACTTCGCCGTCGATGACGACGTAGTCCTTGTCCTTCTTGAAGAGTTCCTTGGCCTTGATCGCGTTGTTGAGGTAACCGACGAGCGGGGTGTTCACCGACTCGTAGAGGTTGTCGATCCCCAGCCAGTCCTCGACCTTGGCGACACCGGGCTCGTGGATGGCCACGGTCCGCTTCTTCTCGTCGACCTCGTAGTCGCCGGTCTCCTCGATGCCCTTCAGCGGGTTGCCCGCCTCACCCCTGGTGAGACGCGTGACCAGCTTGGCGAAGTCGCCGTACCACTTGGTGGCCTGGTCCGCCGGACCGGAGATGATCAGCGGCGTACGGGCCTCGTCGACGAGGATCGAGTCGACCTCGTCGACGATGGCGAAGTTGTGGCCGCGCTGGACGAGCTCCTCCTGGGACCACGCCATGTTGTCGCGGAGGTAGTCGAACCCGAACTCGTTGTTCGTGCCGTACGTGATGTCGCAGGCGTACTGCTCACGGCGCTGGGCCGGAGTCATGTTGGCGATGATGCAGCCGACCTCGAGGCCGAGGAACTTGTGCACCCGGCCCATCATCTCGGAGTCGCGCTCGGCCAGGTAGTCGTTGACCGTGATCAGGTGCACACCCTTGCCGGAGAGCGCGTTGAGATACGCGGGCAGGGTGCCGACGAGCGTCTTGCCCTCGCCGGTCTTCATCTCGGCGACGTAGCCGAGGTGCAGGGCGGCACCGCCCATCATCTGGACGTCGTAGTGGCGCTGTCCGAGGACGCGCTTCGCGGCCTCACGGACGGTCGCGAATGCTTCGGGAAGCAGGTCGTCCAGGCTCTCGCCGTCCGCGTACCGTTCCTTGTACTCGTCGGTGAGCGCCCGCAGCTCGGCGTCGGAGAGGTTGACGAAGTCCTCTTCGATGGAGCTGACCTGGTCCGCGATGCGGTGCAGTTTGCGCAGGATCTTGCCTTCGCCTGCACGCATGAGCTTGTTGAAGACGGACACTGAGGCTGGTCTCCTTGCCGGTCGGGCCTGGCACTGGGTCGTGTGATGGACTCTGGCGCGGGCACGGCAGGTGGGCCCCACCGCAACGGCCATCGTAAGCGAGGACCCCGCCACGCCGGGAGGGCTGCTGCCGCGTTCTCCCCGCCGCACCCTTCCAGGACAACGGCCGGGAGGGACGGAAGGTGCCGGGAAGCACCGAAAAGTGCTCGCATCCCACGCTCCGCATCACCAGAATTCCCCCATGGAACCCGCCACCCTGACCACGGAACGCCTGCTCATGCGGCCCTTCGCGCCCGAGGACGCCGAGGCGGCCTACACCGCCTGCCAGGATCCCGAGATCCAGCGCTGGACAGTTGTCCCGTCCCCGTACACCCGTGCCGACGCGGAGCTCTTCACCGCGAAGCTGTCACCCTCGGGCTGGCAGGACGACACGATGTACAACTTCGCGGTGCTGCTGCGCGACGGCGGACCGCTCGTCGGCGCCCTCGGCGTCAACCGCTGCGCACTTCCCGGCACCTACGAGATCGGCTTCTGGACGGCGAAGGAGCACCGCGGCTCGGGCTACACGACGGAGGCGGTGCTCTCGGCCGCCCACTGGGCGTTCACCGGCCTCGCCGCGGACCGCCTGGAGTGGCGGGCGGAGATCGGCAACACGCCGTCCCGGGCGGTCGCCCTGCGTGCCGGCTTCCGCATGGAGGGTGAGCAGCGGTCGGCGCTGTTCAACAAGGGGATACGGCGTGACAGCTGGAGCGGCGCGCTGCTCCCGGCCGACCTGGGTCTGCCCGGCACCCACCCCCATCGGCCGGCCCCCGATGTCAGTGGCGCGCTCTAGGGTTCGACGCATGACGTCTGTGCCGCAGCCCGTTCTGGAACTCTCCGCCGACCAGGCACGCCGGATCGCCCTGCGCGCCCAGGGCCTCCTGGGCGCCCCGGACCGCCGGGGCGGGGTCCACGGAGTGCTGCGCCGCCTCGGCGCGGTCCAGCTCGACACCATCTCCGTCCTGGCCAGGTCCCACGAGCTCGTGCCGTACGCGCGTCTCGGCGCGCTCGGCCGCCGCACGGTCGACGAGGCCTACTGGTCGGGCGGCCGCTCGTTCGAGTACTGGTCGCATGCCGCCTGCATCCTCCCGGTCGAGGAGTGGCCGCACTTCGCGTTCCGCCGCCGCGCCTACCGCTCCCGGCCGCACTGGCACCACGACCTGCCCGACGGGGCGTACGAGACGGTGATCAAGCAGCTGCGCACCGAGGGCCCGCTGACGGCCACCGAGCTGGGCGGCGCGAAGAACGGCGGCGAGTGGTGGGACTGGTCCGCCTCCAAGGTCGCCGTCGAGCGGGCCCTGATGTACGGCGAGGTGGTGTGCACCGAGCGGCGCGGCTGGAAGCGGGTCTACGACCTGGCCGAGCGGGCGATCCCTGACGCCCTGCTCCACGACGACCTGGACGACGCGGAGTGCCTGCGCCGGCTGGTCGCCCTGGCGGGGAGGTCACTGGGAGTCGGCACCCGGGCGGACATCGCCGACTACCACCGGCTCAAGGGCGAGCAGTTCGACGCCGTCGTGGCGGACTCCGGGCTCGTTCCGGTGTCGGTCCGGGGCTGGGCGAAGCAGGCGTGGGCAGACCCCGAGGCCCTGGCCTCGGAGCCGCGCGGGCGACACCGCACGACGCTGTTGTCACCGTTCGACTCACTGATCTGGGAGCGGGCGCGCACGGAGCGGATCTTCGGCTTCACCCATCGCCTGGAGGCGTACGTGCCCCGGCCCAAGCGGATCCACGGCTACTTCGCGATGCCCCTGCTGGCGGGCGGCAGGCTGCGGGGCCGGGTCGACCCGGGCAGGGAGGGGACCACTCTGGTCGCCCGCCAGGTGTCGCTCGACGGCGCGACGGCGGTGGCTCCGATGGCCGGGGCCCTCGTGGAGGCGGCCTCCTGGGTCGGCTGCACCGATGTGCGGCTGGAGCGGGTCGACGCACCGGAGCTGCGCGAGCCGCTGATGGCGGAGATCGCCCACGCCCTCACCTGAGGCACCCCGCGCTCCGGTCCGGCCGGGCCTACTGCCCGCTGAGCCGGAGTACGGCACTCACGTACAGGCTCACGGACACCGCCTGCAGCAGGAAGCCGAGGACCGTGTGCCCGATCAGCCCGTGCCCCGGGGCGAGGCCCAGATGCACCCGGGCCGCCCGGCTCACCCGGGGCGCGGGGATCCCTCGGGCGGCGTTCACTTCCGCCTTCTCGACCGCCCGGCGCAGCTTCTTGACGCTCCTCCGGGTCGTGACCCCCAGGCGTACGCCATGGGCGTCACGCACCAGCAGCAACCGGTGCGCACCGCCGTACGAGAAGGTCGTCACCAGCCGGACGGTGGTGAGCCGGTCGAGGTCGACGGACCGCTCTCCGGTCAGGGTGCGCGCGGTCAGGTGCGACGACGAGTGCCGGAACGGGGCCAGCTCCTCGCACAGTGCGGGCAGAAGCACGAAGCCGATCAAGGACAGCAGACCGAGCGCAAGGGGTGTGCCTTCGGGGAGCATCCCCGCCCTGGCCAAGGCGTAGCCGCCGCACGGCAGCAGAAGGAACGCCACCACCAGGCCCGATCCCCTGCGTGCCCGCACCACCGCACGGGCACGCTCCCCGCTGCTGATCGTGGTCGCCCCCACCGGCCCCCGCCCTTTCCGGTCAGGTCGTCCCAGCTCTTCAGGCAGGATGCCGACGTCCGCCGCGCTACCGGATCTCGAGGATCTTCTCCCGCATGGCATAGACCACGGCTTCCATCCGGGAGTGCAGCTGGAGCTTCTCCAGGATATTGCGGACGTGGTTCTTCACCGTGTTCTCGGAGATGAACAATTCCTTGGCGATATCGCGGTTGTTCATGCCGGTGGCCACGAGCTTGAGCACTTCCAGCTCCCGTTCGGTGAGTCGCGGCGCGGGGACGAGCCGGCGCTCGTCGGTGCGCTGGATCATCGACTTGAACTCGGTGAGCAGTTTGGAGGCCATCGACGGGCTGATCTGGGACTGTCCGTCCGCGACGGCGCGAATGGCGGTGGCCACCTCGTCGGTGGAGATCTCCTTGAGGAGGTAGCCGGTGGCGCCCGCCTTGATCGCCTCGTAGAGGTCGGCCTCCTCGTCGCTGATCGTCAGCATGATGATCTTCGCGCTGGGGGCCACCTCCTTGATGGAGGTGCAGGCCTCGATTCCGCCGCGCTTGGGCATCCGCACGTCCATCAGCACGATGTCGGGCAGCAGATCGGCGGCCTTGTCGACCGCCTCCGCCCCGTCCCCCGCCTCCCCGACGACCAGGATGTCCTCCTCCTGCGCGAGGACGATCTCCAGGCCTCTGCGAAAGAGCGCGTGGTCGTCCACCACGAGAACCCTGATGGGCTCCTTGCGGGAACCACCGTCGTCCGCAACGGAATCCGCACCGCGAGCGCTGTCGGCATCGTTCGTCCCGCGCACGGGTCCGAAGGTGTCCGCCATCGTTCCTCCCCCTGAAGGCCACTGCCTGCGGTCACAGGCGGTCCGCCAACGCCAGTGCACAGAGCACCGATTGGCCTGGGACGCCATGCTTTCATGCCTGGCCGCCGAAGCGGTGCCCCCGCGGTCGCACGTGGTGCCCCCGGACGCGTCCGCGCGCGTCCGGGGGCACCACGTATCGGCTGTGAGTGGTGGTGTCAGCCGCCGAGCGCACCGCCCGCGCCGCCCGCCTCGTCGGAGGCCAGCGGGTCGGTCCTCAGGTGGATGACACCGTAGTCGTAGGCGTGCCGCCGGTAGACGACACTGGGCTCCTTGGTCTCGGAGTCGACGAACAGATAGAAGTCGTGACCGACCAGCTCCATCTCGTAGAGCGCCTGGTCGAGCGTCATCGGTGCGGCGACGTGCGTCTTCTCGCGCATCACGAGCGGTCCTTCGCCCTGTACCTCGAGCGAGCCGATCTTCGTGGTGGGCACGGCGGGCGCCGGCTCGTCGGGGATCAGTTCGCCGTCCCCGTTGAACGAGGCCGCGTCCGGCACGACCTCCCCGACCTCGGCCGCGGACAGCCGGCCGCTGCCACGCCTGCTGTAGCGCTTGTCGTGCTCCTTGCGCAGCTGCGTGTCGAGCTTGTCGGTGGCCAGGTCCAGCGCTGCGTACGGGTCGCCTGCCGCCGCTTCCGCCCGGATGACCGGCCCACGCGAGCGGAGCGTGATCTCCACCCTTGCCGCACGGTCGGCCTGACGGGGATTCGGCTCCTTGGACACCTCGACGTCGAGGCTGATCACCTTGCCGTCGAACTTCTGGATCTTGTCCAGCTTCAGCTTCTCGGCCACGTGCTTGCGGAACCGCTCGGGCACCTCGGTCTTGCGGCCCTTGACGACGATGTCCACGCAGAACTCCGTTCCCGGATCGCTCCGCTTCGGCGGCGGAGCATCTCCCTTTTGCACCAGGCTCCGGTGATCGCCGGAGCCGCGGACTCGGTGGCTGTCACCTCCTCCTCCCCCGTCGGCAGGGTCTCCATCCCACCGATTTCCATGCTTCTGGCGTACTGGTGAGTTACCTGCCCGAAACCTGGTGGCGCATTCGTCGAGGTACGGAATTCACCGTCCCTCACAACCGAACATAGCCTGCCCACCACTGTGTCGGCACCCGCTACTCACGCGTACCTCCGATCGGGACGCTTTACCCACTCACTACCTGCAACGATGCAAGTTTTCTGTCAGTTCCGGTTTATTTCGAAAGCAGACGGAGAAGCTGCGACAACCGCTGCGCGAAGAGGCTCCGCCGTGCCGCTGTCGGCACGGCCCGAGGCACGCACGGCGCGCACCGCGCGGGCCGCCTCCGCCAGCGAGGACCCGGTCGTCAGCACGTCGTCCACCAGCACCACCCGGGCACCCCGGAGCAGCCTCCGGCCACCGTCGGCCACGGCCAGCGCGCCCGCGAGGTTCGCGTGGCGTTCCCCGGCCTTCAGCCCTGCCTGATCGGCCACGGCACGCCGCTGCCCCAGCACCGCGAACACCCTGGCCGCCGTGCCCCCGCGCCGGAGCTCGGCCGTGGCCGCGACCGCGATCCTGCGCGCCGGGTCGTGGCCGCGTCCCGCCGTGGCCCGCCGTGACGACGGGACGGGAACCAGCAGCAGCGGCCCCTCGTCCCCCTCATGCCCCGCTCCGGCCCGCACAGCGGCCGCCAGCGCCCCGCCGAGCGCCCCGGCCAGGCCGAGTACCCCTCGTTCCTTGTGGGCCAGCAGCGTCGCGCGTACGGCGTTCTCGTACGGGGCCGCCGCGTGGACCACAGGGAGGCCCGCCGGCTCGGGCGCCGGTCTCACTCTCCGCGGCACGGCCGCCAGCGCGGCGGCGCACTCCTCGCACAGCTCCGTCCGCGGCCTGCCGCAGCCTCCGCAGGCCACCGGCAGCACCAGTCCCACGATCTCCTGCCACCAACTCCGCACAGCCCCACTGTGCCGGGGCCGCGGACACTCGGCCACCCCTGTGGAAAACACCCTGTGGACAACCGGGCACGCCCCGCGGCGGACCCCCTGGCGGCATCCGCGCGGAAGCCCCGCTCAGCCCGGGTAGACCAGGGAGGAGCCCTCCTTGAGGACCGTCTGCCAGTTGTCCCCCGGCGACAGCTTCACTATCCCGTCGCTCTCGGTGTCCGCCATCAGCGGCAGTTGCTCGTCATCGGCGGCCGCGACCGCCGTCACCTGGTTCACACCCGGCAGGACTCCGGAGGACGACGTCGATCCGTCGGCCTGCACGTAACGCACCTGCTGCACACCGCCCTCCTCCTTGCCGACCACCACGAGCCGGCTGCGGCCGGACCAGGACACAGCGGTCACATCGGCGAGCTGCGGTGCGGCCTGGCGCAGATCCTCGACGGAGACCTGCTCGGCCTCGCCCGAGCCGTGACGCTCGACCCGGCCGATGTTCAGCGTCGTGTGCCCGTCCTTGAACACCTGCAGGGCGATCCGGACCCCGTCGGCCGACATCCGCAGCCCCTCGATCCGCCCGCCGTCCAGACCGGGTACCGCGACCTCCTGCGGCTCCCCCGCCCCGCCCACGAGACGCAGCAGCCTGGGATCCGCCGGGTCACGGTCGGCGACCCACAGATCGCCCCTGCCGTCCCAGCTCGGCGTGGACAGCCGGTCCGAGGCCTTCTTCGCGCGGCTGGTCACCACGGGCGGGGCCAGCTCGCTCTCCTCGGTGAGGGAGGAGACGTACAGCTGCTGCTGGTTCGCCGAGACCGCGGCGGCCTGCGTTTCGTCCCGGGCCACTCCCACGGCGCTCATGGCCACCGCCCCACCGCCCAGCGGGCCGATCACCGGTTCCGGTTCCCAGCTGCCCTTGCCGCTGCCGGAGAGGCGCTGCACATGCCCCTTGTCGTCGACGAAGTACTGGCTGTCGGGACCGGCGGAACCGTTGTCCGAGGCGAACTCCTCGGCCTCGTCGGCCCCGAGCGAGCACAGCGGGCCGTGCGCGCCCTGCAGCTCGACCTGTCCCACCCGGGCGGACGTCAGGTCCCGCAAGGTGAAGAGCACCTGGGCCGCCATCATCCGGCAGGCGTCCTGCCCCACCTGGTCGGCCTTCTTGTTGAGCGGCACCTTCAGGACGTTCTGGTCGTCCGTCGCCAGGGAGGTGACCCCTCGCCTCAGCGCCGTACCGGCGGGGAAGCGCGAATCCACCACCGGCCGCAGCCAGTCCGACGGGCCCTCCAGCAGCGTCCGTACCGTCTGGGTGGCCGTGTCCATCCGCGTCACGGGATCCGTGCGGTTCCGGACGTAGACGGGGTCGGTGACCAGCGCGGCAGCGTCGCCCGCGCGCCCCGCGGCGAAGTAGTACTTGTTCACGGGGCGGTAGAGACGCTTGAAGTCTGACTGTCCGAGCACCAGCCCGTCCGGCACGATGTCGATGCGCCACTCCGGCTTGCCGTCCGCCCCCTTCTCCTTGACCAGGTGAAGCGACTGGGAGTACTCCGCCGGAGCCAGCGGCCGGTAGGAGCTCTGCGCGTCGACCGCCGCCACCTGTTCCCCGGTCAGCGTGTAGGTGGTCTCCGCGGACCTGCGTTCCTTGTCGTGGATCGTGGGTCCGTTGCGGTTGGGCGCCTTCGCGAGCACCGTGGTGCCCTCGCTCGGCTGCCAGGTGCGCGCGGCCTCCGCGGTCAGATACTTACGCGTCGTCCGGAAGTCGGGGTCGTCGCTCGTCATGGACTCCAGGAACCCGTCGACGACCTCGATGGGAGCGGCGCCCTCCCTCGGAGGAACGGCGTACACCTGCACCTGCGAATCACCCGGCTGCGAGGCGTCGACCGGCTTCACGTCGCCGGTGACCGGCATCGCACCGCACCCGGCGAGCACCACGGCGCCGCAGCCGATCAGCGCGGACAACCGCACCGCCCGGCCATGGCCGCCCCGACGGCGTTCAGTGTCCACGAGTCGTGTCCTCCTGCTGTGGATCCTGCGTCTCCGGTTCGGCGCCCCCGCCGGGCCGGTCCCCGGCCGGACGCGACACCACACGTGCTCCGTTGCCCGGCAGCGCCGCCGGATGGACCGATGCCGGTGTACGCGCCGCCGCATGGCCGTGGGCCGGCACCGTCAGGTGCGGGCGCGCCGTGGAACCGCCCTGGTTCGGCACGGACGTCCGCCGGCTGTCGGCCGCCGGCGCCGCCTCGGCACGCTCGCGGTCCTCCCGGTTGCGCCGGGAGTCCTCCGGCTCCAGCGGTATCGGCGACCCGCGCAGCGGCTCGTCAGCCGTACGCGGCAGTGTCAGCCGGAACTGCGAGCCGCCACCGGGCTCGCCCCAGGCCTGCAGCCAGCCGCCGTGCAGCCGGGCGTCCTCGACGGCGATCGACAGCCCGAGGCCGGTGCCACCGGTGGTACGGGCGCGGGCCGGATCCGCCCGCCAGAAGCGGTTGAAGACCCGGGTCGCCTCGCCCGGCTTGAGTCCCACTCCGTAGTCCCTGACCGCGACGGCCACCGCGCCCTGGGCGACGCCCATGTACACGATGACGTCCCGGCCCTCGCCGTGCTCGACGGCGTTGACGACGAGATTGCGCAGGACCCGCTCGACACGGCGCGCGTCTGCCTCCGCGACCACGGGCTGTTCGTCACCCACCACCCGGATCCGGGTGCCCTTGCGCTCCGCGAGGGGCTCGGCACCGCCGATCACCCGCCGGACGACCGTGCGCAGATCTATCGGCTCGGCCTCCAGCGCCGCGGCCCCCGCGTCGAACCTGCTGATCTCCAGCAGGTCGGACAGCAGCGACTCGAAGCGGTCGAGCTGGTCGCCCAGCAGCTCCGCGGAACGGGCCGTGACGGGGTCGAAGTCGACGCGGGCCTCGTGGATGACGTCGGCCGCCATCCGCACGGTCGTCAGCGGGGTGCGCAGCTCATGGCTGACGTCCGAGACGAAACGCCGCTGCATGCGGGAGAGCTCCTCCAGCTGCTGGATCTTCAGCTGCAGGTTCTGCGCCATCTTGTTGAAGGCCTCGCCCAGGCGGGCGATGTCGTCCTCACCGGTGACCTTCATCCGCTCCTGGAGACGGCCCGCCGAGAGCCTCTCGGCGATCCCCGCCGCCATCCGTACGGGCGTGACGACCTGACGCACCACGAACCAGGCGATGGCACCGAGCAGCACGACCACGAACAGACCCGCCGTGGCCAGGGTCGTCGTGACCAGGGTGAGCGACTTCTCCTCCTGCGTGAGCGGGAAGAGGTAGTACAGCTCGTACGGATTGTGGTCCACGTCGTACAGCCGCTTGCCGACGACCAGCCCGGGTTCGGGATCCTTGCCGTACGAGTACCGGATCAACGAGTACGTCTGGAAGGCGCCGGCGCCCTCGCCGACGTCGTCCCTCAGCCTCTGCGGGATGCTCGATGCCTCCACGCTGCCCGAGCCCCGCGGGGCCCGGCTGGTGCCCTGCCCCATGGAGTCGTCACTGAGCGCCACCACGTTGAAGGCGTTCGCCCCACCGCTGGCGAGCTGGTCGACGAGCTCGGTGCGCCAGGAGGTGTTGGCCGTCATGCCGTCGGCGCCCTCCTCGGTCTGGTCACCGGGGACCAGCGGCGCGTTCGCGTTCGCCTGGGCCGCCGCGAAGCCGCCGGCCGCCTGTGTCTGGGCGGCCTTCCCCTTCGCCTCGAGCAGGCCGTTCCGCACCTGCCCGATCACGACGAAGCCCAGGAGCAGCACCACGCCGATCGACATCAACAGCGTTCCCGCCACGACGCGCAGCTGCAGGTTCCGCCGCCACAGCCGGACAGCGGGCAGCAACGGCCCACGGATCCACCGCATCAGGAGCCGAGGCACGGGACCGCCGGGCGTCCGGTCGTGGAACAACCGGCCGCCCCGCAGCACACGGCCGAGCCGGGAGGCCCTCCGTGCAGGACCGGCAGCCCGCTCCGGACGGACCCCGGACCCCCCGGGTGGCGGAGCAGCGCTGCCCAGGGTCATGTCAGCTCGGTCCGGCCTTGTAACCGACACCGCGGACGGTCACGACGATCTCCGGCCGCTCCGGGTCCTTCTCCACCTTCGAGCGAAGCCGCTGGACGTGGACGTTCACCAGGCGGGTGTCCGCGGCGTGGCGGTAGCCCCACACCTGCTCGAGCAGCACCTCGCGGGTGAACACCTGCCACGGCTTGCGGGCGAGAGCGACCAGCAGGTCGAACTCCAGCGGGGTGAGGGCGATCGACTGCCCCTCCCGCTTCACGGAGTGGCCCGCCACGTCGATGACCAGGTCACCGATGGTCAGCTGCTCCGGCGCGGGCTCTTCGGACCTCCGCAGACGTGCCCTGATCCGGGCGACCAACTCCTTCGGTTTGAACGGCTTGACGATGTAGTCGTCGGCCCCGGATTCCAGGCCCACCACCACATCCACCGTGTCGCTCTTGGCAGTGAGCATGACGATCGGCACACCTGACTCGGCCCTGATCAGCCGGCAGACCTCGATGCCGTCCCGTCCGGGCAGCATGAGGTCCAGCAGCACCAGGTCCGGCTTGGCCTCACGAAATGCGGCCAGTGCCTTGTCGCCGTCCGCTACGAACGACGGCTCGAAACCTTCTCCACGCAACACGATGCCGAGCATCTCGGCCAGTGCGGTGTCGTCGTCGACGACAAGGACGCGTCCCTTCATAAACGACATCATCCCATTAGCTAATCGTTACCTGCGATGACCTGGCACACAGCTCTGCCAGTCCGACCCCCGTGACCGGGGAAATCACACCCTCCTCCGTGACGATCGCCGTGACCAGTTCGGGCGGCGTGATGTCGAATGCGGGGTTGTACGCCTGGGTTCCCGGGGGTGCGACAGCCGTCCCGCCCCCCTCATCCCCGGCCGGAGCACCCGGCCTGAATGTGAGCTCCGTCACTTCCGCCGCGGAACGCTGCTCCACGACGATGGATGTACCGTCCACCGTTTTCGGATCGACCGTGGTGGTCGGCGCCACGACGACGAACGGCACGTGGTGGTACTTCGCGAGCACCGCCAGCGGATAGCTCCCCACCTTGTTGGCCACCGAGCCGTCCGCCGCGATGCGGTCCGCCCCGATGAGTACGGCATCCACCTCCCCCGCCGCAAACAGCGAACCCGCCGCGCTGTCCGTGAGCAGGGTGTACGGCATCCCGTGCCGCCGCGCCTCGAACGCCGTCAGACGGGCGCCCTGGAGGAGCGGCCGGGTCTCGTCCACCCACAGCTGCCGCAGGCTCCCCTCCCGGTGTGCCCTCAGAGCCACCGCGAAGGCCGTCCCGGCACCGCCGGACACCAGCGCGCCGGTGTTGCAGTGGGTGAGCAGCCGATGGCCGCCTCCGGGCAGGAGTTCGGCCAGCAGCTCCAGACCGTACTGCGCCATCCGCTCGCTGGCCGCCGCGTCCTCCTCGTGGAGAGCCCGCGCCTCGGCGAGGGCCGCCGCGGCAGCCGCCTCCGGGCCGGAGCCGCCCCCCACCGCCGCCCGGTACCTGGCTGCCACCCGCCGCGCCCCGTACCCGAGATTCACCGCGGTGGGCCGCGCCCGCTCCAGCAGCTCGGCGGCCCTGGCCACGTCCTCGCCCCGGGCGGCGGCCAGCGCCACCCCGTACGCCCCGGCGATGCCCAGCAGAGGCGCACCCCGCACGGCCAGTGCCTGGATCGCACGCACCAGAGCCGGCACATCGCCGCACACCAGCTCCGCCTCCTCGGCGGGCAGCCGCGTCTGGTCGAGGAGCACCACCGCGGGTCCCCCCGGCGGGTCGTCCCAGCGGATTACGGAGAGAGCCGGAGGGCCGGTATGCACCGGCGTTCGCGCGTCCTGATCAGCCATCTGCCCAGTCTGCCCGCTGAACGGCTCGCGCACGAAGGCAAGAAGGAGATACAGCGCCCGGTCCGCACCGGACCCGCGCGTGGCACGATGGCTGGCAACCTGCCGCCCCGATGAGCGGACAGGACGGTGAAGGAGCAACGATGAACGACTCTCCGGGCTGGGCTTCGCCCGGATCCGCCCCCTCCGACGGCCAGGAGACGGGCATTCCCAGGCCCTCCTCGCCCGTTGACGGAGGCGGCGCAGCCGGACAGTGGTCTCCTGCACAGCCTCCTCCGGGGCAGTGGTCCCCGCCGAGCGCCCCCGGCAACGGCCCGGGCGCACCTCCGCCCGCTCCTGGCTGGGGTGGCATGCCACAGGGGCCCGGATGGGGCCACGCACCGATGGCCGCGAAGCCCGGCGTGATCCCGCTCCGCCCCCTGGGAGTCGGCGAAATCCTGGACGGCGCGGTGTCCACCATGCGCACCCACTGGCGCACGGTGCTCGGCATCAGCCTCACCGTGTCCGTGATCGCCGAGATCGCGATCATTCTCGTGCAGCGCTACCTCCTGCCCCAGCAGAAGTCGATCGATCCGAACGCGACCGGCACGGAGGCACTCCGCCAGGCGACCGACTCCGCTCAGTCGCAGCTGCTCAACAGCGCCCCGAGCACGCTCATCACGATGATCGCCACCTTGATCACCACCTCGGTCCTCACCGTGGTGATCAGCCGCTCCGTCCTGGGCCGCGGTGTGACGCTCTCCGAGGCCTGGTCCGAGGCACGCCCCCGGCTCCTGCCCCTGCTCGGCCTGACCCTTCTGCTGAGCCTGATGAGTGCCGCGATCATGGCGGCCGGACTGGTACCGGGCCTGGCCCTGGGCGACGGGGCCGGCGGGCTCGCGTTGACCGTCCTCGGCTTCCTCGCCTCCTGCGGCGTCGCTCTCTGGCTGATGATCCGCTTCATGCTCGCGGCACCGGCGCTGATGCTGGAACGACAGTCCGTGCTGACCGCACTCCGCCGGTCCGCCAAACTGGTCAAGGGCAGCTGGTGGCGGACCTTCGGCATCCTCGCGCTCACCTACCTGCTGGTCATCATCCTGACCTTGATCATCGCGATCCCGTTCGGCATCATCGCCATGACCGTGGACAGCGACGGCCTGAGCGAGTTCCTGAACAGCAGCTCGACGGAGTTCGGCTGGCCGTTCCTGATCATCACGGGCATCGGTGAAGTGGTCATCTCGACGCTGGCCTACCCCTTCACCGCGGGAGTGATGGCCCTGCTCTACGTCGACCAGCGCATCCGCCGCGAGGCACTCGACCTCGACCTCGCACGGGCCGCGGGCGTACCCGGCTACGACAACCCCAGGAGCTGATGCGGTGACGGGGGTGGGGGGCACCACCGCTGCGGTACGGCTCATCCGGGCGAGCGAGGACATACCCGTGGACACCCCACGGCTCCCCGCACGTGAAGCGGCTCGGGACGAACTGTCGGACCCGATGTACCACGAGCACGATCCGAACCTCCTCGAACGCGGCCTCGACCGCTTCTGGGACTGGATCGGCGACCTCTTCTCCGGGGCCGCCGGGGCAGCCCCCGGCGGCCCGCTCGGGCTCGTCGTGCTCGTCCTGGCCGCCGTCGGCCTGCTCGCCGCACTCTGGTGGAGACTCGGCACACCGCAGCGCGCCCTCCGTTCGCCGGAGACGCTCTTCGACAGCACCACCCGCAACGCGTCCGACCACCGCGCCGCGGCCACCGCGCATGCCGAGGCCCGGCGCTGGACGGAGGCCGTCCAGGAACGGATGCGTGCCCTCGTACGCTCCCTCGAGGACCGGGCCGTCCTCGACCCGCGCCCCGGCCGCACCGCGGACGAGGCTGCCGCCGAGGCAGGCCGGCTGCTGCCCGCACACGCCGGACGGCTCCGCGCCGCCGCCCGCGTCTTCGACGACGTCACATACGGCGGCCGCACCGCCGACGAGGCCGCGTACGCCGCTCTGACCACGCTCGACCTGGACCTCGGGGCCGCCAGGCCCCTGCCGGCCACCGGAACGGACCGGGAGGCCACCGGATGACCACCACCACGGCCGCTCCCACCACGGCCGATGCCCGCACCCCCCACCAGGTCTGGCTTCGCGTCCGAGGGCTGCTGCTCGCCGCCCTCGTCCTCGTCGTCGCAGGGGTGGCCTTCGCCGCTGTCCGCTCCGGTGGGCAGCACGGCAGGCTGGACCCCCGCTCCGCGGACCCCTACGGCAGCAGGGCCGTCGCCGAACTCCTCGAGGACCGCGGAGTGTCGGTCGACGTCGTCACCACCCTCGACGAAGCCACGGGGGCGATCGGACCGGACACCACCCTGCTCGTCGCGGGCCCCAACGTCCTCACGGCTCATCAACAGCACCGCCTCCACGCGGCAACCGCCACCTCCGCGGGCCGTACCGTCCTGATCGCACCCGCCGGCACCTCCGTGCCCCGGCTCGCACCCGGCGTACGCCAGGCCTCGCACAGACCCGTGACCGCCCGCCCTCCACGCTGCGTACTCCCCGCGGCCCGCGCCGCGGGAGCCAGCGACCTCGGCGGCATCCACTACGCCACGTCCGAGCCCGGCGCCACCGCGTGCTACCAGGACGACGAGCTTGCCCCTCTCCTCGTCCTGCCGGGCCGCCGCGGCGCTGACACCGTGCTGCTCGGCTCCCCCGACCTCCTCTACAACAACCGCCTCGACCAGCAGGGCAATGCCTCGCTGGGCCTGCAACTCCTCGGTTCCCACCCGCATCTCCTCTGGTACCTCCCCTCGCTCGACGATCCCTCCGCAGCCGAAGGCGGCACGGGGACGGACAACGGGGCCGGCAGCGGTGACGACGAAGCCGGAGGAGAGAGCGACTTCATCGGCCTCATCCCCTCGGGCTGGCTCTGGGGCACCGCCCAACTCGCACTGGCAGCCGTCCTTGCCGCCATCTGGCGCGCCCGCCGACTCGGCCCCCTGGTCACCGAACGGCTCCCGGTGGCCATCCGCGCCTCCGAATCCACCGAGGGACGCGCCCGCCTCTACCGCAAGGCCGACGCCCGTGACCGCGCCGCCTCGGCACTGCGCTCCGCCACACGGACCCGCATCTCTCCCCTCCTCGGGGTGTCCCCCCGCGACGCCCACTCCCCCGCGATCCTCCTGCCCGCCGTCGCCTCACGCCTCAGCACCTCTGGCGGCGACCCCGGAGCTCTCCTCTTCGGCCCGGCCCCGGCCGACGACGCCGCACTTGTCCTTCTGACCGATCAACTCGACGCCCTCGAAAGAGAGGTACGCACGTCATGAGCGCCCCGACCCCGGAGACCGCCGAGACCGCGGCAGACGCAGGGACCGTGATCCCCGCCCACTCCGACAGCGCCCGCGCATCCCTGGAAGCTCTGCGTTCCGAGATCGCCAAGGCCGTGGTCGGCCAGGATCCAGCCGTCACCGGACTGGTCGTCGCTCTCCTCTGCCGGGGCCATGTCCTCCTCGAAGGCGTCCCCGGAGTCGCGAAGACCCTCCTGGTCCGCGCCCTCGCCGCCTCACTCGAACTCGACACCAAGCGCGTTCAGTTCACCCCCGATCTGATGCCCAGCGATGTGACGGGCTCCCTCGTCTACGACGCCCGCACCGCCGAGTTCTCCTTCCAGCCCGGGCCGGTCTTCACCAACCTCCTGCTGGCCGACGAGATCAACCGCACCCCTCCCAAGACGCAGTCCTCCCTCCTGGAGGCCATGGAGGAACGCCAGGTCACCGTCGACGGGTCCCCCCGGCCCCTGCCTGATCCCTTCCTGGTAGCGGCCACCCAGAACCCGGTCGAATACGAGGGCACCTACCCGCTGCCCGAGGCCCAACTGGACCGCTTCCTGCTCAAGCTGACGGTGCCTCTCCCTTCACGCGAGGACGAGATCAACGTGCTCACCCGTCACGCGGACGGGTTCAACCCCCGCGATCTCGCGGCAGCGGGCATACGGCCCGTGGCCGGCCCCGCCGACCTCGAAGCGGCCCGCGCCGCCGTCGCCAAGACCTCGGTCTCACCCGAGATCGCCGCCTACGTCGTGGATATCTGCCGTGCCACGCGCGAATCCCCCTCGCTCACCCTCGGCGCCTCCCCCCGAGGAGCCACCGCACTGCTCTCCACCGCACGGGCATGGGCCTGGCTCACAGGCCGGGACTACGTCATCCCGGACGACGTGAAGGCCCTGGCTCTACCCACACTCCGTCATCGCCTACAGCTGCGCCCCGAAGCGGAGATGGAGGGAGTCACCGCCGACTCCGTCATCACCGCTGTCCTCGCCCACGTCCCCGTCCCCCGGTGAGGCGGTGACCATGGCCCTCACCGGTAGGGCCGCCCTGGTGGCGGCCCTGGGGTCACTCCCCGTAGGCATCCTGGCCCCGAGCTGGACGGGCATGCTCGCGGTCAATGTCCCGCTCTCACTGGCAATTCTGTGCGACTACGCCCTGGCCGCGCCAGTGCGTACGCTGCAGTTCACCCGATCCGGTGATACATCCGTTCGACTCGGCGACACCGCCGCTGTGCAACTCACCGTGACCAACCCGTCCCGCCGTCGGTTCCGCGCGCACCTGCGCGACGCCTGGCCCCCCAGCAGTTGGACCTCGGAAGCAGAACAAGCCGCGTCCCGCCACGCATTCGCCCTGCCCCCCGGTGAACGACGTCGCCTCACGACCCTGCTGCGCCCCTCACGACGGGGAGACCGCCAAGCCGACCGCGTCTCCATCAGGTCGTTCGGGCCACTGGGTCTCGCGGCCCGCCAGGGCTACCACCGGGTGCCCTGGACGGTCCGGGTGCTGCCGCCCTTCACGAGCCGGAAGCATCTGCCGTCGCGACTCGCGAGACTGCGCGAACTCGACGGCCGCACCAGCGTGCTCACGCGGGGCGAAGGAACGGAGTTCGACAGCCTGCGCGCCTATGTACCGGGAGACGACACCCGTTCCATCGACTGGCGGGCGACCGCGCGCCAGTCCGCGGTCGCTGTCCGCACATGGCGCCCCGAGCGCGACCGCCACATCCTCGTCGTCCTCGACACCGGCCGCACGTCGGCGGGGAGGGTGGGCGACGTGCCGCGGCTCGACGCCGCCATGGACGCGACCCTCCTGCTCACCGCACTCGCCACCCGCGCGGGCGACCGTGTGAACCTGCTCGCGTACGACCGTCGTGTCCGGGCCCAGATCCAGGGCAGAACGGCACGGGGGGACGTGCTGTCGACCCTTGTCAGCACGTTGGCCACCCTGGAGCCCGAACTCGTGGAGACCGACGCCCGCGGCCTCAGCACAGCTGCACTGGCCAACGCCCCCAAGCGTTCACTGATCGTGCTGCTCACGAGTCTGGATACCGCTCCGATCGAGGAAGGCCTCCTGCCGGTGCTTCCTCAGCTCACCCAGCGCCACACGGTCCTGGTGGCGGCGGTCGCCGACCCCCAGGTCGAGACGATGGCACGCGCGCGGGGCACAGTGGACGCGGTTTACGAGGCTGCGGCCGGCACGCAGACACAGGTCCAGCGCCGTCGCACCGCGGACCAGCTCCGCCGCCATGGAGTCACCGTCGTCGATGCGGGACCGGAACAGCTCGCGCCCGCACTGGCTGACGCCTACCTCGCGCTCAAGGCGGCCGGCCGGCTCTGAGCCGTGCATCCGCAACGGCATCGCGGTCCTTTACGGGGGCCAGGTCCTCGCAACAGCCGTGAACGGATGGCTGTGACCGGAGCACGCCGCTACAGCTCGTGGTCCTGGGCGAGTTCCTCCCAGCACATGCCACGAAGCGCGGGATCGACGTCCTCGCCCGACGGAACATCCGCAACCGGCTGGAACCAGACCACCACGAGTGTGGACCTGTGCAGCACCGGGTCGAGCTCGGGAGCGACCACTGCAGAGCGGAAGCGGCCGATGCAGGCCACGGAAGGCAGCACCTCGACGGGACCGAAGGCGCCGGCAGTCCGGTCCGGATACTCACGGACGGGCGGAACGACATGGACCGGCGCCGACGGATAGGCGCGTCGGGCCTCGCCCTGGAGTCCACGGAACTTCATGTCGTTGACGAGCCGGCAGGGATAACCCTCCAGCATCCCGCCATAGGTCGAAGACATCCGCAGCTCGGTGAGCTCTATCGCACGCCCACCGGAGAGGACTATGTGACTCAGCGACATGAAGTCACCCTATGGTGCGCAAGGTCCGCTCGGGACAAACGGGCCCGGAACGCAGAAAAGCCCCGTGCCACAAGGGCACGGGGCTTTCCCGGAATAATTGTTCGGCGGCGTCCTACTCTCCCACAGGGTCCCCCCTGCAGTACCATCGGCGCTGAAAGGCTTAGCTTCCGGGTTCGGAATGTAACCGGGCGTTTCCCTAACGCAATGACCACCGAAACACTATGAAATTAACCAACACCGGGCAAAAACACAGCCGTTCGTTATTTCAGAACTAACACAGTGGACGCGAGCAACTGAGGACAAGCCCTCGGCCTATTAGTACCAGTCAGCTCCACCCGTTACCGGGCTTCCACATCTGGCCTATCAACCCAGTCGTCTACTGGGAGCCTTAACCACTCAAGGTGGTGGGAATACTCATCTCGAAGCAGGCTTCCCGCTTAGATGCTTTCAGCGGTTATCCTTTCCGAACGTAGCCAACCAGCCATGCCCTTGGCAGGACAACTGGCACACCAGAGGTTCGTCCGTCCCGGTCCTCTCGTACTAGGGACAGCCCTTCTCAATATTCCTACGCGCACAGCGGATAGGGACCGAACTGTCTCACGACGTTCTAAACCCAGCTCGCGTACCGCTTTAATGGGCGAACAGCCCAACCCTTGGGACCGACTCCAGCCCCAGGATGCGACGAGCCGACATCGAGGTGCCAAACCATCCCGTCGATATGGACTCTTGGGGAAGATCAGCCTGTTATCCCCGGGGTACCTTTTATCCGTTGAGCGACAGCGCTTCCACAAGCCACTGCCGGATCACTAGTCCCGACTTTCGTCCCTGCTCGACCCGTCGGTCTCACAGTCAAGCTCCCTTGTGCACTTACACTCAACACCTGATTGCCAACCAGGCTGAGGGAACCTTTGGGCGCCTCCGTTACTCTTTAGGAGGCAACCGCCCCAGTTAAACTACCCATCAGACACTGTCCCTGATCCGGATCACGGACCCAGGTTAGACATCCAGCACGACCAGAGTGGTATTTCAACGGCGACTCCACAACCACTGGCGTGGCTGCTTCAAAGTCTCCCACCTATCCTACACAAGCCGAACCGAACACCAATATCAAACTATAGTAAAGGTCCCGGGGTCTTTCCGTCCTGCTGCGCGAAACGAGCATCTTTACTCGTAGTGCAATTTCACCGGGCCTATGGTTGAGACAGTCGAGAAGTCGTTACGCCATTCGTGCAGGTCGGAACTTACCCGACAAGGAATTTCGCTACCTTAGGATGGTTATAGTTACCACCGCCGTTTACTGGCGCTTAAGTTCTCAGCTTCGCACACCCGAAAGTGCACTAACCGGTCCCCTTAACGTTCCAGCACCGGGCAGGCGTCAGTCCGTATACATCGCCTTACGGCTTCGCACGGACCTGTGTTTTTAGTAAACAGTCGCTTCTCGCTGGTCTCTGCGGCCACCCCCAGCTCACCGAGTAAATCGGATCACCAGTGATGGCCCCCCTTCTCCCGAAGTTACGGGGGCATTTTGCCGAGTTCCTTAACCATAGTTCACCCGAACGCCTCGGTATTCTCTACCTGACTACCTGAGTCGGTTTAGGGTACGGGCCGCCATGAAACTCGCTAGAGGCTTTTCTCGACAGCATAGGATCATCCACTTCACCACAATCGGCTCGGCATCAGGTCTCAGCCTTAATGTGTGACGGATTTGCCTACCACACGGCCTACACCCTTACCCCGGGACAACCACCGCCCGGGCTGGACTACCTTCCTGCGTCACCCCATCGCTTACCTAGTACAAGTCTGGTTCGTCGGCTCCACCACTACCCTCAACTCCGAAGAGATCGGGCCGGCTTCACGGACTTAGCATCGCCTGATTCAGTATTGGGCGTTTCAAAGCGGGTACCGGAATAT
Source organism: Streptomyces sp. NBC_01460 (assembly GCF_036227405.1). Lineage (NCBI taxonomy): Bacteria > Bacillati > Actinomycetota > Actinomycetes > Kitasatosporales > Streptomycetaceae > Streptomyces > Streptomyces sp. NBC_01460. The sequence goes on from NZ_CP109473.1 coordinate 3,389,564, forward strand.
CAACCGGTTGTCCATCGACTACGCCTGTCGGCCTCGCCTTAGGTCCCGACTTACCCTGGGCAGATCAGCTTGACCCAGGAACCCTTAGTCAATCGGCGCACACGTTTCTCACGTGTGTATCGCTACTCATGCCTGCATTCTCACTCGTGAACCGTCCACAACTCGCTTCCGCGGCTGCTTCACCCGGCACACGACGCTCCCCTACCCATCCACACAGGCGTTGGCCCTATATGTGTGAATGACACGACTTCGGCGGTACGCTTGAGCCCCGCTACATTGTCGGCGCGGAATCACTTGACCAGTGAGCTATTACGCACTCTTTCAAGGGTGGCTGCTTCTAAGCCAACCTCCTGGTTGTCTCTGCGACTCCACATCCTTTCCCACTTAGCGTACGCTTAGGGGCCTTAGTCGATGCTCTGGGCTGTTTCCCTCTCGACCATGGAGCTTATCCCCCACAGTCTCACTGCCGTGCTCTCACTTACCGGCATTCGGAGTTTGGCTAAGGTCAGTAACCCGGTAGGGCCCATCGCCTATCCAGTGCTCTACCTCCGGCAAGAAACACACGACGCTGCACCTAAATGCATTTCGGGGAGAACCAGCTATCACGGAGTTTGATTGGCCTTTCACCCCTAACCACAGGTCATCCCCCAGGTTTTCAACCCTGGTGGGTTCGGTCCTCCACGAAGTCTTACCTCCGCTTCAACCTGCCCATGGCTAGATCACTCCGCTTCGGGTCTAGAGCGTGCAACTCAATCGCCCTATTCGGACTCGCTTTCGCTACGGCTTCCCCACACGGGTTAACCTCGCTACACACCGCTAACTCGCAGGCTCATTCTTCAAAAGGCACGCAGTCACGACTGACAGCACAAGTGCTGCCAGCGACGCTCCCACGGCTTGTAGGCACACGGTTTCAGGTACTATTTCACTCCGCTCCCGCGGTACTTTTCACCATTCCCTCACGGTACTATCCGCTATCGGTCACCAGGGAATATTTAGGCTTAGCGGGTGGTCCCGCCAGATTCACACGGGATTTCTCGGGCCCCGTGCTACTTGGGTGGTTCTCAAGCAAGCCGTTGATGTTTCAGCTACGGGGGTCTTACCCTCTACGCCGGACCTTTCGCATGTCCTTCGCCTACACCAACGGTTTCTGACTTGCCGACCAATCGGCAGATTGATCAAGAGAACTCCCACAACCCCGCATGCGCAACCCCTGCCGGGTATCACACGCATACGGTTTGGCCTCATCCAGTTTCGCTCGCCACTACTCCCGGAATCACGGTTGTTTTCTCTTCCTGAGGGTACTGAGATGTTTCACTTCCCCTCGTTCCCTCCACACTGCCTATGTGTTCAGCAGCGGGTGACAGCCCATGACGACTGCCGGGTTTCCCCATTCGGAAACCCCCGGATCAAAGCTTGGTTGACAGCTCCCCGGGGACTATCGTGGCCTCCCACGTCCTTCATCGGTTCCTGGTGCCAAGGCATCCACCGTGCGCCCTTAAAAACTTGGCCACAGATGCTCGCGTCCACTGTGCAGTTCTCAAACAACGACCAGCCACCCATCACCCCGCCCAAACAGGCGAGTTCACTGGGGCCGGCAACCGAAGATCCAGACTCAACGAGCCCGTACCTTCAGATACCCAACAGCGTGCCCGACCCGACCAACCCGATCCTGTTTTCCACGCCGAAGCAGTACTCACAGAACCGTGCTCATCGTGCCGAATAATCAACGTTCCACCCATGAGCAACCACCGTCGAACATTTGCCGACGTAATGGTCTCTGGATTCCCCGAAGGAAACCTAGATGCTCCTTAGAAAGGAGGTGATCCAGCCGCACCTTCCGGTACGGCTACCTTGTTACGACTTCGTCCCAATCGCCAGTCCCACCTTCGACAGCTCCCTCCCACAAGGGGTTGGGCCACCGGCTTCGGGTGTTACCGACTTTCGTGACGTGACGGGCGGTGTGTACAAGGCCCGGGAACGTATTCACCGCAGCAATGCTGATCTGCGATTACTAGCAACTCCGACTTCATGGGGTCGAGTTGCAGACCCCAATCCGAACTGAGACCGGCTTTTTGAGATTCGCTCCGCCTCGCGGCATCGCAGCTCATTGTACCGGCCATTGTAGCACGTGTGCAGCCCAAGACATAAGGGGCATGATGACTTGACGTCGTCCCCACCTTCCTCCGAGTTGACCCCGGCAGTCTCCTGTGAGTCCCCATCACCCCGAAGGGCATGCTGGCAACACAGAACAAGGGTTGCGCTCGTTGCGGGACTTAACCCAACATCTCACGACACGAGCTGACGACAGCCATGCACCACCTGTATACCGACCACAAGGGGGGCACCATCTCTGATGCTTTCCGGTATATGTCAAGCCTTGGTAAGGTTCTTCGCGTTGCGTCGAATTAAGCCACATGCTCCGCTGCTTGTGCGGGCCCCCGTCAATTCCTTTGAGTTTTAGCCTTGCGGCCGTACTCCCCAGGCGGGGAACTTAATGCGTTAGCTGCGGCACCGACGACGTGGAATGTCGCCAACACCTAGTTCCCAACGTTTACGGCGTGGACTACCAGGGTATCTAATCCTGTTCGCTCCCCACGCTTTCGCTCCTCAGCGTCAGTAATGGCCCAGAGATCCGCCTTCGCCACCGGTGTTCCTCCTGATATCTGCGCATTTCACCGCTACACCAGGAATTCCGATCTCCCCTACCACACTCTAGCTAGCCCGTATCGAATGCAGACTCGGGGTTAAGCCCCGAGCTTTCACATCCGACGTGACAAGCCGCCTACGAGCTCTTTACGCCCAATAATTCCGGACAACGCTTGCGCCCTACGTATTACCGCGGCTGCTGGCACGTAGTTAGCCGGCGCTTCTTCTGCAGGTACCGTCACTTTCGCTTCTTCCCTGCTGAAAGAGGTTTACAACCCGAAGGCCGTCATCCCTCACGCGGCGTCGCTGCATCAGGCTTTCGCCCATTGTGCAATATTCCCCACTGCTGCCTCCCGTAGGAGTCTGGGCCGTGTCTCAGTCCCAGTGTGGCCGGTCGCCCTCTCAGGCCGGCTACCCGTCGTCGCCTTGGTAGGCCATTACCCCACCAACAAGCTGATAGGCCGCGGGCTCATCCTTCACCGCCGGAGCTTTTAACCCCGCCCCATGAGGGACAGAGTGTTATCCGGTATTAGACCCCGTTTCCAGGGCTTGTCCCAGAGTGAAGGGCAGATTGCCCACGTGTTACTCACCCGTTCGCCACTAATCCACCCCGAAGGGCTTCATCGTTCGACTTGCATGTGTTAAGCACGCCGCCAGCGTTCGTCCTGAGCCAGGATCAAACTCTCCATGAATGTTTTCCCGTAATCGGGAGAGCACCATAGAAGAGCGGGACGACCGATCCGGAATAGGGATGGTCGTCCACAGCGTCCTCGCTGATGTTGCCTACCCGCCACATGGGCCGGTAGGACTTCAAAGGAACCACCAACCCACCGAAGTGGGCCGGGGTATCAACAAATTTGGCGTTGATTTTTGGCACGCTGTTGAGTTCTCAAGGAACGGACGCTTCCTTCGGTCCCGTTTCACCGGGGCCCTCCGGGCGCTTCCCTTCGTTCTTGCGTTTCCGACTCTATCAGACTCTTTCGTGTCCGATTCCCGGCCGAAGCGGGTTCCTGCTGTTTCGCTTTCCAGTTCTTCGCTTTCGCGTTTCCCTTTCCGGCGAGTCCGACTTTACCAGACTCTTTTCCGTTCCGTTTCCGGTCCGAATCTGAATCCGGCGGCCTGCGGAGTGGCCTTTGCCTTTCGGCTGACTCGACTTTATCAGAAGCAATTCGGCCGAAGCGAATCCGGCTTGACTGCGTGAAAGAGAAGAATCGATCGGCCCTGCGGAGATCACGTCCCCTGCATGGGCGAGATGAACCTTAGTAGGTTCCAACCGAGCCTGTCCAGCTCGTCGTAACTGTTCAAATCTACCTCCCCACGCCGACCGTGTCAACGGTTTTTTGTGGGCGAAGAGGAGACTAGCAGGTCAGCGGCGCCAGACGCACATCGGCTCTCATGCCGCGGAGGGCAGCTCCGCGCTCCGCTCCGCCCCTTCGAGATCTCCTGTCTCTCCGGCACGCGCGGCGCGGCCTCCGAGGACATAGACGTAGAGGAGAAAGGCCAGCTCAGCGGCGATGCCGATGGTGATGCGGGCCCAGGTGGGAAGGCCCGAGGGGGTGACGAAGCCTTCGATCAGACCGGAGACGAAAAGGACCAGCGCCAGCCCGATGGCCATGCCGATCGCGGCGCGGCCCCGCTCGGCCAGAGCCGAGCGCCGGGTGCGCGGGCCGGGGTCGATGACCGTCCAGCCGAGACGCAGGCCCGTGCCTGCTGCGACGAAGACAGCGGTGAGCTCCAGCAGACCGTGCGGCAGGACGAGTCCGAGGAAGGTGTCCAGACGGCCGGCGGAGGACATGAGGCCGATACCGACAGCGAGGTTGAGCACGTTGACGAAGAGGATCCAGATCACCAGGATGCCGAGGAAGGCCCCCAGCACCAGGCACATGGCCGCCGCCTGAGCGTTGTTCGTCCAGACCTGGGCGGCGAAGGAGGCCGCCGGGTGGCTGGAGTAGTAGGTCTCGTACTCACCGCCGGGGCGAGTCAGCGCACGCAGGTCGTCCGGGGCGGCGATCGACGCCTGGACCTCCGGGTGCGTGCCGATCCACCAGCCGATGACGGCGGCCAGAAGTACGGAGAGCACGGCCGTGGGTATCCACCAGTGCCGCGAGCGGTAGACAGCTGCGGGAAAGCCCGTGGTCAGGAATCGGGCGGCGTCGCGCCACGAAGCGCGGCGGGTGCCCGTCACCGTCGAACGAGCGCGGGCCACGAGCTGGGTGAGCCGGGCGGTCAGCTGGGGATCCGGGGCACTGGACTGGATCAGGGACAGGTGGGTGGCGGTGCGCTGGTACAGGGAGACGAGTTCGTCCGCCTCCTCCCCTGTCAGGCTGCGCCCTCGGTGCAGAAGATGGTCCAGGCGGTCCCACTCGATGCGGTGGGCGGTCACGAAGACGTCGAGGTCCATGGTCGGCTGCTGCTCCAGGCGTGGTGCGTACGGGTCCGTACTACGGCGGTGCGCTGCGGGTCAGCTTGGCAGACTGTGGTCCCGAGGGGCAGGGATGGGCGGCGAGGGGTGGGGTGGCGATGAATGAGCTCGTGACCGGGGACGCGGTCGTACTGGGATTGCGGCCGGCGAGGCTGCCGAGCCGGGCGCTGGCGATCGCCATCGACCTCACGGTTCTCCTGACCGTGTTCGTGTTGTTGTCCATCGGCCTGGCCGTCGCGACGGTGACGCTCGACGACGCGGCCGTCGCCGCGATCGCCGTCGCCACCTTTCTTCTCGTGCTGGTGGGCGGACCGGTGGCGGTCGAGACGCTGAGCCACGGGCGTTCGCTCGGGAAGCTCGCCTGCGGGCTCCGTGTCGTACGGGACGACGGCGGGCCCATCCGGTTCCGGCACGCGCTCGTGCGCGGGGCGATGGGCATGGTCGAGATCCTGGGGACCTTCGGAGTGGTGGGGTGCATCGCCTCCCTGGTGTCCGCCCGCGGCCGCCGGCTCGGCGACGTCTTCGCCGGGACCCTTGTCGTACGTGAGCGGGTGCCGGCCGGACGGACCCGCACCGTGCCGCCGCCTCCGCCCTGGCTCGTGGGCCGCTTCACGCAGCTGGACCTCTCGGGCGTCCCGGACGGGCTCTGGCTGGCGATACGCCAGTACCTGACGCGGATGCACCAGCTCGACGCCGCGGTCGGCGGGGCGCTGGCCGAGCGGCTCGCCTCCGACCTCGCCGCGCGCACGGGAGTCCCCGTACCTCGGGAAGTTCCTGCTGCCGCCTACCTCGCGGCCGTGGTGAACGAGCGGCAGGCGCGCGATGTGCGGCGGGTGGCGGCAGCGGCGGGCCGGGAGGCCGGCCACGCACCGGTGGCCACAGCCGCACCCGTCCCCCTGACCATGCCCGCATCCGCAAACATCTCGGCAGACGTATCCGTGTCTGTGCCCGTGGACGGAGGGTTCTCCGGCTCCCGCCCTGCGGGCGTCCGGCCGGACGGAGGCAGGGCCATGGAGGCTCCCACGGGCAGGAACCACGGCGAAGGGCCCGCCAGGACGGGGTTCGCCCCTCCGGCCTGACCTCCCCTGCCTGCCCCGCCCTCTCCGGGCGGGAACGGCCCGGCCTCCGCCCTCAGGCCTCGTCCGCCCGGCGGGGCATGGGCGAGGGCGGGGACTCGAGGTGCTCGAGCTCCAGCCCGGGCGCCGCCAGCACCACGTCGCCCGCGATGTGGACCGCGTGCTGATCACCGGTGTCCAGCGCGTTGACCTGGTACTCGTCCACGATCAACGGCCCGTTGTCAGTGGCGTGCGCTTCACTGTTCAGCAGGGACCAGGACTGGTCGACGGTGCGAGGGGCGAGAACCGGGTCCGTGAAGGTGACCAGACGGACGCGGGTCGCGGGGGAATCGGGGGTGAGGCGCAGGAGCCGGGCCGTGGCGACGAGGAAAGCGGGGGATGTGCCGGAGAAGCTGTGGGCGCGGACGTTGCCTTCGGTGGCGTGGGTACCGGTGGGGTCGGTCCGTACCCAGGTGACCCCGTCGAGGGCGGCACCGCGGATCTGCCAGCTCGCGGCATGCAGTTCGAGGCGGATGGGGCGGCCGAGCTCGTCCAGTGCCAGATCGACGGAACCCAGGTGGGCGCCCGAGGGTGCGGTCGTCTGGGAGACGTAGCGCCAACCGGAGGGGCCGGGCGCGCAGTGGAAGTGTTCTTCGCCGAGGGGGGTGTGGTCGTGCGGATCGTGGAGCGAATAACGGCCGCGGGGCATGGGGTCCTTCGGGTTCCTCGGGCTGTGCGGGTGCGGTACGGGGCAGGCCCCCGACACGGGGGTGCGGGGGCCTGCGCTCGGACCTGCTGAGAGCTGCGCCGGCCGTCGGCCGACGGCCGGCTCAGTAGCGGTAGAGGTCGGACTTGAACGGTCCTTCGACCGGGACGCCGATGTAGTCGGCCTGCTCCTGGCGCAGGGTCGTGAGCTTCACGCCCAGCGCGTCGAGGTGGAGGCGGGCGACCTTCTCGTCCAGGTGCTTCGGCAGCACGTAGACATCGGTCGGGTACGCCTCGGGCTTCGTGAACAGCTCGATCTGGGCCAGGGTCTGGTCCGCGAACGAGTTGGACATGACGAACGAGGGGTGACCGGTGGCGTTGCCGAGGTTCAGCAGGCGGCCCTCGGACAGCACGATCAGGACCTTGCCGTCGGCGAACGTCCAGGTGTGGACCTGCGGCTTGACCTCGTCCTTGACGACGCCGTCGATCCTGGCCAGGCCGGCCATGTCGATCTCGTTGTCGAAGTGGCCGATGTTGCCGACGATGGCCTGGTGCTTCATCCGGGCCATGTCGGAGGCCATGATGATGTCCTTGTTGCCCGTCGTCGTGACGAAGATGTCCGCGGTCTCCACCACGTCGTCCAGCGTCGTGACCTGGTAGCCGTCCATCGCCGCCTGCAGGGCGCAGATCGGGTCGATCTCCGTGATGATCACCCGGGCGCCCTGGCCGCGGAGGGACTCCGCGCAGCCCTTGCCCACGTCGCCGTAGCCACAGACGACGGCGGTCTTGCCGCCGATCAGGACGTCGGTGGCGCGGTTGATGCCGTCGATCAGCGAGTGGCGGCAGCCGTACTTGTTGTCGAACTTCGACTTGGTGACCGCGTCGTTGACGTTGATCGCCGGGAACAGGAGGGTGCCGTCGCGGTGCATCTCGTACAGGCGGTGCACACCGGTCGTGGTCTCCTCGGTCACGCCGCGGATCTCGGACGCCAGCTGGGTCCACTTCTGCGGGGACTCACCGAGGGTGCGGTTCAGCAGGGTGAGGATGTAGGCGTACTCCTCGCTGTCCGCGGTCGACGGGTCCGGGGCCTCGCCGGCCTTCTCGAACTCGACGCCCTTGTGGACGAGGAGGGTGGCGTCGCCACCGTCGTCCAGGATCATGTTCGGGCCGCCGGTGGGGGTGTTGGGCCAGGTCAGGGCCTGCTCCGTGCACCACCAGTACTCCTCCAGGCTCTCGCCCTTCCAGGCGAAGACCGGGACGCCCGCGGGGGCGTCAGGGGTGCCCTCCGGGCCGACCGCGATGGCGGCGGCGGCGTGGTCCTGGGTGGAGAAGATGTTGCAGGAGGCCCAGCGGACCTCGGCGCCCAGGGCGACGAGGGTCTCGATGAGCACCGCGGTCTGCACGGTCATGTGCAGCGAGCCGGTGATCCGGGCGCCGGCCAGCGGCTGCGCGGCGGCGTACTCCTTGCGGATCGACATCAGGCCGGGCATCTCGTGCTCGGCGAGGGTGATCTCCTTGCGCCCGAAGGCGGCGAGGGAGAGGTCGGCGACCTTGAAGTCCTGGCGGTTGGCGGCCGTCGTCATAACGGGCTGCTCCTCAGTGGGTCGAGGGTGGACTGGCTGGCTCTGCGGCGGCCACGGGCACACGAATGCCCGGGCGATCCGCAGTGCAGTCCGTCGGAGGCCCTCTCTCCCTCGGCCGGTCCGCCTGGGCGAACCGATCGACCGCCATCAGCAGCGACGTCTGGTACTCCCCCGAATCTACACCGAACGGCCCAGTGAGCCCCAGTCCGCCTGAGGGGCGGTAGGGGTCACGGGCCGTTCGGGGCTGGTACAGGGCAGGTCAGTGGCCGGATTCCGTCGGCGCGTCGCCGGGAGGCGTGGGACCACCCGGGGCCTTGCCGGGGTTGGTCCCGGCCGCGGCCGCCGACTCGTCGTAGATGTCGGGCTCGAGGTAGATGACCCGGGCGATCGGGACGGCCTCGCGGATCCGGGTCTCCGCGGCGTTGATCGCCTCCGCGACCTCGGCTGCGGTCTCCTCCGCCCGCACCGCGATCTTGGCGGCCACCAGCAGCTCCTCCGGACCGAGGTGGAGCGTGCGCATGTGGATGACGCGGGTGACGGTGTCGCCGTCGACCACGGAGGCGTGGATCTTCTCGACGTCCTCGACACCGGCCGCCTCGCCGAGCAGCAGCGACTTCGTCTCGGCGGCGAGGATGATCGCGATGACGATCAGCAGGATGCCGATGCACAGGGTGCCGATGCCGTCCCAGACGCCGTCACCGGTGGCCAGCGCCAGACCGACACCGCCGAGGGCCAGGACCAGGCCCACGAGCGCGCCGAGGTCCTCGAGGAGGACGACGGGGAGCTCAGGCGCCTTGGCGCGGCGGACGAACTGCGTCCAGGTCAGCTTGCCGCGGGTCTGGTTGGACTCCGCGATGGCCGTACGGAAGGAGAAGCTCTCGGCGATGATCGCGAAGACCAGCACACCGACCGGCCAGTACCAGGCCTCGATCTCGTGAGGGTGCTTGATCTTCTCGTAGCCCTCGTAGATGGCGAACATGCCACCGACCGAGAAGAGCACGATCGACACGAGGAAGGCGTAGATGTAGCGCTCGCGCCCGTAACCGAAGGGGTGTTGGGGAGTCGCCTCCCGCTGGGCCTTCTTGCCGCCGAGCAGCAGGAGGCCCTGGTTGCCCGAGTCCGCCAGCGAGTGGACGCTCTCCGCCAGCATCGACGACGAACCACTGAAGAGGAACGCCACGAATTTGGCCACTGCGATCGCGAGGTTGGCGGCGAGTGCCGCCACGATCGCCTTGGTTCCGCCTGACGCGCTCATGGGTGCGTGGTGTCCCTTCCTCGGTGCTGCGGCACGGCGCCGCGGTACGGCCGGACATTGTTGCAGCCGCTCGGTGCGGCCGCTGGTGCGGACGGTACGTCAGACCACCACGGTCGCGCGGAAGAGTGTTCCCGTACCGGCCGCTTCGACCGTTTCGTCCGCCGGGACGAAGACCGATTCACCGGGGGCGAGGGTGACCTCCCCGGCCGTCGGGGCACCCGCGGTGCAGAGCAGGATCTGCGGGGTGGGCGCCGTGAGGTCGACGGGGGCACCGCCGGAGGGCAGGACGTAGCGCGACAGCCGGAACTCGTCGACCGGGGTCACGTACAGCTCCTCGCCGGAGGGCGACGCCTCGGGGCGCAGGATGCCGGGCTCCGTGGCCTCGAAGCGGACGATGCGCAGGAGTTCGGGGACGTCGACGTGCTTGGGGGTCAGACCGCAACGCAGCACGTTGTCGGAGTTGGCCATGATCTCGACACCCAGGCCGCCGAGGTAGGCGTGCGGCACACCCGCACCGAGGAACATGGCCTCGCCGGGCTGGAGTTGTACGTAGTTCAGCAGCATGGCCGCGATGACGCCCGGGTCGCCGGGGTAGTGGTGGGCGATCTGGACGTACGGGGCGTGGGCGCCGCCGAGCCGCTCGGCGGCCTCGGCCGCCTCGGCGACCGAGTGCGCCATCTCCGCGGGGTCGGCGGTGAGGATCGCCGTGAGGACCTCGCGCAGGGCCCCGTCCTCCGGGTGGGCGAGGAGCAGGTCCACATAGGGCTTGAGGGAGTCGACGCCGAGAGCCGCTATCAGGTCGGCGGCCTCGGCGGGCCTGCGGAAGCCGCACAGCCCGTCGAAGGGCGTGAGCGCGCAGATCAGTTCGGGCTTGTGGTTGGCGTCCTTGTAGGTGCGGTGAGGGGCGTCGACGGGGACGCCCCGGCGCTCCTCGTCCGCGTACCCCTGCTGCGCCTGTGCGAGGTCGGGGTGGACCTGGAGCGAGAGGGGGGCGCCGGCCGCGAGCAGCTTGAGCAGGAAGGGGAGCCGGGGGCCGAAGGCGCGGACGCCGGCGGCGCCGAGTTCGCGTTCGGGGTCCGCCGCGATGACGTCCGTGAGGGACTGCTCGCCCGTTCCGGAGCCGGCGCCGTCCGGTCCCGGGGAACGGCCGGAGCCGGCGCCGTCCGGTCCCGGGGAACGGCCGGAGCCGGCGCCGTCCGGTCCCGGGGAACGGCTGAGGCGCGAGGGGGCTCCCGGGTGGGCCCCCATCCACATCTCGGCCTGCGGTTCGCCGGTCGGGGCTGTGCCCAGCAGCTCGGGGATGGCCGTGGTGGACCCCCAGGCGTAGGGGCGCACGGTGTTGGAGAGCCGGTCCATGGAGATTCGTCCTCGTGGGAAGCGCGGGGGCGTGGGTGCCCGGGGGTGTGGGCCGTCAGGCCCGGTTGTCGGAGGCCAGGGAGGCGTAGACGGCGGCGAAATCGGTGACCGCGAGGAGCTCGGCGAGGGCTTCGAGCTCGCTGCCCTCCTCCGGTTCCAGTTCGCTGATGGCCGTGTCGTGGCTCAGGGCCAGCTCGCGGGCGGCGGGGCTCGCGGTCAGACCGCCGGTGGGCCGGTCACGGAGAAGGACGACCCGGGCCCGCATGGCCTCGGGCTCGTCCACCCGGTCCCGGAAGAAGTCGTCGGGGTCGGCCCCCGCGGCGAACGCTCCGGCGAGCAGGCCCCCGTGGGAGGGCAGCGCCTGCGGCAGCTCGGCGACGAGCGCCGGGCGTCCGGCGAGCTCGGCCAGGACGGCGGCGAACCGGCGCCCGACAGGGCCGGCGGCCTCGCCCTCCGTCCAGACGAGGGGCAGGCTGTCGGCGAGCTCCGAGGCGAGGGTCTTGGCCGGGTTGCTGTAGGTGGCGATGGCCGGACCGCAGCGCTCGGCGGTGCGGTCGAGACGGTCGGCGACCTTCTGCAGGGTCTCCGGGGGCGCGTCGATCAGACCCACCCGGTCCAGCAGCGCGAGCAGCGGGGTGAGGAGGGCCCAGAGCGTGCCGGGGCCCGCCGCCGAGGTCTCGGCGTCGTACTCCCCGTGCGGGGCGGCCGCCATCGGCACGACGAGTCCGTGGACCCCGTCGACCGCTTCGCGCAGCGGGGACCGGACGGGGGCGACGGCGACGACCGTGCAGCCGCGGCGGTACGCCTGCTCGGCGAGCAGCGCGAGGCCGGGTTCCGAACCGTCGGCCGTGGCGATGAGCAGCAGGTCCACGGATCCGGCCCAGCCCGGCAGTGTCCAGCGCAGCGCGCCCGCGGCTGCCGCGACCCCGGTGGGCCGGATCGCCGTGACGGGCGCGGAGGCACCCGCGAGGGCGCCGATCAGGTCGGCGACACCGGTCGCGGCGGTGCCGGGGCCGGCGACGAGGACGGCCCGGGGCCTGCCCTCGGGTGCCAGCGTGCCGATTCCTGCCTCGGCGGCGTGCCGCGCGGCGGTGCGGACGCGGGCTCCGGCCTCGGCGGCACCGCGGAGCAGACCTCGCCGGTCGGCTCGTGCCAGGGCTTCCGGTGCGTCGAGCAACGACTCGTCGAGCATGTGGTGGGCCTCCGATCACCGTGCTGATCAGGGTGCGGGTTACGCGGGGCGGCGGGCCTCGTCGACGAGGAGCACCGGGATGCCGTCGCGTACCGGATAGGCGAGACCGCAGTCCGTGCCGGTGCAGACCAGCTCGGGGCTCTCGGCCGCGGAGCGGTCGTCCAGCCCGGCGTGGCAGGCCGGGCAGGCGAGGATCTCCAGGAGGCCGGCTTCGAGCGGCATGGGGTGGGTCCCTTCAGGCATGTGGTGCGGAACCGGTCGGACCCGGGTCGGGGCCGGCGGAGCTTGGGGCATGGTCAGCCTACCGCCGGGCAGGGAGGGTCGCGGCCCGGCAGGCCCCTCCCAGCAGGGCATGCGTCGGCCGCGAGCCCGGGACGGGCGGTGCGGGTCCCGTCGGCCCCTCACGCCCCTCATCGGCACCTCACGGCTCTCGATCGGCACAGGCACCTCCCCGGCTTGGATCGGCACAGGCACCTCCCCGGCTTGGATCGGCACGGGCACGCCGTGATTCTCGGTCGACACAGGCACGCCGTGATTCTCGGTCGACACAGGCACGCCGTGATTCTCGATCGGCACAGGCACCTCCCGGGTCTCGGCCGGCGCCTCACAGCTCGTGGGGCACCTCACGACTCACGGGCACCTCGTGTCCGCCGTGCCCACGGTGCGTCTGCCCGCGATGCGTACCGGTCACGCCCGGACGAGGGCGAGGACCTCGTCGCGTACGGCCGTCATCGTCCGCTCGTCCCGTGCCTCGACGTTCAGGCGCAGCAGCGGCTCGGTGTTGGAGGCGCGGAGGTTGAACCACCAGTCGGCGCCGGTCACCGTGAGCCCGTCGAGATCGTCGAACCCGACGCCGTCCCGGCCTTCGTACGCCGTCCTGATCGCCTTCAGCCGGCTGGCCTGGTCGTCGACGGTGGAGTTGATCTCGCCGGAGCCCGTGTAGCGGTCGTAGCTGTCGAGGAGCCCGGAGAGCGGGCCCTCCTGGCTTCCGAGAGCGGCCAGGACGTGCAGGGCGGCGAGCATGCCCGTGTCGGCGTTCCAGAAGTCGCGGAAGTAGTAGTGCGCGGAGTGCTCGCCGCCGAAGATCGCACCGTGCTCGGCCATCTCGGCCTTGATGAAGGAGTGGCCGACCCGGGTACGGACGGGGGTCCCGCCGTTCTCCCGGACGACCTCGGGGACCGACCAGGAGGTGATCAGGTTGTGGATGACGGTGCCCTCGCCGCCGTTGCGGGCGAGCTCGCGGGCGGCGACCAGGGCCGTGATCGCGGACGGGGAGACACCCTCGCCGCGCTCGTCGACGACGAAGCAGCGGTCGGCGTCCCCGTCGAAGGCGAGACCGAGGTCGGCGCCCTCCGCGAGGACGCGGGCGCGGAGGTCGACGATGTTCTTCGGGTCGAGGGGGTTGGCCTCGTGGTTGGGGAAGGTGCCGTCGAGCTCGAAGTACATGGGTACGAGGTCGAGGGGGAGCCCGGCGAAGACGGTGGGGACGGTGTGGCCGCCCATGCCGTTGCCCGCGTCCACGACGACCTTGAGCGGCCGGATCCCGTCCAGGCCGACGAGGCCCAGCAGGTGCGCGGCGTAGTCGGAGAGGATGTCGCGCTCGGTCACCGTGCCCGGGGTGACGGCCGCCGCGGCGGGCGTGCCCTCCTCCGACCACCGCTCGACCAGGGTGCGGATCTCGGTCAGCCCGGTGTCCTGGCCCACCGGTGCGGCCCCGGCGCGGCACAGCTTGATGCCGTTGTACCGCGCGGGGTTGTGCGAGGCCGTGAACATCGCTCCGGGCAGGTCCAGCGCCCCGGACGCGTAGTAGAGCTGGTCCGTCGAGCAGAGCCCGATGAGGGTCACGTCGGCCCCGCGCGCCGTGGCGCCGCGGGCGAAGGCGGCGGCCAGCCCCGGGGAGGACGGCCGCATGTCGTGGCCGATCACGATCGCGTCCGCGTCGGTGACCTGGACGAAGGCGGCGCCGAACAGTTCGGCGAGCGGCTCGTCCCACTGGTCGGGCACGACTCCGCGCACGTCGTACGCCTTCACGAGCTGCGACAGGTCAGCAACCACGGCCGGTCCTCCTGGGGGTCTGTGCGGACCGCCCAAACTACCCGGCGGTCCCGGGCCTCCGTTCAGGGGAGCATCCAGCCCAGCAGCGCCGTGCTCTGCGCCATCACGACCAGGCACATCACCAGCAGCAGGCCGAGACTCCACGGCAGGACCTTGCGCAGCAGATCGCCCTCCCGTCCGGCGAGGCCGACGGCCGCGCAGGCGATCGTCAGGTTCTGCGGGGAGATCATCTTGCCGAGCACTCCCCCGGAGCTGTTGGCGGCGGCGAGGAGCTCCGGCGAGAGGCCGGACTCCCGTGCGGCGGAGACCTGGAGCGCGCCGAAGAGGGCGTTGGCCGAGGTGTCGGAGCCGGACACGGCGACACCGAACCAGCCGAGCACCGGGGAGAGGAAGGCGAGTCCGGCGCCGGCCGCGGCGACGGACCGGCCGATGGTGGCGGCCTGTCCGGAGAGGTTCATGACGTAGGCCAGGGCGAGCACGGACGTCACGGTGAGGATCGCGTACCGCAGTTCGTGCACGGTGGCCGCCCACTCCCGCACCGCGGTGCCGGCCCGTACACCGAGCACGACGGCGGTGATCAGTCCGGCGAGCAGGACGAGGGTGCCGCCGGTACCGAGGAGCGGGAGGGTGAACACGTTCGCTCCCACCGGTTCGCCGTCGGGTCCCGCGACATCGAGGAACGGCCAGTCGAAGACGCGGGTCGCCCGGGCCAGCAGTTCCTTGATCGGAGGGATCTGGGCGAGGGAGAACACCGCGACGATCAGCGCGTACGGGGCGTAGGCCCGCAGCACCTCCCGGCGCGGGTCCTCCTGGTCCAGGTCCTCGCTGCGCGCGCCCGTCAGCACGGCCGCGCGTACGGGTTCGTCGGCGGGCCTGCGGGCTCCGGGTACGGCGATCAGCGCGGCCGCGCCCACCAGCGCCGCGGCGATGTCGGCGAGCTGGGCCGAGAAGAAGTTGGACGCGGCGAACTGCGCGACGGCGAAGGCGACTCCGCAGACGAGCGCGGGCGCCCAGGTCTCGCGGAGCCCTCGCTTGCCGTCGACGAGGAAGACCAGGATGAGCGGGACGACGAGCGCGAGGAGAGGTGTCTGCCGGCCGACGACCGTCGCGACGTCGTCCAGCGGAAGGCCGGTGACCTGGGCGAGCGTCACCACGGGCGTCCCCATGGCGCCGAAGGCGACGGGGGCGGTGTTGGCGACCAGGGACACGACGGCTGCCTTCACCGGGTCGAAGCCGAGCGCGACGAGCATGACCGAGCAGATCGCGACGGGTGCGCCGAACCCGGCCAGCGCCTCCAGGAGGGCGCCGAAGCAGAAGGCGATGACGAGGGCCTGGATGCGGGGGTCGTCGGAGACCCTGCCGAAGGAGCGCCGCAGGATGTCGAAGTGCTGGGTGCGGACGGTCATCCGGTACACCCAGAGGGCGTTGACGACGATCCACATGATGGGGAAGAGCCCGAAGAGGACGCCTTGCGCCCCTGCGGACAGGGTCTGCCCGACGGGCATGCCGAACGCCAGCCATCCGACGAGCACGGCGACGGCGAGACCGATGAGCCCGGCGCGGTGGGCCTTCATACGGACGGCACCGAGCAGGACCAGGACGGTCACCAGCGGCAAGGCGGCGACAAGGGCGGACAGACCGAGCGAATCGGCTACGGGTTCGAGTTGCTGGACAAACACACAGACCTCCCCGGATTCCGTGATGCGGAAGCGATCTCTCACGGGTGGGGGAATGGTCGTGTCCGCGACAAGCCAGCGTCAATGCTCCGTACCGGAAAAGTTCTCGCGGGCCGAGACGTGACGGACGGGACTCGTGGGGCGTGAGGTACGTGGGAGGCCACGAACCGAAGGGTTCCGGGACCGGCGGGGAGCGGAAGGAGCGTCAGGAGTCCGGGGAGCGCAGCACCCGGAGATGGCCCCGGCGCGCGACCTCGACCGGGTCGGCCGCTCGCGGGCCCCTGCCGCCCTGCTGCCTGTCCTGGGGCCGGGCCGCCTCACGGACGGCGTTGGCGAGCGCTTCCAGGTCGTCACCACTGGGGCGGGTGGGGGCCGAGGGGTCGGAGAGCCGGACGACTTCCCAGCCGCGCGGCGCGGTGAGCCGCTCGCCGTGCTCGGCACAGAGGTCGTAGCAGTGGGGCTCGGCATAGGTGGCGAGCGGGCCGAGGACCGCGGTCGAGTCGGCATAGACGTACGTCAGTGTCGCGACGGCGGGACGGCCGCACGCGGTTCGCGAACAGCGACGTACAGGGCTCACGATGTTGGACGGTACCGCACTCTTGAGCGGGCTGCGACGACTGTCCGTCAGCTCACCCCCTCGTGTCGCCCTGTGGACCGGGCCCCGCACGGCTCCGGCGCGGCTCGTCCCACCTGCACGGCAGCCGGTGCGCGCGGGCCCGTCCGGTTCGCCGGGGAGAGCAGGAGCGGTCGCACGACGGCGGGCCCGCGATCGGAGCAAGGACCGGAACCGCACGCAACCGTGGCCGGAATGTTCATCCAGGGACATCCCGGCGGGCCCGCCGGGAAGCAGTGATCGCGCCCCGCCCCAGGAGAGTTACGCTGCGTCGGTGATGGACAGCCCCGTACCGCCCCAGCCGTCCGAGCCGCGGCCCCGCCGCCGCGACCGCCACGGCCGTGGCATGCGCGGACCGGTCGCGCCGCCCCAGGTACCACTCTCCGTCAGCAGGGCCGAGAGTTTCCGGGATCTCGTCCAGGATTCGGTGGAGCGGCTGGAGCGGCGCTGGCCGCAGCTGACGGATGTCGACTTCCAGGTCCTCGACGTGCCCGGTTCGCTCGAGGACACCGTGCCGCTGGGGCGTGCGGTCTCCGCCGCGAAGGGCCGGCCCGCGCAGATCGTCGTCTACCGGCGCCCCGTGGAGATCCGCACCAAGAGCCGTGACGAGCGCGCCCTGCTCGTGCACGAGGTCGTCGTGGAGCAGGTCGCCGAGCTGCTGGGTCTCTCGCCCGAATCGGTGGACCCGCGCTACGGGCAGGACTGAGCCCGCCCGCGGCACGGACCTCAGTCGTCCAGGACCGACAGGTCCTGCTCCGCCGCGGGCACCTCGACCGTGCCCCCGTCGTCCGGCAGCGTCTGCACGGTGAACATGTCGACGCCGCCCTCCGGGATCGTGAGCGTGCGGGCCGCGTGCACCGGGCCGCCCGACTCGGTCTCCACCGTCAGGGCGTAACCGCCCTTGAGGCCGGCCGGTGCCTCGGGGGTCACCTCGAGCGTCGTACCGCCCTTGACCGTGTACGTCTTGACGGTCGCCTCGCCGGCCTCGCTGCCCGCCGACGCCGTGACCTTGACCTCGGCCGTGGCCTCCGGGGCGGTCAGGGAGAGCACCGAGCCCTTCGCCCGGTTGTCGGCGACGCTCGCCCGCTCACCCACCGCCTCGGTCGCGGGGATGAACGCGACCTCCTGCTTGGCGCCGGTGCCGCGCACCACGCGCAGCGCGGCGACCACCGGGGTCGTGCTGCCGTCGGCCGGGGACAGCTTGAGCGAGCCCGGCTCCCCGCGCGTGACGTCCTTGAGGTCGACGCTCGCGGTCATCCGCGACTTGATGTGCAGGGTGGCGTTCCCGGCCGGTGAGAACGCCGCGTTCTTGCCGAGGAGCTGGATCTTCACATCGGCGTCGTCCTCGCCCGGCGCGAAGGCCACCAGGCGCACGGAGGTGGCGTCGGCGGGGATGCCCGGCATGACCTGGGTGCCCGCGGGGTCGGCGGAGGCGGCCAGCCAGTCGCTGCCCACCTCGTCCTCGGCCGCGCTCACGACCGCGCCGACACGTCCGGTCCTGGTGGTGACGTGGACGGTCACGTTCTCGGCGGCCTCGCCGGTGAGGGTCGAGATCAGCATCGGGACGCTCGACCTCGCCGGGACGGTGATGCCCTCCCCCACATCGGACTTGAGGGGGCCGTCCGCCCCGTACAGCTCGATGTCGGCGACGGCGGCGGTGTCGTCGGGGTTCGTCAGGTGGACGTAGTCCTGGCGGCTCGCCCCGGTGCTCGCACCCGGGAACCAGAAGTCCGTGTCCGGGGCGGTGCAGCTGACGCCGAGCAGGCCGCGGGCGCCGCCCGCGGCGGTCGTGGTGGTCTGCTGGGTGGTCCAGCCGGGGGCGAACTTCCCGGTCGCGGTGCCGACCAGCGCGGGGGCGTCGGACTTGGCGGTCTCGGCGGTGCCCGGTTTGCCGAGGTCCTTCAGGGAGATGACGGGCTTGCTCGCGGCCGCCTTCTCCTTGTCCGCCTTCTTGTCCGCGTCCTTCTCGTCCGCGTCCTCGCCGGCCGGGGCGTCCTCGTCCGTGGGAAGGGGCTCGGCCGGCTCGAGGTCGGCGGCACCGGCCTCACCGCCGTTCTCCCCCGCCGGCGTGAAGGAGGAGTACGTCGTCTCCGCCAGGTCGGACATGCTCGGCGCCGGGCACAGCAGGCTGGAACGCTCGACGGGAAGCCGGGCGGCCGCCCCGGCCTCCGCCGTGCCCCCGTCGCCCGGCGCGGTGAGCGCGGCGAAACCGGTGACGGCGGCGAGGGCGACGGCGCCCACGATCAGGGACAGGGAGGTGGACTTCACTCGGACTCGCCTCGCGATGCGTTGCCGTTGCCGTTGCCGTTGCCGTTGCCGGTCTGCCAGGGGTTGTGGCCCGGGGCTGTGTTCTCGTCGTTCCCGTCCTGCCTGTCACGCCCGTCGTACGGGGCGGCCTCGCCCGTCTCCGGGGCGTAGGGCTGCTGCTGGGCATAGCCGTACGGGTCGTAGGCGCCCTGCTGCTGGTACGGGTCCTGCTGGTAGGGGTCTGCCTGGTAGTACTGGCCGGCGTCCTGCCCGCCCTGGTACTGGCCGTAGTCGGCGCCCTGGTACTGCTGCGCGTCCCACTCGCCGTAGCCCTGCTGCGGGACGGCGGCGTACGTGCCCGTGCCGTCCTGGTCGCCGGGGACGGCGGTGTAGGTGCCCGTGCCGTCCTGGTCCGGCAGAGCCGCGTACGTTCCGGTGCCGTCCTGGTCCCCGGGGACCGCCGCGTACGGATCGGTGTTCTGCTGCGCCGGGATGTACTCGTCCGGCACCTGGTCCGGCAGGCTCGGGGCCGGCGCGCCGTATCCGGCCTCCACGCCGGTCTCCACGCCCTCCTCCGCGTACGCCACCGCGCCGGCGGCGTCGTCGCCCGCTTCCGGCGCTTCCGCCTGGGCGGCAGCGCGCAGCCTGCGGGCGCGGCGTCCCTCCCCGGCGACCGGCTCGGCGGGGACGGTCTCGGTCTCCTCGGGCAGATCGTCGTCGATCTCCCGGCGGCGGCCCGGCAGGGCCATGACCACCAGGACGAGGCCGAGCGCCATCTGCGTCCAGACCCAGACGGTGTGCGTGAAGGGGGCCTCGTACGTGAGGTCGAGCCTGCCGCCCTCGGTGGGCAGCTCGAAGCCCTGGGCCCAGCCGTCCACGGTCTTCGGGGTGAGGGTCCGGCCGTTCAGGGTGGCCTGCCAGCCCGGATCGGCCGCGTCGGCGATCCGCAGCACACGGCCGGAGTCGCCTTCGGGGATCGTGGAGTGCGCCTCGACGGACAGCGAACCGACGGGTACGGGCTCGCTGTCCGCGCCGGCGGGGACGATCGCGAGCCGGGAGACCTGCCGGTCGACCCGCCACAGGGCGCTGCCGTCCAGCTGGCTGAGCCGGCTCAGGCCGGGCGTCGAGTCCAGCACCCGGCTCATCTGCCGCGGCGCCCCGTCCCGTACGAGGACGTAGCGCACGGCGAAGCCGCTGAGCTGGCTCCCCTGGTCCGCGCCGGAGCCCGCGACCAGGTTGGCGACGACCTTGTCGAGGTGGGTGTTGCTGCCGCCCGCCTCGGTGAGCTCGGCGTCGCCGAGCCGGGCGCCCGAACCGCGGACCAGGCTGTAGGAGACGGTGTCCGGTGACGAGCCCCCGAGCACCAGGGTGCGTGCCTGGTCGCGCGTCGTGCTCTCCTCCGCGACGAAGGCGGGCACCTGCACGGGGTCGCGGCGCTCCACGGGACCGGCCGCGCCCCCGATCATCCAGCCCACCGCGGCGATGGCCGGGGCGATCCCGGCCGCCAGCGCGATCAGCGCGGCGGCCGGCTGACGCCAGCCGAAGCTCAGGGCGGCGACGCGGATCCGGGCGCCGTCCGCGCCGAGCAGGGCCGCGGCGAGCAGCGCGATGCCGTAGACGAGGGTGGCCGGGCCGGCCCAGGTCGAGCCGTTGGAGAGCGCGGCGAAGACCAGGGCGACGAGCACGACGGCCCAGGCGGCACGGATCGCGAACTGCCGCTCCCCGCGCATCAGGGCGGCCAGCGCCGCCAGCACGATGCCCAGCAGCAGGACGCCGCCCGCGGCCTTGGGGCCGCCGGGGCTGATGCCGAGCAGGTCGAGGGCGGACGCGGTGCCCGTACCGATGTCGAGTCCGGCTTCCTTCAGGAATCCGGACGGGCCGGTCAGCAGCGAGAGCGACCAGGGCGCGAGGACCAGCAGGGGGGTGACGGCCACGGCCAGGAAGCGCAGCCCGTACGCGACGGTGTCCTTCCGCCGCAGCACGAGCACCCCGATGCCGAGGACCACCGCGAGCGGCCAGACGATCGGCGTGAAGGCCGTCGTGAAGGTGAGCAGCAGGGTGTACGCCCATGTGGCGCGCCAGCTGCCGCGGGTGGCGGCCCCGTCACCGCGCAGCCCGTGCGCGGCGACGGCCGCACGCGCGATCAGCGGGAGGAGGACGGCCAGGACGGCCGTGCCGAGGCGGCCGGTCGCCAGCGCTCCGGTCGCGGCGGGCAGGAAGGCGTACGCGACGCTCGCCCAGGCCCGCAGGAGCCGGGACTCGATCAGCGGCCGGGAGGCGAAGTACGCGGTGAGCCCGGCGAGCGGGACCGAGCAGACGAGCAGCAGGGTGAGGGCGAAGCCCGTGGAGCCGAGGAAGAGCGCCGACAGGGCCGCGATCAGGCCGAGGTAGGGCGGTGCGGACTGTGTTCCGCCGGTGCCGACCGGATGCCAGCCGTCGGCGTAGCGCGCCCAGAGGTCGGAGACGTCGGCCGGGGCGGGCAGCAGTGCGCCGCCCGCGAGGGCGCCGCTGCCGAGCAGGCCCCGGCAGGCCACCAGCGAGACCAGGAGGAGGAGCAGGAAGAGCACGGGGCCGGGCTTGCGGCCGACCTTCTTGAGCCGCGCGAACTGCTCGATCTCCAGGAAGTCGGCGTCGTCGCCGCCGGGGCCGGACTCGACCACTCCGTGCCGTGAGCCGCCGGAGTCGGAGTCGGTGCGGTTGCCGAAGTTGCCCGCGATCTGTTCGACGGTGGCGCGGACCGTGGCACCGGGCGGCGGGAACAGGGACCGCAGTTCGGCCGCGTCCACCGCTCCCCGTCCGCGCGAGCGGCGCGCGGCGAGGATCCGCCCGGGGCGCAGCAGGGTGCCGAAGAGCCCGGCGACCTCGTCGAGGGCCTGTCCCGGGACCTTGCCGACGAGGTAGGCGAGGGTGCGGAGCAGGGTGCCGACGACGAGGCGGAGCAGGGCCCACGGCAGCTGTTTGCCGCGGGCGTTGACCAGCATCGTGTAGACGGCGCCCGCCTTGTCGACGCGGTGCGGGCTGGAGACGGAGCGCCCGGCGCAGTCGATGGGGCGGCGTTCCCTGGCCGAGGCCTCGGCGTGCCGCAGGACGGCGTCCGGGGCGACGAGGACCCGGTGGCCGGCCATGTGGGCGCGCCAGCAGAGGTCGACGTCGTCGCGCATCAGCGGGAGCCTGCGGTCGAAGCCGCCGAGTTCCTCCCAGACGTCACGGCGCACCAGCATGCCCGCGGAGGAGACGGAGAGCACGGTACGGACCTGGTCGTGCTGGCCCTGGTCCTGCTCACGGCGGTCCAGTCCGGTCCAGCGGCGTCCGCTGTTGGCGATGGAGACGCCGACCTCGAGGAGCTGCTTGCGGTCGTACCAGCCACGCAGTTTGGGCCCGACGATCGCGGCGTGCTGGTCGTTGTCGACGACGCGGAGCATCTCGGCGAGCGCGTCCGGCTCGGGGGCGCTGTCGTCGTGCAGCAGCCAGAGCCACTGGACCGGTTCACCGTGCGGGAGTTCCGGGAGCTCGTACGCGTCGTCGCGCCAGCTCCGGGTGACCGGGTCCCAGCCGCTGGGGCGCTTCAGGTACGGCAGGTCGTCGGGGGTGAGGACGCCGGCCGTGCGGGTCGCCTCGTCGACGGCGGTGCCGAAGCTCGTACGCCGCGCCAGGTGGAGGACGCGCTCGGCGCCGAGCGCCTCGGTGACCAGGCGGGCGGAGTCGTCGGCGCTGCCGGTGTCGGCGGCGACGACGTTCTGTACGGGGCGTTCCTGCCCGAGCAGTCCGCCGAGCACGCGAGGCAGCCAGCGCTCGCCGTCGTGCGAGACGAGCACGGCGGTGACGACGTGGCGGGGGAACTCTGGGGCGGCGGCGGCCGCGTTCGGCGCCGCCGAGTGGCTGTGCACGGACATCGGGGTACGGGCCCTCCGGCCGGGTCCGGAGGGGGGTCCCCCCGGGGGCTGCATCGTGTACACGCGCGCCCCGGCGGGGCGTTGGCGCGTCTCTCGGACGGGGCCCCACACTAACGGTACGGCCGTGCGCCCCGCGCCGAGCGGTTGACCGGCGGGAACGCGGGACGGCCGGAGATGCCGGAGATGGCCGGACATGGCGATGGCCTGGGGGCCGCACCCGCGGACGGGTGCGGCCCCCAGGCCATCGCCGTTCAGGCGCTCGTGTGCGCCGTGTCAGATGGCCGCCTTCTTCAGGCGCCGGCGCTCACGCTCGGAGAGGCCGCCCCAGATACCGAACCGCTCGTCGTTGTTGAGGGCGTACTCAAGGCATTCGGAACGCACTTCGCAGGCGAGGCAGACCTTCTTCGCCTCGCGGGTGGATCCGCCCTTCTCGGGAAAGAAGGACTCGGGGTCGGTCTGGGCGCACAGCGCGCGCTCCTGCCAGCCGAGTTCCTCGTCCGCGTCCTCGACCAGCAGTTGCTGGAACAGCTCGGTCATGTGCGCCCCTCGTCTGTCTCTTGCGTCCCCGTGATGCGGCCGTTATCGATGCGGCCGAACGACACGAGTGAAATTACAAGTGTGTAGCTTCGGGCCAGTCAAGCGAAGATCTGCTATTGGCCTCGGTATTCACTCTGCGGAACCAAGCCTATGCGGAAAGTGTTCAAATCACCAAAAACCTGACATATGCCACCGGCGTCGTTCCGTCGCGCTTCTCACCGAGTGAGACGAGTCCGGCCGTCCTGATGTTTCGATTTGATCACCGAAGCGACCAAGATCACAGTAGGGTCACGGCGCATCAACCGTGTTTACGGACACGGTTGATGCGCCACCTTGCCTCTCCAGGGGGTGCTAAAACCTTTCTCCACCCCCTGCAACCGGATGGGGTGAAACATTGCCGCCAATTCGGTCATTGAGTTGACAGAGGGCAGACCCAGCCGGTCTCCTTGACTGCATGCAAGCGACCGCAGTGATGTACACGACCCACGTCCGTGGGTTCCGTACCGCTGTCCAGGCCCGCTGTTGCTGTTCCAGCTGTCACAGCTGTTGAAGCCGTAGCGCTCCAGCTCTGATCCAGCTTCGCCCCACCGCATTCCGGTCTCCGCGACACCCCCCGCACGCGCATCCACATGCCGAGGAACCACCGCACCCATGAACAGCGACAGCGACCTCTCGATCGCCGGCGACATCCTCGAGGTCCAGCATCTCCTCCAGCCGGCCAGCCCCCACCCCTCCACCGTGGCCGGCTTCGTCGGCCTGGCCCGCTCCATCGCCGCCGACCGCGACCGGTGGGCCCCGCTGGTCCGGTACGACACCGCCACCCGTTGGTACCACCGGCTGCAACAGGGCCCCGGCTACGAGGTGTGGCTGCTGAGCTGGGTCCCCGGCCAGGGCAGCGGCCGCCACGACCACGGCCTCTCCTCCGGCGTACTCACCGTCCTGGAGGGGGAGTTGACCGAGCACACGGCACGCGGCGCGCAGTCGCTGGGCTCCGGCGCGCAGCGCGTCTTCGCCCCCGGCTACGTCCACGAGGTCGTCAACGACGCCCTGGAGCCCGCCGTCAGCCTGCACGTCTACTTCCCGGGCCTGACCGAGATGCCGATGCACTCCGCACGCTGCGCCGCCGCGGCCGAGGACATCGTCCCCGCCTGACGGACCGCCGGCCCCTCACCCCGGCCGGCCCCCGTCTCCCACCACCCCCACATCGATCAGGCTGCGCCTGACAGACTGCTCTTCATGCGCATTGTGGTTCTGGCCGGCGGTATCGGTGGTGCTCGTTTCCTGCGTGGCCTCAGACAGGCCGCGCCCGACGCGGACATCACGGTGATCGGCAACACCGGCGACGACATCCATCTGTTCGGACTGAAGGTCTGCCCCGACCTCGACACCGTGATGTACACCCTCGGCGGTGGCATCGACGAGGAGCAGGGCTGGGGGCGTACCGACGAGAGCTTCCGGGTCAAGGACGAACTCGCGGAGTACGGGGTGGGACCCGAGTGGTTCGGCCTCGGCGACCGCGACTTCGCGACCCACATCGTGCGTACGCAGATGCTCGGCGCGGGCTACCCCCTGAGCGCCGTCACCGAGGCGCTCTGCGCGCGGTGGAAGCCGGGCGTGCGGCTGATCCCGATGACCGACGACCGCGTCGAGACCCACGTGGCGGTGGACGTCGACGGTGAGAGCAGGGCCGTCCACTTCCAGGAGTACTGGGTGAAGATGCGCGCCTCCGTGCCCGCACAGGCCGTCGTGCCGGTCGGCGCGGACCAGGCGAAGCCCGCGCCGGGCGTCCTGGAGGCCATCGCCGGGGCCGACGTCATCGTCTTCCCCCCGTCGAACCCCGTCGTTTCGGTGGGCACCATCCTCGCCGTGCCCGGGATCCGGGAGGCGATCGCCGAGGCCGGGGTCCCCGTCGTCGGACTCTCCCCCATCGTCGGGGACGCGCCCGTGCGCGGCATGGCCGACAAGGTGCTGGCCGCGGTGGGCGTCGAGTCCACCGCCGCGGCCGTCGCCCAGCACTACGGATCGGGACTGCTCGACGGCTGGCTCGTCGACAGCGTGGACGCCGGGGTCGTCGGCGAGGTCGAGGCGGCCGGGATCCGCTGCCGCGCCGTCCCGCTGATGATGACGGACGTGGACGCCACCGCCGAGATGGCCCGGCAGGCCCTGGCGCTGGCCGAGGAGGTACGGGCGTGAGCGGCGGACCGGCGGACGGGACGCCCTCGTACCGGGTCTGGGCCCTGCCCGGGATCCCGGAGGTACGGGAGGGGGACGACCTCGCGAAGCTGATCGCCTCTACGGAACCCGGCCTGGTGGACGGCGACGTCCTCCTCGTCACCTCGAAGATCGTCTCCAAGGCCGAGGGCAGGATCGTCGAGGCCGCGGACCGGGAGGCGGCGATCGACGCCGAGACGGTCCGGGTGGTCGCCAGGCGCGGGACGCTCAGGATCGTGGAGAACCGGCAGGGCCTCGTCATGGCCGCCGCCGGGGTCGACGCGTCGAACACCCCGGCCGGGACGGTGCTGCTGCTGCCCGAGGACCCGGATGCCTCGGCCCGGCTCATCCGGGACGGCCTGAGGGACGCGCTCGGTGTCGAGGTCGGTGTCGTCGTCACGGACACCTTCGGCCGTCCCTGGCGGAACGGGCTGACGGACGTGGCGATCGGAGCGGCGGGCGTCAGGGTGCTCGACGACCTCAGGGGCGGCACCGACGGACACGGCAACCCGCTGAGCGCCACCGTCGTGGCCACGGCCGACGAACTGGCCTCGGCCGGCGATCTCGTGAAGGGCAAGGCGTCCGGACTGCCGGTGGCGGTGGTGCGGGGGCTCCCCCACGTCGTGGCGGGCCCGGACGCACCCGACGGGGGCGCCCGCGCGATGGTGCGGGTCGCGGCCGACGACATGTTCCGGCTGGGGACGTCCGAGGCGGTGCGGGAGGCGCTGAATCTGCGGCGCACGGTGCGGGAGTTCACCGACGAGCCGGTCGACCCCGGGGCCGTACGGCGCGCGGTGGCGGCGGCGGTGACGGCTCCGGCGCCCCACCACACGACGCCCTGGCGGTTCGTCCTGCTGGAGTCGGAGGAGTCGCGTCACCGGCTGCTGGACGCCATGCGGGACGCGTGGATCGCGGACCTGCGGCGCGACGGACGCAGCGAGGACGCGGTCGCGAAGCGGGTGCGCCGGGGCGACGTCCTGCGCGACGCGCCGTATCTGGCGGTGCCGTGCCTCGTGACGGACGGGTCGCACGCCTACGGCGACGAACGCCGGGACACCGCGGAACGCGAGATGTTCGTGGTCGCCGCCGGTGCGGGTGTGCAGAACTTCCTGGTGGCGCTCGCGGGTGAACGGCTCGGTTCGGCGTGGGTGTCCTCGACGATGTTCTGCCGGGACGTCGTGCGTGAGGTGCTGGACCTGCCGGACTCGTGGGATCCGCTGGGCGCGGTGGCCGTGGGACACGCGAAGGGGACACCGCCCGTGCGGGCCACCCGGGACGCGGAGGCCTTCGTCACGGTGCGCTGAGGCGCTCGTCACGATGCGCCGGGCACCGGGCGGCTACAGCCGGGCGATGTCGCGCGGCGTCATCTTGGGCGCCCGGCGGGCCGGCGTGCGGCCCGAGAGCATGATCAGGCGGGTCGCGCGGTGGCGCTGCCCCGCGTACGGGGCGAGGAGCGCCAGCATCTCCTCGTCGTCGGCGTTCCTGTTGTCCGCGAGCGCGTGACCGACGATGCCCGGCAGGTGGAGATCGCCGACCGTCACCGCGTCGGCCGCGCCGTTCGCGCGCTGCAGGGTCTCCGCGGCGGTCCAGGGGCCGATGCCCGGGATCAGCTGCAGCCGGGCCATGGCTTCGGGGAGGTCCATCGCGGCCGCCTCCTCCATCCGCCGGGCCACCCGGACCGCGCGCAGGATCGTGGCGGAGCGTTTGGCGTCCACGCCCGCGCGGTGCCACTCCCAGGACGGGATCAGCGACCAGGTCCTCGCGTCCGGCATGACGTACAGACCGTAGGTGCCGAACGTCACGCCGGCCGGTCCGGGGGCGGGGGTGCCGTAGGTGCGGAGCAGCAGCCGCCAGGCGCGGTAGGCCTCGTCGGTGGTGACCTTCTGTTCCAGGACCGACGGGATCAGGGACTCCATGACCAGCCCGGTGCGCAGCAGGCGCAGGCCCGGCCTGCGGTGCTGGGTCAGGGCGAGCAGCCGGTGGCGCGGCCGGAAGGCGTCCGGGGTGTCGTCCGCGCCGAGCAGCGCCGGGAGCCCGTCCAGGAGCCACTGCGCGCCCGGTCCCCAGGCCGCCGCGGCGATCCGGCCGTCGTGGGACGCCGCGACGCGCAGGGTGCCGGGGCCGGCCGGGGTACGCGTCGCCCGCCAGAAGGTCCCGTCGGGCAGCGCGCGGTAGGCGGGATCCGCCGGGCCGCGCCGCAGCGGGCTCAGGACCAGCCGCAGGTCGAGCGGGCCGGGCGGCGTCCAGGTCCGGGTCAGCGGCGGGGCGGACGCGTCGCCGGGCCCGGCCTCCGGCTCCTGCCGGGGCACGGGGGTGGTGCGGGGTACGAAGCGTCCTGCCACGGGTGAGGTCCTAGGTCGTCGGGGGTACCTGTCGAGGGTACGGCCGACGGGGAGCGTTCACTGGTCGGACGAGAAGCGGACCGAGGCGTCCGGGAGGACCGCGCCGCACCACACACGGATTCCGTCGCGCAGTTCGTTGTCGGCGCCGACCTGGGCGCCGTCACCGATCACCGCCCCCGTGAGGACCGTACGGCTGCCGATCCGGGCGCCGGCCCCGATCAGCGAGTCGGTGATCACCGCGCCGGGTTCGACGACGGCGCCCTCCAGCACGGTGGAGCCGCTGATCCTGGCGCCCTCGCCGATCAGGGCGCCCTCGCCGACGACCGTACCGCCGGTGAGCTTGGCGTCGGAGGCCACGGAGGCCGTGGGCAGGACGAGCCGGTCACCGCAGCGGCCGGGGACCGCCGGGGACGGGGCGCGGCCCATGACCAGGTCGGCGGAGCCGCGTACGAAGGCCTGCGGGGTGCCGAGGTCCAGCCAGTAGGTGGAGTCGACCATGCCCTGGAGGTGGGCGCCGGAGTCGAGGAGCCCGGGGAAGGTCTCGCGCTCCACGGAGACCGGCCGGCCCGCCGGGATCGTGTCGATGACCGACCGGCGGAAGACGTACGCCCCCGCGTTGATCTGGTCCGTGACTATCTCCTCGGGGGTCTGCGGCTTCTCCAGGAAGGCCGTCACCCTGCCCGTGGCGTCCGTCGGCACGAGGCCGAAGGCGCGCGGGTCCTCCACCCTGGTGAGGTGCAGGGAGACGTCCGCCCCGGAGGTGGCGTGCGCCGCGACGAGGGCCCGGATGTCGAGGCCGGTGAGGATGTCCCCGTTGAACACGATGACGGGCTCGTCCGGGCCCGCGGTCAGCCGCGACGCCACGTTGCGGATGGCTCCGCCGGTGCCGAGGGGTTCGTCCTCGGTGACGTACTCGATGGAGAGGCCGAGCGACGAACCGTCACCGAAGTACGGTTCGAACACCTCCGCCAGGTAGGACGTCGCGAGCACGATGTGCTCGACCCCGGCCGCCCTGGCACGCGCCAGCTGGTGCGTGAGGAAGGGCACCCCCGCCGCCGGGACCATCGGCTTCGGGGTGTGCACCGTGAGCGGACGCAGTCGGGTGCCCTTGCCACCGACCAGGAGGATCGCTTCTCTTGCCTCTGTCACAGCACCGTCTCTGCTTCCTGCTGGGGCCGGGCCTCGTTTCGGCTGGCCAGTGTATGCAGACCGTCCGGAGCCGTCCGGTCAGCGGCCCTGCAGCTTCGCCGAACTGGTCCGGGCCGTGCCGAGCTTCTTGTAGAGACGGATTCCCGGGCATTCGGTTGCGAAGCCGTCGCGGTGCCCGGAGATGACGTTCAGTTTGGCCTTGGCACCCTTCTTGTACTTGCCGCTGCCGCCGGAGACGAGGGTCACCTTGCCCTTGGGGTTGCGGCCGAACAGACCGAGCTTCCAGGCGGTGAGCTTCGCGATCGCGGTGACGGCGGCGGCGGGCGGGTTCTTCGAGCTGTACGTCCCCAGGACGGCGATGCCCATGCTGTTCGTGTTGAAACCGAGGGTGTGGGCGCCGAGAACCGCCTTGGACACGCCACCGGCGCGTCCCTCGTAGATGTTCCCGCACTTGTCGACGGCGAAGTTGTAGCCGAAGTCGCGCCAGCCGCTGCTCTTGACGTGGTAGCGGTAGATGCCGCGCAGGACGGAGGGCGCCTGTGCGCAGGTGTAGTTGTTGCCGGTGGCGCTGTGGTGGACGAAGGCGGCCTTGACGGTCGAGGTGTACGCGAAGGCCCGCTCCCGCAGGCTCTCGTCGGCGCCCCAGCCCTTGCGGGTGACGATGCGCGGGCGCGGCCCGATGAACGGCTTGGCGCCCGCTCCGACGACCGCCTGCTCCTCCGACTCGGCCTTGCTCAGGGCGGAGATCTCGGTGGCACCCAGCGGGGCGAGGTCGGCGTTGACCGCGGAGCTCTCCGCCGCGGCCATGGTGAGGCCCGCGGACGCGGGGAGCGCGCCGGGCTGGGCGGCCGTGGAGGGCTCGGTGGCCGTCGCGGGTGTCGCGGCGGCGGTGGCGGGCTGGGTGGCCGTCGCGGGCGTCGCGGTGCCCGCCGAGGGGGCCGCCGCCGACGGGGTGACGGTGTCGTCGGCGTGCGGCTCCTCCGCGTCGTCGCCCGGGTCGACGAGTTCGACCCGCAGGCCCGCGGGGAGGGGGGCGGCGCCGCTCCGCGGTCCGGCGCTCTCGGAACGGACCCGCACCTCGACGCCGTCCGAGTCGCCGACCCAGAGCGGGGCGGTCGAGCCCCGCACCGTGCCGGATTCACGCTCGGGGCTGCCCGAGTCGGCGGCGTGGTCGGTGTTGTGGGTCTCCAGGGACTGCCAGCCGGACCACCTGGTGGTGCCGGTCGCGCGGGTACGGACCTGGACGTTCCCGTGCAGTTCGGTGTCGGCGTCGTCCCAGATCACGCCGACGAGGGAGAAGCGGTGCGCGTCGCGCCGGAGCAGCCCCCGCGCGGCCTCGGGGTCGAGGGATTCGGTGGGTTCACCGGTGGTCCGCGGGACCGCGTCGGTGAGCGGTCGCAGGGGCAGTGACTGGGTCGAGCCCGCGGGTTCGACGGGGGCGGCGGGCGCCTGTGCGACCGGGGTCCGGGCAGGGGCAGCGGGTGCCGGCGCGGCGAGCGGAAGGGTGAGTGCCGTGGCGCAGGTGACGCCGATCGAGGTTGCAAGAAGTGCACGCATACAGGAAATCCTTTACGGAATCCGGCATTCCCGGCTACTGGAGTGCCGTCGTGTCCACTTGACACACCGTCTGCCGAACCGGTGTACGGGGCACCCGTCACACCCGGTCGGGCCCGCGCCCGCCGCGTACCCTTGCGCGGATGAACGCCAGTGATCGCACCCCCGCCGACCTGCTGCGATCCGCGCTCGCCGCGGACCCGGCCCGCCCCCTCGTCACCTTCTACGACGACGCAACCGGAGAGCGCGTCGAACTGTCGGTGGCCACCTTCGCCAATTGGGTGGCCAAGACCGCCAATCTGCTCCAGGGCGACCTGGCCGCCGAGCCGGGCGACCGGCTCGCCCTGCTGCTCCCCGCGCACTGGCAGTCGGCCGTCTGGCTGCTCGCCTGCTCGTCGGTGGGCGTGGTCGCCGAGGTCCAGGGCGACCCGGCCTCCGCCGATCTGGTCGTCACCGGACCGGACTCGCTCGACCGGGCCCGCGCCTGCCGGGGCGAGCGGGTCGCGCTGGCCCTGCGCCCGATGGGCGGCCGGTTCCCGCAGCCGCCCGAGGGGTTCGCCGACTACGCGGTGGAGGTGCCGGGCCAGGGCGACCGCTTCGCTCCGTTCGCCCCGGTGGACCCGGCTGCCCCCGCGCTGACCGTGGGCGGCGTGGGCCTGACGGCGGACCAGCTGGTCGCCCGGGCCCGCGAGGACGCGGCGGAACTGGGGCTCGGCCCGGGGGGCAGGCTGCTGACGGGAGGCTCGTACGACACGTGGGAGGGGCTCTCCTCCGGTCTCTTCGCGCCGCTGGCCGCCGGGGGCTCCGTGGTCCTGTGCCGCCACCTCGGCCGGCTGGACGCGGACGCGCTGGCCAAGCGCGTCGAAAGCGAGCGGATCACCAACACTGCGGTATGACAAGCGCCCTGAAGGCCACTCGTCCGGCCCAGGGCGGGCCGAGCCCCCGGGACTGAGCACCGACGGCGGTACATGATCGGGCGGTACGGGTTACCGCCAGGGAACGCCCCCTGAATGCACAACCAAGCGTGAGGTTCAGCCGTCTACTTCTGCGACCGGCGGCTCATCGCGCCGCCGAACATGAAGGATGGACGCAGACGTGAGCGACAGCCCCCCCACCCCGGCCGAACCGGACCGCCCGGACGATTCGGCCGGGGGCGGGTCGGCCGGCGGGTCGCCGGACGCGTCCGGGGCGGCCCCGCGGGACGACACCCCCGCCGAGGACCCCCAGGAGCGGACGGCCGGCGGAAGCGCACCGGCGTCGGACGAGGCGGACGGCGGGGCCGCCGACGGCACCTGGTCCGAACGCCCCGCGCGGGAGGGCAGGCGCCACTGGCTCCGCTGGACCGCCCTCGCCGTCTCGTTCCTCGTCCTGGTCGGCGCCGGGGTCGGCTGGTGGCTGTACCGGAAGCTCGACGGCAACATCACGACCGACACCGGCGCGGCCGCCGAGCTCAAGGCGTACGAGAAGGACCGCCCGCTGCCGATCGCGCGGGACGCCCAGAACATCCTGCTCATCGGCTCCGACACCCGCTCCGGCGAGAACAGCGCCTACGGGCGGGACGACGGCGGCAGCCAGCGCTCGGACACGACGATCCTGCTGCACCTCGCGGCCGACCGCAGGAGCGCGACGGCCGTGTCGATCCCGCGTGACCTGATGTCCGAGATCCCCAGCTGCCACACGGCGGACGGCAAGACGACCAAGGAGCAGTTCGCCCAGTTCAACTGGGCCTTCGAGCTGGGTGGCACGGCCTGCACGATCCGCACGGTCGAGAAGATGACGGGCATCCGCGTCGACCACCACATGGTCATCGACTTCAACGGCTTCAAGGACATGGTCGACGCGGTCGACGGTGTCGAGGTCTGCCTCAAGGAGCCGGTCGACGACAAGGACGCCCATCTCAAACTCCCCGCGGGGCGCCAGGATCTCGACGGCGAAGCGGCGCTGGGATACGTACGGGCCCGCAAGTCGATCGGCAACGGCAGCGACACCGAGCGCATGGACCGCCAGCAGAAGTTCCTGGGCGCCCTCGTCAACAAGATGCAGAGCAACGGCGTCCTGCTGAACCCGACGCGGCTCTACCCGGTGCTGGACGCGGCGACCAAGTCACTCACCACGGACCCCGGCCTCGACTCCCTGAGGGACCTGTACGACCTGGTGCGCGGGATGCGGAACGTGCCGACGGAGAAGGTGCAGTTCCTGACGGTGCCCCGGCGGGAGTACCGCGCCGACCGGAACCGCGACGAGCTCGTACAGCCGGACGCGGACCGGCTGTTCGCACAGCTGCGCAAGGACGAACCCGTCGCCGTGGTCCCCGCCGAAAAGGCCAATTCCGGGGATTCACAGGCGGATCACAGCTCCGGGAAGGACCCGTCCGGCGAAAAGCCCGGCGATACCGACGGGAGCCCGACACCTGCTCCCACCTATTCGGGGTCGAATGCCGCGGACGACCCATGCGGTACGTAAAGCAATTCTCAAACGATGGGCGCCAATCGGAGGGGAATAGGCGGAATGCCCGGTTATAAGGAGCGTGGAATGTGTCACGCGCGTCCCCTGTGGCCGATTCCGCCGGATAGTGTGACGCGATCCGGTACTCGCGGTCATCAGACCGCGCACGGCCGGAGCGAGCGACCGGGCACCCTGTCGGGGGAAGCGTCCCGCGTGGCACCGACGGAGGATTCAGGCAACCGTGGATGCGCATGGCCGTGGGCGGGCGGACGATATCGATCCCGCAGACCGTCGGGTGCCCGACCCGCACACGGGCGCTGACGAATTGCGACCGAACAACTCCGGAAGAGAGTCGTCCGGGCCTCACGGCCGTTCCCGTACGTCCGACCGGTCCGGGGGCCGGCGTACATCCGCGGCTTCCCGCGAAGTGCCCTCCCGGCGGAGCCGGCGTGCGGCGGAGCGCTCCCGCGGCCAGGAGCCCCCGGCCGGCCGCCGCACCCGCAGGCCCTCGACGTCACGGCGGAGGAAGGCCCTGCTGTGGACCGGCGGAGTCATGGCCTTCGTCGTCGTCGCCGGATCGGCCGGGGCCTACGCCCTCTACCAGAAGTTCGACGGCAACCTCGACACCGTCGACATCGGTGACGCGGGCAGCAAGAACGTCGCCGGCGACGGGCCGCTCGACATCCTGGTCATCGGCACGGACAAGCGGACCGGCGAGGGGAACGAGGGGTACGGCGACAAGGGCAGTGAGGGCCACGCCGACACCAACATCCTCTTCCACGTCTCCGCGGACCGCAGCAACGCGACGGCGATGAGCATCCCCCGGGACCTGATGACCGACATCCCCGACTGCACCACCAAGCAGGCGGACGGTTCGGAGAAGGCCATACCCGGCACGCGGGGCGTGCGCTTCAACGTCAGCCTCGGCCAGGACGGGCGGGACCCCGGCTGCACGATGCGCACCGTCAAGGAGATCACCGGCCTCCCGGTCGACCACTTCATGATGGTCGACTTCAACGCGGTCAAGACGCTCTCCACCGCCGTCGGCGGGGTCAAGGTCTGCGTCGCCCGGGCCGTCGAGGACCCCGACTCGCACCTCGACCTGCCGGCGGGCGAGTCCACGATCGAGGGGGAGGACGCGCTCGCCTTCGTCCGTACCCGGCACGCCTTCCAGAACCAGAGCGACCTCGACCGGATCAAGGCCCAGCAGCAG
Organism: Streptomyces sp. NBC_01460; assembly: GCF_036227405.1. Taxonomy (NCBI): domain Bacteria; kingdom Bacillati; phylum Actinomycetota; class Actinomycetes; order Kitasatosporales; family Streptomycetaceae; genus Streptomyces; species Streptomyces sp. NBC_01460. The sequence goes on from NZ_CP109473.1 coordinate 3,423,713, forward strand.
TTCATCGGCTCCATGATCCGGCAGATGAAGTCCGACGACACCCTCACCGACCCGGGCAAGCTCTACACGCTCGCGGACGCGGCGACCAAGGCGCTCACCGTCGACTCCGGGATCGGGTCCATCAAGAAACTGACCTCGCTCGCCCGGGAGCTCGGCGCGATCGACACGAAGAACATCACCTTCGTCACGATGCCGGTGAAGGACAACCCGGCCGAGCCCGAGCCCGTCACCGTGGTCGTGGAACCGGAGAAGGCCGAGCAGCTCTTCTCGATGATGCGCTCCGACACCTCCCTCACCGAGGTGAAGAAGAAGGAGCGGGCGGCGAAGAGCAAGCAGGAAGCGGTCCTCAAGGGCAGCAGGGCCGAGCCGGCCGGTATCCGCGTCGACGTCCTCAACGGCGGCCGCGTCGCCGGAGCCGCGGGGGCGACCGTCGCCTGGCTGCAGAACGAACAGGGCGTACCGAACTCCACGAACAAGGCGAACGCCCCGGCGCAGATCGCCAGGACGACGCTGGCGTACGCGCCGGACCAGGCGGACCAGGCCCGCGCGCTCGCGGACATGATGGGCCTGCCCGCCACCGCGCTCAAGCAGGGAACGGCGGACGCCGAGGGTCTTCAGGCGATGGTGCTGACCCTCGGCGCCGATTTCAAGGGCGCGGGAATCCCCGTCGGCGGTCCGGCAAAGGCGCCGGAAGACATCCAGCGGGCCAGTGCCGACACGGCGGAATGCGCGAAGTGACGAGAGTCGTCGCGCCACAACGGAATTCTGAGGAACAGGGGGGTCCTGGTGGGACGGAGCAGCGTACGCGGGGAGGGGACACGGCCGCGCGGCCGGCACGACGGGCCGGCCGGTTCCGGTGGGCCGGACGCCCCCACCGGACGGAGCGGTCACAGCCGGCGCGGCCGGTCGGCGGGGCCGGAACAGGGCCGGCCCGACCGCCGGGCCCCCAAAGGGGGTAAGCGCCGCGTGCTGCGCTGGGGCGCGTCCGTTCTCGCGCTGCTGATACTCGGCACCGGCGGCGCCGGTTACGTGTACTACAAGCACCTCAACGGGAACATACGCAAAGAGGACCTGACGCTCGGTGACAAGCAGATGGCCGACCACAAGGCCAACTCCGCCGGACAGACGCCGCTGAACATCCTGCTCATCGGATCGGACGCCCGGGACTCCAAGGCGAACCAGAAGCTGGGCGGCGCCAAGGAGACCTTCGGCGGCACGCCGCTCGCCGACGTGCAGATGCTGCTCCACCTCTCCGCGGACCGCAGCAACATCTCGGTCCTCAGCATGCCGCGCGACACCATGCTGAAGATGCCCAAGTGCACCGATCCCGATACCGGCAAGGTGTACGCGGCCAGCACGGTCGACGTGCAGACCAACGAGAGCCTGGGCCGCGGCGGCCCCGGGTGCACCGTGGCCGCCTGGTACGAGCTCACCGGCATCACGATCGACCACTTCATGATGATCGACTTCGCGGGCGTGGTCTCCATGGCCGACGCCGTCGGCGGTGTCCCGGTCTGCGTCGACGCCAACATCCTGTCGCGGAGCGGCGGGAAGGGGTCGGGGCTGAAGCTGGAGGAGGGCACGACCTCCGTCAAGGGCGAGCAGGCCCTCCAGTGGCTGCGCACGCGGTACGGCTTCGAGGACAACACGGACCTCGGCCGGACCAAGGCCCAGCACCAGTACCTGAACTCGATGGTCCGTGAGCTGCGCAAGGGCACCAAACTCACCGACCCCGGAAAGCTGATGAACCTCGCCGAGGCGGCCACCAGCGCGCTGACGGTCGACAAGGGGCTGGACACGGTCAAGAAGCTGTACGACCTGGCGGAGGAGCTCAAGAAGGCCCCGACGGGCCGCATCACGATGACGACCATGCCCAACGTCTACGGCACGGGGACCCACGCCGGTCGCGTGTACCCGAAGGACGAGGAGGCCGAGCAGGTGTTCAGGATGATCCGTGAGGACATCCCGCTGGACGGAAAGGCGTCCAAGCGCAAGACGCCGGTCACCGAGGACGCCGCGGCCCCCGACGACGAGATCGCGGTCAGTGTGCGCAACGCCTCCGCCACGGACGCCCTCGGTCCCGCCCGGGGCCGCGCGACCACGGTCAAGGACCTGCTCACGGACGCGGGCTTCACCAAGTCCGCGGTGGACTCGTCGAACGTCGAGCCGGCCGCCACGACCGGTGTGCTCTACCCCAGCGCGGACATGGAGGGTGACGCCCAGGCGGTCGCCGAGGCGCTCGGCATCCCGGTGTCCCAGGTGAAGAAGTCGACCGACGTCTCGGGCATCGTGCTGGCCGTGGGAGCGGACTGGCGCAAGGACGAGGCGTACCCGGCGAAGGCGGCCGAGGAGAAGACCCCGGACTCGGCGAACCCGCTCAACGGCGCGGACGAGAAGGCGTGCATGCACGTCAACCCGAACTACACCTGGTGACGTCGTAGGTGCGTGAAGGGCCCCGCCGGCATCGGCGGGGCCCTTCACTGCTGTTCTCCCGCGGTCAGACCGTCTGCTCCCGGACGGCCGGGCGGCGGCTGGCGATGACCTTCTTCGCCAGCGAGCGGGGGCTGGTCAGGAAGCCGTACCCCCACGACATGTGCATGGTGGCCAGCGCCACCGGGATCTGCGCCCGTGCCTTCAGCGGCAGGCCCTTCCCGGCGGGCAGCGACCCGGCGACGATCGCCGCGACGTACCCGGCCGGCACGACGAACGCCCACGGGGTGACGGCGGCGCCCACCACGACGCCCGCCGCGATGGCGCAGACGGCGGCCGGCGGGGCCAGGTAGCGCAGGTTGATCGAACCGGAGTGGTAGCGGGCCACGACGTGGCGCCAGCGGCCGTACTCCTTGTACTGCTTGGCGAGCGCCCGCACGCTGGGCCTCGGGCGGTACTGCACCTTCAGCTCGGGCGAGAACCAGATCAGGCCGCCCGCCTCGCGGATGCGGAAGTTCAGCTCCCAGTCCTGGGCGCGGATGAACTCCACGTTGTAGCCGTCGGCCCGCTCCAGCGCCTCACGGCGGAAGACCCCCAGATACACGGTCTCGGCCTGGCCGGCCTTCCCTCCGGTGTGGAAGGCCGCGTTGCCGACGCCGATCTTCGAGGTCATCGCGGCGGCGACGGCGTCCTCCCAGGCGTTCTCGCCCTCGGCGTGCATGATGCCGCCGACGTTCTGCGCGCCGGTCTCCTCGAGGAGCCGGACGGCCGTCGCGATGTAGTTCGGCGAGAGCATGCCGTGGCCGTCCACCCGTACCACGATCGGGTGATGCGACGCCTTGATCGCGGCGTTGAGCGCGGCCGGGGTGCGGCCGGTCGGGTTGGGGACGGTGTGGACCCGGGAGTCCTCCCGGACCAGCTCGGCGGCGATCTCGTCCGTACGGTCGCTCGAGGGGCCGAGCGCGATCACGACCTCCATCTCACCGGCGTACTCCTGCTCCAGGATGTGCCGGACCGAGTTCCTGAGATGGCGTTCCTCGTTGAGCACCGGCATGATCACGGAGACGGCGGGGTACTGCGCGGCAGACATGTGGTCCTCGGGGGGTCCTCGGGGGTGCCAGGGTTCCGGGGGTTTCGCACCCCAGGAGGCGGCGTGATTCGGCCGCCACGTTACCGCGAACGGGGGACAGCGGCGCGCGCCGCCATGTCTCCTCCCGGTCTGCAGATCGTATGGGCCTACCGTGCGAAAGTCCCACTCGCACCGCGGAGGTGTCCCTCGTGCCCACGCCGCACCGATCGCCCCGTCCACCGCACCCCCGCACCGCTCCCCCGCACCGCAGGACCCCACGGCAGCCAGGCACCGGCACCGGCGGCCGTGCCGCGCCGCGGAACCGGGCGGGCGGCCGGAAGCCGCCACCCCGGTGGGGCATGCGGGTCGCCACCGGGCTCTCCGTGCTGGTGCTCGGCGCCGGCGGGATCGGCCATGCCGTGGTGAGCGGTCTGGAGACGGGGATCGACCGGGTCGACCCGTTCAAGGACATGAAGAACCGCCCCCAGGGGGGCCACGGAATGAACTTCCTGCTCGTCGGCACCGATGGACGCGACAAGATCACCGCGGCGGAGAGGAAGAAGTACAAGCTGGGCGGCGCGCCCTGCCACTGCACCGACACCCTCATGCTCGTCCACGTCTCGGCCGACAAGCGGCGGGCCAGCGTCGTCAGCCTTCCGCGCGACAGCTACGCCGAGCTCCCGGCGCACACCGACGCCACCACGGGCAAGGAGCACTCCCCCCATCCGGTGAAGCTGAACGCCGCGTACGCCGAGGGAGGGCCCCACCTCACGGTGCGGACCGTCGAGCAGATGACCGGCGTCAAGATCGACCACTACCTGGAGGCCGACTTCACCAGTTTCATGAAGACGGTCGACACCCTGGGCGGGGTGGAGATCTGCACCGCCAAGCCGCTCAAGGACGCCTACACCGGCCTGGACCTGGCCGCCGGCACCCACGAGCTCGACGGCGGGCAGGCCCTCCAGTACGTACGCTCCCGCCATCTCGACGGGGCGGCGGACCTGGGCAGGATGCAGCGCCAGCAGAAGTTCATGGCTGCGCTGATCAAGCGGACGACCAGCAGCGGTGTGCTGATGAACCCGGTGAAGTTCCAGCGGGTCGCCGCCTCGATGCTCGCATCGGTACGCGCCGACAAGGGCTTCGGTACGGAGCAGCTGCTGGAGCTCGGCAAGGCCATGCGCGGCTTCACCCCGGCCTCGTCCGAATTCGCCTCCGTCCCCCTGGAGGAGAAGGGCTTCCCGGTCAAGGGCATCGGCTCCACGGTGAAGTGGGACGCCGCGAAGTCGAAGAAGATGTTCCAAGCCCTGCGCGAGGACCGGCCGCTCGCTCCGCAGCTGCCGAAGCAGCCCAGGGCGACGCTCGTCGATGTGGCCCCGGAGCAGATCCGGGTGCAGGTCTACAACGGGACGCCCAGGGACGGGCTCGGCCAGGAGGTCGACGCGGGACTGCGCGCCACCGGCTTCCGCACCACCCGTACCCCGCTGAACGGCGGTCCGAGCAACCTGACCCGCACGCAGGTCACCTACGACCCGAGGTGGGACCGGTCGGCGAAGTCCCTGGCCGCGGCACTGCCGGGCTGCGAGCTGAGGGCGGTGAAGGGGCAGGGCGCCACGATGGAGGTCACGGCGGGCTCGGACTTCACCAAGGTGAAGCGGGTGAAGGCGGAGGACCCGCAGCGCGGCGAGTTCGGCACGGTCACGGGCGACCAGGTGGTCTGCCCCTGACCGTGCCGGGCCCCCGGCAGCCCCGACGGCCTCCGGCGGGTCGCACGCACGGCGCCGTACGCACCAGGTCACCCCTCACGCCGCCGTACACACCGGGTCACCCCTCACGCCGCCGTACGCACCAGGTCACCCCTCACGCCGCCGTACGCACCAGGTCACCCCTCACGCCGCCGTGCGCACCAGGTCACCCCTCACGCCGCCGTGCGCACCAGGTCACCCTTCACGGCGCCGTGCGAACGCGGTCGCCGCGAGGGCGACGACCGCCGCGGCCGAGGCGGCCAGCCAGAGTGCCGTGTAGCCGCCCTCGCCCGGTTCGCCGGTGGAGGGCGAGTGGAACGCGCCGAGCAGCGTGGCGAAGACACCGCCCGCCACGGCCCCGCCCAGCGTCTTCACGTTGTTGTAGAGCGCGGCGGAGATCCCGGTCCTGGCCGGGTCGGACGCCTCGACGATCACCGTCGGCATCGCTCCCAGGGCCAGCCCTATGCCCAGACCGGTGAACGCGGACCCGGCCGCCATCTGCCAGACCTCCTCGTGCACGAAGGCGAACTGGAGGAAGGTCAGGGCGACCAGCCCGAAAGCCGCCATCAGCGTGGGCCGGTAGCCGATCCGCCGGGCGAGGGCCGCCGTGCCCAGCGAGCCGACGACGCTGCCGACGGCACCCGGCAGCAGGACGAGCGAGATGGACAGCGCGCTCAGTCCGAACCCGTACCCGGCGGTCTCCGGATCGGCCGCGTAGAAGGTCGAGTTGGGTGCCTGGCTGCCGAAGTAGAAGACACCGAACAGGAAGGCCGCACAGTAGAACGGTGCGGTGGTCCTGTCCGCCAGCGCGCGTACGTCGACCAGGGGCTCGGAGCAGCGCAGTTCCACCCGCACCCACACCGCGAGCAGCGCGATGCCCAGCACCACGGGCCCCAGGACCCGCAGGGAGGCCCAGGAGCCGCCCTCCGCCCCTGACACCCCGCCGAGCAGGGCCACCATGGCGCCGCCGAGGAGCACCACCCCGGCCCGGTCCACCCGGCCGCCGGCCCTGTTCCGCGACTCCGGCACCGCGACGAAGGAGACGGGCACGCAGATCACGGCGAGCGCGGCCGGCACCAGCAGGGTCAGCCGCAGATCACCGAAGGCGGAGTCCACGAGGCCCATCACCACGCCTCCCGCCATCGCGCCCACCGTCAGCGCACCCACCAGCCGGGCGATCGCCCGCCGCGCGTCGGCGACCGGGAGCCGGTCCCGTACGAGGGCGATCTCCAGGGGCAGCAGGGCGGCGATCGGACCCTGGAGCACGCGGCCTGCGAGGAGCGTCGCGTAGTCGGGGGCGAGCGCGACCACGACGCTGCCCACCGCGATCAGGGCCAGGGCGATACGGAGCATCCGCCGGTGGCCGTGCAGGTCGCCGAGCCGGCCGAAGAGCGGGACGCAGACGGCCGCGGCCAGCAGCTGCACGGAGACGACCCAGTTCAGGGCGGCCGAGCCGATTCCGAGGTGGTGGGCCAGGTCGGGGAGCAGCGGGGCGATGCCGACCTGCAGGAATCCGCTGGTCACTTCGAAGAGGACGAGGAGTCCGACGACGGCGGTGACGGACGCGGACAGCGGCGGCTCGGGAGGAGCGGCCGGCGGCGGGGTCGATGTGGCGGTCATGCGGCTACTCCTGCGGGGAGGCGGGTGTGGCCTCGTCGGCGGGGACGGGCGTGGGTGCGGTCTCGGCGGAGGCTCCGCCCTCCCCGGTGAGCGGGGTGCCGAGCCGGCGCAGCGCCAGTCCGGCGAGGAGGGCGGCGGCGTGCGGCAGGGCGGCGTCGTCGTAGACGGCCTGCGGGGAGTGGTTCATGGGGGCGGTGGCCGGGTCGGTGCCGGGCGGGCAGGCGCCGAGGCCGACGAAGGCGCCGGGCACCTGCCTCAGGACGAAGGAGAAGTCCTCGGCGCCCGCCATCGGCTTGGGCGCCTCGAAGACGTGTGCCTCGCCCAGGACCTGCCGGGCGGTCTCCAGGGCGAACGCGGCCTCGCCCGCGTCGTTGACGGTCGGCGGGTACTGCTCGACGTAGTCGATGTCGGCGGTGACCCCGTGGGCGGCGGCCACGCCCCGCACGGTCCGCTCGAAGGCGGCGCGCACCCGGGCGTGGGAGGCGTCGGAGAAGGTCCGCACCGTGGCGGCGAAGCGGGCGGTCTCCGGGATGACGTTGGCGGCGGTGCCCGCCTCGATCCTCCCGACCGTGACGACGGCCGGGTCGAAGACGTCGATCTCGCGGGTGACGGCCGTCTGGAGCGCGGTCACCATCGCGCAGAGCGCGGGGACCGGGTCGGCCGCGGAGTGCGGCGAGGAGCCGTGGCCGCCGCGCCCCCGCACCGTGACCTCGACGGCGTCGGAGGCGGCGAGCATGGGGCCGGGCCGGGTCGCCGCGAAGCCGGTGGGCGCGCCGGTGGAGATGACGTGCAGCGCGTAGGCGGCGACGACCCGTTCCCCGGCCGCGTCGAGGACACCCTCGTCGATCATGATCTGCGCGCCGCCCTGGCCCTCCTCTCCCGGCTGGAACATGAGGACCACGTCCCCGGCGAGCTCCTCACGCCGGGCGGCCAGCAGCCGGGCGGCGCCGACGAGCCCGGTGACGTGCAGGTCGTGGCCGCAGGCGTGCATCCGGCCGTCGAGGACCGAGGCGTACGGGAGTCCCGTGTCCTCCTGGACCGGGAGCGCGTCCATGTCGCCGCGGAGCAGCACGGCGGGTCCTGGACGGCCGCCGCGGAGTACGGCGGTGACGGAGCTCAGCGCCGTGCCGGTGCGTATCTCCAGGCCGAGGCCGTCCAGGGCGGCGAGGATCTTCGCCTGGGTCAGGGGCAGGTCGAGGCCGAGCTCGGGCTCCCGGTGCAGGGCGTGGCGGAGTTCGGTCAGGGCGGGGGCGAGGTCACGGGCCTCGTGGAGCAGGGACATGGGCGTATCGTGCGGAACAGAACCCCTCATCCATGATCGTCCGCAGGAAAGCGCTCCTCATGAGCCGATCGACGCATGAATCCACCAGCCCCACAGCGGCCGGTCACTCCGAGCGTCTGCTGCGCGCGGAGCAGCCGGAACCGCTGGACGAGCTGGACTACCTCCTCATCACCGCGCTCCAGACCTCCCCCCGGGCGGAGTGGGCGCAGATCGGGAAGGTGCTCGGGGTGGACGCCTCGACGGCGGCGCGCCGCTGGAACCGGCTCACGGAGGCAGGACACGCCTGGCTCAGCTGTTACACGGTGGCGGTGGGGCCCACGGTGCCGATCATCGCGTTCATCGAGGTCGACTGCGCCGCCGGAACCCTGCACGAGGTGGCGGCCGAGATCGCCGACGATCCGCACCTGATCACCATCGAGCACCTCACCGGGGCCCGGGACCTGGTGCTCACCGCGGCCTTCCCGGATCTGGCGGCGCTCACGCGCTACCTCAGCTTCCGGCTCGGCCGGCTGCCCGGGGTGTCGGCCACCCGGTCCCAGACGGCGACCGCCGTCCACACCGAGGGCAGCCGCTGGCGGCTGGACCGGCTGGACCCCGACAGCCAGGACCTGCTGGCGAAGGACCGGGGACCGGCCATGCCCCGGCGCGGGCTGCCCGCCCCGGACGCGCTGGACACCCGGCTCTACCTGCTGCTGAGCGAGGACTTCCGGCAGCCCGCGGCCCGCCTCGCCGAACTCCTCGGCGTCAGCCCCTCCACCGTGCGCCGCAGGCTGGACCGCATGCACCGGCAGGACGCCCTCGTCTACCGCTGCGAGGTGGCCCGCCATCTCTCCGGCTGGCCGATCTCGGTCACCCTCTGGGGCATCGCCCCGGCCGGCGAGACCGCGCGCATCGCCTCCCAGCTCATCCGGATGCGTGAGACCCGGCTCTGTGCCTCCCTGACGGGCCCGCACAACCTGATGCTCACGGTGTGGCTGCGCTCGGCCGAGGACATCGGCGCGTTCGAGGCCCGGCTGGCGGACCGCTTCCCCGAGCTCGCCGTCGTGGACCGGGCGGTGGCCCTGTGGCAGCTCAAGATCGCCGGCCACCTCCTGGACCCCCGGGGCCGTCACATCAGGGGCGTACCCGTGACCTTCTGGGAGGAGCCCGGGGCGGAGCGGGCCGAGGACGCGCTGGTGGACCGCCTGCGCGTGCCCCGCTGACCGGGACGTACGGCCGGAGGTCAGTCGTCGATGCCCTCGGCGGCCCGCTGCTCCCGCAGTTCCTTGATCGCGCGACGGCGGGCGAGGCGGTGCGTACGCCGGATCTGCGCCTCCTGGTAGCGCCGCTTGTCGCGCTCCGTCTCCGGGGCCACCTGCGGCACGCGGCGCGGCTTGCCCTCCTCGTCGACGGCGGCGAACACCAGGTAGGCGCTGCCGACCTGCTGGGCGGGGGTCGACTCGTTCCACCGCTCGGCCATGACGCGGACGCCGACCTCCATCGAGGAGCGGCCGGTCCAGTTCACCTGGGCGCGGACGTGAACGAGGTCACCGACGCGGACCGGCTCCAGGAAGACCATCTCGTCCATCGAGGCCGTCACGGCCGGACCGCCGGAGTGCCGGCCAGCGACCGCCCCTGCCGCGTCGTCGACCAGCTTCATGATCACGCCGCCGTGCACCGTACCCAGGAGGTTGGTGTCGTTGCCGGTCATGATGTGGCTGAGGGTGGTCCGGGAGGCCGAGGTCGGCTTGACCGGAATATCGCCCTCCGGTTGCTGGGGCTGATCTGTCATGCCCTCCACCTTATGCGGGGGCTTGCACCCGGTTGCATTGCATCAGCTTGGCAACAGCCGTGACCCGATCCTCCGTACACCCTGTAAGAGCCGCAGGGCGAGACGGCACACTGGTCCGCATGAGCGATTGGCCCGAAGGACGGAACGGCGGACCCGACGAGCGCTACGGGCGGGGCAGCGGAAGCCCGCAGCCCGAGGGTGCCCGCGCCATGCCGCACGTCCGGCGGCGCCCGACGCCGCCGCAGTCCCCGCCCCGGATCCCCCCGCAGCAGGGACAGGGGTACGACGGTTACGGCGAGACCCCCGGTTACGACAGCGGCTACAACACGGGCCAGGTCTACGGCGGCGGACAGGGCGGCGGCCAGCACGGCGGCGGCGGCGGTCGCGGCGGTGACAGCGGCTACGTACAGACCCGCCCCGCCCCCAACTGGGGCCGGCGGATCAAGGTGGGCGCGCTGACCCTGGTCGTCGTGGTGCTCGCCGTCTCCGTCGGCACGTACTTCTGGGCCGACGGCAAGCTGAAGCGCGAGGTCGACCTCTCCAAGGTCATCGACCGTCCCTCCGAGGGCGACGGCACGAACTACCTGGTCGTGGGCTCCGACAGCCGCGAGGGCATGACGGCCGAGGACAAGAAGAAGCTGCACACCGGTTCCGCCGAGGGCAAGCGGACCGACTCGATGATGATCCTGCACGACGGTTCCAACGGCCCGACGCTGATCTCGCTCCCCCGCGACTCCAACGTCGAGATCCCGTCCTTCAAGGGGTCCGAGTCCGGGAAGACGTTCGCAGGCACCGGCCGCCAGGTGAAGCTGAACGCCGCGTACGCCGAGGACGGCCCGGAGCTGCTCGTCCGCACGGTCGAGTTCAACACCGGCCTGCACATCGACCACTACGTCGAGATCGGCTTCGGCGGCTTCGCCAACATCGTGGACGCCATCGGCGGCGTCGAGATGGACATCCCCAAGGCCTTCAAGGACAAGAAGTCCGGCGCCGACTTCCAGGCCGGCAAGCAGACGCTGAACGGTGAACAGTCCCTCGCCTTCGTCCGCACCCGTTACGCGTTCGCGGGCAGCGACCTGGACCGCACGAAGAACCAGCAGAAGTTCCTCGCGGCGCTGGCCTCCCAGACGGCGACCCCGTCGACGATCCTCAACCCGTTCAGGCTCTACCCGACGATGGGCGCGGGCCTGGACACCCTGGTCGTGGACAAGGACATGTCGCTCTGGTCGCTCGGCAACATGTTCTTCGCGATGAAGGGCGTGACGGGCGGTGAGGGCACGTCGATGAACATCCCGCTCTCGGGCCAGAGCGTGAACGGCAACCTGGTCTGGGACAAGGACAAGGTCAAGCAGCTCGTGGAGCAGCTGAAGAACGACGAGAAGGTCACGGTCAAGGGCAGCTGACCGGCACCCGGCCTGCACGAGGCCCCCTCACCCACCGCGGGTGAGGGGGCCTCTGCCTGTTCCGCCCACCGCCCCGGCCCTCACCGGCCGCCGCGACCTCGAAGTCCTGCGCCAGTGGCTCCGCCGGGCCGCCACCGCGACCTCCGCCGACGAGATCTCCACTGCGGGACGGCTCGCCTCCGGGCAGCCGACCGCCCGTGGACGTGAGAAAAGGGAGCCCTCGCCGAAGCAAGGGCTCCCTCGTCCGACGTGCGGGGAACTACGGCAGGTTGCGGGCCATGACGATGCGCTGGACCTGGTTCGTGCCCTCGTAGATCTGGGTGATCTTGGCGTCGCGCATCATGCGCTCGACCGGGTAGTCGCGGGTGTAGCCGTAGCCGCCGAGGAGCTGGACGGCGTCGGTGGTGACCTCCATGGCGACGTCGGAGGCGAAGCACTTGGCCGCGGCGCCGAAGAAGGTCAGGTCGCCGTCGAGGCGCTCGGACTTGGCGGCGGCGCTGTAGGTGAGCTGGCGGGCGGCCTCCAGCTTCATCGCCATGTCGGCGAGCATGAACTGGATGCCCTGGAAGTCGCCGATCGGCTTGCCGAACTGCTTGCGCTCCTGGACGTAGCCCTTGGCGTAGTCCAGGGCGCCCTGGGCGATGCCGAGTGCCTGGGCCGCGATCGTGATGCGGGTGTGGTCCAGGGTCTTCATCGCGGTGGCGAAGCCGGTGCCCTCCTCGCCGATCATGCGGTCGGCGGGGATGCGGACGTTGTCGAGGTAGACCTCGCGCGTCGGAGAGCCCTTGATGCCGAGCTTCTTCTCCGGGGCGCCGAAGGAGACGCCCTCGTCGGACTTCTCGACGACGAACGCCGAGATGCCCTTGGAGCGCTTCGTCGGGTCGGTGACGGCCATGACCGTGTAGTACTCGGACTCGCCCGCGTTGGTGATCCAGCGCTTGACGCCGTTGAGGACCCAGAAGTCGCCGTCGCGCACGGCCTTGGTCTTCATGCCCGCCGCGTCGGAGCCGGCGTCCGGCTCGGACAGGGCGTACGAGAACATCGCGTCGCCCTTGGCGAGCGGGCCCAGGTACTTCTTCTTCAGGTCCTCGGAGCCGGAGAGGATCACCGGGAGCGAGCCCAGCTTGTTCACGGCCGGGATCAGGGACGAGGACGCGCAGACACGGGCCACCTCCTCGATCACGATGACCGTGGCGAGCGCGTCGGCTCCCGCGCCGCCGTACTCCTCCGGGACGTGGACCGCGTGCAGGTCCGAGGCGACCAGCGCGTCCAGCGCCTCCCGCGGGAAGCGCGCCTCCTCGTCCACCGCGGCGGCGTGCGGGGCGATCTTCGCCTCGGCGAGCGAACGGATCGTCTCGCGGAGCATGTCGTGCTCCTCGGCCGGACGGTACAGGTCGAAATCGGTCGAACCCGCCAAGATGTTCACTCCCCAAGGATGCTAACTACCGTTAAGTAACCCAATTTTAGTGGTCCGGCCGAGCGGAGGCATACGGGCGGGGCACGTGAGCTATCCGACAGACCGGCGACGGTCGGAAAACAGCGTTCCGCACGCACGGTTATGCTCGGCTCCGCACGTCTGTCCGCATCGTTCAGGAGCACCCATGGCCCTCAGGATCACCGTGATCGGCACCGGCTACCTCGGCGCCACCCATGCCGCGGCCATGGCGGAGCTGGGCTTCGAAGTCCTCGGGCTCGACGTCGTGCCCGAGAAGATCGAGATGCTCTCGGCGGGCAGGGTTCCGATGTACGAGCCGGGGCTCGAGGAGATCCTGCAGAAGCACGTGGCCGGGATCGAGGGATCCACGGGACGGCTGCGGTTCACCACCTCCTGGGAGGAGATCGGCGCGTTCGGCGATGTGCACTTCGTCTGCGTGAACACTCCCCAGAAGCACGGCGAGTACGCCTGCGACATGAGCTACGTGGACAGCGCCTTCGAGTCGTTGGCCCCGCAGCTGACCCGTCCCGCCCTGGTCGTGGGCAAGTCCACCGTCCCGGTGGGCTCCGCCGCCCGGCTGTCGGCGCGGCTGGCCGAGCTGGCACCGGTGGGTACGGACGCGGAGCTGGCCTGGAACCCGGAGTTCCTGCGCGAGGGCTTCGCGGTGAAGGACACCCTGCACCCGGACCGGGTCGTGATCGGGGTGGAGAGCGAGCGGGCCGAGAAGTTGCTGCGCGAGGTGTACGCGGGGCCGATCGCCGAGGGCTCCCCCTTCGTGGTGACGGACTTCCCGACCGCCGAGCTGGTGAAGACCTCCGCCAACTCCTTCCTCGCGACCAAGATCTCCTTCATCAACGCGATGGCCGAGGTCTGCGAGGCCGCCGACGGAGACGTGGTGAAGCTCGCCGAGGCGATCGGCCACGACGAGCGCATCGGGAAGAAGTTCCTGCGGGCCGGGATCGGCTTCGGCGGGGGCTGCCTGCCCAAGGACATCCGCGCCTTCATGGCACGCGCCGGTGAGCTGGGCGCCGACCAGGCGCTGACCTTCCTGCGGGAGGTCGACTCCATCAACATGCGCCGGCGCGGCCACATGGTGGAGCTGGCCCGTGAGGCGGTGGGCGGGGGCTCCTTCCTCGGCACGCGCGTCGCGGTGCTCGGCGCCACCTTCAAGCCGGACTCCGACGACGTACGCGACTCTCCGGCGCTGAACGTGGCCGGGCAGATCCATCTGCAGGGCGGCCAGGTCACGGTCTTCGACCCGAAGGGCATGGACAACGCCCGCCGGCTCTTCCCGACGCTCGGCTACGCGGACACGGCGCTGGACGCCGTGCGCGGGGCGGACGTCGTGCTGCACCTGACGGAGTGGCGTGAGTTCCGGGAGCTGGACGTGGCGGCTCTGGGCGAGGTGGCCGGGCGGCGGATCATCCTGGACGGCCGCAACGCGCTGGACCCCGCGGTATGGCGCGAGGCCGGCTGGACGTACCGGGCGATGGGCCGCCCGAAGGCCTGACCCGAAGCGTGATGCGAGGAGGCGGCGGCCCTGTCGGGGCCGCCGCCTCCTCGCACCGGTCGTGCGCGGTCAGCGAGCGGGGCCGTCCAGCTCGGCGATCGTCGCGTGGGACGGGCCGACCCGGGCGCTCAGGTCGCGGGACACGGCTTCCGCGTCGTGCAGGACCCGCACCGCGTTCCGCCACGTCAGCTTCGCCACGTCGCGCTCCGACCAGCCGCGCGTGAGCAGCTCCGCGATCAGGTACGGGTAGCCCGACACGTCTTCCAGGTCCAGCGGGAGGAAGGCCGTGCCGTCGTAGTCGCCGCCGATGCCGATGTGGTCGATCCCGGCGATCTCGCGCATGTGGTCGAGGTGGTCGGCGATCGTGCCCACCGTGGCCATCGGGCGCGGGTTGAGCGCCTCGAAGTCCGCGTGGATCCGCATGGCGGCCGGCGTGGTGTCCAGGTGGTGCAGACCGTGCTCCCGCATGTTGCGGTCGGCCGCCAGGGTCCACTCCACCGCCGCCGGCAGGACGAACTTCGGGACGAAGGTCGCCATGGCCACACCGCCGTTGGCCGCGAGCATCCGCAGCACGTCGTCGGGGATGTTGCGCGGGTGGTCGCAGACCGCCCGTGCGGAGGAGTGCGAGAAGATCACCGGCGCCACCGAGGTGGCCAGCGCGTCACGCATCGTGGTGGCCGCCACATGGGAGAGGTCGACCAGCATCCCGATGCGGTTCATCTCGCGTACGACCTCACGCCCGAACTCCGACAGGCCGCCGACGCGCGGGGAGTCGGTCGCCGAGTCCGCCCAGTCGGTGTTGTCGTTGTGCGTGAGCGTCATGTAGCGGACGCCGAGGGTGTGCAGGGCGCGCAGGGTGCCCAGCGAGTTGTTGATGGAGTGGCCGCCCTCGGCCCCCATCAGGGAGGCGATACGGCCCTCGGCGCGGGCCTTCTCCATGTCGTCGGCGGTCAGGGCTCGCCCGAGGTCGTCGGGGTAGCGCGCCAGCATCTCGGCGACCACGTCGATCTGCTCCAGCGTGGCGCTGACCGCGTCGTCCCCGGCCCGGCTCGGCGGGACGTAGACGGACCAGAACTGCGCGCCGACCCCGCCGGCCCGCAGCCGGGGGATGTCGGTGTGCAGGGTGCCGGTCTGGTCCCGGGAGAGGTCACGGGCGTCGAGGTCGTAGCCGACCTGCTCGCGCAGGGCCCAGGGGAGGTCGTTGTGGCCGTCGACGACGGGGTGGCCGTCGAGCAGGACACGGGCCCGGGCCAGATAGTCCGAGGTGCTCATGGGCCGCCTACTTCCCGAAGCCGAAGGAGTCCGCGCCCAGGGCCTTGGCGCGCAGCCGCTTGCCCTTCTCCGTCGCCTGGTCCTTGAGCTCCTGCTGGAAGTCCTTCATCCGCTCCAGCAGCGCGCTGTCGTGGGCGGCGAGGATGCGGGCCGCGAGCAGGCCCGCGTTGCGGGCGCCGCCGACGGAGACGGTGGCGACGGGGACGCCGGCCGGCATCTGGACGATGGAGAGCAGGCTGTCCATGCCGTCGAGGTACTTCAGCGGGACCGGGACGCCGATCACCGGCAGCGGGGTGACGGAGGCCAGCATGCCGGGCAGGTGGGCCGCGCCCCCCGCACCCGCGATGATCGCCTTGAGGCCGCGGTCCGCGGCGTTCTCGCCGTACGCGATCATCTCGTGCGGCATGCGGTGGGCGGAGACGACGTCGACCTCGTAGGGGATCTCGAACTCGCCGAGGGCCTGGGCGGCCGCTTCCATCACGGGCCAGTCGGAGTCCGATCCCATGACGATGCCGACGACGGGTGCGGAGCCTGGTGCGGTCATTCGGTGATCGTTCCTCGCAGGTAGTCGGCCGCGTGCCGGGCGCGCTCCCGCACGTCCGCCAGATCGTCGCCGTAGGTGTTGACGTGGCCCACCTTGCGGCCGGGCTTCACGTCCTTGCCGTACATGTGGATCTTGAGCCCGGGGTCACGGGCCATGCAGTGCAGGTACGCCTGGTACATGTCCGGGTAGTCGCCGCCGAGGACGTTGCACATGACCGTCCAGGTGGCGCGCGGCCGGGGGTCGCCGAGCGGGAGGTCCAGGACGGCCCGCACATGGTTGGCGAACTGCGAGGTGACCGCACCGTCCTGGGTCCAGTGCCCGGAGTTGTGCGGGCGCATCGCGAGCTCGTTCACGAGGATCCCGGGGGTCCCGTCGTCGCTGCGCGTCTCGAAGAGCTCGACAGCGAGGTGGCCCACCACGCCGAGCTCGGCGGCGATCCGCAGGGCGAGCTGCTGGGCCTCGCCCGCGAGGCGTTCGTCCAGGTCGGGCGCCGGGGCGATGACGGTGTCGCAGACCCCGTCCACCTGGACGGACTCGACGACGGGGTAGGCGACGGCCTGGCCGTGCGGCGAGCGGACGATGTTGGCCGCCAGCTCCCGCGTGAAGTCGACCTTCTCCTCCGCGAGGACGGGGACGCCGGCCCGGAAGGGCTCGGCGGCGTCCGCCTCGGAGCGGACCACCCACACGCCCTTGCCGTCGTAGCCGCCGCGGACCGTCTTGAGGATGACGGGGAAGCCGCCCACCTCGTCGGCGAAGGCGGCGGCGTCCGCCGGGTCCGCCACGATCCGGTTGCGGGGGCAGGGCGCTCCGATCTCCGCGAGCCTGGCGCGCATCACCCCCTTGTCCTGGGCGTGCACCAGGGCGTCGGGGCCGGGGCGCACGGGGATGCCGTCCGCCTCCAGGGCCCGCAGGTGTTCGGTCGGCACATGCTCGTGATCGAAGGTGATCACGTCGCAGCCGCGCGCGAAGGCCCGCAGTGTCTCCAGGTCGCGGTAGTCGCCGACGACGACCTCGCCGACCACCTGGGCGGCCGATTCCTGGGGGGTGTCACTCAGGAGCTTGAATTTCAGGCCGAGGGGGATACCCGCCTCGTGGGTCATTCGGGCGAGCTGGCCGCCGCCGACCATGCCGACTACAGGGAACGTCACGTGTCCAGGGTATCGGGCGCACGGGAGCACCCCTCACCCTCTCCGGCCGGGGCGCCGGCCGGTCCTGGAAGCCGGCCCCGTCGGGCGGGCCCGCCGGCTCACCCGCATCACACGGGAGGGCTGGTTAGCATGGCCGGGTTGACGAAACCGACCGGACGGGGCTGAGCGATCACCATGAGCGAACGGGGCGCACTGCGGGCCCGGCTTGATCTGCTGGCCCGGGAGGTCGCCAAGTTCGGCGCGGTCGGCGCACTCGGGCTGGTCGTCAACATCGCCGTCTCCAACCTGATCTGGCGCACGACGGACATTCCGGTGGTGCGGGCCGGGCTGATGGGGACGGTCGTGGCCATCCTCTTCAACTACGTCGGCTTCCGCTACTGGACCTACCGGGACCGCGACAAGACCGGCCGGACCCGTGAGCTGATGCTCTTCCTGCTGTTCAGCGCCGTCGGCGCGGTGATCGAGACGGGCGTGCTCTACGCCGCGACGTACGGCTTCGGGTGGAACAGCCCGGTCCAGAGCAACGTCTTCAAGATCCTCGGCATCGGGATCGCCACGTTGTTCCGCTTCTGGTCCTACCGCACCTGGGTGTTCAAGGCGCTGCCCGCCGAGGAGGCCGTGCTCGACACGGAACGATTTCTGGAACAGCGGCGGCCCTCCGACGAGGTAGCACCCGGCCCGGTCCCCCACTGAACCGCTGAGGTCCAGGGGGCCGCTCAGCGCACGGGGCGGACGGATTCCTTGCGGTTCGGCGCGACCCTGCTGAGGAAGAGCGCGAAGACCGGCGGCTGCTGCTGGAGCAGTTCGAGCCGGCCGCCGTCGGCCTCGGCGAGGTCCCGGGCCACGGCGAGACCGATTCCGGTGGAGTTGCGGCCGGAGATGGTGCGCTCGAAGATCCGCGCCCCGAGATCGGCGGGGACACCGGGGCCCTCGTCCGTGACCTCGACGACGACCTGGTTGCCGGTGACGCGGGTACGCAGCGCGACCGTGCCGCCACCGTGCATCAGCGAGTTCTCGATCAGCGCGGCGAGGACCTGGGCGACGGCGCCGGGGGTGCCGACGGCCTCCAGCCCGTGCTTGCCCGAGCAGACGACGGCGCGGCCGGCGCTGCGGTAGGCCGGGCGCCACTCCTCGATCTGCTGCTTGACGATCTCGTCGAGGTCGAAGACGACGGCGGAGCCGGTGCGCGGGTCACGGGCGTTGGTCAGCAGCCTCTGCACCACGTCGGTGAGCCGCTCGACCTGGGTGAGCGCGATGTTCGCCTCCTCCTTCACCGTGTCCGGGTCGTCGGTGACGGAGATCTCCTCGATCCGCATGGAGAGAGCGGTCAGCGGCGTACGGAGCTGGTGGGAGGCGTCCGCGGCGAGGCGCCGCTCCGCGGTCAGCATCCGGGCGATGCGCTCGGCGGAGGAGTCCAGGACGTCGGCGACGCGGTCCAGCTCCGTCACCCCGTACCGCTTGTGACGCGGGCGCGGGTCGCCCGACCCGAGGCGCTCGGCGGTCTCGGCGAGGTCGGTGAGGGGGGAGGTCAGCCGGTCGGCCTGGCGTACGGCGAGGAGCACGGCGGAGATGATCGCGAGCAGCGCCACCGCCCCGATGATCAGCAGGGTCCGGCCCACCTCGCGGGTCACGGCGGAGCGGGACTCCTCGACGGTGACCTTCTCGCCCTGCTCCCCCGTCTCCGTGGAGCGGATGACGCCGCCGTCCGTGGAGCGCTCGCCGACCTCGATCGGCGCCCGCCCGGGGATCTCGACGCGGGCGTAGCGGCTGGGGTCCACCTGCTCGGCGAGGACGTCGGGGGTGATCCGCTCGGCTCCGAGCAGCCTGCTCTCGACCACACTGATCAGGCGGAAGGCCTCGGAGTCGACGCTCTCCTGGGCGCTGTTGCTGATGGTCCGGGTCTCGACGATGACGAGGGACACGCCGAAGACGGCGATCACGACGAGCACCACGGCGAGCGTGGAGTTGATCAGTCGGCGGCGCATGACTGTTCTGTACGTCAGCTCTTCTCGAACCGGAAGCCGACGCCCCGGACGGTGGCGATGTAGCGCGGATTGGCCGCGTCGTCGCCGAGCTTCTTGCGGAGCCAGGAGATGTGCATGTCGAGGGTCTTGGTCGACGACCACCAGGTGGTGTCCCAGACCTCGCGCATCAGCTGGTCGCGGGTGACGACCCGGCCGGCGTCCCGCACGAGGACCCGCAGGAGATCGAACTCCTTGGCGGTGAGCTGGAGTTCCTCGTCGCCCATCCAGGCCCGGTGGGACTCGACGTCGATCCTGACGCCGTGCGTGGCGGGCTGCGGGGCGGGCTCGGTGGCGCCGCGGCGCAGCAGGGCGCGGACCCGGGCGAGGAGCTCGGCGAGGCGGAAGGGCTTGGTGACGTAGTCGTCGGCGCCGGCGTCGAGGCCGACCACGGTGTCCACCTCGTCGGCCCGGGCGGTCAGCACCAGGATCGGCACGGCGTGGCCGTCCGCCCGCAGCCGCCTGGCGACCTCCAGGCCGTCCATCCCCGGGAGCCCCAGGTCGAGCACGACCAGGTCGACGCCTCCCTGGAGTCCGGCGTCGAGTGCGGTCGGACCGTCCTCGCGGACCTCGACCTCGTAACCCTCACGACGCAGGGCGCGGGCCAGTGGCTCCGAGATGGATGCGTCGTCCTCGGCGAGCAGTACACGGGTCATGCAGTGATGGTAGTCCGCGCGGGACCGCTGGGGTGAGGCGCTCGACAGGCCCTGCGGGTCAGGGCCACGAATCGGGCATCCACCTTTGAATATGGGACCGTGGTTCCATCACAACCTGTGATCCATCTCTCAAGTCCTTCCATATCGCCGTGTGTCATGTCGTATGGTGGCTCGACGCCTGTTGCACCACCGAAGGACCTTTGGGCAGCTTTTCGCGCCAAGGGTCGTTTTTGTGTACGGGCCGGTTCTCACCGGCCCCGACCAGTGAATGACCTGTGGGCCGGGCCCGGAGCGCGAGGAAGCGTGCCGGGCGTGGATCCCGGAGCGGTCGGTCCCACGGTCCCGCCCCCGCACTCCCCCTGGAGAGGTGGCCGGACCGAATCCCCTCGAGGCGTCGGGGGTGGGCGCATCCGTCCCGGTGCCGGCCACCCCCCACCGGGCGCGTACCGCTCACGAGGCGACGCGTCCCGACCAGCAAGGATCGACCATGGCGTCCAGCCTGACGAAGGACTCCGCCGGCACCGCCGGTTCGGAGAAGACCTTCTTCGGCCACCCCCGCGGCCTGGCCACTCTCTTCATGACGGAGATGTGGGAGCGCTTCAGCTATTACGGCATGCGCGCCCTCCTCCCGCTGTACCTGATCGCTCCCAACGGGCTTCACATGAACCCCGCCACGGCCACCGCGATCTACTCGGTCTACCTGTCGCTGGTGTACCTGCTCGCCATGCCCGGCGGCTGGTTCGGCGACCGCGTCTGGGGGCCGCGCAAGACCGTCGCCATCGCGGGCGGCGTGATCATGCTCGGCCACCTGGTGCTGGCACTGCCCTCCGAGGGCACCTTCTTCGCCGGGCTCGGCCTGGTCGCCATCGGCTCCGGTCTGCTGAAGTCCAACATCTCCACGATGGTCGGCCACCTCTACGACGGCCCGGACGACCCGCGCCGTGACGGTGGCTTCACGATCTTCTACATGGGCATCAACGTGGGCGCCTTCGCCGCCCCGCTGGTGATCGGCACCGTCGGCGAGAACGTCAACTGGCACCTGGGCTTCGCCCTGGCCGCGCTCGGCATGGGACTCGGCGTCGCCCAGTTCCTGCTCGGCACCCGCCACCTGAACGAGCGCAGCCTCGTCGTGCCCAAGCCGCTCTCCGCGGACGAGCGCGCCTCCACGCTGCGCAAGTCGATGATCTGGCTCGGCATCGCGGCCGTCTTCTACATCGGCACGGTCGTGACCGGCGTCTACACGCTGAACTGGCTGCTGGTCCCGATCACGATCGCCGGCCTGGTCATCCCCGTGATGGTCCTGGCGCGCATCAAGCGCGACAAGGAGCTCAGCGAGACCGAGCAGAAGAAGATGTCCGGCTACATCTGGTTCTTCGTGGCCGCCGCCATCTTCTGGATGATCTACGACCAGGGCGGTTCGACCCTGGCGATCTTCGCCGACTCCTCGGCCGAGAACTCGGTCCTGGGCTGGGCCTTCCCGGTCTCCTGGTACCAGTCGGTCAACCCGATCCTGATCATGGCGCTGGCTCCGGTCTTCGCCGCCTTCTGGCTCGCGCTGAACCGGCGGGGCAAGGAGCCCAGCACGGTCGTGAAGTTCAGCTCCGGTCTGGTGCTGGTCGGCGCGTCGTTCTTCCTCTTCCTGGCGCCGCTGACGATCGCGGGCGACGGCCACAAGGCCGCCGCGATGTGGCTGGTCGCGATCTACTTCGTGCAGACCGTCGGTGAGCTGACGCTGTCGCCGGTCGGCCTCTCGGTCACCACGAAGATGGCCCCGGCCAAGTACGCCAGCCAGATGATGGGTGTCTGGTTCCTGGCCGTGACCGCGGGCGACTGCACCACGGGCCTGCTCTCCATCGCGGGTGTCGATCTGAACGGCACCGGGATCGTGGCGCTCCAGGCCGCGCTCGCGGTCGCCGCCGGCCTCGCGGTCTTCATGTACCGCGGCAAGGTCAAGGCCCTCATGGGCGACGTCCGCTGACACGGACCCGCCCGGACGACTCAGGCCCCGCACCGATCGGTGCGGGGCCTGAGTCGTCCGCACGGAGGTCCGTGCGGCGTCGAGAGGGAGCGGCGGAGCCGGTCTCACGCCGGAGCGGCGAGCTCCGCCCATACGGTCTTGCCCGGCTGGTCCGGTGTACGCGTCACGCCCCAGTCGAGGCAGAGGCGCTGCACGATGAACATGCCGTGCCCGCCGGGCCGTCCCGCGCGGTGCGGGGTGCGCGGCGCGGGCTGTCCCGCGCCGCCGTCGACGACCTCGACGCGGAGCACCTTGGGGGAGCAGGCGATACGGAGTTCCTCGGGGCCCTCCGCGTGCAGGCAGGCGTTCGTCACGAGCTCGGAGACGACCAGCAGGACGTCCTCGGCGGCGGCCCGGCGGTCCGCGCTCGCCGCGGGGAGCCAGCCCCAGTCGTGGAGCGCCTGCCGGGCGAAGTCCCGGGCCATCGGCACGATGCCGGTGGCCTGTCTCAGCGAGAGGGTGCGCCACTGCCGGTCAGCGGGTACGGCAGCGGGCGTGCCCGTGCCGTCCGGCTCGCGGCCGAGGCCGCCCGGCGGATGCTGCCGGGTGGTGCTCATCAGCGCTTCACCTCACCGATTCACCGTGTGTTGCCATCGAACAGATACTGATCAGGTACAGAGTGTCGGGCTCCATGACCCCGACGCGGTGTCTCCTGCCCGGCCGAATGGTGACGACACCCACTTCGACTACGCCATGAGCGTGACTCGCGCGATAGTCGGGGGTCCCGAGGCCGGGGATTCGCATGGAGGACGCCGCTGTCAGCTGCTCAGAGCGTCTGCGAGGGAAGCGTGGACGGTGAAGACCGCCTCCGCCCCCGTGATCTCGAAGACACGAGCCACCACGGGCTGCATTCCGGCCAGGTGGACCGCTCCCCCGGCCGCTTCGGCCTTCAGGCGCGCGCCGAGCAGCACGTTGAGCCCGGTGGAATCACAGAAGTCGAGCCGTGAGCAGTCGACCACCAGGCGTGTCCGCCCTTCCTCGACAGCGCTCTCCAGAGGCTCCCGCAGCAGATCGGCGGTGTGGTGATCGAGCTCACCCACCGGCGTCACGACTTCACTGCGGCCCTCGGTCCGGACGTCGACCTGTAGCCGACCCCGGTTCGCGCTGCCGACCGTCCCGCGGTCCATGCCCGTCCCTCTTCGCCGTCCGTCACTACCCGTGCCCCTGTGGGCACGGCTTCATCGTGGCTGCCCCCGACGTGCGGGAAACATTACGCGTTTCCCTCGCCACACGGTAGTCGGAGAACTCCACAAACCAGACATAGAGGCGTATTTGGCGCTTGTAACTCACCGCTGGAAGCAGGTATGGGTAGGAGGGACATCTGCACGAGCAATCTCGATCGGCTTCGGAGGCGCCGCTTCACCGCAGGAAGACGTATGGGCATCGGCAGCCATATGCCGAGAACGATGGAGGAGAACCATGTCACCCCGGCTCGACGTATCGCGTACCCACATCGCGACGTCGGCATGTCCTCAGGGACCGACCGATTCCGACTCCGCTGCCGCGAGCGCCGTACCCGGCCCGCGCGCCGGCACCAGCAGCACCGACCCGACCACCGACGACCACCTTCCGGTCGAGGGGTTCGAGGGCCTCGAGGGACTTCCCGAGATCCCGCCCTACGCCGAAGTGGGGGCGCTGGACGCCAGGGCCCTGTCGAAGACGCTCTTCGCGCGGCTCGAAGCCCTCGAGGAGGGCACCCACGAGTACGCGTACGTCCGCAACACCCTCGTCGAGCTCAATCTGGCCCTGGTCAAGTTCGCCGCCTCCCGGTTCCGCTCCCGCAGCGAACCCATGGAGGACATCGTCCAGGTCGGCACGATCGGCCTGATCAAGGCGATCGACCGCTTCGAGCTCAGCCGCGGCGTGGAGTTCCCGACCTTCGCGATGCCGACCATCGTCGGCGAGATCAAGCGCTTCTTCCGTGACACCAGCTGGTCCGTGCGCGTCCCGCGCCGGCTGCAGGAGCTGCGGCTGGACCTGGCCAAGGCGGGCGACGAGCTGGCCCAGAAGCTGGACCGCGCGCCGACGGTCGCCGAGCTCGCGGAGCGCCTCGGTCTCAGCCGGGACGAGGTCGTCGAGGGCATGGCCGCGAGCAACGCGTACACCGCGAGCTCGCTCGACGCCAAGCCCGACGACGGCGGCGACGGCAACGAGGCCGCCCTCGCGGACCGCCTCGGCTACGAGGACCACGGCATCGAGGGCATCGAGTACGTCGAGTCCCTCAAGCCGCTCATCGCCTCGCTGCCGCTGCGCGACCGCACCATCCTCTCCATGCGGTTCGTCTCCAACATGACGCAGTCGGAGATCGGCGAGGAGCTCGGCATCTCGCAGATGCACGTGTCGCGGCTGCTCTCGCGGACTCTGGTCAAGCTCAGGAAGGGCCTGACCGTCGAGGAGTGACCCGGCGCCACCCGCACCACCGGTACGTCGACGCGGAAGGACCTGCCCCCGACGGGCGGGTCCTTCCGCGTTGTCACGAAGGGCGCGGGGGCGTCACACGGCCCTCTTCCCGCCCCGCCACACCTCTGCGACCAGCGGGACACCAGGCCGGTAGGCGAGGTGGACGTGGCTCGGCGCGTCCAGGACCACGAGATCGGCGCGGGCGCCGGGAGTGATGCGGCCGATGTCGGTGCGGCGCAGTGCGGCGGCGCCGCCGGCGGTGGCGGACCAGACCGCCTCATCGGGGGTCATGCCCATGTCCCGTACGGCGAGGGCGACGCAGAAGGGCATCGACGAGGTGAACGAGGAACCCGGGTTGCAGTCCGTGGACAGCGCCACGGTGGCGCCCGCGCCGAGGATGCGGCGGGCGTCGGGCCAGGCCGCCCGGGTGGAGAACTCGGCGCCGGGGAGCAGGGTGGCGACGGTGTCGCCCTGGCCGAGTGCGTCGAGGTCGGCGTCGTCGAGGTGGGTGCAGTGGTCGGCGGACGCGGCACCCAGCTCGACGGCGAGGCGGACGCCGGGGCCGTGACCGAGCTGGTTGGCGTGGACGCGGGGGTGCAGTCCCCTGGCCGCCCCCGCCGTGAGGATCGTGCGCGCCTGGTCCTCGTCGAAGGCACCGCGCTCGCAGAAGACGTCGATCCAGCGGGCGTACGGGGCGCAGGCGTCCAGCATCGGCCCGGTGACGAGGTCCACGTAACCGGCGGGGTCGTCGGCGAAGTCGGGCGACACGATGTGGGCGCCGAGGAAGGTGACCTCGTCCGTGTGACGGGCGGCGATGCGCAGGGACCGTGCCTCGTCCTCGACGGTCAGGCCGTAGCCGGACTTGGTCTCGAAGGTGGTGGTGCCCTGTCGCAGGGCCTCGGCCAGATAGCGCGCGACGTTGGCGGAGAGCTCGTCGTCGGAGGCGGCGCGGGTGGCGGCCACCGTGGTGCGGATACCGCCCGCGGAGTAGGCGCGGCCGGACATGCGGGCGTTGAACTCGGCGGTGCGGTCCCCCGCGAACACGAGGTGCGAGTGGGAGTCGACGAAGCCGGGGATCACCGCCCGGCCGCCCACGTCGACGGCGGTGTCGGCGGCGGGTGCCGCGCCGGACCCACCGGTCCAGACGACGCGGTCGCCGTCGATGACGACGGCCGCGTCGCGGATCAGGCCCAGGGGGGTGCCGTCGCCGAGGGAGGGGTCGTTGGTGACCAGGTTCGCGATGTGGGTGAGGGCGGTCGTCGTCATCCGCGTACAGCTTTCGTCGGGTCGGCCCGGCCGGTCGGCCGGGGGTGCGGCCGGGTGCCGGCCGGGGGTGCGGCTCCGGGTGGTCAGCCGTGCAGGGCGGCGACGGCCGAGGCGAGCGCTCCGGGTACGTCCTCGATCCGGGTGTGCCGGCCGTCCTTGACGATGTGCCGCCCCGCCACCACGGTGTGCCGCACATCGGCGGCGGTGGCGGCGAACACGGCGGCCTCGGCGGCCAGCCGGGGCACCGGCCCCGCCGTTCTGACGGAGTCCAGGGCCACGGTCGTGAGATCGGCGGGCGCGCCCGGTTCGAGCGTGCCCGCGTCCGGGCGGCCGAGCGCGGCGTGCCCGTCGGCGGAGGCGGCCCTCAGCAGGGCGGCCGCCGTCCAGTGCCCCCGCACATGGGTGCGCAGGCGTTCGTTCAGCTCCATCGCCCGGGCCTCCTCGAAGAGGTCGATCACGGCGTGGCTGTCGCTGCCCAGCGAGAGGGGGGAGCCCGCGCGCTGGAGGGCGGTGGCGGGGCCGATGCCGTCCGCGAGGTCGCGTTCGGTGGTGGGGCACATGCAGGTGCCCGTCCGGGAGGTACCCAGCAGCTCGATGTCCTCGGCGGTGAGGTGGGTGTTGTGGATGCCGGTGGTGTGGGGTCCGAGGACCCCGTGGTCGGCGAGGAGCCGTGCGGGGGTGCGGCCGTGGGCGGCGAGGCAGGCGTCGTTCTCCGCGGTCTGCTCGGAGAGGTGGACGTGCAGCGGGGCCGACCGCTCCCGGGCCCACTCGGCGACGGTGGACAACTGCCCCTCGGGCACGGCCCGTACGGAGTGGATCGCGGCTCCGATCACCACCAGGTCGTCGTCGCCCTTGAGGAGGGAGGCACGCTCGGCCCAGGCGTCGGCGGTGGTGTCGGAGAAGCGCAGCTGGTGCCGGCTCGGCTTCTCGCCGAATCCGGCGGCGAGGTAGGCGGTGTCGAGCAGGGTGATGCGGATGCCCGCCTCGGCGGCCGCCGCGATGAGCGCCTCGCCCATGGCGTTCGGGTCGTCGTAGGGCGTGCCGCCGGGCGCGTGGTGCAGGTAGTGGAACTCGCCCACGGCGGTGATCCCGGCCAGCGCCATCTCGGCGTACGTGGCACGGGCCAGGTCGAAGTAGGTGTCGGGCGTGAGCCTGGCGGCCGTCCGGTACATCGTCTCGCGCCAGGTCCAGAAGGTGCCGGAGCCCACCTGGACGGTGGAGCGCAGAGCGCGGTGGAAGGCGTGCGAGTGGGTGTTGGCCAGCCCCGGGACGGTCAGACCGTCCAGCACGGTGGCACCGGGTGGCGGTGTGGCGATGCCCGTCCGGACACCGGCGATGCGCCCTCCGGCCACCTCCAGGACGACGCCCGGCTCGACATGGGTGCCGAGCCAGGCGTGCGACATCCAGTACGTCGTGGTGACCGGTGTGCCCGTCGGTTGCGTAGTCAGCTGCACGCGAGACCTTCCAGTACGTCGGCGAGTGCTTTCACCCCGGCCACGCAGTCGTCCTCCGAGGCGTGTTCGGCGGGCGAGTGCGAGATCCCGGTGGGGTTCCGTACGAACAGCATGGCGGTCGGCACGGAAGCGGACAAAATACCCGCGTCGTGTCCCGCCCCCGTACCGAGCACGGGCACGGGGCGCCCTCCGCCCCCGGTGCTCTCCGCCTGCCGCTTCTCCAGCACCCGGCGCATCTCGTCCCGCAGGGCGTGCTGGAAGTCCACCACGGGCGTGAACGACTCGCGTACGACGTCGAGTTCGATGCCGGCCCGCTCGGCGTGCTCCCGCGCGGCCCGCTCCACCCCGCTGACGACGGCGTCGAGCGTGTCCTGGTCGGCGGCCCGTGAGTCGAGCCATCCCCTGACCAGGGAGGGGATCGCGTTGACCCCGTTCGGTTCGACGGCGATCTTGCCGAAGGTCGCCAGGCCGCCGGCGAGCTCCGCCTCGCGGCGCGCCGCGAGCACGGTCTCCGCGTACGTGAGCATCGGGTCGCGCCGGTCGGCGAGGCGTGTGGTGCCGGCGTGGTTGGCCTCGCCCCGGAAGTCGAACCGCCAGCGGCCGTGCGGCCAGATGGCGGAGGCGACCCCGACCGGGTCCCCGGTCAGGTCGAGGGCGCGCCCCTGCTCCACATGGAGCTCGACGAACGCGCCGATCCGGGCGAGGCGTTCGGGGTCGGGCCCGATGGCGTCGGGGTCGTAGCCGGCGGCCTCCATGGCCCGCGGCAGCGGGACGCCGTCCCCGTCGCGCAGCCGGTGCGCGTCCTCGACGCTCAGCTGTCCTGCCGCCAGCCGGGAGCCGACGCAGGCGAGGCCGAAGCGCGCGCCCTCCTCGTCGCCGAAGTTGGTGACGGCGAAGGGCTTGGTGAACACCGCTCCCCTGCGGCGGAGTTCGTCCAGGGCGGCGAAGGAGGACACCACTCCGAGCGGACCGTCGAAGGCGCCGCCGTCGGGCACGGAGTCGAGGTGGGACCCGGTGACCACGGCGTCGCCGGCGAGCGGATCGCCGAGCCAGGCCCACTGGTTGCCGTTGCGGTCGGTCTCCGTGACGAGGCCGCGCGCCTCGGCCTGCGCCCGGAACCACAGCCGGCAGTCGGCGTCCGCCCCGGTCCAGGCGTAGCGGCGGTAGCCGCCGGAGGCGTCGCTGCGGCCGATGGGCAGCAGCGAGCGCCACATGGCGTGGAAGGTGTCGCTCACGCGGTGTCCCCCTCCCGCATCGGGATGCGCACGCCGCGCTCGTCCGCCACCGACTCCGCGATGTCGTAGCCGGCGTCCACGTGCCGGATCACGCCCATCCCGGGGTCGTTGGTGAGGACGCGGCGGATCTTCTCGCCGGCCAGCTTCGTGCCGTCGGCGACCGAGACCTGGCCGGCGTGGAGGGAGCGGCCCATGCCGACGCCGCCGCCGTGGTGGATGGAGACCCAGGAGGCGCCCGAGGCGACGTTCACCATGGCGTTCAGGAGCGGCCAGTCGGCGATCGCGTCGGAGCCGTCGAGCATGGCCTCCGTCTCACGGTAGGGGGAGGCCACCGAACCGCAGTCCAGGTGGTCGCGGCCGATCGCGAGCGGGGCGGCGAGGGTGCCGTTGCCGACCATGTCGTTGAACATGTCGCCCGCCTTGTCGCGTTCGCCCTGGCCGAGCCAGCAGATCCGGGCCGGCAGCCCCTGGAAGTGGACGCGCTCGCCGGCCATCCTGATCCAGCGGTGCAGCGACTCGTTCTCCGGGAAGAGGTCGAGCAGCGCCTTGTCCGTCTTGTGGATGTCCGACGCCTCGCCCGACAGGGCCGCCCACCGGAAGGGGCCCTTGCCCTCGCAGAAGAGGGGCCGGATGTACGCGGGCACGAAGCCGGGGAAGTCGAACGCCCGGGCGTACCCGGCGAGCTGGGCCTCGCCCCGGATCGAGTTGCCGTAGTCGAAGACCTCGGCCCCCGCGTCCATGAAGCCGACCATGGCCTCGACGTGGGCGGCCATCGACTCCCGGGCGCGCAGGGTGAAGTCGGCGGGCTTCTCGGCGGCGTACGAGGCCATGTCGTCGAAGTCGACGCCGACGGGCAGGTAGGCGAGCGGGTCGTGTGCGCTGGTCTGGTCGGTGACGATGTCCACCGGAGCGCCCTCGGCCAGCATCCGGGGCAGCAGCTCCGCCGCGTTGCCGAGCAGGCCGATGGAGAGCGGGCGCCGCGCGTCGCGGGCCTCGACGGCCAGCTGGAGGGCGTGTTCGAGCGAGTCGGCCCGTACGTCCAGGAAGCGGTGCTCGATGCGGCGCTCGATGGCGCGCGGGTCGACGTCGACACAGATCGCGACACCGTCGTTCATCGTGACGGCCAGGGGCTGGGCCCCGCCCATGCCGCCGAGTCCGGCCGTCAGCGTGATCGTCCCGGCGAGCGTCCCGCCGAACCGCTTGGCGGCGACGGCGGCGAAGGTCTCGTACGTGCCCTGGAGGATGCCCTGCGTCCCGATGTAGATCCAGGAACCGGCGGTCATCTGGCCGTACATGGTGAGCCCGAGGGCCTCCAGCCGGCGGAACTCCTCCCAGTTGGCCCAGTCGCCCACCAGGTTGGAGTTGGCGATGAGGACCCGGGGCGCCCATTCGTGGGTCTGCATGACGCCGACCGGCCGCCCGGACTGGACGAGCATCGTCTCGTCCTGCTTGAGCGTCCGCAGCGTACGGACCATGGCGTCGAAGGACCGCCAGTCGCGGGCCGCCTTGCCGGTGCCGCCGTACACGACGAGCTTGTCCGGGTGTTCGGCGACCTCGGGGTCGAGGTTGTTCTGCAGCATGCGCAGAGCGGCTTCCTGCTGCCATCCCAGGGCGCTCAGTTCCGTACCGCGCGGTGCCCGTACGGGGCGGGGTCCTGACATGGCGGTGCCTCCTCGCGAATGTGATTCTTCTATTCACATCCTGACTTCCTGAATACTCCTAGTCAACAGACGGGGCCCACATCCCCTCGGGGCAAGCCCCGGGACAGGCTTCACGCCATGTGACCGGAGATCCCGAAGGGGTCGGAAATCGGACAGCTGCGATCCGTATCGGCCATGGTTGCGACAGCCTGACGGACACATTCCGACAGCCCTCCACCCGCTCACCTGGGGCCCTTTACACGGCCCCGCGCATGTACCTGTGGAAAATGCCAGAACTCCCACCAGCCACGCACACGTTGCGTAGCCTCTCCATTACATCCGCACACCACGTCGGGAGGGAGTTCGCGTTGCCCGGAATCGACGAGTGCCTGATCGAGGTCATGAGGCTGCCCGGTGCACGGGGCGCCGCGGTGGTCGACTGGACCAGTGGTCTGGCCCTCGGCACCATCGGCGAGTCACCCAACGGCGACCACGAGGCCACGGCCGCCGAGACGGCGGAGGTGGCGAGAATGGCCGCCGAACAACCGGTCTTCGCGCGGACGGACGTGCCCGCGGGGCAGTCGGCCCCGGCCGTCGAGGACGTCATCGTCACCACGACACCCGGCTACCACATCCTCCGTTTCGTCGAGACGGCCTTCGACAGCAGCGTCTTCCTCCACCTCTGGCTGGACCGCGCGGAAGGCAATCTCGCCCTCGCCCGCATGCGGCTCGGCGAGATAGCACAGCGGCTGGTCCTGGCATGAGCCCCACCGTCACCGACCGGCCCGACGTCCCCGAACGCTCCGCGCCCTCCCCGATGCTGCAGCGGCTCGCGGCGGAGCGCGCAACCGGCGCACTGATGCGCGACCGCGGGACCCTGTATCTCGCCGACGGCGAGGTCGTCCACGCCGAGAGCCCCGCGACGCCCGGGATCGACGTCCTGCTCACCACGGGCGGCGCCCTGCGCTCCGAGGGCTGGTGGGACGCGGTCGCCCAGGCGGGTGCCGGACAGCGGGTCGGGCGCTACCTCGTCGACAGCGGCCGGGTGCCCGGCGGAGCACTGGAGCTCTGCCACCTGGGGGCGCTGTACGACGCGGCCTTCTTCGCCCTGGCCCCCACGAACACCCCCGCCCGCTTCCGCTACGGCGTCTCCCACTGGATCGGTCCCGTCCGGCCCGTGCCCGTGCACGCCGTGCAGCGCGAGACGCTCAGGCGCCGGGAACTCCTGGACAGGATCTGGCCGGACGCGCTGACCGACAGCGCCCCGCTCACCCCCTCGCCCCACCCGGTCGACGCCCCGGTCCCTCCACGCCAGCGTCGCGTCCTGGCCCTGGTGAACGGCGAGCGCACGGCCACGGACATCGCCCAGGCGCTGGGCCGCTCCGCCTTCCACATCCTGGTCGACCTGCGCCGGCTCGCCGCCGCCGGACTGGTGGAGGCGGTCCGCCCGGCCGCACCCGGGTCCGCACCGGTGTCCGGGCCCAGCCGCATCTCACTGCCCGAGGTCACGACCGACCCCGACGTCGCCCTGTTGCGCCGGCTCAGAGACGCATTGGAGGCCCTGTGATTCGCGCGCTCAGACAGCGTGCCGGGAGGAGACAGCTGATGGTGCCCGAGGCCGAACTGAAGGATGTCCTCGACGAGCTCCAGCGGTTACGCGCCCGGGTCCCGCTCCTGACCGGCGCACTGGCCGCCAGCACCGACGGCCTGATCGTCGCCCAGGACACCCCCGGCATCGAGGCCGAGGGCGTCGCCGCGCTGACCGCCGCCGCGCTCGGCGTCTCGGTCCGGATGACCGACGCCACCGGCCGCGGCGGCTTCCGCGAGCTCCTGATCCGCGGCGAGAACGGCTACATCGCCACCTACGCGGCGGGGACCTCCGCCGTCCTGACCCTGCTGGCCGAGGACCGCATCAACGTCGGCCGGCTCCACCTCGAAGGCCGCCGCGCCGGTGCGCGCATCGGTGAGGTCGTCGACGCCGCACAGGACCGCGTGGACCGCCCGGTGCCGTCCCCGCGCCCGCCGCAGTCCAGGACGCTCCCCCGGCGCGGTACCGCGCCGGACTCCCCGTGACACCCGCACCAGTCGCATCAGTCGCATCAGCCAGAAACCGGACCGGCCAACGGGCCGGCCAGGGAAAGGAAACGAGCACTATGGCCAACAGCGAAACGGCACTGAAGGACGCGATGGCGTCGATCGAGGGGGCCACCGGTGTCGCTCTCGTCGACTACACCAGCGGCATGGCCCTGGGCACCCTGGGCGGTGGCAAGGACTTCAACCTCGACGTCGCCGCCGCCGGCAACACGGACGTCGTCCGCGCGAAGCTCCGGACCATGGAGCACCTGGGCATCAAGGACGAGATCGAGGACATCCTGATCACCCTCGGCACCCAGTACCACCTGATCCGCCTGCTCAAGGCCCGTGGGGGGAACGGCCTGTTCCTCTACCTCGTGCTGGACGGGTCACGGGCCAACCTGGCGATGGCCCGCCACCAGCTGAAGAAGATCGAAGCGGAACTGGAGGTCTGACCCGGCATCCTCACCGGCGGCGACGCCGCGCCCCACCGGGCGCGGCGTCCCCCGCCACCGGTCCGGTCGTGCGGTAGGCCCGCACCTGCTTGCCCGCGGGCCGTCCGCGCGACACCCAGTCGGTGCGCACCCAGTACAGGACGTCGTCCCGCCGCTCCCTGCGCCCGAACCGCGCGGCCTTCAGCCAGAGCCCGGCGCCCGCCCCGGCCAGCACCAGCCCGCCGGCACCCGGCAGTGCGTACGCGCTCGCGACCGCCACCAGGAACGCGGCCACCAGCCACCAGCGGTGGGCGCGCCGCCAGTTCCGTACGGTCACGTCCCGGTCCTGGAGGAAGTCGCTGCGCCCGGCCCGTGCGGCACCCCTCGCGAGCTCCGCGTAACGCCCCGTCCGCGTGGACGCCACGACGGCCAGGACCACCAGGAACAGTGCCGCTCCCGCCAGCAGGCCGATCCGCCGGCCGGTGAGCCCCGGGACGAACGCCCCGACGGCCGCCGCCAGCAGCCCCGGCCACCACAACGGCGCGGCCCCGGCCCGAACGATCACGGCCACCCTCGCCAACGACTGCGCTCCGCGCCCCACGTCCGCCTCCCTCTCCCACGGTTCCCTGTGGACCCTCTGGACCCTCTGGGCGCGGAGATTAATAGGCACACATGAGCGACGTCTGAGAATCGGCGGAGGCCGGACCGCCCCATCCCCCCGATGCCCCGGAACGCCGGCTACTCGACGAAGAGCCCCCGGGACGCGGCCCTCGCGTCGAACTCCTCCAGCCGCGCCTGCGCCTCGGGCAGCGCGTCACACATGGCCTCCAGCAGCACCCGCCCCAGCAGCATCGGGGCGCACGCGGTGTCGAAGGCCAGCCCCGTGCCCACGGCGCCCGGAATCAGCAGGTCGCTGTGGGCGGCCACCGGCGCGAACGCCGAATCGGCCACGGTCACGACGGTCAGCCCCTGCTCCCTGGCGTACGCCAGCGCGTCCACGACCTCCCGCGGATGCCTCGGCAGCGCGAAGCACATCAGCGCGCTCGCACCCGCCCGCCTGGCGGCGTCGACGCGGTCGTGCAGCATGCTGCCGCCCTCGTCGAGCACCCGTACGTCCGGGTGCACCTTCGAGGCGAAGTAACCGAACCCCCGCGCCTGCGAGGAGGCGGCCCGCAGTCCCAGCACGAGCAGCGGCCTGGACGCAGCGAGCAGGCGCCCCGCACGTTCCACCGGAGCCGGATCGGCGAGCAGTGCGGAGAGCTGCCGCAGATTCTCGATCTCGGCCAGCACCGCCTGCTGGTACTCGTTGAAGCGCTCCTCCACGCCCCCCTCGCCGGCCGGACCGGCGGGGACGTCCCTCAGGTGCTTGCGCAGCGCGGGGTACCCGTCGAACCCGAGCGCCACGGCGAAGCGGGTGACGGACGGCTGGCTGACCCCCGCCAGCTCGGCCAGCTCCACACTCGACAGGAACGGGGCGTCGGCGGCCCGCCGCACCATGGAGTGCGCGATCCGCCGCTGGGTGGGGGTCAGCCGCTGCCCCTCGAAGAGCCGCTGCAACCGCGCAGCCGGGCTGCTCCCGCTCATGCTGTCCCCTCCAGGGTTCCGTCGCACCGGTCCGGCGCCGAGGGATCCATTCAGCCAGCAAGCGCTCTGCATGTCCATATACAGCCCCGGCCCCGCCCTCCGCTCCGGCCACGGACGCCCCGGCCGTAAGCGCCGGTCCGGCCGCTCGCATTGCGGGACCGCCCCGCCCTGCCGACCCTGGGATCATGATTCCAGCCAATACGAGAGGGCCCGGCGGCCACGTCGTCCGCTACGGCGACGCCGACGCCGCACACGTGCTGAGCGTCTACGCCGATCTCCGCTGCCCCTACTGCAAGCGCATGGAGCTGGACCTCGGGGCCGTGATGGAGCGGGCCGCGGACGAGGGCAGATTCGCGATCGACCACCATTTCGCCACGTTCATCGACGACGCCGCGGGCGGAAGCGGGTCCCTGGAGGCGCTGGCCGCGCTGGGAGCCGCGGCGGACGAGGGCCAGAAGCCGTTCATGCACTACCTGCGCGCGCTGTACGCCGATCAGCCCAGCGAGGAGGTGGACGCCTTCTCCGACCGGGCCACCCTGCTGCGGCTGGCCGACGAGGTGGAGGCGCTGCACACCGACGCCTTCCGGCAGAAGGTCATGGAGCGCACCTACCTGCCCTGGGCGGCCCAGGTGTCGGCGGCCTTCGGGACGAGCGGTGTCCGGTCGACCCCCACGGTCCTGATCGACCGCACTCCCGTCGCCGTCATCAACTCCCTGGGGTACGCCGTCACGCCCGAGGCCTTCCTCGCCGAGGTCACTCCCCCGTGACGCCGGCCCGTACCCCGCCGTGAGCACCCGGCCGGTCCCTCTCAGGGCTTGCGTGCGACCCCGCTGAACATGGCCACCTCGTCCGGCAGGCCCTCGCCACCCGGCTCGGGGCGCCACCGGCTGCACGACACCACGCCGGGTTCGAGGAGCTCCAGACCGTCGAAGAACCGGGTGACGTCACCGGGTGTCCGCTGGGTCAGCTTCGGCGTGCCGTTCTCGTTCCAGAACGCGACCGCCGCGTCCACGTCGGGCATCGACGGGTCGGTGATCGTGTGGGAGAGGACGAGGTGGCTCCCGGACGGCAGGGCGTCCATGAGCCGGCGGACGAGGCCGTACGCCTCGTCGTCGTCCTCGATGAAGATGACCACGCCCAGCAGGACGAGAGCGACCGGCCGACTGAGGTCCAGGCTCTTCGCCGCGTGCTCCAGGATCACGTCGACGTTGCGCAGGTCCTCGTCGAGGTAGTCGGTGCTGCCCTCGGGCGTGCTGGTGAGCAGGGCGCGCGCGTGGGCGAGCACCAGCGGGTCGTTGTCGACGTAGACGATGCGGGACTCCGGCGCCAGCCGCTGGGCGACCTCGTGGGTGTTGTCGGCGGTGGGCAGACCGGTGCCGATGTCGAGGAACTGGCGGATCCCCTGATCGGCGACGAGGTGACGCACCGCCCGCCCGAGGAACAGCCGGTCCGCCTGGGCGTAGTCGCCGATGCCCGGGTGCAGGGTGCGGATGTGGTCACCGGCTGCCTGGTCGACGGGGTAGTTGTCCTTGCCGCCCAGCCAGTAGTTCCAGATCCGGGCGGTGTGGGGCTGCGTGGTGTTGATCCGGTCCGCCGGCTCGGGCACGTGTCCTCCTGGAGGGAGTCGGTCTGGGAGCGTCGTCAACACGCAGCCTACAGAGGCCTGTTGATGCCCAGGAGGCGGGCCGGAACGCCCGACCGGACGTGGGCGGCGGCGTCAGAACACGACGCGGGCCGCCACCAGCGCCTCCCGCGCCCCGGGGTCCCCCTCCACCTCCAGCCGGCCGCGCACCGGGCGCCCCGACACGTGCCGGGCGAAGTCGACCGCTTCCGCGCGGAGTGTGGCCGCCGGGGTGCCGATGCCCAGCAGACGGCTGCCTCCCGCAGGACCCCGGAGGTCGATCTCCACGGCGGGGCCCGTCCAGGCCAGGGCCAGATCCAGCACGACCTGGTCCACGATCTCCCGGTCGTGCCCGTCGAGGACCGGTTCCGCCCCGACGGCGTCGGCGAGGTCCACCCGGTGCATCCAGGTGTCGCGGGCGATGAGGACGTTGCCGAGGTAGTCCATCGAGTCGTCGGGCAGGGCCTTCGCCTCCGGGTAGAGCAGGCTCGGCCGGACCCTGCGGCGGACGGCCA
Organism: Streptomyces sp. NBC_01460; assembly: GCF_036227405.1. Lineage (NCBI taxonomy): Bacteria > Bacillati > Actinomycetota > Actinomycetes > Kitasatosporales > Streptomycetaceae > Streptomyces > Streptomyces sp. NBC_01460. Next base: position 3,459,855 of record NZ_CP109473.1, read on the forward strand.
CCGGGATGCGGCGCAGGGCGATGAGTGCCTGGGGGGCGAAGTGGGCGAGGGCGCCGATCAGCTCGCGCCCCGGGACGGCCCGCCGGTCCTCGATCTGGACCTCGTTGTGCCCGTCCAGCCGGCCGAGGTGGGGATGGGTCCGCCCCGCCTGCCGGATCCGGCGGACCGCGACCCAGGGGCGCGGCAGCTCCTCGTACTGGCCGACGGTGTGGGCGAGCATGTCCCGGACCGTCCAGCGCTCGCAGACCGTGGGACGCCGCCAGTCCTCGTCGGAGAGCTCACGGAACGTGGAGAGCGTCGCCCGCAGCTCGGCCTCGTTGACCAGGCGGGCCCGCGTTCCCGAGGTACGGGGGATGGCACGGGCGGACGATGTCGTGGTGGCCATGGGCGCGCCTCCCGTCTCGCTCGGTCAACGCTACGCCGACGCGCCACGCCCCGCCCTGCGCGACCGGCCCCGAAACAGGGGGGCTAACCCCACTGACCCGGACGGCCCGGCTTCGTACCGTAGGGCGCATGGAAGCCCGTGACCCTGAGCTCAGGCGAGAGCTCGACGCCACCCTGCAGGCCCGCGGCGAGCTGGGGCCGGAGTACGAGTCCGTGCTGATCGACTCGTTCCTGGAGAAGGTGGAGCAACGGTTCGCCGGCACGCACGACCAGCGGACGCGGCGCCAGCTCGCCGAGCAGCGGATGGCCGCGGCCCGGAGCGTCCCGCGGCCCGCCGGACCGCTCGGGACCTTCGGGGAGCGGTTCGGTCTCGGGGTCGTCTCGCTGGTCCTCGCCGTCCCGCTGTCCGCGATCGGCGTCGCCAACGCCGGGATCAAGGGGCTCGTCGTGGCCTGGCTGGGGATCTTCGGCGTGAACGCCGTCCATGCCGCTCGCGCGTGGCCGTGGACCAGGGAGAAGCGGCGGACCGCTTCCGAGTGGGACGTCTGAGCCCTCCCGCGCCGCACGGGGTCCACGCGCGTGGATAGTCGCGGGGACCGCCGCACCCCCGTTGCCGGGGGGCGGGACGACGGCGGTCCCCGCGAGGGACGCGGTCCCGGGTCAGGGCCGGGCGCCGCGTCCTGGCGACGGTGGAGGTCCGGGAGCCGCTCCGTAGTCCGTGTCGCCGTAGGTGGGCCGGCGGGTTTCCCTGCCGACACCCCTTACTGTGCCGGTGCCGTGTTAAGCCGGTGCTGCGTGGACGTGTCGCGCTCGTACCGATTTCGCGAACCCCGGAAACCTGCCCGCTACGACTTGGGCGAGGCGTCCTTCGCGAGGAAGGCCAGCAGGTCCTGCCTGCTCACGACCCCTGTCGGCTTGCCCTCGACGAGCACGATCGCCGCATCGGCACCGTCCGCCCCACCGAGCACGGCCATCAGGTCCTCGACCGGTTCCCCCGAGCCGACCTGCGGCAGCGGGGCCGACATGTGCTTCTCCAACGGGTCCGACAGCGTCGCCCGCTGGGTGAACAGCGCGTCCAGGAGCTGACGCTCCACGACGGAGCCGATGACCTCGGCGGCCATCACGTCCGGGTGTCCCGCGCCCGGCTTCACGATCGGCATCTGCGAGACGCCGTACTCCCGGAGGACGTCGATGGCCTGGCCGACCGTCTCCTCGGGGTGCATGTGCACGAGCGAGGGGAGCGGGCCGTCCTTGAAGTCGAGCACCGCGCCGACCCTGGCCGAGGGACCGGTGTCCTCCAGGAAGCCGTAGTCGGCCATCCACTCGTCGTTGAAGATCTTGCTCATGTATCCGCGGCCGCTGTCCGGCAGCAGGACGACCACCACGTCCTCGGGGCCGAGGCTCCGGGCGACCTCCAGGGCCGCGACGACCGCCATGCCGCAGGAGCCGCCGACGAGCAGCCCCTCCTCCTTGGCGAGGCGGCGGGTCATCTGGAAGGAGTCCTTGTCCGAGACCGCGACGATCTCGTCCGTGACCGTACGGTCGTAGGCGCTCGGCCAGAAGTCCTCACCGACCCCCTCCACCAGGTAGGGGCGCCCGGAGCCGCCGGAGTAGACGGAGCCCTCCGGGTCCGCGCCGACGACCCGTACCCGGTTCTCGCTGATCTCCTTGAGATAGCGGCCCGTACCGGTGATCGTGCCGCCGGTTCCGACGCCCGCGACGAAGTGGGTGATCCTCCCCTCCGTCTGCTCCCAGAGCTCGGGACCCGTGGTCTCGTAGTGCGAGCGCGGGTTGTTGGGGTTGGAGTACTGGTCGGGCTTCCAGGCCCCCGGCGTCTCGCGGACCAGGCGGTCCGAGACGTTGTAGTACGAGTCCGGGTGCTCGGGGTCGACGGCGGTCGGGCAGACGACGACCTCGGCGCCGTACGCGCGCAGGACGTTGATCTTGTCCGTGGACACCTTGTCAGGGCAGACGAAGATGCACTTGTAGCCCTTCTGCTGGGCGACGATGGCCAGACCGACACCCGTGTTGCCACTGGTCGGCTCGACGATCGTGCCGCCGGGCTTCAGCTCCCCGCTCTGCTCGGCCGCCTCGATCATGCGCAGCGCGATGCGGTCCTTCACCGACCCGCCGGGGTTGAAGTACTCGACCTTGGCCAGGACCGTCGCCTGAATGCCTGCCGACACATTGCGCAGTCTGACGAGCGGGGTGTTGCCGACAAGACTGATCATCGAATCGTGGAATTGCACCGTGTACTCCGGGATCTCCGTGATGGTCCGCCAAGAGTATGCGTACGGGCAGGAGATTGGACGAAGCGATTGAGCTACGCCCTCCACGGGGCAGGTAGTGCTGTGTACGGCTGTACGGCACGGAGGAGGTGGACCGGACTGTGTCGAGAGCGAGGGTGGCACGGCGGATCGCAGCGGGTGCGGCCTACGGGGGCGGCAGCGTCGGGCTGATCGGTGCGGCGACGGTGGGCGTGGTGCTGGCCGAGGTACAGCTGGCGAAGAGGGCCGTGGGCGGGGGCAAGGCTCCGGTCCCGCCGAGTGCGGACGGACGGTACGGGGTGGCGTTCGCCGGCCCCGCCGACCCGTTGCGCTTCGTCATGCTGGGTGACTCGACGGCGGCGGGGCAGGGCGTGCGCAGGGCCGGGCAGACCCCGGGGGCCCTGCTGGCGTCCGGGCTCGCGGCCGTGGCCGAACAGCCGGTGGACCTCCGGAACGTGGCCCTGCCGGGCGCCCGGTCGGACGACCTGGAGCGCCAGGTCTCCCTGGTGCTCGCGGACCCCTCAGGAGTGCCGGACGTCTGCGTGATCATGATCGGCGCGAACGACGTGACCCACCGGATGCCCGCGACGCAGTCGGTGCGCTGCCTCGGCACGGCGGTGCGGAGGCTGCGTACCGCCGGTGCGGAGGTGGTCGTGGGCACCTGCCCGGACCTGGGCACGATCGAGCCGGTCTACCAGCCGCTGCGCTGGCTGGCCCGGCGGGTGAGCCGCCAGCTGGCGGCGGCCCAGACGATCGGCGCGGTGGAGCAGGGCGGCCGCACGGTCTCGCTGGGGGACCTGCTGGGGCCGGAGTTCGAGGCGAATCCCCGGGAGCTCTTCGGCCCCGACAACTACCATCCCTCGGCCGAGGGGTACGCGACCGCCGCGATGGCGATGCTGCCCACCCTGTGCGCCGTCCTGGGCCTGTGGCCGGAGTCCGACCATCTGGACGGCTCGCGCCGCGAGGGCATGCTGCCGGTCGCCAAGGCCGCCTCCCGCGCCGCGCGGGAGGCCGGCACGGAGGTGACGGGTGCGCGGGCGCCCTGGGCCCTGCTGAAGCACCGCAGGCGGCGGCGCCTGCCCGCCCACACCGAGCCGGTGCCCCACAAGGACACGGGGACGGACACGGACGGCGGGCCGGTCCCCGGACACGGGTCGGGGGCGACGTGGCGGCGGGCCTGAGCGCGGCTCCCCCGCGCGGGCGGAACAATGCGGGCGACTGAGCGGTTGCTTAGAAAAGAGGTCCGCATCACATCGCCTGTCGGGTGACCTCAGCTATACGTCCGGGTAACTTCCAAGGCAGCCCAGCCTTCCTGCCTTCCAGCCCTCATGGAGCCGCGTGATGCCCGAAGCCGTGATCGTCTCTGCTGCCCGTTCCCCGATCGGCCGGGCCTTCAAGGGGTCCCTCAAGGACCTGCGCGCGGACGACCTGACCGCGACCATCATCCAGACCGCGCTGGCCAAGGTCCCCGAGCTGGACCCGAGGGACATCGACGACCTGATGCTCGGCTGCGGCCTCCCCGGCGGCGAGCAGGGCAACAACCTGGGCCGCATCATCGCCGTACAGATGGGGATGGACCACCTCCCCGGCTGCACGGTCACCCGCTACTGCTCGTCCTCCCTCCAGACCAGCCGCATGGCGCTGCACGCCATCAAGGCCGGCGAGGGCGACGTCTTCATCTCCGCCGGCGTCGAGATGGTGTCCCGCTTCGCGAAGGGCAACTCCGACAGCCTTCCGGACACGCGCAACCCGCTCTTCGCCGAGGCGGAGGCCCGCACCGCCGCCCGCGCCGAGCAGGAGGGCACGAGCTGGACCGACCCGCGCGAGGAGGGCCTCGTCCCGGACGCGTACATCGCCATGGGGCAGACCGCCGAGAACCTTGCCCGGATCAAGGGCGTCACCCGCCAGGACATGGACGAGTTCGGCGTCCGCTCGCAGAACCTCGCCGAGGAAGCCATCAAGAACGGCTTCTGGGAGCGCGAGATCACCCCCGTGACCACGCCGGACGGCACGGTCGTCTCGAAGGACGACGGCCCCCGCGCCGGCGTCACCCTGGAGGGCGTGCAGGGCCTCAAGCCCGTGTTCCGCCCCGACGGACTCGTCACCGCGGCCAACTGCTGCCCGCTCAACGACGGCGCCGCCGCGCTCGTGATCATGTCCGACACCAAGGCGCGCGAGCTGGGCCTGACCCCGCTGGCCCGCATCGTGTCGACCGGCGTCTCCGGCCTGTCCCCCGAGATCATGGGCTACGGACCGGTCGAGGCCAGCAAGCAGGCGCTGAAGCGCGCCGGCCTGACCATCGACGACATCGACCTGGCCGAGATCAACGAGGCGTTCGCCGCCCAGGTCATCCCGTCCTACCGGGACCTCGGCCTCCCGCTGGACAAGGTCAACGTCAACGGTGGCGCGATCGCCGTCGGCCACCCGTTCGGCATGACCGGCGCGCGCATCACCGGCACGCTGATCAACAGCCTGCAGTTCCACGACAAGCAGTTCGGCCTGGAGACGATGTGCGTCGGCGGCGGCCAGGGCATGGCGATGGTCATCGAGCGGCTGAGCTGAGCCGCAGCGGAGGGTCGGGGGCGTCCGAGGTACGAGGGCGGCACCGGCCCGCAGCGGAGGCGAAGCTCAGCGCGACCACGGACACGGAGCGGCTGAGCTGAGTCGCAGCGGAGGGTCGGGGGCGTCCGAGGTACGAGGGCGGCACCGGCCCGCAGCGGAGGCGAAGCTCAGCGCGACCACGGACACGGAGCGGCTGAGCTGAGCCGCAGCGGAGGCCGGGCTTCCGGGCCTCCGGCGCTCCGCCCGTCCCGCGCGGGGGCCGTTTCGAATCAGGCCGAGCTCCGATCGTGACCGAATCTCCCCCAGGATGTGATCTGCGTCCCGGGGGAGAGTCGTTTCCCCAGGTCACACCGGACACAAGGCTAAACACCGGGCACAAAGACCTGTCCAATTCGTGACGTAATGCACTGACAGCAGGCACCGGTACAGGACAAGCTGATGTAGGAAGTCGGGGGTGTCGATTGAAACCGGGAGTATGTCAGTGAGCGCCATGCCGTTTGCCCTGTTGCTGACCACCGCCGCTGCCACGGCTGTCGGCGCCGCCGCTCTGCACGCTGCTCACGGGCTGCGCAAGCAGGTCACAGCCCTGCGCACGGAGCTGGCGGAGGGACGGAGCCCGCGGGCGTCCGTGCCCGAGCAGCAGAACCGGAGCACCAGCACCCCCGTCGAGGAGATACGCGCGGCGGTCGCCGAGGCCCTCGCCGAGGAGCGCGAGCGCGAGCTCGCCGAGGCCCGCGCCTTCTGGGCCGCGCAGGAGGCCCGCGACGCCGCCGACGCGCCGTCGCTGCTGGGCGGGTTCGGCGAGGACGTCCCGTTCTTCATGCCGCGGCAGACCGACTTCGTGGGCCTGGAGGCGATGGATCTCGAAGCCGGCGACGCCTTGGACGAGCTGGTGGGGCTGGCGGAGCTCACCGACCTTCCCGAGGCCGCCGAGTACGCGGAGTTCCCCGAGGACTCCCCCGAGCTGGCCGCGGCCCGTCGCCGCCACCCGTCCCACCCGGACTTCATCCCGGTGCAGACACCGGTGGTCACCGACCATGAGCGTACCGTGAACAGGCTGGAGCGGCTCGCCGATACGGCCACGGAGCTCACCGACGTGCGCCCCGGCCCCCTGGGGACCCTCGACGTGTACGTCTTCGCCGACGGCACCACGCTCTGCATGACCCCGGGCCACCGCGAGACCGCCGAGCGGCTCGCCGCCTCGCTGCGCTCCGGTGAGCAGCCGGTGCTGCTGGGTGGTTCCGGCGTCTCCGGGGCCTACGCGCTGACGTTCTCGTGCGGCAAGGAGAACGTCTACATCCTCGCCGACCGCGTCATCGCCTCGTTCTAGCGCGGCCCGGGTGCGAACGCCCGCGCCGCCGCCTCCTCGACACGCCGCACGGCCTCGTCCAGCTCCTGGGACGAGGCCGTTTCCAGTGCCACGGCCAGGTCACGGCCCGCGACGGCGAGCTGGTCACCGACGGCGAATATCCCGACGTCCGGCATCGTCCTCGGCTCCCGGTCCCGCTCCTCGGCCCGCTGGGCGCGCGTGGACAGCTCCCTGGCCGTCGCCAGGGCCTCGGCGGCCACGCCCTGCTGGAGCCGGCTCTGCGGAGTGCTCCGCAGCCGGTCGGCGAATCGGTCCACGGCAGTGATCAGAGGGGTCGTATCGAGCACGCCGTGACCCTACGCGCCCCCGCAGGATGGTTGCCAACGCGCCGACGCTCGGGCACGGTGTCGGGAAGGAACAGCAACGCGTACTGCGTCGGAGGCGCCGATGTCTCAAGTCTTCTCCGAAGAAACCCATCGCAACCTGCTCTCCCGGATCCCGCACTGCACCGGTCGCGACATCGCCGACTGGCTCCGCACCGTCGACGACGGACCCTCCCTCCTCCGCTTCGAGGAGAAGGTCAGCTGGCTGCGGAGCGAGCACGACCTCACCTACGGCCACGCCAAGGCGATCATCCACGAGTACGACCTGCGCAGAGCCGCGCGCAAGCTGCTCTGACCGCACCCGCGACTCCCCGCGGACGACGGAACGGCCCGCAGGCGGTGCCTGCGGGCCGTTCCGTCGTCGTCGTGCCTACGGGGTCAGTCGTCCCCGTTGAGGATGGAGAGCAGACGCAGCATCTCCAGGTAGATCCACACCAGGGTCAGGGTGAGGCCGAAGGCCGCCAGCCATGACTCCTCGCGCGGTGCGCCGTAGTTGATGCCGTCCTCGACCTGCTTGAAGTCCAGGGCCAGGAAGCACGCACCGAGGATGATGCCGATGACTCCGAAGAGGATGCCGAGGCCACCGCTGCGGAAGCCGAGGCCGTCACCGCCACCGAAGACGCTGAACAGCAGGTTGACCATCATCAGGAGCACGAAGCCCATGGCCGCGGCCATCACGAAGCCGTAGAAACGGCGGGTGACGCGGATCCAGCGCATCTTGTACGCGATGAGGACACCGGCGAAGACACACATGGTGCCCATCACCGCCTGCATCACCGTGCCGGGGCTGATGTAGGTGCTGACCGTGCTGGAGATCACCCCGAGGAAGACACCCTCGAAGGCCGCGTAGGCCAGGATCAGCGCGGGCGAGGCCTTGCGCTTGAAGGACTGGATGATCGCGAAGACGAACGCCACCAGGGCCGCGCCGATGGCGATGCCGTAGGACTTGCCGAGATTGGCCTCGTCGACGGGGAGCAGGGCCCAGGAGAGCGCGGCGGTGAGCACCACGGTGCCCAGCGTCATGGCCGTACGCGTGACGACGTCGTCGATCGTCATCGCGCCGGAGTGCGCCGGCGCCTGCGGGGCGCCGTACTGGGTGTCCTGCTGGGCGTAGGGGTTCGTGGCGTACGGGTTGGCGGCGGTGCCCTGCGCGTACGGGTTGGCACCCGCTGCGGGGGCCCCGGCCTGCGGCGCCGCGTTGAAGCCCGCGTAGCCGTTGTCGCGGCTGAACCCCCGTCGCGAGAAGACCGGGTTGCTGCTCCTCATTTCACTCCTCCATGGCCACCGTGCGTGGCCTTGCCACAAGAGTAATGGGTAGGCAAAACAATCACCCTAGTGCCAGAGGAGGATCTTTGAGAGAAGTCGCACCGGGCGAGCGGCTCCGCTCCGCGCATGACCTGTCCGGATCCGGGCACGAGGCCTGCGGGTCCAGCCCGTCCCTCCGCACCCTTCCCGCACCGGGCGACGAGCGGGAATCGCATACGCAGGGTGACCGGGTGTCTTCGCAGCGCCTTCACGCGCGGGACGCCGTCCGTCGCGCGACGCGGCCGTTCCGCGGGCACCCACGCCTCGGCGAGCGAGTGCCCGGAGCCGGACTCGAACCGGCACGCCCCCGAGGAGGCAGCGAGGTTTAAGCTCGCCGTGTCTGCATTCCACCACCCGGGCGTGGGCGCGCGGCTTCGCGTGTGGCAAAGACCCTATCCGGGGGCATCCCTCGAACAGCGGAACATGCGCTCGATGTTGTCTTATTTTATTGATCGTGTGAGGGTCCGTCAGACACCCCGCACCGCATCAGCACACGCCCGGACCGGCCGGTGGGGACGAACCCCGGCAAACGGGAATGACGGAAACTCGCCGCACTCGTACGGCCCATACGCCATGGGCCGCGCCACCATTCGCCAGGGTCCGCCACGTCACCCGTCGACGGTGTCGTTGACGCACCGGAGAACCGGCCTCGCCCCCAGGGCCGAAGGGTCCTTCAGCACGGCGCCCGTGACGTGGAAGACGGCGCTCTCGCCGGGCAGCAGGGTGACCAGGACGGCATCCACCTCGGCCGCCGGATCCAGCCGGTCGGGGAAGAGCGCGAGGTCCCGCAGCAGCGTCCTCGCCGTCACCGTGACCCGGTAGCCGATACCTGATTCGTCACCCTGGGTGACCTCGACGTCGTAGCGGGCCGGCGGCAGCGCGACCCGGGTGTCCTCCTCGTAGAACTCGACCGTCCGCATCCCGCCCAGCTCCGCCACCAGCACCTCACGGGCGGCCTCGTCCGGTTCGGCGACCGTCTCCGGCAGGGCCACCCGGGTGACGCCGCGGGCCGCCGTGCCCACCACGACCGTCTCCTCGGCCAGGACCGCGCCGTCCAGGGAGCGCCGGGTCAGCCGCAGCGTGCCCTCCCAGGGACGGGCGGAGTCGTTGACGAGGTGCAGGGCTCCGTCGCGTACGGCCATGAGCCGGTCCGCGTACGCCTCGCGCAGGGCGTACCAGAGGGGCTTGCGGCGGCCGTCGCCGTCCACGGCGGCCCAGGACACGACCGGCCAGCAGTCGTTGAGCTGCCAGACGATCGAGCCCATGCAGTACGGGCTGTGCGAGCGGAAGTGGCGGATCCCGAAGGCGACCGCGCGTGCCTGGTTCAGCTGGGTGAGCCAGTGCCAGTCGTCGAAGGAACCGGGCTGCGGGAGGTGGTCGCCCAGCCCCCGCAGCAGTTTGGCGTCACCGTCCTCCGCCTTCTGGTGATGGGCGATCAGCGGAGCGCCCGTCACCAGGGGACCGCCGACCGCGCGGCGCAGGGTGGCATACGTCGGCGGCCCCTGGAACCCGAACTCCGCGACGAAGCGGTGGGCTGTGTCGGCGTAGTGGCGGTAGTCGACCCGGTTCCAGACGTCCCAGAGGTGGACCGTGCCCCGGGCGGGATCCTGCGGGGGCAGCTCCGGGGAGCCGGAGTAGGGCGAGCCCGGCCAGTACGGGCGGGAGGGGTCCGTCTCGGCGCAGAGCGCGGGCAGCAGCTCGTGGTAGTAGCCGTGGCCCCAGGTGCGGCCCTCCAGCTGCTCCTGCCACCCCCAGTCGGCGTGCCCCTCCAGGTTCTCGTTGTTGCCGCACCACAGGACCAGCGAGGCGTGCGGGGCGAGCCGGACGAGGTTCTCGCGGACCTCCGCGGCGACCTCGTCGTACAGCGGCTGCTCCTCCGGATACGCGGCGCAGGCGAACGGGAAGTCCTGCCAGACCAGCAGTCCCTTCTCGTCGCACAGTTCGTAGAAGTCGTCGCTCTCGTAGAGGCCGCCGCCCCAGACCCTGATCAGGTTGACGTTGGCGGCGACCGCCTGGTCGAGGCGGTCCGAGACGCGCTGACGGGTGAGCCGGGACGGGAAGCAGTCGTCGGGGATCCAGTTCACTCCGCGTACGAAGACGGGCTCGTCGTTGACCGAGATCCGGAACGCCTCGCGCTCCAGACCGACACCCCGGAAGCCGGTCCTGCCGGTCCACGCGTCCTCCCCCAGACGGACGGTGACGTCGTACAGCGGCTGCTCGCCGTGGCTGTGCGGCCACCAGCGCGCGGCCCCGGGGACGGCGAGGGTGACGGCCGCGCGGTGCTCCCCGTCCGGGACGGTGAACACCGCCCGCTCGCCGGCCACCTCCACCGACGCCTCCAGGGCGCCGCCCCCGGCCGGGTCGACGTCGAGGGTCACGGCGAGGCGCGGCACCCCGTCCCCGTCGAGGTCGGCGAGCACCTTCACCTCGGCGATGCGCGGGCCGGTCCAGGACTCCAGGGCGACCGGCCGCCAGATGCCCGAGGTCACCAGGGTCGGTCCCCAGTCCCAGCCGAAGTTGCAGGCCATCTTGCGGATGAAGGCGTACGGCTCCGCGTACGCACCGGGCCGGTCGCCGAGCTTGTCGCGCAGCGCCTCGGCGTACGTGTACGGAGCGGTGAAGCGTACGACGAGGGTGTTGGGCCCCTCGCGCAGCAGGGGGCGCACGGGGAAGCGATGGCTGCGGTGCTGGTTGGCGGTGGAGCCCACCTCGGTGCCGTTGAGGAGGACGGTGGCGACGGTGTCGAGGCCGTCGAAGCACAGGTCGGTGAACGCGTGCCCGTCGTCGGACCAGGCGAAGGCGGTGCGGTACGTCCAGTCGGTGCGTCCGATCCAGCCGAGCCGCTTCTCGTTGTCGTCGAGGTAGGGGTCGTCGATCAGTCCGGCGGCCAGCAGGTCGGTGTGCACGCAGCCGGGGACGGCCGCCGGGACGCCCTCGGCCGGGATCTCCACCGGGACGGAGCCGTCGGCGGTGAGCGTCCAGCCGTCGTGCAGGGGCAGGTGGCGAGGGGTCACGCGGAGGTCCTTCCGCAGTCGGGGAGTCCGGCACAGGCGACGAGGTGGTCCGGCTCGGTCTCGTGGAGGTCGGTGTCGCGGGCGCCGCCCTCGTGGTAGGCGCAGGCCTCCACCGGCCGGGCGGGTGTCCAGGGTTCGTTGATCCGAGGGACCGCTGCCAGGAGGGTGCGCGTGTAGGGGTGGAGGGGGTTGCCGAAGACCTTCTGCGTGTCGCCGCGTTCGACGACCCGGCCGTTCCTCAGGACCACCGTCTTCTCGGCGAGATAGGTGCCGAGGGAGAGGTCGTGGGTGATGTAGAGGACACCGAGCCCGCGCTCCTTGAGCCCGGCGAGGAGGTTGAGCACGTCGATGCGGGTGGAGGCGTCGAGCATGCTGGTGATCTCGTCGGCGACCAGGAAGCGCAGGTCGAGCAGGAGCGCCCTGGCGATCAGCAGGCGCTGGAGCTGGCCGCCGCTGAGCTGGTGCGGGTAGCGGCCGAGGACCTGCCCGGGGTCCAGGCGTACGTCCCGTACGGCCTTCTCCACGCGGTCGGCCCACTCCTTGTCCGAGACGCCCGGGTGGTAGGCGCGGCGGATCAGGGCGAAGACGCGGTCTGCCTTGAAGACGGGGTTGTAGCAGCTGAAGGGGTCCTGGAAGACGCCCTGGACGCGACGGTAGAAGTCCTTGCCGGGGCGGACCTGTTCACCGTCGAGGGTGAGGCTGCCCGCGCTGACCCGGGTGAGGCCCAGGACCATGCGGCCGATGGTCGACTTGCCGCTGCCGCTCTCGCCGATGAGCGAGACCAGTTCGCCGGGTGCCGCCTCGAAGGAGACCCGGTCCACGGCGGTGACCGAACCACCGCCGAAGGCGCCGGCCCGGAAGGTCTTGGTGACACGGTCGAGCGTCAGCATCAGGCCGCCTTCCAGCATGCGACGGAGTGACGGGGGGCTACCTCGACGACCGGCGGCTCCTCGGCGCACCGGCTGTCGGCGAGCGGGCAGCGGTCGCGGAAGCGGCAGCCGGCCGGCGGGTTCAGCAGGGAGGGCGGGGAGCCCTCGATGCCGCTGAGCGGCTTGTCCTTGTGGCGGGCGCCCACCTGGGGCAGCGAGCCGATCAGCATCTTCGTGTACGGGTGGCGCGGCTCGGTCGTCAGCACCTTGGTGGGCGCCTTCTCCGCGAGCTTGCCCGCGTACATCACCATGATCGAGTCGGCGATGTGGGAGGTCAGCCCGAGGTCGTGGGTCACGAAGATCATGCTGGTGACCAGGCCCTTGTCGCGGAGCCCCGTGAGGGCGCCCACGACGGCCTGCTGGCTGGAGACGTCCAGCGCCGAGGTGACCTCGTCGGCGATGAGGACGGACGGGTCGAGCAGCGTGGAGATGACCATGACGGCGCGCTGCTTCATGCCCCCGGACAGTTCGATGGGATAGCGGTCCAGGACCTCGGGTCCGAGGCCGACCAGGGCGAGACGGCGGTGCAGTTCGCCGGTGTCCACGGTGACGCCGCGCGAGGCGAGGAGTTCGCGGATCATGCGGCCGATGCGCCGGGTCGGGTTGAGCGCGCTCATCGAGTACTGGGGGACGAGCGAGATCCTGTGGAAGCGGTAGGCGTTCATGGCCCGGTCGTCGGAGAGCGGCAGTTCGTCGCCGTCCAGCGTCACCGTGCCGCCCACGTGCCGCATCCGGCCGTCGAGCCGGATGAGGGCCTTGCCCAGGGTGGTCTTGCCGCAGCCGGACTCGCCGGCCAGGCCCAGGATCTCGCCGTCCGCCAGGTCGAAGCCGACGCCGTCCAGGGCCCGGACCTCGCCACGCAGCGTGCGGTAGTGGACCCGCAGATCGTTGACGGTCAGGGTCATGTGCTCAGGACTCCCTCAGCTTCGGGTTGAAGACCTCGTCGAGGCCCACGTTGGCGACGTAGAGCGCGCCGACGATCGCGGTGATCCCGGCGCCCGGCGGGACGAACCACCACCACATGCCGAGCTGGAGCGCGCTCCACTGCTGGGCGCTCTGCAGCATCAGACCGAGCGAGACCCCTTCGGTCGGGCCGAGCCCGATGAAGTCGAGCGAGGAGGCGATGAGGATGGACCCGCCGAAGAGCAGGATGAACATCATGAAGAGGTACGAGCTCATGTTGGGCGCGATCTCGCGGAAGACGATCCGCCAGGTGCCGCTCCCGCTGAGCCGGGCCAGGTCCACGAACTCCCGGGTGCGCAGCGAGAACGTCTGCGCGCGGATGGCACGGGCCGCCCAGGGCCACGAGGTCAGTCCGATGAACAGGCCCTGCACGGCGACGCTCCGCACCCCCATGTAGGCGTTGATGATCAGCAGGACGGCGAGGGCGGGGATCACCAGGACGACGTTGGTGAGCATGTTGAGGATCTCGTCGGTGACTCCTCCCCGGTAGCCGGCGAGGAAGCCGACGAGCATGGCGATGACGGCGGCGATGGCACCGCCCACGACGCCCACCAGGAAGGTGGCGCGCAGCCCGTGCACGAACTGCGCGTACACGTCCTGGCCGAAGGTGGTGGTGCCCATCCAGTACGTGCCGTCGGGCGCGGACGCCTGCGGGCCGACGTATTCGTTGGGGTTGCCGTTGTCGAGCAGCATCGGGCCGATGACACCGACGGCGAGCAGCACGGCGACCAGGCTGACGCCGATGATCAGCTTGGGGTTGCGTACCGCGTAGTGCAGCGACTCGCGGCCGGGCTTCGCGACGGGGGCCCCGGCGGTGGGTGCCTCGGGCGCCGGGTCGGGCAGTGTGCTCATGACGTGCCTCCTGCCATGCCCGTACGGGTGCGGGGGTCGACGACGACGTACACGATGTCGATGAGGAAGTTGGCGATCAGCACGCCGATGACGATGAACAGGAACGCCCCCTGGAGCAGGAAGAAGTCCTGGTTCTGGATCGCGGCCAGGATCAGTGAGCCGAGCCCCGGATAGGCGAAGACGATCTCGGTGACGAGGGCTCCGGCGACCAGCACACCCAGCTGGAGTGCCAGGCCGGTGACCTGGGGCAGCACCGCGTTGCGGAAGGCGTACCGGCGGATGAGCCGCTGGGGCGCTCCGAGGGCCGACAGGTAGGACGCGTAGTCGGACTCCAGCTCGTAGATGATCATGTTGCGCATGCCGATGGCCCAGCCGCCGAGCGCGACGAGGAACAGCGAGAGGAACGGCAGCACCCAGTGGTGCAGCGCGTCCAGCGCGAAGTCGGCGCTCGGGCCGGGCTGGATGTCGAGGCTGTAGCCCCCGGATATGGGGAACCAGCCGGCCTTGGCACCCAGCGCCCAGGCGAGGATGACGGCGATCCACATGTACGGCATGGCGGTCAGCAGATAGCCGGCCGGCAGCACGGTGTTGTCGAGGACCTTGCGGCGTGCGGACAGCGCGCCGATCCAGTTGCCCACGAACCAGCTGAGCAGGACGGCCGGGATCATCAGGCCGAGCGTGTACGGGAGCGCGTCGAGCAGGACGTCGCCGACGGGCGTGGGGAAGACGAAGATGGAGATCCCGAAGTCGCCCTGGAGCAGGGCGCCCCAGAAGTGCAGGTACTGCTGCCACAGGGGCTCGTCGAAGCCGAACAGGTTGTTGTAGTACGTGCGCATCGCCTCGGCCGCCTCGGGCTGCGAGACGCGGGCGCGGGCGACCATGGCGGAGACCGGGTCGCCGGGCATGAAGCGCGGGATCATCCAGTTGACGGTGACGGCGACGACGAACGTCAGCGCGTAGATCAGAAGTTTGCGGGCGAAATAGCGGCGCAAGGGTGCTCCCCTGGTGGAGAGCCCCGCCGTGCGCGCGCGGTCAGGGGCGCGCGCACGACGGGGCGGTCATGGAGTCGGCGACGGCCGTGCTACTTGGCGGGCTTCAGCTGCGTGAGCGTCTCGAAGCCGCCCATCTCCAGCCAGTTGCGCCACAGGGCCGGTGCCGTCTTCGGGGCTCCCTCGGCGTCCGACGGCCAGTTCGTCCAGGAACCGGTGGTGGACTGCGACCAGAGGCCGTTGTACCAGAGCGGGATGATGGGCATCTCGGTCAGCTGGATGTCCTGGATCTTCGACACGGCGGCCTTCATGCCCGCGGTGTCGTCGGTCTTCACCCCGCCGAGCTCCTGCACCAGCTTCCAGGCCTCCTCGTTCTCGTAACGCCCGAAGTTGACCGTGTTCTGCTGCTTCTGCACGGGCATCTGGAACATGTACTCGTAGTACGTCCAGGGGGTGTTCGACAGCTGGCGCTCGTTGTTGATCACGAGGTCGAAGTCACCCTTGCCCCGCTGCTCGTTGAGGGCGTTCTGGTCGGGGAACTCGGTGCTGACCTTGATGCCCGCGTCCTTGGCGCCGGCGGCGATGACCTTGGCCGCCTCCATCCAGTCGGTCCAGCCGGAGGGCACGGCCAGCTTCAGGCCGAGGGCGGAACCGTCCTTGTTCTCGACGAAGCCGTCGCCGTCCTTGTCCTTGTAGCCGGCGTCCGCGAGCTCCTTCCTCGCCGCGGCCGCGTCGTGCGTGAAGCCCTTCTCGGCGATGAGGGCCTTGTCGTCGAACTGCTCCCACTGCGGCAGCAGACCGGTCGGGGAGGCCGGCTTGACCAGGTCGCCGTAGACGCCCTTGACGATCTTCCCGGTGTCGACGGACGCGGCGAGCGCCCTGCGGAAGGCGGCGTCGTCCATCGGCTTCCTGGTGGTGTTGGGCACCAGCCAGGCGGTGTTGGCCGAGAGCATGTAGGGGGCCTCGTCGTAGTACGACACGACCTTCTTGCTCTTGACCAGCGAGGAGGCGCCCGGCAGGAAGTTGTTGCTGAGGTCCAGCTGGCCCTGGCCCAGCTGACCGATGACGACTTCGTTGCTCGGGTTGGAGACGTCGACGATGTAGCGGGGAGCGGGCGTCATCTTCAGCGCCTTCGTGCCCCACCAGTCGTCACGCCGCTCCCAGACGACCCGGTCCTGGGTCTTGCTCCTGAGCTTGTACGCCCCGGTGCCCACCGGCTTGTCGTTGACGCCGTTGAGGACGTCCTCGTCGGTGCGCGAGCTCCAGACGTGCTCGGGGACGACCGGCTGGCCGTAGAGGGTGGAGTCCCACTCCTGGTAGCGGGCCTCCTTGAAGGTGAAGCGGACCGTGGTGTCGTCCACCGCCTTCGCGTCGGACAGCCAGCTCCACAGCGAGTGGAAGGCGGAGGCCTCGATCTTGCCGAGGCCGTAGGAGTACGCCACGTCCTTCGCGGTCAGCGGTGTGCCGTCGGCCCAGGTGATGCCGGGGCGCAGCTTCACCTCGTAGGTCGTGTCGTCGGTCCAGCCGCCCGACTCCGCGAGCCAGGGCGTCAGCTCGCCCTCGTTCGGGTCGAAGTGGAACAGGGTCTCGTAGACCAGCCCCTTGGTGCCGGTGGCGTGGTCCCAGTTGCGCAGCGGGTTGTAGTTGGCCGGAGGCCCCCACTGGGTGCCGGTCGTGTAGAGCGTCTCGTCACGCGGCAGCGAGCCCCCCTTGCCGACCGGGCCGCCGGCGGTGCCCGTCCCCGAACCGCCTCCCGTGCACGCGGTCGCGGCGAGTGTGAACACGGCGAGCGCGGTGGTGACCCGAAGCCGGGTACGCGTACCCATAGCCCCTCCTTTTCCCCCGCCGTCCCTGCCGAGCGGAGTTACTGAACCGGGTAAGTGACCGTGAAGGTAGGGGCGCCCCGGTGCCGTGTCAAGGGAGCGGGAGCGCTCCCATTCCATATTTCTCCAGGGTTTTCGGAGAGGTCTGGACCGCCCGGGGGAAGGCGGAGGTCAGGGACCTGCGGCTAGGATGCGCCCTGAACACGAACCGGTTAAGCGAGGTCGCATGTCCCAGCACCGCCCCACGATCGCCGACATCGCGCGCCGCGCCGGGGTCTCCAAGGTCGCGGTGTCCTACGCCCTGAACGACCGCCCCGGGGTCTCACCCGCGACCCGCGCCTCCATCAAGGCCATCGCCCAGGAGATCGGCTGGCGCCCCAACAGCGCGGCCCGCGCCCTGACCCGCGCCCGGGCCGACACCGTGGGGCTCGCCCTGTCCCGGCCGGCCCGGATGCTCGGGGTCGAGCCCTTCTTCATGGAGCTGATCAGCGGCATCGAGACCGAGCTCTCCGCCCGCGGCTGCGCCCTGCTCCTCCAGGTCGTCACCGACCCGGAGCAGGAGCTGGAGATGTACCGGCGCTGGTGGGGCGAGGGCCGGGTGGACGGGGTGTTCCTCGCCGACGTGCGCTCCCCCGACCCGCGCGTCGAGGGCGTCGCCGAGCTGGGCATGCCCGCCGTCGTGATCGGCGACCCGGCCGCCGCCGGACCGCTCACGCCCGTGTGGTCCGACGAGCGGGCGGCGCTGCGCGACACCCTGACGTATCTGAGCGCGCTCGGGCACCGCTCCGTGGCCCGGGTCGCCGGGCTGCCCGAGCTGACCCACACCCGGCTGCGCGACCGCGCCCAGCGTGAGATCAGCGCGGAACTCGGTCTGGACGAGCCGCTGGTGGTGCACACCGACTACTCCGGCGAGGAGGGCGCGCACGCCACCCGGCGGCTGATCAGCTCGGCCGCGCGGCCGACCGCGGTCGTCTACGACAACGACATCATGGCCGTGGCGGGGCTCTCGGTCGCCCAGGAGATGGGGCTGGACGTGCCCGCCGACCTCTCGCTCGTCGCCTGGGACGACTCCCAGCTCTCCCGCGTCGTCCGGCCACCGCTGACCGCGCTGAGCAGGGACATCCCCGCGTACGGGACCCACGCGGCCCGCACCCTGCTGGCGGTGGTCGACGACGGCTCCGCCCCCGGGTTCGAGGACGCCGCGGCCCGCCTGGTGCCGCGCGGGTCCACCGCGCCGCCCCGCTGAGCACGGACCGGGGTCTCGGGGTCGCTCTCCTACCTCAGGACTACGCCGCCGCCCCGCGGGTGCGACTCAAGAGGGCCCCGGGAACGGGCACGGGGACTGACGCCCCGGCGCGGTACGGCGGTGACGATGGAGGGGTCCCCTCGAGCCGTCCGAACCTGGAGTACCCCTGTGACCACCACCACCGCCCACCGCACCACCGCGGTCGCCGCCCGAGCCACGGAGCTGTCGAAGGTCTACGGCCAGGGTGAGACCCAGGTGGTCGCCCTGGACCGGGTGACCGTGGACTTCCCGCAGGGCGAATTCACCGCCATCATGGGCCCCTCGGGGTCCGGCAAGTCCACGCTGATGCACTGCGTGGCCGGGCTCGACAGCTTCAGCAGCGGCTCGGTGCGCATCGGCGAGACCGAGCTGGGGGCGCTGAAGGACAAGCAGCTCACGCAGCTGCGCCGGGACAAGATCGGCTTCATCTTCCAGGCGTTCAACCTGCTGCCCACCCTGACCGCCCTGGAGAACATCACCCTGCCGATGGACATCGCCGGCCGTAAGCCCGATGCCGCGTGGCTGCAGAAGGTGATCGACATGGTGGGGCTCTCGGAGCGGCTGAAGCACCGGCCCACCGAGCTCTCCGGCGGCCAGCAGCAGCGCGTGGCGGTCGCCCGCGCCCTGGCCTCCCGGCCGGAGATCATCTTCGGCGACGAGCCGACCGGCAACCTCGACTCCCGCTCCGGCGCCGAGGTCCTCGGCTTCCTGCGCAACTCGGTGCGCGAGCTCGGCCAGACCGTGGTGATGGTGACCCACGACCCGGTGGCCGCCTCCTACGCGGACCGCGTGGTCTTCCTCGCGGACGGCGCGGTCGTCGACCAGATGATGCACCCCACCGCCGACGGGGTCCTCGACCGCATGAAGGCGTTCGACGCGAAGGGCCGCACCAGCTGACGCGACGGCTGCTGTCCCCTCCCCTCCGTATCCCGAACTCCCCCAGGAACTGACGACATGCTCCGTACCGCCGTGCGCAACGTGCTTGCGCACAAGGCCAGGCTGCTGATGACCGTGCTCGCCGTGATGCTCGGCGTGGCCTTCGTCTCCGGCACCCTGGTCTTCACCGACACCCTCGGCAACGCCTTCCGCAACCAGTCCGCCAAGAGCTACGACAAGGTCGCGGTCGCCGTCACGACCTGGGCCGAACGCGGCGACGAGGAGACCGCGGCCGTCGACGAGGCCACGCTCGAGAAGATCCGGCACCTCGACGGCGTGGCGGAGGCCACCGGGCGGGTCTCCGGCTTCGCCGGGGTCGCCGACCCGGACGGCAAGCTCATCGGCAACGGCTGGTCCAACACCGGCTCCAACTTCGCCCCCGGCGCCGGCGGCAAGGACGCGCAGTACACGTTCACCGAGGGGACGGGCCCGGTGAAGGCCGGCCAGATCGCCCTCGACGAGGAGACCGCGAAGAAGGGCGAGTACCGCGTGGGCTCCCCGGTGCGGGTCGCCACGAACGGGCCGGTGAAGGAGTACACCCTCTCCGGCGTCTTCACCACCGAGGACGGCGCCGTGAACGCGGGCGGCAGCCTCGTCCTCTTCGACACCGACGTGGCCCAGCGGCTCTACCTGCGGCCCGGCGAGTTCAAGGACGTCAACGTCGTCGCCGAGCCCGGCGCGTCCGACACCGCGCTGCTGGCGGCGGTGAAGCCCCTCCTCCCCGAGGACGCCGAGGCCAAGACCGGCGCGGCCCTCGCGGACGAGGAGGCCGAGACGACCGAGTCCGGCCTCAAGAGCCTGAACTCGATGCTGCTGGCCTTCGCGGCCATCGCGCTCTTCGTCGGCGTGTTCCTGATCGCCAACACGTTCACCATGCTCATCGCCCAGCGCACCAAGGAACTCGCCCTGATGCGCGCCGTCGGCGCCTCCCGCCGGCAGGTCAAGCGGGCCGTCCTGCTGGAGGCCGGTGTCGTCGGGCTGATCGCCTCGGTGGCCGGCTTCCTGCTCGGTCTCGGCCTCGCCACGGGGCTCCGCTCCGCGATGGGCGCGTTCGGCGGGAAGATCCCGGCCGGACCGCTGGTCGTCTCCCCGACAGCGGTGGCCTCCGCCTTCGGCGTCGGTGTGCTGATCACCGTGTTCGCCGCCTGGCTGCCCGCCCGTCGCGCCGCCAAGATCCCCCCGGTGGCCGCGATGGGCAGCGTGCACGCGGTGGCCACCACCAAGTCCCTGGTCGTACGGAACTCGATCGGCGGGGTGCTCACCCTCCTCGGGTCGGCCGCGATCGTCGCCGGTGCCGCCCAGGGCGGCGAGGACGGACGGTGGATCCTGGGCGCGGGGGCCTTCCTGGCCCTGATCGGCGTCATCGTGCTCATCCCGCTGCTCTCGCGGCCGGTGATCGCCCTGGCCCGCCCGCTGCTGGCGAAGCTGTTCGGGGTCTCCGGCAAGCTGGCCGCGCAGAACGCGGTCCGCAACCCGCGCCGCACCGGAGCCACCGCGTCCGCCCTCGCGATCGGGCTCACCCTGGTCACCGGCATCTCCGTGCTCGGCGTCACGCTCGGCCAGGCCATCGACAAGATGACGACGGACAACATCCGGGCCGACTACATGGTCTCGATGGCCAGCGGGCAACCGCTCGACGAGTCGGCGCTCACCGCCCTGCGCAAGGCCGACGGCGTCGCCGCGGCCACCCCCCAGCGCGCCGTCTGGCTCACCGTCGGGAAGGAGGGCGTCTCGGCCTCCGGAGTCACCCCCGGGGACGTCGAGAAGACCTTCGACCTGAAGACGGTCTCCGGCTCGCTCTCCTCGCTGGGGGACGGCGAGATCGCCGTCGACCGCAAGACCGCGAAGTCGCACGGCTGGAAGACGGGCGACAGCGTGCCCGTGACCTACCAGGACGACAAGAAGCAGACCCTGAAGGTCGGCGCGCTCTACGAGGGCAACGAGTTCCTCTCCCCGGTGCTGATCCCCGAGGACCTCGTCGCCCCGCACGAGAGCCTCTCGGACATCCGCGAGGTCTGGCTGACCATGGACGGCGGCCAGAGCGACGCCAACGAGAAGGCCGTGGTCGACGCGCTCGGCGACAACCCGGCGATGAGCGTCATGGACCGCCAGGGCATCCGGGACATGTTCGGCGGGTTCATCAACACGGCGCTGAACATCATGTACGGGCTGCTGGCGATGGCCCTGGTCATCGCGGTCCTCGGGGTAGTCAACACGCTGGCCATGTCGGTCTTCGAGCGTCAGCAGGAGATCGGCATGCTGCGGGCGATCGGCCTGGACCGGCGCAGGGTCAAGCGCATGATCCGCCTGGAGGCCGTCGTCATCTCGCTCTTCGGAGCGGTGGTCGGAGTGGGTCTCGGGACGTTCCTCGGCTGGGCAATCGGGAAGAGCCTGTCCGCCGACATCCCGGGCTACGCCCTCGTCATCCCGTGGGACCGGCTGGGCCTTTTCCTGGTGCTCGCAGGCCTGGTGGGCGTCCTCGCCTCCCTGTGGCCGGCCCGCAGCGGCGCCAGGCTGAACATGCTGACAGCGATCAAGACGGAGTAGTCGCGAACGGATGAGGGGCGGTACCCGCGGTGCGGGTACCGCCCCTTCGGCCTTCCCGGGTCAGCCCTTCGCCGACGCCGTCCAGTCACGGGCCCGGAGCGGCATGCCGGACGGTCCGCCCTCCCGGGGACGCACCGCGAGGATCTGGTTGACGCCGATCTTGTTGTGCTCGAAGGAGAGGGCGGAGGCGGCCATGTAGAGCCGCCACACCCTGGCCCGGCCGGGCGAGGTGGCCCGTACGGCCTCTCTCCAGTTCTCCTCCAGGTTGGCCACCCAACGCCGCAGGGTCAGCGCGTAGTGCTCGCGGATCGCCTCGACGTCACGGGTCTCGAATCCGGCCTCCTCCAGCGTGGCGACGGTGCGGCCCACCGGGGCGAGTTCGCCGTCGGGGAAGACGTAGGCGTCGATGAACTCGTCCACGTGGTACGCCGCTTCGTTCCGCTCGGGGCGGCGGGCGATCTGGTGGTTGAGCAGCCGGCCGCCGGGCTTGAGCAGGGCGTAGAGGTCGTCGGCGTACTCACGGAAGCGGACCGAGCCGACGTGCTCGGCCATGCCGATCGAGGAGACCGCGTCGTACGGGCCGTCCCTGACGTCACGGTAGTCCTGGACGCGGATCTCGATCCGGTCGGTGAGGCCCTCCTCGGCGATGCGCTTGCGGGCGAAGGCGGCCTGTTCGGTGGAGAGGGTCACCCCGGTGACCCGGGCGCCGTACTCACGGGCGGCGTGGATGGCCATGGAGCCCCATCCGCAGCCGACGTCGAGGAGGCGGTCGCCCTCCCGGAGGGCGAGCTTGCGGCAGACGAGGTCGAGCTTGTCGTGCTGGGCCTCCTCGAGGGTGGCGCCGTCCTGCCAGTAGGCGCAGGAGTACACCATGGACGGGCCGAGGACCATGGCGTAGAAGTCGTTGCCCACGTCGTAGTGGTGGCTGATCGCTTCCTTGTCGCGGCGCCTGGTGTGCAGCGGCCCGGTGCGGCGGCGGACCTCTTCGGCGGGCGGTGGCGGTGGCGGCCACGGTCCGGCCAGTTCGACGAGGCCGCGGGCGAAGGCCCGCACCTTCGGGTCGCGGACGGGGTGGACGGCGTCCTTCGCGTCGGCGCCACGCTCCCAGAGCAGGGAGGCCACGGCGTCCAGGACCACGTACAGATCGCCGTCGACGTCGATCTCGCCGGCCACCCAGGCGCGGGCGAGCCCCAGCTCGCCGGGCTTCCAGAGCAGCCTGCGCAGGGCGCGGCGGTGGCGCAGCACGAGGGCGGGGGCACCCGGCGGCCCGGCTTCGCTGCCGTCCCAGGCCCGGATCCGGACCGGCAGGGGTTCTCCCAGCAACTCTTCGGCGAGAGCGGTCAGCCGCGATGCGGCGTCGGCCATGGCGCACACCTCCGTGGTGGTGTTTCCGAACGTGCCTAAATTCGCATATACGCACCCGAACCGGGCCGCGACACCTCGGGGCCGCGGCGAGGTACACCAGCGTCAACGCCGCCCGGCACCCACGCCATCCCGCCCCTGGGCAACGGAACGGCAAAATACCTGCACCGACCATCTAGTTGACGCCGCCCGGGAACGCCGAAGGGGCCGTCCGCACCACGGATGGCGGACGACCCCTTCGGTGACGTACTGGCGCTAGGAGGCCTTGGCCTTCTCGCCGGTCTTGCTCTTGTCGTCGTCGGCCTTGGCCGCGACCGGGGCCGGGCTCGGCTTCGCGGCCTCGTAGAACTCCTCGCGCGGAGTCTCCATGGCGCCGAGCGAGACGACCTCGCGCTTGAGGAACATCGCCAGCGTCCAGTCGGCGAAGATCCGGATCTTGCGGTTCCAGGTCGGCATGGCCATGCCGTGGTAGCCGCGGTGCATGTACCAGGCGAGACGGCCCTTGACCTTGATCTTCACCTTGCCCATGACGATCATCGCGACGCCCTTGTGCAGGCCCAGTCCGGCGACCGCACCCTTGTTGGCGTGGCTGTACTCCTTCTGCGGGAAGCCCCGCATGCCGGAGATGACGTTGTCACCGAGGACCTTCGCCTGACGCAGCGCGTGCTGGGCGTTCGGCGGGCACCAGGCGTTCGGGTTGCCCGCACGGCGGCCGACCATGTCCGGGACCTGGGCGTTGTCACCCGCGGCCCAGATGTAGTCGGTGCCCTGCACCTGGAGCTTCTCGGAGGTGTCCACGTGGCCGCGGGGGCCGAGCGGCAGGCCGAAGCGGGCCAGCGCCGGGTTCGGCTTCACACCGGCGGTCCACACGATCGTGCTGGAGTCGACCTCGAGGCCGTTCTTCAGCACCACGTGGCCGTCGACGCAGGAGTCCATGGACGTCGAGAGGTAGACCTCGACACCGCGGCTCTCCAGGTGCTCCTTGCCGTACGCGCCCAGCTTCGGGCCGACCTCGGGAAGGATCTTGTCGGCGGCGTCGACCAGGATGAAGCGCATGTCCTCGCGCTTCACGCTCGAGTAGTACTTCGCCGCGTCGCGAGCCATGTCCTCGACCTCGCCGATGGTCTCCGCGCCGGCGAACCCGCCGCCCACGAAGACGAACGTCAGCGCCTTGCGGCGGACGTCCTCGTCGGTCGTCGAGTCGGCCTTGTCCAGCTGCTCGAGGACGTGGTTGCGCAGACCGATGGACTCCTCGATGCCCTTCATGCCGATGCCCTGCTCGGCGAGGCCGGGGATCGGGAAGGTGCGGGAGACCGCGCCCATCGCGATGACCAGGTAGTCGAAGGGCAGCTCGTAGGCCTCGCCGACGAGCGGCGCGACCGTGGCGACCTTGCGGTCCTGATCGATGGTCGTGACACGGCCGGTGAGAACCTCTGCCTTGGGCAGCACGCGTCGCAGCGGGACGACGACATGCCGAGGCGAGATGCTGCCGGCAGCAGCTTCGGGGAGGAAGGGCTGGTACGTCATGTACGAGCGCGGGTCGACGACCGTGACGGTCGCCTCTCCATACCGCATCTTCTTCAGAATGCGACGAGCTGCGTACAGGCCTACGTACCCACCGCCTACAACGAGGATCCTGGGACGCTCCGTGGTGCTCATGCCATCGAGTATCCACCCCACTCGGGGGGCATGCTCGTGAGCCCCTTCACAAGGTATGCGCGACCCTCTGCTACACTCCGCCGCCCACGTGACCCAGGTCATGGCGAGGATGGGGAACCACGCCGTCCCGGCGAACGTTGTTCACCACTTGTGAGCTGGCCCTTGAGCCTTCGTCCGGGGTGAACCACCTGCCCGGGACACGTCTCCGCCACACCCCCGAAACGCCCCCGCATCACCCCCGCGCGGAGCCGTGGACCGCCCGCACGGCCCCTTGGGCGAAGAACTTCGCCCGGAGGGACCGAATTCCTTGTGAAGAAGTTCACGAAGTTTCCCGCGGCGCCTCGCGAAAGACCCCTCCGGACAGGTCCGGAGGGGTCTCGCCGAGCTCAAAGGTGCAGGCCGGAATGCGTTTGAGCAGCATCTCACCGCGCCCGTCGGCGCCCTGTGATCAGGCGGCGGACCAGGCGATCCCGTCCAGAATGTCGTGCTCGCTGACCACGACCTCCCGGGCTCCGCTCCGCTCCATCACGGCGAGCAGGACGAGCGCGCCCGAGGCGATCACGTCGACCCGCCCCGGGTGCATCGCGGGGATCGCCGCGCGCTCCTCGTGCGTCGAGGCCAGCAGCCGCTCGGTGATCTCCCTGACCCGCTCCAGGGAGACGCGGGAGTGGTGGATCGCCTCGGAGTCGTACTCCTCGAGCCCGAGCGCGATCGCGGCCACGGTGGTGACCGTCCCGGCCAGGCCGACGAGCGTCGCCGCCGAGGCGAGCGGCACGGTCTCCTCGGCCAGATCCAGCGCGGAGCCGATGTCCGCGCGGATCGCGGCGACCCGGTCGGGCGTGGGCGGATCCACGGCGGCCCCGTCGAGGACGAGATGACGCTCCGTCATACGGACGCAGCCGATGTCCACGGAGCGCGCGGCGCGGACACGGTCGTCACCGACGACGAACTCCGTGGAGCCGCCGCCGATGTCCACCACCAGGTACGGCTTCTCCAGGTGGTCGCCGCCCGCCAGTTCCTTCGTGGCTCCGTCGAACGAGAGCTGCGCCTCCTGGGCACCCGTGACGACCTCGGGCTCGACGCCCAGGATGTCCAGGACGCCGCGGACGAACGTGTCACTGTTCTCCGCGTCGCGGGAGGCCGAGGTGGCGACGAACCGGACGCGCTCGGCGCCCAGCTCCTTGATCACCGCCGCGTACGCGCGACAGGCGCCGAAGGTCCGCTCCAGCGCCTCGGGGGCCAGGCGGCCGGTCCGGTCGACCCCCTGGCCGAGCCGGACGATCTCCATCCGGCGGTCGAGCTCGGTGAAGTCACCGGTGGCGGGGTCCACGTCCGCGACGAGCAGGCGGATGGAGTTGGTACCGCAGTCGATGGCGGCAACGCGGGTCATGGGGCTCCTGTGGTCGTACGGGTACCGCGCCGGGTCAGGACGCGTCGGATCCGGCGTCGGGGCCGCACGGTGTGACGCACGGACCCTTGGCCCACCACTCCGGCAGCATCGCGATCGCCTCGTCGCCCAGCGGGTTCACCCCCGGCCCCGCGGCCAGCGAGTGGCCCACCAGGACGTGCAGGCACTTCACCCGGTCCGGCATGCCGCCCGCGCTCGGGAAGCCCTCCAGGACCTCGATGGCGTCGCGCCGGGCGAGGTAGTCCTCGTGCGCGGCACGGTAGGCGGCGGCCAGCTCCGGGTCCGTCGTGAGCCGCTCGGTCATCTCCCTCATGACCCCGTTGGCCTCCAGCGTGCCGATCGCGGACGCGGCACGCGGGCACGTCAGGTAGTACGTCGTCGGGAACGGCGTGCCGTCCTCCAGACGGGGCTGCGTCTCGACCACGTCCGGGTTGCCGCACGGGCAGCGGTGCGCGATGGCGCGCAGCCCGCGCGGCGGCCGGCCGAGCTGGAGCCCGAACGCGGCGATGTCCGCGTCGGTGGGCGTGGTGGATTCGGTCTGCGGAGGGGGCGTGTCCATGCCTGCCTTGAATGTCATCGGTCGGACTGTATGAATCGGTGCGGGGCGGGGGCTCCGCGCGGGCGCGAGGTCATTCGCGGTCCGCGCTGTCGACGCCGTCCCAGAGGTTCGAGTGCCAGGGCCGCCCCGTCGCCCCCGGCTCGCCCCGGCGCACCTCCGCCGCGTCCGGGTCGACCACCGTGTAGGCGGTCTCGCCGGGCATCACGTAGTGGAGGTGCTGGCGCGCGAGACGGCGGATGTACGCGTCGTCCTTGAGCCGCGCCTTCTCGTCGCGCAGCTCCTCGGTCCGCTGGTGGGCCTCGCGGGAGAGCCTCTCCTGGTCGGCGATCTGGTCACGCTGGGAGACGTACTGCCGCATGGGGTAGGCGAGCGCGACCACCAGCGAGCAGACGATCAGCGCGAGGAACGCGGCCCGGCCCGTGAGCCGCGAGCGGCGGGCCTGGCGGCGGTTCTGGGACCGGTAGACGCGGGCCGCCGTCTGCTCCCCGAGCAGCCGCAGCCTGGTCGCGGTGGAGAACCGGTCGCGGTCCTTCCCGGCCATGTCTCACGCCTCCCCGTTACGCACGTCCGTCCCCGCACACGGTACGGGACCGGATGCGGGGACGGACGGAGGCTGGTGCTCCGGACTCGGGCTGTCAGCCGTCGAAGCGGAAGCGCGGGAACGCCGAACGTCCGGCGTACACCGCGGCGTCGTCGAGGATCTCCTCGATGCGCAGCAGCTGGTTGTACTTGGCGACACGGTCCGAGCGGGCCGGGGCGCCGGTCTTGATCTGGCCGCAGTTCACGGCGACGGCGAGGTCGGCGATGGTGACGTCCTCGGTCTCACCGGAACGGTGCGACATCATGCACTTGAAGCCGTTGCGCTGGGCCAGCTCCACGGCGTCCAGGGTCTCGGTCAGCGAACCGATCTGGTTGACCTTGACGAGCAGGGCGTTGGCCGAGCCCTCCTCGATACCGCGGGCGAGGCGCTCGGGGTTGGTGACGAACAGGTCGTCACCGACGATCTGCACCTTGGAGCCGAGCTTGTCGGTGATGACCTTCCAGCCGGCCCAGTCGTCCTCGTACAGCGGGTCCTCGATGGAGACCAGCGGGTACGCGGAGACGAGCTCCTCGTAGTACTCGGTCATCTCGGCGGCCGAGCGGGACTTGCCCTCGAACTCGTAGACGCCGTCCTTGTAGAACTCGGACGCGGCGACGTCGAGCGCGAGCGCGATGTCGCGGCCGGGGACGTAACCGGCCTCCTTGACCGCCTCGAGGATGAGGTCGAGGGCGGCGCGGTTGGACTCGAGGTTGGGGGCGAAGCCGCCCTCGTCACCGAGACCGGTCGACAGGCCCTTGGTCTTCAGGACCTTCTTCAGCGTGTGGTAGATCTCCGCACCCCAGCGAAGGGCCTCGGAGAAGGACTCGGCGCCGATCGGCGCGATCATGAACTCCTGGATGTCCACGTTGGAGTCGGCGTGCGAGCCGCCGTTCAGGATGTTCATCATCGGAACGGGCAGCAGGTGCGCGTTCGGGCCGCCGAGGTAGCGGAAGAGCGGGAGGTCGGAGGCCTCGGACGCGGCGTGCGCCACGGCCAGCGAGACACCGAGGATGGCGTTGGCGCCGAGGGAGCCCTTGTTCTCGGTGGCGTCCAGGTCGAACATCGCCTGGTCGATGAGGCGCTGCTCGGTGGCGTCGTAGCCGACGAGCTCCGGGCCGATCTGCTCGATCACGGCGAGGACGGCCTTCTCGACGCCCTTGCCCTGGTAACGGTTCGGGTCACCGTCGCGAAGCTCAATGGCCTCGAACGCGCCGGTGGAGGCGCCGGACGGAACAGCAGCACGTCCCGTGCTGCCGTCGTCGAGGCCAACCTCGACCTCGACCGTGGGGTTACCCCGGGAGTCGAGGATTTCCCTGGCTACGACGACGTCGATGGACGGCACGAGGCATCTCCTTCTGGGATCTGACACTGGTTGTGCAGGGTCACTGTGGCCTTGCGTCACGAGCCTAACCGGCTCGGCCCGCTCCGTCGGCCGTCCGCCCGTCCCCTGGGACGAAAAAGGACCCAAGGGTCTGCATTACGGGCAAAGCTCCAGAATTCTACTGGCCAGTAACCACAACTGTTGAACGCTCACCTCTGGGTGAGCGCGCGCCGGCACTCCTTCGACGGGTGCCGGACACGGCCGCGGCCCGGCGCGCGGGGGGTCTGCGCGCCGGGCCGGGCCACCGGGGCAGGAGGGGGACCCCGGGCCGTTTCCGACTACTTCAGGTGGAGCTGCTGACCCGGGAAGATCATGTCGGCCTGGTCGACGATGTCGTCGTTCAGCTTGAACAGCTTCTCCCAGCCGCCCTTGACCTTCTTCGCGTCGGCGATCTTGCTGAGGGTGTCGCCGGCCTTCACCTTGTACTCGCCGTCACCCTTCTCGACCTTCTTGCCGGTCGGGGTGGTGACGGTCTTCCCGGGGGCCGTGCGCTTCTCGCTGCGCGTGGTGGGCTGCTCGGCCTTGCGCTCGGGCTGGGCCTTCGTCTCGGCCTTGTCGGCGCTCTGGCCGGAACCGGTGTCGACACCCGGGTCCACACCGTCGTTCGTCAGGCCGCCGGCACCGGCGCAGCCCCAGGCGCCCGGGCCCTGGAGGGCGAGGAGCTTCTCGGCCGCGGCTATCTGCTGGCCCTTGGTGGCCAGGTCGGCGCGGGCGGCGTACTGCGTGCCACCGGCGGCCGCCCAGCTGGACTGCGAGAACTGCAGACCGCCGTAGTAACCGTTGCCGGTGTTGATGGACCAGTTGCCACCGGACTCGCACTGGGCGACGGCGTCCCAGGTGTCGACGGAGGCGGCGGAGGCACCGGTCGCGCCCATGAGCGGCACGGCGACGGCCGCACCGGTGACACCGGCCAGGGTCGCGATACGGACGGCCTTGGACGGGCGACGGTGCTTGCCCTTGCTGGAAAGCAGCATGGTTCTCCTCACCGACGCCTACGAGGTGAGCTGTCGGGTTCGGGCCTGTGAGTTGCCCGGCCGTCCGCTTCCGCGGGCGGCTCCACCCCTAGCCGTCCCTTCGCCCGTCTTCCGACGGCCGGGTCCGGCGCCTACCTGGTTCCCCCGCTCCTGCCTACGGCGCTTTACGCGTCGGTACCCCTCGGCCGACGGCAGGATTCGGCGTGACGGTCGAGGGTGCCCGCGGTGCGAGCGGCTCCGACCGTAGACACACGCAACCCCCACATTCAAAGATGGACATAACGACCAATCAGCCCGTATCGTCCCGGCGGCGAGGATCGTTTCCGCAGGTCGGACGCAATATGGACGGACCGGACGGACGGGGCGCAGCAGTTGACGCAAAGAGACCCATGTCTCACTTACGCATAAGTGGACATAGGTCTCTTAACTGCCCCTGTTTTCGGGGTGTTTTCCCGCTTTTGATCAGTTGGCGGCGGCGGTCTCCGCCGGAGCGTCCTGCGCGTCCGCCCCGAGGCCGAGGTCCAGGTTCTGGCCGGGAAGGATCAGGTCCGGGTCGGAGCCCAGCTCGTCCTTGTTGGCCTCGTAGAGCGCGGTCCAGCCACCGGTCAGCTCCTGCGCGTCGGCGATGGCCCAGAGGTTGTCGCCCTCGCGGACGGTGTACGTGCCCTCCGCGCCCTGCCGCGCGTCGGAGTCGCCGCGGGAGGCGTGGCGGCCGGACTCGCGCCCGTCGTCGGCCCCCGTCTCCGTACCGGCCTCGGGAGCCGGCGTGCCGCGGTGCTTCCCGCTCGTCGTCCCGTCACCCTTCGATGCGCCGGACGACCCGGGGGCCTCGGCGGAGGGGGTCCCGGACGGCGTCGCGGTGTCCGAGGACTCGACGGCCTCGTCGCTCCTGCCGGACGTGTCGTCGGACGTGTTCCCGCTCGCCTTGCCCTTCGCGTCCGAGTCCGAGGTGTCCTTCTCGTCGGCGGTGTCCGCCGGGTCCTTCGCCTCGGAGGAGGGGGTCTCGGACGGCGTCGCGGTGTCCGAGGGCTCGGCGGACGGCTCGCCGCCCGGGTCGACGCCGGGCAGCGTCCCGTCCAGGGCGAGACCGGAGATCACCGCGCAGCTGGGCCACGCCTGCGGGCCCTTGTCGTCCAGCACCTTCTCCGCCACCGCTATCTGCTGCGAGCGGCTCGCCAGGTCGGCGCGGGGCGCGTACGACGTGCCGCCGTAGGCCGACCAGGTGTCCTGCGAGAACTGCAGACCGCCGTAGTAGCCGTTGCCGAGGTCGGCACTCCACATGCCGCCGCTCTCGCATTCGGCGACCCGGTCCCAGGTCGTCGCGTCGGCCGCCTGCGCGCCGCCCGCACCGAGCAGCGGAATGGCGATGGCCGATCCTGTGACGCCTGCGGCGACGACGATGGCGGGTGCCTGACGAGGGCGACGGTGTCTGCCGGTCGCGGAGCCCATGCGATTGCCTTCCGTGTGACTGACATGTGACGGGTGGGTCGAGGGGTGAACCTAGCCCTACTCGAACGTGTGTCACAAGTCGATGCAGCGGAGATCACGTGAAAGTCACAGAGTTGACAGGCTGTCACTTTTTTCGGCGGAGGGCCCGGGTCCGAACTCCACCGGAAGCGTGCGCAGTCCACGCATGATGAGTCCGCCCCTCCACCGCAAATCGGCAGGATCTGCGGTGAGCCGCAGGTCGGGAAGGCGGCGCAGCAGTGTCGCCAGTGCCACCCGCCCCGCCGGACGGGCCGGCGGAGCCCCCAGGCAGTAGTGGATGCCGTGCCCGTGTCCGAGGTGCTGATTGTCACTCCGTGCGAGATCCCGCGCGATGCCTCGATCTCCGAAAAGAGCCGCGCGAAAGGCACCGTGCCAAGGCAAGGCGGGTACGGCGCAGCGTGACGAACAGCAGGGCCCGCCGGGGCGGCCGCCCCTCCGGTCGGGCGGAGCCGGGGCGAGAGGTGGCAACAGGCGCCCGCCGGATACCGTCGTCCGGTGAACCACACCCCGTCGCCGGAACTCTTCACCTGGGAGTTCGCCACCGACCCGTATCCCGCGTACGCCTCGCTCCGCGAGCACAGCCCCGTGCACCGCACCACGCTGCCCAGCGGTGTCGAGGCCTGGTTGGTGACCCGCTACGCGGATGCCCGGCAGGCCCTCGCCGACAGCCGCCTTTCCAAGAACCCGGCGCACCACGCGGAAGACGCACACGGGAAGAGCAGAACCGGCATCCCCGGGGAGCGCAGCGCCAACCTCATGACGCACCTGCTGAACATCGACCCGCCCGATCACACGCGACTGCGTCGCCTCGTGTCCAAGGCGTTCACCCCGCGCCGGGTCGCCGAGTTCGCACCGCGTGTACAGGAGCTGACAGACCACCTCATCGATGGCTTCGCGGACCGGGGAACGGCCGACCTCATCCACGATTTCGCGTTCCCGCTGCCCATCTACGCGATCTGCGACCTGCTCGGAGTCCCGAGCGAGGACCAGGACGACTTCAGGGACTGGGCAGGCATGATGATCCGGCACGGTGGCGGCCCTCGCGGTGGCGTGGCCCGGTCGGTGAAGAGGATCCGCAGCTATCTCGCCGACCTGATCCACCGCAAGAGAGAGAACCCCGGCGACGATCTGATCTCCGACCTGATCCGGGCGAGCGACCACGGCGAGCACCTCAGCGAGAACGAGGTCGCTGCCATGTGCTTCGTCATCCTCTTCGCGGGTTTCGAGACCACCATCAACCTGATCGGAAACGGCGCCCACGCGCTCTTCCGCAACCCGGCACAGCGCTCCGTCTTCCAGAACGCTGTCGACCTGAACGACCACGCCCTCCTGGATACCGCCGTCGAGGAGCTGCTGCGTTTCGACGGCCCCGTGGAGATCGCCACCTGGCGCTACGCCACCGAGGCACTGGTGATCGGGGAGCAGCACATTCGCGAGGGCGATCCGGTCCTGGTCGTACTCGCTGCGGCCGACCGTGATCCGGCCCGCTTCGAGGAGCCCGACACCCTCGACCTCTCCCGCCGCGACAACCAGCACCTCGGATACGGGCACGGCATCCACTACTGCCTCGGAGCTCCGCTCGCCCGGCTGGAGGGCCGCACCGCGCTGGCGACCCTGTTCCATCGCCTGCCGGATCTTCAGCCGGCCACGAGCCCCGACGAACTGCGATGGCGGGGTGGCCTCATCATGCGCGGCCTGCGCACGCTGCCGGTGGAGTTCACTCCTGGGCGACGGACCGGAGGCGCGCCTCCTGGAGCCCCCGGCGCGACTCCCCGGTGAAGAGGCGCTGCGTCGGGCGCGGAGGCCGTTTCGGGGCTGTCCTTCACTCCTCGACGCCATCCGCCGTGCCGCCGAGCCCCTCGGCCGCCCGGACGGCGTCCCGGTAGGCGCGGGCGGCGGCCCGCAGGGCGGCCTCCGGGTCGACGCCGTCCTGTTCGGCCCGCACGGCGAGGGCGAGCAGCCGGTGGCCGATCCCGTCGCCCGCGGGGAGCTCCACGTCGAGACCGGCCGTGCGGACCCTGTTTCCGAGCTTGGCCGCGAGCGCCAGAGCGGGCTGCCCGGGCGGGACCCCGTCGGTGACCGACTCCCGCTGCTTCTCGATCGCCTTCGTCCGCAGCCAGTGGGCGCGGACGTCCTCCGGGGTCTCGGCGGTCTCGTCGCCGAAGACGTGCGGGTGACGGTGGATCAGCTTCTCGACGATGGTGGCCGCGACGTCGTCGATGCCGAACGGCTCCTCCTGGTCCTCCTGCGCGATGCGCGCGTGGAAGACGACCTGGAGCAGTACGTCGCCGAGCTCCTCGCGCAGTTCCTCGCGGTCGCCGTCCTCGATGGCCTCGACGAGTTCGTACGCCTCCTCGATGGCGTACTTCGCGAGACCCTCGTGCGTCTTCTGCGAGGTCCACGGGCAGGTGAGCCGGATCCGGTCCATGACCTGGACCAGATCCAGGAGGCGTGCGCCGGGCAGGTCGTACGACCCGGGCAGCAGCTCCAGGTCGGGCATCCGCACCCGGCCGGAGCCGCCGAGCCGGGCCAGGCCGTCGGTGAGCCGCTGGTCGCCCTCGCCGCCCACCAGGACCACCACGGTCCGGCCGCCCGCGCAGTCGTCCACGAGCTCCTCGGCCGAGGGCGCGGAGTGCTCCACGGCGACCTCCGCCTCCCGCAGGTACGGCAGCTGCGGGTGGTCCCGCCCGGCGCACAGCACCCGGTCCGCGGCCCGCAGCGTCTGCCAGGCGGGCCAGGACAGCAGACCGGGGGCGACCCGGTGGCTGGCGGTGAGCAGGACGATACGACCGGGGTCTTCAGCGTTCACGCCCCGAACCTACCCCCGGCCGTCCGGGGTCAGGCGCCGGGCTCGGGCTCCTGGCCCTGCGCGCGGGTGACCTGGTTGATCCACGGCGCCGCGTAGGTGCTGAGCTGGACCTTCTGGTCGTCCCAGCTGCCGTAGCGCGGGTTGACGTCGATGTGCAGCGACTTCGACGCCTTGGTGAGGGCCTCCTGGACGGCCTGCTGGCCGGCCGGGGACTGCAGGTCGGCGCCGAGGGCCTGCGCGAGCTTCGGGAGCTGGACCTCCTGGCGCAGGTCCTCCTCGATCTGGCCGGGGGCGACCCAGCGCTGCTCCAGCATGACCGTCCGCAGGCCCTTGTCACCGCCGGACTGCGCGGCGGCCGCCGCCCGGATCTGCTGGATCTCCTTGCGGCTGACGCTCACGCCCGCGTCCTCCGCCGCCCGGTCCAGGACCCGCCCGAAGATCAGGCCGTGCAGCTTGGCGCGCGTCAGCTGCCCGGACTTCTTCACCAGCTCCGCGGACTGCCCCGGCGCCTGCTGCGCGTCGCGCACGTCGGCCGCCCGCGACTGGACCGTGGCCACGTCGATCCGGTCGCCGCCGACCACGGCCGCGGCACCGGGATGGGCCTCGCTGCCGCAGGCGGTCAGGAGCGGCGCCGCGACGAGCGTGGCGGCGGACAGGGCGAGCGCGGTGCGACGACGGCGGTGCAAAGGAGCCTCCCGGGGAGAGTTTGTGCATCAGTGCACAAAGCCTTGCGGTGATCGATGTTAGGCAGTGGACGTGATTCGGGCCACTGCTTCGACCAACGATTTCCGGACCGGTCTGTGTGGGGTCGCGGACGAAATCCCGTCCGTCCCACCCTTTTCGGCCGCCCTCGGCTCACATCGAGCCGCGTACGTCCCGGTGGTGGGTCAGCTGGCGGCGGAGCTCCGTGGGCAGGGCGTGGTGGGGACCGTAGGCGCGCTCCGTGTCGTACAGGAGGGCCTGCAGCTGGGCGCGGCCCGCCGTGTGGTCGCCCACCCCGAGCAGGAGGTGGCCGATCCGGTGCCGGATGTCGAACGCCCGGCCGGGACCGGTGGAGGTCGCGTAGCCGTTCTCGTAGTACGGGAGGACCGCCCGGTACTCGGCGAGCGCGGAGGCCGCCTCGCCGAGCTGTTCCAGGCACTGGGCGGCGTCGTAACGGAACTGCAGGGTCTGGGAGTCGGCCGGACCCGCTTCCGCGGCGCGGTCGTCGGCGAGGCGGCGGAGCTCGGGGAGGGCGCGGCGGTACTGGCCGTCGTCCATCAGCGTGGCGGCGTACTGCTTGCGCAGGATCCGCACCACCGGCGAGTGCTCGCCGTGCTCCGCGGCGGCGGCCGGCAGGATCCCCCCGAGGATGTCGACGGCCTGGGTGATGCGGCCCTCGCCGAGCAGCCGCTTCACGTCGTCGACGGCCCGCGCCACGTCCGGCCGCGCGGGCGGCGCCTGGGGCACGGGGGGAACGGGCGGGACGGGCGCGGGCGCCGGGACTGCCGCCCGGTCGGGCCAGGGCGCGTGCGGGCGGAGGAAGGGGCGGGTCGGGTCGAGCGGCCCGGACGGCGCGCCGCCGGCCGGCAGCAGGGGGCGCAGGGACTCGTAGACCTCCTGGGCGGAGGCGGGGCGGTGCTGCGGGTCCTTGGAGAGCAGCCGCAGGACGAGCGCCTCCAGCGCCTCGGGGACCTCGGGCCTGAGGTGGCGGACCGGGAGGGGCGGCTCGTAGAGGTGGCGGTGCAGGACGCCCAGGGCCGTGGACCCGGCGAACGGCACGTCGCCGCTGAGGAGTTCGTGCAGGAGCACACCGAGGGCGTACAGGTCGGTGTACGGGCCCACCGCGCCGCCCATCGCCTGCTCGGGGGCCATGTAGGCCGGGGAGCCGATCGGTGAGCCCGTGTGCGTCAGACGGGTCGTGTCGGTGTCCATGACGGAGGCGATGCCCAGGTCGAGGACCGTGACCGTGCCGTCGGGCCGCACCATGGCGTTGCGGGGCTTGAGGTCCCGGTGGACGATCGGCACGGCGTGCACGGCGGAGAGCACCGCGCACAGCTGGGCGGCGACGGCCACGGCCCAGGGCCACGGATAGGGGTCGTGCTCGGCGAGGTGGTCGGCGAGGTCGGCGCCCTCGACGTACTGCATGACGAGGTAGAGGTCCTCGCCGTCGCTCCCGGCGTCGTGGACGGTGACGAGGCCCGGGTGGTCGACCTGCGCGGTGACCCGGCACTCGCGGACGAACCGGCGGCGCAGGTCGTCGGCGGCCTCGCTGCCGGAGGGACCCGCGACCCGGTCGGGGCGCAGGAGTTTCACCGCGACCCTGCGGTCCAGGCGCTGGTCGTACGCCGTCCAGACCTGGCCCATGCCGCCCTGGCCGAGAATGGTCGCCAGCTCGTAACGCCCGGCGATGACACGCCCGTTCACCGTCCGTCGCCCTCCTTGCGGAGGTAGTCGCTCAGCTCGTCGAGTTCGGCGCGCACCTGGTCGAGGCGCTGGGGCGG
Source organism: Streptomyces sp. NBC_01460 (assembly GCF_036227405.1). NCBI lineage: Bacteria > Bacillati > Actinomycetota > Actinomycetes > Kitasatosporales > Streptomycetaceae > Streptomyces > Streptomyces sp. NBC_01460. The sequence goes on from NZ_CP109473.1 coordinate 3,496,106, forward strand.
GGCGGTCCTCGGCGCGTCGGACGGCGCCACGGGGACGGGGCCCGGCCCGGGCGCGGGCGGGTAGCCGTAGGACGGGGCGGGCGGGACGGGTGCCGTGGGCGGGGCGGGCACGGTCGGCCGCGACGCGTACCCGCCGGACGAGGACACCCCCGGGTGCCCCCCGTACGGACCGCCGTAGGGCCCGGCGCCGGCGTAGGAGCCCGCCCGCGGGCCCGCCTGCGCTCCGCCGTACGGCCCGAAGTGCCGTATCTCCGTGTACAGGTAGTAGGTGACCGTGCCGACGAAGACGACCAGCATCCAGGACAGGGTGATGACCGCCTGCCCGTCCGTCATCACCTCTTCCTCCTCCGGCAGCGAGCCGAGGTAGGCGATGAGCCCGATGTTCAGGGCGATGACGAGGCCGAACAGCCACCAGTCGCGCGCCTTACGGGTGACGATCGCCAGACGCAGCATGGCCGCCCAGGCGAGGAGGCCGCAGCTCAGCAGGGCGAGCGCCACGAAGACCACGCGCAGGGTGACCAGCGTGGCCGAGGACGGACGACGCGTCGGCTGCTGCTGCTCCGGCGGATAGCCGTAGCCGTGCATGTGCTGCTCCCGGAGGGCGTGGATCGGACGTGTGCAGTGAGCGTATACACCGACACGGACAACCGGTCCCGGGTTGTGCACAACCGTTGTGCTTCACGTCACTTCGGGGCGACCGTGCCGTCCGTGAGCCCGTCGTACATCCCCTGCACCAGCTGTCCGCCGAGCCGTCCCGCCGTGCGCAGGGCCTCCTCGAACGCGGCGAGGGCGCTGAACTGCTCGCCGTACCGCCGCTGTTCCGTGAGGGGCAGCCGCGGCACCTGGAGGCGGCGGGCGTCGAGCCGCGTCGCGGTGGAGGCGTAGCTGCTGGCCTGGCGGTGGTTGGCGGTGCCGCGCAGGAACCCCGCGAGGAACCAGGGGTCCAGGGCGGCCGGATCGGGGCGCAGCAGCTGGAGGTTGCGTCCGAGCACGGCGCCGGCGGTGGCCTCGTCGACGACCCTGGCGACCGAACCGCCCCCCAGGACGGGCACGATGACGTCGCCCGCCTCCAGGAGGAGCGGTTCGCCCTCCGGGGACGCGGCGGGCGGGGCGGGCGTACCGCTGGGCGCCGTCCCGGCGAGGACGTCGTGCTCGGTGAGCACCGGCCCGGTGCCGGTGCCGGTGCCCGTGCGCAGGTGCAGGGCGCCGGCGCGGGCCAGTTCGGCGACCGTGGTGAAGGGACGCCGTGCGGGTGCGCCGGGGGCGGCGGGCGGCGGGGCGAGCCGGGCGGCCAGCTTCAGGGTGTCGTCCAGCCGCTCCCGCACCCGGGCCAGCTCGGCCGCGCCCCCGCCGGCGGCAGGGGGCGGGAGGTGGCGGGCGGGAGCAAGGTCCACGTCGTCGTCGAGGAGTTCGATGACGGGGACGGCCCGGCTGGTCCCGGGACGCTCCTCGACGGGCTCACGGCGCCCCGGCACGTCGAAGGGGGCCCACGCGTCGAGCACCGCGCGCCGCACCGCCGGCCAGTCCAGCCGGTCGCGGCCCGACGGCGCGCCCGCGGCCTCGGGGTCCGACGTGTCGACGAGGAGCAGTTCCGGCGCCGGGGGCTGTTCGGCGTCCGGCTTGCGCAGCACCCAGATGTGGAGCGGGATGCCGTACGGGGGCGCGGCGCCGGCCGGGAGCGCGACGACGGCGCGGAGGGCGCCGCGACGCAGCAGGTCGGCGCGGATCCGCCGCCCCGAGCGGCGGGAGGCGGCGGCCGGGGGCATCAGCACGACGGCGGTGCCGCCCTCGCGGAGGTGGGCGAGGGCGTGCTGGACCCAGGCGAGCTCGGACTCGGTGCGGGCGGGGAAGCCGTACTCCCAGCGCGGGTCGTAGGCCAGTTCGTCGTGGCCCCAGTTGCGCTCGTTGAACGGCGGATGGCAGAGGACCGTGTCCACGGTGAGCCCGGGGAACGCGTCGGCGCGCAGGGTGTCGCCGGTCCTGACGGCGAGCGTGGGCCGGTCGGTCCCGCTCCCCGTCGGGTGCAGGGCGAGGCGGAGGGCGGTGAGCGCCGCCAGGTCGGGGTCGGCCTCCTGCGCGTACAGGGCCGTCGGGCGGCCGACGGCGCACAGCAGGGCGCCGGTCCCGGCGGCGGGGTCGAGGACCGTGCGTGAGCCGCGCCTGCCGCTCCTGCGGGCGGCGTCCCTCGCCGGTTCCGCGAGGTCGGCCATCAGCTCGGCGAGACCGGGGGGTGTGAGCGTGTACTGACGCGGATTGGCGTCCACCTGGCGGCCGAAGAGGAAGTCGAAGGCCTGCCGGGCCCCGGCCTCCGCCGCCAGGTCGGCGGCGGCGCGCAGCAGGGGGACGGACGGCAGGAGCGCGGCCGCCGTGGGTGTGGGGACCGCACGCCCCGGGCCGAAGCGGTCGTCGAGCACGTGGTCGAGGGCCGCCGGCAGGACACCGGCCATCCGGGCGTCCGACACCGCGGTGATCTCCAGCCAGGCGGTGGGCCGGTCCCGGACGAGCAGGAGGGCGCACCCCGCGTGGACGAGCGCGGTGACGGTGCCGTCGGGGTGGCCCGCCAGCTGCTGCCAGACCCGCTCCCGCAGCGACACCTCGGCGAGCTTGCCCTGGTCGCGCAGCCACTGCTCGACCTCGGGAAGCGCGAAGGAGGGGCTGGTCTCGGTGCCCCCGACAGGTTTCGGGAAATCCGCGTGGCGGCGACGCCAGTTGCTGACGGCCGCGCGGCCCACGCCCGCGAGCCTGGCGATTCCGGCCGCGGTCACCTCTGTCGAGTCGTCCGGCACTGGCCTGTCTCCCGTTCCGCGCACGTCGGTGTCGCCGTCGCCTGCTGTGTGGGGGTGAGCATACCGACCCCGCCCCACAGTCGGTTCACACGGATTAACGTGTTGACTCGGTTCACACCGAGTGTTCTTATTGACCCACCGCACACCGGCCCGGCGGATTCTCCCGCTCACAGCCTTCGTCTTCACCGGAAGGGCACAGCCATGTCCCAGTACACGCAGCCGCACCAGCCCCAGCAGCCGTACGTCCCGGCGCAGCCGCCGGGCACGCGCCCCGCCCGCAACGGCCTCGGTATCTCCGCCCTCGTGCTCGGCATCATCGGGACGGTCTCGGGGCTGGTCCCGCTGCTCTTCTGGCTCGCGGGCATCCTCGGGCTCATCGCTCTGATCCTCGGCCTGGCCGGGCGGGGCCGCGCGAAGCGCGGAGAGGCCACGAACAAGGGGGTGACGACGTTCGGGGCGGTGCTCGGACTGGTCGCGCTGATCCTGTCGGTGGTCGGAGCCGTCCTGACGTTCAAGGCCGTGGACGACGCGGTGAGCGACTTCGACAAGGCCCTGACGGAGAGTTCGGCCTCCGCGAAGCCGGCCGCCGACGGCGGCGGAGCGGCCGGGGGCACCGAGGGCAAGGACGACGTCCTGAGAGGCGGCGACTCCGCCGCGTACGACGACGGCCTGGAGATCACGGTCGGCACCCCGTCCTCGTACACCCCCGGTGAGTTCGCGGTCGGCCACACCAAGGGCAACAGCGCCTACACGGTCTCGGTCGTCATCGAGAACAAGGGCAAGGAGAAGTTCGACGGGGCGCTCGTCACCGTGGACGCCCGTGCCGGCGAGGACGGCGTGGACGCCGAGCAGATCTTCGACGACAAGACCGGCGAGGGCTTCACCGGCACGGTCCTGCCGGGCAAGAAGGTCACGGCGACGTACGCCTTCGACACCCCGGCCGACGCCGAGAACCTCACGGTCGAGGTCGCCCCGGGCTTCGAGTGGGACGCGAGCCAGTGGGAGCTGAAGCTCTGACGGGCCCCCGCGCCTCCCGCACCGCGAGCTCCGCGACGTTCCTCACAGGGCCTCCCCTCCGGACCACCGCACGGTCCGGGCCGGAGGCCCTACGGGCATCCCGTCCGGCGCACCGGCCGGCTCCCGCCGCCCCTGCCGGGGCCCGGACTCACACGTAGGTGTTGGCGATCAGCGCCGCCGTCGGCACGAGCGTCAGCAGTGCGCCCGCCGTCCAGTACAGGCGCGGGTCCAGCGCCGCCCTGCGGGACACGGCGTCGTTGGCGAGCCACCAGAGGATGCCGAAGACCGCGACCACCGGTACGACGATGACCAGCCACAGCATCATGCCGTCGTTCTCCGTCGGCTCCCGCTGCGTCCATCCGCCCTCCGCGAGCGGACCGTTCGCCAGGACGTACCAGATCAGCCACAGCGGAATGATCCCGGGCACGCCGAGCGCCACGTTGACCCCCGCGGCCGTCAGCCGCCATCCCCATCTTCGTGCCGCGCCCACTCCGCGCGTGAGCACCTCTTCCGACACGTCGTGGCTCAACGAGACGGCGCTTCCGTCGGGTTGCCGCCCGCGAGGACCTTCTGCCGCGGGCAGGTGGTCAGCACCTCCTGCATGGCGTCCTGTTCCGCCCGCGTCACCCACAGCCCGTACTTCTTCTTCACCGAGACCTGCCCCGCGACGTAGGCACAGCGGTAGTCCTTGTTGGGAGGCAGCCAGGTCGCGGTGTCGCCGTCCCCCTTGCGGCGGTTGGTGGACGAGTCGGCGGCCACCAGGTTCAGCGGGTCGTTGGCGAACGCCCGCCTCTTCTCGTCGCTCCACTGCTGGGCGCCCTTCTGCCAGGCGTCGGAGAGGGCGACGAGGTGGTCTATGTCCACCTTGCTGCGTCCGCGTTGAAACGTGATGCGGGTCCCGGTGTACGGGTCGGGGTCCAGCACACCGCTGAGCACCTTGCAGCCGTCGGCGTCCCGGGACACGTCGTCGAGCTGGTCGGCCAGGATGTCGTCGCGCGTACCGCAGCCGTTGCGATCGGTGTCGGCCCAGGCCGATCCGAACGCGTCGCGGTCGTAACCGGTCTTCGGTGCCCGACCCTTGACGGTCAGCCCTTCGGCCGCCTGGAGGGCGCTGCCGCCGGGCGCCGGCGCCGCCTCGGAGCGGGCTGGGTCCGGCAGTTCGTCGAGGGATTCGCACCCGGCCAGGGCCAAGGACCCCGTCAGGGCCACGGTCACCAGGGCGAGGAAACGGGTTCGGGGGCTCGCTGCGTCAGAGGGCTTCACAGCGAACCAGATTAGGCGTCAGGCCGACTTCACGGCACGGGGCAGGTGCCCTCCGCTCCCCACGCGTCACCGGCCGGCCCGCGCCTTCCCGGTCCGGAGCGTCCGGAAGAGCCGCCCGCCCACGCCTTCCCGGTCGGCGCGTCCGGGAGGACCGGAGGACCGCCCACACCTTCCCGGTCCGGCGCGCACGGGAGGACCGGAGCGCCGCCCGCTCACACCTTCCCGATCCCCAAGGTCGTCTCGGACGGGAGCAGTCCCGAGCCGATCGCCTCCACCCACAGCGGTCCCAGCAGTTCCACCAGCCGCTCCCGCTCCTCGGGACCGAGCGCCCGCCAGGGCTGCGCCGCCCTCTCGTCCGTACGCCGTTCCACCTCCGCGCGCAGGGCACGTCCGGCCGCCGTGGCCGTCCCGTCCTCCTCCAGCAGGCCCCTCGCGGCCAGCCGGGCGCGGGCCGACTCCCACTCCTCGGCGCTCCATCCCCGGCTCGCGAAGACCTCGGGGCGGGCGGCGCCGACGGCCGCGAAGGAGACCAGCGACTCCACCGGGTCGAGGCCCGCCTCGACGAGCGCCGCCACATGGCCGTCCCCGCGGTGCTCCCGCAGGATCGTGGCGGCCTGCCAGAGCACGAGACGGGGGGCGTCGGGCCAGGGGAGGGCGGCGTTGGCCGCCGCGAGCGGGCGGCCGGTGACGTCCGCCGCCTCGGCGGCCCTCCGCGTCAGGGCGGCGGCCTCGGCGAGCCCCGGGCCGTCGGCCAGGTCGCCGAACAGCGTCCGGTAGGCGCGGTCGACCGCCCGCGTACGGGCAGCGAGGACCTTCTCCGGATCCGCCACGTCCCACCCCGCCGGGACGTGGCGGCCGACCGTCGCCGGACTGAAGCTGTGGAACACGGCGGCCACCCGCTCCGCGTCGGCGGCGCCCAGCGGCGCCGCCCGCCACGCGAAGTAGCTCGGCCAGCGCTCCTCCGTCGCGTAGCCCAGTGCGGCGGCCTCCTCGAACACCTCGGGCGCGTAGTAGAAGACGGCGTGCAGCGGCTCCAGCAGGTGCCAGACGCGGCGGGCGAATCCCGGATCGACGGACATGTCCCGACCTCCCGTACGACAACATCTTGTCAGTGACTAGATAACCAGAGTGCGCCGGAACGGTGAACTTGTCAACGACTAGATTCCGCGTACCGTACGGCTCATGACCAGTGAACGGACCTACCACCACGGCGACCTGCGGCGCGCCGTCCTCACCGCCGCCCTCGACGTCATCGGGACCGACGGCCCCGACGCCCTGTCCCTGCGTGACCTGGCACGCCGCGCGGGCGTCTCGCACGCCGCACCGGCGCACCACTTCAAGGACCGCACCGGCCTGCTCACCGCCGTCGCCGCCGAGGGCTACGCGCTCTTCGCCGACGCCCTCGCGGACGCACCGGACCTACGGGAGCGAGGCGTCGCCTACGTGCGCTTCGCGACCGGGCACCCAGCGCACTTCCAGGTGATGTTCCGCCCCGAGCTCCACCGCGCCGACGACCCGGACCTGCGCGCCGCGAAGGCACGCGCCACCGAGGCCCTGCGCGCCGGCGTCAGCGGCCTCCCCGACGCCGATCGCGGCGACGACGCCCGGCTCGCGGGCATCGCCGCCTGGTCCCTCGCCCACGGCTTCGCCACCCTGCTGCTCAGCGGCAACCTGGACGGGCCCGTCGACGGCCGGGAGCCCGGCGAGGTGTTCCGCACCCTCGCCGGGCTCCTCTTCACCGGGCCTACGAACCCAGGATCGTCGTGAGGAACTCCCCGGTCCACGAGAGGAGTTCGCGCCCCACCACCGGCTTCCCGCCGATCCGCCCCGCGGTCGGACGGGGCACCAGGATCTGACGCGTGGCCGGCTTGAAGATCGTCTTGGGGTGCAGCCGCTTGAGGCGCAGCTCCTGCGACTCCCGCAGCTCCACCGGCGCGAAGCGGATGTTCGGCCCCTGGAGCACGACCTCGCCCACCCCGCAGGCCCGGGCCAGCATCCGCAGGCCCGCGACCAGCAGGAGGTTCTCCACCGGCTCCGGCAGCTTGCCGTAGCGGTCGATGAGCTCCTCGCGCACCGCCCTGATGTCCTCCTCGGAATTCGCGGAGGCGATCGCGCGGTACGCCTGGAGGCGCAGCCGCTCACCCGGGGCGTAGTCGTGCGGGACGTGTGCGTCGACCGGGAGCTCGATCTTGACCTCCAGCGGCGGCTCCTCCTCGACGGAACCGTCCACCGCCGCCCGGTAGTCCGCCACCGCCTCGCCGACCATCCGGATGTACAGGTCGAAGCCGACGCCCGCGATGTGGCCGGACTGCTCGCCACCCAGCAGGTTCCCGGCGCCGCGGATCTCCAGGTCCTTCATCGCCACGTACATGCCCGCGCCCATCTCGGTGTGCTGGGCGATCGTGGCCAGCCGCTCGTGCGCGGTCTCGGTCAGCGGCTTCTCCGGCGGGTACAGGAAGTAGGAGTAGCCCCGGTCCCGGCCGCGGCCCACACGGCCGCGCAGCTGGTGCAGCTGGGAGAGGCCGAAGTTGTCGCCGCGCTCCACGATCAGCGTGTTGGCGTTGGAGATGTCGATCCCGGACTCGACGATCGTCGTCGAGACCAGCACGTCGAACCTCTTCTCCCAGAAGTCGACGACCACCTGCTCCAGCTGGCTCTCGCCCATCTGCCCGTGCGCCGTGGCGATCCGCGCCTCGGGCACGATCTCGCGCAGCCGCGCCGCCGCCCTGTCGATCGACTCCACCCGGTTGTGGATGTAGAACACCTGCCCCTCGCGCAGGAGTTCACGGCGCACGGCCGCGCCGATCTGCTTCTCCTCGTACGGACCGACGAAGGTCAGGACCGGGTGCCGCTCCTCCGGGGGCGTCGTGATCGTCGACATCTCGCGGATGCCCGTCACCGCCATTTCGAGCGTACGGGGGATGGGCGTCGCCGACATGGTGAGCACGTCGACGTTGGCCCGGAGCTTCTTCAGCTGCTCCTTGTGCTCGACGCCGAAGCGCTGCTCCTCGTCGACGATGACCAGGCCCAGGTCCTTGAACTTCGTCTCCGACGAGAACAGCCGGTGCGTGCCGATGACCAGGTCGACCGAACCGTCCTTGAGCCCCTCAAGCGTCGCCTTCGACTCGGTGTCCGACTGGAAGCGGCTCAGCGCCCGTACGTTGACGGGGAACTGGGCGTACCGCTCGGTGAACGTGCCGAAGTGCTGCTGGACCAGCAGCGTCGTGGGCACCAGGACGGCGACCTGCTTGCCGTCCTGGACGGCCTTGAAGGCCGCGCGCACCGCGATCTCCGTCTTGCCGTAGCCGACGTCGCCACAGATCAGCCGGTCCATCGGGACGGACTTCTCCATGTCCTCCTTGACCTCGGCGATCGTGGACAGCTGGTCGGGCGTCTCCGCGTACGGGAACGCGTCCTCCAGCTCGCGCTGCCACGGGGTGTCCGGGCCGAAGGCGTGACCGGGGGCCGCCATCCGCGCCGAGTACAGCTTGATCAGGTCGGCGGCGATCTCCTTGACCGCCTTCTTGGCCCGCTGCTTCGTCTTCGTCCAGTCGGCGCCGCCGAGCCGGTGCAGGGTGGGCGCCTCACCGCCGACGTACTTGGTGACCTGCTCCAGCTGGTCGGTGGGGATGTAGAGGCGGTCCCCCGGCTGGCCGCGCTTGGCGGGGGCGTACTCGACGAGGAGGTACTCGCGGGTCGCGCCCTGCACGGTGCGCTGCACCATCTCGATGTAGCGGCCCACGCCGTGCTGCTCGTGGACGATGTAGTCCCCCGCCTGGAGGGTCAGCGGGTCGATGGACTTGCGGCGCCGGGCCGGCATCCGCCCCAGGTCCTTGCTGGCGGTGCGCTGGCCGGTCAGATCCGTCTCGGTCAGCACGGCCAGCCTCAGGGCCGGGTCGACGAAGCCGTTGTCGATGGCGCCGCAGGAGACGTGCACGAGCGACGGCGTGATCTCGGCCAGGTCCTGGTCGAGGCGGGCGGCGATGCCCTCTCCGCCGAGCACCTCCACCGTGCGGGAGGCGGGCCCCTGGCCCTCGGTGACGTACACCGTCCGCCAGCCGTCGGCCAGCCAGCCCTTGGTGTCGGCGAGCGCCCTGGCGGTGTCCCCGCGGTACGTCTCGGGGGCGCGCATCCCCAGCTTCAGGGTGTCGTCACCTGCCTCGTCGTCGGCGGCGAAGGGGGCCACCGACCACCACATCATGCCCAGCTCGCGGGCCCGGTCCCGGACGTCGGCGATGCCCCACAGGGACGCCGCGCCGACATCGATCGGGGCCTCGCCGCCGCCCGCCGTGGCCGCCCAGGAGGCCTGGAGGAACTCCTGGCTGGTCGCGACGAGGTCGGCCGCCCTGGTCCGTACCCGCTCCGGGTCGCAGACCAGCGCCATCGAGCCCTTCGGCAGGACGTCGAGCAGCAGCTCCATCTCGTCGACGAGCACCGGGGCCAGGGATTCCATGCCCTCGACCGCGATGCCCTCCGCGATCTTCCCGAGCAGCTCCCCCAGCTCGGGGTGTTCCTCCGCGAGGGCCGCCGCCCTCGACCGCACGTCCTCGGTGAGCAGCAGCTCACGGCAGGGCGGGGCCCACAGCCCGTGCTCGGCGACCTCCAGGGACCGCTGGTCGGCGATCTTGAAGTAGCGGATCTCCTCGACGTCGTCGCCCCAGAACTCCACCCGCAGGGGGTGCTCCTCGGTCGGCGGGAAGACGTCCAGGATGCCGCCGCGCACAGCGAACTCGCCACGCTTCTCGACCAGCTCCACGCGGGCGTACGCCGCTGCCGCGAGCGCGTCCACGACCTCGCCCAGATCCGCGGTCCGCCCGCTGCTCAGCGCGACGGGCTCCAGGTCGCCGAGGCCCTTGACCTGCGGCTGGAGCACGGAACGGACCGGCGCGACGACCACGCTGACCGGACCGGTCTCCGGGTCGTCCTGCCGGGGGTGCGCGAGGCGGCGCAGCACCGCGAGACGGCGGCCCACGGTGTCCGAACGGGGTGAGAGGCGCTCGTGGGGCAGCGTCTCCCAGGACGGGAACTCCGCCACGGTGTCCGGGGGCAGCAGCGTCCGCAGGGCGGCCGCCAGGTCCTCGGCCTCCCTGCCCGTCGCGGTGACGGCGAGCACCGTCCGCCCGGCCTCACGGGCCAGGGCGGCCACGGCGAAGGGGCGGGCGGCGGGCGGGCCGACCAGCTCGACATGGGCCCGGCGGCCGTCGGAGGCGGCCTTCACCGCTTCGGAGAGCGCCGGGTCGGTGACGACGACATCCAGCAGACCGTGCAGGCTCATGAAGGGATTCCGTCCGGTGTGGCGAGTGAGCAACGCGAAGGACCCGACACGTGGGACGGGCCGGGGTGTCCAGCGTACGACGCCGGTGTGTCACCCGCGCGAGGGAACGCCGTTGTCCGGACGGCGGCAGCGGGGCTAGCCTTGGTCCGGCAGCCAGTCCGCCTGTGGCCCTGTGAGGCAGTTCATGGCAGCAGCCCGGCAGTACAACGTGCACGAGGCGGAGACCCACTTCTCGCGCATACTGCAACAGGTCGAGACCGGCGAGGAAGTCGTGAACAGCCGGGCCGGGGAGCCCATCGCGAAGGTGGTACCCCTTCGGTCCACGGTCAACCGGACCGACTACGGGACACTCAGGGGACAGATTCACATCCCTGAGGACTTCGACGAACTCCCCGACGACATCGCGGAAGCCTTAGGGATGCGTGGCTGAGGCTCCTTCTCGACACCCACGTCGTCCTGTGGTGGCTCAATGCCTCGCCGGAGCTCTCCGAGGAGACGAGGGAGCTCCTGCGCACCGAGTCCGAGGTATACGTCAGCGCCGCCACGCCGTGGGAGATCGCGGTCAAGCAAAGCCTCGGAAAGCTGTCAGGCACCCCGGACCTCGCCGGGCGCGCCAGAGACATGCAGTTCAGGCCCTTCCCGATCACCGCCGAGCACGGCGTACGCGCCGGCCGTCTCCCCCCGCTCCACCGTGACCCCTTCGACCGCGTCCTCGTCGCCCAGGCCCAGACCGAAGGGCTGACGATCGTCACCCGCGACAAGTGGATCCCCCAGTACGACGTACCGGTCCTGCACGCCTGACCGGTACGTCGCACGACGCGATCCGGCCCCGGGACGTCTGGAGGAACGTCCCGGGGCCGGAGCAGTCATCCTACGGCGGGCACTGTCACCCGTCCGTGGCGATCGCGTTCAGGACGTTCATCCGGCCCGCCCGGAAGGCCGGGACCAGGGCGGCGAACAGTCCGACGAAGGCCGAGGCGACGAAGACGGTGAGGATCGTCGGCCACGGGATCTCCAGGACCTCGAGTCCCTCCAGCGCCAGCAGTTTCTGGGCGGAGGTGCCCCAACCCATGCCCAGGCCGAGTCCGAGGAGCGCGCCGAACAGGGCGATGACGACGGACTCCAGACGGATCATGCGCCGCAACTGGCGGCGGGAGAGGCCGATCGCCCGCATCAGGCCGATCTCACGGGTCCGTTCGACCACCGACAGGGCCAGGGTGTTCACCACACCGAGCACCGCGACGATGATCGCCAGGGCGAGCAGGCCGTACACGATGTTCAGCAGCTGGCCGATCTGGTCCTTCAGGTCCTCCTTGAAGTCGGCCTGGTTCTGCACCTTGTACTGCGGGTACGCGGCGAGCGCGCTCTTGAGGGAGGCGTACGCCTCCTTCTCCTTGCCGCCCTCCGCCGAGGCGAACATGATCATGTTCCCGGGCATCCGGTCGGCGGTGACGTGACGCTCGGCGGTGGTGACGTTGATGTACTTCGCGCCCCGGTCGACGTTCGTCTCGTCGGAGGTGATCGCGGCGACCTTCAGCTTCGCGGTGTCGCCGGCCTTGAAGGCGACGGTCAGCTCGTCCCCGACCTCGATCTTGTGCAGGGTGGCGTAGTCCGATCCGACCGACATGGCGTTCTCGCCGTACGCCTTCGCCAGGTCACCGGCGACGGTCTCGCGCCGCAGGTCCTGCCGGTACGTCGGGTCGGCGGCGGTGACCTGCTCGTCCGCGGTCGAGCCGTCGGGGTTGGTGAGCTTCGCCGCGAGGACCTTGTAGTCCGTGACGCGTTCGATGCCGGGCACCTTCCTGATGGCCTCAGCTGCCTGCGGCACGAGGAGCTGACCGGTGTTCGACTGGACGATGAAGTCCGTACCGACCGACCTGTCGAGCTCCTCGGTGGCCGAGGCGACCATGGAGGAGCCGACGACCGAGAGGCACGCCACCAGGGCGAGGCCGATCATCAGGGCCGCGCCGGTCGCTCCCGTACGCCGGGGGTTGCGCAGCGCGTTGCGCTCCGCCAGCCGCCCGACCGGGCCGAACAGCCGCAGGACGACGATGCCGAGCACCCGCACGACCGCACCGGCCAGCAGCGGGCCGATCACGATGAAACCGATGAGGGTGAGGACCACGCCCAGGCCGAGGTAGAGCGAACCCTCGCTCGCCTCGTCCACGCGGGTCGTCGCCCACAGGCCCGCGACGCCGGCCCCGGTGAGGACCAGGCCCAGACCGGCCCTGATCCACCCGGACCTGGCGTCCGCCGGGGTCCCCGCGTCGCGCAGGGCGGCCATCGGGGAGACCTTGCCGGCGCGGCGGGCCGGGACGTAGGCGGCGAGGACGGTGACGACGATGCCGAGCACCAGTCCGATCACCGGCGTGGTCCAGGCGACGGTGAGGTCCTTGGTGGACAGCTCCATGCCCACGGCGCCCATGAGCTTCATCAGCCCGACGGCGAGACCGATGCCGGCGCCGACCCCCAGGACCGATCCGACGATGCCCAGGAGCACCGCCTCGACCAGCACCGACCGGTTGACCTGCTTGCGGCTGGAACCGATGGCCCGCATGAGGCCGATCTCGCGGGTGCGCTGGGCGACCAGCATCGAGAAGGTGTTGACGATCAGGAAGATGCCGACGAGGAACGCGATCCCGGCGAACCCGAGCATCGCGTACTTCATGACGTCCAGGAAGGAGCCCATGGAGTCCTTGCCGGCGGCTGCGGCCTCCTCCTGGGTCTGCAGTTTGTACGCGGCGGTGCCGCCCAGGGCGGCGGCGACGTTCCTCTTCAACTCGGTGTCGCCGATGCCGGGTTCGGCGGTGACCGAGATGTGGGTGAAGACACCGGGGGCGCCCAGCAGCTTCTGCTGCGCGGTGGCGGTGTCGAGGTAGACGACGGCCGCGCCGGGGTTGGTCACGGTGAACGACGCGATCCCGCTGATCCGCGCCTCGATGTCACCGGTGACGGCGATGGTGCGCACCTCGTCACCGAGCTTCAGATGGTGCTTCTCCGCGGTGTCGGCGTCGATCATCGCCTCGGTCGGGCCGCGCGGGGCGTGGCCGGAGGTGATCTCCATGGAACGCAGGTCGTTGGTGGTCCAGTTGCCCGCGATGGTCGGGGCTCCGGTGTCCGACCCGAGGTTCTTGTCACGACTGTCGACGAGGGTGACGGACATGCTGGTGACCGCGCCCTCGGCCTTCTTCACCCCGTCGGCGCCCGCGACCTCGGTCACGACGGACGCGGGGAGCGCCTCGGGCTTGCCGTTCTCCGGGAGGTCGTCGGCGCCGGCCGCCTTCTTCGGGCTGACCGTGACGTCGGCGGACGTCGCCGCGAAGAGCTTGTCGAAGGTGGTGTTCATGGTGTCGGTGAACACGAGCGTGCCGCAGACGAACGCCACCGACAGCAGGACGGCGACGGCGGAGAGCGCCATCCGCCCCTTGTGCGCGAGGAAGTTGCGCATCGAGGTCTTCCAGACGGTCATGAGGTCCGCCCGCGTGCGTCGAAGTCCTTCATCCGGTCCAGGACCTGCTCGGCCGTCGGGTTCTTCATCTCGTCGACGATGGATCCGTCGGCGAGGTAGAGGACCCGGTCCGCGTACGAGGCGGCCACGGGGTCGTGGGTGACCATGACGATGGTCTGGCCGAGCTCGTCGACGGACCTGCGCAGGAAGGACAGCACCTCGGCACCGGCCCGCGAGTCCAGGTTCCCGGTGGGCTCGTCACCGAAGATGATCTCGGGGCGGGCGGCGAGCGCCCGGGCCACCGCGACGCGCTGCTGCTGGCCCCCGGAGAGCTGTGTGGGCCGGTGCTTCAGCCGCTCGGCGAGGCCGACGGTCTCCACGACCTGCCGCAGCCAGTCCGCGTCGGCCCTGCGGCCGGCGATGTCCATCGGCAGCGTGATGTTCTCGAGCGCGTTGAGCGTCGGGAGCAGGTTGAACGCCTGGAAGATGAAACCGATCCGGTCCCGGCGCAGCTGCGTCAGCTTCTTGTCCTTGAGACCGGTGATCTCGGTGTCGGCGAGGTGGATCGTGCCCGAGGTCACCGTGTCCAGACCCGCGAGGCAGTGCATCAGGGTCGACTTGCCGGATCCGGACGGCCCCATGATCGCCGTGAACTGTCCGCGGACGATGTCCACGTCGACGTGGTCGAGCGCCACGACCCGGGTCTCGCCCGCCCCGTACGCCTTGACGACCTGCCGCGCCCGCGCAGCGACGGCCGTACGCCCTCCAGTGTCCCCGTGCCTGGGAATGGTTACAGCCGTTGTCACGGTTTTTCTCCTATGTCGGTCGATGCACGGACGTCCCTGTGTACGTTCCGAGTCTCGGTGGCGAAGGGGGTCGAGCGCAGTGGTGCCCGGCGCAGTCTTCACGGGGGGTTTTCCCCACCCCGCCCCCTGCTGCCGACCGCATCCCCCGGTGTAGGACCACGGTAAGGAAGGGGGCACCGCCGCCTCGTCCTCCGCCGGGAGGAACGCTCCCCGGTCCCTGCTACGGAGCTCCCCCTAGGGGTTCGCGCCGGCGGAGCAGGACCTGAGTAGGGGTCTCATCCCTCGGCCTGCGACTCCCGCCGGGCCGGGGACGGTGAGACAGTGTCACCCGGGTAAATAGATGCATAGGGAAGGGACCCCCTGTGGGCGGCACGGACGGCACCGGCGGCACGGACAGCCCGGAAGCGGTGCTCGGGGAGGCCTCCCGGGACACGGCACAGGACAGCGCTCGCGACCGCCGCCCGGTCGCCGCGGCCCTCATGCTCGGCATGGGCCTCGCCGCGATCGACGGCACGATCGTCGCGACCGCCGTCCCCCAGATCGTCGGCGACCTCGGTGGATTCGCCGTCTTCTCCTGGCTCTTCTCCGGCTATCTGCTCGCCGTCACCGTCACCCTGCCGGTGTACGGGAAGCTCTCCGACACCTTCGGCCGCAAGCCCGTCCTGATCGCCGGCATCATCCTCTTCCTGGCGGGCTCCGTCCTGTGCGCCGCCGCCTGGAACATGGCCGCCCTCATCGCCTTCCGCGTCGTCCAGGGCCTCGGCGGCGGCGCCCTCCAGGGCACGGTGCAGACCATCGCCGCGGACCTGTACCCGCTGAAGGAACGCCCGAAGATCCAGGCCAAGCTGTCCACGGTCTGGGCGACTTCGGCGGTGGCGGGCCCCGCGGTCGGCGGGCTGCTCGCCGCGTACGCCGACTGGCGCTGGATCTTCCTGATCAACCTGCCCGTCGGTGCCGTCGCCCTCTGGCTGGTGGTCCGCCACCTCCACGAACCCGCCCGCCCGCGCCCCTCGGCCCGCCCCCGCGTCGACTGGGCGGGCGCCCTCGCGGTGTTCGCCACGGGCGCGCTCCTGCTGACGGCGCTCGTCCAGGGCGGCGTCGCCTGGCCCTGGCTCTCCGCCCCCTCGCTCGGGCTGTTCGGGGCGAGCGCGGCACTGGCCGGACTCACGGTCCTCATCGAGCGGCGGGCCGCGGAGCCCGTCATCCCGGGCTGGGTCTGGAGGCGCCGCACGATCGCGTCGGTCAATCTCGCCCTCGGTGCCATGGGCCTGCTCATGGTCGCGCCGACGGTCTTCCTGCCGACGTACGCCCAGTCCGTCCTCGGACTGGGCCCGATCGCCGCCGGGTTCGTCCTGTCGGTGATGACCCTGAGCTGGCCCGTCTCCGCCGCGCTCTCCGACCGGGTCTACAACCGCATCGGCTTCCGCCGCACCGCGATCATCGGCATGTCCGGCTCCCTGCTGGTCCTGCTCTGCTTCCCGCTGCTGCCCTATCCCGGCGCCGCCTGGCAGCCCGCCCTGCTCATGCTGCTGCTCGGCGCGACGCTCGGCCTCTTCCAACTCCCGCTGATCGTCGGGGTCCAGTCGACGGTGGGGTGGGCCGAGCGGGGGACGACGACGGCGTCCGTCCTCTTCTGCCGCCAGGTGGGCCAGAGCCTGGGCGCCGCGGTCTTCGGCGCCGTCGCCAACGGTGTGCTGACGTCCCGGCTCGCCGCCTCCCCCGTCCCGGGGCTGCCCGGCGACCTGGACGCGGTCTCGCACGCCCTGGAGGACCCGGCCGCCCTCTCCGCGGCAGCGACGGACCAGCTGCGGCGGGCCGTCGACACGGCCGTCGACCACGTGTTCACCGGCGCCGCGGCCGCCGCCGCTCTCGCCCTGCTGGTGCTCGTCGCCCTGGCGCCGCGCCGCTTCCCGGTCCTGGACGAGCACGAGAGCGCTTCCCGTACGCCGAGGGACTAGACAACTGATGCGTTACCAGCGGTAGTTCACCCGTAACCCTCCCCCTCCGCGATACCCGCGAGTAACGTACGCGCTCCCGACAGCGCCCCCGCGCTGCTCCCGACGCGCACCCGCGCACCCGCCTTGCAGTCCGTCCCCGGACCCGAGCCATGCAAGGAGCACCGCCATGCCGCACCCCCCACAGCCACCCCCTCCCCCACCCGGGCGGTCACCGCACCCCCACCGCCCCGCACCACCCCCGTACCCCGGCGACTACCTCATGCCCTGGCAGAGCTCCCCGCCCCCGCCGCCACCCCGCCCACCGGCACCCGCGGCAGGCTCCGCCCCCGCTCCCGGACACCACAGCGACCTGCGACGGCTGCGCACCGCCTACCGCCGGCTGCGCCGCGTCTCGACCCTCACCGCACTCGGCTACTTCACCCTGTTCCTCCTGCTGTCCGGCTACGCCCCCGCCCTGATGACCCGCCCCGTCGGCGACGGCGGACTCACCACCGGCCTCCTCCTCGGCCTGTGCCAGCTCCCCGTCACACTCGCCGCGGTCGCCGTCTACGAGTGGACCGCCCACCGCACCGTCGACCCGCTCAGCGCCGGACTCCGCGACAGGGCCGGCACCCCCCGCGACGACACCGCCCGCACACCCGGCGGGCACCACGGGACGGGAGCGGGCCGGTGAACGGATTCGACGAGTCCGCCCAGACGATGTCCCTCACCGCGTTCATCGCCGTCGCCACCGTCACCCTGCTGCTCTGCGTCATGACCGGACCCGACCGCGACGACCTCGACGCCTTCTACACCGGCTACCGCTCGCTCTCACCCCTGCGCAACGGCCTCGCCGTCGCCGGCGACTACCTCTCCGCCGCCACCGTCCTCGGCACCACCGGAGTCATCGCCCTCACCGGGCACGACGGCCTCGTACTCGCCCTCAGCACGGCCCTGTCCCTGGTCCTGCTGATGTTCCTGCTCGCCGAACCCCTGCGCAACGCGGGCCGGTTCACCATGGGCGACATGCTCACCCGCCGCGCCCCCGGCCGGGCCGCGCGCATCGCCTCCTGCGCCGTCACCCTCGCCGCGCTGCTGCCGCTGATGGTCGTCCAGCTCGCCGGCAGCGGCGACCTGCTCGCCTTCATCCTCGGCTTCGACAGCTCCGGATTCCGCACCGGATCCATCATCGCCCTCGGCGTCGTCATGATCGGCTACGCGGCCATCGGCGGGATGAAGGGCACCGCCCTGATCCAGATCATCAAGACCGTCGTCCTCCTCGGCGCGGGACTCCTCGTCTCCGTACTCGTCCTCGACCGCTTCGACTGGGACACCGGCGCCCTCCTCCACGCCGCCGCGAGCGGCAGCGGGGCGGGCACCGCCTACCTGCACTCCGGTCTCCAGTTCGGGGGCAGCGACCTCGACATGATCAGCTCCGAACTGACCGTCGTCCTCGGCGCCGCCTGCCTGCCCCACATCACCATGCGGATGACCGGTGTCCGCGACGCCCGGGCCGTCCGCCGCTCCCTGTCGTGGGCCGTCTCCGTCGTCGTCGGCCTCTGCCTCCTCCTCGCCGTCATCGGCTTCGGAGCCGCCGCCCTCGTCGGACACGCCCGCATCACCGCCGCCGGAGCCCAGGGCAACAGCGCGATCCTCCAGGTCACCGGCGCCGTCGCCGGCGGGGGCGGGATCGGGACGCTCGTCGTCACCACCATGACCAGCGCGATCTTCCTGACCCTGCTCGCCTCCGTCGCCGGAATGATCCTGGCCTGCGCCAACTCCCTCGCCCACGACCTGTTCGCCCACGGCCTGCGGACCGGCACACCGATGCGGAACCGCGCCGAGATGGCCACCGCCCAGGGCGCGGCCGTCGGCGTCGGAGCGCTCGCCGTCACCCTCGCCGTCCTCGCCCGCCACTGGAACGTCCAGGCCCTGGTGACCCTGTCCTTCTGCATCGGGGCGTCCGCCATCGCACCGGCACTCGTCTACAGCATGTTCTGGCGCCGCTTCACCCGCACCGGCCTGCTCTGCACCCTCATCGGCGGCACCGTCTGCGTGCTCGTCCTCATCACCGGCACCGACCTCGTGTCCGGATCCCCCGGATCCGTCTTCCCCCACCACGACGTCAACTGGTTCCCGCTCACCACGACCGGCCTCGTCTCCATCCCCTTCGGCTTCCTGGCCGGCTGGCTCGGCACCGTGTACGGCCGGGACACCGACACCACCGGACAACGCCGCCGGTACGAGGCCGCCGAACCCTGGATCCTCGCCGGAGCCCCGCCCGCCGGACGGCAGTGACGCGGCGGGGCCGGCCCTCACCGAGGTGCGAGGATGCGCGCATGGACATAGTCAGCAGGAACAACATCACCGTGACAGGACCCGAGGACGCACCCGTCCTCCTCCTGGCGCACGGGTTCGGCTGTGACCAGAACATGTGGCGGCTCGTGGCACCCGCCCTGGCCGAGAGCTTCCGCGTCGTGATGTTCGACTACGTCGGATCGGGCCGCTCGGACCTCTCGGCATGGAGCGAGGCCCGCTACGGCTCACTGGACGGCTACGCCCGCGACGTGGTGGAGATCTGCGAAGCGCTCGACCTGCGCGACGTCCACTTCGTCGGGCACTCGGTCAGCTCCATGGCCGGCGTGCTCGCGGCGGCGACGGCACCCGGCCTCTTCGCCTCACTGACCATGATCGGCCCCTCCCCGTGCTACGTCGACGGCCCCGGATACCAGGGCGGATTCAGCGCCGAGGACATCGACGAGCTCCTGGAATCCCTGGAGTCCAACTACCTCGGCTGGTCGGCGGCCATGGCGCCGGTCATCATGGGCAACCCCGACCGCCCCGAACTCGGTGAAGAGCTGACCAACAGCTTCTGCGCCACCGACCCGGCGATCGCCCGCGTCTTCGCCCGCACCACCTTCCTGAGCGACAGCCGCGACGACCTGAGGAAGGTGAGCGTCCCCACGCTCGTCCTGGAGTGTTCGCAGGACGTCATAGCCCCCCGGGAAGTGGGCGCCTACGTCCACGCCGCCATCCCGGGCAGCCGCCTCGTCACCCTGGACGCGACCGGCCACTGCCCCCAGCTGAGCGCCCCCGAGGCGACGGTGGCCGCCATCACCGACTTCCTGGGCGACCAGTCGTGATGTGCCGCACCGGGACGGACCCCGACCGGCCGGACGGCGAGGACACCACCTCCACCGACGCGGCGTTCACCGCCCTGCTGGAGGACAGCGCCGAGGAGCTCTACGACTCCGCTCCCTGCGGCTACCTGTCCACCCTCATGGACGGGACCGTCGCGAAGATCAACACCACGCTGCTGACCTGGCTCGGCCGTTCCCGCGACGAGGTCGTGGGCCGCATGCGCTTCACCGACCTGCTGACCGTCGGCGGCAGGATCTACCACGACACCCACCTCGCGCCCCTCCTGAGCATGCAGGGCAGCGTCAGCGGCGTCACCCTCGACCTCAGGAACGCCGACGGCAGCCGGCTCCCCGTGCTCATCAGCTCCCTGACGAAGACCGACAGCGACGGCCGGCCCCTCCTGATCCGTACGACGGTGTCCGACGCCAGCGACCGGCGCTCCTACGAACGCGAACTGCTCCGCGAACGCCAGGTCGCCGAAGAAGCCCGCAGGCAGGCCGAGGAGGACCGCAGGCAGGCGGAGGAGGACCGCGAACGACTGCAGGAAGCCCTCGCGGTGCTGCAGAGCAGCCTCCTCCCGGTGGCCCTTCCCCCGGTGCCCGGCATGGAAGCCGCCTCCTCCTACCACACGGCGTCACCGGACCGTCTCGGCGGAGACTTCTACGACCTCTTCCCCCTGGACGGCGAACGCTGGGCCTTCTTCCTCGGCGACGTCTGCGGCAAAGGCCCGCAGGCCGCCGCCGTGACCTCACTGACCCGCTACACCCTGCGGGCCGCCGCCCTCCACGACCCGGACCCCGTGGCGGCGCTCACCACCCTCAACACCGTGCTCCACGAGCGGTACGCCACCGGCGATCCGCGCTACTGCACCGCGATCTTCGGCATCCTCGAACCCGACGGCGACACCGTCACGGTCGAGCTCGCCTCGGGCGGCCACCCCCCTGCCCTCGTCCTGCGCCGGGACGGCCGGGCCGACTACCTCCCCACCCCCGGAGGTCTCCTCGTCGGCATCCTGCCCACCGCCCGATTCGCCTCCGCCCGGACCACGCTGGCGGCGGGCGACACCCTCCTGCTCTACACGGACGGACTCACCGAGGCCCGGATCGGCGAGAAGCGCGAACTGTTCGGGGACGAGGCACTGCGCGACTTCGCGGCAGACCTCCCCCACACCGGAGCGCAGCAGGTCATCACGGCGCTGACCGGCCTGCTCAACAGCTTCGGCGACGGCCTCGACGACGACACCGCCCTCCTCGCCCTCGGCATACCCGCCGACCGGCCCGACCCTGTGAGCGACACCCTGACATGAGACCACTCACGACAACCGTCCGCGCCACCGAGACCGGCCCCGTGCTCACCGTCACGGGAGAACTCGACTTCGGTACAGCCGACGAACTCCGCCACGTGGTCACAGGCCTCGCCCTCGCACCGGGCCAGCGCCTCGTACTCGACCTCGAAGGCCTCGACTTCTGCGACTCGAGCGGCATCACCGCCTTCATCGTCGCCCGCAACCACGCCCTCGCCGCCCGCGCCGACATCGCGCTGGTCTCCGTCCCCGGTTCCGTGCTCCGCATCCTGCGCGTCACCGGGCTCGACCAGGTCTTCTCCGTCGCCCCGCGTCAGGACACGCACCGGGCCGGCGCCGACTGACCCGCACGGCCCGCGCACTCCTGACCCGGGGCGTGGCACACCCGGAACCCGGGTGGGGCACACCCGGAGCCCGGGGCGTGGCTACTCCGCCGGCCCGGCCGCCACACGCCCCGTCAGCGCCGCCAGCGAATTGCGCACGTGCGTCATGTGGGCCTGCACCTCCTCACGGCCCTCCTCGTGCTCCCGCAGGACCCGCTCCGTCTCCCGCACCACACGCTCCTCCGCCACCCTGGCCCCCGACAACAGCTCCGCGGCCCGGGCGTCCGCGTCCTCCTGCCCGTGCCGGGCCGCCTCCTCCGCCTCCGCCAGCTCCCGCCGGGCCGCAGCCAGCAACGCCTCCCCACGGGCCGTCAGCTCCGACTCGCGCTCCGACGCGGCGGCCTCGGCCCCGGCGATCTCCGCATCCGCCGCCTTGCCCCGCTCGCCGTGCTCCTGGTCCTGGTGCGACAGCACACCCGCCGTACGGCGACGCGTCTCCGCCATCTCCGACTCCGCGGCCCCCCGCACCTCACCCGCCTCCCGGCGCGCCTCCTCCACCAGCACCCCGGCGGCCTCCCCCGCCGCGGCCAGCACCTCCTCCGCACGGGCGTCCGCCGCGGCACGCACCGCGCCCGCCGCCTCACGGGCCGCCTCACGCGCCTCCCGGCCCGCCACGTCCGCCGCGTCCCGCAGCGCCTGCGCCTCCTCCTGCGCCGCGACCCCGGCCGCCTCCGCCTCGGCCTCGGCCAACGCCAGGATCTGCCGCGCCCGCTCCCCCAGCGACTGATACGTCTGCGGCGCGAGCGAGGCCACCACCTCACCCAGCCGCGCCGACTCCGCCGCCAGCTCCTCCGCCAGCGCCGTCAGCCGCGACAGCCGGTCCAGGGCGCCGTCCCGCTCCGCGGACAGCGAGGCCACCATGCGGTCCACCTGTTCAGGACGGTAACCACGCCCCCGAACACCGACGAAACCGTGCGCGGACACCGGTCCACCACTCATCCCTGAAGCCCTCTTTCCCGCTCTCCGACGCCCCGACCGTTCAGCAATACGTCAAGGATGCGGTAATTGGCCCGGAAGTCGGAATCGATCAGCTGCATTCAGGACGGAAGCGACCCGCGTCACAGAACCCCACACAAAAGGCGCCCGCCCCCACCAGGGGACGAGCGCCTCACACCACACGACCGATCAGAACCGACCGGAACGGATCACAGCAGCCCGTCCCACATCTGCTCCAGCAGGACCGACCACCAGCCCTCCGGCGACGCCAGCGCCGCCGGATCCACCGCCACCAGCTGCGCCTGGAAATCGACCGTCCAACGGCCCGCCTGCTCCGGATTCAGCCCGTACCGCAGCCGCCACATCCGGCCCAGCAACGCCATCGACCGCACGAACTCCGGCAGCCCCGTGTTCACGAACTGCGGCGGCACCGGCCGGCCACCCGGACCCGCCTCCACCGGCACGGCCACGATGTTCGCCGTGCCGTACTGCACACAGATCGCCCGGCCGAAGTCCGAACCCATCACCAGATACGAACCCGCGTCCGACGCCGGCTGCACCTGACGCTGCGCCGCCAGCTCCGCCAGCGTCGGCACCACGGGATGCCCCGGCTGCGCCCAGAAGAACGGCCCGAAATCAGCGGGCAGCCCCGCCCACACCAGCGTCCGCGCCACCACCTCGGGCACACCCTGACGGGACACCGCCCGCTGGTCGAAGCGCAGCACACCCGGACCGAACGCCCCGTGCAACTCCTCCGCCAGCGCCTCCGGAGGCACCGCCACGGCAGGCGGCATCTGCGGCAACGGCGCCCGCACCGGAGCGGGCCGCGCCGGACCGTCGGCCACCTGGTGCAGCTCACCCTGATGCGTCAGCAGATGCTGCATCCCCTGCTGCCGGCTCGCGTGATCCGTGCCGTACGGCGCCACACTCGTGATCCGGACCTGCGGCCAGGTCTCCCGGATCATCCGCGCGCAGTAACCACCCGGCAGCTCGCACGACTCCAGCTCCGTGTGCAACTCGATGACCTGCTGCGGAGGCACACCCATCGCACGCAGCTCGTGCAGCATCTGCCACTCAGGATGCGGCGTACCCGGCGCCGAACGCCGGATCAGCTGCTGCTCACTGCCGTCGGCCGCACGGAAGCGCAGCACGGCCTGATAGCCCGGACCGACCGTCGGCTGCCCCGTCGGCTGCTGCGGATATCCGTACGCCCCCGGAGGCGGCGGGGTGGGCGGACCCTGCATCCCGGGAGCACCGGGCGGACCCGGAGGGCCGGGCGGCTGCGGCGCACCCGGACCGGCCTGGCCCGGACCCGCCAGCATCGTCGCGGCATGGTGCACCCCGCCACCCGGAGGCCCGGGGGGACCGGGAGGACCCGGCGGCGTGGCACCGGGCGGAGGCGGCGGCACCGCACCCGGCGCACCGGGCGGACCAGGAGGACCCGGGGGACGCGGCGCGTTCGGTCCACCGATGCTCGCGTCGGCGAACATCGTCGCGGCGTGATGCACCCCGCCACCCGGAGGCGGCGTCGCACCCGGCGGCGGGCCGGGAGGACCGGGAGGCCCTGGAGGAGCAGGCGGCTGCGGCGCACCCGGAGGCGGCGTCGCCCCGGGAGCCGGAGCCCCCGGAGGACCCAGCTGGGAGACCATCTGCGTCGGCACGTAGCCCCCCGCCGGCGCACCCGGCGCACCCGGCCCCGACGGCGGCGGAGCAGTGCCCGGCCGCACCCCCGGCGTACCGGGCGCACCCGGAGGCGGCGGAGTCGTCGGAGCCGACCCGCGCGCACCCCGCGGCGGGACGACGGCCTTGCTCGTCGCCGCATCCGCGATGTCACCCGCACCGGGCGCCACCCGACCAGGGGGAACCGGAGCCCCAGGAGCCGGAGCGGCGGTCCCCGGAGGCGGCGCCTGCGGATCCAGACCAGGAACGACCGCCGTCCGCGGCAGCTGACTGCCACCCGACATCAACGCCGTAGGAGCCTCCGCCGGAACGACCGGCGGCGGAGTCCCGTCGTCGTCCGACCCCGAGAGCGGCGGCGCGAACACCGTCGCGGGCAACGGCACACCGCCCACGTCCCCGGCCGCGTTCGTGTCCGTACCCGCCCAGGGAGTCGCCCCGGCCGGCACCCCGTCGTTCGCCGTCGGCTCGTGATCCACCTGCCCACCGGCAGCAGGCCACCCGGCCCCCGAATCGGCACCGGCCGGCGCCGGAACGGACGGAGAGGACACGCCCGGAACCGGAGCGGAAGAAGGAGAAGAAGGGGACGACGGCACAGCATCGGCAGGCGACGCGTCCGCGTCCGCCTCCGCACGCCGGTCCGGAATGCCCAGCTTGTCCGCCGCCTCCTGCAACCACTCCGGCGGAGTCAGCAGGAACGACGTCTGATTCAGATCGATGCGCTGCGGCGGCTCCGGAGCGGACCCCACCTCCGCCGGCGCCCCGTAATCCTCCTCGTAACGCCGTATCACCTCGCCCACCGGCAGCCCCGGCCACAACGTGGCCTCACCACTGTCCCGGGCGATCACCAGCCGCTGACGCCCACCGTCCGAGACAGGCCCCTCCGCCCGGTCCTCCGCCCACACCACGAAACCCAGCTCGAACTCACGGACCCGGACCTCACGGTGCTGATACGCGGGCACGTCACCGTTGACCCACTCGTCCGCCCGCTCCTGCGCCTGCGCGAAGGTCACCACCGCGCTCACCCCTCCACCGGGACGGCCCGCGCGAAGCCACCGTCCACCATCAGGTTCGCCACCGTCTCCAGCTCCGGCGGATTACCCGCGAGCCGCTGGAGGAAAGCATCGAAATCCTCACCGCACGGCAGCAGGAGCCGGTCCACCCGCTCCTGCACACCCCAGCCGTCCTGATCCCGCGCGTCGTCGTACGCACAGAACCACACCGACCCCACGGCGTCACCACGCACCTTCACCGCCAGGATGCCGCCCTGGACGAAACCCACACCCAGGAAATCCTTCGTGAAGTGATCCCGCAGACACTTGTTCACATACACCAGGTCGTTCATCGCCGCTTCCTCACGCACCGTGAAGAACGGCTGGTCCACCAGCAGACCCAGCTCCGCGTCCAACGCCGCACCCACCGGAGCCGAACCACCGGCCGCCTTCAGGAACGACCGGTACGCCCCCGGAAGCCGGTACCCCAGATCCTCCTCGACACCCAGGACCTGCTGCTCGCCCACCGCCACAGAACCCTTCGGCAACCGGAAATGCGCCGGCCTCGTCTCCTGCAACGGCCGCGTCCCCCGACGGTCCTGGTCCACATCCGTCGTCGCCAGACCACCGTGATGACGGAGCAGGGCCTTCACCTCGACCGGCACCAGCTCCATACGCCGGCCACCCGCCACGTGATGCCACGTCCAGCCGTGCGGGGTCGCCACCGCGGGAATCGTGTCCCACAGCTCATGACCGCTCGCCGCGAGCGCCGCGTTCGCCGACACGTAATCCGTCAGCCGCAACTCGTCCACACCGAACCCCGGAGGCGGATCCGCGATCTCCGCCGCCGCCCGCGCGTACGGCGAAAGAACCGGATAGCCGTTCCCGTCCACACGCACACCTCTAGGGTGGCGGGACGCCCGGACAGGATCCGGGAAATGAACGACCTGCCCGGCATAGGCCGCGTTCGGTGGCGCGGCTTGCTGCCCGAGCCGACCTGTCGTCATGGCGGTTGCCCCCTGCTGCGTCCGGTGTTCCGCACAGCCTATGCCGTGACGCAACAACGCCCCCCTGGCCCCCGCACCCACTCACCGAACGTCACCACCGCGTGACGGACACGCGACAACCGGGCCACCGAACCGCGACACGCAGACACGTTTCACCGACCCAGCTTCCGCAGCACCCTGCATATTTGGCAGGCTGTCCCCCGCAACTCGGGGGATTGCAGGGAGGGAAACCAGCACCATGCGCACAGCACAAACAGTCACATCCGGAGATCCGCGACTCAGTTGGAGCACCACAGAGCCCCACCGAGCGCCCCGCCTCCACCACCGCCGCGACGGCATCCTGCCCGCGGTGGCCGCAGCCCTGTCCGTACGCGGGGAGACACTCACCTGCACCGCCGGCAAGGGCGACCAGCCGCCGGTCCTCCACCCACTCGTACAGGACTTCCTCGACACCCTCCCCAGCAACCAGCGCGAACGCTTCACCGGACGCTGCCCCGAAGCCATACTCCTGTCCCGGCAGCTCACCGCCGCCGACGACAGCCGCTCCAAACGGGCCCAGCGCAAACCCCTCACCAGCGGTGAAGCCCGCCGCGCACTCAAACACGCCCGCCTCACCGCCCGCCGCATCCGCGAGGACGGCGACCCCCTCCACGGCAGCTACGCACCCCCCTGCCGCTCCTGCACGGTGATGCTCGCCCACTTCGGCGTACGCCCCGTCGACCTCACCACAGGTGCGGCGACCACCGCCGAGAAGGGCTGAGCACACCACCATGCGCGACCGGACCGACGTACCCGCCCAGCAGAACCGCACCTCCACCACCCGCTTCCCCGTCGCCGTGGACGCGGCCCTCCGCGACGCCGGCTGGCAGCCCGGACGCTGGGACATCCGCCAGGCCGAGGAATGGGCCGACGCCCTCCGCTCCCACGCCTCCCCCGCCGGACACCAGCACGCCGTCTTCCCCGCCGCGGTCGAGGCCTGGGCCGAATTCGGCGGACTGAGCATCACCTCGTCCGCACCCGGCCGCCAGATCGCCACCACCACCGTGCACATCGACCCCCTCAGCGGACTCCACCTCGCCCGCACGCTCGGCGACCTCGGACGCGCCCTGGAGACCGAGGTCGCACCCCTCGGAGAGGAAGGCGACGGGCAGGCCGTCCTCGCCATCGACAACGAAGGACGCGTCTACTCCATCGACCACACCGGCGACTGGTACCTCGGCTCCGACATCGACCGCGCCCTCGAGACCCTCATGACCGGAGCACAGCCCGCCCGCCTCACCTCCGGCTGAGCGACAAGGCCGTACCAACACGGCTGAGCGGACCCGGCCCGGAGACCCCGGCCGGAAGAGCGCCCTACGCCGCCCCGCCTTCCGGCAGCACCGCCGACACCCGGAAACCCCCCGCGTCCGTCGGCCCCGACACGAACACACCCCCGAGCCCCAGCACCCGCTCCCGCATCCCCACCAGACCGTTGCCACCGCTCGGCAGCCCCGCGTCCGCCGTCACACCGTCCATCGGACCGTTCTCCACCTGCATCGCCACCTCCGCCCCCCGATGCGCGAGCCGCACCCACGTCTTCGCACCCGCCGCATGCTTGTGGACGTTCGTCAACGCCTCCTGCACCACCCGGTACGCCGTCTGCTCCACCTCCGGGGGATACGACCTCAGCTCCCCCTCCACCGACAGCTCCACCGTCATCCCCGCCTCACGGGACTGCGCCACCAGCGCCTCCACCTCGCACAACCGAGGCCCGTCCTCCACCGCGGCGACAACCGCGGCGACGGCGGCCACCCGCCCCACCGACGCGAGCGGCACCCGCCCCGTCCGCGGCGCCACCAGGGCATCCCCGCTCCGCAGCACCCCGAGCATCTCCCGCAACTCCGTCAGCGCCTGCCGGCCCATGTCCCCCACCAGCGCCGCGTTACGCACCGCCTTCGCCGGATCCTTCGGAGCCACCGCCTGCAACGCCGCCGCGTGCACCACCATCAGACTCACCCGGTGGGCCACCACGTCGTGCATCTCCCGGGCGATCCGGGTCCGCTCCTCCGTACGCGCCCACTCGGCCCGCTCCTCCGCCCGGTCCGCCAGCAGCGACAGCTCCCGCTCCAGCGAATCCGCACGCTCCCGCAGGCTCTCCATCAGACGGCGCCTGGCACCGATGTAGAGGCCGAAGATCGCCGAGGGCGCCGTCAGCCCCAACGACATGAAGAGGGACACCACCGGGACGTACCAGACCCCCGGCCCGAAATCCGCATGGGCGTCCACACTCTGCCGGAGCCGCACGTACGACACGATGAACGTGCCGACCAGCGTCATCCCCGTCAGCACCACCGTGATCCTGCGCGGCACCTCGGAGGCCGCCAGGGTGTACAGCCCGACGATCCCCATCAGGAAGCCCATCTCGGCCGGCGTCGTCGCGATCGACACCAGCACCACGGCGATCGGCCACCGCCTCCGCAGTACCAGGACCGACCCCGCGAACAGCCCGAAGAGCACCCCCAGCGGCACCGGCAGCCCGGTGTCCCCGGCGAACTCCACCCCCTCCAGCGCACACTCCAGCGCCGAGACCAGCGCCAGCCCCACGTCCAGGGCGACACCGCGCCGCCGCTCCCACCACCAGTAACCGCGGGTGGTCGGCCCCGCCGCTTCCTGGTCTGCCCCCGTTGCGGTCATGGCATCCAGCGTACGGGCGGGCGCATCTGTTTTTCCGGAGACTCCATCAGCACGGAAAGTAACCGGTCGTACGCCAAACACAGGCAGATCGCACGATCCGGTGATACGAGCACTCTTTCGACCCGGACGTCCGCATTCCGGACGACGCTGTCCGTATGACACATGCCAGCGGCAAGTACGCGGACTTCGAAGGGCTGCGCGAGAAGGCGGTCGCACTGCGGAGGGAGGGGCTGAGCCGTCGCCAGATCCGCGACCGGCTGTTCGTCGACAACAACGACATCCTCAATCGCCTCCTGGAGGGCGAGCCGGCCCCGGAGTGGACGAAGCGCCCGAACGCCAAGGACGACCTGCGCACGAAGGCCCGGGAGCTGCGGCTCCAGGGCATGACCTACGACCAGATCCAGGTGGAGCTGGGGTGTTCCAAGGGGTCGATCTCGCTATGGGTGCGGGATCTGCCGAAGCCGGAACGCAGACGCACCGCTGAGCAGGCATCCGCGATCGCCCGTCGCGGCTGGGAAGCGACTCTTCAACGCCGCGCTACCGAACGTGTACGGACGAAGAAGGCGGCGGCGGCCGAGATCAGCTCACTCAGCCCGCGCGAACTGTTCCTGGTCGGCGTGGGCCTCTATTGGGCGGAGGGGAGCAAGTCGAAGCCCTACCGTTCACAGGAGAGGGTCACCTTCATCAACAGCGATCCCGACATGATCTCCGTCTACCTCGCGTGGCTACGCCTCCTGGGCGTATCTCCGGAGCACCTCCGGTTCCACGTCCACATCCACGAGACGGCCGACGTCACAGCGGCGGAGCGCTACTGGGCCGACCTCACGGGCGCCACGGCCTCCGCGTTCGGCAAGACCACGCTCAAAAGGCACACCCCGAAGACGAATCGGAAGAACACAGGTGAGGGTTACCGAGGTTGCCTTGTGGTCCGAGTTCTGAAAAGTGCGGACCTGTACCGTCGCATCGAGGGCTGGTGGTGCGGCATAGTAGGGGCTGCGAAATGCACCGATCAAGAGAATCGGACATAGCGCCATAGACCATCCCGGGTCGTCTAATGGCAGGACAAATGGTTTTGGTCCATTGAATGAGGGTTCGATTCCTTCCCCGGGAGCTCCGAGCGCGGGCCCCGACCTCACCGGTCGGGGCCCGCGCTCGTTTCGGGCGTAAACGCCCCCGGTATCCTGCGGATGTCCACCACCCGAAGCCGAAGGGCACATCCGTGAGCGCCATCAGCCCGGCAGCCGTCGTCGTCCTCGCAGCGGGTGAGGGCACCCGCATGAAGTCGAAGACCCCCAAGGTCCTGCACGAGATCTCCGGGCGCTCGCTCGTCGGACATGTCGTCGCCGCCTCCCGTGAGCTGGACCCCGAGCACCTCGTCGTGGTCGTCGGCCACGCCAGTGAGCAGGTCACCGCACACCTCTCCGCCGGGGACGCCCCCGTGCGCACCGCCTACCAGGCCGAGCAGAACGGCACCGGCCACGCCGTCCGGATGGCGCTCGAGGAGCTCGGCGGCACCGTGGACGGCACCGTCATCGTGGTCTGCGGCGACACCCCGCTGCTCTCCGGCGGGACGCTCTCCGCGCTGGCCTCCACCCACGCCACCGACGCGAACGCCGTCACCGTGCTGACCGCCGAGGTCCCGGACTCGACCGGCTACGGCCGGATCGTCCGTGCCGCGGGCACCGGGGCGGTCACCCAGATCGTCGAGCACAAGGACGCCACCGAGGCGCAGCGCGCGATCCGTGAGATCAACTCCGGGGTGTTCGCCTTCGACGGCCGGCTGCTCGGCGAGGCGCTCGGCAAGGTGCGTACGGACAACAGTCAGGGCGAGGAGTACCTCACCGACGTGCTGTCGATCCTGCGTGAGGCGGGGCACCGTGTCGGCGCCTCGGTCGCGGCCGACCACCGGGAGATCCTGGGGATCAACAACCGTCTCCAGCTGGCGGAGGCCCGGCGTCTGCTCAACGAGCGGCTGCTGGAGCGCGCGATGCTCGCCGGTGTGACGGTCGTGGACCCGGCGTCGACGCTGATCGACGCGACGGTGACGTACGAGCGCGACGCGGTCGTGCACCCGGGGACGCAGCTGCTGGGGACGACGCATCTCGCGGAGGACTCCGAGGTGGGCCCGAACTCCCGTCTGAAGGACACTGCCGTCGGCGCGGGCGCGCGGGTGGACAACTCGGTCGCGGACGGCGCGGAGGTGGGCCCGGGGGCGACCGTGGGTCCGTTCGCGTATCTGCGCCCGGGTACGCGGCTGGGTGCGAAGGCCAAGGCGGGTACGTACGTCGAGATGAAGAACGCGACGATCGGCGAGGGCACGAAGGTGCCGCACCTGAGTTATGTCGGGGACGCGACGATCGGCGATCACACCAACATCGGTGCGGCGAGCGTGTTCGTGAACTACGACGGGGTGGCCAAGCACCACACCACGATCGGTTCGCACTGCCGGACCGGGTCGGACAATATGTTTGTGGCGCCTGTCACGGTCGGGGACGGCGTTTACACGGCCGCGGGTTCGGTCATCACCAAGGACGTACCGTCCGGCTCACTGGCCGTCGCCCGGGGCCAGCAGCGGAATATCGAGGGCTGGGTCGCTCGGAAGCGTCCCGGAAGCGCTGCGGCGCAGGCCGCCCTGGCTGCCGCTCAGGAGCCCGACGGCGAAAGCTGACCGGAAACAGGTGCGCCGAAGGCGGCGTACCGTGATAGATGCTCACCCATTTCGGCTGGCTCGTCGCACATCGGGACCTATGCGCGCGGTGCCAGATACACGTCTGAGGAGACTGTGCTGTGACCGGGATCAAGACGACCGGCGAGAAGAAACTGATGTTCTTCTCCGGCCGCGCCCACCCCGAGCTGGCCGAGGAGGTCGCACATCAACTGGGTGTCGGTCTCGTGCCGACGAAGGCCTTCGATTTCGCCAACGGTGAGATCTACGTGCGTTTCCAGGAGTCCGCACGTGGCGCCGACTGCTTCCTGATCCAGAGCCACACGGCTCCGATCAACAAGTGGATCATGGAGCAGCTGATCATGCTGGACGCGCTGAAGCGCGCCTCGGCACGGTCGATCACGGTGATCGTGCCGTTCTACGGTTACGCGCGCCAGGACAAGAAGCACCGTGGCCGTGAGCCGATCTCGGCGCGTCTGGTCGCGGACCTGATGAAGACGGCGGGTGCGGACCGCATCCTCACCGTCGATCTGCACACGGACCAGATCCAGGGCTTCTTCGACGGCCCGGTGGACCACCTGTTCGCGCTGCCGATCCTGGCGGACTACGTCGGTGCGAAGGTGGACCGGTCGAAGCTGACGATCGTGTCGCCGGACGCCGGCCGTGTGCGCGTCGCCGACCGCTGGTGCGACCGTCTGGACGCGCCGCTGGCGATCGTCCACAAGCGTCGTGACAAGGACGTTCCGAACCAGGTGAGCGTGCACGAGGTCGTCGGTAACGTCGAGGGCCGGGTGTGTGTCCTGGTCGACGACATGATCGACACGGGTGGCACGATCTGTGCGGCCGCGGACGCCCTGTTCGCGCACGGCGCGGAGGACGTCATAGTGACGGCGACGCACGGGGTGCTCTCCGGCCCCGCCGCGGACCGGCTGAAGAATTCGAAGGTGAGCGAGTTCGTGTTCACGGACACGCTGCCGACGCCGGGTGAGCTGGAGATCGACAAGATCACGGTGCTGTCCATCGCGCCGACGATCGCGCGTGCGGTCCGTGAGGTCTTCGAGGACGGTTCGGTGACGAGCCTGTTCGAGGAGCAGGAGTGACCACCTGCGGGTGATCGACTTTGGGTGCGGCCTCCCCGCCGGGTAGACTCAGCGAGTTGCTCGGCGAGGGAGGCCGTTCTCATGCGTGGTCATGGGGATCGGTGGTCCGTTATCGACGCGCTCTTCGTAGCAGGCCTGTCGTGGGCCGGGTGACCATCGGTTTTTCGTCACCTTACGAGGAGTGCAGCATGGCTGAGATCAAGCTCGACGCAACGGTCCGTTCGGAGTTCGGCAAGGGCGCTGCCCGTCGCACCCGCCGTGCCAACCTGGTTCCCGGGGTCGTCTACGGCCACGGTGCTGAGCCGGTTCACATCAACCTGCCGGGCCACGAGCTGCAGCTCGCGCTCCGTACCGCCAACGTCCTCATCGGTCTCGAGATCGACGGCAAGGACGCCCTGGTCATCCCGAAGGCCGTGCAGCGCAACGCCATCAAGGGCAACATCGAGCACGTCGACCTCCTCACCGTGAAGCGCGGCGAGAAGGTCGAGGTCGAGATCGCGGTGCACGTCGAGGGCGACCTGGCCCCGGGCGGCAACCTGCTGGAGTACGTGCAGAACACGCTGCTCGTCGAGGCCGAGGCCACCCACATCCCCGAGTCCGTCACGGTCTCGGTCGCGGGTCTGGACGCGGGCGACTCGATCCTGGCGAAGGACATCCCGCTGCCCAAGGGCTCCGTGCTCGCCGGTGACGAGGACGCGGTCGTGCTCCAGGTCGTGGCGGCGCAGGTCGAGGAGGCCCCCGCCGAGGAGGCTCCCGCCGAGGCCTGATCCTCGCCCCACCTGCTTCACTGACGGGGTGGCGGTTCCCTTCCGGGGGTTCCGCCGCCCCGTTTCCCTGTGTCCACAGCCGTGTGCTCAGCCGCTCGCCCGTATCCGAGGAGACCCCGCGCGATGTCCGACGTCAACGACCCCTGGCTGATCGTGGGCCTCGGCAATCCCGGCCCCGACTACGCGGCGAACCGGCACAACGTGGGTTTCATGGTGGCGGATCTGCTGGCGGAGCGGATCGGCGGGAAGTTCAAGCGGGCGCAGAAGGCGCAGGCTCAGGTGGTGGAGGGGCGGATCGGTCCGCCGGGGCCGCTGAGCCGTCGGGTGGTGCTGGCGAAGCCGATGTCGTACATGAATCTGTCGGGTGGTCCGGTGACGGCGCTGCGTGATTTCTACAAGGTGCCGCTGGATCACGTGGTGGCGGTGCACGACGAGCTGGACGTCGATTTCGGCATGCTGCGGCTGAAGCTGGGCGGTGGGGACAACGGGCACAACGGGTTGAAGTCGATGACGAAGGCGATGGGTCCGGACTACCACCGGGTGCGGTTCGGGATCGGGCGGCCGCCGGGGCGGATGCAGGTCGCCGACTTCGTTCTGAAGGATTTCTCGGGTACGGAGCGCAAGGAGCTCGGGTATCTGGTGGACCGGTCGGCGGATGCGGTGGAGTCGTTGCTGGCGGAGGGGCTGGAGCGGGCTCAGTCCGCGTACAACTCCTGACATTCCTGCTGGTTCCTGGGTGTTTTTCGGCCACAGGTTGACCGGTGGCAGGGCTCTGCCCAAGGATCTGCCCCCATGAAGCGGAGTTCCTCCCACCGGCTGGTGGCTCATGGCCGTACGTTCGCCGCCGGCTGTGTCGTCGTGTTGCTGCTGGTCGCGGGTGTGTGGTCGTCGTGGGACACGGCGCACCACATAGTCCTGGCCAAGGGGCGTGAGCACGGCACGATGGTGGTGACGGCGTGCGGTGAGGATGCCTGCACGGGGTCGTTCGCTCCGGACGCGGACGCGGAGGAGCGGTCCGCGGTGACGATCGAGCGGTCCGTCGCGGTGAAGAAGGGGGCGCGTTTCCCCGTCGTGGTGAAGCCCGGGACCGGTGACGTGGTGCGTACCGGGACGCCGGGCTTTCTGCATGCCTGGGTGCCGTTGGGTGGTGCGCTGCTGCTGGCCGCTCTGGTGATCGGTGGCGGGATGCGGCTGACGCGGACGGCGTGGGGGGCGGGGATCGCGGGTGCGGCCCTGCTGACGGCGACGTTCGTCGCCCTCTGACAGGGCCGCACCCGCGGGGTGGTCCCGCGGGGGGTCAGCCCGTGTTGCGGAGGCCGGCGGCCACACCGTTGACGGTGAGCAGCAGGGCTCGTGCGAGCAGCGGGTCGGGCTCCTCGCCGCGTTCGGCCGCCTGTCGCTGGCGGGCGAGCAGGGAGACCTGGAGGTAGCTGATCGGGTCCAGGTAGGCGTCGCGGATGGCGAAGGTCTGCTGGAGCACCGGGCTGGTGCCGAGGAGTTCCTTGCCGCCGGTGACCTTGAGGACTTCCTGGACGGTGAGCTCGTGTTCGGCGCGGATGTCGTCGAAGACGTGCTTGAGCTCGTCGGGGACGAGTGTGTCGACGTAGTGCTGGGCGATGCGCAGGTCGGTCTTGGCCAGGGTCATCTCGACGTTGGAGATGAAGTTCTGGAAGAAGTGCCACTGCTCGTGCATCTCTTCGAGGACGGTGTCGAGGCCGGCTTCGCGCAGTGCCTTGAGGCCGGAGCCGACGCCGAACCAGCCGGGGACGATCTGCCGCGACTGGGTCCAGCCGAAGACCCACGGGATGGCGCGGAGTCCGTCGAGCGAGACGCCCGAGCCGGGTCGGCGGGAGGGCCGCGAGCCGAGGTGCAGGTCGGCGAGCTGGTCCACCGGGGTGGAGGCGAGGAAGTACGTCGGCAGGTCGGGGTCCTCGACCAGCTTGCGGTAGGCGGCGTGGGCGGCGTCCGAGACGGTGTCCATGGCCGCGTCCCAGCGGGCCAGGGCCTCGTCGGACTGGCGGGGTGCGGTGTGGAGTGCGGAGGCCTGGAGGGTGGCCGCGACGGTGAGTTCGAGGTTCTCGCGGGCGAGGGCGGGGATGAGGTACTTGTCGGAGATGACCTCGCCCTGTTCGGTCACCTTGATCTCGCCCTCGAGGGTGCCCCAGGGCTGCGCGAGGATCGCGTCGTGCGAGGGGCCGCCGCCGCGGCCGACGGTGCCGCCGCGGCCGTGGAAGAGGCGCAGGCGTACGCCGTAGCGGTGGGCGACGTCGCGGAGCCGGCGCTGGGCGCGGTGGATCTCCCACTGGGAGGTGGTGATGCCGCCGAACTTGGAGGAGTCGGAGTAGCCGAGCATGACCTCCTGGACGTCGCCGCGGAGTGAGACGAGGCGGCGGTAGGAGGGGTCGGCGAGCATCTCGTCGAGGATGACGTCGGCGGCCTTGAGCTCGTCGGTGGTCTCCAGGAGCGGGACGATGCCGATCTTGGCCCAGCCGCCGTGGAGGTCGATGAGGCCGGCCTCGCGGGCGAGGACCGCGGCGGCGAAGACGTCGTCGGCGCCCTGGCACATCGAGATGATGTAGGACTCGATGACCTCGGGGCCGAAGCGCTCGAAGGCCTGCTTGATGGTGTGGAAGACGCCGAGTGTCTTCTCGCCGGCGGCGTCGAGCGGAGCCGGGGTGGGGGCGAGGGGGCGGCGGGAGCGGAGTTCCTTGGCGAGGAGCTTCTGCCGGTAGTCGCGCGGCATGTCGGAGTAGCGCCAGGACTCCTCGCCGAGGCGGTCGAAGAGCTGGCCGAGCGCGTGGTGGTGGGCGTCGGCGTGTTCGCGGACGTCCATGGTGGCGAGCTGGAGGCCGAACGCGGTGAGCGTGCGGATGGTGCGGTTCATGCGGCCGTCGGCGAAGAGTCCGCCGCGGTGTTCGCGCAGGGAGGTCTGGATGAGGGCCAGGTCGGCGATGAGTTCGGCGGTGCCGAGGTAGTCGCAGCCGGGGCGGTGGGGGGTGCCGGAGGCGAGGCGCTCGCGGGTGTTGACGAGCTTCTGGCGGATGCAGGTGGCCTTGAGCCGGTAGGGCTCCTCGGCGTTCAGCCGCTTGTAGCGGGGGCTGATCTCGGGGAGCAGCTCCAGGTCGGTCTGGAGTGAGGTGAGGAGCTCGTCGGTGGCTCCGGTGTAGCGGATGGAGTTGGAGAGCAGTCCGCGCAGCTGGTCGACGAGTTCGAGGGCGTCGGTGATGCCGTGCTCGTGCTGGAGGATGAGCACGTCCCAGGTGACGGTGGGCGTGACGTTGGGGTTGCCGTCGCGGTCGCCTCCGATCCAGGTGCCGAAGGTGAGGGGGCGGGTGTCGGCGGGCAGTTCGACGCCGACGCGTTCCAGTTCCGCTGCCAGGTCCTCCAGGACGTCGCCCACCGCGTTGGCGTGGAGTTCGTCGAGGTAGTAGATGGCGTTGCGGGCCTCGTCGGCGGGCTCCGGGCGGACGACGCGGAGTTCGTCGGTCTGCCAGATGAGGTCGATGTTCTCGGCCAGGCGGATGTCCTGGCGTCGGCGGTCGGCCTCGATGACCGGGGTTTCGAGGAGCTCGGCGATGCGGCGGAGCTTGTTGAGTACGGAGCGCCGTGCGGCCTCGGTGGGGTGTGCGGTGAAGACGGGCCTGACGTTGAGGTTCTTGACCGTCTCGCGCAGGTGTTCGGGATCTGCGTCCTTGAGGCGGTCGGCGGTGCGGGCGAGGAGCCCGCCCTCGGCGGACCGGCGGTCGCGCATCTCGTGGGCGCGGTGGACCTGCTCGGTGACGTTGGCGAGGTGGAAGTAGGTGGAGAAGGCGCGCACGAGCTGCGCGGCGGTCTCCAGGTCCGTGTCGCCGAGGAGCTCGGCT
Organism: Streptomyces sp. NBC_01460; assembly: GCF_036227405.1. NCBI lineage: Bacteria > Bacillati > Actinomycetota > Actinomycetes > Kitasatosporales > Streptomycetaceae > Streptomyces > Streptomyces sp. NBC_01460. Next base: position 3,533,145 of record NZ_CP109473.1, read on the forward strand.
GCTGCCTCGCCGTCCTCGCGGGTCAGGGCGCGGACGCGCTCGACGAGGTCGAGGAGGTCCTGGCCCTCCTGGCGTACGAGGGTCTCGCCCAGCAGGTCGCCGAGGCGGCGGATGTCGGCCCGCAGTTCGGTGGTGGCGGCAGGGGTCTGGTCGGCACTGCTCACAGTGTGCGGCTCCTTGCAGTGGTTGAGCACGTCTGTCAGGGGGGCCGGGGCGCTCGCGGTGCTGACGGGGCACCCCGGATATGCAGAGTGCGGACCGCGCTGTCCGACGCACCCAGGATAGGTGTCCTGGCGACGGGCGTGCTCGTTGCCCTGCGGGGTGGGCCCGATCCGGGGTAGACGAAGGCTGGAGGGCCGGTCGCACACGGGTTGCCCCGTCGGTGTTCACGTGTCGCGGGCCTCTTCGCTGCCATACTTACGTTGCCGTAGGTTACGGAGGCGTAGCCCGCTCATACCGTCATATTTCCTCACCTCACGGGGGACTCCCCAATGCCCACCAGCCCCGATGTGATCGACGACGGCCTGCCGACGGCGGCAGGCGACTCCCCAGCCGGATCCGCCACGCTCGGCGGAGACAAGAAGCGTTCGATCGAACAGATCGCACTGCTGCTGTTCATCGTGGTGCCGTTCGCCGCCCTGGTCGCGGCGGTGCCGCTGGCCTGGGGCCGTGGTGTCAGCTGGCTCGATCTGGGTCTGCTGGTCTTCATGTACTACTGGGGCTGCCACGGCGTGACGATCGGTTTCCACCGCTACTTCACGCACGGCTCGTTCAAGGCGAAGCGTCCGCTCCGTATCGCTCTGGCGGTCGCCGGCTCGATGGCGGTGGAGGGTCCCCTCGTGCGGTGGGTCGCCGACCACCGCAAGCACCACCGGTTCTCGGACGCCGAGGGCGACCCGCATTCGCCGTGGCGGTTCGGTGAGAACCTGCCGTCGCTGATGAAGGGCCTGTGGTGGGCCCACATCGGCTGGATGTTCAACGAGGAGCAGACCCCGCAGCAGAAGTACGCCCCGGACCTGGTCAGGGACCCGGCGATCCGTGCGATCTCGCGTCACTTCCTCAGTTTCACGATCCTGTCGCTGGCGATTCCGCCGCTGGTCGGCGGTCTGGTGACGTGGTCGTGGTGGGGTGCGTTCACCGGTTTCTTCTGGGGTTCGCTGGTCCGGGTCGCGCTCCTGCACCACGTGACGTGGTCGATCAACTCGATCTGCCACGCGGTCGGCAAGCGGCCCTTCAAGTCGCGTGACCGCTCCGGGAACGTGTGGTGGCTGGCGGTCCTCTCGTGCGGCGAGTCGTGGCACAACCTGCACCACGCGGACCCGACGAGCGCGCGGCACGGGGTGATGAAGGGGCAGATCGATTCGAGTGCCCGGCTGATCCGCTGGTTCGAGAAGCTGGGCTGGGCGCACGACGTGCGGTGGCCCGACGCGTCGCGTATCGCCTCCCGGCGCAAGCCCGCGGCCGCCGACCCGGCATGATTGACGACGTGGCGACCGACGGAAGCACCAGCGGCGAGAAGAGCATGCCTGCCCCCACGCGAAGGGCCCGGCGGGTCCGCATGACGGGCAAGGAGCGCCGCGAGCAGCTCCTGGACATCGGCCGCACCCTGTTCGCCGACAAGGGCTTCGAGGGCACCTCGGTGGAGGAGATCGCGGCGCGTGCCGGGGTCTCCAAGCCGGTGGTCTACGAGCACTTCGGCGGCAAGGAGGGGCTGTACGCCGTCGTCGTGGACCGCGAGATGCGCCAGCTGCTGGATCTGGTGACGGGGGCGCTCACCGCGGGGCACCCCCGTGAGCTGCTGGAACAGGCGGCGTTCGCGCTGCTCGACTACATCGAGACGTACACGGACGGGTTCCGGATCCTGGTCCGTGATTCGCCGGTCGCGCAGTCCACGGGCACGTTCGCCTCGCTGATCAGTGACATCGCCACGCAGGTCGAGGACATCCTGGGCCTGGAGTTCAAGGCGAGGGGCTTCGACCCGAAGCTGGCCCCGCTGTACGCCCAGGCGCTGGTCGGGATGGTGGCGCTGACGGGGCAGTGGTGGCTGGACGTACGGAAGCCGAAGAAGGCGGAGGTCGCCGCCCATCTGGTGAATCTGGCGTGGCACGGGCTGGAGAACCTGGAGTCGAAGCCTCGGCTGATAGGCCACCGGAAGAGCTGAGCCCGGCCGCCGTGGGCGGGTGATCACTCGTTGTGATGACGGAGCCGCGAACCGGACCCTACTGTGGTGGTGCAGGACCAGAATCCCGTCCATGGGAGGAACCATGACCGCCGAGCCGATCACCGGGCACAGCAGCCGCTGGCCGGTGCCGCCCCAGGACGGATACACGGTGGACGATCTGTTCACCTTGCCTGATCTCCCGCCGCACACGGAGTTGCTCGACGGGAGCCTGGTTTTTGCGAGTCCGCAGCGACGTTTCCATTCCAAGACCATTGACTTGCTGATGAATGGCCTGCGCAGCAGCGTCCCGGTGGATCTGAAGGTCGAGCGCGAGATGACCGTGGTGCTGGACCGGCGAAACGGCCCGGAACCCGACGTGTCCGTTGTGCGCGCCGCGGCCGTCGTCGATCTGGAGCAGACCCGTTTTCAGGCCGCCGACGTCCGTCTCGCCGTCGAGGTGGTCTCCCCGGACTCCGAGGCCCGCGACCGCGAAACCAAGCCGCACAAGTACGCGGCCGCCGGGATCGAGCACTTCTGGCTGGTCGAGATGACCGGCACGGACCAGCACCCGGTGGTGCGGGTCTACGAACTGGATCCGGTGACGAAGGCGTACGCGCTGACCGGAATCCATCACGATCGACTCAAGACGGGTGTGCCCTTCCCCGTCGACATCGACATCTCGGCGGAGGCGCTCGCAGCGCTGTGACCGCCCGGGGCGGGCGTTCAGCCCGCCGTGCGGGCCACCGCGAAGATCCGGCGGAACGGGAAGACCGTGCCGTGCGGGCCCGCCGGATAGGCGGTGCGGAGCAGGTCGCGGTACTCGCCGAGGAAGGCGTCGCGGGCCTCCGGGTCGTCGGCGAGGGCGTCGAGGAGGGGGCGCAGGCCGGTGCCCTTGACCCAGTCCAGGACGGCGTCCTCCCCGTGGAGCAGGTGCAGGTAGGTGGTCTCCCAGACGTCGACGGTGCGTCCGGGCGCGGTGAGGTGTTCGAGGTAGCCGGCGGGGGTGTGCACGGCGTCGCCGTGGCGCAGGAGGCCGCCGAGGTGTGTCCGCCAGCGGGGGGATTCGGCGAGTTCGCGCATGAGGGTGTGGCTGGGTGCGTCGAAGTTGCCGGGGACCTGGAAGGCGAGGGTGCCGCCGGGGGTGAGGGCGTCCAGCCAGTGGGGGAGGCGGGCGGTGTGGCCGGGGACCCACTGGAGCAGGGCGTTGGAGACGATGAGGTCGTACGTCTCGGTGGGCGTCCAGGTCGCGGCGTCGGCCTCGGTGAAGTCGAGGAGGGGCCCGGCGTGGGTGCGGGCGCGCTCCAGCATCTGGGGGGAGGTGTCGTAGCCGGTGACGCGGGCGGCGGGCCAGCGTTCGGCGAGGACGGTGGTGACGTTGCCGGCGCCGCAGCCGAGGTCGGCGATCCGGGGTGCGGGTTCGTGCGGGAGGGGTCCGATCCGGGCCAGGAGGTCGTGGAAGGGGCGGGTGCGGTGGTCGGCGTGGCGGAGGTACTGGCCGGGGTCCCAGACGGGTGCTGTCATGCTGTCCAGGATCACCACGTAAGTCTCTTGATGTCAAGACACTTGAATTCAAGAGACTTCATGTCGAGGGACCCTCTACACTGATCGACATGGAGGACGAGGTCGACCGACTGGTCGCTGCGTGGCGCCGCGAGCGCCCTGACCTCGACGTGGAACCACTCGAGGTCCTGAGCCGCGTCTCCCGCCTGGCCCGGCATCTCGACCGGGCGCGCAGGATCGCCTTCGCGGAGCACCAGCTGGAGCCCTGGGAGTTCGACGTCCTGACGTCGCTGCGCCGCGCGGGCGCCCCGTACCAGCTCTCCCCCGGCCAGCTCCTCACGCAGACGCTGGTCACCTCGGGCACGATGACGAACCGCATCGACCGGCTGACCAAGAAGCACCTGGTGGAGCGGCTTCCCGATCCGAGCGACCGGCGCGGTGTCCTCGTGCGGCTGACCGACCTGGGCCGCGACAAGGCGGACCAGTCACTCGCCGGCCTGCTCGACCAGGAGCGGGCCATCCTGGGTGAGCTCTCCCGCCAGCAGCGTTCCGAACTGGCGGGACTGCTACGCCAGTTGACCGCCCCGTTCGACAACGTCCCCGGATAGCGGGGCCGGGCCCACCCCGGCCCGCCGGGCCAGCGCCACGGCCGCCAGGGTCGAGTGCACGCCCAGCTTCCCCAGGACGTTCTGCATGTGCGTACGCACCGTGTGCGGGGACAGGAAGAGGCGCTCGGCGACCGCCTTGCGGCCCAGCCCCGCCACCATGCAGCGCAGCACCTCACGCTCGCGCGGCGTCAGCGACTCCACGAGCTGCTCGCTCTCGGTGCGGTGCTTGCGGGCCGCCGTCAGCTCCCGCAGCACGCCGGTCAGCAGGGCGGGCGGCAGATGCGTCTCGTCGCGCAGCACACCCCGTATGACGGTCAGCAGCCGTTGCAGGGAGCAGTCCTTGGCGACCCAGCCCGAGGCACCGGCCTGGAGCGCCATCGCCGCCCGGCGCGGGTCGTCCTTCTCGGCGAGCACCACCGTGCGGATGTGCGGCCGTCCCGAACGGACCCCGGCCACCAGCGAGATGCCGTCCACCGCGCCGCCGTCGGTCCCGTCGTCCGGTGCGCCGCGCTGCGCGGGAACCGGCCGGGTGCCGCCCGTGGTGAGGACGCCGAGCTCGGCGTCGACCAGCATCACGTCGTAACGGCGCCCCTCGGCGGCCGCGCGTTCCAGACAGCGCAGCGCGGCGGGGCCGCTGCCCGCCGCGGACACGTCGACGTCCGGTTCGGCCGCGAGGGCCGCGGCGAGGGACTCGGCAAAGATGCGGTGGTCGTCGACCACCAGAACCCGGATACGAGCCACAGACACCCCCATGCTGTGTGAACTCCTGGGGCGCCCCGTTCACGAACCTGCCCCGACGGGGACGGACCCTGCGGACACGACGCCCGGAGCACTCCGGTGGTCCGCCCGCGCACGGCCGCCGCCGTGTGCCGGCCGCCACCCGCTCCGGGCGTCGCATCCGACTGTCTCGTCCCCTGAAACGGCACCGGCCCCCACCGGTGCTGAGCATCAGCGTACGGGGGGCGGTGAGCGCCGGAAGGCGATTCGCGGAACTGACCGCTCAAGGTGTTTAGGGTGTTGTTCATGTTCCGTCTTGAGACAGAAGTAGACAAGGAACGTCGTATTCTGCTGGGCCGTCGGCTGCACGACGACAACTGGGACGGATCACCGGAGCTGCGCGCCCTGCATTCCACCTCCGCCGAGCACGAGGTGCCGCTGGAGGTCTGGCTCCTGGACGGCGAGGGAGCGCTGGCCGGCGGGCTGAGCGGACGGACCTGGGCCTACTGGCTCCATGTGGACCTGCTCTGGGTCGACGCCCGGCACCGCGGCCTCGGCCTCGGCTCGCGGCTCCTCGCCGAGGCGGAGCGCCTCGCCCGCGACGACCGGGCGTGCACCCGCTCCCGGCTGGAGACCTGGGACTTCCAGGCCCCGGACTTCTACCGGAAGCAGGGGTACGAGGTGGTCGGCGCGGTCGAGGACTACCCGCCCGGCGTCGCGGAGCTGATCCTGGTCAAGCGGTTGGAGCGAGCCGGCGGGCCCCCGCCGAAGGAACCGCGGGGAAGACTCCTGGGGCGGCGTAGCCGGCCGAGGTGAAGGCCTCCGAGACCGCCTTGGCGACGGTGTCCGCCATCGCCTCCTCCACCAGGACGATCGCCGAGCCGCCGAAGCCGCCGCCGGTCATCCTGGCCCCGAGCGCCCCGGCGGTGTTCGCCGTCGAGACCACGAGGTCCAGCTCCGGGCACGAGACCCGCAGGTCGTCGCGGAGCGAGCGGTGGCCCTCGTTCAGCACCGGGCCCGCCGCGCGCACGTCGCCCGCGTCGAGCAGCGCGATGACCTGCTCCACCCGGTGGTTGTCGCTCACCACGTGGCGGACGTAGCGCACGACGGACTCGTCCTCGCCCGCCGCCGCGAGGGTCTCCAGCGCGGTGTCCAGGCCCTCGTACGGAAGGTCGCGGAGGGTGCCGATGCCGAGGGCCCGGGCTCCCGCCTCGCAGCCCGCCCGGCGCTCGGCGTACGCGCCGTCGCCCAGGGCGTGCTTGACCCGGGTGTCCACGACGAGCAGCCGCAGTCCGTGCGCGGCCAGGTCGAAGGGGACCTGGCGCAGGGTGAGGTCGCGGGTGTCGAGGTACAGGGCGTGCCCCTCGGTGGAGCAGGCGGAGGCCATCTGGTCCATGACGCCGCAGGGCACACCGACGAACGCGTTCTCGGCCCGCTGGCCCACCACGGCGATCTCCGGGGCGTCGAGGCCCAGGTCGAAGAGGTCGTTCAGCGCGAGCGCGGTGACGACTTCGAGTGCGGCCGACGAGGAGAGTCCGGCGCCGACGGGGACGGTGGAGGTGAGCTGGATGTCGGCGCCGGGGACCGCGTGTCCGGCCTCGCGGAGCGCCCAGACGACACCGGCCGGGTAGGCGGCCCAGCCGTGGCCGGAGTGCGGGGTCAGCTCGTCGACGCGCAGGGAGACGACGCCGCCCGGTACGTCGGTGGAGTGCAGGCGCAGCTGTCCGTCGGTGCGGCGGGCGACGGCGGCGCGGGCGTGGTGCGGGAGGGCGAGCGGCATGACGAAGCCGCCGTTGAAGTCGGTGTACTCACCGATCAGGTTCACTCGTCCGGGTGCCGCCCAGATCCCTTCGGGTGCGTTCCCGTAGAGCTCGGTGAAGGAGGCGGTGAGCTCGGCGTTGTCGGTCATGGTGCGGTGGGCTCCTCTCGGCGGGCGAACGTCCAGGCGTCGGCGACGATGGCGGCCAGGTCGGCACGGGACGGCTTCCAGCCGAGCCGCTCCCTGGCGGTGGCGGCGGAGGCGACGAGGACGGCCGGGTCGCCGCCGCGCCGGGGGGCCGCGGTCTCGGGGACGGGGTGGCCGGTGACCTGGCGGACGGTCTCGATGACCTCGCGCACCGAGAAGCCGTTGCCGTTGCCGAGGTTGCAGATGAGGTGCTCGCCCGCGGTGGCCGACTCCAGGGCCAGCAGGTGGGCCTCGGCGAGGTCGGCGACGTGGATGTAGTCGCGTACGCAGGTGCCGTCCGGGGTCGGGTAGTCGTCGCCGTAGACGGAGATCGACTCGCGCTGCCCGAGGGCGACCTGGAGGACCAGGGGGATGAGGTGGGACTCGGGGCTGTGGCGCTCGCCGCAGCTGCCGTAGGCGCCGGCGACGTTGAAGTAGCGCAGGGAGACGGCGGCCAGGCCGTGCGCGGTGGCCTCACCGGTGATCATGTGGTCGACGGCGAGCTTGGAGGCGCCGTAGGGGCTGGTGGGCGCGGTGGGGTCGGCCTCCGTGATGGGGCTGGAGACCGGCTCGCCGTAGGTCGCCGCGGTGGAGGAGAACACGAGGGTGCGCACGCCCGCGTCGCGCATGGCGGCGAGGAGGGCGGTGGTGCCGCCGACGTTGTTCACCCAGTACTTCTCGGGGTCGACGACGGACTCGCCGACCTGGGAGAACGCCGCGAAGTGCAGCACCCCGTCGTAGGAGGGGTCCAGCCAGGTGGCGGCGTCCTGGATGCGGCCCTCGATGAACTCGGCGCCCTGGGGGACGCCTTCCCGGAAGCCGGTCGACAGGTCGTCGAGGACGGTCACGGTGTGACCGGCCTCCAGCAGGTGTGCCGCGACGACACTGCCGACGTATCCCGCGCCGCCCGTCACCAGGTACTTCTTGCCCGTGTTGCTCACTCGCTCGCTACCTCTCGCAGTCGCTGGGCCGCGGCCTCCGGCGGCACGTCGTTGATGAAGACGCCCATGCCGGACTCGGAGCCCGCGAGGAACTTCAGCTTGCCGGTGGTCCGCCTGATGGTGAAGAGCTCGAGGTGCAGCCCGAACTCCTCCCGTCCGGGGACCCGGAACGGGGCCTGGTGCCAGGCGGAGATGTACGGGGTCGGCGGCTCGCCGGGGCCGAAGATCCGGTCGAATCGCCTCAAGAGTTCCAGATAGATCTGTGGGAACTCTGTCCGCGCGCCCGCGTCGAGCTCCCGGAGGTCGGGGACGCGGCGGCGCGGGTGGAGGTGGACCTCGTAGGGCCAGTGCGCCGCATACGGCACGAAGGCGACCCAGTGCTCGCCCTCCAGGACGATCCGGTCCCCGTCGGCCAGCTCGCGGGCGACGACGTCGTCGAAGAGGTTGCGGCCGGTCTCCGCGCGGTGGGCCTCCATGGAGCGGAGCATCTGCCCGGTGCGCGGCGTGACGAAGGGGTAGCCGTAGATCTGCCCGTGCGGGTGTCCGAGGGTGACGCCGATCTCGGCGCCCCGGTTCTCGAAGCAGAAGACCTGGGTGACCTGCGGGAGTTCGGCGAGGTCGGCGGTGCGGTCGGTCCAGGCCTCCAGGACCAGGGCGGCCTGGTCCTCGGTGAGGCCGGCGAAGGACACGTCGTGGTCGGAGGTGAAGCAGACGACCTCGCAGCGGCCGGAGTCGCCGGCGAGGGAGGGGAAGCGGTTCTCGAACACGGCGACGTCGTAGCCGGTGTCGGGGATCTCGCTGAGCCGGCCCTCCTGCGAGGGGCAGAGGGGGCACTCGTCGGCCGGCGGGTGGTAGGTGCGCCCCTGCCGGTGCGAGGCGATGGCCACCGAGTCGCCGAGCAGAGGGTCGTGGCGGATCTCCGAGGACGTCGACACGGCGTCCAGCGGCCGTATGTCGACGGCGTCGCGGACGGTGTCGTCCGCGGAGTCGTAGTAGATCAGCTCACGGCCGTCGGCGAGGGTCGTAACCGTCTTCTTCACCAGGCTCCTCCATGTGACGCCCTCCCAAACATAACCGCACATAACAAATCACAACTCAACACGCCCGTCAATGCCGTCGAATCCTGTGCCCACCCGGTGACCGAGGGTCGCCAGAACCGGACATTCCACCCCGTGCGATCACGATCAAACAAAGAACGCCATTCAAGCTGTTCATTTTCTGAACACAAAGGCGTAGGTTCCGACAGGTTCAGTTCGCGCAACGAAGCGAGTACCCCCCATGCAATATCTGGCCGAAGGGCTCCGGCTCCCCACGAACGGGCTCGATTACACAATCCTGGCGATCTATTTCGTCGTGGTGCTCGGCATCGGCTTCGCCGCCCGGGCCAGTGTGAAGACGAGTCTCGACTTCTTCCTCTCCGGACGTTCACTGCCCGCCTGGGTGACCGGTCTGGCCTTCGTCGCGGCGAACCTCGGCGCGACCGAGATCCTCGGCATGGCGGCGACCGGCGCGCAGTACGGCGTCGCGGTCGTCCACTGGTACTGGATCGGCGCCATCCCCGCCATGGTCTTCCTCGGCCTGGTGATGATGCCGTTCTACTACCGGTCGAAGGTCCGCTCCGTACCGGAGTTCCTGCTCCAGCGCTTCGACAGGTCGGCCCACCTGCTGAGCTCCATACTCTTCGCCTTCGCGGCGATCCTGATCGCGGGCGTGAACCTCTACGCCCTGTCGATCGTCGTGGAGGCGCTGCTGGGCTGGGATCGCTGGGTCGCGATCGTCGTCGCCGGCGTGTTCGTCCTGCTCTACATCACCATCGGCGGACTCTCCTCCGCGATCTACAACGAGGTGCTGCAGTTCTTCGTCATCCTCGCCGCGCTGATCCCCCTCACCATCCTGGGCCTCAAGCGGGTCGGCGGCTGGGACGGTCTCAGCGGCTCGCTGGAGAAGCAGCACGGCGCGGACTTCATGTCCGCCTGGGGCGGCACCGGCATCGGTGACGCCAACCCGCTCGGCGCCAACTGGCTGACGATCATCCTCGGCCTGGGCTTCGTCCTCTCCTTCGGCTACTGGACCACCAACTTCGCCGAGGTGCAGCGCGCCCTGTCCGCGAAGAACCTCTCGGCCGCCCAGCGCACCCCGCTGATCGCCGCCTTCCCGAAGATCTTCATCGTCTTCGTGGTGATGATCCCGGGCCTGGTCGCCGCCGTCGTCGTGCCGAACATCGGGTCGAAGGAGTCCGGCCTCACGTACAACGACGCCATCCCGCTGCTGATGCGGGAACTGCTGCCCAACGGCGTGCTCGGTATCGCGGTGACCGGTCTGCTGGCCGCGTTCATGGCCGGTATGGCGGCGAACGTGTCGTCCTTCAACACGGTGTTCACCACGGACATCTGGCAGCGGTACGTGAAGAAGGACCAGTCGGACGCGTACTACCTGCGCTTCGGCCGGGTGATCACCGCGGTAGGTGTACTGGCGTCGATCGGCACGGCCTTCATCGCCGCCAGCTTCTCCAACATCATGACGTACCTGCAGACGCTGTTCTCGTTCTTCAACGTCCCGATGTTCGTCGTCTTCATCATCGGCATGTTCTGGAAGCGCGCCTCGATGAAGTCCGGTGTCTGGGGCCTCGTCGCCGGTACCACGGCCGCGATGGTGAACTACTTCGTCTTCTACGAGCAGGGCATCATCGACATCCCGTCCGACCAGGGCGCCAACTTCGTCTCCGCCATCGTCGGATTCGTGGCCGGCGCGGTCGTCATGGTCGCCGTCACCCTCTTCACCGCTCCCAAGCCCGACGCCGAACTGGCCGGTCTGGTCTACGGGACGGAGTCCCCGGACGCCGACGAGGCGCCGGACGAGGGCGACAGCGCCTGGTACCGCAAGCCCGCACTGCTCGGCTGGGGCGCCATCGTCCTCGCCGCCCTCTGCTACCTGCCCTACTCGCTCTGATCGGAGGCACTCACCATGTCCGACCTGCACAAGGAAGTCTCCGAACTGGAGCGCACGTCCGCGACCGCGGCCCGGCTCTTCGACATCCGGCGGATCATCGGCGGTCTCTTCGTGGTCTACGGAGTGATCGTCACCATCGCCGGCATCGATCCGTCGGACGCCGACCTGAAGAAGGCCCAGGGGGTCCACATAAATCTCTGGACCGGCCTGGCCATGCTGGCGCTCGGGCTCTTCTTCCTGATCTGGATGAAGCTGCGCCCCGTCCAGGTGCCCCACGAGTCCCCCGGCACGCCGGAGAGCTGACGGCGCCCCGCGGGGGCCGGACGATCACGCGTTCACGCGGGCCCGTCCGGCCCCCGCGGCGTTCCCGCCCGGTCCAGCAGACCCGTGCGGGCGGCGAGCGCCGCGGCCTCCAGCCGGGAGCCGACGCCGAGCTTCATCAGCACCCGCTGCACATGCGTGCGGGCGGTGCTCGGCGCGATCGCCATGCCGGCCGCGATCAGCCGGGTGTCCTCGCCCTCGGCGACCCGCACCAGCACCTCGACCTCGCGCGGGGTCAGCATGCGCAGCAGCCGCTGCCCCTCGTCGTCCGGCTGGGCCACCGGATGCAGGAGCTCGGCGAAGGCACCCCGCAGCAGCTGCGGGGCTATCGCGGCCTCGCCCGCGCGCGCTTTGATCATCGCGCGTTCGACGCCCTCGATGCGTTCGTCGTGACGGACGTAGCCGGCCGCTCCCGCGGCGAAGGCCGCCGCGATGCCACGCGGGCTCGGCACCGGGCCGAGCACCACCACGGCCACCTGCGGGCGTTCGCGCCCGATCCGCACGATCGGGTCGAACACGCCGGGTTCGGCGGGTGCCGCCGTGCCGAACAGGCAGACCTCGGGCGCCCTGCTGACGACCAGTTCCGCTGCCCCGGACGTCGGCGCGGCTGCCGCGAGCACGCGGTGCCCCCGCAGTTTCAGTGCCGAGGCGAGTGCCTCGGCGAGCAGACGGTGGTCATCGACCACCATGAGCCGCACGCCCATCGGAAATGCCCCCATGTGTACAGCGGTGTGCCGCTGCGTAACCCTGAACAGGCCCCCCGGCCCCTCTGACCCGGCAAGTTACACGCTTGTTCGACGCGGCGCGCCCCCTACCGGGCAGAAGCCCCCCAGAATGCCGAATTCTGCGTCATTCAGGGCTACTTGCCCGTCGGAAAACGACCGGCCCTGCCGGTCAGATGATCGACCGGCAGGGCCGTGACGGTTCACCCGGGCCCGGGGCCCGGGTGGTCAGACGGTGCTGAAGGAGACGACGAGGAACTGCTTGTCGTCCAGCGAACTGGACTTGCTGGGCTCGCTGACCATCTGCTCGGAGATGAACAGCCGGCCCTTCTCGTAGATGAACTCGGCGTAGTTGGTGGAGAAGCTGGTCTCCGCCTCGCGCACCGACTCGTCGTCCGGGTTGACCATCAGGACGGTCTCCTTGAAGGTCGAGCCGTCGATGGAGACGATCTGGCCGCCCTTGTCGTACGGGGGCCGCTTGTACGCGATGAGGTTGGAGCCGTCCATGCGCAGCGGGGTCAGCGTGTAGCGGTCGCCCGCGTCCGCCCTGCCGCCGACGAGCTTGCCGGTGGTGAGGTCGAAGGCGACGATCTCGTTGGTGTCGCCGTACTCGCCACCGCCCTCGTGCTCCTCGGTCGGCACGTAGATCCTGTTGTTGCCGACCGCCAGGGAGGTGCACTTCTCGACCTCGGTGGAGCCGCAGTCCGCGGCGTACTTGTCCGCGTCGGCCGAGATCCTGACGATGAGCTTGCCGGTGGCGGCGTCGATGGAGAAGAAGTCCGAGATGCTGCTGCCGTCGCCGGCGGTGTCGCCGACGTCGGCCGCGACGACGAGCGGCTTGGTGGACACGATGCTCGCGTACTCGACGCCGGCCGGCATGTTGTACGAGGAGAGCGGTGCGCCCGTGGCCGGGTTCAGCGCCTGGATGGTGAGCTGCGGTTCGTCGTAGCTGCCGCACTTGCGGACGACCGCGAGGGCGTCGCCGCCGCCGTAGCCCATGTCGTAGCAGTTGTTGGTGTCCGTCTTCGGCTTCCAGAGCTCGGCGCCGTTCGCCAGGTTGAAGGCGGCTCCGCCGCTGGTGCCGCCCGCGGCGACCGTGGAGCCGCTGAGGGTGACCTCGTTGAACCTGACGGGCTCGTCACCGTTGGACGCCGAGGTGACGGACTTGCTCCACAGCAGCTTGCCGGTGGCCAGGTCGAGCGCGCCGACCTGGTTGCAGGACGGGTACTTGTCCGCGGCGCTCGGCTTGCCCTCCTGGAAGGCGATGGCCGTCCTGTAGTCCTTGCTCATGTGCCGGGACGCGGCGCAGACCTGGCCCGCGAGCGGGATCGACCAGAGCTTGGTGCCCTTGGCGAGGTCGTAGCCGACGATCTCGTTGACGCCGGTCTTCACGTACGCCTTGTCGGTGACCCAGGACCCGTCGACGACCGTGGTGTCGGTGACCTTCGGGTGGGGGAGCTGGAAGCCGACCTTCGACTTGGTGTCGGCCGGTGCCTTCTCGGTGCCGCCGGCCAGGCCGCCGCCCTCTCCGCCCTTGCCCTCGCCGCCGTCGGTTCCGGCCGAGGCGGCTTCGTCCTGCTTGCCGCCGTCGTCACCGCTGCTGGAGGAGTAGACGATCCCGCCGCCGACGATCAGCAGCACGGCGACGACCGCGGCGACGATGATCTGCATCTGGGTGCTGAACTTCTTGCCGCCGCCCGGCTGGGGTGCGGCGTACTGCGGGTGCATCGGGGCGGTCGGGTAGCCGTACCCCTGCTGCGGGGGCATGCCGGGCTGTCCGGGCGGCCCCTGCGGGAAGCCGTAGCCGGGCTGGGTCGGCGGCTGCCCGGGCGGCGGCGCCTGCGGGTAGCCGTACGCGGGGTTCTGCGGCGGCTGGCCGGGCGGGGGCCCCTGCGGGGCGCCGAAACCACCGGCGGGCGGGGGCGGCGGGCTGCCGTACCCACCGGCCGGAGGCGGCGGCGGGCTGCCGTACCCGTCGGCCGGCGGGGTGGACGGTGCGGCCGGGGGCTGCTTGGCGAACGGGTCTGCGGGCGGCGGGGTGGGCGCACCGAATCCGCCGGGCGGCGGGTCCTGCGGGGCGCCGAACCCGCCCTGCGGCGGTTCGTTGGGGGGCTGGGGCGGCTGGGGCGGCTGGCTCATGGCGTACGTACCTCTGGGGGGTCTGGGAAGGAGGGGGAGCTGCGGTGGCCGTCGTCGGCCGTCACTTGCCGAAGGCCATCATGGTCGTCTGCTCCTTCTCCTCCTCGTCGTTGCTCGCGGTGACGCGGTCGCTGACGACGAAGGAGCGGCCCCCCACGTAGACGGTCCTGGACGAGAAGAAGTTCTCGATCCCGCTCGTCGAGGCCGGGTGCTGGAGCAGCACCTTGGGCGCTCCTCCGGTGGCCGCGATCGTCGCGACCGCCCCGCCCTTGTCGTAGGTGGGCTCCAGGTAGACCAGGACGTTGCCGCCCTCCATGCGCAGCGGCTTCATGGTGCGCTCGGCGGGGGCCGCGGACTTCCACTTGGTCTTGCCGGTGTTCAGGTCGAACGCGAGGACCTTGTTGGTACGGGAGGTGCCGCTGGTGTCGTCCGCGGTCATCATGTAGAGGGTGTTGGCGTCGGCGGCGACGCCGGTGCAGCCTTCGAGCTTCTCGCCGAAGATGCCGAAGTCGCTGCCGCAGTCGACGGCGGGGTTGTCCCCCTTGTCACTGATCAGCTGGGAGCGGAGCGTCCCGTTCTCCTTGAGCGCGATGATGCCCCACTTCTTCTCCTCGCGCTGGGTCAGCGAGACGACGAGCGGGCTCACCGAGTAGACCTTCTGGACCTCCCAGCCGCGCTTGGGCTGGTAGGTCCACTTGGCCTTCCCCGTGGCCGGGTCGATCTCCTGGATCTGGTGCTGCGGGTTGTCCACGTCGTCGGTGCGGCAACTGGCCGCCGCGATCAGCTTGGGTCCGCCCGCGAAGGCGAAGGGCTGGCAGTTGCCCGACGGCTTGCCGAACAGGTCCTTGCCGTCGCTGACCCGGTAGGCGCTGGAGTTGCCGGTGCGGCCGACGGTGACGGTGTCGCCGCTGATGGCGAGACCGATGTCCGTCATCAGGTCCCAGGTGCCGTTCTTCTTGACCGACTTCTTCCAGCCGGCCTTGCCGGTGTTGAGGTCGATCATCTGGAGGTCGGAGCAGTCGGCCCGGTCGGTGGTGCCGTTCTTCACGCCGATGACGATCTTGCCGTCGGCCGTGGGCGTCCCGGGTGCCGAGCAGATGTCCGCGGGCAGGGGCACGTCCCACTTCTTCTTGCCGTCGGCCACCGAGTAACCGGTCACCGTGCGGTACATGCCCTTGACGAGGGTGTCGCCGACGACCCACGGTCCGTGCACCCCGGCGCCGTTGCGCGGCAGATCGATGTCGTTCTTCGTCAGCCAGAGGACCTTCGCCTCGCCCGCCTTGCGCCCGGCGTTCAGGTCGTCGTCGGCCTCACGGCCGTCGCCCTTGCCGTCGCCCTGGTCGACGCTGGGCGAGGTGCTCGGGTCCACGGCGTCGCTGCTGGACTTGGAGACGGGCTTCTTCTCGCCGTCGTCACCGCTCGCCAGGAGGAAGATGCCGCCGCCGACGACGAGGAGCGCGGCGAGCGCCGCACCGATGATGACGGCGGGCTTGCCCTTGAAGGGACCGCCGCCGGAGCCGCCGGGCACGGGCGCGCCCGGGTACTGCGGCTGCGGGTAGCCGTAACCGGGCTGCTGACCGTACGGGCCCGGCTGCTGGCCGTACGGACCGGGCTGCTGCGCGTACGGGCCGGCCGGCGCGCCGTAGGGGCCGGGCTGCTGGGTGTACGGGCCGGGCGCCTGCTGTCCGGGCGCCTGGGGGTAGCCCTGACCGGGCTGCGCCCCGGGGGCCGGGTAGCCGTAGCCCGGCTGCGCGGGAGGAGGTGTCTGCGGAGGCGCGGGCGGCATCTGCGGTGGGGCCGGCGGTGGTGACTGCGGCTGGGGCGGCGGCTGAGGAGTGCCCTGCGGTTCCTGCGGAGCCCCGAAGCCCCCCTGCGGCGGTTGCTGGCTGGGCGGCTGGGTCATCAGCACGTCCCCCTTCGTGCGGGCCGGTGCCCGTTCCGGTCTCCCCCGCGATTCCGCTGGGCTCAGAGGATCAGGTGCAGGAGATCTCTGAATTCCCCCCGGAAAGGAGCGAATCGGGCATGGCTTCCGCGGTGTTGCGACAGTCGAGCGGGGCTTCTTTGTACCACCCGCACCACGCCGGGTACCGGATCGGTCCACCCCCTGTTCCCAAGGGAGAACCGGGCTGTGATGCCTCCGTTATGCGCCCGTCGGGGCCCGTGCGGCGCCCGATTCCCGATGCTGCGTCAACTCGTTCCGGAAGGGGCCGATTTCACGGGATCCCCACGGGCCGGTCCTTACTCGCCGTAGACCAGCACGGCCGTCGCCGCCTTCTCCTCCTCGTCCTCCTCCGCGCTGATTCGCTGCGGGAGGAGGAAGGAACGCCCGTCGCGGTAGGTGACTTTCGGAAGGAAGAGGGAGTTCTCGGTGTCCTCCGCCGATTCCGGATGCTTCAGCAGGGTCGTGTACGCCCCGGTCGAGGGGTCCAGCGCGCCGATCTCACCGCTCTCGCGGTACGCGGCCTGTACGTGGACCACGACCTTTCCGCTCTCCAGGCGCAGCGGCATCATGAAACGCCCGCCCGGCGAGGGTGTCTTCCACACCGGCTTGCCGGTGGCCAGGTCGAAGGCGACGACCTTGTTGGTCTTCACCTCCGCCGTGGAGTCGGGCTGCGTCGAGAAGTAGAACCTGCTCGCGTCCGCCGTGACCCCTGCACAGCCGTCCAGGTTGCCGCCCTCCTGCACGGAGTCCTCGCCGCACCGGAAGCCGTAGTCCTCGTCGCCACCCGCCATCCGGGAGCGGTAGGTGCCGTTCTCGTCGAGGACGAGGACGGCCCACTCGTCGTCCTTGGCGATCGAGAGGACGGGCGGGCTCACGGTGAAGATGTGTGTCACCGACCAGCCCGCCTCCACGGCGTAGGTCCATTTCGGCGTCCCGGTGACCGGGTCGACCTCCTGGACCTGCTGGCGGACGGGGTCGGCGGGCTCCGGCCGGCAGCTGACGGCCGCGAGCATGCGGGTGCCTCCGGTGAACGCGAAGGGCTGGCAGACGCCTTCCTTCCGCCTGCCGAACAGTTCCTTGCCGTCACTGACCCGGAAGGCGTCCGAGGCGGTGTCCCGTCCGAACGTCACGGTGTCCCCGCTGATCGACATGGCGACGTGCGACAGACCGTCCTGCATCGCGGACCTGTCGACCGTCTTCTTCCACCCCGCCTTGCCGGTGCGCAGGTCGATCATCTGCAGGACGGAGCAGGTGGCCTCCGTCTCCGCGACGTTGTCCTCGACGCCGACGACGACCTTTCCGTCAGCGGTGGGGGCGGAGGGCGCGGCGCACAGGTCGGTGCGCAGCCGCAGGCTCCACTTCTCCGTCCCGTCGGCGACCGCGTAGCCGGTCACCGTGCGGTACATGCCCTTGGCGACGATGTCCCCGGCGAACCACGGGCCGTGGGTCTTCTCCCCGTACGGCGGGAGGTCGGCCCCGTTCTCCGTCAGCCACTCCACCTTCGCCTCGCCCGGCTCGCGCCCGGCGTTGAGTTCGGCTGCGGTCGGCCCGGCGACACTCCTGCCGTCCTGGCCGCCCGTGGGCGAGGGGGACGGCTTCCCGTTGTCGTGCGTGGGTCCGACGACGGGCTTCTCCTGCCCGCCCTCGTCGCCGCCCGTGGCGAGCCAGATCCCTCCGCCGGTCAGGAGCAGCAGCGCGAGCACGGCACCGACGACCACGCGGGTCCTGCCCCCGGAGCGGCCCCCGCCACCCGGCCCGCCCGGCGCGATGGCGGTCGGCGGCTGCCCGTACGGGCCGGGCTGCGGCGGGTACGGGCCGGGCTGCGGCGGGAATCCGTAACCGCCCTGCGGGGGCTGCCCGTACGGACCGGCCTGGTGGGCGTACGGTCCCGGAGCTGTCACCGGCGGGGGGTCGTACGGAGCCCCGAAGCCTTCCTGCGGTGGCCGGCCGGAAGGCTGAGTCATCGGTGGATCCCCCTCGTACGGATGGCTCCGCGAGGTCAGACCTGCGGAGCGGTCCTACTTTCTACCACCCGCTCCGTGACGGTCCCTCAGGCGTCCTCGGCCAGCTCCAGCCAGCGCATCTCCAGCACGTCCCGCTCCGCGACCAGTTCACGCAGCTCGGCGTCGAGCTTGGCGACCTTCTCGAAGTCGGTGGCGTTGTCGGCGATCTGCGCGTGCAGCGTGGTCTCCCTGGTCGACATCTTGTCGAGCTGCCGCTCGACCTTCTGCAGCTCCTTCTTCGCGGCGCGCGTCGCCTGCGGAGAGGCGGCCTCGGCGGACGCCGCCCTGGGTGCGGAGGCAGCGGCGGCGGAGGCGGGCGTGGCCGTCTCCTCCATGCGCTGCCGGCGCTCGATGTACTCGTCGATGCCGCGCGGGAGCATCCGCAGCGCCCGGTCGCCCAGGAGCGCCATCACCTTGTCCGTGGTCCGCTCGATGAAGAACCGGTCATGGGAGATCACGATCATCGATCCGGGCCAGCCGTCGAGGAGGTCCTCCAGCTGGGTCAGGGTCTCGATGTCCAGGTCGTTGGTGGGCTCGTCGAGGAAGAGGACGTTGGGCTCGTCCATCAGCAGACGCAGGATCTGCAGCCGCCGCCGCTCACCACCGGACAGGTCGCCGACGGGCGTCCACTGCTTCTCCTTGACGAAGCCGAACTGCTCGCAGAGCTGCCCGGCCGTCATCTCGCGGCCCTTGCCGAGATCGACCCGGTCACGTACCTGCTGGACGGCTTCGAGCACCCGCAGGTTGGGGTTGAGCTCCGCGACCTCCTGGGAGAGGTAGGCGAGCTTGACCGTCTTGCCGACGACGACCTTCCCCGCGGCTGGCTGCACGTCGCCCTGGCTGCGGGACGCCTCGGCGAGCGCCCGCAGCAGCGAGGTCTTGCCCGCGCCGTTGACCCCGACCAGGCCGATGCGGTCGCCCGGACCGAGCTGCCAGGTGAGGTGGGTGAGCAGGGTCTTGGGCCCGGCCTGGACGGTCACGTCCTCCAGGTCGAAGACGGTCTTGCCGAGGCGGGCGTTGGCGAACTTCATCAGCTCGCTGGTGTCGCGCGGGGGCGGCACGTCGGCGATCAGCTCGTTGGCCGCCTCGATGCGGTAGCGCGGCTTGGACGTACGGGCGGGGGCGCCGCGCCGCAGCCAGGCCAGCTCCTTGCGCATCAGGTTCTGCCGCTTGGACTCCTCGGTCGCGGCGATCCGCTCCCGCTCGGCCCGCGCGAACACGTAGTCGCTGTAGCCGCCCTCGTACTCGTGGACGCTGCCCCGCTGGACGTCCCACATGCGGGTGCAGACCTGGTCCAGGAACCACCGGTCGTGGGTGACGCAGACCAGCGCGGAGCGCCGGGTCCGCAGGTGTCCGGCCAGCCAGGAGATGCCCTCGACGTCGAGGTGGTTGGTCGGCTCGTCGAGGACGATCAGGTCCTGTTCGGCGATGAGCAGCTTCGCCAGGGCGATCCGGCGCCGCTCGCCGCCGGAGAGCGGGGCGATGACGGTGTCCAGGCCGTGCTCGAAGCCGGGGAGGGCGAGGCCGCCGAAGAGCCCGGTCAGCACGTCGCGGATCTTGGCGCTGCCCGCCCACTCGTGGTCGGCGAGGTCGCCGATCACCTCGTGCCGGATGGTGGCCTCCGGGTCCAGCGAGTCGTGCTGGGTGAGGACACCGAGGCGCAGTCCGCCGTTGTGGGTGACGCGGCCGCTGTCCGCGTCCTCCAGCTTGGCGAGCATCCGGATGAGCGTCGTCTTGCCGTCGCCGTTACGGCCGACGACGCCGATCCGGTCGCCCTCGGACACCCCGAGGGATACACCGTCGAGCAGGGCACGGGTGCCGTACACCTTGCTGACCTGCTCGACATTGACCAGATTGACGGCCATTTCACTCCTGCCTCGGGGATCCCTGCGTCGGGGACCGCTCGACGTCCCAGAGTAGTCGCCGTGCGGGGTGCGATAGCGTGCGGCGATCGATCATGGGGAGTAACCCCAGGTCGGAGCGGTTCGGAACATCTCCGGGGTGGGGGACTTCATGATGCGTGGCGCGATACGGGCACTGATTCCGGCGGTCCTGGCGACGGCGGTGCTGGCCGGCTGTTCGTCGTCCGCGGGCACGGACTCCGGCACCGGCACCGACGCGGGGAAGAACGGGGACACCGCCCCCGCGAGGGCGGCGGAGAGCACCGCGGCCGAGAAGGGCGCCTCGCTGGGGGGTGCGGAGTCGGCCTGCGAGCTTCCGGTGACCTTCGACCTGGCGGCGGACTGGCAGCCGGAGGCGGTCACGGTGGAGCCGGGTTCCGACCTCGCCGCGCTGGGCGAGCAGGGCTCGGCCACGATGGTCTGCGAGATCGACGCCAAGCCGGCCGGGAACATCGGCTACCTCCGGGTCTGGCAGGGCGAGGGTGCCTCCACGACGGCGCGCGCGGCGCTGGAGGACTTCGTGGCCGGCGACCCGAACGCGTCGAAGGCCGCGTACGAGGAGACCGGGGCGGGTCCGGTGCCGGCCGCCGAGGTCGTCTACACGGTGAGCGGCGAGCTGCTGGACGAGCCGAAGACCGAGCGCGCCTTCGCGGTCGCCACCCCGAAGGGCCCGGTCGTGGTCCATCTGGGCGGGCTGGACTCGCAGGAGCACGAGGAGATGCTCCCGGCGTACGAGCTGGCGAAGAAGACCCTGAAGCTGGGCTGAGGGGCGGAGCGGTCCGCTGCCCGGGCCGCCCCTTCGGCCTGCCGCCCGGGCCGCCCCGCCCCTACGGACCACGCCCGGGCCGCCCGTTCGCCCTACCGCCCCGCGCGCTCGACCAGGAGCCAGCCGCCGAGTGCCATCGCCACGGCCGCCGGTGCGCTGACGTGGACGGCGATCAGCAGCGCCGTGTGCCCTTCCAGCAGGCCCGCGTAGCCGACCATGGACAGGCCGAGGACACCCAGCAGGGCGAGGGTCACGCCGATCGCCGAGAGGGCTCCCGCGCCCGCCGCTCCCCCGCCGGGGGTGAGGCGGACGGGGCGTTCGAACGTACGGAAGGCCGCGACCAGGACCGCGGTGACCGCGACGGCGGCGGCGATCCGCAGCGGGACCTGCGCCCACCAGGCGCCGGTGGCCGGCTCGGGCAGCGGGAGTCCCAGGGCGAGCATCGCCCCGTACACGCCGAGCATCGCCGTGAGGTGCCAGAGGAACGCGGTCATCGCGACGCCGTTGGCGGCCACGACGGCACGCCAGACGCGGGGCCGGGCGGCCAGCCGGGCTCCGTGGGCGCGCAGCAGCTCGACGGCCCCGACCAGCCAGAGGCCGTGGCCGAGCAGGGCGAGCGTGGGCGGCGCCATGTTGCTGATCCGCTCGCCGGGCATGCCGACCATGGACAGCGGATACGGGCCGAGGGCCACCAGCGCGACGGCGGCGGCGAGCCCGGCGCCGGCGAGGAGTGCGGGGCGGCGGATGCGGCCGTCGGCGCGCAGGAAGCCGAGCTGGTGCACGGCGAGCCAGACGAAGGCGAAGTTGAGGAACTCGACGTACGGGACGCCCGCCGCGAAGCGCAGGAGGTCCACCGCGGCGGCGGCTCCCGCGAGCGCGGCGAACGCGCCCCAGCCGTACCGGTCGTGGAGCGTGAGGAGGCCGGGGGTGAAGGCGACCATCGCCAGGTAGATCCCGATGAACCAGAGGGGCT
This sequence comes from Streptomyces sp. NBC_01460, assembly GCF_036227405.1. Lineage (NCBI taxonomy): Bacteria > Bacillati > Actinomycetota > Actinomycetes > Kitasatosporales > Streptomycetaceae > Streptomyces > Streptomyces sp. NBC_01460. Next base: position 3,554,733 of record NZ_CP109473.1, read on the forward strand.
GGGTCACCAGCCTCAGGGTCACACCGGTCAGTCCGCCGCCACCGCCCGCGAGCTGGACGACGAGCGCGGCGGCGCCCCACACGAGGACGAAGACCATGGTCGGCCTCAGGAGCCGCTGCAGCCGGGCCCGCAGGAAGGACGGGTACACGGAGGCCGTGGAGTCCTCCGGCCGCCTGCGCAGCAGGGACCGGTAGGACAGGGCGTGGGAGAAGCCGCCGACGAAGAAGAACACCGGCATGACCTGGAGGAACCAGGTGAGCAGCTGGAGCCCGGGCACGACGGCGAGGAGGTTGCCCACCCCGTCGGTGGTGACGGCGGCCATCAGCCAGTGGCCGAGGACGACCGTGCCGAGCGAGGCGACGCGCAGCAGGTCGATGTAGCGGTCACGGGTGACGGGTGTGGCTTCGGCCTGTTCGCGCAGGTGTGATCCCATGCGCCCACGGTCGCGCCGGACACCGGGGGTGCGGCAGCGCGACCGTACTCAATTCCCGTCTGAGTAGCGGCAGTCAGACGACGGTGGCGCCCGGGGCGGGTGCGGGTGCCACGCGTGCGCCGCGGCAGGTGCCCGACGCGAGCAGGGCGTCGGCGACCTTGCGCGCGGACTCCTCGTCGGCGGTCAGGAACGCCGTGGTCGGCCCGGATCCGGAGACGAGCGCGGCCAGGGCGCCCGCGTCGGTGCCCGCCGCGAGGGTGTCGGCCAGCGAGGGGCGCAGGGAGAGCGCCGCGGCCTGGAGGTCGTTGCCGAGGGCGTCGGCCAGCGCGGTGGCGTCGCCCTTGCGCAGGGCGTTCAGGAGCGCGGGGGACGCGGCCGGCTCCGGGACGTCGGTGCCGGCGGTCAGGCGGTCGAACTCGCCGTACACGGCCGGTGTGGAGAGCCCGCCGTCGGCGACGGCGAAGACCCAGTGGAAGGTGCCGCCGACCTCGACGGGGGTCAGCCGCTCACCGCGCCCGACGCCGAGCGCCGCCCCGCCGACCAGGCTGAACGGCACGTCGCTGCCCAGCTCGGCGCAGATCTCCAGGAGTTCCTCCTGGCTCGCGCCGGTGGACCACAGGGTGTCGCAGGCCAGCAGGGCGGCAGCCCCGTCGGCGCTGCCGCCCGCCATGCCGCCGGCGACGGGGATGTCCTTGGCGATGTGGATGTGCACGTCGGGGGCGATGCCGTGGCGGGCGGCCAGGGCGATCGCCGCGCGGGCCGCGAGGTTGGTGGCGTCCAGCGGGACCTGCCCGGCGTCCGGTCCGGAGCAGGTGACGCGCAGGGCCTCGGCGGGGGTGACGGTGACCTCGTCGTACAGGCCGACGGCGAGGAAGACGTTGGCCAGGTCGTGGAAGCCGTCGGGGCGGGCGGCGCCCACCGCGAGCTGCGCGTTGACCTTGGCGGGGACGCGGACGGTGACGCTGCGGGTCATGCGGAGGGCTCCGGCTTGTTCTCGGCGACGGCGGCGAACTCCTCGACGGTCAGGGCCTCGCCGCGCGCCTGCGGCGAGATCCCCGCGGCGGTCAGGGCGGCCTCGGCGGCCGGTGCGGAACCCGCCCAGCCGGCGAGGGCCGCGCGCAGCGTCTTGCGGCGCTGGGCGAAGGCGGCGTCGACGACGGCGAAGACCTCGGCCCTGCTCGCGGTGGTCCGGACCGGCTCCGCACGCCGCACCAGCGAGACCAGGCCGGAGTCGACGTTGGGGGCGGGCCAGAACACGGTGCGGCCGATCGATCCGGCGCGCTTGACGTCGGCGTACCAGTTGGCCTTGACGGACGGCACGCCGTAGACCTTGTTGCCGGGGCGGGCGGCCAGCCGGTCGGCGACCTCGGACTGCACCATCACGAGCGTCCGCTCGATGGTGGGGAAGCGCTCCAGCATGGTGAGCAGGACCGGCACGGCGACGTTGTACGGAAGGTTGGCGACGAGCGCGGTCGGCGCCGGGCCGGGCAGCTCGGTGACCAGCATCGCGTCCGAGTGGACCAGGGCGAAGCGGTCCGCGCGCCCGGGCAGCCGGGCGGCGACCGTGGCCGGCAGGGCGCCGGCGAGCACGTCGTCGATCTCCACGGCGACGACCCGGTCGGCCGCCTCCAGCAGGGCCAGGGTCAGTGACCCGAGGCCGGGCCCCACCTCGACCACCACGTCGTCGGGCCGCACCTCGGCGGTCCGTACGATCCTGCGGACCGTGTTGGCGTCGATGACGAAGTTCTGGCCGCGCTGCTTGGTGGGGCGTACGCCCAGCGCTGCGGCCAGCTCGCGGATGTCTGCGGGGCCCAGGAGGGCGTCGGGCTCTGTGGTGCTCACCCGTCAAGCCTACGGCCGCCGCGGGGCGCCGGGCCCGCCCCTGTCCGGCACGGGCCCTGTGCCGCGTGTGTCCCGGCGGACGACGACCTCGTCGCCGTCGTCCAGCCCCGTGGCGGGTGCGGGGGCGACGGTGTCACGGGCGCCGACCGTGACGCCCTCCGTGTCCAGGAGTTCGCCCACGTCGTCGGCGAAGGTGTGCAGCGTGTGCGAGGTCCCGTCGACGTCGACCTGGACGGCCTTGTCCTGGGCGAGGAAGGCGGCGGTGCCGCCCGCCAGGACGGCGAGGACCAGGGCGCGGGGGACGAGCCGCCGCAGGCCCTCCGGCGCACCCCGGTGCCGCCGGACCGCGCGGTGCCCGGCGGGCCGTCCGCGCACCGCCGGCGGCGGGGGCACCAGCGGGGTGTCCAGCACGGTCGGGTCGTAGACCGGGAGCGGACCGGCCCACAGCCGCGCGACGATCGTCCGCTCCTCGTGGAGGGAGCGCGGCGGAGCCGGGGCGGGCACCCGCGCCGGGGCCCGACCGGTCCACCCTCCGCCGCGCGGTGCGCGGTGACTGCCCTGCGTATGGCCCACGACGCTCCAGGAACTCCGGCTGCCGACCCCGATGCGCGGGCACGATAGCCGAGGTTCCGTCACCGTCCCAAGTCGTACGATCACCCACCGTGTCGGGCGGGCGGGCCGGGAAGGTCAGAAGTCGAACGCCCTGGCGGTGTTGTCGTAGACGGCCGCGGCGAGAGTGTCCTCGTCGACGCCCCGCACCTCGGCCATCGCACGGAGCGTGACGGGGATGAGGTAGGGCGCGTTGGGCCGTCCGCGGTACGGGGCGGGGGTGAGGAAGGGGGCGTCCGTCTCGACGAGCACCAGCTCGGCGGGGGCGACGGCCAGGGCGTCACGGAGGGGCTGCGCGTTCTTGAAGGTGACGTTGCCCGCGAAGGACATGAAGTAGCCGGCTGCCGCGCAGACCCGTGCCATCCCGGCGTCGCCGGAGTAGCAGTGGAAGACGGTCCGCTCGGGTGCGCCCACCTCGGCGAGGATCCGCAGCACGTCCTCGTGGGCCTCGCGGTCGTGGATGACCAGGGCCTTGCCGTGCCGCTTGGCGATCTCGATGTGGGCGCGGAAGGACTCCTCCTGGGCGGCGACGCCCTCGGGGCCCGTACGGAAGAAGTCGAGGCCGGTCTCGCCGACCGCGCGTACGTGGGGGAGGGCGGCCAGCGCGTCGATCTCGGCGAGCGCCTCGTCGAGCGCCGCCCTGCCGCCCGCCTCACGGGCCTCCTGGCGGGACCAGCCTTCCGGGTCCCCGTGCACGATGCGCGGTGCCTCGTTGGGGTGCAGCGCCACGGCGGCGTGCACGGACGGGTGGGCGGCCGCGGTCTCGGCGGCCCAGCGCGAGCCCTTCACGTCGCAGCCCACCTGGACGACGGCGGTCACGTTGACCGCCGCGGCGCGGGCCAGGCCCTCCTCGACGGTTCCGTCCTGCATGTCCAGGTGGGTGTGCGAATCGGCGACCGGAACCCTGAGGGGTTCGGGGAGCGGAGGGGCGTCGGTACGGCTCATGCCCACGACTCTACGAGGGCACGAGCCCTTGCTCACCGCCGGCAGGTGAGACGCTCACCGCAGGTAGGCGCGCTCACCGCCGGTGGAAGGGGCGCAGCAGGTCGGACAGCTGCCAGTGGTGCGCGTCGGGCCCCGCGGGCGCCACGGCGGTGGCGGCGATCCTGTCCGCCGCGGCCTCCGGGGGCGCGGCCTTCTGGGGCTGGAGCAGCCGCTGGACGGAGGAGACCCGGCCGGCGCGCATGATCCGGACCACATGGCCGCCGCAGTTGGTGCAGGTCGGGGTGGACAGCGGTGAGGGGACCCGCTCCCCGTCCGCCTTGTACACGACGAAGGCGTTGCCCGAGCCGTCGACGTGGTGCTCTATCTCGTAGGCCTGTTCCCAGCCGTGTCCACACCGCATGCAGGCGAAGGCGTACGCCTCGTGCACGGTGGTTGCTGCGATGTCACTCATGCCTGCTCCTCTTGTCCGATGGACAAGCACTCCGGACAAGCACTCCGGATGATGCGTCCCACATCAAGTGGACGCCTTCACCCGGGGGCGGCGCACCAGGTCTGCCGAGTGTTGGAACGGTTTTGGCCGATCCGTGGGCAAAGGGCCCGTTACGCGGCTCGCGCTTTACATTTCAGGCTAGTCCTTTGCCCTGCTCCTGGCCGGTCCGAGCCGCGTTCTTTGCCGCGACCACCGCATCGAACACCTCGCGCTTGGGCAGCCCGGCCTCGGCGGCGACGGCCGCGATCGCCTCCTTGCGCCGCTCCCCCGCCTCCTCGCGCACCTGCACCCTGCGCACCAGCTCCTCGGCGTCCAGTTCCTCGCCGGATTCCGTGGCGCCCTCGACCACGACGGTGATCTCCCCGCGCACGCCCTCGGCCGCCCAGACCGCCAGGTCGCCGAGCGGGCCGCGCTTCACTTCCTCGTACGTCTTGGTCAGCTCGCGGCAGACGGCGGCCCTGCGGTCGGCCCCGAAGACCTCGGCCATCGCGGCCAGGGTGTCGTCCAGCCGGTGCGGGGCCTCGAAGAAGACCATCGTGCGGCGCTCGTCCGCGACCTCGCGCAGCTTCCCGAGCCGCTCGCCCGCCTTGCGCGGCAGGAAGCCCTCGAAGCAGAAGCGGTCCACGGGCAGCGCGGACAGCGCGAGCGCGGTGAGCACGGCCGACGGGCCGGGCACGGCGGTGACCTTGATGTCCTGCTCCACGGCGGCGGCGACGAGCCGGTACCCGGGGTCGGAGACGGACGGCATCCCGGCGTCGGTGACGAGCAGGACGCGCGCCCCGCCGGCCAGCGCCTCGACGAGCTCGGGGGTGCGCGCCGACTCGTTGCCCTCGAAGTAGGACACGACACGCCCCGTCGTGTGGATGCCCAGCGCCTGGGTGAGCCGGCGCAGCCGCCGGGTGTCCTCGGCGGCCACGACGTCGGCCGTCTCCAGCTCGGCGGCGAGCCGTGGCGGGGCGTCCGCCACGTCGCCGATGGGGGTCCCTGCGAGTACGAGCGTTCCAGTCGTTCCAGTCACATGGGCCATCCTCCCAGCACGGGCGGCACCACTCGCACAGATGCGTTCCCTACGATGGCGCGGTGACGAGTACTGCGCCCGAGGCCCAGCAGGGCAACGACGCCGGGGACCAGACCGGTGACCAGCCGCCTTCCTGGCAACAGCGGCTGCGCCGCTTCGGCCATGCCCCGCGGCCGGAGACGGGGCTGCGCGAGCGCCTGGTCCCGCCCTACACCCGCCCCGGCCGCCAGTTCTGGGACGTGCTCGCCGTGCCGCCGGCCCTCGCCGGCCACCTGGTGCGCTGGTCCGCCTGGGGCGGGCCGCTGCTGGTCGCCCTGGTGGCCGGGGTGCTGCGGTTCTGGAACCTGGGCAGCCCGAAGGCGGTGATATTCGACGAGACGTACTACGCCAAGGACGCCTGGGCGCTGATCAACCAGGGGTACGAGGGTTCCTGGCCCAAGGACATCGACAAGCAGATCCTCTCGGACCCGTCGTCGGTGGACATCCCGGTGGACCCGGGCTATGTCGTCCATCCGCCGGTCGGCAAGTGGATCATCGGGATCGGTGAACAGCTCTTCGGCTTCACCCCGTTCGGCTGGCGCTTCATGGTGGCGGTACTCGGCACCGTCTCGGTCCTGATGCTCTGCCGGATCGGCCGCAGGCTGTTCCGCTCGACGTTCCTGGGCTGCCTGGCGGGCACCCTGCTGGCCGTGGACGGGCTGCACTTCGTGATGAGCCGCACCGCGCTGCTCGACCTGGTGCTGATGTTCTTCGTGCTGGCGGCCTTCGGCTGTCTCCTCGCCGACCGCGACCGGTCCCGCCGCAAGCTGGCCGCCGCGCTCCCCGTCGACGAGGAGGGGCTGCTGCGCCCGGACGCGCACGTCGCCGAGACGCTCCGCCTCGGGTGGCGCCCGTGGCGGATCGCGGCCGGCCTGATGCTCGGCCTGGCCTTCGCCACGAAGTGGAACGGGCTCTACATCCTGGCGGCGTTCGGCGTGATGGCGGTGCTCTGGGACGTCGGCGCACGCCGCACGGCGGGCGCCGTGCAGCCCTACCGGGCGGTGCTCCTGCGGGACCTGCTGCCCGCGTTCGTCTCCACCGTGCCGGTCGCGATCGGCACGTACCTCGTCTCGTGGACCGGGTGGATCGTCACGGACAAGGGCTACTACCGCAACTGGGCGGCCACCGAGGGCAAGGGCGGCAGCTGGACCTGGCTCCCGGACTGGCTGCGGAGCCTGTGGCACTACGAGTACCAGGTGTACGAGTTCCACGTCGGCCTGACCTCCGGCCACACCTACCAGTCCAACCCGTGGAGCTGGATCGTCCTGGGCCGGCCCGTCTCGTACTTCTACGAGGAGCAGACCGGCTGCCTCACCTCCGGGACGAGCAAGTGCGCCCGCGAGGTCCTGGCCCTCGGCACCCCCCTCCTGTGGTGGGCGGCGTGCGTGGCCCTGCTGTACGTCCTGTGGCGCTGGTTCTTCCGCCGCGACTGGCGGGCGGGCGCGATCGTGTGCGGGGTGGCGGCGGGCTGGGTGCCCTGGTTCTTCTACCAGGAGCGGACGATCTTCCTCTTCTACGCGGTCGTGTTCGTGCCGTTCCTCTGCCTGGCGGTCACGATGATGATCGGCGCCCTCCTGGGCCCGGCCTCCGGCACGAGCACCGGACACGGCCTGGGCCTGGAGAAGACCGACCCCACGGGCGAACGCAGACGCACCCTGGGCGCGATCGCGGCGGGTGTGCTGGTGCTGCTGATCGTCTGGAACTTCGTCTACTTCTGGCCGCTCTACACGGGCACGTCGATCCCGGACACGTCCTGGCGCGACCGGATGTGGCTGGACACCTGGGTGTAGCGGGGTGAGGCGGCCGAGCCCGGCGCGTCGGACGTCCGCGCACCGGGCTCGTGAACTCCGTGGGTTCCTCAGCGTTTTGGCGCGGGCCGGGCCGCCAAGGCCGCTTTGAGGCGCGGCGCCCGGGTCGCCCCGAACCACGCCTGCGTGCGTGGGCACGCGTATCCGAGCAGTGTGGTCATGTCCTGGAGGCTCAGCGCGAGGTTCGATCCGAACACGGGCTCCAGATGCGCGATCCGGTTACGGAGCAGATGCAGGCGCTGCACCGGGCCCTCGACATGACTCACCGCCTGTGGTGTCAGATGCGGGAAGGCGTGCCGCAGCGCGTCGAGCCAGAGCGTGTGGGTGTAGCGCGTGGCGAGCAGGTACCGCCAGAAGCCGAACCCGAGCTGCGCGACGACATCTCCGTCCGTCGGCTTGATCGCACGAAGGGCGGCTCCGCGAGCCGGCGGGGACTGCTTTCTCGCCAGCCCTTCACGAGCCCGCTGCCGTGCCGTGACGATGTCCGCCCTGGCCCGGTCCGTCAGCTCGGCGAAAGGGCTGTCGAGCCAGCTCCCGACCCCGTTCCGCTTGGCGTGGAGCAGGGACAGCTGATCGTGCAGAGAGTTGCGCAGCACCACCTCCACCACGTGGAGCGCCTCGTACGACGCCCCCGAGACCTCGACGTTCCACTGGTAGAGACGGATGGCCGCCCGGGGTGATCCTGCGGCCACGATGTACGGCTGGAGGCGTTCCGGCGCCAAGCGCTGCCGGAGAACCCTCTCCATCGAAGGTTGTGTCATGGTGCGGAACATCGTAGTCTTATGAGCGAAGACCTCTCTGGCCTCTGCATGCAAGCTGGTAGGTTCATGATCATCAAGGGTCCGCTGGCGCACCAGGCCAGGGGGCCCTTGTTTTTTGCCACCTGCCCCACGGCACCCACCGCCACGGAAAGCGCTCTCTCAGAATGCGTAGCGGTCCGGTAACAACCTCCTCGGAATCCCCCGCCGTCCCGTAAAGTGCCGAACGGCAAGCCTTCTTGAACGTGTTCAAGAAGGTCCACGGGGAGGGGACAGCGCAGATGCGCAGTGGAGCGAAGGTAGCGATAGTCGGCGGAGCGTTCGTACTGGTGGCCGGAGGGCTCGGCTACGGCGTGTACGACGTGGTGCTGGGGGGCGGCGACGGCGGGGGCACGGAGACCGCCTCCGCGTCGTCGGAGGTGAAGACCGGGCCGCCGGGCAAGGAGGAGATCGAGGAGACCGCCAAGGGCTTCCTCGAAGCGTGGGCATCCGGCGACGCTCCGGCCGCCGCCCAGCTCACGAACAACGAGTCCGGTGCCGAGCCCCTGCTGGCCGGCTACGCCGCGGAGGCCCACGTCACCAAGGCGGTGATCACGCCGGGTCCGGCCGTCGGCACGAAGGTGCCGTACACGGTGAAGGCGACGGTGTCGTACGAGGGGAAGACCAAGCCCTGGTCGTACTCCTCCGAGCTGACCGTGGTGCGCGGCCTGACGACGGGGAAGGCACTCGTCGACTGGCAGCCCACGGTGATCCACCCGGAGCTGACCGAGGGCGCCACGCTGAAGACCGGCGAGTCCTCCACGGCGGCGATCGAGGCCTTGGACCACAACGGCAAAGTGCTCGACAAGGAGACATACCCTTCGCTCGGGCCGATCCTGGACAGCCTGCGGGAGAAGTACGGCGACACCACCGGCGGTTCCCCCGGGATCGAGACCTGGATCGAGCCCGCCGACGAACAGCTTCCGGACACCACGCTGCTGACACTCGCCAAGGGGAAGCCCGGCAAGCTGCAGACCACGCTCGACGCGGGCGCCCAGGCGGCGGCCGAGAAGGCGGTCAAGCAGTTCAGCGGGGCGTCGGTGGTCGCCGTGAGGCCGTCCACCGGGTCGATCCGCGCCGTCGCCAACAACCCGGCGACCGGCTTCAACGCGGCGATGCAGGGCAAGCAGGCGCCCGGCTCCACGCTGAAGATCATGACCGCGGCGATGCTGATGGACAAGGGACTAGTCTCGGCGAACAGCCCGGTCGAGTGCCCGAAGGAAGCCACCTGGCAGAGCCGGACGTTCCACAACCTCAAGTACTTCGAGCTCCCGCCCACCGACACGTTCACCACGAGCTTCGCCCGCTCGTGCAACACCGCCTTCATCAAACTGATCGACGACACCAAGGACGACACCGCGCTCGCCAAGGAGGCACGGGACGTCTTCGGGATCGGCCTGGACTGGAAGACCGGTGTCGTCTCGTTCGACGGGAGCGTGCCCGAGGAGGCCGGCGGTGAGGCGGCCGCCCAGTACATCGGCCAGGGCACCGTGCAGATGAACGCGCTCAACATCGCGTCCATCACGGCGACCGCCCGCAACGGGACGTTCCGTCAGCCCGTGATCGTCCCGCAGACCCTGGACGACCGCCCGCTCGCCACCGCCTCGCGCTCGCTGTCGCCGAGCGTCACCGGGCAGCTGAACGACATGATGCGGGCCACGGCCTCGTGGGGCACCGGCAAGGCCGCCATGGCCTCGGTCGGCGGCGACAAGGGTGCCAAGACGGGGTCGGCCGAGGTCGACGGACAGGGCACGTCCAACAGCTGGTTCACCGGCTTCAGCAACGACCTCGCGGCAGCGGCGGTCGTCCAGTCCGGCGGCCACGGCGGCGACGCGGCGGGCCCGGTGGTGGCGGCGGTGCTGCGCGCGGGGTCCTGAACGGACTGAACGGACTGACGCGCCTGAACGGTCACGAGCACGTCCGGCCGGGCCGGAGGCGGATCACGCCTCCGGCCCGGCCTGCTTTCCCGCGTCGCCCCGACCGCCGTCGCCCCGGCCGCGCCGCCGGCGCGCCGCGACGGCCTCGGGGTCGATGTCCGGCCGCGACCACCGCTCCGCCAGGGCGAGGCTGGTCGCGCGGCCGTCCGCCACGTGCTCGTGCGCCAGGCGCGCCGCCAGGTCCGCGTCACGGGCCGCGATGGCCTCGTACATCCGCTCGTGCTCCACGCACTGCCGGTCCGGGTCCCGCTGGGCCGTCAGGCGGAAGAGCCAGTGCATGCGTGCCTCCAGCGGCCGCATCACCCCGCTGAGCAGTGCGTTGGACGCGAGCTCGACGATGTCGGTGTGGAAGGACGCGTTGGCGGCGGCGATCGCCGCGCGGTCGTGCGCGCGGGTCGCCTCACGGGCGGCGTCGAGACCGGCCGCGAGACGGGCCAGCCCGTCCTCGTCCGCCCGCTCCGCCGCCAGCCGGGCCGCAAGGGACTCCAGCGATTCACGTACGTCGAAGAGGTCGCGCACGTCGCCCGGGGTGAAGGGCGCGACCAGTGCGCCCCGGTGCGGCACGAGCACCACGAGCCCCTCGGCCGCCAGGAGGCGCAGCGCCTCGCGCAGCGGGATGCGCGAGACCTCCAGTTCCGTGGCGAGGTCGCGCTCCACGAGCCGCTCGCCCGGCTGGAGTTCGACCTCGATGATGCGCCGCCGCAGGGTCTCGTACGCAAGGTCGCGCAGCGAGGGACGTCCCGCGTCGGACGGTCGGGCTGCTGTCACCAAGGCTTTTCCTCCGGGATCGGGACGGTCCCACCGTATGCGGATCGCGCGGCGGGTCCGCCACTGCTAACCGCTCGGTGACACGACGGCAACAAACGACCCGGAAACTGGTGCGCCATAGCGGTATACCACTAACCGGCTCGCGGGCCCCGTCTCCTGGAGGCATCCCAGTGGCACCATCCCGAACGCTCCTCTCTCCCGTCGCCGTCGCCGCGTCCGTCCTCTCGGGGCTGCTCCTCCTGACCGCCTGCGGAGGGTCCACGGCGGCCGAGGACGACGGCGGCACGCTCAAGGTCGGCGTCCTCTTCCCCGGTTCGCTCTCCGACGACGGCTTCATGGGCTCGGCGTACCTCGGTTACCAGCGGGCGGCGAAGAAGCACGCCGGCGCGGTGGAGTTCAGCAAGGTCGAGCAGGTGGCGACGGCCGACTACGAGAAGGCGCTGGTCCGCTTCGCCACCGACTCCGACCTCGTGATCTCCCTCGGCGGGCAGACCGACGCCGACGTGCGCAACGTGGCGGCGCGCTTCCCGAACGTGAAGTTCGCCGAGATCGGCGGGCCCGCCGACGGCAAGCCCCTGGCGAACCTCTCGCTGTACGACCCGCAGCAGGCCGAGGCCGCGTTCCTCGCGGGGGCGGCCTCCGCCCTGCTCACCGGGAGCGGGACGGTCGGCTTCATCGGCGGCGCGGAACTCCCGGCCATCGTGAACGCCGCCGAGGAGTTCGACAAGGGCGCCGCCGCGGCCGATCCGAAGGTGAAGGTCCTCGCCCCGCAGTACGTCGGTGACTTCAACGACGTGGCCAAGGCCAAGCAGTCCGCCCTCGCCGACTTCGGCGCCGGCGCGGACGTCCTGGGCCAGGTCCTCAACCTCGGCCACAAGGGGGTCGCGCAGGCGGCCGGCCAGCGGGACGGGTCGCTCATCGGTGGTCCGATCGCCCACGAGTGCGGCAGCGACCCCGCGTACGCCGGGTACGTGGAGACGGACATCGGCGCGGAGATCGAGTACGCGGTGGACCACCTGGTCGCCGGGGACTGGAAGGCCGAAGCCGTCCACTTCGGGCTGACCTTCGAGGAGCCGCACAACGACATCGTGCTCTGCGACACCACCGACCCGGCGGTCGCCGGGAAGCTCGACGAGCTGAAGCGGAAGATCACGGCCGGCGAGATCACCACCCGATGAGCACGGCCGCTCCCGCACTGGAGATCTCCGGACTCACCAAGTCCTTCGGAACGACGAGGGCCCTGGACGCGGTGGACCTCGTCGTCGAGGCCGGCACCGTGCACTGCGTACTCGGGGAGAACGGCGCCGGCAAGTCGACCCTCTGCCACGTCGTGGGCGGCTCCCTGACGCCGGACGAGGGCGGACTGCGCCTGTACGGCACGCCCTACTCGCCCCGCAGGCCCGCCGACGCGCTGGCCGCCGGGATCGCCATGGTCCACCAGCACTTCAGCCTCGTACCGACCCTGACCGTCGGCGAGAACCTGCGCCTGCTGCGCCTGCGGGACCTGCCGCGGCGGGTGGCGCGGGTGCGCGAGGAGTACGGGCTCGAACTGGACCTGGACGCACGGGTGGACGAGCTGCCCGTCGGCGTGCGCCAGCGCGCCGAGATCGTCAAGGCGTTGCTGCGGGAGCCCCGGCTCCTCGTCCTGGACGAGCCCACGGGTGTCCTCGGTCCGTCCGAGACGGACGCCCTGCTCGCCACCTGCCGCCGCATCGCCGGGGCGGGGCACGCCGTGGTCCTGGTGACGCACAAGCTCGGCGAGGTGGCACGGGCCGGGGACACCGCGACCGTGCTGCGCGGCGGGCGGGTCTCCGGCGGCGGGCCCCTCACCGAACTGCCGCCGGAGCGGCTGGTCCCGCTGATGATCGGTCGCCCCGCCGACGCGCTGGACGCGGGGCTCGCCGGGACGATCGGGCTGGCCACCGAGGGGAGTTCACCGGCGGACGGGGACCCGCCGCCGGACGCCGCCACCGCCCACGGACGTACGGGAGCGGCACTGCGCCTGCGTGACGTCGGCGTACGGCGCCCCGACGGGACCTCCGCCCTGGACGGGATCCGCCTGGACGTCGAGTTCGGGGAGATCGTCGGGATCGCCGGGGTCGAGGGCAACGGCCAGAGCGAGCTCATGGCGCTGCTCGGCGGCTCACTCACTCCCGGCGAGGGTCGCGTGGAGCTCGACGGGAGGGACGTCACCCGTGCCGGGCCGCGCGAGCGGAGCCGGGCGGGGCTGGGTGTGGTGCCCGAGGACCGGCTCCACGAAGGGTGCGTGCCGCATCTGCCGGTCGCCGACAACCTGTTCCTCGGCCGCCTCCAGGGGTTCCGCCGGTACGGGGCCCTCCTCGACCGGCGCGCCATGGCCCGTGCCGCCGACGCTGTGCTCACGGAGCACGGCGTCCGGGCGGACGGCCCGGGGGCGCTCATGTCGTCCCTGTCCGGCGGCAACCAGCAGAAGGTCGTGCTGGCACGGGAGTTGGCCCTCGACCCGCTGATCTGCCTGGCAGCCGCCCAGCCCACCCGCGGTCTGGACATCGGAGCGGTGGCCGCCGTGCACTCCCGTATCCGCGACGCGGCAGCCGCCGGGACGGGCGTCCTGGTGGTCTCCAGCGAGCTGTCCGAACTCCTCGCCCTGTGCGACCGGATCGTCGTGGCCTACCGGGGCGAGCTGCTGGGCCCCGTCGACCCTTCGGAGCCCGGCGCCCGGGAGCGGATCGGCGCCCTGATGCTCGGCGCGCCCACCCCGCGGCCCGGCGAGGACGGGGCCCGCCCCGCCGGAGCCGTGCGCTGAGAAGCCCTCGCACCACCCGTGTCCCGGTCGCCGCCCACCCGGCCCGGACGCGCGCACACCGCCACCTCAAGGAGCCGCCATGTCACCCCCACCGCTTCCCCTGTCCGCCCCCGCCCCCGCCCCCGCCCCCGTCCACCCGCTCCGCACGGCGCGCACCCGCGTCGGCCCGGTCCTGAGGCACCCGGTCGCCGTCGGCCTCCTCGCGGTCGTCCTCGCGGGTGCGGCCGGGCTCGGGCTCGTGAAGGGCGCCGGGACGGACCCGGCGGTCGCCTGGGACGCCCTCGTCGAGGGCATGTTCGGGTCGCCGTACGCCGTCGGGAGTTCGCTCAACTCGGCCGCCGTGCTGGCCCTCATCGCCACCGGGTTCACCGTCGCCCACCGCGCGGGGCTGGTGAACGTGGGCGGCGAGGGGCAGCTCTGTGCGGGCGGACTGGCCGCCGCGGCCGTGGGGGTGGCGCTGCCCGCGGGTGTCCCGGCCGCGCTCGGTGTGCCGCTGGTCCTCGTCGCGGGATGCGTGGCGGGCGGCGCGTGGGCGGGGATCGCCGGCTGGCTGCGGGCGAAGCGGGGCACCAGCGAGGTCATCACCACGCTGCTGCTCAACTTCATCGGCGTGGGACTCGTCTCGGTGGCCGTCCACGAGGAGGCGCTGCTGCGCCAGCCGGTGACCTCCTCCGAGACCCTGCCCCAGTCCGCGCCGCTGCCCGAGGGCGCCCGGCTGCCGCTGATCGGCTCCATGGAGTCGCCCGCGACCGCGATCGTCGTCGTCGCGGCCGTCGCCGCCCTGGTCACCGGTGTGGTGCTGCGTCACACGGCCGTCGGACTGCGGCTGCGCTCCGTCGGCCACTCCCCGGCGGCCTCGGCCCGGCTGGGGCTTCCCGTGGCCCGCCTGGAGACGGGCGGTCTGGCCTTCGCCGGGGCCGCGGCGGGTCTCGCCGGCGCGGCCCTTGTCGCCATCGCCCCGTACGTGCTGGCCGAGCACTTCTCGTCCGGCTACGGCTTCTCCGGGCTGGTGGTGGGCCTGCTCGCCCGCGGCTCGCTCACCGCCGTGGTGGCCGTGTCGCTCCTCTTCGGCTTCCTCACCAACGGCGGCATCAACCTCCAGCTCGCGGCCGGGGTCCCCGCCTCCTCCGTACAGATCGTGCAGAGCCTGCTCGTCCTGTTCGTCGCCGCGGCCATGTTCGGGACCACACGCAACGGGAGGGCCTCATGAGCGCGGTGGTCGAGGAGCTCGCCTCCGGTGGGGTGCGCCTCGCGGTGCCGCTCCTGCTCGCCTCCTCGGGAGAGCTGCTGAGCGAACGCGCGGGCGTGCTCAACCTCTCCGTCGAAGGCATGATGCTGACCGGGGCCTTCGCGGGCGCCGCGGGGGCCCTGGCCTCGGGGAACGCGGGAGTGGGTGTGCTGGCGGCCCTCGCCGCGGGGCTGCTCTTCGCGGCCCTCCAGGCCCTGCTCAGCGTGGTCCTGCGCGCCGACCAGATCGTCACGGGCATCACCGCGAACGCCCTCGCGCTCGGAGCGACGACGTACGGCTCCCGTGTCTTCTTCGGCGACGGGGCGGCGGACTCGGTGCCCGGCTTCGACCCGGTCGCCGTTCCTGTCCTGCACCGCATCCCGGTGCTGGGGCCCGCTCTCTTCGAGCAGACCGCCCTCGGCTACGCGGCGTTCGTCATCGCCGCCGTCCTGGCGCTGGGCTTCAGCAGGCGTACGGGGTGGGGTCTGGCGGTCGACGCGATCGGGGAGGACGCGACCACCGCGGACCGCTGCGGTCTTCCCGTACGGGCCGTACGGTTCGGCGCCGTGCTGCTCACCGGGGCCGTCTCGGGCCTGGCGGGCGCGCAGCTGGCCCTGTCCGAGGTGCACGCCTTCAGCGACAACATCACCGGCGGCATCGGATACCTCGCGGTCGTCGCGGTGATCGCGGGCCGCTGGCGTGCCTGGCCCACGATCGTGGCCTGCCTCTTCTTCGGGGTGGCGCAGGCGCTGCAGTTCGCGGCGCCCGCGCTCGGGCTGCACCTGTCCGCCCCGCTCCTGACCACGCTCCCGTACGTGATCGCGCTGCTCGCGGTGAGCGGGCTGGTCGGCCGGAGCCGGGCCCCGTCCGGGCTGACCGTCCCCTTCCTGCGCGGCACCTGACCACTCTCCTGAGGACGTAGAGACATGACACTGATCCTGACCCGCTCCGACATCGCGGCGCTGCTCGTGGACGTACGGGAGGACGTCGAGAAGGCGGTGGCGGACTGCCATCTGGATCTGGCGCTGGGCCGGGCGGTCCTGCCTCCCCCGCCGGCGATGCCGCTCCCGGGGTCGGACGGGACGTTCCTCGCGATGGCGTCGGCCTCCGCCCCGGCCGGCCTCGCGACCGTGAAGCTCCTGGCGGACCTCCCCGCCAACCGCGAACGGGGCCTGCCCGTGCAGCGCTCGGCCGTGCTGGCCGTCTCCGCGGACACGGGTGCGTGCGAGGCGCTCCTGGACGGCGCCGAGGTCACCCGCGCGCGGACGGCCGCCGCCACCGCCGTCGCCACCCGCGCCCTGGCCAGGAAGGACGCGCGGGTCCTCGGGCTCGTCGGCACGGGCCCGCTGGCCCGCGCCCATGCCCGTGCCCTGCTCCCCGGCCGCTCCTACGACCGGATCGTGCTGTGGGGGCGCGACCCCGGCCGGAGCCGCGAGCTGGCGGCCTGGATCGGCACGGAGCTCGGCGTGGACGCGGCGGTGCTGGCCGGACCGCGGGCCGTCACGGAGGCCTCGGACGTCCTGTGCACGCTGACGCCGTCGCGGGAACCGCTGATCCGGGGCGCGTGGTTCTCCCCCGGCCAGCACGTCAACGCCGTGGGCGCCCCGCCGCGTCCCGACCACCGGGAGATCGACACGGAGGGCGTCGTACGCAGCCGGATCGTCGTCGACGCCTGGACCACGGCCCGCGCGAAGTCCGGCGAGGTGCTGATACCGCTCGCCGAGGGCGCGCTCACCGAGGACGACTTCCGCTGCGAACTCGGCGAGGTCCTCGCCGGGTCGAAGCCCGGCCGGACCTCCGAGGCCGACGTCACGCTCTTCGACTCGGTGGGGGTCGGCCTCCAGGACCTGGCGGTGGCCCGGCTGCTGATCGACGCCGCCCACGAACGGGGCAGGGGCACCCGTATCGACCTCGGCGGCTGACCCCGAAGGCCGGTGTCCCCGGAACGGGTTGACGGCCGGCTCCCCGGCACCGCCGCGGGGAGCCGGGCCTACGCGCTCAGTTGCTCAGGTGCGCGGAGATCTGCGTCCGCCGGTCCGACGCCGTGGTCGCACCGGCTGATCTCCGCCCACACCGCGTCGAGGGAGAGGCCGAGGACATCGGCGATCACCGCGATCGTCGGGAACGCGGGGGTGGCCACACGGCCCGACTCGATCTTCCTGAGCGTCTCCGGTGAGACCCGCGCGGCGAGCGCGACCTCCAGCATCGAGCGTTCTCCCCGGGCCCGGCGCAGAAGGGCTCCGAGGTGTTGGCCGCGTGCGACCTCTGCGGGGGTGAGCGGCAGTCTGACCATGGGACCGATTCTAGTACCGGTATAGTTTGACCGGTATAGTTGTTGGTCCCTGAGGAAAGTGGCACATGATCGAGATCCTGAACCCCGCCCTGCTGGACCGGGCGAGAGACACGGGCGCCCTCGTCGCGGAGATCCTGCAGACGATGAAGAGCCGGAGCACGGTCGGCACGAACCTCCTGGACATCGACCGGTGGACCAAGGCCATGATCGCCGAAGCGGGGGCGGAGTCCTGCTACGTCGACTACGCGCCCTCCTTCGGGCGCGGCCCGTTCGGCCACTACATCTGCACCGCCGTCAACGACGCCGTGCTCCACGGGCGGCCCCGTGACCACACGCTCGCCGACGGCGATCTGCTCACGCTCGACCTCGCCGTCTCCAAGCGCGGAGTCGCCGCGGACGCCGCGATCAGCTTCGTCGTCGGCACGGCGCGGCCCGCGGAGAGCGTCGCGATGATCGAGGCGACCGAGCGCGCACTGGCCGCGGGGATCGCCGCCGCCGGACCGGGGGCCCGGATCGGCGACCTCTCCCACGCCATCGGCACCTCCCTCGGCCAGGCCGGATACGAGATCAACACCGAGTTCGGCGGGCACGGCATCGGCTCGACGATGCACCAGGACCCGCACGTCCCGAACACCGGGCGGCCCGGCCGCGGCTACAAGCTGCGCCCCGGCCTGCTGCTGGCGCTGGAGCCGTGGGTGATGGCGGACACCGCCGAGCTCGTCACCGACGCCGACGGGTGGACCCTCCGGAGCGCGACGGGCTGCCGGACGGCACACAGCGAGCACACCATCGCCATCACCGAGGACGGAGCCGAGATCCTCACACTGCCGAAGCCCTAGGAATCGTTGTGGTGTGCACGCGGCCCGTTCAGTAGCGTGCGGGGTATGAGCACTTCCGACGCCACACCCGTCGCGTCCTCCTCGGACGCCCATCCCCGGTTCGCGGAGGCCCTCCAGGAGCTGGGCCTCCAGGTCGAGGTACGCCGCTTCCCCGACGCCACCCGTACCGCGGTCGAGGCCGCCGCGGCGATCGGCTGCGACCTCAGCCAGATCGTCAAGTCCCTGATCTTCGAGGCGGACGGCGTGCCCGTCCTGGTCCTGATGGACGGTTCCTCGCGGGTGGACGTGGAGCTCGTGCGGAGCGAGCTGGGCGCCGGGAAGGTCGGGCGGGCCCGGGCCGACCTGGTGCGGGAGACCACCGGTTACGCGATCGGCGGGGTGCCGCCCTTCGGCCACCGTACGAAGACCCGGGTGCTGGCCGACCGCGGCCTGCTCGCCCACCAGGTGGTGTGGGCCGCCGCGGGCCACCCGCACGCCGTGTTCCGGCTCGACCCCGCCACCCTGATCGAGCTCGCGGGCGGCACTCTCGTGGACGTGCGCGAGCGGACCGCGTGACCCCGCTGGTGGCGGCGGCCGTCCTGGCCGCCGCGATCACGCACGCCAGCTGGAACGCGATCGCGCACGCCATCCGCGACCAGTTGCTGTCCTTCACCCTGATCTCCGGCGGCGGGGTGCTGTTCGGCCTCCTGCTGGCCTGTGTCGCACCGCTCCCGGCGGCCGGCGCCTGGCCCTACCTGCTCGTCTCGGCGGGCCTGCACGTGGCGTACATGCTGTTGCTGATGCGGTCGTTCACCCTGGGCGACTTCGGCCAGATGTATCCCATCGCCCGGGGCACCGCTCCCCTCGTCGTGACGGTCCTGGCCGCCGTGTTCCTCGGCGAGCGCCCGGACGGCTGGGCGACCGCGGGCGTGGCGGTGGCCTCGGCGGGACTCGTCGGGCTGGCCCTGTGGGGCATCCGCGGCTCAGGCAAGCGCCCGCACTGGCCGGCGATCCTCGCGGCCCTCGCCACGGGCCTGGCCATCGCGGGCTACACCACGGTGGACGGGGCCGGGGTGCGCGCCTCGGGCACGCCACTCGGCTACATCGGCTGGCTGATGGCCGTGCAGGGCTTCGCCATCCCCGCCTACGCCTACTGGCGCAGACGGGGTGAACTGGTGGAACAGCTCAGGCCGTTCGCCGTGCGCGGGCTCCTGGGCGCCGCCCTGTCGGTCTCCGCGTACGGTCTCGTCCTGTGGGCGCAGACGAAGGCCCCGCTCGCTCCGATCGCCGCGCTCCGCGAGTCGTCGATCATCGTGGGCGCCGCGATAGGCACGGTGTTCTTCAAGGAGCGGTTCGGCGCCCCACGGATCGCGGCGGCCGGACTGATGGTGGTCGGCATCGGGCTGATGCTGCACACGAGCTGAGCGGCGGCTGCGGCTGCGGCTGCGGCTGGGAGCGTCGGTGCCCCAGAGGTTTCAACGCTGCTCGGGCGCGTGCTCCTCAGGCGTGCGCTCCTCGGTCATCGCCGCGCGGAAGCCCGTGTTGACCCCGAGGAGGCCACCGTCCACGCGCAGCGTCGTACCGGTGATCCACGCCGCGTCCCGGGAGGCGAGGAAGGCGACGGCCGAGGCGATGTCCTCCGGTTCGCCGATCCGGCCGAGCGGGTAGAGGGCGCTCGCCCGCTCCAGCGCCGCGTCCCGGCCGGCCCAGGCATCGGTGCGGATCGTGCCCGGCGCGACGAGGTTGACCCGGACACCACGCGGTCCGGCGTGGCCCGCGAGCGTACGGGTCAGACTCGCCAGGCCGGCCTTGGCCGCGCTGTAGGCGTGGCCGCCGAAGTCCTGTTCCCCGTTGACCGATCCGATGGTGACGATCGCTCCCCGGCCGGATTTCACGAGGTGCGGCAGCGCGGCCCGGGAGCAGCGGTAGGGGCCGCTCAGGGTGATGTCCAGGGTGTGTTCCCAGGACGCGTCGTCCTCATCCTCGAAGAGCGCCGCGTCGTCGTGGTTCGCGTAGGCGTTGTTGACCAGGACGTCGAGCCGGCCGAAGGTGTCGGCCGCGTGGGCGACCGCCGCGTCGACCGCGTCCCGGTCGCCGACGTCGCAGGCCAGGGATTCGGCGGTGCCGCCCGCCTCGCGTATCCCCGCGGCCGTACGGGCGGCGCGGCCGGCGTCCAGGTCGGTGACCAGGACGGCCGCGCCCTCCGAGGCCAGCCGGCGGGCGGTGGCCGCCCCGATGCCCTGTCCGGCTCCGGTGAGGAGCGCGGCGTACCCGTGGAAGCGTGGTGAAGTCATAGCGCCGACCGTACTGCCCTGACCAGGGCCTGGGCACGGGGATCGGCGGTGACTCCCTTCTGCAGACCGTTCGTCACATAGCCGAGCGCGATACCCGATTCGGGGTCGGCGAACCCCAGCGAACCGCCCCGGCCGGGGTGCCCGAACGAGCCGGGTCCGAGCAGCGGGGCGGCCGGACCGTGCAGCATGTAGCCGAGGCCGAAGCGGGTGCTGACGACCAGCACCCGGTCCGGGCCCGCCGATTCCTCGGTGCGGGCCAGGGTGAGGGTGGCGGGGGCGAACAGCCGGTGCCCGTCGACCTCGCCGATCATCGCCGCGTAGCAGCGGGCGAGGCCACGCGCGGTGGCGACGCCGTTGGACGCGGGGAGTTCGGCCGCACGGTAGGCCGGTGCGTTCTCGTCGGGGAAGGGGTCGATGGCCCCGAAGGCGCGGCGGGTCAGCGAGGCCGGGTCGCCGTATGCCTCGACGACGGAGCGCTTGGGGCGCATCCGCAGGGTGCCGCCGTTCTCGGCCGGCGGGGGTTCGACGGGCCCGATCCGCCCGATCCGGTGCGCCTCGTCCTCGGGGAGCCCGAACCAGAAGTCCAGGCCGAGCGGGCGGGCGATCTCCTCGGCGACCCAGCGTCCGATGGTGCGCCCGGTGACCCTGCGCACCAGCTCGCCGACGAGCCAGCTGTACGTCTGGGCGTGGTAGCCGTGGTCGGTTCCGGGCTCCCACTGCGGACGTTGGGCGGCCACGGCCCCCGGCCCGGAGATCTGGTCGGCGGCCTCCTCGGGGGTCAGCGCCGTGTCGAGGGCGGCCACCCCCGCGCGGTGGGCGAGGAGATGGCGTACGAGGACGCGTTCCTTGCCGTTCGCCTTGAACTCCGGCCAGTACGTGCCGACGGGGGCGTCCAGGTCGACCTGACCGCGCTGGTGCAGCAGGAGCGGGACGGCGGCGGCGATGCCCTTGCCCGCCGAGCGCACGATCTGCACGGTGTCCACGGCCCAGGGTTCGGCACCGTCGACGTCCCTCGTGCCGGCCCACAGGTCCACGACCTTGCGGCCGTGCCGGTAGAGGGCGACGGCCGCTCCCCGTTCCCCGCGCTGTTCGAAGTTACGGACGAAAGCGTCCCGTACCGCCTCGAATCCCGGTGCCACCGTGCCTCGTACGTCCACGCCTGCTCCCGCGCTCCCGCTCATCCCCCCATGGTGCATCCCGCCGCAGGTGGAACGGGGGGCGGGTCACCATCTGTTCACGGACGCGGAACGGACACGGAACGCGGATCGAAGCCGAAGGGCAGCTCCAGCCGGTGCGCGCGCATGAGTTCGTCGTCGCACAGCAGGTCCTGCGTGCGGTCGTCGGCGGCGATCACCCCGTCGCTGAGGATGACCGCGCGGGGGCAGAGTTCGAGGGCGTACGGCAGGTCGTGGGTGACCATCAGCACGGTGACGTCCAGGGAGCGCAGGATGTCGGCGAGTTCGCGTCGGGAGGCGGGGTCCAGGTTGGAGGAGGGCTCGTCCAGGACGAGGATCTCCGGCTCCATGGCCAGGACGGTGGCCACGGCGACCCGGCGGCGCTGGCCGAAGGAGAGGTGGTGCGGGGGCCGTGCCGCGAACTCCTCCATGCCGACCCGTCGGAGCGCGGTGACGATCCGGTCCTCCAGTTCGGCGCCGCGCAGTCCGGCCGCGGCGGGTCCGAAGGCGACGTCCTCGCGGACGGTCGGCATGAAGAGCTGGTCGTCGGGGTCCTGGAAGACGATGCCGACGCGGCGGCGGATCTCGGCGAGGTTCCGCTTCTCCACGGGCAGCCCGGCGACCCGGACGGTGCCGGCTCCCGCGTCGAGGATGCCGTTGAGGTGGAGGACCAGCGTGGTCTTGCCCGCCCCGTTGGGCCCGAGGAGCGCGACGCGTTCGCCGCGGGCCACGGTGAGGTCGACGCCGAAGAGGGCCTGGTGGCCGTCGGGGTAGGCGTAGGCGAGGCCGCTGACCTCGAGGGAGGGCGCGGGTGCGGTGGGCAGGCTCATACGGTCCATCCCAGCAGACATACGACGAGGGCGAGCACGGGGAGTGCCGCCGCGTGCGCCCACTGGGCGCGGGAGGCGGTGACCTCGTCGATCACCGGCATGGTGCCCGTGTAGCCGCGGCTGACCATCGCGAGGTGGACGCGCTCGCCGCGCTCGTAGGACCGGATGAAGAGGGCGCCCGCCGTCTTGGCGAGGACACCCCACTGCCGGACCCCCCGCGCCTCGAAGCCTCGGGAGCGGCGGGCGATCGACATGCGGCGCAGCTCATCGGTGATGACGTCGCCGTAGCGGATCATGAAGGACGCGATCTGGACGAGCAGCGGGGGCAGCCTGAGCCGCTGGAGACCGAGCAGCAGGGCCCGCAGCTCCGTGGTGGAGGCGAGGATCACCGAGGCGGCCACGCCGAGGGTGCCCTTCGCGAGGACGTTCCAGGCGCCCCAGAGGCCGGGGACGCTGAGGGAGACGCCGAGCACCTCGGTCTGGTCGCCGGGCACCACGAACGGCATGAGCAGCGCGAAGGCGACGAACGGCACCTCGATGACCAGGCGCTTCAGCAGGAAGCCGGGCGAGAGCCGGGCCACGGCGGCGACGGCGGCGAGCAGCACCGCGTACAGCGCGAAGGCCCAGACGGCCTCGCGCGGGGTGGAGACCACGACCACGACGAAGCAGAGGACGGCGGCGAGCTTGCAGTGCGGGGGCAGGGTGTGGACGGGCGAGTGCCCGTGCCGGTAGAGCGTGTGCGCGTGGCCGGCACCCATGTCAGACGGACTCGGCGGTGCGGGCCGCGGGCGTCTGAGGCGTACGGCGCTTGCGGACCGCCCAGAACACCCCGCTGCCGACGGCGACGGTGACGCCGACTCCGATCACTCCGGCGAGGCCCCCGGAGACGCGGGCGTTGCCGACGTCCTTGACGCCGTAGTCGGCGAGCGGGGAGTCGGCCGCGCCGTGTTCCTGGACCTTCTCGTCGATGCCCTTGTCGGCGGCGACCTTCTCCAGGCCGTCGGGGTTCGCGGAGGCGTAGAAGGAGACGAAGCCGGCGAGGACGAGGGCCGCGATCAGGCCGGTGGCCCAGACCGTGCGGGTGGAGCGGGCGGCCACGGGGGCGGGCGTGGCGGCGGGGGCGTCGACGAGTTCACCGCCGACGCGGAGCTTCAGCGGGGCGGCGAGTCCGAGGGCCCCGTGCACCAGGTCGGGGCGTACGGCGATCACGGCGCCGACGGTGAGCGCGGTGATCGCGGCTTCCCCGATGCCGATCAGGACGTGGACGCCGACCATCGCGGTGAGGACCTTGCCGATGGGGACGTCGGTGGTCCCGCCGACGGCGTAGATCAGGGTGAAGGCGACGGCGGCGGCCGGCACGGAGACCAGTGCGGCCACGAAGGCCGCGGCGGTCGTCGAGCGGCGGCCTCGGGGCAGCACCCGGATCAGCCCGCGGAAGAGCGCGTAGGCGACGACGACGGTGACGACCCCCATCACCGTGATGTTCACGCCGAGGGCGGTGAGGCCGCCGTCGGCGAAGAGGATGCCCTGCATCAGCAGGACGACCGCTATGCAGAGCACCCCGGTGAAGGGCCCGACCAGGATCGCCGCCAGCGCCCCGCCCAGGAGGTGCCCGCTGGTGCCGGCGGCGACCGGGAAGTTCAGCATCTGCACGGCGAAGATGAACGCGGCGACGAGCCCGGCCAGCGGGGCGGTCCGCTCGTCCAGCTCCCGGCGCGCACCCCGGAGACTGACGGCGACCGCGCCTGCGGCGACGACACCCGCGACGGCGGAGACGGGTGCGTTGATGAAACCGTCGGGTACATGCATGGAGTGGCTCCGCTTTCGGGCGTCAGGGCAGGGCGGGGTCGGGAAACGCTCAATGATAGAGCCCTGTTGCGAACAGCTCGCAAGAGCGTAGGGATGACAATTACACCAACCCCAAAATGCCCACATGGGAATATATGGGACATTAGGGGAAGAGATTTCACACAGGAGGAGCCGGCCATGTCCCTCGTGATCCAAGAACACGCCCGAGCCCGGCTCATCACCGACGGCCCCGACCCCCGACTGGTCCCCGTCGAACTGCGCTACGACGCCGAGGAGCCGGGCACGGTCCACGTCCGGCTGCCCGGAGGCGTCGACTGGGCCTTCGGTCTCGACCTCCTGGAACGCGGTCTGCGCTCCCCCGCCACGCGCGGCGACGTACGGATATGGCCCTGCGGCCGGGCCCAGCTGGTGGTGGAGCTGCACTCGCCGGACGGGGTGGCCGTCCTCCAGTTCGACATCGGCCCCATGGTCCGTTTCCTGGCGCGCACCCGCCCGAAGACGGTGAAGCGCCCGGCACCCACCGCCCCCGCCTCCACGCCCCCCACCGCGCCCGCCACCCGCGCCTGAACACGACGAAGAGCCCTCGTGCCGCGTGCACGAGGGCTCTTCAGCGCTCCGGCCCCCCGTCCCCACAGGTAACCGGCGCTCCGGGGTCGCGCTCCGCTCAGACGCGGACCCCGGGGTACGGGTGGGTCACACGCGGACGAGCTCCCGCTCGCCGCCGCCCTCGGCCGGACCGTCGGAGAGCTCCTTGCGCAGGCCCTCCCCCTCCACGTCCACGTTGGGCAGCACACGGTCCAGCCAGCGCGGCAGCCACCAGGCACGCTTGCCGAGCAGGGCGAGCACCGCGGGCACGATGGCCATGCGGACCACGAAGGCGTCGAAGAAGACGGCGATGGCCAGCGAGAAGCCGATCATCTTGATCATCTGCTCGGAGGAGCCGATGAAGCCCGAGAAGACGGCCATCATGATCACCGCGGCTGCCGTGACCACGCGCGCCCCGTGCTTGAAGCCGGTGACGATCGCCTGGCCGGAGGACTCGCCGTGGACGTACGCCTCGCGCATCCGGGTGACCAGGAAGACCTCGTAGTCCATCGCGAGGCCGAAGACCACGCCGACCATGAAGATCGGCATCATGCTCATGATCGGACCAGTCTGCTCGACCCCGAAGAGCGAGCCGAGCCAGCCCCACTGGAAGACCGCGACGACCGCACCGAGGGCCGCGACCACCGAGAGCAGGAAGCCGAGGGCCGCCTTCAGGGGGACGAGGACCGAGCGGAAGACCACCATCAGCAGCAGGAACGCCAGGCCGACGACGAGCGCCAGATACGGCAGCAGCGCGTCGTTCATCTTCTGCGAGAAGTCGATGTTCATCGCCGTGGCACCGGTGACCAGCACCTCGGCACCGGTCTCGCTCTTGATGTCCGCACCCGCGTCACGGATGGCGTGGACCACGTTCTCCGTCGCGACGGAGCTCGGCCGGTCCTTGGGGATGACCGTGATGGTCGCGGTGTCGCCGGCCTTGTTGAAGGTGGCCGGGGCGACGGCGGCGACACCGCCGGAGCCCTCGATCTCGTCGGAGACCCTGGTCACCGCGGCCTTGCCGTCGGAGCTCTTCGCGGTGTCGACGACCACGACCAGCGGACCGTTGAACCCGGGGCCGAAGCCGTCGGAGAGCATGTCGTACGCCTGGCGCTGCGTGGTCGACTTCGGCTGGGCGCCGTCGTCCGGCAGGCCCATCTCCAGCGAGGCGGCCGGTACGGCGATCGCGCCGAGGCCGAGGACACCCACCAGCAGCACCCACACCGGCCTGCGCAGCACGAACCGCGCCCAGCGGGTGCCCATGTTCGGCTTCGCCTCGGGCTTGTTCTCCGCCTCGGCGGCCTTGCGCGCCTTGCGTCCCATGACCCGCTTGCCCGCGAAGCCCAGGAGTGCCGGGACGAGGGTGAGCGCGATGAGCACGGCGATGGCGACGGTGCCGGCGGCGGCGAAGCCCATCTTCGACAGCATCGGGATGTTGACGACGGCGAGGCCCACCAGCGCGATGACCACGGTCAGACCGGCGAAGACGACCGCGGATCCGGCCGTGCCCACGGCCCGCCCGGCGGCTTCCTCCCGCTCCCGGCCCTCGGCCAGCTCTGCGCGGTAGCGGGAGACGATGAAGAGCGCGTAGTCGATGCCGACGGCGAGGCCGATCATCATCGCGAGCGTCGAGGTGGTGGAGCCCAGGTCCAGGACGTTGGCGAGCGCGGTGATCGTGGAGACCCCGATGCCCACCCCGATGAGGGCGGTCAGCAGCGGGAGCCCGGCGGCGATCAGCGAACCGAAGGTGATGACCAGGACGACGGCGGCCATGGCGACGCCGATGATCTCGGTGGCCCCCGTCTCCGGCATCACCTGGAGCGCGTCACCGCCGATCTCCACCTTCATCCCACTGCTCCGGGCGTCGTGGCCGACGTCCTCCAGGGCCTCGCGCGTCGCGTCGGTCAGCTCCATGGAGCTGACCTTGTAGGACACCGAGATGTAGGCGGTCGAGCCGTTCTTGCTGACGGCGTTCGTCTTGTACGGGTCGGCGACCGAGGCGACCTGGTCCGAGCCGGACCTCAGCTCGCCCACGATGTGCTGGATCTCGGCCTTGTTGGCGGCCGCGGTGACCTTCTCGCCGCCAGGGGCCTGGAAGACGATCCGGGCGGACGCGCCGTCGGCGCTGCCGCCGGGGAAGCGCTCGTCCAGCAGGTCGAAGGCCTTCTGGGCCTCCGTGCCGGGGATCGAGAAGGAGCTGGAGGTGGCGGTGGCCGCCGAGGAGGCGCCGAAGCCGGCCAGCGCCAGCAGCGCCACCCAGATGAGGGCGACGTAACGGCGGCGCCGGAAGGCGAGCCGTCCGAGTTTGTACAGGAATGTAGCCACGGAGGGGTTACTCCCGGTCAGGTCGTTGAGTGGAATTGGGCGTGAGGAACCAGCCCGACGACGAGAGCGGCGTGTCAGGTGGAGCGTCGGGGAGTCAGGTCGTACGGGAAAGAAGAAAGGGGACGTCAGACGCCGAGGGCGGGGAACACCACGGCTTCTGCGTAGTCGGTGAGGAACGCCTGGTCGACAGGCTTCTCCTCCACCAGCTCACGAGCGGCGAAGGCGCCGATCATCATGTGCGGCACGAAGGGAAGCGCAGGATTGTCCGCACGCACTTCCCCCCTGTCCACGGCTCGCTGGAGCAGAGCGCCGAGACCGGTCATCTCCGGCTCGATCATCAGCTCCCGCAGCGCCTGGAGGAGGTCGGGGTTGTTGTGGACGGCATGGGTCAGACCCCGCATCAGCGCGGAGTTCCGCTCCATCTGGCAGTCGTCGGTGCGGTGCAGCACGGCGAGGAAGTCGCCGCGGAGCGAACCGGTGTCGACATCGGCCAGGTGGACCGGCTTGTCGTTCCGGAGTGCCTTGACGACCAGCTCGGCCTTGCTCCCCCACTGGCGGTAGAGGGTGGCCTTGCTGGAACGGGTGCGGGCGGCGACGGCGTCCATGGTCAGGGCTTCGTAGCCGACCTCGCCGAGCAGGTCGAGCACGGCAGTGTACAGCTCGCTCTCGCGTTCGGGCGTGAGCCGGCTGCGTGCCATGGGTCGACCTCCTCTTCCTCGCGCCTGCTGGATCGTACGTCAGCCGAAGATCAACTAACGGAACGAAACTGTTTCGTACACTTCGAATCTACTCCCCTGCTCAGCGAAACGACGCGGTTTCGCTTGTGTCCTGCACCACAAGTTGCCGCGGGACCTTCCCACCGGAAGCATTGGAGGGTGAGTGACGACGTCGCGTATCTCCGTTTCCCGCACCTCCACGAGGACTTGCTCTGCTTCGCGGCGGAGGACGATCTCTGGGTCGCCCCGCTGGCCCCGGCAGGGCAGCGGCCCGGCCGGGCGTGGCGGCTGACCGTCGACCGGACCAGGGTCGGCCATCCGCGCTTCTCGCCCGACGGCAGCCGTATCGCCTACACGACCTGGCGCACCCTCGATCCAGAGATCCATCTCGCCCCCGTCGACGGCGGTCCCGCCCGCAGGCTCACCCACTGGGGCTCGACCGACGCCCGGGTCTGCGGCTGGAGCCCCGACCCCGGCGACTCCTCCCAGATCCTCGCGGTGTCCTCGCACAACCAGCCGTTCTCCTACTTCTCCTGGGCCTACAGCGTCCCCACCGACGGCAGCCCCGGCGGCAAGCTCCCCTGGGGACCCGTATCCGACATCGCCGTCGCCGACATCGACGGCGCCCGGCGCACCCTGCTCCTCACCGGGAAGCCCCCGCACGAGCCGGCCGCCTGGAAGCGGTACCGGGGCGGGGCGATGGGCCGGCTGTGGCTGCACGGCGAACGGCTGCTGCCGGACATCGACGGCCACCTGGAGGCGCCGATGTTCGTCGGGCGCCGGATCGCCTTCCTCTCCGACCACCAGGGTGTCGGCAATCTGTACTCCTGTCTGATGGACGGCACCGATCTGCGCCGGCACACGGACCACGACGCGTTCTACGCCCGGCACGCCTCCAGTGACGGGAACAGGGTCGTCTACCAGTGCGCCGGTGATCTGTGGCTGGTCGAGGACCTGGAGTCGCCCGACGCGGTGCCCCGGAAGCTGGAGGTGCGGCTCGGCGGTCCGCGGACCGGACGGCGTACGTACCAGGTGCCGGCGTCCAGCAACGTCGACTCGCTGGCCGTGGACGAGACGGGCAGGGCGAGCGCCGTCTCCGTACGCGGCAGCCTGTACTGGCTCACCCACCGCGACGGCCCCGCCCGCACGATCGCGGACACCCCGGGCGTGCGGGTCCGGCTGCCGGAGATGCTCGGCAGCAGCGGGCAGGTCGCGTACGTGACGGACGCCGAGGGCGAGGACGCCGTCGAGATCGCCTACCTCCCCCGCGCCAGCGGTGACCGCCCGCCCCGCCGGCTGGCCGCCGGACGGCTGGGCCGGGTCCACGAGCTGATCTCCGACCCGGAGGGCGAGCGGCTGGCCATCGCGTCGAACGACGGCAGGCTCCTGCTGCTGGACACCGGGGAGGAGCCCGAGGAGCTGGGCGGGGACGTCCCGGCCGCCGCCGGTCCGGGCGACGCCGACCCGCCGGAGCCCTCCGAGGGAGTCGCCCCGCCGAGGACCCTCGCCCCGCCGGGCATCCTCACCGCGGCCGAGACCACGGAAGGGGCCACGGAGAGGGAGGCGACGGAAGACGGGTCCGACGAGGACGGACCTGCCGTGGAGGGGAACCTCGGGGACGGGGTCACCGAGCTCATCCGCTCCGTCAACGGACCGGTCCGCGATCTGGCGTTCTCCCCGGACGGCCACTGGCTGACCTGGTCGCACCCCGGCGTCGGACGTTCGCTGCGGCAGATCAAACTGGCGCGGATCACCGGCCCGGACGCCCCGGTGATAGTGGATGTCACGAACGGGCGCTTCGAGGACGAGAACCCCGTCTTCACGGGCGACGGCCGTTATCTCGCCTTCCTGTCCTGGCGCGGGTTCGACCCCGTCTACGACGTCCACACCGGCGATCTCTCCTTCCCGCTGGGCTGCCGCCCCTATCTGGTCCCGCTCTCCTCGGCCACCCCCTCCCCCTTCGCCCTGCTCCCGGACGGCAGGCCCGCGGCAGGCGGACTGGACCCGGTGGACATCCCCGAGGGCCCGGTCGAGGGGCCGACGGTCATGGTGGAGTTCGAGGGGCTGCAGAACAGGGTGACGCCGTTCCCGGTCTCGGCCTCGAAGTACTCCGCGCTGCAGCCGGTCGCCGGCGGCGGCCTCGTCTGGCTGCGCTGGCCGATCTCCGGCGCGCTGGGCGAGACGTTCGCCAACCCGGCGGACATGTCCGGCCGCCCCACCCTGGAGCACTTCAACATCGCCAAGGCCCGCAGGACGGAACTGGTCGGCCACCTCGACTGGTTCGCGGTGAGCGGCGACGCGAGCCGGCTGGTCGTCATGGACGACGGCGAACTGCGCGCCGTGCCGTCCAACGAGCCCGGCGACAACGACACGACGGTCTTCCTCGACCTGCGCCGCATCCTGCACGACGTCGACCCGGCGGCCGAGTGGCGCCAGGCGTACGGGGAGGCGGGACGCATCACCCGCGCGTACTTCTGGGAACCGGACATGTGCGGCATCGACTGGGACGGCGTACTCGACCAGTACCGCCCGCTGGTCGAACGGGTCGCCTCCCCCGACGAGTTCGCCGACCTGCTCCGCGAGGTCCTCGGCGAACTGGGCACCTCCCACGCCTACGTCTCGCCCGCCCGCCGCAACGAGGGGCCCCCGCACTACCAGCGGGCGATCGGGCTGCTGGGCGCCAACCTCGTGTGCCGGGACGGCGACTGGACCGTGCAGCGCATCCTGCCCGGCGACTCCTCCGACTCCAAGGCCCGCTCACCACTGGCCGGTACGGGGATCAGGGAGGGCGCCGTCCTCACCCATGTCGACGGGCGCCCCGTCGACCCGGTGGCCGGGCCGTACCCGCTGCTGACGGCGGCGGGCGGCACCACGGTGGAGCTGACGTTCCGCCCCGCCGGGGGCGAGTGCGGCGGCCGCTCCCGCCGCATCGCTCTCGTCCCCCTCGTCGACGAACGGCCCCTGCGCTACCAGGACTGGGTGGCCAAGCGCCGTGAGGTCGTACGGGAACTGAGCCACGGCAAGTGCGGCTATCTGCACATCCCCGACATGGGCGGCTCCGGCTGGGCCCAGTTCAACCGTGACCTGCGGCTGGAGGTGTCCCGCCCGGCCCTGATCGTGGACGTACGGGGCAACGCGGGCGGCCACATCAGCGAGCTGGTCGTCGAGAAGCTCACCCGC
Source organism: Streptomyces sp. NBC_01460 (assembly GCF_036227405.1). Classification (NCBI taxonomy): domain Bacteria; kingdom Bacillati; phylum Actinomycetota; class Actinomycetes; order Kitasatosporales; family Streptomycetaceae; genus Streptomyces; species Streptomyces sp. NBC_01460. The sequence goes on from NZ_CP109473.1 coordinate 3,585,454, forward strand.
ACGATCCTCGGCTGGGACCTGACCCGTAACGCCCAGGCCGTCTCGTACGCCTCCAACGCGCCCCGGGGGCCGGTCGTTGCCCTCGCCGACGAGGCGACGTCCTCCGACGGCGACATGATCACGGCGGCCTTCCGGCTGCTGAAGCTGGGGCCCGTGGTCGGCCAGCGCACCTGGGGCGGTGTGGTCGGCATGACCGGCCGGCACCGGCTGGGCGACGGCACGGTGATCACGGTGCCGATGAACGCGGCCTGGTTCGACACGTACGGCTGGTCCGTCGAGAACCGCGGCGTCGAGCCCGACCTGGAGGCGCTGCGCACCCCGCTGGACTGGGCGGAGGGCCGCCACGCGGTCCTGGACGACGCCGTCAGGATCGCCCTGGACCTCCTGGCCGCCCACCCGGCCTCGACACCCCCCGGCTACGACACGGCTCCCGACCTCCGCAGGCCCCCACTCCCTCCGAGGTGACCCGGAACGGCGGGAGTCCGAGTCCGGCCACATCAAGCCCCTCCGGCGATTGAGGAGCGGGGTCCGGGGCGGAGCCCCGAGGTCCCGCACCGCGCTCCTCGGGGGTCCGGGGCGGAGCCCCGAGGTCCCGCACCGCGCTCCTCGGGGGTCCGGGGCGGAGCCCCGAGGTCCCGCACCGCGCTCCACCCGCACCCGCACCCGCACCCGCCGAACGGCAGCCCACCCCGCACAAGAAGGGGCGTACCCGGCAACCGGGTACGCCCCAACAGACCACAGACGCTCAGAGGCGTCGGCCGTCAGCGCTCGGAACGCTCACGCGTACGGTCCGCGGCGTCCTGCGCGCGGTCCCGCGGCTCGGGCCGACGGCCCTGGGCCTGGCCCTGACCCTGGCCCGGGCGCTGGCCCTGGGCCTGGCCCTGACCACCGGCGCGACGCGGCGCATCGGCGGAGCGCTCGCGCGCCTCACCCTGCTTGCCACCCGCCTTCTGCTGCTTGGCCTGGTCGGCGAGCTCCTGCGCCTTGTCCTTGAACTGGTCTGCGATGCCCATGCTGTTCACTCCTATGTGGGTGCGTGGGGTCGGCCCCGGTGGGGCCTCGCTCAGACTTACACACCCGGACATTCGCCGCATTTCGATCAATGACGCTGTGTACGCGCCTCCCGGTCCGCCTCACCACCGGCACCCACGAGCCCCTTGCCCACGCCCTCCAGGCGGGGTCCGAACCGCTTCATCTCCCGCTGTCCGACGGCCCCTATCACCATCGGCAGATAGCCCCGGATCGACTGCATCCCCCGCAGCCACCACTGCGCGTACACGTGCGCGGAGCGCCGCTCGATCCCCGCCACGATGCGGTCGACCGCCGGGCCCAGGGGGTAGGTGCGGTTCGTCGGCCACGGCAGCCGCTGCCTCAACTCCCGCATGACGTCGTCCTCGTCGGCGCCGCGCACCATGTCCGTGTCGGTCCAGGACAGGTAGCCGACGCCGACCTTCACGCCCCGGTAGCCGACCTCGCCGCGCAGGCAGTGCGCGAACGCCTCCACCCCCGACTTCGACGCGCAGTACGCGCTCATCATCGGCGCCGGGGTGATCGCGGCCAGCGACGCTATCTGGAGGAAGTACCCGCGGCTCTCGATGAGCACCGGCAGGAACGCCCGCGCGGTCACCGCCCCGCCTATCAGGTTCACTTCCACGACCCGGCGCCATGCCTCCGGATCGGAGTCCACGAGCGGCCCGCCGGCGGCGACCCCCGCGTTGGCGACGACGATGTCGATCTTCCCGAAGCGCGCCTTGACCTCTTCGGCGACCCGGCTCATCGCCACGTGGTCGGTGACGTCCGCGTGCCAGTGGTCGCTCTCCGAGTGCAGCCGCTCCGAGACCTTCTTCAACTCGTCCGGCTCCAGGCCGACCAGCGCCAGCGTGGCACCGCGCGCCGACAGTTTGCGGGCCAGGAGCTCACCCACCCCCCGCGCCGCACCCGTGACGACGACGACCTGTCCTTCGAGACTCCGCCTGCCGCTCATGCGACCTCCTCCTCGCTCACGGCTGTCGCCGTGCTGTCCGCACTGCCCACAGTGACGTACGCGGCCACCAGTTCGCGGAGCTTCGCCGTGACCACTTCGGGCGCCTCGACCGGTGTCATGTGCCCCATGCCCTCCAGCTCGGTGAGACCGAGGCCGTTCGGCAGCGCCGCGGCGATGGCCCTCGCGTGCACGGGCGGCGTGAGCCGGTCCTGCGTGCCCGCGATCACCGCGGTCGGCAGCCGCAACTCCCTCACCCGTGCCTCGAGGTCGAGCTCCGCGAGCACGCGCCCCCAGGCCACACGTGCCCCGCGGGGACACGCGTGGACGATCCTGGCACAGGCATCCACGCGGTCAGGGGCCGAACCGCGGCCCATCGTGACGTACCTGAGGATCACCTTCGACACCCCGTTGACGGGTCCGAGCGGTGCGCGTGCGGCGAGGACCGCCGCCGTCATCCGCGTACGGAGCGCGCCGGCCCGCAGCGGGAGCACCAGCGACTCGGCCGTCAGGCGCGAGCTGCCGGTGCTGCACAGCAGCACGGCCACCCCGTGCTCCCGCACGGCGTCGCGCCCGGCGGCCGCCATGATCGTCATCCCGCCCATGGAGTGCCCGCCGAGCACCGCCTTCTGCCCGGGTTCGAGCGTCGCCCTCAGGACCGCTTCGAGGTCGTCGGCCAGTGCGCGCGTGCTGTATCCGTCGGGGCCCGCCGCGGGGGAACGGCCGTGGCCCCGCTGGTCGTAGACGACGACCCGGTGGTCCACCGCCAGGTCGCGCACCTGGGCGTCCCAGAAGCGGGTGTTGCAGGTCCAGCCGTGCGCCAGGACCACGGCGGGCGCGCCCTCGGGGCCGTGCAGTTCGACGTGGACGCGCGAGCCGTCCGCGGAGACGACGCTCAGTTCGCGTACGGGCACGGGGACGGACGCGATGGCCGCCGTCTGCGTCAGCCTGCTCATCGTGCGGCCTCCTCGGCCACGGCCTGCGCCGCGGAGTGGGTGACGGGGGGACGGATGACGTCGTACTCACCGAGGTCGACCGCGCGCGTGGCCCGCCGGAACTCGGCGGTCGTCCCGGGCCAGACGGTGGTGTTGCGCCCGTTGGCGTCGAGGTACCAGCTGGTGCAGCCGCCGGTGTTCCAGACGGTCCGCTTCATCCGTTCCTGGACCCGGTGGTTCCAGGCGTCCACGGCGGAGGGCCGCGCGTCGAGCGCCGCCCGCCCGCCCAGGACGTCCAGCTGGCGCATGAAGTCGGCCATGTAGTTCAGCTGGGACTCGATCATGAGGATCATGGAGGAGTTCCCGAGCCCCGTGTTGGGGCCGATGATCGTCATCCAGTTGGGGAAGCCGGCCGCCGTCGCGCCGCGCAGCGCCCGCATCTCGCCCTTCCAGGACTCGGCGAGGGTGATGCCCTCCGCACCGACGACCCGGGTCGCGATCGGCATGTCCGTCACGTGGAAGCCGGTGCCGAGGATGATCACGTCGGCCTCGGTCTCCGAGCCGTCCGACCCGACCAGGGTGGAGCCACGGACCTCGGACAGGCCGGAGGCGACCACGTCCACATTCGGCTGGGCGAGCGCCGGGTAGTAGGCGTTGGAGAGCAGGATGCGCTTGCAGCCGATGCGGTACGAGGGGGTCAGCTTGGCCCGCAGCGCGGGGTCCTTGATCGCCCGTGCCATGTTCGACTTGGCTATCGTCTCGACGAGCCCGAGCTGGTTCGGGTGCTTGGTGAAGGCGCCGACCTGCAACTCCCTGATCCCCCAGAGGAGTCCGCGGCGCGCGGTGGCCGTGAAGGGCAGCGCGCGGTGCAGCCACTTCTCGGCCCCGCTGATGGCGCGGTCCATGCGCGGCATCACCCAGGGCGGGGTCCGCTGGAAGAGGGTGAGGCGGCCGGCCTTGGGCTGGATCTCCGGGACGATCTGGATCGCGGAGGCGCCCGTGCCGATCACGGCGACGCGCTTGCCGGTCAGGTCGTAGTCGTGGTCCCACTGCGCGGAGTGGAAGACCTTGCCGGAGAAGTCGGCGAGCCCCGGGATGTCCGGCAGCTTCGGGTCGGAGAGCGGGCCTGTGGCGGAGACGACGGCGTCGGCGGTGATCGTGGAGCCGTTCGTCGCCTCGATCACCCAGTGCAGCTCGTCGTTGTCCCAGCGCATGACCGAGACCTCGTGGCCGAGCCTGAGGTGCGGGCGCAGCCCGAAGGTGTCGGCGACGTGCTCCAGGTAGGCGCGTATGTGCTGCTGCCCGGAGAAGGTGCGCGGCCAGTCGGGGTTGGGCGCGAACGAGAACGAGTACAGGTGGGACGGTACGTCGCAGGCGCAGCCCGGGTAGCTGTTGTCCCGCCAGGTGCCGCCGACGGCGTCCGCCCGTTCGAGGACCAGGAAGTCGGTGATGCCTTCACGACGGAGCCGGACCGCGGCTCCGAGGCCCCCGAATCCGGATCCGATCACCGCCACTCGTACGTGCTCGTGCTGGGCCATGCTGCCGCCTCCCCGCGGTACGTGCCACGACTCTGCCAGCAATCACTGGCATGGTTGGGAGGGTAGAGCAGCTCCGTACCGATGGGTAGGGGGCGGGACGAGGAAAGTTACCGGCGGTACAACATAGGGTGCGGGGGTGGCTGAAGGACGCGAGCACCGTGAGTACCGCATGGAGGAGCTGGCCGAGGAGGCCGGCATCACCGTGCGCACCCTGCGCTTCTACCGGGAACGCGGCCTGATCCACCCACCCCGCCGCGAGGGCCGTATCGCCTGGTACGACGACCACCATCTGGCCCGGCTGCGCACCATCACGGGCCTCCTGGAGCGGGGCCACACCCTCAACGGGATCGCCGACCTCGCCGCCACGTTCGACAGCGGACGCGATGTCGCCGAGGTACTGGGCCTGGGCGAACCGACCGAGGAGACCCCGGTCCGGCTCACCCCCGAGCAGCTGGCGGACTACTTCCAGGACCAGGCCACGGCGGAGAATCTCGCCGCGTCCATGGAGCTGGGCTACCTCGGCGTCGACGGCGACGAGATCGTCCACATCAGCCGGCGCCTCCTGGAGGCGTCGTCCGAGCTGGTGCGCGCCGGCGTCCCGCTCGACGCGGTGCTCTCCGCCGGCCGCCAGGTCCGCGAGCACGCGGACGCCCTCGCGGACCTCTTCGTACGGGTCCTGCGCGCCCACACCTCACAGACCGAGCCGGACCAACTGCGCACGCTGGCCCACGCGGTGGTGGACGCCGAGCTCTCCATGGCCCTGGACCGCCGGCTGAGGGACGACAAGGGCGCGGAGGACGGCGACTAGCGTGCGTACACCGCCGTCACCGGCGCGTGGTCGCTCCACCGCTCGCCGTGCGTGGCGGCGCGCTCCACCCATGCCTTGACCGCGCGCCCGGCGAGCCCCGGGGTCGCCACCTGGTAGTCGATGCGCCAGCCCGCGTCGTTGTCGAAGGCGCGGCCACGGTAGGACCACCAGGAGTACGGGCCCTCCTGCTCCGGGTGCATGGCCCGGACCACGTCCACGTACGCCGCCTCCTCGAAGACCCGGGTCAGCCACTCCCGCTCCTCGGGGAGGAAGCCCGAGTTCTTCTTGTTGGCCTTCCAGTTCTTGAGGTCCGCCTCCTGGTGGGCGATGTTCCAGTCGCCGCAGACGACGACCTCGCGCCCCTCGGCGGCGGCCCGCGTCCTGAGCCCCTGGAGGTAGGGGAGGAAGGCCGCCATGAAGCGCTCCTTCTCCTCCTGCTTCTCGGTGCCGACCTCGCCCGAGGGCAGATAGAGGCTGGCGACCGTCACACCCGGCAGGTCCACCTCGGCGTACCGCCCGGAGGTGTCGAACTCCTCACCGCCCGGGACCCCGAACCCGCCGAACCCGATCTGGACGCGCTCCGGCGCGTGCCGCGTGTAGACGGCGACCCCCGCGCGCCCCTTGGCCGCAGCCGGGGCGTACACGACGTGCCAGCCCGCGGGCTCACGGAGCTCTTCGGGGAGCTGCTCCACCTCGGCACGGACTTCCTGGAGGCAGATCACATCGGCCTCGGTCCGCCCCAGCCACTCGACGAAGCCCTTCTTGGCGGCGGCACGGAGCCCGTTCACGTTCACGGAGGTAACAGTCAGCATGCCGGTACAGTACCTACGGAGACCCTATGCATACCTGTACCATGACTCGCATGAATATCCACCCCCGGCCTTTCGACCACCCCGACGCCGTGAAACTCAACGACCTGGTGCAGCTCGAATACGCCGAGCGCTACGGGGACGGGGGCGATGTCACACCGCTCGACCCGACCATGTTCGATCCGCCTCACGGACTGTATCTGCTCGCCTACGACGAAGAGGGCCGCCCTCTGGCCACCGGCGGCTGGCGCAGCCAGGAGACGAACGACACGGGTTACTCCGACGGCGACGCCGAGATCAAGCGGATGTTCGTCATCGCCGAGGGCCGTGGCCGGGGCCTCGCCCGCCGCATCCTCGCGGCCCTGGAGGCCGACGCCCGTGCGGCGGGCCGCACGCGCATGGTCCTGGAGACCGGCGACCAGCAGCCCGAGGCCATAGCGCTGTACACGTCGAGCGGCTACACGCCCTGCGCGAAGTTCGGCCACTACCGCACCTACGACAGCAGCATCTGCATGGCCAAGCCGCTCACCGACCCCTCCTGACCGCACCGCCCGTGCCCCGTCGGCGTCGGCACCGCTCAGCGCACCCGCGCCACTCCGACGTGGAAGCCGCTCCGCTCGTACACCGGGGCAGGCTCCTCCCTGTACCACTCGGGCGCCGTCACGAGCCCCGGCTCGACGAGCTCCAGTCCCTCGAAGAAGGGCTCGACCTCCGCGCGCGTACGCATCCGCAGGGAGATCGCACCCTTCTTGTACGCGGACTCCGTCTCCCGCCTCAGCTCCGGGTGCTGGTCGGCGGTCCCGTGCGACAGGACCAGGTAACTCCCCGTCGGGAGCGCCCCGACCAGCCTGCGGGTGATCCCGTACGGATCCTGCTCATCGGGCAGGAAGTGCATCAGCGCGATGAGGGACAGGGCCACGGGCCGCTCGAAGTCCAGGAGCTTCGCGGCCGTTTCGAGGATCGCCTCGGGCTGCCGCACATCCGCGTGGATGTAGTCGGTCGCGCCCTCGGGACGGCTCACCAGCAGCGCTTCCGCGTGGCGCAGGACGATGGGGTCGTTGTCCGCGTAGACGACCCTGGCGCGCGGGGTGACGGCCTGGACGATCTGGTGGAGGTTGGGGGCGGTGGGAATGCCGGTACCGATGTCCAGGAACTGATCGACACCCTGGCGGGCGAGCCAGGCGGAGGCGCGGTGCATGAACGCCCGGTTCCGCGCCGCGTTGGCCCGCGCCTCGGCGGGAAGCTTCTCGGCGACCTCCTGGTCGACCGGGTAGTTGTCCTTCCCGCCGAGCAGCCAGTCGTAGACCCGGGCCGGGTGCGGCTTGCTGGTGTCGATACGGGAGCTGGGTATACCGGCTGTCACAGGGCGCCCTCCATGCGGAACCACGAACTGGCACACCCCGCACCTGACCTGCGCGACCCTCAACAGCGGTCACCGGCACGGCGGGTGAGCGAGGACGGCCCAGGTTACCGGGTGGTCGCCACGACCGGAGCGGCCCGGTCCCGACGGTCGGGCCGGACCAAGTGGGCCGTGGGCGTGCGTCGCCTGGTGGAGCTGCCGGAGGACACGCTGCCGCCGTACCGGGCGGAGCGGACCGCCGAGCACCACCGGGGCCCGGTCCGCAGGAAGGTCGGCGTGAAGTGCGACCAGGGCGAGGCCCTGCGGATCGCCGAGCGGTCGATCCGCGGGGAGGCCGCCGCGAAGAACCGGCCGGCGGATCCCATCGACATCGCGCTGGAGAAGGCCACGGAGGGCCCGGGCAGCGCGAGCCTGGCGCAACGGGCCGCGTGAGGGCCGCCCCCAGCCGGTCGGTGAAGGGTGACAGGTCGGCCCGCGTTCCCTGGCCGCGCTCAAACCGCCGGCAGCACGCGGGCGTGCGCGGCGGCCAGGGCCACGCGCACCGCCCGGTCCGCGGTCGCCTCGTCGACCGGCTCGCCGGTGAACACGAGCCGGAAGTAGATCGGCGCGGCAAGGGCCTTGAGGAGTTCGGCGGGGTCGGTGTCCGCGGGTAGTTCGCCGCGCTCGACGGCTCGGGCGACAACGGGTTCCGCCCGCTGGAACCGGTCGACGAAGAGCGCGTGCTTGACCTCGGCGAGCTGGGGGAGGCGTACGGCGTCCGAGAGGACGGTGGCCAGCAAGGCCCGGCCTGCCTGCGTGGTCATGGTGGCAACGAGGGAGCAGGCCAGCGCGCGCAAGTCGCCCTCCACCGACCCGGTGTCGGGTATCGGGATGTCTGTGGCGAAATGGCTGGCCAGCGCCTCGGCGACAAGGCCGTCAGCGTCTCCCCAGTTCCGGTAGATCGTCGTCTTGTGGACGCCGGCCCGCCGGGCGACGCCTTCGACGGTCAGCGCCGCATACCCCGTCGTCGTCAGCTCGGTGATGGTCGCCTTCAGTACGGCGACGCGCATCTTGTCGCCTCGCCCGACAGCGGGGACACGCCTTGAGGGCGACTCGGCAGACTCCATTGCAACTCCTGGTTGCGTTAATGGTGGAACGTGCGACAGGATCAGGATATCGCAACTTTGAGTTGCAATGCGGCTGCGCTCTTCGATGCCGCAGGCACTCCTGACCCACGGATCGAGTCACCCATGACCCATGACCGCCGGGCAGCCGCCCGAGCCTCACTGCACTCACTGCACGAACATGGCCGCGTAGCCGCGCGGGGCGTTGAGCACCACCCTCACCTGGTCGACCATCGTTCGCGAGCTCGATACCGCAAAGGGTTCCGCACATGACCTGGACGCCGGATTCCATCCCTGCCCAGTCGGGGCGACTGGCCGTTGTCACCGGCGCCAACAGCGGTATCGGCTACATCACCGCTCGCGAACTCGCCCGCCGCGGCGCCCATGTCGTCCTGGCCTGCCGCAGCCGTGAACGCGGGCGGGCCGCGCTGGAGCGGCTGCGCAGGGAAGTGCCCGGCGCCCGTGCCGAACTGCGCGGGCTCGACCTCGCCGACCTGAAGTCCATCCGCGGTTTCGCCGCGGGCTGGGACCACGACCGGCTCGACCTCCTGGTCAACAACGCCGGCGTCGCCATGGTGCCGTTCTCCCGGACCATCGACGGCTTCGAATCGCAGTTCGGCATCAACCACCTCGGCACGTTCGCGCTCACCGGCCTCCTCATGCCCCACCTGCTGGCCGCCGCCGACCCGCGCGTGGTGACCGTCAGCAGCGAGGGCCAGCGTTTCGCCCGGTTCGACATGGCCAACCTGAACGCGGAGCACCACTACCGGGCGGCCTTCGCCTACGTGCAGTCCAAGCGGGCCAATCTCTACTTCGCCATGGAGCTGCAGCGAAGGGCCGACGCCGCCGGACTGAGGCTGCGCAGCATGGCCGTCGCCCCCGGACTCACCCGCTCCAACGTGCTCACCGGTGGCGCCCACAGCGCCCGGGGCCGCGCCTACGGAATCCTCACGCGCCTACTCCTGCGCGTTGCCTTCAGCCCCACACCGGACGGCGCAAGAACCTCCCTGTACGCCTCAACCGTCCCCAACCTGCCTGGGGGGAGTTACGTCGCACCCGATGGGCCGTTCCAGCTCCGCGGTGAGCCGGTCCTTCGCAGCCGGGAGCGTGCGATCCAGGACTCAGCCACGGCCCGCCAGTTGTGGGTGCTCTCGGAACAGCTCACCGACGTGCGCTACTCATTGCCCGCTGAGCCGCCCCCTCAGAAGTGAGCAGTCCTGAGAGATCGCGGCCCTCCGCCGGACCGCGTCCGGTTTGTCCATGACCTTCGTTCTCACGACCTCGCGCAGAACAGCTTTCGCACAAGGCCCCTCACGGTAGGTTCTGCGACATGCCGGAGCCCCCGAACCGGCCGCCGCACCCCCGCCGACCGCAGCCCCGGCCGTGTGTGGGAGAGGGGCCGCCCGGCCGTCGACGCCGCCGCGCCCGAGGCCACCACGAAACCCACGGGAGTCGGGTACGCCCGGTGCGGTACCGCCCAGCAGGAGCTCCGGAGCCGGCTCGACGCCCTGAAGGAGGCGGGCTGTGATCCTGTCTTCTCCCCTTCCTCCCGCATCTCGGCGATACCCCGCTCAGGGCATCCGGAGCTTCTCGCGGAGGAGGCGCATGTGGGCCTCGATGTCGCGCTCGGCAGCCGGTCCGTCCGGCTCGACGGGCTCGACGGGCTCGACGGGTCCGGCGGGAGGCGACTGACGGCAGGGGCGGCAGAGGCCGTCGGGCAGTGCTCCGGGCGGTCCGGGCCGCCCGCATTCGGTGCATTCGACCAGCAGGGCGCGCACGGGTGCGTCCGGCGCGGGGGCGGCGTCCGGCAGCCGCGCCGGGGCCTTGTCGGTGAGGCGGCGGCGTACGAGGCCCACGGGTGAGCCGACCTGCTCCGGGAGCCCGGATGTCAGCGCCCGGGTGAGGTAGTCGGCGTCCACCCCACGGGCGAACCAGGTCGCGGCCAGGCTCTCCAGAGCGGCACAGTCGGCGGCGGAGAGAGCCAGGCGCGGCTCCACGCGGCCGAGTCGGGCGAGGGCGAGATAGGCGGGGGACGGACCGGCGGGCACGGCCTCCGAGGCCTCCGGGACCCGCTGCTGGGGCACGACGGGAGCGACGGGCTCCTCCTTCGCGGCTTCGGGCTCGGGCTCGGACTCGCCGACATCCGCACCGCCCGCGAGCTGAAGGGCCCACCACTCGTTGTCGCGAGCGGTGCGGGACCAGAAGGTGAGGGTGACCCAGCGGCTCTGGCCGAGGCTCTCGACGCGACAGCGCACATGGCGGAGATGCCCGGCCACGGCCAGCGCCCTCAGCGCGGTGCCGATGGCCATCTGCCCGTACAGGGGAAGGTCCTTGGCCAGGGACTTGATGTCCATGGCGGCGCCGTCGGGCAGGTGGTCGACGTACCCGGCGACGTAGCGCTCGCGGGCCGGGAGCAGAGCGAAGTCGGTCGGTGCGGAGGGGCGTTGCCCGGGCGCGGACCGCTTGCCGTAGCCGGTGCGGGCGCGGCGGTAGGGCCGCGAGGATGCGGGCGCGCTCGGGGCGGAGCTACTCTGCTGGATAGCCAAGGGATCGGCCTGTCTCTGATCTTGAGGTGAGACCCCGGCCGGTGCTCTAACACCGCGTCGGGGTCGATGCGTCGAGGGCACCGTAAGCAGTCGCGACTCTGCGCCGCAACTCGCTCACGATTAGTCATACTTGCTGGCCGTGACGGGGTGGGGAGGGTGGGAGGGTTTCTTCAACCCCCTTCTTTTCCCTACCGGATGAACAACACCGCTCGAATCCCGGCCCCCGGATCCCGGCCCTCGAATCCCGAAGCTCGAGCGCCGGACGGCGGCATTCCTGGTGTCCCCCGAACGGGCGAATCCGGCACCCCGGGTCTCGGGTCTCGCATCCCGGGACCCGGGCTTCGGGACCCGGGATTCGGGGCGGTGGGTCCGTCACCCACCGAGTCCGCGCGCGGCGGCGTCCACGGTCTGTGCCAGCAGGACGGCGATGGTCATCGGCCCCACGCCGCCGGGGACCGGAGTGATCAGGCGGGCACGGGCGGCGGCGCCGTCGAAGTCCACGTCGCCGACGTTGCCCGCGTTGTACCCGGCGTCCATCACCACCGCCCCCGGCTTGATGTCCTCGCCCCGGATCAGCCGGGGGCGCCCCACGGCCGCCACCACGACGTCCGCCTCCCGGACGATCGCCGACAGGTCCGTCGTACGCGAGTGGCAGTACGTCACCGTGGCGTCCCGTGCGAGGAGCAGCATCCCGGCCGGCTTGCCGAGGATCGCGCTGCGGCCCACCACGACCGCGTGCTTGCCGGAGAGCTCGACGTCGTACGCGTCCAGCAGCCGCATGATGCCGCCGGGGGTGCACGACACGAAGCCGGGCAGCCCGCAGCTCATCGCGCTGAAGGAGTGCGTCGTGACACCGTCGACGTCCTTCTCCGGGGCGATGGCTTCGAACGCGGCGCGCTCGTCGATGTGCGGACCGACCGGGTGCTGCAGGAGGATGCCGTGGACCTGCGGGTCCTCGGACAGCCCGGTGAGCGTGTCGACCAGTTCGGCGGTCGTGGTGGTGGCGGGCAGGACGACGCTGCGGGAGGTGATGCCGGCCTTCGCGCAACGGGCCTGCTTCATGCGCACGTACGTGACCGATGCGGGATCCTCGCCCACGAGCACCGTGGCGAGGCAGGGCTCGATCCCCCGCCCTGCGAGTCCCGCCGCCCTCGTGGCGGTCTCCTCGACGAGCCGACGGGCAAGCCCGGTTCCGTCCATGAGCTGTGCGGTCCGTGTCGCGGGCATGGTCGCCTCCAGGCGTGATTGACCACTCGCCCAGGCGCACGGCATCCGACGTATGCGTCAGGCCGCTCCCCGGTGGTGCTCCACCTCAGCGCCAGTCACGACCCGCGAGGCACTGTAGTCGACACGGAAGCGACGAGGGCTCGACTTCCGGGACCGGCTCTCGCCTCAGGCGCGCCACCGGTCGCGGAGGTGCCAGGCCAGCCGCTCGCCGAGATGGTGACGCCAGAGCCACCACGGCAGTCGGCGGTGCGGGACGTAGCCCCACAGGTCGTCGTCGGCCTCGTTGCCCCGGGGATGGGACCTCAGGAGCTCCAGGCAGCGGCGGTCCACGGTGCCGTGCAGCCGGGCGACATGGGCGAGCGCGACACGGCTCTGGGGGCGCAGTCGGGCGTCCGTCGATCCCAGCGCCCGGGCCACCCTCGGCAGGATCGCCTCCGGGTCGGGGTGCTGCAAGGCCAGGCCGATCAGCGCGACGCCGACAAGTTCCTCGCCCCGGTCGAACGCCGCGTCGACCTCTTCGGGCCGGTCGGTCCCCATCAGTGCGGAGACGCTCTGCCAGTTCATGCCCTGCCCGGAGGCGGCGCGGCCGATGAGGAACTCCTCCCGCCCGGCGGCCGACCGGCGCAGCCCCTCACCGTCGGGGCCGGACGCCGGATGTGAGGCGTCGGCGTCCCCGCGCGCCGCCGGCTCGCCGAGTTGCCCGTCGGTGCGCGAACCGGCCCAGCACAGAACCAGATACGCCCAGACCCGCCCGGCGTCGGCGGACTCGTCCGACAGCCGACGGCACAGGACGGCGAGATCCGGCGCAGAGGGCTCCAGCCCCGCGATCAACTCGAAGTCTCCCGCTCGCTCCCGCAGGTCGCACCGCCTCAGGAAGGCGAGGCGGACGGCGTCCTCCCCCGTCAGCCAACCGGCCACATGACCGCGCGCGACCTCGGCCGGCTCCAGCGCCGCGGCGTAGCGGACGAACTCCGCGGGGATACGGAAGGGCGCGCCACCGGGTTCCTCGGACATACCGGCCGACCCTACCGAGCGGGCTCCGGCCGACTCGGCCCGGTCCGGACACGACGGAGGCGGAAACGACGAGATCCCGCCCGATCTTGCGATCGGGCGGGATCTCGTGTGTGCGGTGGACCTGTGGGGATTTGAACCCCAGACCCCCTCGATGCGAACGAGGTGCGCTACCAGACTGCGCCACAGGCCCTTGCAACGAGTGAAACTCTAGCACCCTCGTCGGGGTGCTCGGAAATCCGTATCCCGGCAGGTCACCGAGTCGGGTCCACCGCCGGTGTCACTCGTTGGCCGCGCGCGGCCGGTCCTCGTCGTCGTACTGGTCGAAGAGGGGGGTCCGGCCGCGGTCGCGGGTGCGCTTCGGCGGGTTCCCGCGGCGGCGCGGGGCCGGGTCGGCGTCGGGCGTGGCCGCGTCCTGGGCGTCGCGGGTCCCCGTGCGGGTGGGCTCGGCGGGGCTGGAGCGGGCCGCACTCCAGGTCTCCGGGTCGCCGACCTCGACCCCGCCCGTGGCGCGCGGGGCGACGGGCGCGGTGACATAGGTCGGCAGCGGGACCGGTACGGGCTCCCAGCTGTCCCCCTGGGCGGGGCCGCGCTCACGCTGCTGGTCGACCCACTCCGCGTGGTCCGTCTGCTCGACGAGCGCGCGGCGGCCGGCCTCCTGGGGGGAGACCGTGGGGGCGGGCACGGCCGCTTCGGGCTCCTCGTCGGGCTCGGCGGGGGCCGAGGACGCGGGCTGGTGCCTGCGGGGGCGGTTCTCGCGCAGCCGCTGAGCGGCCACCTCGGCACGGCGCCGGTCCATGGTGAAGACGAACCGACGGCGCTCCTGGCCCCGCAGATGCACGATGTAGCTGCTCAGCAGCACGGCCGGGACGGCCGGTGCCCACAGGAAGCGGAGTCCGCCGACCGCGGCGACGACCGCGCCGAGCGTGAACGCCATGAAGAGGACCGTGGTCGTACGCCGACGGCGCGCCAGGACCTGCGAGCGCTGTCGCCGCTCGCGCTCCGACTCCGCGCCGGAAGGCCGCCGGCCCTCCCGCCGGACGGGCGCGGGCCGGGCCGGCCGGTCGCGTGGCCGCTCCGGGTCCGGCCGGTCGGGCGCGGGGTCGCGCAACCGCGCTTCCGTATGGGCCGGGGGCGCGGCGAAGGCCCGGACGTCGACGGACTCCAATCGGTCCGTGACGGCATCCGGGTCCGCGCGGCCAGGCGCCTCCTCGGCATCCCGCTCCCGCAGCTCCTTGGCGTAACGGCGCTCCATGGCCGCCCGTCCGGACAGCAACCGGATGGCGGTGCTGAAGCGTTCCGTCGGGCGGGCTTCATTGAGCTCGTCCTGCCTGCGGAGCCACATCGGCACCAAGTAGGCGGCCCAGGCCCCGACAATGACTGCGTAGATCAGGCCGCTGCTGCTCACGCTCACACCGTAGAGGGGTTTGCACGGCAGCATCCGCCAATTGGCCCGGTGTGTCGCACGATCAGGCTCATATGACGGACTTTTTTTGTGATTGTTCGGGTCAACAGTCGACGAAAGTGAGGCCCATTACCATCAGGGAGCGATCAAATTCGAACACCTATTTCATTTCCCCGGGCGCGCTCGACGTACCCGGAGTACCCGGCCGCACCCTGCGCCAACGCCGCAGCAACCCGTCGGGCACCTCCTCGGCGGTGAGGGCGAAGATCAGGTGGTCCCGCCACGCGCCGTCGATGTGCAGATAGCGCGGGCGCAGTCCTTCCGACCGGAATCCGAGTTTCTCCACGACTCTCCGGCTGGGGGTGTTCTCGGGCCGAATGCACACCTCGATCCGGTGCAGCCCGACCGTGCCGAAACAGTGGTCGACGGCGAGCGCCACCGCGGTCGGCATCACCCCGCGGCCCGCGACGCCCCGGTCGACCCAGTAGCCGACGTGACCCGAGCACATCGAGCCCCAGGTGATGCCCGCCACCGTCAACTGGCCGACGAGACGCCCCTCGTACTCGATGGCGAAGGGCAGCATCCGCCCGGCGTGCGCCTCGGCGCGCAGGTGCCGGATCATCTGACGGTAGGTCGGGCGCTGGGCCACCGGACCGCCGGGGGCCGGCGGCGGGACGGTCGCCTCCCAGGGGCGCAGCCAGTCGCGGTTACGCCGGTTGACCTCGCGCCAGATGCTCTGGTCGCGGAGCTTTATCGGGCGGAGGGTGACGGCGCCGTCGGTCAGGATCACCGGCCAGGTCCGGACGTTCAGCTCGGGCTCCCCGGTCGGGGGTGGTCTCCGCCGCGCAGCTGGTCGACGGCGTGCACCAGAAGCCTGCTCAGGACCGCGAGTCCGTCGCGCACGCCGCCGGTCGAGCCGGGCAGGTTCACGACGAGGGTGCGGTCCGCGATGCCCGCGAGGCCCCGGGAGAGCGCGGCGGTGGGGACCTTGTCCAGGCCCTCGGCACGGATCGCCTCGGGGATGCCCGGGATCTCCCGGTCCAGGACGCGGCGGGTGGCCTCGGGGGTGCGGTCGGTGGGCGAGATGCCCGTACCGCCGGTGGTGACGATCACGTCGTAACCCGCTGCCGCACCGGCCCGCAGGGCGGCTTCCACCGGATCGCCGTCGGGCACGACCTGGGGGCCGTCGACGGCGAACCCGAGACCGGTGAGGGCCTCGGCGATGAGAGGGCCGCCCTTGTCGGCGTACACGCCGGCCGAGGCACGGTTGGAGGCGGTCACGACCAGGGCGCGGTACACGCCGGTGCCGGACGTGGTCATGCGTCCGCCCCCTCCGGCGTGGGGCGCCGGTAGTCGCCGGACTTGCCACCCGACTTCGCCTCGACCCGCACGTCCGTGATCACCGCGCTCTTGTCCACGGCCTTGATCATGTCGATCACCGTGAGCGCGGCGACCGAGACCGCGGTCAGGGCCTCCATCTCGACCCCGGTGCGGTCCGTCGTCTTCACGGTGGCCAGGATCTCCACCGCGTCGTCCGCCACGCTCAGGTCGACCTTCACGCCCGAGACGGCGAGCGGGTGGCAGAGCGGGATCAGGTCCGGGGTGCGCTTGGCCCCCATGATCCCGGCGATGCGCGCGGTGGCAAGGGCGTCGCCCTTGGGGACGCCCTCCCCCCTGAGGAGTTCGACGACACGCGGTGACACGAGGACCCGGCCGCTCGCCCGGGCGACCCGTGTCGTGACGTCCTTCTCCGACACGTCGACCATGCGGGCCGCGCCCGCCTCGTCGATGTGCGTCAGCCTGTTCTGCGTACTCAACTCACTCCGCCTAGCGGTAGGGCGCCGGTTGCCCGCCCGTCCCGCACCGGGGCGCGGACCGAGGGGCCCGGGGGGCTTCCCCCGGTAAGGCACAGCGCCAGATACCGTACCGCCACCGCGCCGGAGTCAGCGGAGGAGGATCACCTCGGTCTCCGTGCCGGGCTCCGCGGTGGTGACGTCCTCGGGCAGCACGATCAGCGCGTCCGCCTGCGCGAGGGCGGCGATCAGATGGGATCCGGCTCCCCCGACGGGGGTCACGGTGCCCGCCTCGGCGTCGTACGTCCCGCGCAGGAACTGTCGCTTGCCGGGGGGCGAGGAGAGCGCCGCGCCGGTGCTGAGCGTGGCCCGGACCGTCGGGCGGTGGACGTCGTCCAGACCCATCAGCGTCAGGATCGCCGGCCGGACGAAGAGCTCGAAGGAGACGTACGAGGAGACCGGATTACCGGGCAGTGCCAGCAGCGGCGTGTGGTCGGGGCCGATCGAGCCGAACCCCTGGGGCTTGCCCGGCTGCATGGCGAGCTTGCGGAAGTCGATGCCGCTGCCGGCCTCGTCCTCGTCGCCCACGGAGGACAGGGCCTCCTTGACCACGTCGTACGCGCCGACGCTGACACCACCGGTGGTGACGACGATGTCGGCCCGGATCAGCTGGTCCTCGATCGTGGCCCGGAGCGTCTCCGCGTCGTCGGCGACCGCGGGGACGCGGTAGGCGATGGCGCCCGCGTCCCGGGCGGCGGCCGTCAGCGCGAAGCTGTTGGAGTCGTAGATCCGGCCGGCGGTCAGCTCCTCACCGGGCTGGACCAGCTCGCTGCCGGTGGACAGCACGACGACGCGCGGGCGGGGCCGCACCCGCACCGTGGACCGGCCGATCGCCGCGAGCAGCCCGATCTGGGGCGGCCCGACGACCGAACCCGCGCGCAGCGCGACGTCACCGGGCTGTACGTCGCTGCCCTTGGCCCGGACATGGGCGCGGGGCTTGACCGGGCGGTGGACACGGACCTCACCGCTCGCCCCCTCCGGGGCGTCGCTGTGGGCCCGCATGGTGGCGGCCGGACCGCCGCCCGTACCGCCGTCGGTCCATTCGACCGGGACGACCGCCTCGGCGCCGGCGGGCAGCGGCGCGCCGGTCATGATGCGGGCGGCCTCGCCGGGTCCGACGGACCGGCCGTCCGGCAGGCCTCCGTCACCCGCCGCGACGTCGCCGACGACGGTGAGGACGGCGGGGAACTCCTCGCTGGCGCCCTCGACGTCGGAGATCCGGACGGCGTATCCGTCCATCGAGCTGTTGTCGAAGGGCGGCAGTGCGACCTCCACCACGACGTCCTCGACCAGGACACAGCCCTGGGCGTCGGGCAGTTGCAGCTCGATGGGCTCGAGCGGCTTCACCGCGGCGAGGATGTCGTCCAGGTGTTCGTCGACCGACCAGATCGTGCTGCTCAAGCTGTTACAACTCCTCGGTGACGTAACTGCGGAGCCAGGTCCGGAAGTCCGGTCCCAGGTCCTCACGTTCGCACGCGAGTCTGACAATGGCACGCAGATAGTCACCGCGGTCACCGGTGTCGTAGCGGCGGCCCTTGAAGACCACGCCGTGCACCGGGCCGCCGATCTTCTCGTCCTCGGCGAGCAGTTGGAGCGCGTCGGTGAGCTGGATCTCGCCGCCGCGGCCGGGCTCGGTCCTGCTCAGTATGCCGAAGACCGCGGGGTCCAGGACATAGCGTCCGATGACGGCGAGATTGCTGGGCGCCTCGGCCGCGTCGGGCTTCTCCACGAGGCCGGTGACCCGCACGACGTCGCCGTCCGCGGTGGCCTCGGTGGCCGCGCAGCCGTACATGTGGATCTGCGCGGGGTCCACCTCCATCAGCGCGACCACACTGCCGCCCTCGCGCTCCTGGATCTCGACCATCCGGGCGAGCAGCGGGTCGCGCGGGTCGATCAGGTCGTCGCCGAGGAGCACGGCGAAGGGCTGGTCACCGACGTGCGGCGCGGCACACAGGACGGCGTGGCCGAGCCCGCGCGGGTCGCCCTGGCGTACGTAGTGCATCGTGGCCAGGTCGCTGGACTCCTGGACCTTGGAGAGCCGGTCGGCGTCTCCCTTACGGGTCAGCGCGGACTCCAGCTCGTAGTTCCGGTCGAAGTGGTCCTCCAGAGGACGCTTGTTGCGACCGGTGATCATCAGTACGTCGGAAAGACCCGCGGCGACCGCTTCCTCGACGACATACTGGATGGCGGGCTTGTCGACGACAGGCAGCATCTCTTTGGGAGTGGCCTTGGTGGCCGGCAGGAACCGGGTGCCGAGACCTGCAGCTGGGATGACAGCTTTGCTGATCCTGGGGTGCGACTGAGTCATGCGCTGCACTCTAACCGGTGCCAATGGGCGGAAGATGAGCGTCCGGTTAACTTCGTTCTCATATATCCACATAAACGAATGATGTGAGCACCCGTTGAACGATGATATGTGCCGAAAGTCGCCACTACGGCGTGAACTGCTCGCCGCACGACGGCTCCTCACCTCGGAGGACGTGGAAACGGCCGCCGCGGTTCTCGCCTCGGCCGCCGGGGATCTTCCCGAGCTGGCCGGCGCGCGGACCGTGGCGGCCTACGTGTCCGTGGGCCGCGAACCGGGGACGCACGCCCTCCTGGACGCCCTGCGCGCACGGGGCGTACGCGTGCTGCTGCCGGTGCTCATGGCGGACAACGACCTGGACTGGGCCGTGTTCGACGGCGCGGAGCACCTCGTGCCCGCCGGCCGGGGCCTGCTGGAACCGGACGGCGCGCGCCTGGGACCGCAGGCGGTCCTGGACGCGGACGCGGTCCTGCTGCCGGGACTCGCCGTGGACGGGCGCGGGATGCGGCTGGGACGCGGCGGGGGCAGCTACGACCGGGTGCTGGCCCGGCTGGCGGCGGCCGGGGCCCACCCCGCCCTCGTCGTCCTGCTGTACGACGACGAGGTGGTCGCGCGGGTTCCCGAGGAACCGCACGACCACCCCGTGGACGCCGTGGTCACACCGGCCGGAGCGCGACGCTTTCCGCGCTCCGGCCGGCGGCCCTAGGGTTTCTTGAGCGTCAGGGTGTCGACCGTGGACCGCTCCACGGCGTTCTCCCCGTAGGACCAGTCGAGCAGTTCGCCGTCGACCCACTTGTCGGTCTGGTCGGTGTAGTGGGCGCTGAACGCGTGCCCGGAGGCGCCGGTGAGGTTGATCCAGCGGGACTTGTCCCAGTCGCCGACGTTGACGACCATCCGCATCGACGGCACCCAGATGACCTCGTAGCCGCCCGCCGCGTTCCAGCCGGTGGCGTTCACCGCCGCCTCGCCGCCGCCGAGGTCCCAGGGGCCCCGGTTGAGGGCCCGCTGCAGAAGGTCGGGGCCCTCGGTGCCGAGCGTCTGGTTGCGCAGGGTCAGCTGGTGCAGCCGGCCCCAGCTCCAGGTGGTGATGTCCTTGCCGAGCTCGGCGGTCAGCTCCCAGCGCGCGTCCTCCATGGCGCGGGCGAAGAGCTCGTCACGGCTGTCGATGGCAGCCTCGCGCCCCTTGGCCGGGACCTTCCACCAGTCGTTGTCCTGGTCGTCCAGGATGCTCTCGACCACCTCGTACCAGCGGTCGCCGCCGTCCGGCTGTGCCGCGTCCGGGGCACGCTGGCCGCATTCGCGTACGAGCTTGTCCTGCTCGTCCACCGGCCCGGCGCCTGCGGCCGGCTCCACGTAGACGCAGTCGCCCTTGGCGCGCATCTCCTTGGGGAGCTTGTTGCCGAAGGCCAGGAGGAGGATGTTGCGCCAGACGCCGTTGAAGTACGCGGCGGCGGCCGAATCGGGCTCCTGGGTGTAGTCCCAGCCCTCGAGCAGCTTCTGCGCCTCGCGGACACTCTTGTCGGAGATGGCGATGTTCTTGAGCTTCGGCACCAGCTTCGCGGCGATCGCGCTCTGGTTGTCCATCTGCATCGTCTGCATGTCGTCGGTGGAGATCTTCTCCCCGCCGTCGATCTTCTTCTGGATCAGGTCGTTGATCCGCTGACTGCGGGTGCCGTAGCCCCAGTCCTTGGTCAGCATGTGGTCGTAGCCCTCGCCGATGACCGCCTGGTTGGCGGTGACGATGTAGCCACGGTCGGGGTCGTACTCGTACGGCAGCTCGTCGAAGGGGATGGGGTCCTTCTCCCAGCCGTACTTCGGGTTCCAGCCGGGGCTCGGCAGGGTGCCGTCACCCTGCTTGCGGACCGGGATCGTGCCGGGCGCCTGGTAGCCGATGTGGCCCTTGGTGTCCGCGTAGATGAGGTTCTGCGAGGGCACCTCGAAGTGTGCGGCGGCCTTGCGGAAGGTGGTGAAGTCCTTCGCCTTGTTGAGCTCGAAGACCGCGTCCATGGACTTGCCCGGCTGCAGCGCCGTCCACTTCAGGGAGACCGCGTAACCGTCGCCGCGGTCGGGCGCGGAGTTGGTGACGGGGGCCTTCTTGCCGACCTTCTCCAGCTCGCCGCTGCGGTCGGAGACCAGCGGACCGTTGTTGGTCTCCCGGACGGTGATCTTCCGGTCCCTGCCACCCGCGACCTTGATGGTCTCCTCGCGGCTGATGAAGGGTTCGGTCTTCCCGTCGTACTGGTAGCCGTCGCCGGAGACCTTCTCCAGGAAGAGGTCGGTGACGTCGGCCCCGAGGTTGGTGAAGCCCCAGGCGATGTCCTGGTTGTGGCCGATGACCACACCGGGCATCCCGGAGAACGTGTAGCCCGCCGTGTCGTACTGGCAGGACGCCGAGACCTGACGGCAGTGCAGTCCCATCTGGTACCAGAGCGAGGGGAGCTGGGGCGCCAGGTGCGGGTCGTTGGCCAGCAGCGGCTTGCCGGTCGTCGTGTGGTCGCCGGAGACGACCCAGGAGTTCGACCCGATGCCGTTGCCGTTCGGGCCGAGCAGCGCCGGGATCTGGTCGAGGGTGTCGGAGAGCGCGGAGAGCTGGGTGTTCAGGCCGGCGGTGGCTCCCTCGGGCGTCGGCGTCCCGATGCTGTCCGTCGGTTCGGCGTCCGGGTCGAACTTTCCGGTGACCGGGGAGACCGCGCCCTGGTCGACGATCGGCTTGTTCTTGTCGTACGGGTAGTCCGGGTAGAGATCCGCGATCTGCTTCGAGCTGAGCCTGCTGGTCATCAGCGAGCGGTCGATCTCGTCCTGCATGTTGCCGCGCAGGTCCCAGGCCATCGCCTTGAGCCAGGCCACCGAGTCGACCGGGGTCCACTCGGTGGGCTTGTAGTCGTTGGTCAGACCGAGCGCCGCGTACTCGACTGAGATGTCCTTGCCGTCCTTGCCGGCCAGATACGCGTTCACCCCGTCCGCGTAGGCCTGGAGGTTCTTCTTCGTCTCCTCGTCGAGGACCTTGTCGTACTCCTCCTGGGCCACCTTGCGCCAGCCGAGCGTGCGCAGGAAGGAGTCGGTCTCGACCTGACCGGAGCCGAACATCTCGGAGAGACGTCCCGACGTCATGTGACGGCGTACGTCCATCTCCCAGAAGCGGTCCTGGGCCTGGACGAAGCCCTGGGCGCGGAAGAGGTCGCTGTCGGTGTCCGCGTAGATCTGCGGGATCCCGTAGCTGTCACGTCTGACGTCGACGTCGCCGGAGAGACCCTTGAGCTCGGTCGAACCGGTGGTCTGCGGGTACGAGGCCCGGACCGTGGAGACGGACCAGTACGCGCCGAACCCGACACCCGCGACAAGCGCCAGCACCAGGACGATCACGAACAGGCGGGCGCGTCGCCCCTTCTTCCTGCCGGCCTTCTTCGCAGCGGAAGACCCGGAAGGGGCGGTTGTGTTGGCGGGCATCGCTGTCCTTCGAGGGGCAGGGTGGTCCTGGGAGTGCAGGAGCAACCATAGGCGCCCCGCCGAAGCCACTCGGACGCGGTATGGAGATGCAGCCATTTGCGCACCGGTTCGCACGAACACTCGAAGGCGTCAAGAAAACGTTAAAGATTAGGTAAGGTAACGAAGTACTGGCCACCGGAGGCCGATCCGGAAGGCGTACGCAGGGAAGGAACGGACCCTGACTGTCCACGCGCTCAACGAACTTCTGCTCGTCTGCTCAGTCGTCCTGCTGGTCGCCGTCGCGGCCGTACGCATCTCGTCCCGCAGCGGGCTCCCCAGCCTGCTCCTGTACCTCGGCATCGGGATCGCCATGGGTCAGGACGGCATCTTCGACGTCAAGTTCGACAACGCCGAGCTGACCCAGGTGATCGGCTACGCCGCCCTGGTCGTCATCCTGGCCGAGGGCGGTCTGGGCACGAAGTGGAAAGAAGTGAGACCCGCCCTGCCGGCGGCGGCCGTCCTGTCGACCGCAGGTGTGGGCATCAGCGTGGGCGTCACCGCGAGCGCGGCGCACTACCTCGTCGGCCTCGACTGGCGACAGGCCCTGATCATCGGCGCCGTCGTGTCGTCCACCGACGCAGCAGCCGTCTTCTCCGTCCTGCGCAAGGTCCCCCTCCCCTCCCGGATCACCGGTGTCCTGGAGGCCGAATCAGGCTTCAACGACGCCCCCGTGGTCATCCTGGTGGTGGCGTTCTCCGCCGTCGGCCCCGTGGAGCACTGGTACGTGCTGGTGGGCGAGATAGCCCTGGAGCTCGCCATCGGCGCGGCCGTCGGCCTCGCGGTGGGCTGGCTCGGGTCCTTCGGGCTCCGCCACGTGGCGCTGCCCGCGTCCGGGCTCTACCCGATCGCCGTGATGGCCATCGCCGTGTCCGCGTACGCGGCGGGTGCCATGGTCCACGGGAGCGGCTTCCTGGCCGTCTACCTGGCCGCGATGGTCCTCGGCAACTCCAAGCTCCCGCACTGGCCGGCCACCCGGGGCTTCGCGGACGGGCTCGGCTGGCTGGCGCAGATCGGCATGTTCGTCCTGCTCGGCCTTCTGGTCACCCCGCACGACCTGATCGCCGACTTCTGGCCGGCCGTGGTCGTGGGCCTGGTACTGACCGCCGTCGCACGCCCGTTGTCGGTCTTCATCAGCCTCGCGCCGTTCCGGCTGCCGCACCGTGAGAAGGCCCTGATGTCGTGGGCGGGGCTGCGCGGCGCCGTGCCCATCATCCTGGCGACCATCCCGATGGTGTCCGGGATCGAGGGCAGCACCCGGGTCTTCAACATCGTCTTCGTGCTCGTCATCGTCTACACACTGATCCAGGGTCCGACCCTGCCGTGGGTGGCCAAGGCCCTCAAGATCAGCGACGACCCGTCCGAGACGGCGGACCTCGGGATCGAGTCGGCACCGCTGGAGCGGCTGCGCGGCCACCTGCTCTCCGTGGAGGTGCCCGGCAGGTCCAAGATGCACGGCGTGGAGGTCGGGGAGCTGCGGCTGCCCGCCGGGGCGGCCGTCACCCTCGTCGTGCGGGACGACAAGAGCTTCGTCCCGGCGCCCTCGACCGTGCTGCGGCGCGGGGACGAGCTGCTGGTCGTCGCGACCGATCCGGTCCGCGACGCGACGGAGGCACGGCTGCGGGCCGTCGGCGAGGGCGGCAAGCTGGCCGGCTGGCTCGGGACGGGCGGGGCGGCCCGCCGGGGCGACGGCGCCGCCGACACCCCTCACCTCGCGAGGCTCGCCAAGAGGCTGGGCAAAGGCGGCGAGGACCGTCCCGGGGACAGGACGGGCGGCAGCCGGGCCCACCACTGACGGGAGCGGCGGGGCGGTCGGCTGCGGGTCCCCCACCGACCCGGCCGGTGCCGGTGGGGGACCCGCCACCGACCCGGTGCGGGGACGTGTGTCTGCGCACAATCGCAGGTTCGCCGACGCCAGGACCTGTAAGATGAAGGACTGGATCTCTTGATCCACTCGATGTGAACCTGATCGACCAACTCTGTCTGATGCAGAGCTGGCGCGACCGTATGGCGGTCGTGGCGTCCTTTCGCCTCTGGAGCGAGCGCCCGGCATCTACCGCAGTTCCGCGCGAAGAGGACAGCTCTCGGCAGCTCCCGCACGCCCCAGCACCCCGGTGCGAGGCTCCGGGGAGCACGGCCACCAGGCGGCAGAAAGGCATGGACCGTGGCGTCCACGGTCTCCGACCGCCCCGGTTACGGGCAGTTGCTGCGCACCCCGGGTGCGTGGACCTTCCTTCTCCCGGGCTTCGCCGCCCGGCAGCCCTTCGCGATGCTGACCATCGGCATCGTCCTCCTGGTCCAGCACACCACCGGCTCCTACGGCAGCGCGGGTGCCGTGGCGGCCGCCTCCGGTGTCTCGATGGCCCTGTTCGCGCCGCAGAGCGGCAGGCTCGCCGACCGGTTCGGCCAGCGTGCCGTGCTGCTGCCCGGCGTCCTGGTGCACGCCGCCTCCGTCGGCGCCCTCACGGCGCTCGCGCTGGCCGACGCCCCCCTGTGGGCGCTGTTCCTCGCCGCGGTGCCCACCGGTGCCTCCATCCCGCAGGTCGGCCCGATGGTGCGCGCCCGGTGGGCGGCCCGGCTCGGCGCGGCCCCGGGGCGCCCCGCCTCCCCCCTGATGACGACGGCGGCCGCCTTCGAGTCCGTGACGGACGAGTTCACCTTCGTCGTCGGCCCGGTGCTCGCGACGGCGCTGTGCACCGGCGTGCACCCTGCGGCGGGACTGATCACCGAGGCGGCGCTGACGCTGCTGGGCGGCGTCCTGTTCGCCGCTCAGCGCTCCACCCAGCCGGCCCCCCGGGGCGCCGCCACGGAGGCCGAGCCGCACCGCTCGGCGCTCTCCGTGCCCGGCGTGCGGGTGCTGGCGATCACCTTCCTGGGCATCGGCTCCGTCTTCGGCGGCATGCAGGTCTCCCTCACGGCGTTCGCCGAGGAGATCGGCCGCCCAGGCGTCAACGGACTGCTGTACGGGATCTTCGCCGCCGGCAACATGCTGGCCGGCGTCGCCTGCGGGGCCATCGCCTGGAAGAGCGGCCCGCGCCGCCGGCTGATCATCGGGTACGTGGCTCTGACGCTGACCGCGTCCGGGCTCTGGGCCGTGCACTCCGTCCCGCTGCTGGCGGGTCTGGGACTGCTGGTCGGGCTGTGCATCGCTCCCGCGCTGATCAGCGGCTACACCCTGGTCGACGCGCTCGTCCCCGCGTCCGCAAGGACCGAGGCCTTCACCTGGCTCACGGGCGCGGTGGCGCTCGGCCAGGCCGCGGCCGTCACGGTGTCCGGACAGCTCGCGGACGCCCATGGCGCGAGCACCGGATTCGTGGTCCCGCTGGCCGGTACCGCACTGGCCCTGGCGACCCTGCTGGCCCTGCGTTCACGGCTGACACCGCGGCCCGCCGGACGCACCGTGGCACGTGGGATCGGTCACCGCGAGCCGGTCACGGTGGACTGAGAGCTCGGAATACGTCAGTATGGATCGTCGTTAGCACTCACTGAGTGAGAGTGCCAGGAGGAGCAAGTGCCGACTTACCAGTACCAGTGCACCGAGTGCGGCGAGGGCCTCGAAGCGGTGCAGAAGTTCACCGATGATGCCCTGACCGTGTGCCCGAACTGCGAGGGACGCCTCAAGAAGGTGTTCTCGGCGGTCGGCATCGTCTTCAAGGGATCCGGTTTCTACCGGAACGACAGCCGCGGCTCCTCGTCGAGCAGCACGCCGGCCACGTCGACCACCAAGGCGTCGGACTCGTCCGCCGGTTCGTCCTCCTCGAAGCCGGAGTCGAAGCCTGCCGCTTCGGCGTCGTCCTCGACCTCCTCCTCGGCTTCCTCCACGTCGTCGAGCGGTACGTCGGCCGCCTGAGGCCACCCCGTACCCGATACGTTTCACCCGGACCCCGCTGATCGACTCGGCGGGGTCCCGGTCGTGCGTGCCCGGTTAGTGTGACCGCATGGTCAACGCAGAAACGGGTACAGCGGAAATCGGTGTCATCGGCGGATCGGGCTTCTACTCCTTCCTGGAGGACGTGACCGAGATCCAGGTGGACACCCCCTACGGGGCACCGAGCGACTCCGTCTTCCTCGGTGAACTCGCCGGTCGCCGGGTGGCCTTCCTCCCGCGCCACGGCCGCGGGCACCACCTCCCGCCGCACCGGATCAACTACCGCGCCAACCTCTGGGCCCTGCGCTCCGTCGGCGTACGCCAGGTCCTCGGCCCGTGCGCCGTCGGCGGCCTGCGCCCCGAGTACGGCCCGGGCACCCTGCTCGTACCGGACCAGATGGTGGACCGGACCAAGACGCGTACGCAGACCTTCTACGACGGCGAGCCGCGGGCCGACGGGACCGAGCCGAACGTGGTGCACCTCGGCTTCGCCGACCCGTACTGCCCCGAGGGCCGCAAGGCGGCCCTGGCCGCGGCACGCGGGCGCGACTGGGAACCGGTGGACGGCGGAACCCTGGTCGTCGTCGAGGGGCCGCGCTTCTCGACCCGCGCGGAGTCGCGCTGGCACGCGGCGATGGGCTGGTCGGTCGTCGGGATGACGGGGCACCCGGAAGCGGTCCTCGCCCGTGAACTGGAGCTCTGCTACACGACGCTGACCCTGGTCACGGACCTCGACGCGGGGGCCGAGGCCGGCGAGGGCGTCAGCCACGCGGAGGTCCTGGAGGTGTTCGCGGCCAACGTGGACCGGCTTCGGTCGGTGCTCTTCGACGCGGTGGCGGCACTGCCCGCGAGCAAGGACCGCCACTGCGTCTGCTCACACGCGCTGGACGGGCTCGATCCGGGCTTCGAACTGCCGTAGGGCCGCGGCGGCTGGGGGTTCTTTCGGGCCGCGGGCGCGGGGGCGGCTGTGCGGGGCTGGGCGCGGGAAGCCGGTCACGCGGGGCCGGTTGCGCCGGGCGGGTCGCGCGGGGCCGGTCACCTCGGGCCGGGCGCCTTCGCCCCTTCCGGGTGACCGGGTTGTCCACATCGTGTGGACTGTCCACAGGGCGGAGCGCGATCGGTGCGGACGGTGGATCGTGAGGGGAGTCCGGCGGGCGTCACATCCCGCGGGACCCCTCGTTCCCTCGCCCGGATGTCCCTCGCGGATCTCCCACACGCCAGGTGGTGTTGGCCATGTTCCCTTCCGCGCCCGAAACACGTCCCCTGCCTCCCGCACCATGCGGGGTCCCGGCCTTCGGGCCCCTGCGTGTGCGGGGCGGTGGAGGACGGCGGATCCGGCGGGCGCTGCGCGGCCGGCGCCGCGCGCTGGCCGCGGGCTTCGCCCTGACCTCCGCCGTGCTCGCCGTTTCGGGGCTGGGCGGTGAGAAGGGAGCGGTAGCCGTCCACGGGGGCGCGCCACCGGACCCCGAGCGAAGGCCTGTGGGGCTGGTCGCCGCTCCGGTGCGGATCGCCGACGCGGCGACGGTCGGTCTGCTGCGGCCCGGTGACCGCGTCGATGTGATCGCCTCGGTCGACGGGAACGCCGACGCAAGGGTGGTCGCGCGCGACGTACGGGTGACGGAGATCCCGCGCGGACCGGGCGCCGGAGAGGCGTCGTTCCCAGCAGCGGACAATGGGGCGGGCTCGGGAAGCGGCGCCCTGGTGGTCCTGTCGGTGCGGCGGGACACGGCGGCGGCCCTGGCCGGTGCCGGCGCATCGGGGCGGCTCGCGGTGGCGGTCTCCCATGCCGAATAGAACGGATATCGCGTCAACTCACCCGTGGGGCGTACCCGATTGGACAGTGCACCCTTCTGCCGCCTTATGTGGCGGGGCAGTTCGCTCCCCCGACGGCACGCGCGGAGAAGGGCTCCCCTGTGAGCGAGAAGAAGATCGGCCTGCTGGACGGGTTCAAAGCCTTTCTGACGCGCGGCAATGTGATCGACCTCGCGGTGGCCGTCGTCATCGGCGCGGCCTTCACGAACGTGGTGAACGCCGTCGTGAAGGGAATCATCAATCCGGTGGTGGGCGCCTTCGGCACCCAGGACCTGGAGAAGTACCGGTCCTGTCTCCGTGGCCCCTGCGTGGTGGACCCGGACACCGGCAGGACGGACGGCATCGAGATCCTCTGGGGATCGGTGCTCAGCGCCACCCTCAGCTTCCTGATCACGGGCGCCGTCGTCTACTTCCTGATGGTGCTGCCGATGGCGAAGTACCTCGCCCGGCGCGCGGCCGCCCAGGCGGCGAAGGAGGGCGTCCGGGAGACCTTGGAAGTGACGGAGCTGGAAGTGCTGAAGGAGATCCGCGACGCACTGGTCGCACCGCGGGGCGACACTGGGGGCCCGGCCTAGGGTGCCCAAAAGCGCGCCCCCGTCGGCGGAAATCAGATGTGGTGGGGCGGCTTCTCGTCGAGGAAGCGTGCCAGGTCGCCCGCGCCGCCGCCCGGAGACCGCTCGCCCCATCCCTGGTCCGTGTCGTCCGAGGACTGCCGGTCCAGCGGATCGTCGAAGACGAGGGCCGGCGGCCTGGGCCTGGACTCCGGCCGAGGCTGCTCCGGCCGCGGCTCCTGCTGCGGCTTCGACTCTCGCGGTCCGGGGGCGGGGGCGGTACTCATACGTCCAGGGTACGGCCGGGCTCAGCGATCCTTCGGATCGAGCAGCCACAGCCCCAGCACGACGAGGAACGACAGGCACAGGAAGCCCGCACCCCACCAGGCCGTGCTCGTGTCGCCCTCCATCCACACGTTGACGACCTCCGTCAGCGCCCACAGCTGCCCGACGACGACGCTCAGCGCCAGCACCAGGCGGGCCGTCAGCTTCGCGGACCGCTCGGGTTCCTGCTCCGAGCCCGCCCCGGGCCCCGGACCGGTGTGGCGCACCCGCGGATCGGCGTACCCACTGGTCGGCCGGATCTGGGGATAGCGCTCGTGCACGGGACGGTTCAGCTCGGCACGCGCGCTGCCGGGGGTGTATTCGGGATAGGCCGATCCGGCGGGGAGGGGAGGCCTCGGCGGCTCGACCGGGTCCAGGGGCTCGGTCATGTCCGGGCCCCCGCGCTCGCGGCACCGGACGCGGCCTGCCCGGACGGGAGCGGGGCGCCCGGAGCCTGCGCGGGCGGGAGCGGGGCGGCCGGAGCCTGCGCGGGCGGGGCCTGCCGGGACGGGGCCTCCGCGCCGCCTCCGGTGCCCGGGCAGCCGATCCGTTCGGCGAGATCCGGGCGGTCCTGGCCGAGCTGGCGGCACAGCCCCTCCTCGACGCTCTCCCCCGAGCGGGTCGTGCCGACGGCCCAGATACTGCCGTCCTCCAGCTCGGTCAGCGCCACCTTGGGCAGTCCTCGGGGCGGCGGACCGGCTGTCACCTCACCGGTGCGGGCGTCGAAGACCCCCTCGTGGCACGGGCAGTACAGCTCGCCCTCCGTGCCCCGGTCCTTGCGCCAGAGCACGGCGCAGGCCAGGTGGGTGCAGACGGCGGAGTAGCCGACGAGGGTGCCGTCGTCCATCCGCACCGCGACCGCCCGGTCCTCGTCGCCCGGGTAGCGGAAGGCGAGGGACTCTCCGGGTAGCAGCTGTGCGGCGATCCGCTTCGGGGCCGGCGCCTTCCCGTCCGCCGTCTCCCCGTGCCGGTGGAGGATGCCGCCCGCCACGGCCAGACCGCCCACGGCGAGACCACCGGACACGGTGGCGACGATCCGGAGGTAGTCGCGCCTGGTGGTCAGCGAGTCGGCGGCGATCCTGTCGTGCAGCGCCTCACGCGGGTCGCTGCCGGAGCCGCGGTCGGGGCCCGGCTGCTGCTGTTCGGTGACGCTCATCGGCGCACGTCCTTCCCGTTGATCTCGACGACGGGAAGACCGCCGGGCACCGGCCACTGGACCCGCTCCGCGGGCACCACCATGGCCACTCCCGTACGGACCTCGCTCTCGCCGAAGACGAAGGTGTCGGCGACCTGCACACCGGGGCGCTCCGCCTGGAGCTCCTCGACGGTGCCGTAGAAGAGCGCGCCCGTGGGGCAGACGGTGGCGCACATGGGGGCGAGCCCGTAGGCGGTGCGGTCGTAGCAGAGGTTGCACTTCATCTGCAGCTTCGCCTGGAGGTCGATCTTCGGGACACCGAAGGGGCAGGCGTTGACGCAGTTGGCGCAGCCGATGCAGCGGGTGGTGTCGGCCTGCTGAACGACGCCGTCGGCGGTGACCAGGATCGCGTCGGCCGGGCAGACCTCGGCGCAGGGGGCCACCGGGTCCTCGCAGTGCATGCAGACCGTGGGAAGGGAGGCGACGGAGGAGCCCTCGTCGGTGTAGTCGAGGTGGATCATCGACTTGCCGCGGTGCGAGTCGCATTCCCGGCAGGCGGATACACAGGCCTGGCAGCCGATGCAGCGCCCCGGGTCGATGAACATCGTTCTGCCCATCATCGGGGCATCAGCTCCTTTCCGAGGTGCCGCGGCCCTGCGGGGCCGTGGGCGGCAGCGGGTCGGTACGGGAGACCTGGGTCTCGGGATAGGCGACGTGGCCGGGGGCGACGGGGGGCGCGGGGACCTCGTCGATCGCGCCGGCGTGCTCGATGCGGCAGGCGCAGACCTTGTACTCGGGGATCTTGGAGCGGGGATCGAGGGCGTCGATGGTGAGTGCGTTGGCCGCTGTCGGGACGGGCCAGTGGTAGGGGATGAACACCGTGTCGGGCCGGATCGCCTCGGTGACCAGGGCGGGGAAGACCTCGCTGCCGCGCCGGGTGACGACGCGCACGGGTTCGCCGTTGCGGAAGCCGTGGGAGGGGTGGACCTCCGCCCAGGGCCGCGGGGTCTGCTCGACGAGGGCCCCCAGCCGGCGGGTCTGGTTGCCCGAGAGGAAGTGGGCGACGGTGCGTCCGGTGGTCAGCGTCATGGGGTGCGCGTCGTCGTACGGGTCCGCCGGGGGATGCCACTCGACGACCTGCATGTGGATCTTGCCGTCGGCGTGGTAGGTCCTGCCGTCCTCGAACAGCCGGGGGGTGCCGGGGTGGTCCGTGGAGGGGCAGGGCCAGGCGATCCCGCCGGTCTCCTCGAGCCGCTCGTAGGTGATGCCGGAGTAGTCGATGATGGTGCCCGCGGAGGCCCTGCGCAGCTCGTCGAAGACCTCGCGGGAGCCGTCGAAGGCGAATTTTTCCCCGGCGCCCAGGCGCCGGGCGAGCTCGCACATCACCCAGGTGTCGGTCCGCACACCGGCAGGCGGTTCCTGTGCCTTGTTGTGCTTGACGACGCGCGCCTCGGCGTTGGCCATCACCCCTTCGTCCTCGGCCCAGATGGTGACGGGGAAGACGACGTGCGCGTTGGCGGCGGTCTCGGAGAGGAAGAAGTCGAACTGCGCGTGGAATTCGGTGGTGTCGTACCCCTCCTTGACCACGGCGTAGTTCGGGAGCGAGACGAAGGGGTTGTTGCAGATGCCGATCAGGCCGCGGATCTCACGGCGCTGCATCTGCCAGACCATCTCCATCATCGAGGTCCCGGCCGCCGGGAGTTCGGACTCCTCGATGCCCCAGATCTCGCAGATCTGCCGGCGGTGCTCCTCGTTGAGGATCGAGCGGCCGCCGGGAAGGAGGTCGGCCTTCTGGCCGTGTTCACGGCCTCCCTGGCCGTTCCCCTGCCCCGTGAGGGTGCCGTAGCCCGCTCCGGGCTTGCCGATGTGGCCGGTGGCGGCGCAGAGGTTGATCACGCTGAGGCAGTTCTCGACGCCCTGCGTGTGGTGTTCGATGCCCCGGGCGTGGAAGGCCATGGCCTTGGGGGCACGGGCGAAGGCACGGGCGACCTGGACCACCTGCTCCGCGGGGATCCCGCAGATCTCGGCGGCGCGGGACGGCGGGTACTGGGCGACGTTCGCCTTCACCTCCTCCCAGCCGGTGACGTGGTCCGCGAGGTAGGCCTCGTCGGTGAGTCCTTCCTCGACGACCACGTGGAGCACGGCGTTGAAGAAGGCCGAGTCGGTGCCCGACTTGAGCGCGACGTGGATGTCGGCGGTGCGCGCGACCGCCGTCTCCCGCGGATCGACGACGATGAGGGTGGCACCGCGGTCCCGGGCCCCCCAGACGTACTGGGTCAGCACGGGGAAGCACTCGCCGACGTTGGCTCCCGCGAGCAGGAGGCAGTCGGTGAGCAGGATGTCGGAGAAGGGGTTGCCCGCCCTGTCGATGTTGAAGGCGAGCTTGTTGGCCCCGGCGGCACTGACCATGCAGAGCCGGCCGTTGTAGTCGACGTGCCTGGTCTTCAGCGCCACCCGGGCGAACTTGCCGACCAGGTAGGTCTTCTCGGAGAAGAGGCTCGCCCCGCCGAGTACGCCGAAGGCGTCCCTCCCGTGCTCCTGCTGGATGCGCCTGATCTCGGAGACGGTGAAGTCGAGTGCCTCGTCCCAGGAGACCTCCCGCAGTTCCTCGTCGCGCGAGCGGCGCATGAGGGGGGCGGTCAGTCGGTCCGGGTGGTTGACCTGCTGGTAGGCGTTGATGCCCTTGGGACAGAGCCGCATGCGGTTGATGTCGTGGTTGCGGGGCTCCACACCGAAGACCTTGCCTCCGCGGTCCACCCGGAGATACATCCCGCACTGCACGCCGCAGAAGCAGCAGTGGGTGGGCACGAGCGTCTCGCCGTTCTGGTCGGCGTGCCACTGGTCGGCCGGGATGCCGCCCGCGTCCCGGAAGCCGCGGGTGCCCGGCGGAGCCAGGGAGGGGTCGAGGGGGAGGACGGTACGGCCGTCGGCCGCGCGTGGGTCCGCGGTCACTTGAAGCCCTTCTTGACCTGGGTGAGATAGGCGTTGCCGCGCAGTACCCGCTTGCAACGCGGGCAGTACTCGGCCCATGCGTCGAAGCCGAGTTCGAGGTCGCGCATGGTGCCGCGCAGGTTCTCGACGTACGGGCCGGTGTCGATGGCTTCCCCGCAGCGGCGGCAGGCGAAGACCTCGTCGTCCTGGCGCCCGGTGTACTTGAAGAGCTGCATGCCGACCGCCGCCGGGCGCTGCACGATGTGGAAGAACTTCCCGAACGGGATGTAGATGAGGGTGAAGACCACCGCCACCATGTGGAGGATCGCCAGGAACTCGTAGCCTCCGCCGTGCAGGAAGATCGACGAGAAGGTGAGCAGCAGGCCCGTCACGGAGATGATGATCAGGGCGAGCAGCGGCACCATGTCGTAGGCGAACCGCTGTCCCGTGATCGCGCCGCGGTCCTTCATGCGGCGCCAGAGGAAGTACCCGGCGCCGGGGATGACGAGCACCGCGGCGATGTCCAGGCCGTGGAACATCAGCCAGCCGATGATGTTCAGCGAGTCGAAGCCGATGATCTTGATGCCCCAGATGCGCATCTCGTAGCCGGGCCCCGAGCCGCTGCCGGAGGTGAAGGTGAACCAGCCCCAGGTCAGCGGGAAGGTGATCAGCGCGGCGAGGACGCACCCCCAGAAGATCAGCTGGTGCGCGATCCACCGCGGGTGGGAGCGGGCGCCGAGGAATTTCTGGAAGCCCAGATAGGTCGCGATCATCTTCGGCAGGGCCGTGGGGGTCCTGCGGAAGTTCTCGGCCGAGAACAGGCTGCGCCAGCCGTTCCTGAAGAGCCGTCGGGCTCCGGGGGCCGAGACCCAGACCGTGTAGCGGTAGGCCACCCCGAAGGCCAGGAACACGCTGGCGACGGCGTACGGCAGCAGCGCCGAGTCGAAGTCGTGCAGCAGGCGGCTTCCGAACACGATCGCGAGGATCAGGAGTCCGGAGACGACCGCGCCGGCCAGGGTCGCGCGGCCGGAGACCGACCGCGGCAGTGTCCCGGCCACTCTCGCCGCCACGGAGGGCCCCGGTCCGGGCGGCGGGGTGCCCGCCCCGCCTGACGTCCCGCCTGACGTCCCGCCGGACGCTCTGCCGGACGTCTCGCCTGACGCCCCACCGGACGTGCCGGTGTGGACACCGGAATCGGGCTGCTCGGCTGCGGCGGGCGGTTCTGGTGGCTCGGTCACCCGGCCACCGTAGGGCCGCGATGAGCTTTTGGTCCCGTTATAGGCACTTATCGTGTGACCGCGTCGCCCAGGTGGCCCGCGTGCCGGCCGGAGCGCCCGGACGGCGGACGACCGGGGTGGCCGGACGCCCCCGCTCCCCCGGGCCGCCGCCTGTACGTTCGCCGGTACCCTCTGCCCCCGGAGCCCGTCGCCGCGCTCGACGACATCCTGGCGGCCGGGGCCGACGCCCCGATCCGCGCCGTCGTGAAGGCCGCCGGGGCGGCCCGCGGGGTCGAGGGCCCCGGGGGCACCTTCCCCTCGTACAGCGAGCTCTACGGCACAACCCGGGACAGCCGGGAACCTCTTGCGTGAGAGTGCGACGCAGGCCGGGAACTTTCTGCGTGCGCGGTACGTTTTTTGCGAACCCCGGTCACGATGTCAGACCCAGGGACTACGTTATGCACGCATCGGGTAACACGCGGCAACGGCCTGGAGACAGCACCTTGAGCGATCCGTACGAGACAACCGAGCAGCACCTCGAGCGACTCCTGCGATGCGCCCTCAACTCCTTCGATCTCTCCGACGCCACGGTCGACCGGCTCGGGACGGCGCTGGCGCACAGCAGCGCCCTGTACTCGTCCCACCACAGCGCCGTGCTGCACCGTGAGACCTACCGGCACACCTACCTGCTCTCCGACGGCACCACGCTCACCCTGTGGGAGCTGGTGCACGGCGGCGGCCGGGACGTCCCCGCACCCCGTCGGCACGAGCTGTACGACGACGAGGGCGACGCGCAGGTCGCAGCCGCCCGCCTCGCCGGCAGCTTCTGGGACACCCCCGCCTTCGGTGACGACAGCCTCCGGGAGGACCTGGA
Organism: Streptomyces sp. NBC_01460; assembly: GCF_036227405.1. Classification (NCBI taxonomy): domain Bacteria; kingdom Bacillati; phylum Actinomycetota; class Actinomycetes; order Kitasatosporales; family Streptomycetaceae; genus Streptomyces; species Streptomyces sp. NBC_01460. Next base: position 3,620,530 of record NZ_CP109473.1, read on the forward strand.
GGCCCTCACCCTGCTCATGAGCGTGCCCCCGGCCCCCATGCCCCGGATGTACGCCCCGGACAACTCCGCAGACCACGCCCGCCGCGTCCTGCGCCGCGCGGAGAACGGCGACCGGCCGGGCGACGGGACGGCCCGTCTGCTCCGCGCGGCCTTCGCCCACCACATCACCCAGGTCTTCGGCCGGCAGTACCGCGTCGACGGACGGGACGCCGGTTTCACGCTCTACGAGCACGCCTTCCTCCTCATGGACGGCACCGAGACGAGCCTGTGGGAGGTCGAGCACACAGCCACGCCCGACGGCCGCCACATGTGCGAGGTCTACGACGAGGAGCGGACCGCCCGCCTGGCCATGGAGAACCGCACCCGCATCTGCTGACGCCCGGAGGACCGGCTCAGCCCGCCTGCACGGGCTCCTTCGGGGACGCGTCTCCCTGGGCCCGTGCAGGGGCCATGTCGCTCTGAGCCCGTGCAGGGGAAGCGTCGCCCCCGGCCCGCGTAGGGACCGTGGCGTCCTCGCCGCCCTGCGGATGCGTCTGGGGCCGCGCGGGGAGGGCGAACATCACGAGGAAGATCACCGTGAGCACCCCGGCCACCCACCACAGCGACTGCTGGAACGCGTCCACGAACGCCGCGCGCATCTCCTCCGGCGGCAGCCGGTCGCCGACGGCACCGAAGAAGACGACCGAGACGAGGCCGAGCCCCAGCGCCGTGCCCATCTGCTGGAAGGTGTTGATCAGCCCGGACGCCGAACCGGAGTGCTCCTTCGGCACCCCGGAGAGCACGGTGTCCGTCAGCGGAGCCACGATCAGCCCCATGCCCACGCCCATGACCACCAGCGGAAGCGCCATCTGCCAGGGACTGATGCCCTGTCCGTAGCGGCCGGCCTCCCCGATGTAGAGCAGCAGTCCGGCGACCATCAGCAGCGCACCCGCCTGCAGCACCTTGCGGCCGAAGCGGGGCACCAGCTTCTGCACGGAGATCCCGGCGGCGCACGAGACGGCGACCGAGAACGGGATCCCCGTCGTACCGGCCTTCAGCGCGCTCCAGCCGAGCCCCATCTGGAGGTAGAGCGTCCAGACCAGGAAGAAGATGCCCAGGGCGATACCGAAGGTCAGCTGCACGACGGTGCCCGCCGCGAAGCTCTTCACACGGAACAGCGACAGCTCGATGAGCGGCGAACCGTCGCGGGAGGCCTTCCCGCGCTCGAACACGACGAGCACCGCGAACACCAGGAGACTGGCGGCCATCGACAGGTGGCCCCACAGCGGCCAGCCCAGCTCGCGTCCCCGGGTCAGCGGGTAGAGCAGCATGAGGAGGCCGAGGGTCACCAGGGCCACGCCCGTCAGGTCCAGCCTGAGTGCCCTCGGCGCCCTGGACTCGGTGATGAACTTCCGTCCGAGCACCAGTCCCGCGATGCCGACCGGCAGGTTGATCAGGAAGATCGGCCGCCACTCGAGGCCGAAGAGGTTCCACTCGGTGAGCAGTGCGCCCAGCAGGGGCCCGGACACCGCGCCCAGCCCGACGATCGCGCCGAAGAGCCCGAAGACCTTGCCGCGCTCGTGTGCCGGGAACGTGGCGTGCACGATCGACAGCACCTGCGGCACCATCAGCGCGGCCATGCCGCCCTGCAGGATGCGGGAGGCGACCAGCATCTCCGGGTTCACGGCGAAGCCGCAGAGCGCGGACGCGATCGTGAAGCCGCCGATACCGATGAGGAAGAGGCGCTTGCGGCCGTGGATGTCACCGAGCCGTCCGCCCGTGATCAGGCCCGCCGCGAAGGCCAGCGCGTAACCGGCGGTGATCCACTGGATCGAGGTGAACGAGGCGCCGGTGTCCCGCGTGATGCTCGGGATGGCGATGTTGACGATGGTGACGTCGACCAGGTCCATGAAGGCCGCGGTCATCACGATCGCGAGCGCGAACCAGCGGCGCCGGTCCGCCGGGTCCTGCGGTATGGCCGGCTTCGGTTGCGCCGTACCGGCGGCTGCCAGGGTCGGCAGGGTGTCGGATGAAGTCATGGGAGGAATCTAGAGGCCCAACAGGTCAGGTTGTGACCTAATGGGCGGGCATCCTGGCCCCATGACCGATACCCCGGCACGACTGCTGAAACTGCTGTCGCTCCTGCAGACGCCGCGCGAGTGGCCGGGCAGCGAGCTCGCCGACCGGCTCGACGTCACCCCGCGCACCATCCGCCGCGACATCGACCGGCTCCGCGACCTCGGCTACCCGGTCGAGGCGTCGCGCGGTTCCGTCGGCGGTTACCGCCTGGTCGCGGGCTCGGCCCTGCCGCCGCTGCTCCTGGACGACGAGGAGGCGGTGGCCATCGCGGTGGGCCTGCGGGCGGGGGCCGGTCACGCCATCGAAGGCGTCGACGAGGCGTCCGTACGTGCTCTGGCCAAGCTGGAGCAGGTTCTTCCGTCGCGGCTGCGGCACCGGGTCTCCTCCCTCCAGAACGCCACCGTGCCGCTCACCCGAGGCGACGGGTCGACCATCGACCCCCGCACGCTCACGGCGATCGCCTCGGCGGTCACCGGGCGGGAACGGCTGCGCTTCGCGTACCGCTCGGGGGACGGCACCGCGTCCAGGCGGCAGACCGAGCCGTACCGGCTGGTGAGTACCGGCAGCCGCTGGTACCTCGTCGCGTACGACCTGGAGCGCGAGGACTGGCGCACCTTCCGGGTGGACCGGGTGAGCGAGCCGTTCGCCACCGGATCCCGTTTCACCCCGCGCGAGCTGCCCACCGACAGCGGGGACGCCGCGGAGTTCTTCGCCGCGTCCATGTCGCGCACGCAGCCCGAGCTGCACCTCGACGTGACCTTCCGGGCACCGGCGGCCTTCGTGACGGCCCGGCTGCCCGCGACGCTCGGGGCGGTGGAGCCGACGGGTGAAGGGAGCTGCCGGCTGCGCACGGTCTCCGGCGACTCCTTGGAGTGGGTGGCTCTGCGGCTCGCGCTGGTGGACTGCGAGTTCGAGGTGCACGGTCCCGCGCACCTGGTGGAGCATCTCCGCGGCCTGGGCGCCCGCCTGACACGCGCTGCGACGGGCGGACCGGCGGCGGGCGGACCACGGCGGGCCGGACATGAATGAGCCCCGGCGCCGGGGGGGGTGGGCGCCGGGACTCAGCTCAGGGGACCGGAAGGAGACCGGTCGTCGGGCCGGTGCGAACCGGCTTGATGGGGAGATTACGGGTTATCGGCTCACGCCGCAGCGTCAAAGCCCGTGTCGTGAGCCATTCGCTTCAATTCGAGTAGTGCGTGCTTCTCGATCTGGCGGATCCGCTCCCGCGTCAGACCGTGCTGCTTGCCCACTTCGGTGAGGGTCCGCTCGCGGCCGTCCTCGATCCCGTACCGCATCTTGATGATGGAGGCGGTGCGGTGGTCGAGCTTGCCGATCAGCTCCTCGAGCTCCTCGCTGCGCAGCAGCGTCATCACGGACTGCTCGGGCGAGATGGCGGAGGTGTCCTCCAGCAGGTCACCGAACTGCGTGTCCCCGTCGTCGTCCACGGACATGTTCAGGCTGACCGGGTCGCGGGCCCAGTCCAGGACGTTGCCGACGCGCTCGGCGTTGGAGTCGAGCTCGGCGGCGATCTCCGCGTGCTCCGGGTCGCGCCCGTGCTCACGGTTGAACTCACGCTGCACGCGCCGGATCCTGCCGAGCTCCTCCACCAGGTGGACGGGGAGCCGGATCGTGCGGGACTGGTCGGCGATGGAGCGGGTGATGGCCTGCCGGATCCACCACGTGGCGTACGTGGAGAACTTGAAGCCCTTGGCGTAGTCGAACTTCTCGACCGCGCGCACCAGGCCGGCGTTGCCCTCCTGGATCAGGTCGAGCAGGGGCAGACCCGCCCTCGGGTAGCGCCTGGCCACAGCAACGACGAGCCGGAGGTTGGAGCGGATGAATATGTCCTTGGCGCGCTCGCTCTCGGCGACCAGCGCCTCCAGCTCCTCGCGCTTCGCTCCGCCGGCGTCGCTCTCCACCTCGCCCGACAGGATCTGCTGGGCGAAGACACCCGCCTCGATCGTCTGTGAGAGCTCGACCTCCTTGGCGGCGTCGAGCAGCGGTGTGCGAGCGATCTCGTCCAGGTACATGCCGACCAGGTCGCGATCGGCGATCTCCCCGCCCACGGCGCGAACACTGCTTGCCCGGTCGGTCCCGCCGGTGCTGGCGGACGAACGACGGGCGACGGCACGGGTTGCCATGCGTGCTCCCTTGTTGAGTAGGTCGCGACACCCTCTCGGGTGCCCTGCATCCGATGGAAACAACGACTGGAATCCGGACAGAATTCCCACGGAGGCCATTCACTTTCGAGATCATGCAGTACCCTGTCGCCCCCAGCCGGAGGACACATGGTGCAGATACCCACAGAAGTGCAGGTCAGGCCCGGCGTCGAGGCGGACCTGGAGGCCCTCACCGACATCTACAACCACTACGTCCGTGAGACGGCGCTCACGTTCGACACGGTCGCCTTCACCCCGGACCAGCGCCTGCCGTGGCTGCACTCCCACCCGGAAGACGGCCCCCACCGGCTCCTGGTTGCTCTGGAGCCGCGTACCCGGGACGACGCGCCGCATGTCCTCGGCTACGCCACCAGCAGTCCGTACCGCCCCAAGCCGGCCTACGGCACCTCCGTCGAGGTGAGCGTGTACTGCGCCCCCGGTGCCACGGGCCGCGGCATCGGCACCCTCCTCTACAAGGCCCTGTTCGAGGCGCTGGCCGGCGAGGACATCCACCGCGCGTACGCCGCGATCGCACAGCCGAACGAGCCGTCCGCCCGGCTGCACGACGCGTTCGGGTTCCGCCACGTCGGGACGTACACGGAGGTGGGCAGGAAGTTCGACCGCTACTGGGACGTGTCCTGGTACGAGAAGCCGCTGCTCAGCCGAACTGCACCGAGCGCTTCGCCAGGCCCATCCAGAAGCCGTCGATGACACTGCGCCCCTGATCGAGGTCCCCCTCGGCAGCGCCGAGAGTGACGAACAGCGGCGCGAAGTGCTCGGTGCGGGGATGGGCGAGGCGGCCCGCCGGTGAGGCGTGCTCGAAGTCCAGCAGGGAGTCGACGTCCTGCGCCTGGAGGGCCCGGTGCCCCCAGTCGTCGAACTCCGCCGACCAGCCGGGCGTGCCGCCGCCGGTGTGCCGCAGGGCCGCCAGGTTGTGCGTGAAGAAGCCGCTCCCCACGATCAGCACCCCCTCGTCGCGCAGCGGGGCGAGCTTGCGCCCGATGGCCATCAGCTTCTGCGGGTCGAGGGTCGGCAGGGAGATCTGGAGGACGGGGATGTCCGCGGCCGGGAACATCTCGACCAGCGGGACGTACGCACCGTGGTCGAGGCCGCGGTCCGGGATGTCCTGGACCGGGGTCCCGGCGCCGCGCAGCAGTTTACGGACGTCGTCCGCGAGCTTGGGGGCTCCCGGGGCGCCGTACCGCACCGCGTAGTAGTGCTCGGGGAATCCCCAGAAGTCGTAGACGAGCGGCACGGTCTCGGTGGCACCGAGGGCGAGGGGCGCCTCCTCCCAGTGCGCGGAGACCATCAGGATCGCCTTGGGGCGCGGCAGCCCCTCCGACCAGGCGGCCAGCTCGCCCGGCCAGACCGGGTCGTCGGCGAGCGGCGGGGCTCCGTGGGACAGGTAGAGGGCGGGCATGCGTTCCGCGGTGACTGTCATGACACTCCCCATTCCTCTGCCGATCAAGGTATGTGTGTTCTCTACAGGTACCGGGAACAGGCACCTGCGCAAGCACCGGGATCCGGCAGATCGGCCCTTCGGGGCCAAGTCTTTGAATCTTCAAGTTCAAACTACCGGAGACCTTAGCTCTATCTAGTTCAACTTTCAAGAAAAGGTCGTACAGTGGAGTACATGACCACGGCATCCCCCGGCGGGCCCCGGTGGCTCACCGACGAAGAGCAGGGCGTGTGGCGCGCCTACCTCCACGCCACCACGCTCATGGAGGACCACCTCGACCGCCAGTTGCAGCGCGACGCGGGCATGCCGCACATCTACTACGGACTGCTCGTCCACCTCTCCCGGGCCCCCCGGCGGCAGAAGCGCATGACCGAGCTGGCCAAGGACGCCAAGATCACCCGCTCCCGCCTCTCGCACGCCGTCGCCCGGCTGGAGAAGAACGGCTGGGTGCGCCGCGAGGACTGCCCCTCGGACAAGCGCGGCCAGAACGCCGTCCTGACCGACGAGGGCTACGCCATGCTGGAGCGGTCCGCACCGGGACACGTCGAGGCGGTGCGTCAGGCGATGTTCGCCCGCCTCAGCCCGGAGCAGGTGCAGAACCTGGGCGAGATCATGCAGGTCATCGCCGCCGGTCTGCAGCCCGAGGGCACCGACGCGGATCTGCCCTGGCTCCGCTGAGCGGAACCAGGGCAGATCACAGGGGCCGGAGGCCGTCAGGCGTCACGCCGGGCGGCCGGGCCCCCGGCCCGGGCCCGGCGCCGTGCTCAGTGTGCGACGACCGGGATCTTGAACTCGTCCTCGATCCCGTCCGCCAGGTCCCCCGAACCGCCGACCGCGCCGGTACCGGGGCGGCCGGTGTTGATCAGGGTCACCGCGATCGCCGAGGCGCCGACCAGGATGCCGACCGCCCACCAGATCGCCGCGGCGAAGCCGCTGACCATGGCCTGCAGCTGGAGCAGCTTGGGATCGCTCGCGCCGGCGGCGTGATCGACGACGTAGGCCGTGGTGGCACTGGCGGCGATGGTGTTGAGCAGCGCCGTACCGATGGCGCCGCCGACCTGCTGCGAGGTGTTCACCATCGCGGAGGCGACACCCGCGTCACGCGGCTCGATGCCGTGCGTGGCCAGGGACATCGCCGGCATGAACGCCGTACCCATGCCCAGGCCGAGCAGCAGCTGGCCGGGCAGGATGACGGCCGCGTACGAGGTGTCGATGTCCAGCTGGGTCAGCAGCAGCATGCCGACGGCCGCCACCAGGAAACCGGGGCCCATGAGCAGCCGCGGCGGGACCCGGGTCATGAGCCGGGCGCCGATCTGCGTGGATCCGGTGATCATGCCCACGATCATCGGCATGAACGCGAAGCCGGTCTTGACCGGGGTGTAGCCCTTGACCACCTGGAGGTAGTAGGTCAGGAAGAGGAACAGCCCGAACATCGCGATGATGGCGAGGCCCAGCGAGAGGTAGACGCCCCCGCGATTGCGGTCGGTCACGACGCGCAGCGGCAGCAGCGGCGACTTCACGCGCGACTCGGTGACGACGAAGGCCAGCAGCAGCACGGCTGCGGCCACGAACATGCCGATGGTCAGCGAGTCCGACCAGCCGGCCGACTCGGCGCGGGTGAAGCCGTAGACCAGCGAGACGAGACCCAGCGTGGACAGGACGACGCCGGGGATGTCGAGCGGCGAGCGGTTGCGGCCGCCGGCCGGCTCACGGATGACGAGGTAGGCGCCGACGGCGGCGACGATCGCGAACGGGATGTTGACGAAGAAGGTCCAGCGCCAGTTCAGGTACTCGGTCAGGAAGCCGCCCAGGATCAGGCCGACCGCGCCACCGCCACCGGCGATGGCTCCGTAGATGCCGAACGCCTTGGCGCGCTCCTTGGCATCGGTGAACATCACGGCGAGCAGGGAGAGGGCCGCCGGTGCGAGCAGTGCGCCGAAGACGCCCTGCAGGGCACGGGAGCCGAACATCATCGCCTCACCCTGGGCGGCGCCGCCCAGCGCCGAGGCGGCGGCGAAGCCGATCAGGCCCACGACGAAGGTGCGCTTGCGGCCCCAGAGGTCGGCGATGCGTCCGCCGAAGAGCAGGAGCCCGCCGAAGGCGAGGGCGTAGGCCGTGATGACCCACTGCTTGTTGCCGTCGGAGATGCCCAGGTCCGTCTGGGCCGAGGGCAGAGCGATGTTCACGATGGTCGCGTCGAGCACGACCATCAGCTGGGCGAGGGCGATGAAGGCCAGCGCTTTCCAGCGGCTGGGATCCGGGAGGGTACCGGCTGTTTTCGACATGGGAGTAGCCACCTAAGGGCGCGAGGAGTTGCTGGGTCGGCGACCGGGCCGCGCGGGCGGACCCGGGTGCGTGACCGCAAAAGGGCGGGAGGTACCGGCGGCCGGGCCTGTCAGGTCCGGTCCGGTTCCAGGGCTGGTGCGGCCCGTCGAGGGCCTGAGGTCTGAGGGTGTCGGTTCTCCGGTGCGCGGACGTCAGCGCCCGCTGCGCAGGACCTCCAAGGTCGCCGCCGATCCGGGCAGCTCGGAGCGGGCCGGGGCTTCCAGGCCGTCCAGGAGGAGCTGCAGATGACGGTGGGTGAACCGGTCGATGGCCGGGCAGGCGATACCGGGCAGCGGTCGGGTGAGCTGGGAGAGGGCGACGAGCACGTCACCGACGCCGATGTCGGTGCGCAGCCTCCCTGCGGACTTGGCGCGCTCCACGAGGCCTTCGACGGCCTCTTCGAGGCGACGGCGCTCGCTGAGCAGTTCGGGGTGGTCCTTGTCGAAGCCACCGGAGAGCATCGGGCACAGGGCGCCGATCCGCTCGTCGGCCGCCGCGTGCACGAAGCGGCTGAGCGCGGCGAAGGGGTCGGACTCGGCCGCCACGGCCTCCTCCAACCGGTCGGTGGTGCGGGAGGTGACGGCGAGCACGACCTCGTGGGTCAGAGCCGCCCGGTCGGGGAAGTTCCGGTAGAGCGTGGCGTTGCCGACCCCGGCCCGTCGCGCGACCTCGTCGAGCGGCACATCCGGCCCGAACTCGACGAACATCTCGCGCGCGGCCGTCACGATCCGCTCCCGGTTGCGCAGCGCGTCGGCCCGCGGACGGGACGTACGGCGCTCCACGGCACAGGGGGCGGTTCCGGCGGCGGACTCCACGGCCACGGTCCTTCCCTTCAGGTGTCTGTCCGGCCTCCGGGGAAGAACCGGGGACCGTGTCCCCGTTTCGCGGGGGACACAGGTGTAAACGGGGAGAGGATCCCCGGTTATTTCCCGCCTCAATGTGACCTGCGTCACAGATCATCCGGGACAGAACCCCTCCATCGGCGCACCCAGCGAGCGGTCCCCCGGCACCCGGAACAGGCTGATCGCCAGAGCGCAGTCAGGGCCGGCCGGCTGCCGCGGACCGAAGGCGACGCCCTATGCAGCAGCCCCGCCACCGGATACGCGCCTACCGCCGCCCCCTCGCACTCGCCGGAGCATCAGCCCTGGTCATCGCCACGATGGCCTCGGCGAGCTCCACCCTCCCCGTCGCCAGCCGCGCCTCCGCGGGGCCGGTGGCCGCACCACGGGGGACCGGCCTCGCACCGTGCCGGATACCCACGGCCATGGGCGTACAGATGTCGGAGGGAATGCCGACACCGCCCGGCTACGCCCGCTCGACCGGGCAGATCAAGGCCCTCAACCTGATGATCGACTTCCCCGACGCGCAGGCGACGGAACCGGCGGCGGACCGGCTCGCGGAATTCTTCCCGCAGACCTCCGACTGGTTCCGCACCAGCTCCTACGGGCGGCTCACCTACCTGCCCGAAGCGCCCGTGAAGGACTGGCTGCGCATGCCCCTCCCGTTCTCCGAGTACGGGATCGAGCGCGGCTCACCCTACGAACCGGGCTACCGCAAGATGGTCAAGGACCTGGTGTCCGTCGCCGACCCGCGGGTCGACTTCTCGGCGTACGACCTGGTCAACGTGCTGGTCACCCCGAACGCCGGCCCCTCCGCGCTGGACACCGTCCTGTCGGTGACCTTCTCCGGCAACGACGACGCCCCGTTCGCCGACGGCATCCCGCTCGCCAACACGTCCTTCGTCTACAGCCGCCAGGACGACGGCTCGGGCTCGTACGCGGAGACCGGCTACCGCGTCCTGCCCCACGAGAACGGCCACGTCTTCGGACTGCCCGACCTCTACACGCTGGAGGGCGGCGGCTCCGTGGGGCACTGGGACATCATGTCCGAGGACTGGGGGGCCAACAACGACCTCCTGGCCTGGCACAAGTGGAAGCTCGGGTGGCTGGACGGCGACCAGGTGAGCTGCGCCGCCATGCCCGGCACCAGCGAGCACCTCCTCGGGCCGCTGGCCACGACGGGCGGCCCGAAGCTGGCCTTCGTGCCGGTGAGCGCGCAGTCCGGCTACGCGGTCGAGGTACGGACCCCGGAGGGCAACGACGAAGCCGTCTGCCGCCCCGGCGTCCTCGTCTACAAGGTCAGCTCCGACGTGGACACCGGCCAGGGGCCGGTGTCCGTCGAGGACAGCACCGAGGACAGCGGCGGCTGCACCCGCCGGCCGAACGTCCACGCCGAGCTCTCCGACGCCCCCTTCCAGCCCGGCGAGACCTTCACCGACCGGGCCAACGGCATACGCATATCCGTGCTGGAGAAGGACGGCGACGGAAACTACCGGGTGCGGATCACCCGGCCGTGAGCGCCCAGCCCTCGCCCGTGCCCGCGTGCTCCGGGACCACCGCTCAGCCCCCGCCCGCGTGCCCCTGGACCACCCCGCTCAGCCCCCGCCCGCGTGCCTCCTGACCACCCCGCTCAGTCCTCGCCCGCGCCCGCGTGGCCTTGTACCACCCCGCGCAGCTCCCTCTTCAGGACCTTCCCCGTGGCGTTCCGCGGCAGCGGATCCGGCGTCACCAGCACATGGGCCGGCACCTTGAACGCGGCCAGACTCCGGCCGACGTGTGCGCGCAGCGCGTCCGCCGTGACGGTGGCACCCCGGCGCAGCCGGACGACCGCCGCGACCTCCTCACCGAGCACCGGATGCGGAACGCCGAGCACGGCCGCGTCCTCGACGTCGGGATGGTCGTGCAGAGCGGCCTCGACCTCCACGCAGTACACGTTCTCACCGCCCCGGATCACCATGTCCTTGATCCGGTCGACGACCGCCACCCGCCCGTCCCGGCGGACCGCGAGATCCCCCGTACGGAACCAGCCCTCGGTGAACGCCGCAGCGGTGGCCGCCTCGTCGCGCCAGTATCCGCGGACCAGGGACTGGCCGCGCAGCCACAGCTCGCCGGCCTCACCGTCGGGCAGCGCCTCCCCAGCGGGACCCGCGATCCGCACCTCGGTGACCGGCGTCGGGGTGCCGACGGAATCCGGGTGCGCCCGGTAGGCGGCTCCGAAGTTGGCCAGCACCCCGCCGCTGGTCTCCGTCAGGCCGTAGCCGTTGCGCGGCTCGATCCGCTCCCCGTGCCGGGCGGTGAGCCGCGCGACCAGATCGGGCGGAGCCGCCGCGCCGCCCGTGTTCAGCATCCTCAGACCGTCCAGACCGTCTCCCGCGCGGTCCGCCGCCGCGAGCAGCTGGAGCGCCGTGGCCGGAACGCCCGCGAACACGGTGACCCCGTGGCTGCGGATCAACCGCAGGGCATCGTCGGCGTCCCATTTGGGCATCAGGACGAGGGTGCCGCCCACCGCCATGGCCGCGTAGAGGCTGGTGAACGCCGCGACGTGGAAGAACGGGAACGTCATCAGAGTGATCGGCGGCGCCCCCTGCCCCGGGATGACCCCGCGGCCGAGCGCCGAGGCGGCCGCCTGGTAACGCGGGTTGAGGGCCGCGCCCGCCTGCGCGAGGTGGGTGGCCACGGCGCCCTTGGGCCGCCCGGTGGTGCCCGAGGTGTAGATGATCGTGGCGTCGTCCTCGGGCCGGACCTCCACGTCGGGCGGTGGGGCCGCCGGATCGGGCTCCGGCAGATCGGCGTACCGCTCGGCCCCCTCCGGCACCTCTCCCCCGTGGTGGAAGACGACGAAGCGCGCCCCGGCCCTCACGCCCCAGGCCGCGGTCTTGGGCAGTTGCTCCCCGTCGACCAGCAGCACCTTCGGCTCGCAGTCGTCGAGGGCGTGGCAGAACTCCCCCTCGGTCCACCAGGCGTTGAGCGGTACGGCGACGAGACCGGCCAGCTGCGCCGCCCAGAAGGCGACCTGCCACTCGGGGTGGTTGCGCATCGCCACGACGGCCCGGTCACCGGGGCGCAGCCCGTACGTCTCGGTGAGCCGCCGGGCCAGCGACGACGCCGCGGCGAAGAACTCACCGTACGAGCAGACCCGTTCACCCGCGATCAGGAAAGGCTCGTCCCCGAACGCCCAGGTGGCCTCGACGAACTCCCGCAGGGTGCGCGGGCCGTGCGCGTAGACGAGCGGTCCGTGCTCCGCGCGCTCGACGGCGAACGGGGCCCCGGGCCCGGTCAGCGACGCCTCGATGCGGGCGGCCGGATCGTCGGCGGGGGCGGACGACGGAGAACTGCTGCGGTCGGCATGCGGCACGAACGGCCTCTCAGTTACTGCGGACTGACTCAGCGGCCCGGCGACGCTATGCCCGCACCGTGCCCCCGTCAACCAGCTCCGCCCGGCCGGGGGACGGCCCCGGCGACGGCCGGTGGCGGCAGCCCGTCCGGGCTCGGCCCCCGGCCGTGAGGGGACGGCCGCTCCTACCGGAACGCGGGCAGAACACGCTCCGCCCAGGCGGCGAAGGGGGCGGCGGGGTGTCCCAGGACCTTCTCGATGTCCGGGCTGACCCGCTGTCCGGCGGGAAGGGGCAGACCCAGGACGTCCGGCGTCCCGTCGACGAAGGCACGAACTCGGCGCGGCCTGGCGCCGCTCTTCGCCCACCTCGCCAGCTGGGTGGACAACCTGGCGCGCGTCGAGCAGGCGCGCCGGACGTTCGACGACGTGGGGGAGGCGGCCTCCGGCCGCCGTCACTGAACCGGCGGGGCGTGACACCACCGCGACCGTGCGTCCACCGCCCCACCCGCTACACTGTCGGCGGTGGCCCGGACCTCACCAGCCGGACCGCCACGCACCTGTCGGCAAGCCGACCTGCTGCCCGTCGCCCACCCGGGCGGGGCTCGGGGACACGCTTATCGGCAGACCCCGCCTTCGTAGCTCAGGGGATAGAGCACCGCTCTCCTAAAGCGGGTGTCGCAGGTTCGAATCCTGCCGGGGGCACAGCACAAAGGGCCAGTTCGGAGGCTTGATCCTCTCGAACTGGCCCTTTCGCATGAGCACGCTCGTGCCACAGACGTGCCACTACGTCCCGGCGTCTCCCTGCTGCTTACGGATCATCGCCCCCAGCCGATCGGCGATCGCGCGGTCCCGGTCGGCTGTCATGTGCTGATAGATCAGTGCCGCACGCGCCGTGCTGTGGCCCATGCGCGTCATCAGCTCACGCGTGCTCGCCGTCGCAGCGACGAGGTTGTTCCCCGTGTGCCGCAGATCGTGGAAGTGGACGTCCGCAGAGATGCCCGCGGCCTTACGCGCCTTGATCCAGTCGTCCCGGAAGTTGCTGCGCCGCAGCTGTCCGCCCTGGGGGCCGAGGAAGATGTGGCCGTCGCGACCGGCACCCGCGTAGCGCTCCAGGTGCTCGATGACGTCGGGCAGGATTTCGTCCGGGAAGGCGACGGGGCGGACGCCGGCCGCCGACTTCGGAGCCTTGTCGAAGAGCTTGCCGTTCTGCATCTCGGCCTGAGCGCGCTGCACCAGGACCACGCGCCCGGCGGTATCGATGTCGCGGCGGCGTAGAGAGGCCAGCTCACCGAAGCGCAGCGTGGTGAACGCGGCGAGCAAGACGAGCAGCCGGTACCGGGGAGCGATGGCGTCGGCAGCGGCGTACACCTCAGCCACGGTCAACACAGGCCGCTCGGGCACGTCGTAGCGGTCTGCGCCCTTGACCCGGCAGGGGTTACGACGGATCAGTTCGTCATCAACCGCCGTGTTCATGATCGCTCGGAGGACCTGATAAGCCTTGACGACGGTCGGCTCCCCCACTCCAGCCGCGAGCAGCTTTCCGCGCCAGGCCCGGACGCGGGACGTGGTCACATCGGCCAGAGATCCGGATCCGAACGTCGGCGTGATGTGCAGCCGGATGACTGCCTCGTTCCGTTCCCTGCTGCGGTCGGCGAGCTTGCGGTCCCGAAGCCAGGCATCGGCGTACGCGGCGAAAGGGACGACGCCCTTGTCCGGGTCTTCCCACTGGCCACGCGAGATGTCCGCCTCGATGTGGGTCAGCGCGACGTCTGCGTCTGTCTTGGTCGCGTAGGTCTGCTCGGCACTGCGGAGCTGCCCCGTCGCAGGGTCACGATATCGAGCCTGCCAACGACCAGACCGCAGCTGCCGAACGGAGCCGAAGCGCCGACGAATGCCCTTCTTGTTGGCCATCAGGCAGCCCTCCGGAGTCCGGCTCGCCGGATCGTCAAAGGCTCCACCGTGTTGGCCGTGACAAAGGCCGCTACGGCCGTCTCGGGGATGCGGACGTGTCGACCGACCTTGACGAAGGTGATCCGGCGTTCCTCGATCAGCCGCCGGGGGAACCGGACGGTCGTGCCGAGGAGTTCGGCGACCTGGTCAACGCTGAGCAGTCGTTCCATGCTCACCACTCCCCTGTGGTGTCGAGCGCTTGGAGTTCGGCGCGGTGTTCGCGGGCGGTGTCGCGGTTGTGTTGGATGTCGCGATGAATGTTGGCGGCGAGCCAGGATTCGCCGGGGGTGTGGCCGTGGCCGGCGTAGGCCCAGTGCGCGAGGGTGAGCGTGGTGGCTTCGGGGTGGTCGTCCGGATCGGGCAGGCCGAGGGCTTCTCGCTGCTGTGCGGCGCGGTAGTCGGCGCGGACCTGTCGAAGGGCCCCGAGGGTGGTGGAGTACCGGCGCGACTTGGTGGAGAAGTGGCCGCGGAAGCCGAGCATGTGGGCCCAGTCGCGGAGCTTGCGGTCCGGGTAGGCGTGGTGGAGGTCGAGGCACGCTTCGATCAGCCGCCGAGGGTGGTCCGGTACGCCGAGGAGGATCAGGGCTTCTTTGTTGCCGATGCGGTGGTCCACAGTGCCGGTGGTCTCGGCTGCTTTGGTGGCGTACTTGGCGACGTAGGAGGCAACGGCCTGTTCGGTGAGGTCTTCACCGTTACCGAAGGCGCCAATGGGCTGGACGTCGAGCTGCGTGCCCCAACGAAGCACCCACTCGTTGACAATCCCGGCAGCCGGATTGGCCGGCACAGTGACTTCGACCCGGGCGGCAGCCGCGCGGATGGCGTCGTCGAGCAGATCGAGGGTGGCCCAGGCCGGGGGCGGCGAGTCCGGCCCGTCCGGACCGTCGAAGCGGATCACCGCGTGGAAGTGAACCGCTCCGCGCTTCTGATACTCAGCGACCTTCCCGAAGGACAGCCGGGACTGTTCCCGGGCGGCTTTCTGGGTGAGGCCAGCTCGGCGGGCGATCTCGCGGCGCAGGTAGATCGTGAAGTAGCGCCAGAGATCGGAGGCGTGGTTGTTCCACAGCACTGCTCCGGCGTAGTCGTAGGTGGCTGGGTCGAGCGGGGTGCCGAGCTCCGCAGCCGTTTCGGGGTGGTGGGTGCCGCAGCGGCAGGGCCGGTTTCCGGGCCGGTTGTGGACCGGGCCGAACGAGGGGGCGGTGAGGGTGGCGAAGACCCGCGGGTGGTTGCGGATGGTGTGCGGGGTGCCCTTGTCCGGATCTCCGGTGAGCCCTGCCCGGATGAGGTGGTACGTGTCGCCCGCGTAGGTCCAGGCGCAGGCAGGGCAGCGGGAGGCACGGCGGTTGCCGCAGGCAATCCGTAACCGGCCCCCGGGCTCGGTGTCGGTCGTGTAGTGGTGCAGGAGGGTCCCGGTTGCCCGGTCGGTGGTCTTGGTGGCGCCGGTGAGGTGGATGGGCTGTGCGCACCCTTGGGTGCGGCGGATCTGCTCTTCCCAACGGTCGAAGCCGGTGGACCCGGCCACCCTCAGCACATCGGCGAGGGTGGCCGGGTCCAGGCCCGCCGCAGTGGCGGTGTCCGTCACTGGTTCTCCTTGGGCGGGTGGTTGTCGATCCAGTCCTCGGCGCACACCTTGTGGACGGGCTTGCCCCGGTCGGAGCGCAGCGGGGTGGGCTTGTCGCAGAGCACGCAGGGCTTGTCGCCGGTGGGGTCGAAGTGCTTCTTGTCGCTCCAGTCCAGGAGGGCCATGGGGCTCACACCCCGACGCGGGTGCGGGAGCGGGCGGGGAGGGTGTGGCCGGTGCCGTGGCAGGCGGGGCAGGCTGCGGTGATGGTGTGCCGGTGCCCGGTGGGGGTGGTCTGGCCGGTGGTGACGGCCACGGTGGGGAAGCCGTCGCAGTGGGCGCAGATCGGCCGGGGGCGGGTGTGCTGGGGCATGATGGAGCTCCCTTTCGGGTCCGTTGGATCTGGATTGGGTTGGGCGCCCGGGGCGGCGGAAACTTGGCGGTTGAGGCCGCCCCGGGGGCTGTCAGCGGTTGTGCTGGTGGTTCAGGAGCGAGCGCAGGACGACGGCGCAGATCGCGACGGACGCGGCGGTGATGGCGACCGCGAGGAGCATCGAGACCAGGACCGTTCCCACCACGAGGACCAGAGCGGTCCCGCCCGCGGCGGCGACGACCAGGGCGCCGGGGGTGAACTGCACCGAGGGCCGACCCGCCGGGACCGGAGCGGACACGTGCGCGGGGGCCGGGCTGGTCGGTGTGTGGTGGCAGTCGCAGGCCGGGGGGTGCACGAGGCCGGTGAGGGGCCGGACGAGGGACGTGTCTGCGGTGGGCGCGGTGTCCGGGGCCGGGTACTTCGGGGTGAACATGGGTTTCTCCTCTCAGGGGTTGCAGCGGTGGGTGCGGGCGGCGAGTTCGGCGGCGGGACGGCCGTGGTAGTCGGCGGAGAAGTTGCAGCCGGGAGCCGTACAGGCGGCGGTGTGCTTGGTGCGGCCTCGGCCGTCGTAGTGCGTGCCGACCTGTACGGGGCCTATGCGGATCACGTTGGTGAAGCGGTTCGGGCGCGGCATGGCGGTACCTCCTCTTCTGCTCAAGCGAGTTGGGCGGTGATGGCGTCAGCGAGCGGTGCGGGAACGTTGAGGCGAGCGCGGAGGGTGGCTGAGTCGATCCGCCCGCCGGTCGTCGCGTGATGCGTGTCGGCGACCTTCTGTGCGTGATCGAGCAGGGCCGGAGGAACAGCCACAGTCGGTGCGGACACCGGGGCAGGCTTGGGCACAGGGGCGGGTGCCGGCAGAAGTTCCGGGGCCGGGTCGGGGGCCCGTTCCACGGTGAGGCCCGGGGCTTCTTCGGGTTCTGGAGCGGCCAGCGGTGCAGTGTCCGGGGCCGTGGGCTCTGTTGTGGTGGGGGCGTGGGCGAGGAGGGTTCCGCCGAGGAAGGCGAGGGCAGGCCACCCTGCGACGAGGATGCGGAGCCAGGCGGGCACCTCTTCGAGGTCGAGGAGCCCGGCGGTGGCGATGTTCGCGCCGAGCGACGCGGCCAAGGCGATGACGAACCAGACCCAGGCGGCACGGTTGTCGGAGTGGGTGCGCATGCGACGCCAGGCGGCGACGAGGAGCAGGTCCACGCTGATCGGGTAGGCCCAGGCTTTCCAGCCGTCCTGCCCGGCCGCTTCGGCAAGGTCATGCAGGTGGGCGAAGGACAGCGCACCGGCAATGACGGCCTGGACGAGCACGGCGTCCAGGCGGATGCTGCGGGACATCAGGGCACCTCCTTTCCGGGGGAGAAGTGCGGTGCTACGCGGTGACCGGGGCGCCCAGCGGCGAAGCCGAGCCGGGGGCGGTGCGGACGACCGGGCGGAACGGGGCGAGGGCCGGGACGTCGGGCGTCAGGTGCGCGTATTCACGGCATATGGCCACGGCGTCGGCGGCGGACAGTTCGGGGGTGCGGATGCGGGACCAGCCGCCCGAGGAGTCGCCCGCAACGGCCACACCGGGACGGTCCGGCGCAATCGTGGTCACGGCGAAGACGGCATCGGGGGCGATGTCGCCAAGGCCCATGTCGGCGGTCTGCTTGTCGTTGACGCGGTGGACGACGCGGCCGGTGAGCTGGGCACGGAGCATGGTGGCGCCCTTGCCGAGTTCGGAGCCGAAGCGCTGCCCGCAGATCTCCAGATAGATCCCGACCGCCCGGGCCATCTGTGCGAGGCGCACCAGGTGCATGACCATGCGGTCCCGGCGTTCCTCGTCCTTCTTCACGGCGACGAGGAAGAGTTCGGCCACCTCGTCCACCAGCACCACCAACGGCACCGGTCGCGCTTCGGCCGGCAGGCCCCAGAGGTCCGAGACGCCGTGGGCGCTCAGGGTGTCGAAGCGGTCCTCCATCTCCTGGACCAGGGCTTCGAGGAGTTGTGAGGCTTCGTCCGGGGTGACGGCGAGGGCGGAGAGGCGGGGTGCGTATCCGCGGTGTTCAACCCCGCGCTTGCAGTCGATGCCGACCAGGCCGACCGGGAGCTTCGCGAGGCCGGTGATCAGGTTGCGCTGAAACATCGACTTGCCCGACTGGTTCGCGCCCAGGGTCAGGCTGTGCGGGATCTTCTGGTAGTCGCGGACGAACGCGGTCCCGTCCTCCCGCAGCGCCACCGGCACCACCAACGGCCCCGCAGTGGCCTTGCGAGGCAAGCGGCGCGGCATCTTCACCCGCCGCAGCACGTCATAGCCGGTCATGCGGAGTTCGACGAAACCGGGCTTGGTCTCCACGACGTGCACCGAGTGGACGCCCCAGGCATGCCGGAGCCGTTCCGAAGCGGCTGCCACGTCGGCGGGCTCCAGACCGGCGGGGAGACGGAGGGTGACCCGCATGCCGGTGGAGGAGCCGCGGACCCGGCGAACCTTCGGAGGGACCGGCTGGACGTCGGGGCGGCGGGCCACGTTGCGGACCATGAACGCCCGCAGACGGGACGGCTGGACCGTCAGTCCGCACACATCCATCGTGGAGCGGTACGTGGCGGTGAAGCGGACCCGGGCGACCGGCAGACCGGCCAGCGACCAGAACACGCGAGGAGCGCGCACCTTCGCATAGCCGAGCCCACCGGCAGCCGATAAGGCCCCCGCCACCTCGAACACCGTGGTCAGGTCCGACATGATCAGGCACCCGCCGTGATGGCCACCGCGCGGAAGCTGATCCCGTGCCGGGTCTGCCCGTTGAACGTGTTCTCCCAGTCACGGGCCTTGAGGCCGATGACCGTGACCGGCGTTCCCGGGGTCAGGTTCTCCGGGACCCCCGTGCTCGGCACCGTCACCTGGTAGAGGTTGCCCTCCCCGTCATCCGAGATCAGCAGACCGACCGTCGCGAGCGGGGCACCGGTCTCCCGGTCCATCGCGATCTCGCCGGTCTGCTTGCTCACGAGCTTCGGCGTCGGAGGCGTCGCAACGAACACGACAGCGGTCGAAACATCGATCTTGAACGACGGCATCTGATACTCCCTGGATTGATGTGGAGCAGCCCAAATAAGGACCCTCAGGGCCCGCTGTCCTGGGACTGCGAACCGCTAGGCAAGATGATGGCCCGCAGTCCTGGGACTGTCAACAGTCCTGGGACTGTGTTTGACTTGGTTTCGACGAGAGGGGTTCGGGATGGCGCCCAAGTGGCGAGAGCTAGCAGACAAGCTGGCCGAACAGATCAGGGGCGGTGACTACGCTCCGGGCGCGCAGCTTCCGCACATCCGGGAGCTTGTAGAGGCGGGCGAGGGTTCAAAGTCCACCGTCCACGCCGCCTACAAGGCTCTTGAAGCAGAGGGTCTGGTCACTTCATCCCGCGGTCACGGCACAGTCGTACGCCAGCAAGTTCCTCTCAAGCGACTCGGTATTGCTCGATATGACAAGGCCAAGTGGCGCGATGGCGACGAAGTGGCGTTCATCGCGGACCGTGTGGCGAGTGGACGTGCCTACCGCCGGAACGAGCAGACGCAGACTGTCAGCCGTGTGGAGGCTCCCCCCGCTGTATCGGCAGCTCACGGCCTGCCCGAAGGTGCTGAGGTGTACGCGCGGGCGCGGCTTGTGAAGGAAGGCGAGCAGCCCACCCACACCTTGACGAGCTATTACCGGCCCGAACATGTCGAGGGGACCCGCATCGTTGACCCGACTCCCGGGCCTGCCGGCCGGGGTGGAGGGTTTCGCGTGCTCTACGACGCCGGTTACGAGATCGATCACATGAGAGAGCGGATCTTCGCTCGGGCCGCGACCCCTGACGAGTTGAGGCTTCTCCAGCTGCCGCCCGGAGAGCCAGTTGTTGAACTGCACCGGACGACGTTCACAGCCGATGGCACGGTGGTGGAGTTCGCCATCGGGGTGCACGCGGCATCACGTTTCGCCTGGGAATACGACTTCAAGGTGCCTGATTCCGCGAGGGACAAGGAAGGCTCGTAGTGATCTCTGCACAGGACTGGGCCGACGCTCGGCGCATTTGGGACTACCACCAGATGGGCCATGCCCTTCAGCCCTGCTCCGTTGCCATCGGGCTCGGCAGCCATGATCTGGGAGTGGCGGACACCTCGGCAGACCTGTATCAGCGGGGATTGGTGCCGCTCCTGCTCTTTTCCGGAGCCACGAGCCCCACGACCCGAGAACGGATGCCTCGCGGGGAGGCCGTCCACTACCGGGAGCGGGCAATCGAATTGGGTGTGCCCAGCTCCGCGGTTCTTGTGGAGCCGAAGGCGCGCAACACGGGTGAGAACATCCGTTTCTCGCGGGAGGTGCTGGAGGAGGGGGGCGTCGAGGTGGCTTCTGTCCTGCTGATCAGTAAGCCGTACGAGGAGCGGCGGGCATACGCCACTGCCCGCAAGCTGTGGCCCGAGGTGGAGATCGTCAGCGCTTCGACACCTATGACTCTGGACGAGTACGTCGACTTCATCGGTGACGCACGTCTGGTGATCGACATGCTTACGGGCGCACTACAGCGTCTGATGATCTATCCGGATCAGGGATTCATGATCCGCCAGCCCGTACCTGCCGACGTAGCCGAGGCGTATCAGCGACTCCGCCAAGCCGGTTTCACCAGCCGCCTCCTGCCGAACGATTCGCATTCTGCTTGACCGCCGCCGAGAGCTGTTACAGGTTTCTCTACCTCATCAAGGCACCCGGCTGCGCTCCGCTCCGCCGGGCGCGCTTCCCGGCTCTGGCTGCGCCCGCGCTCCTGCCTTCGGCCCGCTCGGCGCTGCCGCCGCCGACGCGCGCCCGCAGTGGATAGGCCCGTAGGGCATGAGACGAGAACCAAGCCCGCGGCTTCAAGATGATGCCTCCGGCGGGGGCGCTCAGACTCCGGGATGGGAGGGGCGCCGTTCGCGGGTGCCGGCGGATTCGTGGTGAGCGTCGTGGTGGCTCCCATCCCGACCACCTTCGACCCAGGCAGAGCCGAGCAGTCGCGGCCCAGGGCGTCAAGGTCGTTCGTACAGTGGCGCGCTCCACCTTGACGCCCTGAACCACGACCGCTCCACGGTGTGTGGGTCGAAGGCGGACGGGATGGGAGCCGGGGTAAGTGGTGGGTTGAGGAGGACACCCCAGTGCGCTGCTCAACGAACGGGCGTGCCCGCATCTTTCGAGCCAACCTCAATACGTGTGCCAGCACGAGCCTGCATAGGTCTGAGTGAGCCTCAGTGAGTCTCAGGCCAAGCGCTTCGTTGCTGGAAGTGGACGGCCCGCAGCTGACTGCATTGGGTCAGAGCGCAACCGTTGCTACGGTCTCCGCTCAGAACCACCGAGTGTGGTCGCAACTCCTCAAGGGATCGGATCACTTGAGGTATCACGCCTGCTAAAATCCGCACACACCGAAGCCCCGTATGGCGTCTGCCTAGACAACGTTCGCCGTACGGGGCACTCGATATTTGAGCAACTAGGAGTACGTCGTGTCAGAGCACGATCCCGTCCCAGACGGGGCACGCTGCCAACCTAATGCACTAACCAGTGCACAGAATAATACAGCAATGAGACCGGATGAGGGCCCCAAGAACCCCCACACGGCGCTGCTGGTCTCGGCCTGGGCCAGCCTCATCACAGCACTGACGGGTGTCGCCGTCGTACTGCTGGACCATCTCTAGCCTCGCAGCATGCCCGTCGCGTGCCCGTCAGAGAGGCACGCGACGGGGAACCAGGCTGAAAGGGCCGAAACTCGCAGGTCACCGTTTCGCCAGGTCACACCAGGCCCACGTACGAGGTCTTCCAAAGTGGTCCGGCGGTATGACCCTTTACCGCCGCACCAGTTGGAGCAGCGGTGTACTTTGACGCTGTAACGCCGTTGGGTTGAGCTCGGCTCTGCCGAGTCTCGTCCTGTTCCTCTCCGCCGCCGTAGGACTCAAGTACGTGGCAGCCGTTCTATCTGGCTCCGCAATCGAAGAGACCAACTCGGAGGGAGACCGCATGAGCACAACCAAAAGCACGATGAAGAGTTGGGCGTCAAAGACCCTCGATGTCATCGCAGACCTGATGGTTGGCTACGCGGGAGGAGCAGCGCCGAGCTGAGCCCAACGGCGTTGCCCGTGCCACAACCGCGCCAGATAGGGCGGGGACTCACGGGGAACTGCGGCTGCTGGCGGGAACGACAGCGGACAGATACCGAAGTGGATAACCCGCAGGTCACAGCCCAACTCGCCCCACCTCGCTCCTAAAGCGGGTGTCGCAGGTTCGAATCCTGCCGGGGGCACAAGTTCAGAAGGGCACCACCTCCGGATTTCCGGAGGTGGTGCCCTTCTGACATCCACAGCTGGCGCGCGTGTGTGCGGTCCATATCCCTCTCCACGTGCCCAGTGGGGTTGTCGTCACAGCAACCGGTCGACCAGCCCGTCGATGTACTCAGGGGCGAGCGGGACGATGCCGAACAGGACGCGGATGTACATCGGGGCCAGGATGTGGTCCAGGACATCGAGCGCGTCGGGTGCGGCTTCGCCCCGGTCGCGGGCGCGATCGAGCATGGACTGCAGTTGCCGCATGCGTTCGGTGCGGAGGATGTCGCCGGCCTGCAGGCCCTGCTGACCGGTGCTGGACAGGGCCACGGCCAGATGCAGCACCGCGGGCCCATCGGGTCCGGTGATCTCGCGGGCCACTTGGGCCGCGTAGGCGCGCAGGTCGCCGGCCACGCTCCCGGTGTCGGGCATCGGTGACTGCGCGTTGAGGCGTGTGAGGGCCACGTCGGTGAGCAGGGTTTCCAGGCTGCCCCACCGGCGGTAGATGCTGCTGTCGGCCACGCCCGCGCGGGCCGCGACCTCACCGACGGTGAAGTTCCCGTAGCCACGCTCGCTGATCAGGTCGGTGACGGCCTGGTGCACCTGCGCGCCGACTCGGGCGCTGCGCCCGCCGGGCCGCCGGGTCTGCTGTCGCTCGTTCATACCATCCACCTTAACGCAGCTGATGCTTGCGTTTGTGGCCGATGCGCCCTATGGTCACCTAACGCAGCCACGGACTGCTTTACGGTGTGGGGCTATCGCCACCCGCGTCGACCGTGGTGAGGCACTACCAACGACTGAGGGGGATCCGATGTCTGCATCACATGCGACCGTGGGCAGTCGATCAAACCGGGCCGTGCTGCTCACGGTGACCTGCCTGGGCCAATTCATGGTCCTGCTCGACAACACGATCGTTGGAGCGGCGCTGCCCGATATGCAGCACCGGCTGCACACTCAACTGACCGGTCTGCAATGGATCGTCGACGCGTACGTACTCCTGGTCGCCATGCTGCTGCTGTCCGGCGGTGTCTTCGCCGACCGGTTCGGTCGCAAGCGGGTGTACCTGACCGGCGTCGCGGTGTTCACCGCCGCGTCACTGGTCTGCAGCCTCGCGCCCTCGGTCGGCTGGCTGATCGCCGGCCGGGTGCTGCAGGGCATCGGGGCCGCGGCGCTGGCCCCTGCCTCGCTCGCCCTGCTCGCCGCCGCCCATCCCGTGCCGCAGGAACGAATGAAGGCCATCGGGATGTGGGCCGGATTCAGCGGAATCGGTCTGGCCGCGGGCCCCGTGGCCGGCGGCGTGCTGACGGACGCCTTCGGCTGGCCCGCCATTTTCCTGGTGAATCTGCCCATCGGGGCGGTCCTGCTCGTGGTCGGCCTGCGTCATCTCGGCGAGTCCCGCAATCCGAGCGCCCCCGCGATCGACGTCCCGGGCACTGTGCTGTCCGTGCTGGCGGTGGGGGTAGCGACCTACGGGCTGATCGAGGGCGGTGCCCGCGGCTGGAGCTCACCGGTCATCCTGGGCAGCTTCACCGCTGCGGTGATCCTCCTCGCCGCCTTCATCGCCGTCGAATCGCGTCGCTCCGCACCGATGCTGCCCCTGGGCCTGTTCCGGCAACGCCTGTTCACCGTCTCCAACACGGCCATGACTGTGGTGGGGTTCGCGCTCATGGGTTCGTCGTTCTTCTTCTCCCAGTTCTTCGTGTACGTCCAGGGCAGCTCGATCCTGCGCGCCGGCCTCCAGACCTTGCCGCTCTCCCTCGCCATGGTGATCGTCAGCCCGTACGCGGGGCGGCTCGCCGCCCGGTACGGCTTCCGGATCGTGGTCACCGCCGGCCTGGCCCTGGCCGGCCTGGGACTGCTGGGGCTGGGCATGGTCCACGCCGACACCGGCTACGGGAACGTGTGGTGGCGGCTGGGACTCGCCGGCATCGGCTTCGCCCTGACCATGTCCCCGCTGACGGGCGCCGCCATCCAAGCGGTCAGCCCGCAGGAGGGCGGCCTCGCTTCAGGCATCAGCAGCACCACCCGGCAGATCGGCGCGGTGCTCGGCGTGGCGGTACTCGGAGCCGTCGTCCGCAGTCGGCAATCGGGCGGCGCCTCCCTCGAGAGCGGCCTCAACAGCGCCTTCCTCGCCGCCGGCGCCGTCGCCTCGGCCACTGCCGTGTTCACCGGCCTGTGGCTCGCCAGGTCGAAGCCCGCAGAGGGCTTCGCGGTGCCGCGTCGTGCCACCGAACAAGATGCGATCGTCGCCTCGGGTAAGGCGTCCGTGGGCAGTTCGAACTAGAACTACGGATCGGAAGGTGCCCGTGCCCCTCCCGTGACCGATCGAGCGGTGACCGACAGGGAACCACGTGATCGATGGACAGCGCCCACAAGGACGGCTCCCGACCGAATCACCTGGTCAGGGGCCGTCACCTGCGGTGGGTGTGGGATCTGAACCCACGGTGACACCGCTGCCAGAAAGGTTTGCTAATGCGGCGGCAGGGACCACAGCCAGCAGCAGCCGGAGTCGGCTTCCCCGCAGGACAGCCGCCAACTCGCCACGCCTCGCGCCAGAAGCGGCTGTCGCAGATTCGAATCCCGCCGGGGCAGCAGGGAAGGCCACCCAGGAACGTTCCTCAATGGCCTTCGCCGTACGCCTGGCCCCGCCGGCGTCACTTCGCTTCCCACGGAGGACCGTGCCAATCTGAGCGATTCAGGCCCTGTGTGATCTTGACGATGGACGAAGGGAGCGACGATGAGCCGCCGCAAGAAGACCCGTACCGTCGCCGCAGCCGTGACAGCAACGGTGCGTGAGTGGCGCGACGAGGAAGGTTGGGGTGTCCTCGACTCGCCTGAGACTCCTGGAGGGTGCTTCGGTCACTACGCCGACATCCAGGCGCCCGGCTTTCGCACACTGTCACCGGGACAGCAGGTCGATCTCGTCTGGGAGGCACCCGGCTTCAAGCAGGACGGGTACGACTACCGCGCGGTGAGCATCGTCCCCAGGCCTGTCTGACCTCCGCTGAAGAGGAAGAAGCGAGAATGCCCCGCCTCGCCGTGGTCCGGGGCCTTCGGCATGCACGTCAGGTGGGCCCGCCCACAACCGTGAGCAGGTCGACGACGAAGATCAGTGTCGAGCCCGCCGGGATCAACGAGGAGGGGGACTGCTTGCCGTATCCGAGACGCGGGGGAACGATGATCTCTCGTCGGCCGCCGGCCTTCATCCCCCTCACTCCGCGGTCCCAGCCCTTGATGACCTTGCCGCCGCCCACGGCGAACTTGAACGGCCGGCCCCGCTCCCAGGAGGAGTCGAACTCCCTTCCGGACGCGAACGTGACCCCTACGTAGTGAACCTGGACGACCCTGCCCGGCTGCGCCTCGGGCCCGTCCCCGACCACGAGGTCCCGGATCGTCAGCTCCGTGGGCGCATCACCCTCCGGAACCTCGACTCCGGGCTTCTCCAGTTCGCTCATCACGGTCCCTTCGCTCGCCACCGGAACCCTCGCGCGGGCCGGCCGGACACATGGACCTTCCATGCGGCAGGACGATCACGCTATCGGCAGTGCCCCTGCTCCGAGGTCCGCCCCGTGCCGCGGCCACACCCCCGCGGGCGCCAAGAGGCGAAGTTGGTGCGCGGTCGGCTCTGGCAGGTCATCCGCTGGCCATCGACGAAGCCCGACCGTCGGTTAGGTCCCGGACGATTCTCCGGGCCGCCCCCGGACAGGCCGGGGATGCAACCATTCTTTTCAGAGCTGGAGCCCCCGGAAGCCGACCGCGCGTGCTTGAGACCCTAGAGGCAGGCACTGACAACGGCATCGTGCCTGAGTGGCAGTTGGGCGGTGAGTACGTCTGCGTGACCTCGCGTGTCGATGCTCCCCGGCCGATCGTCCCCGTCTGCCGCACCGGGAAGCGGGAAGTACGTCGAGGAGTACGCTCCGGCGCCGTCGCTGCTCCGGGCGCCGGAGTCCGGCCCGGGCGCCGGGCGGCTCAATGGGCGTCCGCCAGGATCTCCCCGATCACGTGTCGGGCCGTCGCCGCCATCACCGGGTTCGTCGTCCGGTAGGACGAGAGCTCCATGAGCGCGATCGACAGCGCCCAGCCGCGGCCCCGGGCCCACTCGGCCGCGTCCGCGCCGACCCTCGTGCGGAAGACCCGCCTCGGCCCGGACGGCAGCAGGTACCAGGCCGCGATCAGGTCGACCGCCGGGTCGGCCAGGCCCATGCAACCGAAGTCGATGACCCCGCCGAGCCGGCCGTCGGCGACCAGGACGTTGCCGGGCTGGAGGTCCCCGTGGACCCAGACGGTCGCCCGGGGACCGGGGACGCACAGGGCGTCGGACCAGACGGCTGCCGAGGCCTCGGTGTCGACGACGCCGTGCAGCTCGTCCAGGGCATCGCGGGTGGCCGTGTCCCGTGCGGCGAGCGGCTCTCCCCGGTAGGCGGGCGGCCCGTCGGTGGTGTCGACGCGGCGCAGTGCGAGGACGAACTCCGCCACGTCGGAGGCGAATTCGGGGCCGCCCGAGCCGGGGCCCGGATTGTCACCGTCGATCCAGCGGCACACCGACCAGGACCAGGGGTACCCCTCGCCGGGCACGCCCTCGGCCACCGGGAGGGGGACGGCGGCAGGGAGGTGTGCTGCGAGACGGGGCAGCCAGCGGTGCTCCGTCGCCACGTCCTCGGAACCGCCCTCGACGCGAGGCATCCGCACGGCCAGGTCCGCCCCCAGCCGGTAGACGGTGTTGACCGTTCCGTGGGAGCCGACGGGTTCGAGGGGAAGCTCCGCCCAGACGGGGAACTGAGCGGTGAGCAGCCGCCGTACGAGCGCGATGTCGGTCGTCGTTCCGTTGCTGTGCATCCGGCCCATGCAAGCCGACCCCGGCCCGCGCTGTCGACCGAAATCCGGTGGGACCCGCGTCCCCACTGCGGCAGGATCCGGAACCATGCCCCTCGTACTCCCGCCCCGTCTCACCGCGTCCGCCCGGTCCCTCCGCGACACCGCCCGGCGACGGGGTCTGGAAACCGTGCAGCTCACGGCTCCGGACGTGCCCGGGGAGCTGCGCGACGGGGACGCGTATCTGCACGCCGGTCCGTCCTTCGCCGACGCCGTGGCCCCCGCCCTGGGTGTCGCACCGCTCGAAGCTCCCGCCGACTGGCTGGCCCGGCTGCCCGTCGCGTTCCTCGGGCGCGAGATCCGTGCCGTGCCCCTCCGTGAGGCGTACGGGCTCCGCCGTCCGGTCTTCGTGAAGTCGCCGAACGACAAGGGCGTTCCGGCCCTGGTCTACACGGACGGGTCGCGGCTGCCCGGGCCGGACGCGGTCGATCCGGACACCGTGGTGCTGGTGAGCGAGATCGTCGTCTTCGAGGCGGAGTACCGGCTGTACGTGCTCGACGGCCGGGTGCACACCGGCAGCCGGTACGCGGCGTCGGGGCAGCTGCGCCTGGCTCCCCTGTCCGCCGATGCGCGGGCGTTCGGCACGGAGCTGCTCGACGCCGTCGGGCACACCCTGCCGTCCGCGATCGTCGTCGACGTGGGAGTCACGGACACGGGGCGCTGGGCGGTCGTCGAGGCCAACGCGGCATGGGCCAGCGGTTGTTACGCCTCCGACCCGGACCGCGCCCTGGACGTGGTGCTCAGGGCCGCCGGCCCCGCCGCACACCTGACGGAACGGGACAGCCCCTTCGTCCGGTGACCGGCGGGTGGGTGTGACCGGGGTCCCAGGGCGGGCAGGTCAGCGGCAGGAGGCCTTCAGCTGCGCCGCCGCGTGGTGCGCGCCCACCAGCTCCGCGTCGCCCCAGTCCCGGCCCCGGTCGACCATCTGCACGGCGAAGGTGTCCCCCTTGACCGGATAGGTGCGTACGTCGACGGCGGTCCCCCGGTGCTCGGGCTGGTCCACGGCGAAGCCCGTGTAGGCGGAGTCCGCGTTCCGCGGGTCGGAGAGGACCCGGTAGACGGTGGGGTCTCCCGCCACGTCCCGGTCGCGGACGCTTCGGGGGACGAAGACCGTCAGCGCGCACTCGCTGAATCCGTCACCGAGGTGCCAGGACCAGACGGCGTTGCTCCCCCGGTCCTGACCCGGGCTCCCCGACATCGGGACGGCACTGAACCGGCCGTCGCACGAACCGCCCGCGAAGCCGCCCGACTCGACGGTGTACCAGCCCGCGTCGCCGTTCTCGAAGCGTCCGTTCTCCATGTACACGCCGGTCGTACAGCCTGGCCCGGCCCACGCGGAGAAGCGGTAGCGGCCGGTGTCGGCGGAAGGCTCCGGCTCCGGTCCGGTTGCCGGTTCAGGCTCCGGTCCCGGGGTGCTCCCACCGGCCGGCTCGCCGTCCTCGGACCCGATCCGGGTGGGTGCCCCGCCGCCGATCGGTGCCGGTACGGCGCCGGCCCGGCCCGTGGCCTCCGGACGCGTGCCTCCGGCCCCCGCCGCGAGCAGGGAGACCGCGGTGGCGAGACCGCCCACGGCCACCGCCACCCCCGCCGCCAGCAGGACCTTCCGCCGCCGGGGCAGCGTGGAGACCCGGCCCGTCAGCGTCTCGTGGGCGATCCAGGACCCGCTACCGCGGGGGGCGCGCTCCGCGGAACCGCACCCGGGGCAGGCCATGCCCGGCAGCGGGCCGATGCGTTCGCCGCCGCAATGTTGGCACTTCATGGCAGGACACCTTGCCAGTGCTGCCCGCCCGGAGGGAGAGTTCCCGCACTATTGGCGCAGTTCCTCAGGACACGGCGTGCCCGGCTGCAGCTGGTACGGGGCCGCGAGGCGGTAGACACCCGCCCGCGGGGCGAGGAGCTCGGTCCACTCGTCGCCGTCCCCGTCCTCGTCCACCTTGATCAGGCAGCCATGGGCGTTGGTGTAGTCCTTGGGGGCGTCCCCGTCCGCCTCGGAGCGCTTCTTGGAGGCCTCCGTCTCCTGCGGACGCTCCACGCTCTTGCCCTCGTCGTCCACGACGGCGAGCCAGCGGGAGTACGGGATCCGGATCAGGACCCGGCCCGCCGACCGCACGCGGATCGTCAGCTTGTCGTCGCCGGCGTGCTCCACGGTCGCGGGCGGATCGGCGAGCGGCACGGGGGCCAGGACCCGGAAGAGCTTCCAGTTGGCGTCGCTCCAGACCGCCTTCAGGTAGGGCTGCCCCTTCTCGACGAGCGCCGCCTCCTGCTCGCCCCCGGAGTCCGGCTCCCCGGTCGGCAGCACCACGTAGTGCACGGCCCAGCGGTCCAGCCACGCGCGGTAGTTCACGGGGTCGAGCGTGTCGTCGTAGAAGAGCGGGTTGCGCTTCATGTCGGCCTGCCGGTTCCAGCCGCGGGCCAGGTTCACGTACGGGGCGAGCGCCGAGGCCTCCCGGTGGCTGCTGGCGGGGACCACCTCGACCCGGCCCTTCTCCGCGCCGGCCGTCTGGAGCTGGTTGACCAGCGGCGCCAGCTCACGCGTCCAGGACGCGGTGGGGGCGGTCCGCACGATGTCGTCGACCCCTTTGAAGCCGATCCAGAAGTTCAGGCCCGCGAAGACGATGACCAGGGCGTACCAGCGGCGGGTGCGCGGCGCCGTGTACGGCAGCGCGGCCAGCAGGACGACGCCGGCGAACAGCATCGCCATGCGCGACACGTTCGAGCCGATCTGCGAGTCCACCACGTACGTCAGCAGCGTCCCCGCCCCGTAGACCGCGGCGGCCGTGCGCACGGTGTGCCAGTCGCCGGGCACCAGGAAGAAGACGAAGACGGCGTACAGGAACGGCAGCGACAGGGTCCCGAGCGCCATCGGCTGCGTACCCGAGAAGGGGAAGAGCCACGCGGAGAGGACCACCACCACGACGGGTGCCAGGCCGAGCGCGTACGCCCCGGGGCGCCGTTTGTTCAGGAACAGGGCCGCGGCGACCACGCCGAGGAAGAGCCCCGCGACCGGGCTGCCCGCCGTCGCGAGACCGGCCAGCGGCGCCGCGACGACGGCCTTCGCCCACCGCTTGTACCGCCAGCGGTGCGGCCAGCAGAAGACGGCGGCGACGGCGCCGAGCGCGAACATCATGCCGAGCCCGAACGTCACCCGTCCGGACAGGGCGTTGCACAGGTACGCGAAGACTCCGGCGAGCGCGCACGCCAGAGGGTTACGGACGGCGGGGACCCGCACCAGGATCAGGGCGGTGAGCGCCGAGGACACCGTGCCGACGATCATCATCGTCGTACGCACGCCGAGCACGGACATCAGATAGGGCGACACCACGCTGTACGAGACGGGGTGCATGCCCCCGTACCAGGCGAGGTTGTACGCGGTGCCGGGGTGGCGGCCGACGAACTCGGCCCAGGCGTCCTGGGCGGCGATGTCACCGCCGCTGTTCGCGAAGAAGAAGAACCAGAGCAGGTGCACGGCCGCGGCGATCGCGGTCGTCAGCAGGACCGGGTGGCGGAGGAGGCGGCTCCGTATCGAACCGTCCGCACCGTCGCTGTCCCCGACGGACTGGGCCGGGATCCGGACGGCCGGGCTCGTGGCTCCCGGACTCGCGGGGGTCGGGCTCGCGGCGGTCGGCGCGGGCGGGCTGTCGTTCGCCCGTGTCGGCTCAGCGGTGGTCACTGCGACTCTCCCCGTCCTTGCCCGGGCCTGCCGAACCGTCGATGTACTGCACGGGCCTCATCCGTACATGGAGGGACGCGTCCCGGCGCCCGACCGTTGCCTCGGGACGCTAGCACGCGGCGTTTTCTCCGCGCCGGTCCATCGGCCGCCGATGCCTCCGCGACCCGGGCCCGTCGGCCGGCGGCCCGGCGCGCTCCCGCGAGGCGGGCGGCTCCGCGTCCCGCGAGGGAGACGCGGAGCCGGTCCGCTCAGGTGATGCGGGTGAGCTTGTCGCCGAAGGTCGGCTCCGTCATCTCGCCCTGCAGGGCGACGGGGACCGAGACCTTGCCCGTGCCGGTGCCGACCGTGACCTCGCCGACGACGGTGCCCGCCGCGGCCTGGTGCGCCGGCGCCTTGCCGCCGTCGGTCATCTTGAGGTCGACCTCCAGCCCGCCCCAGCCGACCGCCTTCAGGTCCTTCGTGGCGACCACCGGGGTCTGTCCGCCCAGACCGTTGTCGACGTATCCGACGACCTGGCCCTTCTTGACGACGGTGGCGGAATCGACGCCCTTCTGCGCGGCCCTGATCAGCTTGAGGCTGTTCTGCCGGGCGCGCTCCAGCTTCGCGTCGAGCGTGCCTTCGAGGTTCGCCCCCATGACGGCACCGATGATGCGGCGGCTCTTGCCGTCGACAACGGTCTCGGCCGTCCAGAGCAGGTTGCCGCCCGCCGGGGTCGACGAACCGGTCTTGATACCGCTGACACCGGGTTCCAGCAGGATGTAGTTGTTGTTGTAGATCCTGCCGACACCCGGGATGTCGGCCTGCGGGAGGTTCACGATCTTCCGGAAGACGTCGTTCTGCATGACCGCCTTGCCCAGCGCGATCTGGTCGGCGGGCGTGGACATCGTGGAGGACTTGAGGCCACTCGGGTCCGTGTACGTCGAGTTGGTCATGCCGAGGTCCTCGGCCGCCGCGTTCATCTTCTCGATGAACGCCTTCTCCGTGCCGGCGTCCCAGCGGGCCAGCAGCCGGGCCACGTTGTTGCCCGAAGGGATCATCAGCATCTCGAGCATCTGGCGCTCGGTGTACTTGTCCCCCTCCTTGATCGCCACCCGCGACTCGTCCTCGAGACTCGCCTCGTCACCGGCCTGCTTGTCGACCTCGATCTGGTCACCGGTCTGCTCGCCGGTGATCGGGTGCCCCTGCAGGATCACGTAGGCGGTCATCACCTTCGCCATGCTCGCGATCGGCGCGGACTTCTCCTTGCCGTACGAGCCGATGGCGCCGACGCCCTCGACCTCCACGGCGCCCTGGCCCTCCGCCGGCCACGGCATGTCCAGCTTCTCGCCGCCGAAGGTGTACGTCGGAGAGGCGGACAGCGTCAGCGCGGGGTCGGGAAGCGGGCGCACCGCCTGCGCGATCGCAAAGACGATCAGGGCGAGCAGGACCAGCGGCGTCCAGATCTTGACCCGGCGGACCGCCGTGCGCACCGGGGTCTCCCGGGGCGGCGGGGTGTTCGTGAGCTCGGCCAGCAGGTCGAGCGGGGGCTTCGGCGGCATGGGCTGCTGCCTGGTCCGCTCGGCCTCGGTCAGGCCGGCCCCGGGGCTCGCGGGGGTGCCGGGGCCCGCCGCGACGTCCGGGGTGATGGTGGGGCCGACCACGGCGGCGGGGCGTACGTCGTCCGAGCGCAGCGGCACGAACTTGCTGGTCCGCTCGGCGGGG
Organism: Streptomyces sp. NBC_01460; assembly: GCF_036227405.1. Classification (NCBI taxonomy): domain Bacteria; kingdom Bacillati; phylum Actinomycetota; class Actinomycetes; order Kitasatosporales; family Streptomycetaceae; genus Streptomyces; species Streptomyces sp. NBC_01460. The sequence goes on from NZ_CP109473.1 coordinate 3,653,104, forward strand.
GCCTCGGCAGGCGCCTCAGAGGCGCCGGAGGCCTTGGCGGCCCAGGACGCGGGCTTCCGGGGAGCCTCCGTCGCCTTCCGAGGAAGCTTCAGCGCGGTCGTCGGCTGGTCGACCTGATCCGTCCGCAGCGCCTTGAAGACGGCGGTCGGATGATCGATTCCTCGCCCGTCGGACACGGGTTCCGCGTCCTCGGCCGGGGTCGCCTCCTTGCGGGTCCTCGGGACGCGGGGCGCGTCCTCGGAGGCGCTGACAGCCGGAGCCTCGGCAGAGGTCTCGGTGTCGGTGGAGGTCTCGGCGTCGGGTTCGGACCCGGTCTCTGCGCCGGCCTCGGTCTCTGCGCCGTTCTCGGGCTCTGCGTCAGGCTCGGCGTCGGCGTCGCTCTCCGCCGAGACCTCGGTGTCCGAGTCAGCACCGGCATCGGCATCGGCATCGGCGGACCGAGCACCGCCGTCGCTGTCCGCCGGCGTTTCGGCGTCGGCGTCCGCCGCCTTCGCCTCGGCGACGGACGTGGCGTCGGCGCTGTCGGCCGATCCGTCCTCGCTCTCGGCCTCGCCCTTGTTCCCGTTCTCGTTCTCGCCCTCGGAAGCACCGCTACGAGCTGCGGCTTCCTCGTCTGCATCGGTCGCCACCCACGCCGCGACGGCGGCGCGGAGCCGGGCATCGGTGGGCGTCGACGCGGCATCGGAGGATCCGGTGTCGGCCGCGGTTTCCGGAGGGGTCTTGTCCTCGGCAGGACCGGTCCCGTCCTCGGCGTCGGCCTCGGACTGTGCGTCGCCGTCACCCTCGGCGTCGGCCGCAGGTTCCGTCCGGGCCCCGGACTCGTCGTCCGACTCCGCCCCGGACCCGGCCCCAGAAGCCTCGTCCGCGTCCGCGGAGGCTTCGTCAGCACCCCCGGAGGCCTCGTCCGCGTCCACGGACGCCTCAGGCGCCTTCCTGGCCGCCCCGGCCACGTCCTGCGCGTCCGGGGTCCCGTCGGCGCCCTCGCGGGGCTCAGAGGCCCCCTCAGGGCCCTCCGTGCCCTCGGCGGGGGCCACTGCCCCCTCGGCCGCGCCGGTCTTGCCGGAGGCCGGGAGGCGGAACACCGCCGTCCTGCTGTCCGTCTCGGGGCCGGCCGTACCGCCCGCCGGACTCCCGTCGGACCCGGCGCCGGGTTCACGGAACACGGCGAGACGCGGATCGCGTTCCCCAGTCGTCCCCGACGACTTCCGCTGCTCCGACTTGTCGGGGGACTCGCCCGCCACCGATTACCTCCTTGATGCGCCGCGGGGTCACGCCCGCACTGTCCGAACCATTCACCAGTGTCCTGTGTGAACCCCTGGCCGAGCCGCTAGACGAGAACGACATACCTAACGGTTCCCTCACAAAGCACCCAGGCACCCTCGACAGACCAATGTGAGAGGGGTCACCCTGTCACTCATCCACGCGGGGAGGCATGGATGGGCAGGAGCCGCAGAACAATTCCGGAGGAGCTTCTGCTGCTCGCTCTGGACCCGACCACGGGTACCACAGCGCAGCCGCAGTCGCTCGACCTCGGCCTGGCCGGGGCACAGCTAGTGGAGCTGGCTCTGGCAGGACGGATAGCCCCTGACGGGGATCGTATCGCCGTGGTGATGCCACGGCCGACAGGAGATCCGACTCTGGACTCCGCACTGGAGCTGCTGCGCCGTCGTGGCAGTCCGGTTCGGGCGGTCCACTGGATCGGCGGGCCCCGACTGGGACTTCGCCAGATCTACCTCGCTCATCTGGAGCGGTGCGGCATGGTTCATGCCGTGGCGGGCCAGATGTGCGGAGTGCTGCCGACGACTCGCTACCAGGCGACGGACACGGCGATCAGCCGGGACATCAGAACCCGGCTGGACAGTGCGATCCGCACCGGCGTACCGCCGGACCCGCGGACCGCGGCGCTCGCCGCACTGGCCCACGCGGTCGGACTCGGCAAGCACCTGTACCCCGGGAACGAGGGGCGCTCATCGCGCTCCCGGCTCCGGGACCTGATCAGACACGACCCGATGGGCGGTCTCGTGGCGCATGCCGTGATGGACGTCCAGAACGGCGTGGCCGTCCAGCCACGCCGCAATCAGCAGACGGCGAGCGTGCCGTTGCAGCCGCAAGCGCACCGCGGCGGCATGGCGCACACCTCCGTCCACTGACAGCACGACCGCGCGGACACTTGCGCGGAGTACCGAATACCGCCGCACCGATGTCCCCATGACCCGGTTCGGGAGCCGCACCAGGCGCGGGGCAGCCGGATCCACCGGCTGCCCCGCGCTCTTGCGTGCGCTCAGTGCGTGTGGCGATTTCCCAGCGCGGCCGGGGGCACGGGTGGCAATCTGCTGAGCAGTAGACACACACAGCTACATCAGCTGCATAGCCGGAGGTGCCGTTCCCGTGCCGACCAACGTCAATCCCACCGTCAGGCGACGCCGGTTGGGCCAGGAATTGCGCCGACTCCGCGAGATCAAGGGCATGACGGCGGAGGAGGTGGCGGAGAGGCTGCTGGTCTCGCAGTCGAAGATCAGCCGCCTGGAGAACGGCCGCCGCTCCATCAGCCAGCGCGACGTGCGCGATCTCTGCGGGGTGTACGAGGTCGAGGACCACCGCGTCGTCGACTCCCTGATGCAGATGGCGAAGGACTCCCGCCAGCAGGGCTGGTGGCACGCCTTCGGCGACATCCCGTACAGCGTGTACATCGGGCTGGAGACCGACGCCGAGTCCCTCCGGGTGTACGAGCCCCAGATCGTCCCCGGGCTCCTGCAGACCCGGAGTTACGCGGAGGCCCTGATCAACGGGGCGCTGCCCGAGGCGCCGCCGTCGGACATCGAGAAGCGGGTCAACGTCCGGGCCCGCCGCCAGGACAGGGTCAACGCCTCCGAGCACCCCCTGCGCCTGTGGGCCGTCATCGACGAGTCCGCCCTGCGCCGGCTCGTCGGCGGCAAGCAGGTCATGATCGAACAGCTGGAGCACCTCGTCGAGCAGTCCCAGCTGCCCCATGTGACCGTGCAGGTGCTGCCCTTCGACATGGGGGCGCACCCCGGCATCAACGGCCAGTACGCGATCCTGGAGTTCCCCGACGCCGCGGACTCCAGCGTCGTGTACATCGAAGGGGTCACCAGCGACCTCTACCTGGAGAAGGCGAACGACGTGCAGCGGTACAGCGTCATGTACGAGCACCTGCGGGCACAGGCACTGAACGTGGACCAGACCCGCCAGTTCATCAGCGACATCACCAAGAGCTACACCCGCTGAAACTCGTCGCGCACCCGCCGGGAGCTCTCACGGCGGGTGTGGAAGGCGCCCCGGGCACCCACAGGAACAGGACGGCCCGACAAGGACTGATATGCGGGAAATGCCACGATGCGAGTGAGGTGGGGGCAGGACGATACACCGCCACCACCTCACGGCGGAAGACCCGCACGGTATATGCCATCCGGTCGAGTGAACGGCCCCACCACCAGGCGATGTTGGCGAGTAGCGTCGATCACGCCAACAGGAACGAAGTTGGTGCCACTCACATCAACTCTCTGAACCGGAGTGAACATGGCTATTCTTCAGGGTGCTACGGATAACTGGACGAAGTCGTCGTACTCCGGCGGCAACGGGGCGTGCGTCGAAGTGAAGTCGCCCGTCACGCAGGCCATCGCCGTGCGTGACTCGAAGGCTCCCGAGGGCCCCTCGCTCTCCTTCGTCTCCGGAGCGTGGAACACCTTCGTGCGCGATGTCGCGTCGGGTTCGATCAACGCCTGACCCGCACGCCGGTCACCACGCGCCGCACCGCGTCCGGTCTTCGCGCACGACCGCCAGGAGCCCTCTCGACTGGCCCGCCGTCCTGGCCGAGAGGGCTCGGCCCACCACCGGACACAGCGCCGCCGACCGGCGCACCGCACACATCAGAACCTCACCAGCCCGCACGGGCAGCGCGAAGCGCTGTCGGTGCGCGGCCTCGCATGTTCAGCGTTCCCCCTTCTCCGGCCGCACGGGACCCGCATCCCGTGCGGCCGTTCTGCGTTCTCGGGCGTTCCTGCTTTGCGTCGATCTCTGCACAGCCTGACGAAGTGCCCGCTCATCGTGTGGCCGCAGTCACGTTCACGACAACGCCTCACAAGGTCAAGAACCAGTAAAATCGTTCGACTCACTGATCGGCGTTCACATTTCTGACCGAGAAAAGCTTGACCGAGAACCCGAACAGGCGGTTCAATCCCCGAAGTCCCCGTTCCCGCACGGGGCCACCGCTGAACGGCCGTACTGACGAAGCGCGTTCCCGTTCACAAGGCGGACCCCTGGAGGGGGCACATGAACAGTCTCGACTGGGCCGTGCTCATCGGATACTTCGGTGTGATGGTCGCGATCGGTCTCTGGTCGCACAAGCGCGTGGACAATGTCAGCGACTTCTTCACCGCCGGCGGCAAGATGCCGTGGTGGCTCTCGGGCATCTCGCACCACATGTCCGGTTACAGCGCGGTGATGTTCACCGGCTACGCGGGGATCGCGTACCAGTACGGGGTCACGTCCTTCGTGACCTGGTCCCTGCCGATCGCGATCGGCATCGGCATCGGCGCGAAGCTCTTCGCCCCCCGGCTCAACCGGCTGCGTTCGCGGCTGCACGTCGCCTCGCCGCTCGAATACCTCAAGAACCGCTACAACATCCAGACCCAGCAGGCCCTGGCCTGGTCCGGGCTGCTGCTGAAGATCGTGGACGTCGGTGCCAAGTGGGCCGCCATCGCCACGCTGCTCTCCGTCTTCACGGGCATCACCCTGACGCAGGGCATCTTCATCACCGGCGCCATCACGGCCGTCTACTGCACGGTCGGCGGGCTGTGGGCCGACGCGCTCACCGAGCTCGGGCAGTTCATCATCCAGCTCTTCGCCGGTCTCGCCATGCTGGTCATCGCGATGAGCAAGCTCGGCGGCTTCAGCTCGCTGTGGACGGTCTGGGACAAGCTGCCCGAGGGCCACACGGACCCGACGGCCGGACCGTACACCGTGACCTTCCTGCTGGCGTACCTCTTCATCAAGACCTTCGAGTACAACGGCGGTATGTGGAACCAGGCCCAGCGCTACATGGCCACGGACTCCGCCCGTTCCGCGACCCGTTCGGCCCGGCTCTCGGCCATCCTGTGGCTGGTCTGGCCGACGGTGCTCTTCTTCCCGATGTGGGTCGCCCCGCTGCTCGTCGAGGCGAAGAAGCCGGACGCCTCGGACAGCTACGCGCTGATGACCGAGCAGCTGCTGCCGCACGGTCTGCTGGGTCTGGTCGTCGTCGGGTTCTTCTCGCACACGATGGCCATGTGCTCCTCCGACGCCAACGCCATCTCGGCCGTCTTCACCCGGGACATCGCCCCGGTCTTCTCCAAGGCGGCCCGCACCTGGAGCAACCGCAGCGGTCTGCTGGCCGCGCGGCTGTCCACGCTCGCCTTCCTCGGTCTGTCGATGGCGCTGGCGACCCAGATCAACTCGCCGACGTTCAAGGACATCATCTCGGTCGTCATCAAGTGGGTGGCCGGTCTGATGGGCCCGATCGCGATCCCGTTCATGCTGGGCCTGCTGCGCAGGTTCCGCCGGTCCGGGCCGACGGCGGCGCTCACCAGCTGGGCGGCCGGGCTGCTCGCGTTCTACTTCACCAACTACAACTTCGACGGTTCGGTGAAGACGGACGTCGCCCTGCAGTACCAGGTGGCGCTGCCGCTGGCGATCTCGCTGGTGCTCTACATCGTCATCGGCTTCATCAAGCCCGAGGACACACCGGAGCGCGACGCCCTGATCGAGAAGATCAACACGGACGGCGAAGGGCCTGTCGGCGCCGCCGCGGCGGCCGTTCCCCAGCAGAAGCCCGGCCCCGAGAACACCGGGGTACCGGAAAGCGTGAAGGACTGACCGTCCCACGCGTGGGGGCACATGGACGGTGGGCGGGCGCGGCGGCGTCCGCCCACCTCTCGCTTCCGGGACGGCCCGGCAGCATACGGCCGGGCGCCGCTCAGTCCCTCGGATAGCGGGCCAGCCAGCCGGGCGCGACGGCCGTCGGGCTGTGCAGGGCCGGGCCTTGGGTCATCTCCATCGCGAAGTCGTCGGAGAGTTCGAGGAGGGTCGAGCGCCCCTCCAGTTCCGCCAGCCAGGCCGGCGGCAGCGCCGTCTCGCCGTGCAGGGCGCCGAGAAGGGCCCCGCAGACGGCCCCTGTCGCCGCGGACGGCCCGGAGTGGTTCACGGCGAGCCGCAGCCCGTGGCGTACGTCCTCACCGACCAGCGCGCAGTACAGCGCCACCGCGAGGACCTCCTCCGCCGAGTCGGTGTCGCCGAGCGCCTCGATGAGAGCGGGACCGGGGATCCCCTGCCGTACGGAGCCGAGGGCCTGCCGGAGCGCCTCGGTGACCTGCTCGCTGCCCGGACGTTCGGCGAGCAGGGCGAGGGCGTGCTGGACCGAGCCGTCCAGGGTCTCGCCGCGGGCCAGTCCGTGCACCATGACGGCGAAGGCCCCGGCCGCGAGTTGGGCGGTGGCGTGCCCATGGGTGTGGGCGGCGCACTCGACGGCCAGCTGGAGCACGAGCTGCGGCTCCCAGCCCACGAGCAGCCCGAAGGGCGCGGAGCGGGTGAGGGCGGCCGAGTCCCGTGCGGCCGGGTTCTTGGGCACGGCGAGGGTGCCCATCGTGGCGTCGCCGAAGCCGGCGAGGCACTCCCTGGTGGGGGCGCGGCGGGCGTACAGCCACTCCTCCCTGGCCAGCCAGCCGTTGTCCTTACGGCGTTCGTCGGGCCCCCAGGCGCTCTGGGTCGCCGCCCAGCGCAGATGGGCGCGGTGCACGTCGGTGGGCGGGTGCCACGCACCGGTGTCGCGGCGGACCTGGGCCCTGATCAGCCCGTCGACGGTGAAGAGCGTGAGCTGGGTGACGGCGGTGACGGCACCCCGTCGGCCCTGCACGGGGCCTTGCACGGGGCCCTGCGCAGGAGTGAAGTCGGCCACCCCGTCGGCCCCGTGGGCGGCGCGTATCGCCTCCAGGGTGAGCCCCGAGACGCCGGCCCCGAGCGCGTCGCCGATGGCGCCGCCGAGCAGGGATCCCCGTACCCGGCCGCGGAAGTCCTGCTGCTGGACACGGCCCCAGACAGCTGTGGTCCCAGTGCTCACCGTGCCCCTTCCGCCCGACCCTCCGTGTGCGACTGCGCAAGCACTGTAATCGAACGGGAAGCAGCGGTTCAGGGGCGGAACGGAATGTACGGAGTTTCGCCTCCTGGCACGTGACCGACCCATTTCCGGTGAACTGCCGGGCGCGCGGAGCGTCCGTCCGCCCGCTGTTCCGCGCACCGGACCGACGCCGCCGACGCACGTCTCCGGGGCCGTGGCCCGGAGCAGCCGGCAGGAGACCGGGCGCGGAAGTCGTCCGCTTCGCCGGTCACATTCTCCGCACACGCTTCGTCAGTGTGGTGACGGCCCGGTCCGGCGGGCTGCCGCACGGTCGGCGCCGTCGGCCGAGGCTCGTCCTCCGCCCCCGGGACCATCGCGCACACCATCCGAGGAGACCCAGCATGACCACTCGCATGAACCACCCGGCCTTCGTCGTCCCCGGCGCCATAGACGCCCTGGTGGCTCTGGGCAAGGCGTCCAAGGAGGCCGGCGTGCCGGTCAGGCTGCTCGAGCTGCTCCATCTGCGAGCCAGCCAGATCAACGGGGACAGCGCCAACGTCGACCGGCACCCGCGACTGGCCAGGGCCGCGGGCGAGGACTCCGAGGAACGGCTGCTCGCCGTGGCCTCCTGGCGGAACACGCCCTACTTCACCGAGGCCGAGCGTGCCGCGCTGGCACTGACCGAGGCCGTCACCCTCATCGGCAACGAGAAGGATCCGGTGCCGGACGAGGTCTGGGCCGAAGCCACGAAGCACTTCAAGGACCAGGAACTCGGCGCCATCCTGCTCTCGGTCGGCACGGTCAACCTGTGGAACCGTCTCCATGTCGCGATCCGGCAGCAGGCGGACCCCACCAGCTGACGCGCGGTGCCGGGCAGCGGCCTTCCCCCTCCTGCCGCCCCGGCCCTCGCCATCACCGCGGCACGACCGCCGGGCCCCGTCACATGTGGCGGGGCCCCCGCGTCAGTTCAGTGACGGACGAGAACGAAGGGTGTGCTGGCTGATGGACGAACGTGAGTGGCTGGGGAAGCGGTTCGAGGAGAATCGCGGGCATCTGAGAGCGGTGGCCTACCGGATGCTGGGTTCGACGGCGGAGGCCGAGGACGCGGTTCAGGAGGCGTGGTTGCGGCTCAGCCGGACCGATGCGGGCCGGGTGACGAATCTGGGCGGGTGGCTGACCACGGTGGTGGGCCGGGTGTGCCTGGACATGTTGCGGTCGCGGGTGTCGCGTCGTGAGAACCCACTGGGTCTGGTGCCGGGTGACGAGGTGATGGCGGGTGGTGCCGGGGGGCAGGAGGGCGATCCGGAGCAGCAGGCGGTACTGGCTGATTCGGTGGGGCTGGCTCTGCTGGTGGTGCTGGAGACACTTGATCCCGCGGAACGGCTGGCGTTCGTGCTGCATGACACGTTCGGGGTGCCGTTCGACGAGATCGCTCCCCTCGTGGAGCGGACTCCTGCTGCGGCCCGGCAGCTCGCGAGCCGGGCCCGGCGCCGGGTCCGGGGCGCGCATCCGGCGTCGGACTCGGATCTCACCCGTCGGCGTGAGGTCGTCGACGCGTTCCTGACCGCGGCCCGCGGGGGCGACTTCGACGCCCTCATCGCCGTACTCGCCCCCGATGTCATCGCCCGCACGGACGCGCGCGGTGTCGATGTGACACCGCTCGTCCGTGGTGCGCAGGCGGTGGCGAGCGGGGCGGTGGTGTTCGGCCGGATCGCCCTGTCCGCGCAGCCCGTCCTGGTCGACGGCCTCCCCGGGGTGCTGGCGGCGCAGAACGAACACGACCGCCGTGTCATGACCTTCCGGATCGAACAGGACCTGATCACGGAGATCGAGATCATCACCGACCCCGACCGGATCCGGCTCCTCGACCTCGTCGTACCCCATGCCTGAGCCCGGAGCGGAACGGGCCGGACGGCCTCCGGCACACCGGCTCGACGGGCCGGGACGGCCTCCGGCACACCGCCTCGGCGCGCCGGGCCGGACGGTGTGGCCGCCGGGCCGAAACGCGTAGGCGCGGACCGGTCACATCTCCTGGATCCCGTCCGTCATGGCAGTGAGCATCCTCCCCCGGCCGACACGGCCGGGGGAGGGCGGTGTCTCAGCCGGGCGCATCCCCGGAACCCACGCCGCGGCCGTTCTCATCCATGTGCATCAGGAGAGCTGAGGAGTACGCGATGGCTGCCCCCGCCACCCCTACGAAACGGTCAGGACCGGCCGCGGGCTCCAGCCCCGGATCGATCCTGGCTTTCGTCTGCATGGGCCAGTTCATGGTCTTCACCGACGTGTCGGTCGTGAACCTCGCCCTGCCGTCCATCCAGGACAGCCTCGGCATGTCCGACGTGAGCCTCGGCTACGTCATCACGGCGTACGCGACCGTGATCGGCGGGTTCCTGCTGCTCGGCGGACGCCTCGCCGACACGTTCGGCCGCCGCCGGATGCTGCAGATCGGCTTCGCCGTCTTCGCCCTGGCGTCACTGGCGTCGGGCCTGGCCGACGACGCCACCCTGCTGATCGCCTCCCGAGCCGTACAGGGCTTCGGCGCGTCGATGATCACGCCGGCAGCCCTGTCGATCCTGACGAACACCTTCCCCGAGGGGGCGGAGCGCAACAAGGCGCTCGGCATCTGGGGCTCGCTGGCCGGAATCGCCTCGATCGTCGGCGTCATCCTGGGCGGCGTGCTCGCCGACGGGCCCGGCTGGGAGTGGATCTTCTGGATCAACGTACCCATCGGCGTGGGTGCGGTGCTGCTGGCTCCGCGCCTGCTGCCGGAGAGCCGTGCCGAGCAGCGGGGCCGCTTCGACACCCCAGGTGCCGTCACCCTCACCTCCGCCCTGCTGCTCCTGATCTTCACCCTGGGCGAGGCGACCCACCAGGGCTGGGGCTCCTTCCGTACGGTCGGCGGCCTGACCGGCTCCGCCGCCCTGCTCGCCGCTTTCGTCCTCATCGAGACCCGGGTGAAGGCGCCGATGATGCCACCGCGCGTCTTCCTCCTGAAGACGATGCGCGTGGCCAACATCTCCGCCGTGCTGGTCTTCGGCACCTTCACCGCGCTGTTCTTCTTCGCCAGCCTCTTCATGCAACAGGTCTACGGCTACACGCCGCTGAAGGCGGGCTTCGCCTACGTGCCGCTCGCCTGCGCCGTGGCTGCCGGGGCCGGCGTCGCCTCCGGCCTGACCGCCAGGTTCACCGCCCGCGTCCTGGTGATGGCCGGACTGGTGCTGGCGGTCACGGGTCTGCTGCTGCTGTGGCAGGCCCCCGTCGACGGCGGCTACGCACTGAACCTGCTGCCCGCGTTCCTCCTCCTCGGCCTGGGCTGCGGCATGGTCTTCGTGACACTGCAGATCGCCGCCTTCGCCGGTGTCGGCGAAGAGCACGCGGGCGTCGGCGCCGGTCTCATCAACACCAGCCAGGAGGCGGGTGGCGCACTCGGTCTCGCGGTCATCTCGACCATCGCCTACAACGGCATGACCTCCGAGATGGCTGCCACCGGCGGCAGCCCCGAGCTGATCACCGAGGTCCAGGCCGCAGCCAACCAGGACGCCTTCCTGGCAGCCGCGGCCGGCGGTCTGATCGCGCTCCTGGTGGTCGCGGTGCAGATGCCGCGCGGCACGCGGCAGACGGCCGCACCCGGCGGACCGGCTCAGGACGCCCCCGGCCCCGCCGTCCCGGCCGAGAAGTGACCCGGAGGCGGTGGCCCCGCTCGGTCCGAGCGGGGCCACCGCCTCACCCCGTCCGAACCGCTGACGTCGCTGTACCGGCTGCGCCGTCGAGGCCGCGTGATCGACGTCTCAGGCGGGCGCTCGCCCCTGCCTGCACTCCGCGACCCGCAGCACGTCCCTGAGCGACTCGGTCGTCCGCGTCAGGGCGAAACGCACCGCCGACTCCCCCGCCGCCGGGTCCGCCAGAACCGCCTCCGCCCCGGCCAGCACGGCGGCGCCGCACACGACCAGCTCGGCCTCGACCTCGTCGGCCAGGAGCGACATCCTGCTGTCGGGGTCGTCCGTGCTCAGATAACAGGGCCTCCCTTCGGGGGAGTTCCACGGGAGCAGGCGGAGAGAGGACTCGATCACGGGGTGCCTCGCAGGGGTCGGTGTCTTCCATCGGGTGATGCTCACCGTTGGTACACCGATGATCACCGTCCGCCCGTAGCCTCGGTAGAGGCGCCCGGTTGTCGGCGGACAGGACAACGGGAGGGCCCGCGATGACCGCACAACCGGCCGACGTGGACGAGGGATCGGGGCGCGCGGCGTTGGGGCGGGCCCTGCGGTATCTCCGGGAGCGGTCGGGGAAGTCGTTGAGCGAGCTCGCCGCGGAGACGCGGTACGAAAAGAGTTACCTGTACCGGCTGGAAGCCGGCCAACGGCTGTCCAAGCTGGCGGTGATGGAGGACCTGGACCGGTACTACGAGTCCGGGGGCCTGCTGGTGCAGCTGTGGAAGGTGGCCCGCAGGGAGGTCTTCAAGGACACGTACAAGGAGTTCATGCGGCTGGAGCCGACGGCCACGGTCATGCACCTCCTCACCCTCGGCATTCCGGGCCTCTTGCAGACGGAGGATGTTGCCCGGGAATCGCTGTCCGGTGCCCAGGAATCGCAGGAGGACGCCGAGTCGGTGGAGGAACAGGTGGTCGCACGGGTGGGCCGCCAGCAGCTGCTGTACCGCAGGCCCGCCCCGTCGGTCCGCATCATCATCGACGAGTACGCCCTGCGCCGCCCCGTCCCGGACGCGAAGGTGTGGCGGGAGCAGTTGACGCATCTGATCGACACGGCGGAGGTGCCGTCGATCGTCCTCCAGGTGCTGCCGTTCTCGGTGGGCTCACATCACCTCATGGACGGCTCCCTCACCCTGCTCTGGCAGGAGGACGGCACGGCGGTTGCCTACACGGAAGGCAACGGCTGCGCCGAGCTGATCGAGGATCCGGCAGCGGTGACGCGCTACCGGCTGTCCCACGGTCGCCTCCGGGACCGTGCGCTGCCCCCGCCGGAGTCCGCCGGTTTCATCAGGGGCGTCCTTGAGGAGCAGACATGATGAGCCGTACTTCCGACCTCGGACCCGCGACCTGGCGCAAGTCCAGCTACAGCGACGGCGGGGCGAACAACTGCCTCGAAGTCGCCGACGGCTTCCCGGGTTTCGTCCCCGTCCGGGACAGCAAGATCGCCGACGGCCCCTGCCTCGTCATCGCCGCTCCCGCCTGGGCCGCCTTCGTCGCCCACGCGGCTCACCCCACGGCATCCAGCGCCGGGTAGTCCGTGTAGCCCGTCTCCCCGCCCACGTACATCATGTACGCGTCCCGGACCTGGTTCACCGGAGCGCCCGTGCGCAGGCGGCGGATCAGGTCGGGGTTGGCGAGGAAGGGGCGGCCGAGCGCGATCACGTCGGCTCCGGCGTCCAGCAGCCGCTCGGCGTGGGCGATGCCGCCGTCGTCCGGGATGCGGTCCTTCGGCAGGACGGGGTTGGCGATCAGAGTCCCGGGCCAGTCCTTACGGATGCGCTGGAAGACGGGGTCCTCCGGGTCGGCGTACCCCACGTGGAGGTAGGCCAGGCCGGCCCCGGTCAACGCCCCGAGGAGCGCCGGATAGATCTCCTCGGTGTCGCCCTCCTCCATGCCGTTGACGGTGCTCCACGGCGAGATGCGCAGGCCCACCCGCTCCGGTCCGATCTCCGCCGCCACGGCCTCGGTGACCTCCACGACGAAGCGGATGCGGTGCGCGACCGGCCCGCCGTAGGCGTCGGTCCGCCGGTTGGTCCCCTGGCCCAGGAACTGGTGGAGCAGGTGGCCGTTGGCGCTGTGCACCTCGACCCCTTCGAAGCCCGCCTCGATCGCGTTGCGCGCGGCGGAGGCGAAGTCCGCCACGGTGGTCCTGATGTCCTCGGCGGTCATCTCGCGGGGGACGACCGGGGGCACGCGCCCGGCCGGGGTGTGGATGGTCTCGGGCAGTGCGATCGGGGAGGGGGCGACGGGCGTCAGTCCGCTGGTGTCGGGGTGGCCGGCGCGTCCGCCGTGCTGGATCTGGAGGAACATCTGCCCGCCCTCAGCGCGGACGGCCTCGGTCACCCGGCGCCATCCGGCGACGTGGGCCGGGCTGTGGATGGCCGTGATGTTCGGGTAGGTCTGCCCCACGGCGTTCGGCGTGGACGCCTCGGCGATGATCAGCGCGGCCGAGGCCCGCTGGGCGTAGTAGGCGGCCATGAGCGGGGTCGGTACGCCCTCGGGCGTGGCACGGTTCCGGGTCAGCGGCGCCATCACGAGGCGGTGGGGAAGGGTGAGGGGGCCGAGCGCGACGGGCTCGAACAGCTTCTGGGGGGAAGTGGCTGCGTTCGTCATGCCGGAACGGTAAGAATTGACACCGGTGTCAGGTTCAAGTCCCGGAGGCGAGGAATTCCATGCGGATCGGTGAACTGGCCCGGCGTACGGCCGTGAGTGAGCGGTCCCTGCGCTACTACGAGGCCCAGGGGCTGTTGGCGGCCGACCGTACCCCCGGCGGCCACCGCGACTACCCCGAGGGCGCGGTCGACCGGGTGATCCGTGTCCAGGAGTTCTACGCGGCCGGGCTGCACAGCTCGAAGATCGCCGAGCTGCTGCCCTGCGTACGGGACGCGGACGGCGGCCCCTCCGCGATCGCCACCCCGCGCCTGGTCAGCGACCTCTCGGGGGAGCGTGACCGCATCGACCGGAAGATCGAGGAGCTGCGCCGCTCCCGGGAGGTGCTGGACGAGGTGATCGCCACGGCGGCGGGCGAGACCCCGAGCGGGAGCTGAGCCCGCGCACCACGTTTTGAATCGATCAGTACAAAACGTGCTAGCGTGATCCTCATGGCCCGACCGAGGTTGTTCGACGAGGAGCGCGCGCTCGACGCCGCCCTGCGGCTCTTCTGGCTGCAGGGCTACGAGGCCACTTCCACGCAGGACCTGTGCGAGGTGACCGGCCTCGGCCGCAGCAGCATCTACAACACCTTCTCGAGCAAGCACACCCTCTTCGTCCGGTCGCTGACGCGATACCTCGACTCCATGACCGCCGGTCAGCACGCCCTCCTCGCGGACACGGAACTCCCGGTCCCCGCGCGCCTGCGGGCCCTGTTCACCTCCGTCATCGACACCGAGGAGTCCAACCGCCGGGACGGGCGCGGCATCGGATGCCTCGGCGTCAACACCAGCACCGAACTCTCGGGGCGCGACCCCGAGGTGGCCGAGCTCCTCCGTCGCGATCTGGAACTCCGGATCGCCTCCCTCGGTGACTCCATCACAGCGGGGCAGCACGCCGGGGAGATCTCCCGCAGGCGCCGCCCCGACGACCTCGCGCGCTTCCTGAACGCCGTCATGGCGGGCATGCGCGTCTCCGCCCAGAACGGCGCCGACCGCACCACGCTGGAAGCCATCGCCGCCGGCGCCATGGACTCACTCACCCCCTGACCCACGCACCCCCGACACGGGGATGACGCACAGCCAAGTTTTGAACTGTTCGTTACAAAACAATGAGGACGTGATACTCGTGCCGCGTGCCGTATACGTGCTGGCCCTGGGCATCTTCGCCATGGTGACCAGCGAGTTCGTCGTCGCCGGGCTGATGCCGCAGATGGCCGAAGGGCTCGATGCGACCATCCCGGAGATCGGCTACCTGATCACCGTCTTCGCCGTCGCCATGGCGGTCGGCGGCCCCTTACTGACCGTCGCCCTGATATGGCTGCGTCCCAGGCCCGCGCTCCTCCTGCTCTTCGCGGTCTTCCTGGCGGGCAACCTCATGGCCGCGACGGCGACCGGCTACGGCGTCATGGTGGCAGCCCGTGTCATCACCGGCGTCGCCTCCCAGGCGTTCTTCGGCCTCGCCGTCTCCGTGAGTTCCTCGCTGACCCGCGAGGAGATCCGCGGCCGGGCCATCTCCGTGGTCATGAACGGCCTCATGCTCGGGACGCTGCTCGGCCTGCCGATGGCCACCTTCGTCGGCGGCAGGGCAGGGTGGCGCGCGGCGTTCTGGGCCATCGCCGCGCTCACTCTGGTCGCCGCCGCGGTCACCCTGGCGCTGGTCCCCCGGCTGGACCGCCCCGGTACCGGCTCCGGCATCTTCCGCGACGAGGTGCGGGTCTTCCGGGCGCCCAGGCTGTGGCTGGCTCTCCTGACGAGCACACTCATCACCGGCGCGACGTTCTCCGCCTTCAGCTACTTCAACCCGATCCTCACCGAGGTCAGCGGGTTCGACGAGGCCACCGTGCCCGCTCTGCTCATCGCCTACGGCGCCGCAACGGTGGTCGGGAACAACGTCGTCGGCCGCCTCGCCGACCGCCGGACGGTCGGCGTCCAGGTCGCCGGGCTCGCTCTCAACGCCCTGTTCCTGGCCGGCTTCGCCCTCCTGGCCGATGTCGGCGCCGCCGCCGTGACCCTCATGGTCGGCATCGGCCTCGTCGGCGTCACGATGAACCCCGCCATGGCCACCCGCGTCCAGCGAACCGGCAACGCCGGGCCGCTCGTGAACACGGTGCACTCCTCCTTCATCACCCTCGGCATCATCATCGGCTCCTCGGCAGGAGGCGCCCTCGTCGGCCACTTCGGCCTGCGCGCGCCCCTGTGGCTCGGCGCCGCCCTTGCCGTCCTGGGGCTCGTCTCACTCCTGCCACGAGCCGCTCGGCGTGGCGTTCCCGTGGTCGCCCTCGCCGACGGTCCGGGCCGCGAGCCCGCCGAAGAAAGGGGACACAGGATGTCGGGTACGGCGTCGAGCATGGTTCCACCGGTCGTCGGCGATGACATTCATGGGAGGGGTCGAACAACCGGGTAGGCCCGGCCGGCGCCACCTGGTCGAGGTCGAGGGCACCGACGAGCCGGCCGACGCGACGGGGTACCGCTGACGGTCAGGTAGGGCCGTTCGGTGCGTCGCTTCGGTTGAGGAGCCCTACTCCTCGGCGAAGACGTCCTCGGCCGACCGGGCGGTGGGGGCCCGCAGGAGCCAGCGGTTCAGGGTCTCGAGGTCGCCGCAGGTGGTGATCCGTCCGCGCGCCTCGTCCGATACGTCGACGCCCGCTCGCGCGAGGAAGAGCAGGATGCCCTGGGCGATGCCTTCCGTCCGGCCTTCCGTCCGGCCCTCGTCCCGGATTTCCTCAGCCATGAAGGACTTGTAGAAAGAGAGGTCCACGGCCACCAGGTTCCTCCACTGTTGTGCGGCCGGGCGGTTGCCCAGGCCTTGTGCGGTGAGTTCGACAAGGGGGTCGGCGATGATTTCCGGTACGTCCCGCAGAGCGGTGGACAGCGTTTTCAGTATGGCACCGATGTCCGGATCGGCGGCATGTGTGATCGCAGCCAGAGTAGTGAGCGCCAGGTCCTTGCGAGCCTCGGCGACATCGGTGATCAGCGGCATGTTGTGCGGGCCCGCGACGAGTGGGCGCAAGGTGAGTGCGGGCCACTGACGGGGGCCGATGGAGACAGGGCAGGAGGCCCATTCCGCGGTGGCACGGTCCTGGCAGACGACCAGCAGCAGCGGCGGAAGCCGGTATTTCGTGTACAGGTAGGACAGGTAGTAGGCCCAGCTCGCCGGCTTGTCCGTGTCCTTCTTCCCTTGGGCCTCGATGGCCAGGAGGAGCGGCTCGTCGTTCTCCGTGTCCAGCCGCAGCAGCGTGTCCACACGCCGTTCGAGTGGACGGTTCTCGGTCAGGTCGGTAGGCATCACAGTGACCGAGACGGGTGGGGCGATCGTGATCCCCAGCACTTCCGAGACACGGGAGAACAGGCCCGGGTGCTCCTGGAAGATGCGGTGCATCGCCTCATGGGGCGAACTGACCATGCGGGGCTCCTGCGAGTGGCTTTGACGCTCGAAGCACCCCCGAGCATCAGGTCCGATCTTGCCTGGAGCATATGTCTGCAGTGTCGCCCATCCCCGGCCGAAAGGGTTAGACCACCCATGTGAGTGACATATGCAGAGCGGCAGTTGCGAGCAGCCGCTTCCGGAGCCCGGCCGTGCGGCTCCGGAAGCGGCCCGTGTTCCGCTACTGCGGCAGCACCGGCAGCAGCTCCGGCAGGTGGCCGTCCGACGCCGCCGCTGCCGTGACGCGCTCCTCGGGCACCTCGCCGTAGAGCGTCGTACGGGGCTTCGCGGGGCGGCCCGCGAGGTCGGCGATGGCGACGAGGTCCTGGATGGAGCGGTACGAGCCGTAACTCGACCCGGCCATGCGGGAGATGGTCTCCTCCATCAGGGTCCCGCCGAGGTCGTTGGCGCCCGAGCGGAGCATCTCGGCCGCACCCTCCGCACCGAGCTTGACCCAGCTGGTCTGGATGTTGGTGATGTGCGGGTGGAGCAGCAGGCGGGCCATCGCGGTGACGGCCCGGTTGTCGCGGTCGGTCGGGCCGGGGCGGGCGATGCCCGCCAGGTAGACCGGGGCGTTGGTGTGGATGAAGGGGAGGGTGACGAACTCCGTGAAGCCACCGGTCTCCTGCTGGAGCCGGGACAGCGTCCTGAAGTGGCCGAGCCAGTGACGGGGCTGGTCGACATGGCCGTACATCATCGTGGACGAGGACCGCAGGCCCGTCTCGTGGGCCGTCCTGATGACCTCCAGCCAGTCGGCCGTCGGCAGCTTGCCCTTGGTGAGGATCCAGCGGACCTCGTCGTCGAGGATCTCCGCCGCCGTGCCCGGGATCGAGTCGAGACCGGCCTCCTTGGCCGAGGTCAGCCAGTCGCGGATGGACATCCCCGTGCGGCTCGCTCCGTTGACGACCTCCATCGGTGAGAAGGCGTGGACGTGCATGCCGGGGACGCGTTCCTTCACGGCCCGCGCGATGTCGAAGTAGGCGGTGCCGGGCAGATCCGGGTGGATGCCGCCCTGCATGCAGACCTCGACCGCGCCGACGTCCCAGGCCTGCGCCGCGCGGTCGGCGACCTGGTCCAGGGAGAGGGTGTAGGCGTCGGCGTCCGTACGTCGTTGCGCGAAGGCGCAGAAGCGGCAGCCGGTGTAGCAGACGTTGGTGAAGTTGATGTTCCTCGTGACGATGTAGGTGACGTCGTCACCGACCACGTCGCGGCGCAGGGTGTCCGCGATCCGGCACAGCTCGTCGAGCGCCGGCCCGTCGGCGTGGAGCAGGGCGAGGGCCTGGTCGTCGGTGAGCTTCGTGGGGTCGTCGGCGGCCTGGCTCAGGGCCTGCCGCACGTCGGCGTCGATCCTGGAGGGGACCATGCCGGGGGCGGCGGCCTCGCGCAGGGCCTCCCAGTCGCCGTAGACCTCGTCGAAGTCGTCGCGCCGGTCGCCGGTGCGGCCGTCCGTGTCGATCGTGCGGTGCAGGTCGGTGCGGCCGGAGGCGGTGAACCCCTCGTCGGGCTCCTGCCAGGGCAGCCCGGCCGGGATCGCGCCCTCCTTCGCCATGCCCGTCCCGGGGTCGGCGAGGGCCCGCACGTGCGGGAGGAGGCGCGGGTCGAGCCAGGGCTCGCCGCGCTGGATGAACTCCGGGTAGATGGTGAGGCGTTCACGCAGCTCGAAGCCGGACTCGGCCGTGCGGGCCGCGAGTTCGTCGATGTGCGGCCAGGGGCGCTCGGGATTCACATGGTCCGGGGTGAGGGGCGAGACGCCGCCCCAGTCGTCGATGCCCGCGCCGATCAGCAGGGCGTACTCGGCGTCGACGAGGTTGGGCGGCGCCTGGATGCGGGCGGAGGGGCCGAGGATGTGACGGGCGACGGCGATCGCGGCGGCCAGCTCCTCCAGCTCGGCGTCCGGCATCCCGCGCATCGCGGTGTCGGGCTTGGCGCGGAAGTTCTGGACGATGACCTCCTGGACGCCGTGGTAGGCGCGGGAGATCCTGCGGAGCTCGAAGAGGGAGTCGGCCCGCTCCTCGTACGACTCGCCGATCCCGATCAGGATGCCGGTGGTGAACGGCACGTTGGACCGGCCCGCGTCCTCCAGCACCCGCAGCCGGACCGCCGGCTCCTTGTCCGGGGAGCCGTAGTGCGGTCCGCCCTTCTCCGACCAGAGCCGGGTGGCCGTCGTCTCCAGCATCATGCCCATCGACGGGGCGACGGGCTTCAGCCGCTGCAGGTCCGTCCACGTCATCACACCCGGGTTCAGGTGCGGCAGCAGCCCCGTCTCCTCCAGGACGCGGATCGCCATGGCGCGCACGTACGCGAGGGTGTCGTCGTAGCCCTCCGCCTCCAGCCACTCCCGCGCCTCGGGCCACCGGTCCTCGGGCCGGTCGCCGAGCGTGAACAGGGCCTCCTTGCAGCCCATTTCGGCGCCCTTGCGGGCGACGTCGAGGATCTCGTCCGGCGACATGAACATCCCGTGCCCCGCCTTGCGGAGCTTCCCCGGCACGGTGACGAAGGTGCAGTAGTGGCAGGTGTCACGGCAGAGCCGGGTCAGCGGGATGAAGACCTTGCGGGAGTACGTGATCACTCCAGGCCGGCCCACGGCATCGAGCCCCGCGTCCCGCACCCGGGCGGCCGACGCCGTGAGGTCGGTCAGGTCGTCCCCCCGCGCCTGGAGCAGGACGGCGGCCTCGGCCACGTCGAGTGCGACACCGTCGCGGGCCCGCCGGAGGGCGCGCCGCATGGCGTTGGTCGTGGGGCGCTGAGGATCGGTCATGATCCGAGCATACGAGCGTGTCACTCCTTCCGGAGCAGGGCCTCCGCCCGGCCCGACCACCCCTTCCGCACTGGCGCCTTGGCCGTTATGTCCCGGTTGCCCCGTAGGCTCGGAGAGGTGATGGAAACGATCGTCTTCGACATCGGAGAAACCCTCGTCCGCGACGACCGCCACTGGGCCTCGTGGGCCGACTGGCTCGGGGTCCCGCCGCACACGGTCAGCGCCCTGGTCGGCGCGGCGGTCGCCCAGGGCCGTGACAGTGCCGACGCGCTGCGCATCCTGCGCCCCGGCATGGACGTCGCGGAGGCGTCCCAGGCCCGGGCGGCGGCGGGCCGCAGGGAGCACCTGGACGAGACCGACCTCTACCCCGACGTCCGCCCCGCCCTGGCCGAACTGCGCGCGCTCGGCCTGCGGGTCGTCGTCGCGGGCGACCGGACGGCCCGGGCCGGGGAGCTGCTGCGCGCTCTGGACCTGCCGGCGGACCTGGTCGTCACCTCGGAGGAGTGGGGCGTCTCCAAGCCGGACCGGGAGTTCTTCGCCCGCGTGCTGGAGGTGTCGGGCGCCGCACCGGAGGCCACTCTCTACGTGGGCGACCACCCGGCCGACGACCTGTTCCCCGCGAAGTCCTCGGGCCTGCGTACGGCCCACATCCGCCGGGGCCCGTACGGGCATTGGTGGGCGGACCACCCGGACGTCATGGAGACGGCGGACTGGCGCGTCAGCAGCCTGACCGAACTCCCGGCGCTGCTGGGCGGAACCCCCGCCGGGCGGCGGAAGCCGTACGCGGTCCTGCGCGAGGCACCCGCCCCGCACCACTTGTTCGTGCTCCCCGAGCAGTCCGTGCCCCCCGGCCCCGGAGAGCCCGTGCTCCCCGAGCAGCCCGCGCCGCACGCCTCACCCGCGCCGCCCGGTCGGTCGGGCGCGGCCGGGCCCGAGTCGGCGGAGAATTCCGGCCGGGCGTGACCCCCGTGTGATCACCGCCCCGTAACCTCCTCCCGCCAGAGGGATTCCACGGGTGCGAGCGAGGCGGGGGCGGCACATGACGTACAGACGCGCGGCGATACCAGCGGTGGCCGGGGGGCTGCTGCTCACGGCGCTGCTGTGGTGGGCGGGGGCCAGCGTGAGCGTCCTGCACCTGCAGGGCGCCACCGACACGCTCGGCGGCCGGCTGGTCGCCGATCTGCAGTACTGGCTCTCCCCCTGGTCGTACGACCCGCCCGGCTCCGCCGCGTTCGGGCCGGGAGAGCCGGGCGGTGCGGACGCCTCGCGCTACCGCACCCTGCACGCCACGGCGATGCAGATCCGGTTCGCCGCGCTCTTCGCCTTCTTCGTACCGGGGGCGCTGCTCCTCGTACGCAGGCTGCCTCCGGTCAACGGCCGGACGTCCGTCCTGCTGCCGGCGCTCTGGGCCTGGGGCATGGCCGCCGGAGCTCTGGCGGCAACCGTCTCCGCGCCCTGGCTGATCGCCTCGCACGGGCGGGGGAGCTACCGGGTCCTGCCCCAGTTGGCGGGCATGGCGTCCTCCGGGCAGCAGATCACCGTGCCGGTCTCGTTCGTCACGGCGGTGGTCATCGTGCTCGTGGCACGGATCACCACCGAGGGTGCGGGCACACCGCCCCTGGCGACCGTCTCCCGGCGGGCGGCCCGCCTCGCCGCGACCGTCGGTACCGCGGTGGTCGCGCTGTCCCTGGTGGTCCTCTCCTACGAGTCGGTGGCCGCGTCCATCCAGACGGCCTGGGTGTCGGGCGGGCTCCTCGCCGAACCGGGCGACCTCCTGCGCGCCTGGCTCCTGCTGGGCGGCTGGTCGTCCCCGCCCGGTGGGGCGGTCGGCGGATCGGTCGGTCAGTGGGCCCTCTACCGCCTCGCCGACGCACTGGTGCTCGTGGTCGTGTGGTGGGCGCTGCGGCTCCTGCCGGCCCGCCTGACCCGGGCGAGCCTGCCGGCGATGGCGGTCGGCGGGTTCTGCGCGACCGTGATCGGGCTGTTGGCCTCCCAGCTGTTCCAGTCCGTGGTCATCGGGGCGGACACGGGCGGGCGGTGGGCCTGGCAGTACCTCCAGGGCGCTCTCGGCGGCCACGTGCCGGCCGCTCTCACCTGGGGCCTCCTGGCGGGCCTCATCACCGGCACGGTGCTGCGCCTGGCCGGGGGGCACGCGGAGGCGGCCGGCACCGGTACCCCCGCCCCGCCTGGCCCACCTCTTCCGCCTGTCCCGCCCGCCCCGCCCGTCGCACCGGCGAACGCCGACCGGCCGGACCGGCCCGTCGGATGACCGCAGCCCCCGTCCGGAGTCGACGAAGCGTCGACGTCGGACGGGGGCTGAGGTGACCGGTGGGTTCTGGTGGATGCCGGTGCCGGGCTACTTCCCCAGCACCGCCTCCATCACCTTCCTCGCGATCGGGCCGCCGAGGCCGCCACCCGAGATGTCCGAGCGGGAGATGTCCATGGCCGTCGGGTCGATGAAGACCGCGACCGCCACCGCCCGCCCGTCGGAGTCCTTGCCGTAGGAGACGAACCAGCCGTACGGGACCTCCTTGCGCACGTCGTTGCCGCGCTGAGCCGTACCCGTCTTGCCGCCCACCGTCACACCGTCGATCAGGGCGCGCTTGGCGCTGCCCTCCCTGGCGGTGAACTCCATCATCTCCTGGACCTTCTTCGCCGTCTCCTCCGAGACGGCCTGGCTCATGAGCTGCGGCTCGTTCTCCTCCAGGACGGACACGTCCGGGCCCTGCAGCTTGTCCACGATGTACGGCTGCATCAGCTTGCCGTCGTTGGCGAGCGCCGCCGTGACCATCGCCATCTGCATCGGGGTGCTGGTGAGGCTGCCCTGGCCCATGCCGGTGAGGGCGGTGCCGGGCTTGTCGAGCTCCTCGGGGTAGAGGCTCTTCGTGGCGAGCATGTCGCCGAAGGCCTCGGAGTAGACGTCCTCGTTGAAGCCGAACTTCTCGGCCGTCTCGCGCATCCCCTCGTCACCCACCTTGAGGGCGGCGTCCAGGAAGACGTTGTTGCAGGAGTACTGCATGGCCGTCTTCAAGGACGCCTTGTTGCACGTCGCGTCGCCCGCCTCACTGCTGATCTTGCTCGACGACAGCGGCAGCTTGTACGGGGAGGCCGCGTCCGACGGGGCGTCGACGTCCGTGACGACCCCGTGCTCCAGGGCCGCGGCGGCCGTGAGGATCTTGAAGGTGGAGCCGGGCGGGAAGGTCTCGCGCAGCGCGCGGTTGGCCAGCGGCTTGCTCTTCTCGTCGACCAGCGACTGGAACTTGTCGCCCTCCTTGAAGGAGTTGCCGGCGAAGACCGAGGGGTCGTACGAAGGGGTCGAGACCAGGGCGAGGACCTTGCCGGTCGACGGTTCGAGGGCGACCACGGCACCGCGGGCGTCGAGGTCGGTCAGGCCCTTGTAGGCCACCTCCTGCGCCTTCCGGTCGATCGTGGTGACGACATCGCCGCCCCTGCGCTCCTCGCCCGTGAGGATGTCCCTGGCGTGGCGGAAGGCGAAGCGCTCGTCCTGACCGCTGAGGACGCTGTCGTACGTCTTCTCCAGGAGGGACATGCCCTGCGCCTGGGAGGCGTAGCCGGTGACGGGGGCGTACATCGGGCCCTGCTTGAAGGTGCGCTGGTACTTGAAGTCGGTCCCCTTGACCTCCTTCGACCCCGTGACCGCCTCGCCCCCCACGATGATGTCGCCCCGAGGGGTGGCGAACTGGGTGATCTTCACCCGGCGGTTGTGCTCGTGGGTGGCCAGTTCTTCACTCTTGGCGTACTGAAGCCAGTTGGTCCTGATCAGCAGAGCCAGCATCAGCAGCCCACAGAAGATGGCTATGTGCCGCAACGGCCTGTTCATCGTGCTCCCGCTCCCAGGCAGCCGGGTACACACGCACGCGGGCCGCACCATTGATGTCCGGAGGTGATAGATGCGATTTTAGCGCCGGCGGTTGCACCGGCCGATCACCGCGGAGGGCTTTCCGGCCACATGCCCCTCACAGGTACGCCGCGTACGCGTCCAGCGCGCGCAGCACCTCGGCCTCGCCGGCCGGGGGCAGTTGGAGGACGACCTCCTCGACGCCCAGGTCCGCGTAGTACGCCAGCTTCCCGGGGTCGGGCCGGACGGCGTAGGGCACCACCTGGAGCTGCTCCGGGTCGCGCCCCGCCTCCTCCCACGCCGTACGCAGCTTGGGCACGGACTCCGACAGGCCCCGCCCGCCGATGGGCAGCCAGCCGTCCGCGTCCCGGGCGATCTGCGCGAACAGCTTCGGCCCGGCCGCCCCGCCGATCAGGGTGCGCGGGCCGTTCACCGGGCCCCGCGCCTTCTGCACCGGCTTCGGATGGGCGTGACTCGCCCGGACCGAGCCGAACTCGCCTTCGTACGCCGTCGGTTCCTCGGCCCACAGGGCACGCATCAGGGCCAGCCGGTCGCTGCCGAGCGCCCGCCGGGTCGCCCACTCCACACCGTGGTCGGCGGCCTCCTCCACGTTCCAGCCGAAGCCGATGCCGAGCGTGAGACGGCCGCCGGAGAGGTGGTCGAGCGTGGCGGCCTGCTTCGCCAGGTCGATGGGGTCGTGCTGGGCGATCAGCGTGATGCCGGTGCCGAGGGCCAGCCGCTCGGTGACGGCCGCGGCCTGCCCCAGGGCGACGAACGGGTCGAGGGTACGGCCGTACTCGGCGGGCAGCTCCCCGCCCGCCGGGTAGGGCGTGTCCCTGCTGACGGGGATGTGCGTGTGCTCCGGCAGATACAGCCCGTCGAATCCGCGCTGCTCCAGCTCGCGCGCGAGCCGGACCGGCGTGATCGTCTCGTCGGTGAGGAAGATCGTTGTGGCGATCCGCATGCGAGGCACCTCCGTCGTCGTCCGTGACAGCTCCACGGTATGCGGTGGAGCGCGCCGACGTCCTCACTCCGCGAGGCAGGCCGCTCGATTCCGGCCGCAACTCCCGCCGGTTTCCGCCGGAATGGAGAAACTTAGGCTACCCTAAGCTCAATTTCGGCCAGTCGTTCGAAGGAGAGCTCCCATGGGTCACGGCTGGGAAGGCGTCGTCCTCAAGCTCTTCCGGGGGCAGGACTTCACGTTCACCGTCACCGGAGCGGAACAGGTCACCGAGGACTTCCGGCGGGTGACGGTGACCGACGGCGGCCTGCTCGCGGCGACGGGCGGCGCGCACCCGACCATGTGGGTCAGGCTCTGGTTCGAGCGGGACGGCAAGCCGCACCAGCGGGGCTACACCCTCGTCGACCCCGACCCCGCCACCGGGACGTTCAGTCTGGAATTCGCCCTTCACGACGGCACCGCGAGCGACTGGGCCCGCTCCGCGCGGCCCGGCGACACGATCGACGCCACCCTCCAGGGCACCCGCTTCACCCTGCCCGAGCCGCGGCCCGCACGGCTCTTCGTCGTCGGGGACGCGGCATCGCTGCCGGCCGTCAACTCGCTGCTGGATGCGCTCCCCGGCACCCCGGCGACGATCTGGTGCGAGACCGTCCACGCCTCGGACGAGAAGCTGCCGTTCCGGCTGGACCCGGCCCACCACACCCTGCGCACCGTCCCACGCCGCGACGCGGGCGCGCACCTGGTCTCCGAGGTGAAGTCCTCACTGCCCGGCCTGCTCGGCGAGGACAGCTCGGACGCGTACGTCTGGATCGCCTGCGACACCGCGACCACCCGGACCCTGGGCTCCTGGGCCCGCAGGGAACTGGCCCTCCCCAAGGACCGGGTGAACGCGCTGGGCTACTGGCGCGCCGGCTGAACCGCTCAGTCCTCGGCCACGAGCGCCGGGGACTCCTTCGTGAGCACCTCGCCGCGGAAGAACGCGGGGCTGCGCCGCCGCATCGCCTCCATCAGCACCACCCCGAGCAGCAGCAGCCCGACACCGATGACGAAGACGGAGCCGACGCCGAGGACGGAGGATCCGGAGCCGTAGGCCGGGTCCCACATGTCGTACAGGGTCTTGCCGAAGACCGCCGCGAGCAGGACGCCGCCGACGACGGGGAAAAGACCCTTGAAGACGAGGTCGCGGGCGGACCGGGTGAGGTCGGCGCGGAAGTACCAGGCGCAGGCGAAAGCCGTCAGCGCGTAGTAGAAGCAGATCATCAGGCCGAGCGCGTAGATCGTGTCGACCAGGACGTGCTCGCTGACCAGGGTCATGACCGTGTAGAACACCCCGGTCGCGACCCCCGCCACGACCGTGGCCCGGCCCGGCGTCCGGAAGCGCGGGTGGACCCGGGCGTAGGAGGCGGGCAGCGCCTCGTAGGACGCCATCGCCAGGACCGTGCGCGCCACCGGGATGAAGGTGGTCTGCAGGCTCGCGGCGGCGGAGGCCAGCACCGCCAGGAAGAGGAGGACACCCAGGCCGGGGCCCATGACCGGGCCCGCGAGGGCGGCGAAGACGTTGTCGGAGGTGTCCGGGTTGGCGAGGCCCCGCCCCGAGTCGCCGGTGCCGACGGCCATCTGCGCGGCGATGCCCGTGGCGAGGTAGGAGGCGACCAGGACGACCATCGCGATGAGGGCGGCGCGGCCGGGGGTCTTCTCGGCCCCGGTGGTCTCCTCGTTGGCGGTGAGACAGGTGTCCCAGCCCCAGAACATGAAGATCGAGAGGGAGAGCCCGGCCGTGAACGCCGCGAAGGACCGGACGGCGAAGGGGTTCAGCCAGGACCAGGAGAACTCCGTCGACGTCGCGGCGAAGTCCCCGCTGCCGGCCTTCTGCACGGCCATCGTCACGAACAGGGCGAGCACCACGAGCTGGAGTGCGACGAGGGTGTACTGGATGCCCTTGGTGGCCGTCATCCCCCGGTAGCTGATCGCCGTCGCGACGGCGATCAGGAGAAGGCACGTGAGGATGTGGACGGGCTTGCTGTCGTCCAGGGCGGCGACGGAGTCGCTCCCGGTGACCTCGCCGGCCAGCAGCCAGAAGTAGGAGGTGGCGACACCGGCGAGGTTCGACAGGACGATGATCGTGGCGATCACCAGCCCCCAGCCGCACATCCACCCGAGGCGCGGGCCGAAGGCCTTCACCGTCCAGGTGAACGAGGTGCCGCAGTCCGGCACGGCCTTGTTGAGCTCCCGGTACGCGAAGGCGACGAGCAGCATCGGGAGGAACCCGGCCAGGAACACGGCCGGCATCTGCACACCGACCTCGCCCGCGGTCGATCCGAGGGTCGAGGTGAGGCAGTACACCGGGGCGACGGTGGAGATGCCGAGGACCGCGCTGCCCATCAGGCCGACGGAGTTCCCGCCGAGGCCCTTCTCGCGTACGCCGCCGTCGGCCGGGGTGCTTCCCCGTACCGTGTCTCCGGCCTGTGGCCGCGCGTCCAGCTGAGTCATGGAGAGGACGCTATGCGCTGCGGTTTCCATATCCGGAGGGTGAGACTCCAACGTCTCACCCTTGACTCACCCCAGTACGGATCGAGTTGAGCAAACGCATCCAAGGCTCCGGATGAACAGAACCTTGCAATCGATGCTCCGGAACGAGACTGAAACACATACGAGAACCGCACCACTGTCCGTTTTATGGCAGTTCAAAAATTTCCCGCGGCCCGGATCACGAGGTCGGTCCGGGCCGCGGGTCCGGCGGTCCGCCGGGTCCGGCTACTTCCGGTACAGCTCCTCGATCTCCGCGTCGAAGTCCCGCGTGATCGCGTCCCGCTTCAGCTTGAGCGACGGGGTGAGATGGCCGCTCTCCTCCGTGAAGTCGACCGGCAGGACGGTGAACTTGCGTATGGACTCGGCACGCGAGACGAGCCTGTTGGCCTCGTCGACCGCGCGCTGCAGCGCCGTGCGCAGCTCCTCGTCGTGGACCAGCTCCCGCAGCGGGACGCCCTCCTTCTTCCGCATCCGGCGCCAGTGGGCGAGCCCGTCCTCCTCGAGCGTGATCAGGGCGCTGATGAACGACCGGTTGTCCCCGACGACCATGCACTGACTGACCAGCGGATGGGCGCGCAGCCAGTCCTCCAGCGGGGCGGGGGTGACGTTCTTGCCGCCGGACGTGATGATGATGTCCTTCTTGCGGCCGGTGATCGTGAGGTAGCCGTCCTCGTCCAGGGCCCCCAGGTCGCCCGTGGGGAACCAGTCGCCCTCCAGGTACGGCACGGCCGCGCCGCGCTCGGTGTCCCAGTAGCCCCGGAAGACCTGCCCGCCGCTGAGCAGCACCTCCCCGTCGTCGGCGATCCGCACGGCGGTGCCCGGCAGCGGCCAGCCCACCGTGCCCAGACGGGGCTTGAGGGGCGGGGTGACCGTGGCGGCGGCGGTGGTCTCGGTCAGGCCGTAGCCCTCGAAGATCTCGATGCCCGCACCCGCGTAGAACGCGGCGAGCCGGCGCCCCAGCGGGGAACCGCCGCAGATCGCGTACTTCACGTGGCCGCCCAGTGCCGCACGGATACGGCGGTAGACCAGCGGGTCGTACAGGGCGCGGGCGGCGCGCAGCCCGAGGCCCGGGCCGGGGCCCGTGCCGTGCTCGGCGGCCTCGACCGCCTCCCCGTAACGTCGCGCGATCCGGGCCGCGCGGTCGAAGGACGAGGCGCGGCCCATCTTCTCGGCGGTGGCCCGGCCGGTGTTGTAGACCTTCTCCAGGACGTACGGGATCGCCAGCAGGAACGACGGCTTGAAGCCCGCCAGGTCCGCGAGCAGGTCCTCGGTCCGGATGGACGGCGCGTGCCCCAGCCGCACCCGGGCGCGCAGGCAGCCGATCGCCACCATCCTGCCGAAGACGTGCGACAGCGGCAGGAACAGGAGGGTGGAAGCGGGCTCCTTCGACACCGACTTGAAGACCGGGTGGAGCAGCTCGATGGCGTTGTCGACCTCGGCGAAGAAGTTGCCGTGCGTCAGGACGCAGCCCTTGGGCCTGCCCGTGGTGCCCGAGGTGTAGATGAGGGTGGCCGGGCTGTCCGGGTCCAGGGCGGCGCGGCGGGCGGTGACGACCGCGTCGGGCACGTCCCTGCCGAGCGACTTCAGCCGGCCGATCGCGCCCGTGTCGAACTGCCAGAGATGCGCGAGGTCCCCGAGCTGCTGTCGCTCCTGGCTGACCAGCCGGCCCTGCTCCTTCGTCTCCACGGCGCAGGCGACGGCTCCGGAGTCCTGGAGGATCCAGCGCGTCTGGAAGGCCGAGGATGTGGGGTAGACGGGCACGGTGACCAGCCCGGCCGCCCAGGACGCGAAGTCGAGCAGCGTCCACTCGTAGGTCGTACGGGCCATGATCGCGATCCGGTCCCCGCTCTGGAGCCCCTCCGCGATCAGGCCCTTGGCGACCGCCCTGACCTCGTCGGCGAACGCGGCGGCGGTCACGTCCTGCCAGCCGCCGTCCGCCTGCTTGCGGCTGAGGACCGCCTCGGCCGGGGCCTGGTCGGCGTTGTCGAAGGGGATCTCCGCGAGCGAGCCGCGCCGCACGGTCGGCGCGAGCGGCGGTACGGAGACCTCCCGTACGGCGCCGTCGGCCGCCCTGACCTTGGTCGGCTCGACCAGGACGGGAACGGTGGGCGCGGCGGATACGGCGGCGGGCGTGGACACGAGCGGCTCCTCGACGTGGGGTCCGGCGCCGGCCCCGTCCCTGGGGTCCGGCGCCGAGGCGGCAGTTGGGTGCGCGGGGTCGTTCACGTACGGACGGGCAGGGGATGCGGCGGTGGCCGCGGAGCGGATCCGGTGCGGCCCGGGGGCGTTCCAGGATGCAGGGCCCCTGTGGAGGTCGGGGCGCTCCCGCATGCAGGTCCTGTGTGGGTCGACGGTGCATCCGCATGCAGGCCCTGGATGGACCGGGGGCGCTCCCGCATGCGGGTCCCCGGTGCATCAGGGGCGCCCCGCATGCGGATCCCCGCGGGGGTCAGGGGCGCTCCAGGATGGCGGTGACCCCTTGTCCGCCCGCGGCGCAGACCGAGATCAGGCCCCGGCCGGGCGCGTCCCGCTCCGCGAGCAGCTCGGCCAGGGTCGCCACGATCCGGGCGCCCGTCGCGGCGAAGGGGTGACCGGTGGCGAGGGACGACCCGGCCACGTTCAGCCTGTCCCGGTCGACGGGGGCGAGCCCCTGCTCCTCCCAGGCGGCCAGGGTGGCGAGCACCTGGGAGGCGAAGGCCTCGTGGATCTCGACGAGGTCGAAGTCGCCGATGCCCAGCCCGGCACGCTCCAGCATCCGCGGCACGGCGTACGCGGGCGCCATCAGCAGCCCGTCCTCACCGCCCACGTAGTCCACGGCGGCCGTCTCGTACAACGACAGGTAGGCCAGGGGCTCCAGACCGTGGGCCTCGGCCCACTCCTCGCTCGCCAGCAGCACGGTGGCCGCGCCGTCGGTGAGCGGCGTCGAATTGCCCGCCGTCATCGTCGCGTCGGGGTGTCCGGCGCCGAACACCGGCTTCAGCGTGGCGAGTTTCTCCACCGTGGATCCGGGGCGCAGGTTCTGGTCGCGGTCCAGGCCGAGGTACGGGACGACCAGGTCCTCCAGGAAGCCCCGGTCGTACGCGGCGGCCAGCCGCTGGTGGCTGGTGGCAGCCAGCAGGTCCTGCTCCTCGCGGGTCACCCCCCACTTCCGGGCGGTGACCGCCGCGTGC
This sequence comes from Streptomyces sp. NBC_01460, assembly GCF_036227405.1. Lineage (NCBI taxonomy): Bacteria > Bacillati > Actinomycetota > Actinomycetes > Kitasatosporales > Streptomycetaceae > Streptomyces > Streptomyces sp. NBC_01460. Next base: position 3,683,274 of record NZ_CP109473.1, read on the forward strand.
TCGCCCATCGAGAGGCCGGTACGGGGCTCGGCGTTGCGCGGGATGTCGGGGACGAGGTGGCGGGGCCGGACGGCGGCCAGCGCCTTGACCCGCGCGCCCGCCGACTTCGCGCGGCGCGCCTCCAGCAGGATCCTGCGCAGCCGGTCGTTGACGCCGAGCGGCGCGTCGGACGTGGTGTCCGCCCCGCCCGCGATCGCCGAGTCGACCGCACCGAGCGCGATCTTGTTGGCCGCGGCGACGACGGCCTGGAGACCGGTGCCGCACGCCTGCTGGATGTCGTAGGCGGGCGTGCGCGGGTCCAGGGCGGAGCCCAGGACGGTCTCGCGTGCCAGGTTGAAGTCCCGGCTGTGCTTGAGGACCGCCCCGGCGACGAACTCACCGACCCGCTGTCCCCGCAGACCGAAGCGGTCGACGAGCCCGTCCAGCGCGGCGGTGAGCAGGTCCTGGTTCGACGCCTGCGCGTAGGGGCCGTCGGAGCGGGCGAAGGGAATGCGACTGCCACCGATGACCGCGACCCGGCGCGGCTGCGGAAGTGCGAGGGGAATCAACTCGACCAGCTCATCTCGACAACTCCTGACCCTTGAGTAACCTTACTCTGGAGTAAATCTACGACCGAGCAGGAGTCCAGACAATGGCCGACCGCTATCTGCACTTCACCGGCACGGCACCCGGCCGCTTCCTGACCCGCAGGCTCGGCCTGCCGCAGCCCGCACCGCTCCGCCGCTGGACACTCGAAACCCCCTCCCTCGACGGACCGTTGCTCCACCTCACCGCAGGCGACTCCGCACACACCGGCACGCTCGGCCCGGTACTCGCCGCGACCGGCCTGAAGGTCACCCACCAGGCCGCACACCCCGCCGCCGTCGTCCTGGACGCCACCGGCATCACCACGGCGGCCGGACTCGCCGACGTGCACGCCGCACTCCACCCCGTCGTACGGTCCCTGGCCGCCGGTGGCCGCATCGTCGTCCTCGGCACCACCCCCTCCCCCGACGACCACCACCAGGCGGCGGCCCAGCAAGCCCTCGAAGGCTTCGTACGCTCGCTCGGCAAGGAGATCGGCAAGGGCGCCACCGCGCAGCTGCTGCGGCTCGCCCCCGGCGCGAGCGCCGCCTCGGCCGAGTCCACGCTCCGCTTCCTGCTGTCCCCCCGCTCCGCCTACGTCAGCGGCCAGGTCGTCGAACTCACCGCCGGAGAACCCGGCGTCGTGGCCGACTGGGACGCACCCCTGTCCGGACGCACCGCCCTCGTCACCGGGGCCGCACGCGGCATCGGCGCCTCCGTCGCCTCCGTCCTCGCCAGGGACGGCGCCCAGGTGATCTGCCTGGACGTCCCGCAGGCCGAGGAGGAGCTCGCCCGTACCGCCGCCCGCCTCGGCGCCACCGCCCTGCCGCTGGACATCACCGGACCCGACGCCGCGGACCGGATCGCCGCGGCCGCCCCCGACGGCCTCGACATCCTGGTCCACAACGCGGGCATCACCCGCGACCGCCGGCTCGCCAACATGCCCGCCGACCGCTGGTCCTCCGTCATCGACGTCAACCTGGACAGCGTCCTGCGCACCACGGACGCCCTCATCGGGTCCGGCACCCTGCGCCGCGGCGGCCGGATCATCGCCACCGCGTCCATCGCCGGGATCGCGGGCAACGACGGCCAGACCAACTACGCGGCCAGCAAGGCGGGCATCATCGGCCTGGTCCGCTCCCTGGCCCCGCGCGCCGCCGCCGACCACGGCATCACCGTCAACGCCGTCGCACCCGGCTTCATCGAGACGAAGATGACGGCCGCCGTACCCCTCTTCATCCGGGAGGCGGGCCGCCGCATGAACTCCCTGTCCCAGGGCGGCCTCCCGGTCGACGTCGCCGAGACCACCGCCTGGTTCGCCCAGCCCGCCTCCGGCGCCGTCAACGGCCAGGTCGTCCGGGTCTGTGGCCAGAGCCTGCTGGGAGCCTGAGCCATGTCAGACCTCAGCCTCTCCCTCGTCCGCGGAGCCGTCACCTCCCCGTTCAAGCGCGCCGGCCGCCCGGGCGCCGCACTGCCCACCGGCCGTGAGGAACTCCCGCCCACCCGCATCGCCCCCGGCCCCCTCGCCGCGTACAGCAGGATCTGCGGCTTCGCCGAGACCGGCCCCCTGCCGCTCACCTACCCGCACGTCCTGGGCTTCCCCCTGGCCATGCGGCTGATGACCGGACGGGACTTCCCGCTGCCGGTCCTGGGACTGGTCCACACCTGGATCGAGATCACCGCGCACCGGGCCCCGCAGCCCACCGACGAACTCGGCATCACGGTCCACGCCGCCGGACTGACGCCCCACCGGCGCGGAACCGAGGTCACGATGGTGACCGAGGCGCGCCGCGCGGGCGAGCTCGTCTGGGAGTCCCGCAGCGGCTACCTGTCCCGGCACGCGACCGCGGCGACCACTCCCCCGCCCGAACGGGCCCACCACCGGGAGCTGCCCGCCGTGGCCGAGTGGCGGCTGCCCACCGACCTCGGACGCCGCTACGGCGCCGCCTCGGGCGACCGGAACCCGATCCACCTCCACCCGCTGACGGCCCGCCTCTTCGGCTTCCCCCGGCACATCGCACACGGCATGTGGACCGTCGCGCGCTGCCTCGCGGAGACCGGGGACACCACCGGAGCACAGGGCCGCGTCCGCACCGTACGGGCGGACTTCAAGGCTCCCGTCCTGCTGCCCTCCACCGTCACCTACGCGGCGGACGACACCGCCTTCGAGGTGCGCGGCGGCAGCCGCGTCCACCTCACCGGCAGCGTGACCCGGGACGTCTGAGCGCGCCCGCTCACTCCCCCCGAGGGGACTGCCAGCCACGCCCCTGCATGAGGTTCTCCAGACCCGCCCACGAGAAGTTCATCAGCGTGGAGGCAGCCTCCTTCGCCGAGACACCGGGAGTGACGTTGGCCCACCCCGCGAGCGCTTCCGCCGCCCCCACCAACGCCTGCGCGAGCCCCGCCACGTCCCGGTCGGGGAGCGCCGGGTCACTGTGCGCCTCACGCGCCGCAGCCCCGATCAGACCCGTCACGAACGCAACGATCTCCTTCCGCAGCGCCCCCACCTCGCTGACGAACGGCTCCCCGTGCGAGCTCGCCTGCTGGTGCAGCACCGCCCAGCCGTCAGGATGCTCCGCAGTGTGCGTGAAGAACGCCCGCAGCCCCGACCACAGTTGCCGGTCAGCCGGAATCCCAGGCTCCACACCCGCCTGGACGGCCTCCACCAGCGCCTTCGCCTCACGGCGGATGCACGCGGTGAAGAGCTCCTCCTTGGAGTTCAGGTACAGATAGACCAAGGGCTTGGAGACACCGGCCAGTTCCGCGATCTCGTCCATCGAGGCGGCCCGGTAACCGCGCTGAGCGAACGTCCGCACGGCGGCGTCCATCATCTGCTGCTCACGCACCGCGCGCGGCATCCGTTTGCTCTTCACTGCACTCACGTCAGACTTCCCTCCCGCCCCCACTGCGCTACTCCTCGGTAAGAGTACGGCTCGGCCCTGCCCCCCGTCGTACGGAACTGACGGGACCCGGCCACGATGGCCGGTAGTCACCTCAACCCCTGGGCGGGTACCCCGTACGACTCCGGTCCCCCATGGGATGGCCCCCGGGGGCGATGTGTCCGACCGGTTCCGCCGCCTAGCGTCCAGGGCATGACGATGAGACTCCGCAGACGGACGGCCGTCGCCGCCCTCGCCACCATGGCCCTGCTGGCCGCGCCCACCGCCACCGCCCATGCCTTGGCGGGCCCGGCGCCCGCCGCGGCCACCTCCGCCGCCACCGTCGAACTGCCCCGCCCCACCGGCCCGTACGCCGTCGGCACGGAGGTCCTGCACCTCACCGACCACGACCGCACCGACCCCTGGGTCCCCGAGGCCGGGGACCGCGAACTGATGGTGTCGCTGTACTACCCGGCCCGGTCCGGGCGCCCGTCCGCCACCGCTCCGTACATGAGCACCGGGGAGGCGCGGCTCGTGCTGGCAGGCATCGGGCTGGAAGGCACCGTGCAGCCGACGGCGCTCAGCGCACTCGGCACCCACGCCCGCACCGGCGCGCGGACGGCCCATGGACGCTTCCCCCTGGTGCTGCTCTCCCCCGGCTTCGGCAACCCCCGGGCGACGGTGACCTCGCTCGCGGAGGACCTGGCGAGCCGGGGTTACGTGGTGGCGAGCGTCGACCACGCCTACGAGTCGGTCGGGACCGAACTGCCCGACGGCCGGCTCCTGACCTGCGTGGCCTGCGACACGATGGAGTCCGCGCCCAGCGAGGAGGCCCGGGAGGAGCTGGGCCGGCTCGTCTCCACGGGACGGGCCGCGGACCTCTCCTTCGTGCTGGACCGGCTGACCGGCCCCCGCCCCGCATGGCGCCACTCCCGGATGATCGACGCCCGACGGGTCGCCGCGGCCGGACACTCCATCGGCGGCAGCGCCGCGGCCTCCACGATGCTCGCCGATCCCCGGGTGGACGCCGGGATCAACATGGACGGCACCTTCTTCGAGGACATCCCCGCCTCCGGCCTCGGCAAGCGCCCCTTCCTGATGCTGGGCACCACGTTCGACCACTCCCCCGGCGGCCGGGACCACTCGTGGGACCAGGGCTACCAGGCGCTGGACGGCTGGAAGCGCTGGCTCGGCGTCGAGGGCTCCGGCCACTCCAGCTTCACGGACGTCCCCGTCCTGGAGGACCGGATGGGCGTCACGCTGGACCCCAAGGTCACGCTCTCCACCGCCCGGCAGGTCCGGATCACCCGCGACTACGTCAGCGCCTTCCTCGACCAGCACCTGCGCGGCCGGCACCAGCCCCTGCTGGACGGCCCGACCGCCGGCAACCCGGAGGTCGTCTTCAACCGCCCCTGACGGGCGCTGCCCGAAGACACGGAAGTGCCCCCGGCCTCGTACGGGCCGGGGGCACTCTCGTGCGTACGGGTTCGCTAGACGGTGACGGGCACGCCCGTCGTCTTCGCGTCCTCGGGCTCGGGCTCGGGCTCCGAGACCGGGGAGGCGCCCGCCGAGTTGTACATGTCGTGGTCGAGGATCTTCTCGCGGGCCGCGACGATCACCGGCACCAGAGCCTGTCCCGCGACGTTCGTCGCCGTCCTCATCATGTCCAGGATCGGGTCGATGGCCAGCAGCAGGCCCACGCCCTCCAGCGGGAGGCCCAGGGTCGACAGGGTGAGGGTCAGCATGACCGTGGCGCCGGTGAGGCCGGCGGTGGCCGCCGAGCCGATGACCGAGACGAACGCGATCAGGATGTAGTCACCGATGCCCAGCTGGACGTCGAAGATCTGCGCGATGAAGATCGCCGCCAGCGCCGGGTAGATCGCGGCGCAGCCGTCCATCTTGGTCGTGGCGCCGAAGGGGACGGCGAAGGAGGCGTACTCCTTCGGGACGCCGAGGCGCTCGGTGACCTGCTGGGTGACCGGCATCGTGCCGACCGAGGAGCGGGAGACGAAGGCCAGCTGGATCGCCGGCCAGGCGCCCTTGAAGAACTGCAGCGGACTGACCTTGGCGACCGTGGCGAGCAGCAGCGGGTAGACGCCGAAGAGCACCAGGGCGCAGCCGATGTAGACGTCGGCGGTGAACGTCGCGTACTTGCCGATCAGGTCCCAGCCGTAGTCGGCGATGGCGTAGCCGATGAGGCCGACGGTGCCGAGCGGGGCGAGGCGGATGACCCACCACAGGGCCTTCTGGAGGAGCTCCAGGATCGACTCGCTGAGGGTGAGGATCGGCTTGGCCTTCTCGCCGAGCTGGAGCGCGGCGATGCCGGCGACGGCCGCCATGAAGACGATCTGGAGGACGTTCAGCTCGGTGAAGGGCGTGATGACGTCGGTGGGGATGATGCCGGTGAGGAAGTCCAGCCAGGAGCCCGCGCTCTCGGGCTTGGCGCCGTCCTTCGGGGTGAGGCCGGTGCCGGAGCCCGGGTTGGTGATCAGGCCGATCGCGAGGCCGATGGCGACCGCGATCAGGGAGGTGATCATGAACCAGAGCAGCGTGCGGGTGGCGAGCCTGGCGGCGTTGTTGACCTTGCGCAGGTTGGTGATCGACACCAGGATCGCGAAGAAGACGAGGGGCGCGACGGCCAGCTTCAGGAGCTGGACGAAGATGTGGCCGACCTGGTCGAGCGTGGTGTAGAGCCAGCTGATCTCGTAGCTGCGGGTGATCCAGCCGAGCAGGACACCGAGGACGAGACCGGCGACTATCTGCACCCAGAACGGGATGCTGGGCAGGCGGAAGCCGGAACCGGACGGCTTACCGGCTTCGGTCTCTGCGGGGGGCGCGGGATTCGCGGACACGGACACACTCCAGATGTGACGCATCGGGACGTACTCGGACAGACGTACGGTCGTGCGGTCGAACAGGGGGACGGGGGTGCGGCGCCCGCGTCAGGGACGGCGCCGCTGCATGATGCCGGTTCAGACGTTGCGGCAACAGACCGCGGACATACAGCGGCAGAGATCGACATGCAGGCGCACCACGAGCGGGACGCCCAGGGCGTGGTGGGTGCGCACAGCTGTCTTCATGTCGAATACGTTAACACTGCAACTTTGAGAACCTCAAAGGTCCGCTTCTTGATCATCTTTGCCGGGCCGGACCCCGGACACGCCGAAACCCCGGTACGGGAGCGGCTGCTCCGGTCCGGGGCTTCGTCTGGACGGGCTGAGGGTGTGAGGAACCTTACGCGGCGCCTACGAGGCGACGCTGTCCTCGCGGGACCGGTTCGCCTCGATCCTGGCCTTGGTGCGGTCGACCGAGGAGATGATCTGCTCGGACATCTCGTCGCGCTGCTTCCGCAGCAGGATGAAGCTGAGGGGCGCGGAGAGCAGCAGGCCGAGGAGGATGACCCAGACGACGTTGGAGCCGCCGACGCCGGAGGGGAGCACGCCGAAGTGGACCGCCACCCCGGCGACGAAGAAGCAGCCGACGAAAATCAGCACGCGCATGGCGGTGTACCGGATCGTTGCGCTCGGCTTGGCAGCGGACACGACTGGCCTTCTCTCTACGTCCGACGTTCCTGCGGCGGGGCATGACTCCTGCCCGACCAGTGAAGCATGCCCCGAATTCGATCAGTTCGCAGGGGTTCCCCGCCACGGTTCCGCCGGGACTTCCACCAGGAGGCCCACCGCCCCTCCTACCGGTGCAGCGGGAGCAGCATGATGATGTCGTCGCGGTAGTCGTCCTCGGCGACCCGGATGGCGTCCGGCACCCGGCCCACCTCCTTGTATCCGCAGGAGGCGTAGAAGCGGTCGGCGCCGGTGCCGCCACGGCAGGTGAGCCGGACGGCGCCGATGCCCTCGATCCCCCGGGCGGCGTCGGCCGTGGCCGCCATCAGGTCGCGGCCGTAGCCCTTGCCCTGGTGGCGCGGGTGGACCATCACCGTGTAGACGCCGATCCAGTGGCGCATGAGCCGGTGGGTGTTGTGGGTGAGGAAGGCGGTGGCGGCCACCTCGCCGTCCTCGTCCCGGCCGACGATCAGGTGGGTGCGGCCCTCGACGATCCCGGCGAGGTGCTTGACCAGCTCCGGCCGGATCACGTCGCCGGTGACGGGCGGGACGAAGCCGACGGCTCCGCCGGCGTTGCTGACGTCGACCCAGAGCGCGGTGATGCCGTCCCGCAGAGCTCGGTCGAACGCGGGATCCACTTCGAATGTAAGCGCCATACGCGCAGATTAACTATTACGTAGGGCGGGCTTCAAACCGCGTCCACCACGCGAGAAAGCCCCGGCCGGGGGACGGTGGGCCGGGGCTTTCGTACGGCGGGCACCCGGAGCGCCCACGAGGGGCACGGGCGCCGGGCGGACAGGAGGCCTCAGACGCGCATCGGCTGCGGCGTCTCACGGCGCCCCGCGTCCGGGCCGGGGTACTCGCGCAGGATCTCGTACCGGGTGTTGCGCTCCACGGGCCGGAAGCCCGCGTCGCGGATGAGGTCCAGCAGGTCCTCACGGCCGAGCTTGTTCGGGGTGCCGTAGTCGTCCGCGTCGTGCGTGATCTTGTACTCGACGACCGAGCCGTCCATGTCGTCGGCGCCGTGCTGGAGGGCGAGCTGCGCCGTCTGCACGCCGTGCATCACCCAGAACACCTTGACGTGCGGGACGTTGTCGAAGAGCAGCCGGGAGACCGCGAAGGTCTTGAGCGCCTCCGCGCCGGTCGCCATCGACGTCCGCGCCTGGAGGGTGTTGCGGACCTTGCCGTCCTTCATGTCGACGAAGTCGTGCTGGTAGCGCAGCGGGATGAAGACCTGGAAGCCGCCGGTCTCGTCCTGCATCTCCCGCAGCCGCAGCACGTGGTCGACGCGGTGACGGGGCTCCTCGATGTGCCCGTACAGCATCGTCGCCGGGGTCTTGAGACCCTTCTCGTGCGCGAGCCGGTGGATGCGCGACCAGTCCTCCCAGTGGGTGTTGTGGTCGACGATGTGCTGGCGGACCTCCCAGTCGAAGATCTCCGCGCCGCCGCCGGTCAGCGACTCCAGACCGGCCTCGATCAGCTCGTCGAGGATCTCGGAGGCCGAGAGCCCCGAGATCGTCTCGAAGTGGTGGATCTCCGTCGCCGTGAACGCCTTGAGCGCCACCTCCGGCAGGGCTTCCTTGAGCGCGCTGAGCGAGCGCGGGTAGTAGCGCCACGGAAGGGTGGGGTGCAGCCCGTTGACGATGTGCAGCTCGGTGAGGTTCTCGCCGCGCATCGCCTGGGCGAGGCGGACGGCCTCCTCGATGCGCATCGTGTACGCGTCCTTCTCGCCCGGCTTGCGCTGGAACGAGCAGTACGCGCAGGACGCGGTGCACACGTTGGTCATGTTGAGGTGGCGGTTGACGTTGAAGTGGACGACGTCGCCGTTCTTCCGCGTGCGCACCTCGTGGGCCAGCCCGCCGAGCCAGGCCAGGTCGTCGGACTCGTAGAGCGCGATCCCGTCCTCGCGGGTCAGCCGCTCGCCGGCCCGGACCTTCTCCTCCAGCTCGCGCTTGAGTCCCGCGTCCACTAGGGCGCCTCCCATGTCTCTGTGCAACGGATCCGGCAGCCCACGGTACTCCCCCGCCTTCCTGGTCACGGCACCCCGTCGCCGCTCCGCGTCACTCCTCCTCGGGGAGCTCCCCGACCCGGTTCTCCCACTTGGTGGAGAGGACGACCGTCGTACGGGTCCGGGAGACGCCCTTGGTGCCGCTGAGCCTGCGGATGGTCTTCTCCAGCCCGTCGACGTCGCCGACCCGCACCTTGAGCATGTAGGAGTCGTCGCCGGCGATGAACCAGCAGTCCTCGATCTCGGCGAGGTCCTTCAGGCGGTGGGCGACGTCCTGGTGGTCGGCGGCGTCCGACAGCGAGATGCCGATCAGCGCGGTGACGCCGAGTCCCAGCGACGCGGAGTCGACGGTCGCGCGGTAGCCGGTGATGACACCGGCGGTTTCCAGCCGGTTGATGCGGTCGGTGACGCTGGGCCCGGAGAGCCCGACGAGCCGCCCCAGCTCGGCGTACGACGCCCTGCCGTTCTCTCTGAGGGCCTGGATGAGCTGCCTGTCCACCGCGTCCATATGACTGAAACCTTCCATTGTTCAGCAGTACCGCGAGCTTACGTGTAGAATCTAAGGCGCAACAGGGTCAAGCCCTGCAAATCTTCCTCATCATCCAAGAAAAGCATTCGAATCTTCAGGAGTGAACGTCACCGTGTACTCGATCGAGATGGCCTACGCCCGGATGCGCGAGCTGCAGGACCTGGCCAACCGCTCGCGTGCCCACCAGCCCGCCGCCGCCCACCGCGTCGACCGGACCCGCACCCCCCGCATGAGCAGGAAGAAGCGCTGAACCCACCGGGTCAGCCCCGGGAGGCGCCACCGAGCTCCCCCTCCCACCGGCGGTACAGCTGGTGCGGCACCCCCGCCGCGTCCAGCACCCGCCCCGCGACGAAGTCCACCAGGTCCTGGATGTGCGTCGCCCCCGCGTAGAACGCCGGAGAGGCGGGCAGCACCACGGCGCCCGCCTCGTCGAGCGCGACCATCTGCTTCAGCGTCGAGCCGCTGAGCGGTGTCTCGCGCACGGCCACGACCAGCTTCCGCCGCTCCTTGAGCGTCACGCTCGCCGCCCGCTGGAGCAGGTCCTTCGAGAGCCCGAGCGCCACTCCGGCGACACACGCCGTCGACGCCGGGACGATGAGCATCCCCTTCGCCGGGTACGACCCCGAGGACGGCCCCGCGGCCAGGTCGCCTGCCGCCCAGTGGCGTACGCCGTCGACGTCCGGCCGGAAGGTGTCCGGCTTCCCGTCCGCGCCCCGCGCGAGCCAGCTCCGCAGGTCCTCCTGCCAGTGGGCGTCGCGGAAGGCGATTCCCGTCTCGTCCAGGAGCGTCAGCCGCGAGGCGCGGCTGACGACCAGGTCGACGCTCTCCCCGGCGGCCAGCAGCCCTCGCAGCACGGAAGCCGCGAAGGGTGTGCCCGATGCGCCCGACACCCCGACAATCCAAGGCCTGCGCTGCTGCTGACTCATCGAAGTCCCGGCTTTCACACCGCCGAGCCTATCCGGCGCCCTGCTCCAGGAACCGAGCCAGGGGCTCCGCACGTTGCACCGGATGAGGGAACAGCCGTGGACAGGGGACGACCATGACGGTCACACGCACGAGCGCCACCGCACGGGCCGTCACGGCCGGCGGGGTCATGGTCGCCTGGGTCGCGCTGCTGTGGCTGCTGGAAGGCGTCGACACGGCGACGGGCCACTCCCTCGACACCTACGGCGTCAGCCCGCGTGAGCCCGCCGAGCTGGCGGACGTCGTGCCGTCGGCGTTCCTGCACAGCGGCTGGGAGCACGTGGCGTCCAACAGCGTCCCGCTGCTGGTCCTCGGCTTCATCGCCGCCCTCGGCGGGATACGCAGGTTCGCCGCCGTGGTCCTCGTGGTGATCGTGACGTCAGGCCTCGGCGTCTGGCTCACCGCACCGCCGGACACGGTGACGCTCGGCGCGTCCGGTGTGGTCTTCGGCCTCTTCGGCTATCTGCTCGTCCGCGGCTTCGTGGACCGGCGCCCCCTGGACATCGTCCTCGGCGTGCTCGTCGCCGCGGTCTACGGCTCCCTGCTCTGGGGCGTGCTGCCGACCGACTCGGGCATCAGCTGGCAGGGCCATCTCTTCGGCCTGATCGGCGGGGTGGCGGCGGCGTTCGTCTTCCGCCGCCCCCGGGAGCCGCGCGGCTACGTCACGGTGTGAGGCCCCGCACCAGCAGGTCGAGGAGCGCGCAGGCGAAGAGCGCGATCCCGATGAAGCCGTTGACCGAGAAGAAGGCCCGGTTCAGGCGGGACAGGTCGTGCGGCCGCACGACCCGGTGCTCGTACACGAACGCCACGGCGACGATCACCATGCCGATCCAGTAGAAGATCTCCGCGTCCGTCGCCAGCCCGAACCACACCAGCAGTCCGGTCGTCACCACGTGGCAGACGCGCGCGCCCCACAGGGCGGCCGGGATGCCGAAGCGGGCGGGGAAGGAGAGCACACCGTGGGCCCGGTCTGCCTGCACGTCCTGGCAGGCGAAGATCAGGTCGAAGCCGCCGATCCAGATGCCGACGGCCAGCCCGAGGATCACCGCGTCCCACGACCAGCTCCCGGTCACCGCCAGCCAGGCGCCGATCGGTCCGATGGCCTGGGCGAGGCCCAGGATCGCGTGCGGGAAGTTCGTGAACCGCTTGCCGTACGGGTAGACGATCATCGGGACGACCGCGACCGGTGCCAGGGCCAGGCAGAGCGGGTTGAGCAGGGCCGCGGCGCCCAGGAAGACGACGAGGGCGACCAGCGCGCCGGTCCACGCCGACTTCACCGTGACCGCGCCGGTGACCAGCTCCCGGCCCTCGGTCCGCGGGTTGCGGGCGTCGATCTCCCGGTCGATGATCCGGTTGGCGGCCATCGCGAACGTCCGCAGCCCGACCATCGCGAGGGTCACGAGCAGCAGCGTGCCCCAGTGGATGTTCTCGTCCAGCTGGAACATCGCGGTGAGCGCGCCGATGTAGGCGAAGGGCAGCGCGAAGACCGAGTGCTCGATCATCACCAGTCGCAGGAACGCGCGGGGCTTGCTGCGCGGCTGCGGGACAGCGGCGGCCGATGCTGAGGCGCTCACAGGCCGTACTCCTTCCACCGGCGGTCGACCTTCGCCGCCGTCTCCGGGTCGGACTCGACCATCTCCGGCCAGCCCCCGTCCCGTGTGTACCCCTCCTCGGGGAGCTTGCGCGTCGCGTCGATGCCCGCCTTCCCACCCCAGAACTGCTGGTAGGAGGCGTGGTCGAGGTGGTCGACCGGGCCCTCGGTGACCGTCAGGTCCCGGGCGTAGTCGGTGTTCCCGAGCGCCCGCCAGGCGACCTCGTGCAGGTCGTGGACGTCGCAGTCGGAGTCCACGACGACGATGAGCTTGGTCAGCGACATCATGTGCGCTCCCCAGATGGCGCTCATGACCTTCTGGGCGTGCTTGGGGTACTTCTTGTCGATCGAGACGATCGCGCAGTTGTGGAAGCCGCCCGCCTCGGGGAGGTGGTAGTCCACGATGTCCGGCACGATGATCTTGAGGAGCGGCAGGAAGAACCGCTCGGTGGCCCGGCCCAGCGGACCGTCCTCGGTGGGCGGCCGGCCGACGACGATGGATTGCAGCAGCGGGCGCTTCCGCATCGTCACGCAGTCGATCTTCAGCGCGGGGAACGGCTCCTGCGGGGTGTAGAAGCCGGTGTGGTCGCCGAAGGGGCCCTCGGGCAGCATCTCGCCCGGCTCCAGCCAGCCCTCGATGACGACCTCGGCCTGGGCCGGGACCTGGAGCGGGACCGTCCTGCAGTCGACCATCTCGATCCGCTTGCCCTGGACGAAGCCGGCGAAGAGGTACTCGTCGATGTCCCCGGGCAGGGGCGCGGTGGAGGCGTAGGTGACCGCGGGGGGTGCGCCGAACGCGATGGCGACGGGCAGCTTCTCCCCGCGCCTGGCGGCGACCTGGTAGTGGTTGCGGCTGTCCTTGTGGATCTGCCAGTGCATCCCGATGGTGCGCTTGTCGTGGCGCTGCAGCCGGTAGAGCCCGAGGTTGCGGATCCCCGTCTCGGGGTCCTTGGTGTGCGTGAGGCCCAGGTTGAAGAAGGAACCGCCGTCCTCGGGCCAGGTGAAGAGCGCGGGGAGCTGGTCGAGGTCCACGTCGTCGCCGGTGAGCACGACCTCCTGGACGGGGGCACTCTCGGACTTCACCTTCTTCGGCGGGAGGTGGGTCACCGCGCCGAGCTTGCCGAACGCCTCGCGGATCCCGACGAACCCCTGCGGGAGCTCCGGCTTGAGGAGGCCGCCGATCTTGTCGCTGATCTCCGCGTAGGACTTCAGCCCGAGCGCCTTGAGCAGCCGCCGGTCGGTCCCGAAGACGTTCATGGCCAGGGGCATGGACGCCCCCTTGACGTTCTCGAAGAGCAGGGCCGGCCCGCCGGCCTTGTTCACCCGGTCGACGATCTCGCCGACCTCCAGATACGGGTCGACCTCGGCCTTGATGCGCTTGAGATCGCCCTCGCGCTCCAGAGCTCGGAGCAGGGAGCGAAGATCGTCGTAAGCCATACGGTCAAGTATCGGACACCCGCTACCCTGGGCCCGACAGCGGGGGCGGTCCGTGCGCCCCTCACCTCACCCCGGGGGATGTTGCACGATGCTCAGGGCCCTGATCTACCTCCTGCCGCTGGCGCTGACGATCTTCGCGTTCATCGACTGCCTGAACACCCCTGAGGACGAGGCCAAGCACCTGCCGAAGGTGGCCTGGGTCTTCATCATCCTGCTGTTCTGGATCGTCGGCCCGATCGTCTGGCTCGCGGCGGGCAAGGTGCGCGACGTGCCCGAGGGTGGCCGCACCCCGTCCGAGTGGCACCGCAGGCACCGCACCACCTGGGTGGCGCCCGACGACAACCCGGACTTCCTCAAGTCGCTGAAGGACGAGAAGAAGAAGGACGAGTCGCTCCTCAAGGACTGGGAGGCGGACCTGCGCCGCCGCGAGGAGGAGATCAAGCGCCGGGAGAGCGGTGCCGGCCCCGAGGACACGGCTCCGCCTGCCGGTTCATGACGCCCTCCTCATGAGCCGCCGCTCATGAGGACAGCAGTCGTCCCAGCCGGTCGAGCAGGGGGAGCAGCGCCGTGCGCTCCTCGGGGGTGAGCGCCTCCAGGGCGCCGTGCACCACGCGCATCTCGGCGCGGATGCGACGGGCCAGCTCGGTGCCCTCCTCCGTGCGGGCGGCCACCTTGGAGCGGCGGTCACCGGGCGCCGGGGTGCGGGTCACCAGGCCGCGGGCCTCCATGCGGCCGATGAGACCGGTCGCGTTGGACGCGTCGCACACCAGATGACCGGCCAGCGCGCTCATGGGCATGGGCTGGTTGAGGGCGATCAGCGCCCGGGCCTGCGAGGTGCTGAGACCGTGCCGGCCCGCGACGGCGGTGAGGTCGTCGTGGTGACCGCGGACGACCACGGCGAGGGGTTCCAGAAGTTCGTCCGGCGTAGGGACGGCGCGGGGTGCCGGTTCCTTCGTCATGGTCGGTCATCCTTCGATCGGTACACGCGGTCCGGAGGCCCGGAACCGGTCCGCCACGCACCCGCATTCATTTGACATGCTCAACTTTGACCCGTTACATGAAGGGTATTGCTTGAGCATATCAAGCTTCATGTTTCACGCGTCTTACGTCTCGCGTCTCGTAGGGAGCACCCCCCATGCCCTCCGTACTCTTCGTCCTCACCGGTGCCGACCACTGGACCCTCAGCGACGGCACCGCCCACCCCACCGGTTTCTGGGCCGAGGAACTCGCCGCACCGCACCGCGTCTTCACCCAGGCCGGCTTCGACATCACCATCGCCACCCCGGGCGGAGTCGCGCCCACCGTGGACGCCGGCAGCCTCGCAGCCGAGGCCAACGGGGGCCAGGAGCAGGCCGACGCCGTGGCCTCGTACCTCGCCTCGATCGACGAGACGCTCCGCATCCCCGCCCGGCTCGAGGATGTCGTGCCCACCTCGTACGACATCGTCTTCTACCCCGGCGGCCACGGCCCCATGGAGGACCTGGCCGTCAACGAGGTGTCCGGACGGCTGCTCACCGCCGCGCTGGACTCCGGCACCCAGGTGGGCGTCCTGTGCCACGCGCCCGCCGCCCTGCTGCCCGCCCGCCGCGAGGACGGCAGCTGGCCGTTCGCCGGCTACCGCATGACGGGCTTCAGCAACGCCGAGGAGACCCAGGCCGGTTTCGCCGCCAAGGCGCCCTGGCTGCTGGAGAACCGCCTCACCGAGCTCGGTGCCGACTACACCGCGGCCGAGCCGTGGGCGGTGCACACCGTGCACGACCGCAATCTGCACACCGGCCAGAACCCCGCCTCCTCCGAGCAGCTGGCCCGCGAGATCATGGCGGCCCTGTGAGCGCCGCCGCGCCCGTGCGGGAAGCCCCCGCCGATGTCGTCGCGCGCCTCCGCGCGGCCTTCCGCACCGGACGCACACGGGACCTCGCCTGGCGCACGGACCGGCTGACCCGGCTCCGCGCCCTGCTCACCGAGCGGGGTGACGACCTGGCCGAGGCGCTCCGCGCCGACCTGGGCAAGAGCCGCAAGGAGGCCTACCGGACCGAGATCGACTTCACGGTCCGCGAGATCGACCACACCCTGGAGCACCTCGCGGAGTGGCTGCGCCCCGAGCCGGCCCCCGTCCCCGCGGCCCTCGCCAAGGCCACCGCGAGCACCGTGCAGGACCCGCTCGGCGTCGTCCTCGTCATCGCGCCCTGGAACTACCCGGTGCAGCTGCTGCTCGCGCCGGTCGCCGGAGCACTCGCCGCGGGCAACACCGTGGTCGCGAAGCCGAGCGAGCTGGCGCCCGCCACCTCCGCGGCCCTGGCCCGGCTGCTGCCCGAGTACCTGGACGGCGACACGGTCACCGTGGTGGAGGGCGGGATCCCGGAGACCACCGCGCTGCTGGCCGAGCGGTTCGACCACATCTTCTACACCGGCAACGGCACGGTCGGCCGCATCGTGATGACGGCCGCCGCCCGGCACCTCACGCCGGTCACCCTGGAACTGGGCGGCAAATCGCCCGTGTTCGTCGACCGCGACACGGACCTGAGGACGGTGGCCGCGCGGCTCGCCGCGGGGAAGTTCCTCAACGCCGGCCAGACGTGCGTCGCCCCCGACTACGTCCTGACCGACCCGGAGACGGCACCCGCCCTGGCCGACGCCCTCGCCGCGGCGGTCGAGTCCCTCTTCGGCCCGGACGCCTCGGCCCACCCGGAGTACGGCCGGATCGTGAACGAGCGGCACTTCGACCGGCTCGTGGGCCTCCTCGGCTCCGGCCGTACGGTGACGGGCGGGGTCCACGACCGCGCCACGAAGTACATCGCGCCGACCGTGCTGGCCGACGTGGCACCCGACGCCCCCGTGATGGGCGAGGAGATCTTCGGCCCCGTCCTGCCGATCGTGACGGTCGGCGGCCTCGACGAGGCCATCGCCTTCATCAACGACCGGGACAAGCCGCTGGCGCTCTACGCCTTCACGCAGAACCCCGCCGTACGGGAACGGCTGCTGGCCGAGACCTCGTCCGGCGGGGTGGGCCTCGGCCTGCCGCTCGCCCACCTGACCGTGTCGGACCTGCCGTTCGGCGGGGTCGGCGAGAGCGGCATGGGCAACTACCACGGCCGGTACTCCCTGGAGACGTTCAGCCACCGCAAGGCGGTCCTGGACACCCCGCTGGGCTGACCGCGCGCCGACGACGGGAGGGCGCGACCATCTGCGGTCGCGCCCTCCCGTCGTACGCGGGTGTGCCGGTCAGACTCCGGCGTAGGAGTGCTTGCCGGTGACGAAGATGTTGACGCCGTAGTAGTTGAAGAGCCAGCAGCCGAAGGCGATCAGCGCCAGGTAGGCCGCCTTGCGTCCCTTCCAGCCGGCCGTCGCGCGCGCGTGCAGGTAGCAGGCGTAGGCGACCCAGGTGATGAAGGACCAGACCTCCTTGGGGTCCCAGCCCCAGTAGCGGCCCCAGGCGTCGCCCGCCCAGATCGCTCCCGCGATGATCGTGAACGTCCACAGCGGGAAGACGGCGGCGTTGATGCGGTACGAGAAGGTGTCCAGCGTCTTCGCGGCGGGCAGCCGCTCCAGGACGGAGGCGGCGAACTTCCCGGGCGTGCCACCGTTCGCGATCTTGTTCTCGTAGCTGTCGCGGAACAGGTAGAGCAGCGTGCCGACGGCGCCGAGGTAGAAGACCGCGCCGCAGATGATGGCGGTGGAGACGTGGATCCACAGCCAGTAGGAGTGCAGCGCCGGGACCAGCTGGTCGCTGTCGGTGTACAGCGTGGTGGTGGCGATGCCGAGGTCCAGCAGGACCGTGGTGACCAGGAGCAGACCGATCCAGCGGACGTTCTTCCTCAGCGCCAGGAGGATCAGGTAGGCCCCGACCGCCACGGTGGAGAAGGTGATCGAGAACTCGTACATGTTGCCCCAGGGGGCCCGCTGCACCGACAGGGCGCGCGCGACGACCCCGCCCGCCTGGACGGCGAAGGCGACGACGGTCAGGGAGACCGCGATCCGTCCCCAGAGGTCACCCTTGAAGGTGCCGCCGGCGGCACCGGGGCCGTCGGGGACGTCCCGGGTCCCCGCCGCCGAGCGCGTGACGACCGTCGGGCGCTCCAGCACGGCGGTGCCGCCGTCCTTCTGCGCGCCCCCCACCTCCACCGCGGAGCCGTCGGTGGTCAGCGCGGCGGCGGTGCGGCCGACCTTGCTGCGGCTGCCGAACACCCACTCGGCGATGTGCGCGAAGAAGGCCAGGGTGTAGACGGCCATCGAGGAATAGATCAGCGTGTTGCTGATGTTCGCCAGATTCTCGTTGGTTGCGGCGGCGAGATTCACTTCTCAGCCCCTTCGGCAGGTGCTTCGGCAGATTGTCCGGGCTCGGTCCCTGGCGTGGGACCGGGCGTGGGACCGGGCGTGGGACCGGGCGTGGGACCGGGTGTGGGGTCGGGCGCGGCAGGCGCCTCGGTGTGGAGGGCGACCGCGAGGTCGCCCAGCTCCTCGGGGAGCTTCGCGGACTCGCTGCGGCCCAGGCCCGCCATCTCGACGACGGTGACGCCGTCCGCTCCCCGCACGGCCCGCACCCACACCCGGCGGCGCTGGATGAAGAGGGAACCGGCGAGGCCGAGGATGGCGGCGACGGCTCCGCCGAGGGCCCAGCCCGCGGCGGGCTGACGGGTGATCTGGAAGCTCGCCCACTCCTCGACGCTCTCGAAGGTGATCGAGCCCGCGCCGTCGGGAAGCTTCATGGTCTCGCCGGGGCGCAGCCGCTTCTTGAGCTTGTCGCCGTTGCTGTCCTTGAATTCCTTCATCTTGGACGTGTCGAGCTGGTAGACGTTCTGCGGCAGTCCGGAGTTGACGCCGAGGCTGCCGTAGTAGCCGTTGAGCGCGAGGACCGGGTAGTCGGCGCCGGGGTACTGCGAGAACATCGTGCCCTGGCCGTCACCGGCGAACGTCGGGACGAAGAAGGCCTGGAACCCGAGCTGTTCCTTCGCGCCGGAGGCGTCCTTGTACCCGTCCATCACCTTGATCGCTCCGGTCGAGGTGACGTTGTTGTCGATGGGCAGCAGGGGTACGGCGCTCCGGTAGACCTCCTTGCCCCTGCCGTCCTTGACGGAGATGACCGGCGCGTAGCCGTGCGCGTTGAGGTAGACCTTCGTGCCGTCGACGACGAGCGGCTTGTTGACCTCGATGACCTTCTTCTTCGGCTCACCGTCCGCGCCCTCGGAGTACGTGACGCGGGCCTCGTAGGTCCGGGGCGTGCCGCGCTGCGGTCCGTTGCGCTCGTACGTGCCGATGAAGTCCTGCAGGTCGAAGCTGAACGGGGCGAGGTCGTCGTTGTCGAAGAGCGAGCCGGACTTGAAGTCGTCGTACTGGGTGATCGTGTTGGCGAAGCCGTCGCCCTCGACGACCAGCTTGCCGCCTTCGGACTTGAAGAGCTGCCCTCCGGCGAACGCGACCAGCATGACGATCAGCGCGATGTGGAAGAGCAGGTTGCCGGTCTCGCGCAGATAGCCCTTCTCGGCGGCCACCGCGTCCCCGGCCTCGTGCGAGCGGAAGCGCCGCCCGCGCAGGATGCGCAGCGCGGCCTCGCGGACCTGCTCGGGGTCGGCGTCGGTGCGCCACGTCGTGTAGGCGGGCAGCCGGGTCAGCGTCTTCGGGGCGCCTGGCGGGCGGCTGCGCAGCTGGCCGACGAACTGGCCGGTGCGCGGGACGATGCAGCCGATCAGCGAGACGAACAGCAGGATGTAGATCGCGGAGAACCACACCGAGCTGTAGACGTCGAAGAACTGCAGCTTCTCGTAGACCGGGGAGACCGCGGTGTGGGCCTCCTTGAAGGTCTGCACCTTCACCTCGTCCACGCTGTTCTGCGGGATCAGCGAGCCGGGGATGGCGCCGAGCGACAGCAGGAGGAGCAGGATCAGGGCGACCCGCATGGAGGTGAGCTGCCGCCAGAACCACCGGGCCCAGCCGATGACACCCATGGCGGGTACGGAGGAGGCGAGCTCCTCGCGCGGGGCGGTGGAGAGCTGCTCCCCGGCCCGGCCGAGGTCGCGTTCGTCCGTGGTGTGCGTGTTGCTCATGGACTCAGATCCCTACAGTGAAGCCGTTGGACCAGCTCTGCGTCTCCTGGATGAGCGCGTCCCAGGCGCCCGTCAGCAGGAGCAGCCCGGTCACGATCATCATGCCGCCGCCGATCCGCATCACCCAGGCGTAGTGGCGCTTGACCCAGCCGAACGCGCCGAGTGCCCGGCGGAAGGCGAGCGCCGCCAGGACGAAGGGGACACCGAGCCCGAGACAGTACGCGACGGACAGGACGGCCCCGCGTCCCGCGGTCGCCTGGTCGAACGCGAGGGCGTTGACGGAGGCCAGCGTCGGGCCGAGGCACGGGGTCCAGCCGATCCCGAAGAGGGCGCCGAGCAGTGGTGCGCCCGTCAGGCCGGTCACCGGCCTCCTGTGGATGCGGAACTCGCGCTGCGTCATCCAGGGCATGAGCCCCATGAAGAAGATCCCCATGAGGATCATCAGCACGCCGAGGACCTTGGAGAGCGTCCCGCTGTACCCCTGGAGCGTCTGGCCGAAGAAGCCGAAGAGCGCACCCCCGGACACGAACACGACGGTGAAGCCGAGGACGAAGAGCGAGGCACCGGCGACGGTCCTGCCCCGTCGCCGCTCGGCGAGGTCCGCGCCGCTGACCCCGGTGACGTAGCTGAGGTAGCCGGGCACCAGCGGCAGGACGCACGGCGAGAAGAAGGAGACGAGACCGCCGAGCAGCGCGATGGGCAGCGCCACTATGAGGGCGCCGTCGGCGACCGTCGCGTTTCCGCCGGCGACCGCGGCCAGCTCGAGCACCGGGGTCACTTCTCGGCGACCAGCGGGTCGATCATCTCGCGCAGCTTGGTGGCGTCGAGGGCGGCGAGCGAGCGGGCGGCGAGCTTCCCCTCCCGGTCGACGACCACGGTCGACGGGATGGCCTGCGGGTTCAGCGTGCCCTTCGGGAAGCGCAGGAGCAGCTTCCCGGTCGGGTCGTAGAGGCTCGGGTAGGTGATCCCGAAGTCCTCCTCGAAGCTGGCCGCGAGGGACTTCTGGGGGTCCCGGGTGTTGACCCCGACGAACTGGACGCCCTGGTCCGCGGTCGCCTTCGCCACCTTCTCGAAGTGCTTGGCCTCGGCGCGGCAGGGGCCGCACCACGATCCCCAGAAGTTGAGGACGACGACCTTGCCCTTGTAGTCGGCGACGTCGAGGGCCTTGCCGTCCAGCGTGGTGCCGTCGAGCTTCGGCGCTTCGGTGCGTTCGCCCTTGGCGACGGTGGAGACGCCACCGCTGCCGGTCACGAAGTTCGTGTTGCCGCCGCCGCCCGCCCTGGTGCCGTCACCACTGCACGCGGACAGGGTGAGCGCGCCGGCCGCAACGGTGGCGGCCAGCAGGGTGAAGCGGCGTCGGAGTGCGCGGCCAGAGCTCATGTGAAAAGTTTCGCATGGCAGTTCCGGGGATCTTGCCCACCCCCCTCCGTGCCCGTAAAGCCCCTTGTCAGGACTGTTTAAAGAAGGCGTTCCAGCCGCCGTCGGGCGACTGCCCGACCTGGAGCGTACGGAGCTTCGCGAGCACCGCGGGATCCTGTACGTCGAGCCAGTCGGCGAACTGCCGGAAGGAGACGAGGCGCACATCCGGCTTCCCCGCGATGTGTTTCAGCGCGTCCTCCACGGCGTCCATGTAGATACCGCCGTTCCACTCCTCGAAGTGGTTGCCGATGTAGAAGGGCGCGCGATTCGTCTCGTAGGCGCGGTCGAATCCGGCGATGTACGCCTGGGTGGCCTGGGTGCGCCACCCCGGATAGCGCGAGGGCATGCCGTTGGTCGAATTCTTCGACTGGTTGGCGAGGATGTTGTAGTCCATGGAGAGGACTTCGAAGGTGTGGCCGGGGAACGGAATGCCCTGGAGCGGAAGGTCCCAGACGCCCTGGCGCTTCTCGGGCCACATCTGGGTGCCGCCGGGCGAGCTCGCGTCGTAGCGCCAGCCCAGCTGCTTCGCGGTGGGGAGGAGGTTGTCCTGGCCGAGCAGGCAGGGCGTGCGGGCCCCGACCAGTTCCTTGCGGTAGTCGAACGGGAGCGGGTCGACGTCCGTCCAGCCGGTGTTCGTCCGCCATTCGGTGACGAACGAGATCGCCTGGTCGATCTCACTCTGCCATTGTGCGGGCGTCCAGTCGCCGACCGATCCGGAGCCACCGCAGAAATGCCCGTTGAAGTGGGTTCCGATCTCGTGCCCGTCGAGCCATGCGTCACGGACGTACTTCAGGGTCTGCCTGACGTGGTCGTCGGTGAGATAGCCGATGTCGGAGGCGCCCCGGGGGTTGTTGGGCGGGCGGTAGAGGGACTTCTTCGACTCGGGCAGCACATAGAGCCCGGAGAGGAAGAAGGTCATCGCCGCGTCGTGTTCCCTGGCCAGTTCGAGAAAGCGCGGGAAGAGCCCGTTGCCGACCTCCCCCGCCCCGTCCCAGGAAAAGATCACGAACTGCGGGGGCGTCTGGCCGGCTTCGAGGGGGACGGGGGCGGTGGGCTGATTCGGCTGCTTTCCGGTGTCAGAGGTGGAGCCGTCACCGATCAGCCTGACCTGTTTTCCGGGAGGGCCTCCGCCATTCCCGTGGGTTCCTTTACCGCCCTTGGGGCCCTTCTCGGGATCGTGCGGGCCGTCGCCGGAAGAACCGAGGGAGCCGCAGCCCGTCATCGACAGTGCGGCTGCGGCTCCGAGTCCGGCCCCGAGCAGGCCCCTTCGCTTGATTTCACGCATAGCGTCCCCATCTGCGGTCGTATTACCTCAAGGCCATACAAACTGGCGATGGCTTAGATGAGGAAAGCAACACGACGGTTCCGCCGATAATCATAAAAGTTGTCACGTGAACAGACCCTTACAGGTGCTGCACATGGCATACAGGGCGGCGGCGTGCGGGGCTCGCCGCGCGGCGTACGGGCGGCTACGCCCCGAACGCCTTGGACTTCCCCTTGACCGGCTTCGCACCCGCGAGCAGATGCGCAGGCACCAGGTCCCGGGCCGGCTCCGTGTACCCGACGGAGACGATCGTGTCGCCCTGGTAGGTGAAGCTCGTCAGCGAGGCCAGGGTGCACTGCCGCTTGCGCGGGTCGTGCCACAGCCTGCGCCGCTCCACGAAGCTCCGCACGATCCAGATCGGCAGCTGGTGGCTGACGCAGACCGCCTCGTGCCCACGGGCGGCGTCACGCGCCGCGTCGAGGGCGCCCATCATCCGGACGACCTGCTCGATGTACGGCTCGCCCCAGGACGGCTTGAAGGGGTTGGTGAGGTGCTTCCAGTTCTCGGGCTTGCGCAGCGCGCCGTCGCCGACCCCGAAGGTCTTGCCCTCGAAGACGTTGGCGGCCTCGATGAGGCGCCCGTCGGTGGCCAGTTCCACGCTGTGCGACTTCGCGATCGGCGTGGCCGTCTCCTGGGCGCGCTCCAGCGGGGAGGCGACGACATGGGTGATGTCGCGCTTCTCCAGGTGCTCCGCGACCCGGTCGGCCATCCGGCGGCCGAGGTCCGAGAGGCTGTAGCCGGCCCGGCGCCCGTAGAGCACGCCGTCGGGGTTGTGCACCTCACCGTGGCGCATCAGGTGGACGACGGTGATGTCCTTGTCCGTGTGCTCGCTCATGCGGTGGCCTCCGATGCGGCGCGGGCGGCGGCGGGCAGCGCGGCGGCGACCCGCTCGAGGGCCCGCGCGTCGTGGGCGGTGGAGACGAACCAGGACTCGAAGGCGGACGGCGGCAGATACACACCCTGCTCCAGCATCGAGTGGAAGAACGCGGTGAAGCGGAAAGCTTCCTGCTTCTTCGCGTCCTCGTAGTTCCGGACGGGCTCGTCGGTGAAGAAGACGGAGAACATGTTGCTCGCCGCCGACACCGTGTGGGCCACGCCCGCCTTGGTGAACGCCTCGCCGACCAGGGAGCGCAGCTCCGCGGAGACCGCGTCGACCTTCGCGTAGGCCGCGTCGTCGAGCAGCCGCAGCTGGGCGAGGCCCGCCGCGGTGGCGACCGGGTTCCCGGAGAGGGTGCCGGCCTGGTAGACGGGGCCGGCGGGGGCCAGGTGGGCCATCACGTCGGCACGGCCGCCGAAGGCCGCGGCCGGGAAGCCGCCGCCCATCACCTTGCCGAACGTCATCAGGTCGGGCCGCACCCCGTCGACGCCGTACCAGCCGGCCTTCGACGTACGGAAGCCGGTCATCACCTCGTCGGAGATGTACAGCGCGCCGTCGGCCGCGCAGATCTCCTTCAGCCCGGCGTTGAAGCCGTCCAGCGGCGGCACGACGCCCATGTTGCCCGGCGAGGCCTCGGTGATCACACAGGCGATCTCACCCGGCTGCGCGGCGAAGGCGGCGCGCACGGCCTCCAGGTCGTTGTACGGCAGCACGATCGTGTCGCCCGCCTGGGCACCGGTCACGCCGGGCGTGTCGGGCAGGCCGAAGGTGGCGACCCCGGAGCCGGCCGCGGCCAGCAGCGCGTCGACGTGGCCGTGGTAGCACCCGGCGAACTTCACGACCTTGGCGCGCCCGGTGAATCCGCGGGCGAGCCGGATCGCGGACATGGTCGCCTCGGTACCCGAGGACACGAGCCGCACCTGCTCCACGGGCTCGATCCGGGCCACGATCTCCTCGGCGAGCGCGACCTCGCCCTCACCGGGCGTACCGAAGGAGGTACCCCGGGCCACCGCGTCCTGGACGGCCGCGATGACCTCGGGGTGCGCGTGGCCGAGGATCATCGGCCCCCACGAACACACGAGGTCGACGTACTCACGGCCGTCGGCGTCGGTGAGGTACGGACCCGTACCGGACACCATGAACCGGGGCGTACCGCCCACGGCCCGGAAGGCACGCACGGGGGAGTTCACGCCGCCGGGCGTCACGAGGGACGCGCGGTCGAAAAGCGTCTGTGAAACTGGGGCTTCGTATGAATACGCCACTTTGGTCCTGATCTGCGATTCGGGATTCGGGGGGCCTGGCCGGAATTCCCGGCAGCCGGTGAGCAGGGAGCGCGCTCTCCCCGTATGAGGCTCGTACAACGAAAGGGCGTCAGTCTCCTCGCGTCTGCGAAACTGAGTCGTCATAGGGAAAGCTCACACATGCCATGGTGTCAGAGGCGTCGACGGTCTTGCGGACAGGTGTTTCACCGCACGCCCGTGGGGGAGGTCACTGATGATGATCGGGTTGCGCGGCGGGGCTGTGTCTCCTAAGAAGTAGTCGGGTGGATGAGATATGCATCGCGGTGGCGGAGTGGGCGAAGGGACCGACGACCTGGGGCCCGAGCCTGCCCGGCGAGGGCGGCACCGGCGCGAGGCCGAGCGCGTACGGGACGCTCGGGCCGAGGGCGTACGGGACGCCCAGGCGGGCGGCGTCGACAGTTCGGGGAGCAGGAGCAGTGGACGGGTGGGGGTGACCTACAAATACTTCGGTGCCCCTGACGGGGCCACCGCCGCACGTGTGCCCATCTCCATGCGTCCCGAGGAGCTGGGCGGCGACGAGCTGGGCATGGGCGGCATGTTCAGCAAGATCAAGCCCGAGACGGTGGCGGCCATGGTCCTCACCGGCATACAGGGCATACCCCTGCACAAGGTCCCCCCGCTGGAGCTGGTCGTGCTCCATCCCGACTACGCGGTGGTCAAGCTGCCGATGACCGTGGTCGACCCCCTGCGGGACGTCGGCGAGGAATCGGTCGGCGCCGCGGCCTTCATCTGGTCCACGGTCCCGGACCGCGGAGGCCCCCGCGACGCCTTCAACGTCTACCAGCTGCTCCACGAGTGGCAGGACTTCTCCCACCGGCTGCACGACGCCGGACACCAGGCGTACTGCCTGGTGTGGCCCTGACCCGGGGACCGAGGAAGGGTGCCGCTTCCTCCGGCTCCCCCCGGTGTAGGAACATATGACGCATGACGGCGGATGAACTGCGTGTGGTCGTGGAGGCCGCGGACGACGGTGTCGTCCTGGTCCGTGTCCGGGGAAGCCTGGACGGATGGTCGGACCCGGGACTGGCCGGGGCCCTGGAGGAGGCCGCCGGGCGCGGCGGGCGGCTGACCGTGGCCGATCTGTCCCGGCTGGAGTTCGCCGACTCGACCGGGCTGCACGCCCTGCTGAACGCCCAGCGCCGCCACGACGAGGCCGGGGTGCGGCTGGTCCTGGCCGGACCGCTCGGGGCGGGCGTACGGCGGCTCTTCGAGGTCTCGGGCACGCTCGACGCCTTCACGTTCGCCGACACGGTGGACGCGGCGCTGGCATGCTGACCGGCCCCGGGCCACACCCCCCGGCGATCGGCCCCCCTTCCGGGGAGTGTGACCTGAGCCCCGTCGGGCAGGCGCAGAAGGTAATGGACGGGGAACGAGAAGCACTGCGGAACGGTACCGATCCGGCCGATGGGCCGGGGGAGGCCGTTCTCCCGGCCGCCCGGGAAAGGCCGGCGGGCACCGCGCCTCCGCCCGGAGTGCCGCGGAACGCGGCGGCCGCGCGTGACGTCGTCACCCGGCTCCTGGAGACGCAGTTCTGTGCGCTGGGCGGCGAAGGCCCGGCCGATGTCGTGGTGGCCGACGCCCTGCTGGTGACCTCGGAGCTCGTGACCAACGCGGTCAGGCACGGCGGCGGACTCACCGGATTCGCCGCGGAGATCACCGACGACGGCCTCCTCCTCACCGTCGCCGACGCCAGCACGCGGGCGCCGGTCACCGAGAAGCGCGACCCCGGGGTCGCCTCCGTCGGCGGCTACGGTTGGCTGCTGGTGCGGCGGCTGGCGACGCGGGTCTCCGTCACGTACTTCCCCGGGGGCAAGCACATCGTCGCGCTGGTCGCCCTCTCCTGAACGGCACGTCGTCCACGGGGCGCCCGTCCGCGCGGCCGGACCGCCCGCCCGTGAACCCCTTCCGGGGCAGAGGCGTCCGTGCGGCCGGGCGTGGACAGTTGGCATAATCCCCGCATGGTCAGCGAGCCTCTCGACAACTCCGCGCCGGCCGGCCCGCCCGTGGTGGCGGCCGAAGGAGAGATCGGCGGTCACTGGGTCGTCCGGGCCCAGGGCGATCTCGACTCGGACAGCATCGATCCCCTCTTCATCGCCGTGTGGCAGGCCGTGGCCGGGCACCCGGTCGTCGTGCTGGACACGTCCGCCGTCACCTTCGCGGACTCCTCGTTCCTGAGTCTCCTCATCGAGGTGCACCAGCGGACGGACCTGCGCATCGCCGCACCGGGGCCGGCCCTGGAGCGGCTCCTGCGGACCGCGGGGGTCGACCAGGTGCTCCGCAGCTATCCGTCGCTCGACGCGGCCCTCGGCGCGCCGCCGATCGCGTCCTGACCGGGACGCCGGCCCGGCAGTCGTGTCAGCCGGAGGGGGCGGGCGGCGGGACGGCCTGGTACCTGGCGTCGGCGGGCGGCGGGTCCTCCTCCGCCTGTTCGGCCTGGCCCCCGCCCCCGTCGAGGACGAAGAGCCGGCGGGTCCCGGTGACGTCCAGGATCCTGCGGAGGAAGGCCGGCGCGTTCTCCAGGTGCAGCGCCACACCGCGCGACGTCGTGCCGCGGTGGATCAGCAGCAGACCGGAGACGCCCGTCGAGTCGCACAGCCGGAGCCCGGAGCAGTCCAGGAAGAGGTCGCGCAGGCCGGGGTCGGCCACGAGGCAGGCCTGGGCGCGCTCCACGAGCTCCTCGGTGCTGTCGTAGTCCAGGTCACCGGCGAGACACAGACGTACGGCGCCCGGACCGGCCTCAACTGCCAGGGTGAAGGGCGGACAGGGAAGTTCGGTCATCCGAGGCTCCGTGGTTGTGGCCGGCGGTTGCCAGGAAGGCGTCCAGGACGGTGCGCGCCTGGCCGAGCAGCCGGGTGGATCGGGGGAAGTCCTTGAGCTCCGTCCCCAGGACGTCGAGGACCGGCCTCAAGGACAGGGCCGGGACCCGCCGGGCCTCGAGGATGCCCGCGGTCCACTCCAGGAAGCCGGTGAAGAGCTCGTCGTCGTCCATGTAGAGGGCGACGCCCAGATGGTCGACGATGTGGGCGATGTCCTGCGCCGTGTGCTCGCGTTGCTGTTCCGTGTAGGCAGCCGCCGCGGGGAAGCGGCTCTCCAGCTGGGCCAGCACCTCCCGCACGAGCTGCGGCCTGCTGCGCACGACGAGGGTGTACTCCTGGTCGCCGAGGTGCGGCAGATCGTCGATCTGCTGCCTGCCGGGGGGCGGCACCGGCACCGGGATGCCGTCCGCGATACGGCGTGCCGCGGAGCGTGCGTCGGGCTCCCAGGCGTCGGCGCCCAGCCGGCGCGCGTGCCGTCCGTCGGGCCCGAACGCCGCTCCGCCGGCCAGCACGGGCACGCCCACGGCCTGGCAGGCGGTGATCGCTGCGTGCGCGGTGGGCAGCCGGGTGGGGATCGAGGAGGACAGTGCGACCACGTCCGCACCGTGGTCGTGCAGGTGCCCGATGAGGTGCGGCGTGGGCACCTGGGCCCCGAGGAAGTCGACCTGCCATCCGCGCAGCGTCAGGACCTCGGCCAGCAGACGGGCCGGCAGCACGTGCCATTCCTGGTCCACACAGGCCACGGTGACCCGGCCCAGCCTCGGCGTGGTGCGCACGGCCGGGTGGTGGGCGAGGGCGGCGACGATCCTCTCGGCGATGGCGCTGGCCGCGTGCTCCTGCGCCACGCCGATCCGGTTGGCCGCCCACTCGGTGCCGACCCGTGCCTGCACCGGGGCGATGACGTCGAGCAGGACGGTCTCCGCGTCGGTCCCGTCGTCCAGGGCGGCGAAGACCACCGAGGCGGCCGCGTGTTCGTCCCGGTCGGTGACCGCGGCCCACAACCGGTCCTGAAGGCCGCGCACTCCTGGCGCGGCATGTGTGTGCGTACTCATGCCGTGTACCTGCCCCGGGTGTGGCCGTCCACCGCGCTCAGGTGGGTGGTCGGCGGGGCGGTGATCGCGACGAGCGCCATGTCGTCGTGCCTGCCGTCGTGCAGCCACTGGGACGCGAGCATCTGGACGTGCTCGACCACGGCGGTGCCCGGCATGCCCCCGCACTCCCCCATGGCCCGCTTCAGCCGCTCCTCGCCGAAGAGTTCGTCGCCGAGGGGGCCGCCGCGCGCCTCGGTCACGCCGTCGGTGTAGAGCAGACACGTCTCGCCCGGACGGAGGTAGGTCTCCACGGTGCGGGCCTCGATGTGGGGCAGCGCCCCGACGAGGGTTCCCCGGGTCTCGATCTCCTCGACGCGGCCGTCGTTGCGGATCACCAGGGGGGCGGGGTGGCCCGCCGACGTGAGGCGCAGGCGCACCCGGTTCTCCTCGCGCCGGACCGAAGCCAGCACGAGGGTCGCGAAGCGGGTGTGGTGCGAGTTGAGGAGCGCCCCGTTGAGCAGGCGCAGCATCTGTTCGTGGTCGCCCGCCATCGGCGTCAGGGCCTGCAGCGTGTTGCGGATCTTGCCGGTGAGTACGGCCGCGTCCAGACCCTTTCCGCACACGTCGCCGAGGACGGCCAGGGACGCGTCGTCGGGTGTGCTGCCGGGGTGTACGTCGTAGAAGTCGCCGCCCACCCGGTCGCGCGCGGCGGAGGGCTGGTAGCCGCCGGCGAACTCGACTCCGTTCACCCGGTTCAGCCGGGGCGGCAGCAGATCCCGCATCAGGGTGCGCGTGATGTCGCTCTGCTCGGCGTACAGCCGGGCGGCGGACAGGGCGGCGCCGGCCCGCGCGGCGAACAGCCGGGCGAAGATCTCTTCGCTCTCGTTGAACTCGGTGGCACCCGTGCCGCGCAGCAGGACCAGGACGCCCGCCGGGACCCCGTGACCCGGCAGCGGGGTGACGGCGGCCGACCCGACGGTGCCGGAGAAGTCCTCCGGGATGAGCCAGCCGGGCAGTGCCGCCGGGTCTATCCAGCGGGAGGGAACGGGCGGGAAGCCCTGCAAGGCCTCGCTCAGGCCGGGGACCTCGGCGGGGTCCGCCGTCACCGTGCCGCGTTCCGCGGTCCCGCCTCCGACCGCGTACGCCATGGGCAGCTTCCGCCCGGCGGCGGGAACGATGACCACGGCGGCCTCGGCGAGGTGCTGGGAAGCGAGTTGGGCGGTGACCTGCATGCAGCGGTCGGTGTTCAGCGATGCCAGCAGGACGTTCGACGCCTCGGCCAGGAAGGCGGTGCGCTCCCGCTCCGTGGCCAGTTCCTCCTCGACGAGCTGCCGGCCGGTGTCGTCGACCAGCCACCACACCACGTCGCCGTCAGGGTCCGGGGCCGGATGTGCCTCGAAGCTCCGCGCACCGATCCTGCCGCGGTAGGCGGGGCGGGGCGGCGCCGGGGCCGGGTCGTCTCCGGCGGTGCGGCCGGTGGGGACCGCCGTCTCCCGGTGGGCGTCCGTCAGCCAGGACGGCGCCGCCTCCGAGAGGGCGATGCCCCGGGCCGCGCCGTCGAGGAGAGAGGCGGCTGCCGGGTTGAGGTCGATGACTGTTCCGGCCCTGTCGACGACGACGGCGGCGTACGGGGCCGTGCCCCACAGGTCGGACGGTGACTGCTGCTCAGATCTCGTCGCGATGTGTTCCTTCAGAGGTGCCATGAGGGGGGACCCGCCTGCGGCGAGTCGCACCACCTTCCAACTGGACGAAACTTGCTTTCCCTTCGGCAACCATTGCCCAGCCGAGGAGCGCTTGGCAACCCACCCCCCTCGTGCGGGGGACGACCTGGAGCACCTTGCGCACCATCCCTCCTGCCCGCCTTCACGAGAAGCACACACCTCGCGCGAACTGCCCGGACAGGTGCCGGCCGGCGCCTCCCGCCGCACCGGCGGACCCGGTGGACCGGTGCTCCGGCGGGCCCGTCGGCGGCCGAGCCGGTCATCTGCCGCCCGGCGCGTCGTCCCCGGCGAGACCCGTCCGCGATGCCCGGGAGGCGCCTTCGGGAGGGCTTTCGACACAGGTGCCGCCGACACCGGCCCCTGTGTCGGTCATCACTCCGGGCGTCTCAGCCGCCGCCGGTGAGCCGGCCGCTGAGGGAGCCGTGGAGGTCGGCGCTCCGCTCGTTGAGACCCGTGATCTCGACGCTCTTCCCGCGCTGTTCGTACTTCGTGGTGACGGCGTCCAGGGTGGCCACCGCCGACGCGTCCCAGATGTGCGCGGCGGACAGGTCGATGACCACCTCCTCCGGATCGCCGGCGTAGTCGAACCGGCCGACGAGGTCGTTGGACGACGCGAAGAAGAGCTCTCCGAAGACGGAGTAGACGACCCGGCCGCCGTCCCGGTCGACGACGGACGTGACGTCGGCGAGGTGGGCGACCCGGCGGGCGAAGATGACCATGGCCGTGACCGATCCGACGACGACGCCGACGGCGAGGTTCTCGGT
Organism: Streptomyces sp. NBC_01460; assembly: GCF_036227405.1. Lineage (NCBI taxonomy): Bacteria > Bacillati > Actinomycetota > Actinomycetes > Kitasatosporales > Streptomycetaceae > Streptomyces > Streptomyces sp. NBC_01460. The sequence goes on from NZ_CP109473.1 coordinate 3,714,099, forward strand.
CAGCACGACACAGACCACCGTGACGATCATCACGACGATCTCCCCGGCGGGCATCCGCTTCAGGGTCCTCGGGGCGACGGAGTGCCAGTCGAAGGTGGCGAAGCACACCATGACCATGACCGCGACGAGGGCCGCCATGGGGAT